>CAWDFF010000005.1:0-109532 GCA_963801545.1 Terriglobia bacterium | reverse complement strand
AACGCGACAATATCGGACAGACCTTGCAGCAGGCAGGCAAAGTGAAAACCATGTCGTACTATCTGCCGCCGGATCCGGTGCAGGGAGCCAAAAATGCCACCGGCGGTGGATACCACTCCGACGGGCGCATTCTGGTGATCGTGCTCCAGTAGCGGGCGCGGACGTCAGACCTCGGATGTCATCGAAATCTCAGGTCTCAACTCTGACCGAAGTCCCTTTCCTTTCCAGGGGCTGGAAGGGGCTTGACCGCCCGGCATCCCCTGCCAGATGGCCGGGTAGCCGGGCGATTTAGCTGACTGCCAACCTTCGTCAGAACTGGTGTATCGCCTTATCTCCCCGGAAAATAAGGGCGTGCAGCACGCGCTGATCCTTATCGTTGAGGATGTACGTCGCCTCGTCTCTCGAGGCTTTCGCCTGCAACGGAACCAACGTGCACTTTACGCTTACTTCCGCCGGCGTTCTCCCACCCTTCTGCTCGAAGACCATGATGTGGGTGTCGCCCTGCATGGTGTGCAGCACCTGGTAATTGCCGCTGGGCAGCAGCGTGCCGCCCACCCAGGTGGGGCTGTCAAACTTGATCTGCCGTGCATCGGCGACGCCGAACTGATTCTGGCCGGCGCTAGCCAGCACGCTCAGCCCCAATACGCACACCGCCAGGACCAACATTATTTTCATGAACCGCATAAGTCCTCCTTACTTTACTTTATGGCCGTCGCCCTCCGCACTTCTGCGAACTGACGTAGCCGCACTTGGCGGGTCGACGCTACTTGGGATCGATTCTGATACCGCAATAAATGCTACTGGGGTTGGACCGTAGCCACAGTGACAGGAATCACCTTTCTCTGTAACTGGAAACACAAGCTCTTACGGCGGGTTTCTCGTACACCTTCAGGGTTGGCAGGATGGTCAATCAGTGAAATCGGTCTAGTCTCTTGAGGCCCTGACTAGCGGAAGAAGAACAAGCCTAGCCTTCGGCCACAAGCTCGCTGTAACAGCCCAACGCCACGCCCCACAGGCACGGTTCGGAGGCCAGATTGCGCAAGCCGATCTCCCCGGCGCTATGGCTGCCCGGCATGCCGGTCCACACCACCAGGAATTCGGCCCGTTCCTGGTCCAATTGCACTTCCAGGACGTCTCCCGGACGCACCCGGCGGCGCATCCCTTGAATGACCGCCCCGGTGCCGCTGAGGTTCTTGACACTGGCCATTTGCATGAAGGGCAGGTCGTGCGCGTCCACGCCCCAAACCCGAACCGGCAGATGTGCTGTAACCCGAGGACTGCGGCGACGATCCATTGACGCTCCTTCGTTGCTTGAAGGATGGTATGGTGATCGCGCAGGGAAGAAAACTTACCGGGGTCACCCTTGCCGGGTGCCTCTGGTCACGCAGCTAAAACCTTTATGCACATGCAGTTAGAGAAACCAAGGTGAGGCTCATTGACCACGCTGTCAGCAAGATTGATCAGTTCAGGTCGGGACGAGAACAGGCCCCCGGTCCGCGCGGGTCACCACATGCGCCGCAGGCGCCTCTGGAAGGCGCTGGCGATGAGCTTCCCTTGGCACTGACGGCAAACACTGAAAGCTGTGGCGCCAGTGAGTCGCTCTGGCACTTGGGGCATGCCGCCTTCTGCTTGCCGTACAGCAAGGCTTCGAACTGGTGATTGCAGTCCTTGCAGACGTACTCGAAAATAGGCATCGTCTTACTCCTCGTGCCGCCGGGCTTCGCCGCCGTCACCATTTAAAATCAAGTTGTGGAGATTACGCAAACCAAAGTCCCAGGATTTGTACCGCGACGCGGCCTGAGCGGAGGACACCAGCAAACCCTGGCCAACTTCTTCCTGCCGCGCCGCGTGGTCCTTCCACCCGCCGAGTCTCGCCTGATCGAGGTAGAGCCTGGCGTCAAAATCCTGACACACTGTCACTGGCAGAAAGACCGCCAGAGCGCGCTGACAGTGATCCTGGTGCATGGCCTCGAGGGTTCCAGCGATTCCGACTACATGCGGGGGATTGCCGCCAAAGGACTTGCCCTGGGGATGAACGTAGTCCGCATGAATCAGCGCAACTGCGGAGGCACGGAAGCGCTGGCCGCCACGCTCTACCACTCCGGACGCTCCGGGGACGTAGCCGCTGTGGCAGGAAATCTGATCGAACAAGACCACATCTCCCATTTTGCGTTGGCAGGATTTTCCATGGGCGGAAATCTGGTATTGAAATTGGCGGGGGAGTGGGGCAAGGCCGGTCCTCCGGAATTTCGTGCCGTGGCCGCGGTCTGTCCCGCGGTGGACCTCGCGGCCTCCGCCGATGCTTTGCATCTTCTCGGCAATCGGTTATACGAGTACTACTTCTTGTGGAAGCTGAACCACCGGTTGCGCGCCAAGGCTCGCCTCTTCCCGGGTGCGTTCGACACATCACGTCTGCGCGGCATAACCAGCCTGCGTGATTTTGACGACAAGATCACGGCATACTATTGCGGATTCGCCGGCGCCGACGATTACTATGACCGTGCCGCCGCCACGCACGTTCTCGACCGCATTGCTGTGCCGGCACTTATTCTGCACGCGGCCAATGATCCTTTTATTCGCATCCTGCCGGAAACTCGCCGGAGGATTCTGAACAACCCAAACATCACCTTCTTCGAGACTGAGGATGGCGGCCACTGCTCGTTTCTGGCCCCGACCAACGGCGGCGGCGACGACAGCCATTGGGCAGAAGTCCAGATCGTCGAATTTCTCAGGCAGTTCATGTAATCGCGTAGGGGCAGGCGCCCCCGCCCGCCGGGACGGGGCGTCCGGGCCTACGTGGGTCGTGGTCAACCCGTGCGTTTGTACGCCGGCCGCGAACACTTGACTTCCTTCCTATACAATCAGCGGCGAATGCCGTTGTTTGTGAAATCGATCCGTCTGGCCATCGTCCTGCTGGCGCTACCGCTCCTGCTTCGCGCCGAGCCCGTCTCACAACTGCAGCCAACAGACTACGTCAACGATTTCGCCCACGTTCTGGACGCGACCACCGTCGCGCAACTGGACAACATTTGCCGGCAGATCGACCAGAAGGCACACGCGCAGATCGCCGTCGTGACGGTTAATTCCCTGGACGACTCCGATATTGAGAGCTACGCAGTTGCGCTTTTCAAGAAGTGGGGCATCGGCAGCAAAGCTACCGATCACGGAGTCCTGCTTCTTTTCGCCATCCAGGACCACAAGTATCGGATCGAAGTAGGCTACGGCCTGGAACCGATCCTGCCCGATGGCAAAGTCGGTGGTTTCGGCCGGGAAGCCGTTCCCCAGCTCAAGCAGAACGATTACAACGGCGCCATTTTGCTGATGACCTCCAGGGTTGCGGCGGTCATCGCTCAAGACGCCGGCATCCAGCTGACTTCCGTTCCACAATTTTCGGCGCCGCCCGTGGAGCGACCTGATGCGAGCCTTTCAGGAAAGCAGTTGCTCATTCTCGGCATAATTCTCCTGATTGTGCTTCTGACTCCGCTGCGCAAGGTTCTGTTCTGGATGCTTCTGTTCGGTGGCGGTGGCGGCGGTGGCGGGGGTTACAGCAGCGGTGGCGGATTTGGCGGCGGAGGCGGTGGGTTCGGAGGCTTTGGCGGCGGCAGTTCCGGGGGTGGAGGCGCCAGCGGCGGCTGGTAAGGTTTCGTAGCGCCGGCGTCCCGCCGGCTGTCCCGAGGGCGTCTCGCCCTCGGCGATGGGGGCGGGACGCCCCCATGACAGCCGCCGGGACGGCGGCGCTACGAAATCAAGCAGGGAGGATTCAAACTATGGTGGCAGAAAAACAGCTCAACGAATTTGTCAGCCGGACCCGCCAGGCCGCGGGGGACAACCTGCGGAGCGTGGTTCTCTACGGTTCTGCCGCCAGCGGAGAATATCAGCCCGAATTCTCCAACCTGAACCTGCTTTGTATTCTGCGCGAGACCTCGTTCGACCGGCTTTCCGCCATCGCTTCCGTGGTTGAATGGTGGCATGGCCAAAAACATCCCGCGCCGCTGGTGATGACCCAGGAAGAACTGGAGCGCTCCGCTGACGTTTTTTCCATCGAGTTGCTCGATATGCGGCAACGGCACCGCGTGCTTTTTGGCGACGACGCGCTGACCGGTTTGCAAATTCCCATGGAGATGCATCGCGCCCAGGTGGAATACGAGCTGCGCGAAAAACTCATCCTCCTGAGGCAACGCCTGCTGCAGTCCGCGAAGAACGACCGCCATCTTTGGGATCTGCTGCTGGGCTCGTTCTCGGCTTTCGCCACTCTGTTCCGCCATGCCCTGATCGCGCTGGGCGACGCGTCGCCCCGATCCAAACGCGAGGCTATTCAAATTCTCGCCACTCGAATTCAATTCGATCCCTCTGCGTTGCTGCAATTGCTCGACATCCGCGAGCACAAGGCGGACCGCAAACAGTTCGATGTGAAAGATGTGTTCAGCCGTTATTTGGCGGCTGTGCAACAGGTGACCGCCGCAGTGGATACAATGCTGGATGCCCCGGGGCAAGGTCTGGCCTGAGCATTCCCGCGATTTCTGGTTGAGGAGGAAAGTATGAAAGTCGTGATCGTGATTGTCATCCTGGCGCTGATCGCGTTTGCCGCCTTCGGACAATATGTCGGTGTCCGCAACACACTGGTGACCAAGAATGAGGCGGTGAAAGCCTCCTGGTCGCAGGTGGACATCGTGCTGCAACGCCGCGCCGACCTGATCCCCAACCTGGTGGCGACGGTGAAGGGTTATGCACAGCAGGAGGTGACTGTCTTTGGCGACATCGCCAAAGCACGCTCCGCGTTGCTATCGGCCGGTACACCTTCGGACAAAATTGCCGCCAACCAGCAACTGGACGGCGCTCTCGGCCGCTTGCTGGTGATCGTGGAGAACTATCCCCAGCTGAAGTCGAACGAAAATTTCCTGCGACTCCAGGATGAGTTGGCGGGCACCGAAAACCGCATCGCGGTCGAGCGCAAGCGCTACAACGACACCTTGCAGGACTACAACACTTACATCCAGAAATTCCCCAATAACATTTACGCTGGTTGGGCAGGTTTCAAGCCCAACGAGGCGTACTTCGCCGCGTCAGAGGGGTCGCGCGCGGTGCCGACCGTAAACTTCGCCCCGCCCGCCCCCACTCCGCCGGCCGCGCCTCAGCCCGCACCCGCACACTAGCGTGCAAGCTGATTTTGGGGTCGAACTCGGGGCCGAAGATGACACGTTAGAACTGCCTTGGGCCGCCGCCGGTGGCGGCCCCAGGTATTTTGATCTGAAGCGTCAGCCAGACCTTCTCTTCGAAGTCGAGGAAGCGCAGCGCGTGCCGGCACTTCGTGAGTTTCTGGCCGCGATAAATTCGCCCGTCGGGTTTCTGGAAACCGCCAAGTGCGACGCTTGGTCCAGCACTGAGATCACACCCGAAGAGGAGATCTTTGGCGCCGCCTGCAAGTTCGGCTCTTACATTGACCTCTTGTTCTCGAATCCAGATTCACGCTTTGCTTTTGCCGAACACGAGGAACTGGCCAAGCAGGTTACGCAACTGCTAAAGCGCGTCCCCGAAATACCAGCGGCCGCCGAATTGATCATTCGGCGCTGCTTTTACCATCTGGGGGATACGGTTCGGGACGGCTTCTACATCACACTTTATCTTTTCGGATACGGAGATGACGACCCTCAATCCCGGCAGCGCTGGGCCATCGCATTGAAGCTGGTGGAGAATGCTCTCCGGCAAGTCCAGGCAATGGTTGGACGGACAAATTACAATCTTTAACCGCAAAGAACGCTAAGAACGCAAAGGAATTCTTGTCTGGTTTTCTTTGCGATCTTTGCGGGTTTTCTCTGCGAACTTTGCGGTTAAAATCTTTTGACGTAACTCAACTCGCCGCCACCGTCCGGCGAACCAGCAAATCCGCTCCACGTCCCTTCAGCCTAGTACGCAACACCGACAACAGCAGCATGGCAAGAAAAATAGTCAGCAACCCCAGCGACGCTGACTGAATACTCACCGCGTGCTTGGGTAAAATGGAAAGTCGCCCGTACACGAACTCAATGTGCACCCAATAGACGAGTAAAGAAGTCTGCCCCAACTGGATCAGCGGGCTGAAGCCCCACTGTCCCGCACCCCAACGACACCAGGCATAAGCCGCCGCTAGAATCACCAGCAGCATACCCACGCGCATGAGGAAAAAATTCGGACTGGTGTGCCAATAGTCATAGACCGAATAAACCTGCAGCGGCGTGGCATCGAGCCATCGCGAAAAATAAATGAGCCCCACTCCAGCTACGCCCGCAACCGCAATGGCCGCGGCATCTCGCTTGCGCGCCCAATCCCCCAGCAGAAGAAACCCAATCGCCAGGCCTGCGAAAGCGAAAGCCGTCCAGGGAAATATCGGAAACAGCCACACCTGGGGTTGGCCGAGATTGTGCACACCGTCCACATACGATTCCAGCGGCCACGGCAACCATTGCGGTCGCCATGTGGTCCAGAGCGGCGGCGTCAGCAGAGAAATCAGCAGGGCAACTCCGCCCCCTGTGCCTGCCAGGACTGCCCGCGTGGGTTTCAACCTGAGCACGATCCAGCACACAACCCCCATCAGCATCATGGAAACGCCAATCGTATTCAGAATGTCCACGCGCAATAGATCGCTCCAGGGAGCCCATCCCCACGCAATGAGATATTCCTGCAGCCGGAACAGAAAACCTAGTCCCAGAATTTCCGCGCCTCGGCGTATGGTCGTGCGGGCAATCTGACTTGGCGGGAGACCTTTCTGTCTCAACTTGTCGGTAACCAATGCGAAGGAAACCCCGGCCAGAAAAAGAAATAACGGCGCCGGCAGCGTTCCCCCCAGTTGCGACCACATGAAAAATGTGGTCTTACGCGCCTCACCGCCCAGCCAGGAATCGTAGCAATGAGTTTGAAACATCAGGACGCAGGCCAAGCCGCGCATCCAGTCAATGTAGGCGAGTCGCGATGTGACGGAAGGAGACAACGCGAAAGTATAAACGCATTCGATGCAAGTGTGGCGCGGGCGCCCTCGCCCGCGGCCTTTGATTTTGGCGGTCTACCCTTCGCGGGGGCGGGACCCCTTCGACTTCGCTCGGGGCAGATCCACGCCAGTTGGACCAGGCGGCTCTTCGCTTTCCCGGCTTACACTTGCGGAAACTGGCGCGTAATTCCTTCGCAGCGTCCTTTCTTTCCACGGAAAAGAAATCGTTCCAGAATTTGTGCGACGTGGCCAGCGGGAGTCCAAGTCAAAGGCCGCGGGCGGGGCGCCCGCGCCGCACCTGCTACGGCACGTTCACCGTGACTGTGGCCATGCTGCGCCCGTACTGGTTGGTGGCGTAAAGAGTGTAGGTGGTGGTTTGACCCGGGCTGACCGTCACGCTGTTGCCGCGTACTGCACCGATCTGCGGAGACACGATGACGTAAGTAGCGTTGCTGACATTCCACGACAAGGTCACACTGCTTCCCGCGCCGCTGGACGCCGTGGCGGTAAAGCTGGCAATGGCCGGCGCCGCACCTTGCGGCACGTTCGACGCCACGTAGATGGGATTCATCTGTACAACTTCAAACGCCGAGGCCGGCACCTGCGAAAGGTTGTGCAAGTCGTTATTGTCCCAGCGACTGTCAGGCGTGCCGCTGATGTACATGGCGCTGCCGTTGTCCGCCATGATCAAACCATACTTCTTCATGGCAGAAAGAATGACCTGTACGTTGGTGGAGAAGCCGGAAATATCGTAGCCCGCCTTGAGCCGCAGGCGCATGCCCATGGGCGGCGCGTTGGGATCGGTCGAATTGGCCGCCCAATGGGTCGCGGGCAAGACCATCGCCGCCCGGCTCTGCGGCAGGGTGAAGCGGATGGCATGCTGAATCTGGCCGGCCGCGACTTCGTCGTAACGCACCAGGCCGGGAAAAATCGGCAAACCGGCGGCATCCGCGGAAGTCCATGTCCAGGGCCGTTGCTCGTTGGCCAGCAGGTCCCAAACCGCTGCTGAGGCTGCATTCCAGCTTCCGTCAGTGTTCGGGTAAGAGCTGTACAGCTCGTAGAGGAAGCAATTGCTGTTGTCGAGCACCAGCACGTGGCGATCTCCGTTGCCAGGATTGGGATCTCCCTCAATCGACGCGTTGCCCGGAATCGGCATGGGGCCGGGATCGCTCTCATCGCCATACGCGGTGAAATTGATGCTCACTGGCGATTGTGTTCCGCCCACCACCGCGTAAGGGATTCCGATATTCGAACCCTGGTACTGTCCCGATCCAAAATCAGCATGCATTCCGATGGTCGGACCGATGAAGTTGATGATCGCACCCGAGTTCGCATCCACTGGAGCGCCTGAAATATCCGTATTCCAGAAATTGTCGCTGGCAAACGGACGGAAGCCGTTGAGACTCGCGCCCTGCCCCGTGCTCATCGCGCTGCATGCGCTCTGGCTGTTGCCACCCGAGCCAGACCCGCTTCCGGATCCACTGCCGCTGCCTGACCCGCTACCGCTGCCCGAGCCAGTCCCGCTGCCGGAGCCGCTTCCGCCAGTCGACATGGTCGTTGTACTCGAAGCAAGGCCTCCGCCGCAGTTCGCACACGAGAGCGCCAGTGCCAGCACGCCAGCGGCGGCCAGCCATTTCTTTGAGGAAAACTTCATGAGTCTATTTTCACAGGAAACGGTGACGAAACTACGTGATGTCAGGCCCATACCTCCCGGAAAACGGGACATGTACCATCAGCATCTGGCTGACAAGCCAGATCTCCGAGGCTTTGACAGCCGCGTAATTCACCAGCTCTCCGAGGCTTTGACAGCCTCGTAATTTCTCCGCGCGAGCCTGCTTGCCTGAATCAAGTCCTTGCGTAAGATAGTGAGGCCTTTTTCCATATCCGTTCTACCGTGAACGGCAAAGTCATCTTGCGGAGTCCATCATGCGCAGATTTCTTCCTTCTCTTCTGCTCTTCATTCTTCTGCCCCTTCTGGCCGGGGCGCAATCTGATCCCGACCGGCAGTCGCCCAAAGAAGCGTCACCGCAACAATCCCAATCCGCGTCCACCGAAGATCGGCCCACCGAGGCTCGGCCAAAAACGCGCCCCAGGATTGGCGTGGCGCTGGAGGGTGGCGGAGCGCTTGGCCTGGCACATATCGGAGTTCTGCAATGGTTTGAAGAACACCATATTCCGGTGGACTACATCGCCGGAACCAGCATGGGAGGCCTGGTCGCGGGGCTGTATGCGTCTGGCAAGAGTCCAAGCGAACTGCAGGCACTGGTCCAGGCCCAGAGCTGGGACACCATCATTGGCGGCGAGATTCCTTACGAAGATTTGTCCTTCCGCCGCAAGGAAGACCTCACCGCTTATCCCAATTCGATTCACCTCGGACTCAAGCACGGACTCTCCCTGCCCTCAGGCTTGAACACCGGTCACCTGATCACGCTGCTCATTGACCGCGAGACCTTGCCCTATTCAGAAGTGACCACGTTCGACGAACTTCCTATTCCCTTCCGCTGCGTGGCCACGGACCTGGTGAGCGGCAAGGAGATTATTTTTCACGACGGCCAGCTTGCCGAGGCGCTGCGGGCGACTATGTCCATACCCGCTATTTTTTCTCCGGTTCGCGACGGCGAAAAGGTGTACGTCGATGGCGGCCTGGTAGGAAATCTGCCTACGGACGTCGTCCGCCAGATGGGTGCCGACGTTGTCATCGGAGTGCATCTGGAAGTTGCGCCAGCAAAAGCCTCGGAGATCACCTCGCTGGTCAGCGTGCTCGGGCGATCCATTGATGTCGTGGTTCGCGACAATGAAATTCGTGGACTGGCGGGTGCCGACCTGGTGGTGAAAGTTGATCTGCACGAGTTCAACTCGATGGACTACGAGAAATCCGAGACCATCATCGGCATCGGCAAGAACGCCGCCTCTGAAAAGACCACGGTGCTGACTCCCTATTCCCTCGATGATTCAGCCTGGCGTGAATATCTGGAACGGCGCGATGCGCGCAAGCGAACGCACGTAGCTGTGCCCCAGTATGTAAGAGTGGAAGGCGTGGATCAGGAAGCTCAAACCAACATCGAACGCTTCTTGAAACCGCTGGTGGGCAAACCTGTGAACACGAAGTCGCTCGACCACCTGCTCACCCGCCTCGCCGGAATCGGGAAGTTCAGCCGGGTGGGCTACCGGATGGAAGGCATCAACGGCCAGGACGGATTGGTCTTCACCGTCCACGAGAAAGACTACGCCCCGCCGATCCTGCAGTTGGGCTTTGAAGTGGACGGTTCCGAAATCGGCGATGTGAATTTCACCCAGGCCGCCCGGTTCACATTTATGGACGTCGCCGGCTACCGCTCGGAATGGCGCGTCGATGCTCTCTTCGGCAACACCTACGGCCTCCAGACCGAGCTGTACAAGCCATGGAACGCGATCAGCAAATGGTTCGTCGCGCCCCGCGCCGGGGCCAGCGAGGCCGCATTCAAGATTTACAACCGGAACAACCCGCGGGCCGACTACCGTTTGCGCAGGGTCAGCATCGGCGTCGACTTCGGATATGGATTCAGCCGCTTCACCGAAGTCCGCGCCGGATATGAATTTGGATATCTCGACGCCGCCCTTCGCCTCGGCACTCCCGAGTTTCTTTCGGTCAGCGGAAGGACCGGTAACGGACGGCTGAGATTTCTCACCGATCACACCGACGATCCCGTGATCCCGCGGCGAGGCTACCGCGTGGAAACCAACTTCCGGATCTTCGATCACTACCCCAACGCGCTGGAGACGTTCCCGGCGCTGGACACAACTTTCGGTTGCTTCCGGCCGATCACCAAACCAGCGTCTCTCTTCGTCGATTGGCGAGGGCGGATCGACGTTCGGCAGAGGCGAGTCGGGCGTCCCGCTGTATTTCCTGGGCGGCCCGCTGCGGTTAAGCGCCTATGGGCTCAATGAGCTCTTCGGCGATCAGTACTACCTGGTGCACGCCGGCTACCTGCATGACATCCTCACCTCTACCGCCCTTTGTCGGCAAAAAAGTCTATGCCATCGGGATGTACGAATTCGGCAAGATGTATGGCATCCCAACGGAAACCAAATTTCCAAATGACGTTGCCGCCGGAGTCCTGGCCGAAACCGCCGTGGGCCCACTCTTTGTCGGTGGCAGCCTGGGCGACAGTGGCCACCGCAAACTGTTCTTCCAGTTGGGACGAGTGTTCTAGGGGAAACCGAATTCGGCGCGGCAAGCCGTTTAGCGCTTTAGAGAGAGCTTTTGCCGCAGAGCTTTTCGGCGCTTATCACTCCGACGCTGGAACGTAGACCCGGTCGGCAGCTACGAGTTCTGCGTTAGATACCTCGGTGCGCAGTTTGACGCTTTGCATCTCTGCCTTCTTGACCGGTTTGGCCAGGAATGTCAGCAGGTACTGGTGAAGCAACCGGCGCCCCAAATCATCCAGGTACGGGGAGAACGACACGGGAGCTTCCGAACCCAGATAGTAGGACTCGGCTCCAGTTTCGTCTGAAAGCTGGGAGAGATAATTCTGACCCCAATTGATACGCCAGAAAGTGTGGCCGAAATGACCTGCACCCGGGGTGTAGATGGAGAAGATGACTATGCCCGCCTTCTGTGCTTGTTCCACAGCCTCGTCGACGTAGGGGTCCGAGGAGCCGCCGGGCCCATAGCGATCGATCCCGTCTGAAATCATCACAATCTCGCGGCGCACCGGAGCCTCAGGCCAGCGCTTGATCAGGTCAGAGACCGAAAAATAAGGACTGGCGTTCACTCCGGCAATTCCGATTGGTAGCCGCAGGGATTTGGCCGCCTGGTTATGGTCTTCCGTGAGGTTTTGCACGATCTGGACGGTGCCATCGCGCATGTAGCCGACGCCGATTCTTGTCGCGGCGGGCTGTGCATTGATGAATTTCCGAAGATCCTCGAGCTGAGAACCAAGGCTGCTGCCGGCAGCGTCATCAAGCAACAGGAACAGCTCGAGGGCGGCACGATCTCCCTGTAAGGGGATCCAATCGACCGTCTTGACGCGGTCACGGCCCTGATAAACCATCACGTCTTCCTTCTGGATGGTGGGCACGTCGGAGCCATGACGAGCTTCCACCGTCACCACCATATGAACCGCAGTTCCGGTTGCCGTCGGCTGCTGGCCTCGCAGCACGCCGGGTGTGGCCGCGATAACGCCGACGACGAAGAGCACATCGAGTCTCAGGCAGCTTGTGGCCATAACCAACCTCACGTTCTGCCGGCCTCGGTCGAGCGGGCCGCGCTCTTGACCGGAGAAATATCGCAGGCACGCAGAGTATAAACTTCTGCGGTGTCCCTTGCAGAATCGCGGGATGGGACATCGAGGTTACAACGAAGGTTTTCTTATGACGATTTCTCTCGAAGGACGTATCAAATGGCGCATGACAGCCCCATATCACGTTCAACTTCAACTGGAGAGAAAATCAGAACCCGTACGAGTCCCGAGCGAGATTGTTCTTCAAGGGCACATAGTCAGCGTTTTTCGGAGCGATGGTCTACTCAGACCTGGGGACCTAGTGGCCTTCAGACTGTGGATCTGCCAACCAGGCGACGAGCCTACGGGACCGGCTTTCATCTAGTATGAGCCTTTCATGCATGCAACTCATATTGAGGCATATCTTCATGGCACGCCTCCAGATTGCAAGCTAGCCGGTTATGAGTTCGGGGTAATCAGTGCTCCATCCGACGAACCCACTATGTCTATTGGGCAACTCCAAGAGTTGATGGCTAGGGTTGACCATAAGCACGGCCCAGTCTGAAGAAAGAACCGCCATACTCCGTCTGCATCGGTGCAATGATTGTGCAGTAAAATTGATCGTGTCAGGAAACGGAAGCTAAATTTAAGTATTTGTTTCCGGTGGCTTAAGTCGCCAGGGGCGCGTAGCTCAAACGGATAGAGCATCGGATTTCTAATCCGACGGTTGCAGGTTCAATTCCTGCCGCGCCTACCAGATTTTCAATTCCTGACTTTCGGCAGACGGTGCTCGCAGGTGGTGTTGAGGCAGGAGTCCGGCAGCATCAACCTCTCTACTGGTTTGCCGCCGAGGATGTGGGACTCGATAATTTCGTCGACGTCGCCGAGGGTGACCCCGCCGTACCAGACCGCGTCCGGATAGACAACCAAATTCGGACCATGTTCGCACTGATCGAGACAGCCGGACTGGTTGGCTCGCACTTTTCCCTTCAGTCCGCGTGCCGCCAGCTTCTCTTTGAATGATTTCTGCAGCTCCGCCTGGCCCTGGGGATCGCAGCAGGGGCGCGGGGCTCCGGGCGGGCGCTGGTTGCCGCAAATGAAGATATGTTTTTCAAACTTGGGCATAAAGAAAATGTATCGGATTTGAGGGTTTCGTGCTGGCTGACTCTTGGATGTTCACGGCGAGTGGATGACATCGTTTATGGTCGAGAAGCACTGTAGCGCCGGCATCTTGCCGGCTGTCTCGAGGGCGTCTCGCCCTCGGCGCGGGCGGCGGGCGGGACGCCCGCCGGACAGCCGCCGGGACGGCGGCGCTACTTTCGTGCTACTTCAATCCTTCCACCAGATACAGGTCGCAGAGTGTTCGAATATATCCGTAGACGTATCCCTTGGCGTCGGCGGTCATCATGACGCCGTTGATGGTATCGATTCCGGCCGCATCCGCTGGATTGAGTTCTTTCCAGGGTTTTCTCTGTCCGCTGGCGATGTCGACCTGGACCACTTGCGTTGGAATCTGGCCGTATTGAAACACGAACAACGTGCGCCCGTCCGACGACCAGCCGGTGGGCGCTTCGCCCGGTTGTACTCCGGGAACCAGGCGTGGCTCGCCCCCATTGATGGGATAGGTGTAGAGTTTGTGATCCGGGCCGACAGCCGCGACCAGTTCGCCGTTCGGAGAGAGAACGAAGGTTGAGTTGATTCCCTCCGGGCTGAAGGCGCGCGGTTTGCCTTCCTCCACGGACTGCACGTAGAGCCGAAGTCCGTGCCCCGGTTCGTTTCCCGAAAACACCAGCCGCTTGCCGTCAGCCATCCAGCGGACCCGGACGTGGTTGATCGCATCCTGGCCCAGCGGCTTGGCCTCTCCCACGCCCGTGGGCAACAGGTACATAGGTGCGGGCGAAGTATTGGGCCGGGCCACAGCCCATTTTCCGTCAGGCGAGAGAGCGACTCCGGTGCCTTCCCCGAGTCGAACCGCTGGGGAGCCGTCGGTCTTGCGCACGTAAACCGCGTACTTGGGTCCGCCGCCTTCTCCGGCCTCGGAAAAAAGTACGTTCTGGCCGTCCGCCGACAGGTCGCCTGGAGTCGACCAATCGAGCCAGGACAAATCCCGCTCTTTGGTTTCCCCGGGAGCAAGCCCGACAATGCCGGCGCGATCGATGCCGCGTGTCAGCAGGACATTGCCCTCTTTGCCGACATCCAGCAAGGTCAGCTCTCCCGGGACACGCGCCAGAATTCTGACCTTTCCCGACAGATCGACGGCATAAAGAGAGCGGTCGCCGCCGGTCCTGGTGGCGGTAAACCAGATCTCATCTCCGGCGGCCGACCATGCCAATCCCTGAATGCTGTCCCATCCGCTGGAAAGGGTCGTCTTTTTCCCGGCGAGATCGACTATCGCGACCGAGCCGCCATCGTCACGATGCTGAGGATGGTCGAGAAACGCAACCAGATCACTCTTTGGCGAAACTCTCAGATGGCCGATCCATCCATCCGATTCATACAGCACTTTGCCAGGAGGAAATTCAAGCCGTTTTCGCCCAGCTACGTCGTGCGCGATGGCCAGAGTGGATCCGTCGGGGGACCAGTCTGCGAATTCAACATTTTCCAGCAGTTCGCGCGGAGCGCCTCCGCCCAGGGGCACGCGCGCCAAGCGTGCCGGAATAAAGAAAGCCCTCGCTGGGGCGGCTCTTGAGCGCCAGAGCCATCTCTCCCGGTGGACGAAATGGCGAGCACGTCGGCTCCCGGCGGATCCATTTCACGCGACTGAGGGCTTTCCGGACGCGTGCTGAACAGCCCCAGAGGCTTGCCTTCCCAGGCGGCGCTGTAAATCACGGTCTTGCCGTCAGGGGTGAATCGGGCAGAGCGCACAATTCCGCGCCGGAACGCCAGCGGATGATACGTGGGGAGCACAGCCTGTACCGGGCGCTTGAACAGGAACATTCCGGCGAGGGCTCCCACGACGAGTGCGACTGCTGAGGCCAATCCAGCCGCAAGAAAAATGCTCTTGCGGGAAACCGTGCTCTCGTTTCCCGGCATTGGGCCAGACACCGGGGCTGACATCGGCACCGGCAACGTTACTTGCCCCGAACCGGCCGACGACGCGGACATGACGGAATGTGCTCGCGAAGAATCCTGGCTGCGCTTGATTCGCTTCAGGTCGCCACGCAACTCGGCGGCGGTTTGATAGCGCAGCTCACGGTCCTTGTCCAGGGATTTGGAAATCACTTCCACCAGCTTCGCAGGAAGTTTGGGATTCAACGTCGACGCTTCAGGCGGATTCCGGTTCAGGATCGCCTCGAACACCACGCCCGCGCTGCTTCCAGAAAACGCAAGCTCGCCGGTCGCCATCTCGTAGAGCACGGCGCCGAAAGCGAACAGGTCGGTACGCGAGTCGATCTCTTCGGCTCGAACTTGTTCGGGAGACATGTAGGCTACGGTTCCCATGGTTGAGCCGGGGCTGGTCATCATCTCGTGATGGGTGGCGGTTCGCAGGCCGGAACCGTCGGCGCCGGCAACCGTGTCCGGCGCCAGCTTGGCCAGTCCGAAATCCAGCAGCTTGGCTTGTCCTCGCTTGGTTACGAAGATATTTGCCGGCTTGATATCGCGGTGAATGATTGCCCGGGTGTGAGCGGCGTCCAGGGCATCAGCAATTTCGATGGCCAGGTTCAGCAGCACCTCGGTGTCCAGGGGACGTCCGGAGATGCGATGCTTGAGGGTTTGCCCGTCCAGGAATTCCATGACGATAAAAGCCTGGCCGTCCTGCTCGTCGATTTCGTGGATGGTGCAGATGTTGGGATGGTTAAGGGCGGAAGCGGATCGAGCTTCGCGCCGGAAGCGCTCCAATGCCTGATGGTTCTTGGCTACGTCGTCAGGAAGGAATTTGAGGGCCACAAAGCGGCCCAGCTTGGTGTCTTCGGCTTTGTAGACCACGCCCATGCCACCACCGCCGAGCTTCTCAAGAATGCGGTAGTGAGAGATGGTCTGGCCGATCATGGACAGGGCAATACCCTAGTGTACGAAGCGTAATGTTAGGCGGGATTGGCGAACAGGTCAAACCACGTGTCAGCACGGCACACGTAGGGGCGGGTGCCTCACCCGCCCGGCGGAGCGAAGCTCCGCAGTCGCTGCGGTGAGGGCATTCAAGACCGTCACGCGAAAAAACTGGCGAGCAAGGCTCGCCCGCCCAGACGAGACGTCTGGGCCTACGTGATTTCTTGGTGGAGAGAGTTCGGATCGGAGAAATTAATCTCTCAGCGGGACCATGTTCTTCTCACCCTGGCAGAAGGTGGCCACCCGCTGCAGTCCGCCTTCCGGCTGCGTCATCACTCTGACCGGGCCGAGGCAATAGACGGCGTGACCGCTTTCCGCAAAGTACCAGCGACCGCCCTTGCGGGCCGGCTTTTGGGCGACGACGCGATCCAAAGGTGGCTTCGGGGCAGGAACCCGGTAGACCCCCTGAAGGGAAACAGACAACAGGATTGTCGCGAACATTCTCATGCGGAATAACCTGGGCTTGCAAAACCTGGGACTCTGAACCTTGGGACTTTAAAACTTCGCCTGCGCAATCTAGATGGAGACCAGCGCGCGGCGTTCATCCGATTCGTCAGAAGCATCACGCGGAGGCTTCTGTGGGAGCGGTCGGCGAACCTTGCCGGTACCGTGGCTCTTGGTTTCCGCCTGCGGCGTAACCGGGCTTTGCAACTGTGGACTCTGCGGCACCGCTGCACCTTTTTTCGCCCGGGCCTCTGCCTGCTTTTTCTGGATGGCCATTCCTTTAAGGTTGCTCAACTGGACGCTGTCGTTGAACAGCACCTGAATCAGACCCTTCTGAGAGTCGATGGTTCTCCCCTGCTCGACCACCAGCATGGTCAACAGCCCGTAGGAAACCAGAAACAAGACTGTGAGCACAGGAAGAAGCGTGCGCCTGGGCTTGATGGCAACGTTATCGCCGGTCAGGTTCCACAAAATGGCACCCCGATCTATGTCCCGCGAACAGCCGGGCATAGTAGGGAATGCAGCTTGTACGCCAACGATCCCGGCTCCTTTAAGGCACTCCAGGCAAGGAACTTAGGGGCGTTCCCGGGGCCAGGTGAGAGGCCCGCAAATGCAAGTTGCTGCACATTATTGGTAACCACGATGTGTTACCAGCGGTACCCGCCCGGCTTGGCCACAAGCCGCGTCCGGCAAGGGTTTCGGCAAACCAGGGAACAAAACCGGGCTTTGCCCCTGCCCCGTAGCGCTTGCTCTGCTGAACTTTTTGCAGCCCGGACTCAACCGCGACGTATGGTCTCGCATCTCAATCAGCGCGCACTATTCTTCGCCAGCTTTTCCTCGCCAGCCTAGCCTCGCTAGCCTTGGCCTCGCGGGTGGTGGCGTGGTAGCTTGCGAGACACTTCCGAACAATACCCGGAAGTATCAAAATCTCACGTGAGGCCCGGCAGCCCCGTGCGCCTAATGCCAGACCCAATGCCAGACAAGAAGGATGCAATCATGAAAGAGTTCGCAAGCTGGATTTGCTTGATGCTGCTGGTCACGTTCGCGGCCGCTCAGCAGGAAAACCCTCCAGTAGAACCGATGGATCAGACCCCGATATTCCGGGTCAACGTGGTGTCCCGCACTACCAAGGCAGTCAACTACCGTCACCGCGGAGGCTCTACCACCGTCGACATGAAGGGAACCGACCTCATGCCGGACATCAAAGGCAAGGCGAAGGTGGATAGCAAAGCGGGACGACTGCAGATCAACGTCGAACTTTCAAAAATGGGACCAGCCAGCAAATTTGGTCCGCAATATTTGACCTACGTGCTGTGGGCGATCACACCGGAAGGCCGCGCCAACAACCTCGGCGAAATCGTTCCCGACTCGTCCGGAAAAAGCAGTGTGGACGTTACTACCGACCTGCAGGCATTCGGGTTGATCGTGACCGCGGAACCGTATTTTTCGGTGACCCGTCCCAGCAACGAAGTAGTCGCGGAGAACGTTATCCGGCAGGAGACCAAGGGTTTTGAGGAACCCATCGACGCCAAGTTCGATATGCTCGAAGGCGGGCAATACACCATTGACGTGCCTGCCCAGCAGCTTCCTTCGGCGACCGCCGCCCCCAAAACGCCACTTACGCTGCTCGAAGCGCGCAATGCTGTCGCCATCGCGAAAGCCGCGGGTGCGGCCAAATACGCACCCGATAGTCTGCAAAAGGCGGAAGACTATCTGGCTCGCGCCGAGGATTATCTGCGGCGCAAGCAGGGCACCACTCCGGTCGGCACGGCCGCTCGCGGTGCCACTCAGATGGCCGAAGATGCCCGCGTCCTGACCCTGCGCAGGAAAGAGCAGGAACGGATCGCGAACGAGAAACAGGCCATGCTGGACAAACAGCGAAAGGCTGAAGCCGAAGCGCAAGCCTCTGCCATAGCGGAAGCCCAGGCTAAAGCCCAGGCGGAAGAGGATGCCCGCAAGCGCGCACAGGCAGAGGCTGCTCAAGCCTCAGCTCAGGCGCAACAGGCGCAAGCCGATGCGGCTGCGGCAGCCGCACTCGCGGAGCAGCAACGAGCGCAAGCGGAAGCTGACAAACAGCGCATGGCCGCGGAAGAGGCGATTCGCCAGAAAGAAGCACAGCGTCAGCGTTTGCTTAATCAGCTCAACCAGGTACTCGAAACCAAGGACACGCCCCGCGGGCTGGTCGTAAGTATGCCCGACGTGCTCTTTGACTCCGGCAGCTACACCTTGAAACCTGCCGCCCGTGAGCGCCTGGCCAGGATCTCAGGCATCGTTTTGGCCTATCCCGATCTCCGTCTTGAGATTGAAGGGCACACCGACAGCATCGGCAGCGACGCCTACAACCAGACATTGTCGGAAAAGCGGGCCGCGTCAGTGCGCGACTATCTGGTCGACAACGGTGTGTCGATCAACAACGTAATCGCTCGTGGCTTGGGTAAAGGAGACCCGGTCGCCGATAACAGCACCGCCAAGGGCCGGCAACTGAATCGCCGGGTGGAGATGATCGTTTCCGGTGATGTGATCGGAACCCAGATCACCCCCGGAGCAACCACTACGCCGGCTGCACCGCCACAGTAAGGTCCGAATCGAAATCTGGGAGGGCACGAAGTCTACTCGTACCAAAAAGCTGGCTGAATCAGAAAAGGGCACGGGGCTGATGCCGCGACCCCGGCCTCAATCCATTTCGCGAAAACCGCGCGTCGCCGCCTTGCCCGGCCCACCTTCTCCCGCACGTTGGTTGTTCCATTCTTTCTCATCCGGCACCTGGATGGTTTCGAGTTTCTTCTTCTTCAGCCCAGCGTTGATTGCGGGCAATTCTTTGTCGGTGAGCTTTCGGAAATCACTGGCCACGTCTTCCAGTTCTCGCGCCAGCGCGTCCGTACGTTTCACCTGGTAATCCGTAGGCCGCCCCTCCCAGCCGGTGACGTCTCCATACAGGCTGCCCAGGAGTTCGCGCAGGCGTTCTTCCCCGGTGATCATTCCGCCTTCCTTGGTGGCCACGATCTTGGAACGCAGCTTGTCCGATTCTTCCGCCAGTTGCTGCAGGCGCGCGCGCAAAGCATCTTTATCACCGAGCTTCGTCGCCCGGGCGGTGGCGTCGTCGCGCACGCCCTGAATTGCCGCCGTCGTGTAGCTCATGTGTTCCAGCAGATGGTACAGCTTCATGCTCAAGTCGAACTGCGCCTTGCGGTCGTCGAGGTTATAGGTGGCGCGCGGGTCGAGTACAACCTTTAGCGTTCCGGTGTACGTCTGGTCGCCCTTCGTAAGTTTGACGGAATAGGTTCCGGGCAATACGCGCGGGCCTTGCGAGGCTGCGAACAGCGCCGCCGCCGCCGGCGGGACCATAGGCGGCTTGAGCCGCATTCCCCACGTCGCCCGGTTGAGGCCGCGATGCTTGCTGCCCGCGATGGTGTCCAGCAACTTGCCATCCTGATCGAAGATCTCGATCTTGAGATCGCCAAAGATATGCCGTCGCTTCTGGTAGTAGGTAATGAACGCATCGGTCGTTGCGGCTCGGGCCCGTTGAAAGTTTCGTCGCCCTCGGGCCAACCACCGCTGGCCTGGAAATATTGAATCGCAGGCGGACCGTCAATCAACGCTGCGTCCTTCTCCATCAATTCCGGTTTGAGGGCGCGCAACGGTGAGATGTCGTCGATGATCCAGATACCGCGACCGTGCGTGGCCAGCACCAGGTCAGACTCGCGCGGGTGCACGACGATATCGCGCACCGCCACATCGGGGAAATCGCTCCCCTTGTACTGACCCCAGTGCTGTCCGCCATCGGTCGAAATCCATAGGCCGAATTCGGTACCCAGAAAAAGCAGATTGGGATCGACCGTGTCTTCCGTGATCACGTGGGCATAGCCGCGAACCCCATTCTGCTGCACCGGCAACGCCACCCAAGTCTTCCCGTAGTCGGTGGTCTTGTAAAGATAAGGCTTGATGTCGCCAAAGGTGTGGCGATCAAACGTTGCATAGGCCGTGCCTTCCGCAAAGCGTCCGGCGGCAACCGTTGAGACCCAGGAGTACTTGGGAAGGTCGGGAACGTTGCTAACGACGTTCGTCCAACTCTTGGCGCCGTCCTGCGTGATCTGCAGATTGCCATCATCGGTGCCAACCCAGATGATCTGGCCGTTTTTCGGCGACTCCGAGATGGAATAGATCGAGGTATGCATCTCGGCCGCGGAATTATCGACGGTCACGCCGCCCGATTCCTCCTGTTTCTGTTTTTCGGGATCGTTGGTCGTGAGATCGGGTGAGATGCGCTCCCAGGACTGGCCATGATCGCGCGATCGAAAAAGATACTCCGCACCGATGTAGATGGTGCCCTTTTCGTTGGGGCTCATGTGAATCGGCGTGTTCCAGTTGAAGCGCAGCTTCTTCTCGCCATATTCCGGCAGCGGCTGAATGGGCCGGGTATCGTGAGTGTACCGGTTGACGCGACCAATGGTCCCGCCTTGCGCCTCCGCATAGATGTAGGCAGGATCGGAGGGATCCTCGAACATCCAGAAGCCATCACCGCTGTACATGTTTTCCCAGCGCGAATTGGTCACACCGCCCGGATACGACGAATCTCCGACCCAGGAACTGTTGTCCTGCAGACCGCCGTAGACATGGTATGGATCAGCATTGTCCACACTCACGTGATAGAACTGCGAGACCGGAAGATTGAACTGGTGCTTCCAGCGTGTACCGCCATCTTCGCTGCGCCAAAGACCGGCGTCATCGGTCGTATACACGATATTGGGGTTGGAGGGATCGATCCAGACATCGTGAAAGTCGCCGTGCGCATTGCTCGAAACCACGCTGAAACTGTGCCCGCCGTTCACGCTGACCAGCAGCGGCCCATCCGGTTTGAAGATTTTGTTTTCGTCCTTCGGATCGACGATGAGGTTGCCAAAGTAGAACGGACGCCACACCACGTACAGGCTGGCATCCAGCCGGCTCCAGGTCTTGCCGCCGTCATCGGAACGATAGAGAGCGCTCTTTTTCGACTCGATGTTCGCGTACACGACCTGGGGTTTCGACGGCGCCACGGCGACGGCAACTCTTCCCCAGGGTTTGTCGGGAAGGCCCTTGCTGTTGCTCTCGTTCAGCTCGGTCCAGTGCTCGCCACCGTCGGTGGACTGGTAAAGTCCGCTACCCGGGCCGCCGGAGCGGAAGGTCCAGCCCTGGCGCCGGAAATCCCAGAGCGAAGCGAACACGGTTTTCGGTGCCTGTGGACTCGAAGCCATCAACCCGCAACCCGTCGATCCGTTAGCCCCGCCCAACACCTTTTTCCAGGTGTGCCCTCCGTCCGACGTCAGGTAAACACCGCGTTCCTGGTTGTCATCCCACAAGTGGCCGGTGGCGCAAACCAACACGCGGTTGCTGTCTTTGGGATCGACCAGGATTTTCGCGATGTGCTCGGAGTCGTGTAACCCCATGTTGGTCCAGTTCTCGCCGCCGTCGGTAGACTTATAAACGCCATCTCCGACGGAAACGCTGTTTCGCACCCACGACTCTCCCGTGCCTACCCACACGATCTTGGGATTCGAGGGATCGATCTCCACCGCACCAATCGACTGAACCGGCTGCCGGTCGAAGACGGGACGGAAGGTCGTGCCCCCGTTGACCGACTTCCACACTCCTCCGCTGGCGGACCCGACAAACACATTCAACCGGCCCTCGTCACGGGCGGCGTCCACCGCAGCGATGCGGCCGCTGGTGGCAGCGGAGCCGATGTTGCGAGCGGGCAGGCCGGAGATGGTGGCGGCATCGAACTTGACGGGCTGCTGCCCGTTCAGCGCAGACGGAATAACAAGTAGGAGGGAACAAGAGAGAGTCAGCAGGCTGCAGACACGGCGTACGCAATCGCTCATCGTAAAGGATCCTCTTAATCGTAACGCCGGCGTCCCTTCGACTACGCTCAGGACGGGCCGGCCGGCTGTACGCGGGGGCGTCTCGCCCGCACGCTATTAGTCACAAAAATATTGGTGGAGCAATTGAACTATTTCGCGGCCGCTTCCTTTTTCGAACCTTCCTTCAGCGAAGCCGGCACTGCGAAATCAGAATCCTGCAGCGATACGTTGGCTTCGATCTTTTCGTAGGTGACGCTCTGCCATTGCGTGGGATCATCCTTGGGCCCACCGTTCACCGAGAAGGGGAACATCACGCCCGCCACGGGTTTGTAGGACCCAAGGTCCGTAACGCTGTCCCGGACCGCACCGCGGATGAACTCACGCCGTTCGGTACGAATTTCGAGGAAGGTATCCGGATCGAGATAGTAGTAAATGATGTCGCCGTCTTTCAGCGTAACCTTGAGGCGCAGGGCGTCATCGCCATCGACCACGTCGTGGCCCAGATACTCGACCTGGTTGCCTTTTTCCCTGTAATCCACCAGTGGCCCGTCGAAGTCAGAGTCGATCAGCAGATCGCGCACGTCGTCTTCGCCCATCAACTGCGGATCCTTGCGTCCTCCGAACGGCCGGACTTGCCAGCCGGTCGAACCGTCGTAGGACTGCACCTGGATCATTCCCTGGAGCGTAAAGGTTTCGCGCACCAGGTTGGGACGCTTGTTTTCCTGCCCCACGGAAGCGGTGAAGCCGCCGCCCGCATCCAACTTGCCGGTCAGGCGCAAGGTTTTGATGGCTTTGATTTTCTCCATTCCCCCCTTGGCCTCGATGTTTTTCTGGACCAGTTCGTCGGCAGTCTGGGAGGAAGCAGCCAGGCTCAAGGCAAGAATGACTGGCAGGACGATAAGGCAGTTACGCATGCTGCGTGCTCCTGAGTAAAAATGCTTAGTTTCCGGGAAGAATGAGAGTGGCCCGCTGGTTCGACGTGCGTGGCGCGCATTTGTAAGCAAGATTAGTGGGGAATATCGGAACCTCAGCCGGGCGTTTTGGCTGGCGTTTGGGCGGCCCTTCTATTTTCCACCCATCACCAGCTTCGCAATGGTGGCCAACTGCATGTTCGACGTGCCTTCGTAGATCTTGCCGATCTTGGAATCGCGCCAGTACTTCTCCACCGGATAATCCTTGGTGAAGCCGTAGCCGCCGTAAATCTCGATTGCCAGAGAAGTCACTCGCTCCGCCACCTGCGAACAAAATAATTTCGCCATGGCCGCCTCCTTGACGAAGGGCACGCCGGCGTCCTTCATTCGTGCGGCGTTGTACACCATCAGCCTGGCGGCTTCGATTTCGGTGGCCATCTGTGCGATCTGGAACTGGATTCCCTGAAAGTCGGCGATCGTTTTACCGAACTGCTTGCGCTCCTGGGCATATTTCGCCGCGTACTCCCACGCGCCCCGGGCCACTCCGGCCATCTGCGCGCCGATTCCAATGCGGCCTTCGTTCAAGGTCTCGATCGCGATCTTGTAGCCCTTCCCGACTTCGCCCAGCACGTTTGACTTGGGCACATGGCAATCTTCGAGGATCAGCTCGCAGGTGGATGATGCCCGAATGCCCAATTTGTCTTCTTTCTTGCCGACGGTAAAACCGGGAAAACTCTTTTCGATGAGGAACGCCGTAATTCCCTTGTAGCCGGCTGCCGGATCCACGGTGGCAAAGAGCACGAACAGTCCCGCTTCTTTGCCGTTCGTAATCCAGAGTTTGCGTCCGTTCAGAACATAGTCGCTGCCTTGGAGCGTGGCCCGGGTCTGCAGGGCAAATGCATCCGAGCCGGAACCGGCTTCGCTGAGGGCATAAGCCCCGCAGGTATCCGCCGCCATTCGTGGAAGGTAATGCTTCTTCTGCTCCTCGGATCCCCAGCGCAGCAGCGCATTATTGACCAGCGTGTTCTGCACGTCCACGACAACACCTGCCGAAGCGTCCACACGCGACATTTCTTCGACCGCCAGAATCGCCTCGAAGAATTTTCCCCCGCCGCCGCCGTAGGGTTCCGGGATTTCAATCCCCATTAATCCGAGCTGGAAGAACTGGTGAATCAGATCGTGGTCGAAGACGCCCTTTTCGTCCATCTCCTTCACCAGCGGCCTGACTTTCTCGTCGGCAAACTGGTGGATGTTATCGCGAAACAGAATTTCGTCCTCGGTGAGGGAGGTCAAAGGGGAAGGCGATGGGAGTTGCAGCATTGTTTCGGGCATAGAAATACCTTCAGGCTAAGATGGCAAACTCTAAATTTTAGCACTCAAACCGTTTCACGGAGCCCCTGATGAGACAGCTTGGGAATGAGAAACCCAACCCTCAGCACTCTTTGCGTCCTTTGCGATCTTTGCAGTTAAGGATTTTGACCGCAAAGTACGCAAAGCCAAACATTGACCGAAAACGAGACTTCAAACACCTTTCCGACTCGCAGCCGTAAATTCCTGCAATAGCTCATTGGGGCAAGCGAACAGATCCTGCAGAGGCGGCACTTCCAGAGTAGCGATTCCCGCTCCTTTGGAGGTGAGTTGCAGGACCGTGTATCCAACCATTTCGAACAGGCGAAAGGTTTCGCGCAAGTTGGTCCGTTGCAGATATTCGAACATCACGAGTCGAGGCCGGGAATCGCGCAGGCATCGCATCATGCCGGCCAGCACCTGGTTTTCGTGACCCTCAACATCGATCTTCACCGCGCTGATTGGATAAGGCAGTGGGTGCTGAGCAAGAAACTCGTCCAGCTGAATGCACTGAACTTTGCGCGTGGGCAGCGAGGTCGAAAAACCCACGACGGTTCGGTTGCAGGTGCTCACTCCGCCTTCGTCTTCGAACTCGACGGTTCCCGTCGCATCCGAGAGCGCCAACTCGTGGACTTCAAACTCTAATCCGTTGAGCGCCAGATTTTGCCGCGCCCGCTCCGCCGCGATGGGATTGGGCTCAAACAGCAGCCCATACTGCACCCGGTCGGCAAGCAGCAACGAAACCAGGCCAACATTCGCTCCGACATCGATCAGGGTTCCTTCCCTGATATGCGCGCGCAGGAAAAGAATGTCGCGCGAATCCGGGATCCGGGTGTACATCACGGCAGAAGACGCCTGACAGTCGGGGTAAGCGCGGAACTTCAATCCGTTGAATAGGTGAACTTCGATAGGCTTCCGTACCACCCGCTTCCAGAACTGCCAGCCGAAAAACAGGAACAGGCGTTTGAGGCGCTGCTTGCGATTCGACTCCTCATGCCAAATCAATCCCAGCACGTAGCGCGTGTTTTCAAGAAAGGATGGCAATCGTCCCTGCGGCGCAGCTGCCGGCGAACGCATAGTGGGGTGTCCGCCAGACAGCAGGCAAAGCTCAAACTGGAAAAGGATTCCCGGCGCTAGGGTTTCCGGAAAAGGTGGCACTGAAGATTACTGGTGTTTGCCGCCCTGTATCAGCTTCAGTCCGTCTGCCTGGAGAATGCGCTGGATCTGGTTGCGTGCATGCACCGCCCAGGGGCCGGTCGTATCCAGCTTCACGTAGGCGCGCCAGTGCTGCAAAGCCTTGCGCGGCTCCTTAATTTTTTCGTAGGCCAGGGCCAGGTTGTAATGAGCGTCGGCGTAGGTGGGCGCAAGCTGCAACGCGGTGCTGTAGGTCTGGATGGCCTCAGCCACGCGCCCAGTCTCGTCCAGCACGTTGCCCAGGTCGAAGTGGGCCAGGGCATAGCGCGGGTCCACCTCGATCGCGCGCCGGTAGTGTTTTTCCGCCAGCGAGTATTCCTGCCGGTTGTAGTGCAGAGTGCCCAGGTTGATATGAGCGGCGGCGTGGTCGGGATCGAGGTCCAGCACCTGCTCGTACATCTCGATGGCCTGGGCGTGGCTGCCCGGATCTTCCTCGAGTGCAATGCCACGGGCAAAAAGCTCTCCTACATCGGTGGGCACGGCCTCGGTATAGCTTGAGATCGGTGTGCTGGTCACAACCTTCTGTTCCGGAGAGAAGTCAAACATGAATTGCCCGGCGATAGGCTCGACCACCTTGCCTTTATGACGGAACGCGATGCGGTGACCGGTGGAGAAGGCACTCGCCTCTAGCAGGGGATTTTCCATCCCCGCAACCTGCTTCTGCATGGCTTGCAGCGATTGCCGGATGACTGCGGGCCGCACCTTGCGGGAACACAAGTCACGCACCTTCTTGATTTGCAGGAGATCGAAAAACGAGTAGCTCTCGGCTGCGGCCACCAGTTCAGCTCTTTCCCAAGCTGACAACTGACGCGCCGTAAGCCGCAGGATGCGAAGCAGGTCCGCTCGACTGTATCGGTACACGTTGATAGTAAGAACCCGTACCATATTATCGGAAAAGTTACTCCCTGTCGCAAGTGGAAAGTGGCGGGTAAAGGAATCTAGGCAGACAACTTGCAGCGCTGGCGGTGCAAACTCTGCGTGCCGATTCGGGATCGAGTATTCTCTTGGCCCAGGGATCGGAGGAAGTGACGCTTATGACCTCAACAACTCGACGAGTGCTCGAGGCAGTATTCTGGTTCGTCATCGGCCACCTCAGTTGCGCGGTGCTGCACCACATGCACGGCAGGTAGTGCCGACCATCCGAAGCCAGACGACGACCACCAGCGCTGAAGACTGAGGACTGACGACTGAAGACTGCCTAGCGCTGTCTCTTGCGTTCTTTCTCCGCCAGCCGCGCCTTCACCAGCTTTTTTATCAGCGCTGCCGGCAGAGGCTTGTCGACCGGGAAGCGGATGGTACCTTTCGAGGTGTAAAAGCCCTTGAGTTCGTTCTTGAACGCGTCCATCACCGCCAGACTCATCGGGAAGAAACTGCAATGGTTCGAAAACGCGGCGAAAGCCACCAGGGACCCGTTGTATTTGAACGTGGGAATCCGATAGGTGATGGCCTCCGTGGCCTCGAGTGGCGCCGCGGACCGAATTGCCGCTCGAACTTTGTTCAAAGTGCCGCGGGCAGGTTCCGGCACGCCCGCGAGGTATTCGTCCACGTTCCGCGGAACGGCGTCCTGTTTCGCACCCGAACCGCGACTGCCGGAACTCGCCTTTTTCATAACGGAAAGATCCTAAGCGTGCAGTTCTCCATTGCCCGGCGTGAGCGATAAGCCACGCAAGTGTATTGAAACCTTACAGTTGAAATCAACTTCTCGCCGGCACACTTTTCTTGTCTTGTCTTTCCGCAATGTCCTGGTCGTCAGGGCCTAGTGAATTTCGGGTTCCGGGATGGGAGCAGTACCCTCCAGGAAATCGAAGTCGCACCCCTGGTCGGCCTGCGTGATGTGCTGCATGTAGAGCTTTCCATAGCCGCGAGGATAAATTCCCTCTTTCGGCCTCCAGGCGGCGCGACGACGTCCAAGCTCGTCGTCATTCACGCGCATATTCAATCGGCGTTCCGGCACATCGAGTTCGATGATGTCGCCTTCCTTCACCAGCGCCAGCGGCCCGCCGACAAATGATTCAGGCGAAACATGCAGCACGCAGGCGCCGTAGCTGGTACCGCTCATTCTTGCGTCCGAGACGCGCACCATGTCGCGGATTCCGGTTTTCAATAACTTTTGCGGGATCGGAAGATTGCCCCATTCGGGCATGCCCGGCGCTCCCCTGGGCCCGGCGTTGCGCAGCACCAGAACGCTGTCTGCATCTACATCCAGGGCAGGATCGTCGATGCGCGCATTCATCTCGTTGAAGCTGTCAAACACGATGGCACGCCCGGCGTGCTTCAAAAGCCTTGGTTCGGCCGCCGAGGCCTTGATAACGGCGCCGGTCGGCGCGAGATTTCCGTACAGAATGGCCAAGCCTCCAGATTCGAGAACGGGATTGTCCAAGGTGCGAATCACATCGGCGTTGTAAATTTGCGCGCCAGCAATGTCTTCCCCAAGCGTTTTTCCAGTGATGGTTCGACAGCTCAAGTCCAACTGGGCCGCAAACACGTTCAGCAACGCCGGCAACCCGCCCGCGTAATAGAAATCTTCCATCAGATATTCGCCGCTGGGACGCAAGTTGGCCAATAACGGCGTCTTCCGGGACAACTGATCAAATCGATCCAGCGTGATCTTGATTCCCGCGCGCCCGGCCAGTGCCACAAGGTGAATGACGGCGTTGGTCGAGCCGCCCAGAGCGAACACGGACGCAATCGCATTGTTGAAGGAGGCGTCGCTTAAGATGTCTCGCGGCTTCAGATCTTCCCAAACCATTTCCACGATGCGCCGGCCCGACCGGTTGGCCATCTTGACGTGATTGGAATCCACCGCCGGGATCGAACTGGCCCCGGGAAGCGAGAAACCTAGTACTTCAGTCAAACTGGTCATGGTGGATGCAGTGCCCATGGTCATGCAGGTTCCTGCCGAGCGCGCGATGCCATCTTCGATCTGCGTCCAGGCTTGCAGATCGATGTTGCCCGCCCGGCGCTCGTTCCAGTATTTCGTGACATCCGAACCGCTGCCCAGGATCTGGCCGTGCCAATTTCCGCGCAGCATCGGCCCTGCCGGAACATAGATCGCGGGTATATTCATGCTGATTGCGCCCATTAAAAGTGCCGGCGTCGTTTTGTCGCAACCTCCCAGCAGCACACAGCCGTCGGCGGGATAGGAGCGCAGCAGTTCCTCCGTGTCCATCGCCAGCAGGTTCCGGTACATCATGGTGGTGGGTTTTTGAAAAGTTTCGCCGAGGGTGAATGCGGGCATTTCCACCGGAAAGCCCCCGGCCTGCCAGACGCCGCGCTTCACGTCGTTGGCCCGCTCCCGGAGATGGCTGTGACACGGATTGATGTCACTCCAGGTGTTGATGATGGCGATGACGGGCTTCCCCGCATAGTCAGCCTGGACGCAGCCCATCGAGGCAGCCCGTGAGCGGTGGCCAAAAGAACGCAGATCATCGGGGCCATACCAGCGATAACTCCGTAAGGACTTGGAATTTTTTTGCGGCATAGAATCCTTCGAACGAGAGTGCGACGCAGCCCGTAAACCGTCAAATGTTCCTGATCACGGTGTTTCTAAGATTGCACCAGCAGTCACTGTCGGCGCCCATTGTGGTGTAATTGTCAGCCACGCGAAAACACCCTGTACCCTAAAGGGCTGTCGCATCCTATGAAGAACACCATTCTAGTGCTGGCCCATCCAAATGAGCCTCAACTCGCCGCGCTGGAGAAGTTGCGGGCAGAGGCCAACATCATAACCGGAAACTCTGTCGAGGCGTTCAGACAAGCGGCGCCGGACGCCACTGTCATCTTCAACTGGTCAGGTTCCCTGGAGCTGCTCAAAGGGGTGTTCGGAGTGTGTCCAAACCTGCGTTGGGTGCACAGCCGCTCCGCGGGGCTGGATAGAACGTTATTCCCCGAGTTGGTCGAAAGACCTGTCCCACTGACGAATGGCTCTGGCGTGTTCAGTCCATCGTTGGGCGAGTTTGTGCTCGCCGCAATCCTATACTTCGCCAAAGACTTCCGCCGCATGGTCCGCAATCAGATGGCTGGGGTGTGGGAGGCTTTTGATGTGATGCCCGCCTTGGGCCAGACGGTGGGAATCGTGGGATACGGCGATATCGGCCGCGCGGTTGCACTCAGGGTGCGCCCGCTAGGAATGAAGGTCCTCGGCGTCAAACGGCATGCTTCGCCATCGCCCGCCGCGGACCCGCTGGTGGAGCAGATGTACAGCCCCGATCGCCGCATTGAGATGATCTCACGCTGCGATTACGTAGTGGCAGCCGCACCTCTTACTCCAGAGACGCGTGGAATGATCGCCGAACCGGAGTTCGCGGCCATGAAGCCTGCAGCGGTGGTGATCAATGTCGGACGCGGCCCTGTGATCCGGGAAGAAGCGCTGGTCAGTGCGCTTTCGCAGCGACGTATCAAAGGCGCTGCCCTGGATGTCTTCGATCACGAACCGTTGCCCGAGGGACATCCCTTCTACAAGCTGGAAAACGTATTGCTGTCCCCGCATTGCGCCGACCATACTCCGGATTGGCTCGATCGGGCCATGCAGTTCTTTATCGAGCAATTCGAGCGATTCCAGAAGGGCGAGCCCCTGATGAACGTCGTCGATAAGAAGCTGGGCTATTAAGGCCGCACCCCGAAAACGTCGCTTAATACTATAATGACGCGCACGCATGGCTCTCACTTCCGGTTCCAAACTCGGGCCCTATGAGATCGTTGCCCTCTTGGGCGCGGGCGGAATGGGCGAAGTCTATCGTGCCCGGGATTCCCGCCTCAAACGTGAAGTAGCGATCAAGGTCCTGCCGCAAGCCCTTTCTCTTGACGCCGACCGGCTCCGCCGTTTTGAGCAAGAAGCTCTCGCCACTGCAGCCCTGAACCATCCCAACATTCTGGCGGTATTCGACATTGGTACGAGCGAGGGCTCGCCCTACGTGGTCTCCGAACTGCTTGAGGGAGAGACGCTGCGGGAGCGCGTACGTACCGGACCGATCGCAGTACGCAAGGCCCTGGACTATGCCTTGCAAATCGCGCATGGCCTGGCCGCCGCTCACGAAAAGGGGATCATTCATCGCGACCTCAAGCCGGAGAATCTCTTCGTAACCAGGGATGGGCGGGTCAAAATTCTCGACTTCGGGCTGGCCAAGCTGACTCAGGCCGAATCCGGAAGTCACACCTCACTTCCCACCGCGACCCATGGAACCGAAGCAGGCATGGTGCTGGGAACGGCGGGGTACATGTCGCCCGAGCAGGTGCGGGGCAAGGCTTTGGACCCGCGCTCTGACATTTTTAGCTTCGGGGCAATTCTCTACGAGATGCTTTCGGGCAAGCGTGCGTTTCACGGAGACACGCCCGCAGATACCATGAGCGCGATCCTGAAGGAAGATCCGCCGGAGTTGAACGAGACTAATCGCACGGTTTCTCCGGCACTGGAGCGCATCGTCAAACATTGCCTGGAAAAGAATCCCGAGGCGCGCTTCCATTCCGCCAGCGATATTGCGTTTGATCTCGAACATCTTTCCGGGATTTCGGGCAGCACCGCAAGGATTGCGCCGATTGAGGATGTGCGGCCGCGACGCGGGCTGCTGGTCGCGCTTGTGTGCGGTCTCGGGGTAGCGCTCGCGATGCTTGGCATCGGTTGGTGGCTGGGCAGAGCAACCAGTCAAGCGCCATTGGCCGAATACCAGCAGATCACATTTCGCACCGGCGCCATCGGCAACGCCCGGTTTACGCCTGACGGCGGGGTTGTCTACAGCGCGGCGTGGGAAGGTGGCGACAACCAGCTCTATCTGTCACGCACGGATGATCCGGGCGCACGCGATCTCGGGCTGAAGAACGCCGAGTTACTTTCGATCTCCAAGGCTGGAGAACTGGCGATTCGGCTCAACACGGTTTATTTCGGCGGTTATGCGCGAGCGGGCACGCTGGCGCGGGTTCCGCTAAGCGGCGGTACCCCCCGAGAAGTGCTCGAGAATGTGCAGGACGCCGACTGGTCTGCGGACGGCGGGTCCATGGCGGTTGTCCGTTACGTTCCGGAAAACAACCACTGGCGTCTGGAGTATCCGGTAGGCAAAGTGCTGTTCGACACCATCAACTGGATCAGCCACCCCAAGATTTCGCCGGACGGCAAGTGGGTAGCCTTCGCTGACCATGAGAATCCTGGAGGCGACGACGAAGGGTCAGTCGCGGTGATTAGCTCCGATGGCAAGGACAATAACAAAGACAAGAAACTGTCATCGGGATGGACCTCACTGGAGGGAATTCTCTGGTCACCAGCCGGCAATGAGATCTGGTTTACCTCAAGCGGCAACGGCAGCGCCGAGAACCCGCGCGCCGTCACCCTCTCGGGCAAGTTGCGGACCATCGCTAACGTCCCGGGAGGCATGTGGCTGCAAGACCTGCGGAACGAAACCGCGCTGATGGTAACGCATCAGGAACGTATTGGGATCAAGGGCATGGCGCCGGGCGGAAAAGAAGAGCGCGAACTCGGGTGGTTCGGATGGTCGATCGTGCGCGATATCAGCCAGGACGGCCGCAAAATCCTCTTCGAAGAGGAGGGCAACGGTGGTGGACCCAACTACACTGTGTTCCTCCGCGATACCGACGGGTCACCTCCAGTACGTATTGGCGAAGGACTCGCAGAGGCCCTCTCGCCCAATGCAAAATGGGCAATCACGAAACCACCGAAGGGTGGCCCTCTGAATCTGGTGCCAACAGGAGCGGGCGAGTCACGTCAACTGACGCACGATGCCATCAGTTACAACTCAGTTCGCTGGCTGCGAGACGGCAAGCGGCTGCTGGCCGTCGGGATTGAGGCCGGACATGGCGCTCGTGATTACCTGATCGATGTGAGCAATGGCGATTCCAAGCCCATCACGCCGGAAGGCGTTTTCGGCAAGCAGCTCTCACCCGACGACTCCAGCACAGCGGTCCTGGGTCCTGATGGAAAATGGGGGATCTGGCCACTGGACGGAAGCGGCATTCATCCGGTGCCGGGACTTGACTCGAATTACTACGTGACCGGTTGGTCGCCTGACGGCCGATCGCTCTACGCGATCTCCACCCGAAGAGGTGACAAGGTCATGAAGGTCTACCAGGTGAACCCAGGGACGGGGAAAATGGAGTTATGGAAAACCTTTGGGACAGAAGTGGCTGCGACAGGCGCTGGGATCGGTGACCTCCTTCTTTCGAGCAACGGGACAGCGTACGCATACGTTTACTCGCGAACCCTGTCGCAAGCGTACGTGGTTACGGGATTGAAGTAGGACTTGCCTTTCAAAAGAACTTCAATGCAGATCGCGCGACTCATGGTTCCCACCCTCCGCCTAAGGCCTTATAGAGCTGCACCAGAGCCAAGCGCTCGTTGAGCTGAGCCTGCACCAGGCCCAGTTCCGCGGAGAAATAGTTGGTGTCGTTGGTGAGGACTTCGAGATAACTGGTAACGCCGCCGCGGTACCGCATGTGCGACAGGCGCGTCGCGTCCTCCGCGGAAGCAACCAGGAGTTCTTGCTGCTGGCGAAACTCCTGGGTTCGGCGGTACGCAACCAGGCCATCAGAAACGTCCCGGAACGCACCCTGGATGGTCTGCTCATAGCGGAGGACGAACTCTCGCTGCTGGGCTTCTGTCAGGCGGACGTTGGATCGCAGCTTCCCTGCGGTAAAGACCGGTTGAGTGAGAGCTCCGCCAAAGCTCCACAATCCCGCCGGTCCGCTGAATAAGCCAGTCAACGCCGAACTTTGAGATCCCGCCGTCGCAGTGAGTGCGATCTGGGGAAAGTACGCGGCTCGGGCGATCCCGATTTGCGCGTTCGCGGCGATCAGCTGTTCTTCCGCCTGGCGGATGTCGGGCCGCCGCTCCAGCAAGGAAGAGGGAAGCCCGGCCGGCACCGCAGGCGGATGTTCCTGCTCGGTTAATTTTCGTCCGCGCGGAACCGGCGCAGGATTATTCCCGAGCAGGGTGCTGATGAAATTTTCCTCCTGCTCAATCTGTTGTTGCAGACTGGGGACCTCGGAAGCCGCGGTAAACACGAGCTGTTCCGCCTGCCGAACATCGAGCATGGAGGTGGAACCGCCGTCCGCCAGCAGTCGGGTCAGGCGGAGGGAGTCCCGGCGTGATCCCAGAGTGCGCTGAGAGATCTCAAGTTGCGAGTCAAGCGCGCGAAGCTGGAAGTATGCGCTGGCCAGGTTCGCGATCAGGGCGGTGATGACCTCCCGTCGAGCCCACTCGCTGGCCGCCAGGTTGGCGCGGGCCGCTTCAGTCGCCCGGCGGTACTTGCCCCAGAAGTCCAGGTCCCAGGCGAAGCTCCCACTCACCTGGTTTGCGCTGGTTTCGTACGCACGTAAGAATTTTGTTTGTGGGTTGCGTAAATCCACGGCTGCCACGCCGGCCGTGATGGTCGGGAACTGATCGGCCCGCGTGATGCCCAACTGCGCCTGGGCCTCAAGAATCCTTTCGGCCGCAATACGCACGTCATAGTTCTGTTGCAGGGCAGTCTTGACCAGCTCCTTTAGTTGTTCATCCTGGAAGACTTCCCACCACTTCTCATCGGCAAGGGACTTGGCGTCGCCCTTGACGGCCTCCTGCGGCGCGACGCCGCGATAGTCAGGAGGAACATTGACCGCCGGCCGCTTGTAATTTGGCCCGACAGCGCAACCACAGGCGAATCCAAGCGTTACCAGCAGGAGCAGGCGAGCAGGCAGGGTTTTCATTCTAGTCGTCTCCTGCTCCAGGGTTTGGTGAAGCTGGATTTGGTGCGGCGGGATTTTGCGCGGGGAGACGTATCGCGCTCGCAGAGGATCGTTTCTTGCCCTCGGCACCGGACAAGTTCTCGACCACACAAAACACCGCTGGGACAAAAAAGATGCCGAGCGCGCTCGCCGCCAGCATGCCGCCGATGACCGTGGTGCCCATGATCTGCCGGGCCACTGCGCCGGCGCCCGATGCCGCCCACAGCGGGATGCACCCGAAAATAAAGGCCAGTGAGGTCATCAAGATAGGACGGAGACGAAGCTTGGCCCCCTCGAGCGCCGCTTCTACCAGGGGCTTGCCTTGTTCGTATTCGTCCTTGGCGAATTCAACAATCAGGATGGCATTCTTCGCCGCCAGGCCGATCAGCATGACCAGACCGATTTGCGAGTACACATCGGTCTCAATCTGGACCATGAACGGAGGCAGAAAGGCGCCCAGCAACACACGCCGCAGCCATAGAATGGCGAAAGCTCCAAACACCGCCACCGGCGTGCTTAGCAGCACCGTGAAGGGCAACGTCCAACTCTCATACAAGGCGGCGAGAATGAGAAAAACAAACAACAGCGATAACCCGAAGATCGCGGCCGGAGGTACGCCCTGCTGCGCCTTTTTTTCCTGGAATGACATGCCGATGTAGTCGTAGCCCATCTCGGGTGGCATGGTTTGCGCAAACACTTCTTCCAGAGCAGCCGTCGCCTGGTCTGAGCTGTAGCCCGGAGCGGCACTCCCGTTGATCTGCGCCGAGCGATACAGGTTGTAACGCATGGTGAATTCAGGTCCTGAACGCGGTTCAAAACTCGTCAGAGCGGAGAGCGGAACCATCCGGCCATTCTGATTCCTGACATAAAATTGCCCGACGTTTGCCGCGGTCGTACGGTAGTCGCCCTCGGCCTCAATGTAGACCTGCCACTGGCGGCCGAAGCGGTTGAAGTAGTTGATGAACAGGCCCCCCATGAAGGCCTGAATGGTGCGATAGACATCGCTGATGGGCACTGCCTGTTTGATTACCTTGTCGCGGTCCACATTGATGAACTGCTGGGGAACGCTGCCCAGGAATGTAGTACTCACTCCCGCGATCTCAGGTCGCTTGCGGGCTGCCGCCAGGAACGTGTTCAGGTTGTTGGCCAGGAATTGCACATCCTTGCCGGCACGATCTTCCAGGACGAAGGTGAATCCGCCCGAGGTGCCAACGCCGGGAATGGCGGGGGGAGAAAAATCAAAGGCAATGCCCTCCGGCAACTGGCTGAGGGCTCGATTCAATCGGGCCTTGATCACTTGGAATTGGGATTCCCGGTCGGTTCGTTCGTCCCACGGCTTCAAGGTGACCCAAATGAACGCGTTGTATGTGGATCGGGTATAGCTGAGCAAACTGAAGCCTACGACGCTGGTGGTGGTCGCCACTCCCGGAGTGTGGGCCAGAATGTCCTCGATCTTTCTGGTCGCGAGGTCGGTGCGCTCGGTGGAGGCCGCACTCGGTAGCTGCAAGTTGATGTAGAGGTATCCCTGGTCCTCGTCCGGAAGAAAGCTCGATGGAATTTTGCCGCCGAAGAACCAGGCGCCAATGCCGAACCCAACGAGCATGATCAAAGCCACCGCGCTCTTGCGAATCAGGGCCGCACAAACCCGGACGTAACCGTTGGTGATACGTTCGAACATCCGATTGAATCGGTCGAAAAATTTTCTTAGAAGGCCTTGGCTGGCTTTTTTGGGCCGCAGCAGCAGGGCAGCCAGCGCCGGGCTGAGGGACAACGCATTGAACGCCGACAGCAGCACAGAGATCGCAATGGTGACGGCAAATTGCTGGTAGAGCCTTCCTGTGATGCCCGGTATGAAAGCCGTGGGCACAAATACCGCGGACAGCACCAGGGCGATTCCGATCACCGGACCTGAGATTTCCTCCATGGCCTTCAGGGCCGCATCTTTCGGAGTCATTCCGTCTTCGATGTGACGCTCCACAGCCTCCACCACCACGATGGCGTCGTCTACCACCAGGCCAATCGCCAGCACCAAACCAAATAGAGACAGCGTGTTGATGGAGAAGCCGAACAAAGGAAAGAACACGAACGTGCCGACCAAAGAGACCGGCACAGCCAGGAGGGGGATCAGAGTCGCGCGCCATCCTTGCAGGAACAGATACACGACCATGATCACGAGGCCAATCGCGATCAGCAATGTGATGATGATTTCTTTCATGCCCTCGACCACGGACCGAGTCGAATCGAGCGCCAAGGTGTAGTCCATGTCCGAGGGGAAGCGGCTTTTCATCTCCTCCATCAGCTTCTTGACGCCCGCGGCCGCGTCAACCGCGTTCGATCCCGGCAGTTGGTAAACTGCAACAATGGCGCTGGGCTTTCCGTTCAAGCGCCCGGCGACTGAGTAGTCCTGTGCCCCGAGCTCAACCCGTGCGACATCCTTCACGCGCACCACGCCACCGTCTGACGACTCGCGAACCACGATCTCTCCGAATTCTTCCGGTGAGACCAGCCGGCCTTGCGCCCGAACCGCATACGCAAACTGCTGCCCGGGTGGAATCGGTTCGCCACCCACCCGTCCGACGGGATTGACGGTGTTCTGCGACTGGATCGCAGTGACGATTTCGGGGACCGTGATGCCCAGCTTAGCCAACTGGTCCGGCCTGACCCACAACCGCATGGCGTACTGGCCAGCTCCAAATACCTGGACCTGGCCTATCCCCGGGGAGCGAATGATGGGATCAAAGAGGTTGATAAACGCATAATTCGCGAGGAACCTCGCGTCATAGGTACCGTGCGGGGAATAAACCGCGACCAGCATCAACGGGGCAGTCACGGATTTTCTGACGGTGATTCCGTAATTGTTAACATCAGCAGGAAGCTGGGATGCTGCCTGGGTCTCCCTCGATTGGGCCAGGATGAGATCGGTATTAGGGTCCGTTTTCACATCGAAATTTATGATCAGAGTGGTTTGCGAATTCCCTGTCGCATTTAACGAGTACATGTAGTTCATGTTGTCCACTCCGCTCATCTGCTGCTCAATGGGAGTGGCAACCGACTGCTCGAGGGTCTGCGCATCCGCCCCGACGTAAGTGGCGAGTACCTGTATTTCAGGAGGGGCGATGTTGGGAAACTGGGCGACAGGAAGGCCCGCGATCGTTACCGCGCCCACAATGACGGTCAGGATCGCAATGACCATGGCGACGATCGGACGATTGATGAAGAACTTGGACATGGCTCAATTGCCCTCTGCTGGGGCGGCCACCAGAGTGGGGTGGACCGGCATACTATCCCTGACTTTTTGCACACCCTCAACCACAACCCGCTCCCCTGGTTTGAGACCTTGGTCAATAATCCACAATGGGCCGGTTCGTTCTCCGACTTGCACCGTCCTCAGGCTGACTCGGTTGTCGCCCCCGACCACCGCCACCTGGTAACTTCCCTGAAGCTCCACCACCGCCTTCTGGGGCACGAGCAGCGCCCCTTTCCTGGTATAGCTGATGAAACGGACCCGGCCGAACTGGCCCGGACGAAGAACATTGCCTGGATTCGGAAACAAACCAGCCAGCCGAATCGACCCCGTCTGAATATCCACTTGACGATCGGCGGCGAAGAATTTTCCTTTTAGGGGATAAGTAGATCCATCGGAAAGTATCAGCCCCAGCTCAAACTGTTTCTCACGCGCCTCGCGATCTGCTGCCGTCGGGTTGAGCTTCACGAAAGCGAGGTATTGCTGTTCGCTCACCGTAAAGTAGGCTTTAATGGGCTCGAGCTGAGAAACCGTTGTGAGGACGATTTGCGGGCCTACCAGGTTTCCCACCTGGCCGCTGGCGATTCCGGCCACGCCATCGATGAGCGAACGGACGTTGGTGAACTCCAGATTCAGTTGTGCCTGTTCGAGGGACGCTCTATCGGCCTGAACGGTCGCTTTGGCGGCCAGGTTGGCTTGAATGTCGTTGTCGAGCTGGCTCTGCGCAATTGCCTTCTCTTTTGCCAGGGGCGTGTCGCGTTGCACGTCCAACTCGGTCTTTCCAAGCTGCGCCTGGGCTTGTGCGAGCTGCGCCTGGGCTTGATCCACGATGGCTTGAAAAGGCCGGGGATCGATCTTGAAAAGTACCTGGTTCTTGCTCACCAGTGCGCCTTCCAGATAATTCTGTTTGATGAGGTAGCCTGAAACCTGGGGCTGGATTTGCGCGTTTACAAAACCATCCAGAGTCGCGAGATATTCGTGATAAATGGGTACGTCTCGCTGGATGACGTCGACGATCTGGACGTTGGGCGGAGGAGCGGCTGCAGCCGACACGTTTTTGCTTCCACATCCCACCGACGAGAGAAGAATGGCGACGACAAAACCAAGGCCGCACAGCGTTGCGGCAAAATTTCGGCAGTCGCTGGAACCGTTCCTGGTATCGGCTCGGCCGACGGTTGTAAGGGAAGTGACTCCCGAGCTGGAAGTGTGCCATTGGCTGAGCATGGCTTCTCCTTGCCGTTTGCGGACCTGGTTTTTTTAAGCGCGCTCGAGCGGATGGACACAGCCGGAACCGAGTCCCTCACCGAGCATTGACGATCGCTTCGTGAGTTCCCGAGTGGCTCGCGGCATTTTACTCCATACGGGAAATCACTGCATGCCGCGATCGAGCTCCTGTCAGGCAAACCTCATCAGTTCGACCCAGGCGCAGCCCCGGATCGAACGAAACACGGCGCGTTTCCCGTGACTGACACTGGAATTCGACTGCGCGGCGTTCGGATGCAACACTTCTTCTTGTCGGTGGGATCGAAAATTTGCCGCGCCCCGAAAACGCGAAAGCTCTAGTCAGGCCGCAGTTCGGTGTCTTGCATGAATGACCAAGACAATACGGATGGAGTGGAGAACCTGGCAATGGTGGAGGTGCAATGAAGACTAATTGCAAGTCCTTGAAAAGCTGGAGCCGACGAGCGGACTTGAACCGCTGACCTGCCGATTACGAATCGGCTGCTCTACCAACTGAGCTACGTCGGCTTCGTGTTCGATTCTAACTGCGAGTGCAGCGAGCGTAAAGTTGGCAGCGAGTCAGTCGTAAGTCGCCAGTCTTCAGCCTTCAGGAAAATCTTGTCGTGGAGCAGGAACTTCCTGCTGCCTGCTGACCTCTGATTGCGACGACCGAAGACTGACGGCCGACGACTGTTTCTCAAAACAAGAAGGCCGCCCTGGCAATGGGCGGCCTTCTCTTTTAGGGAGAATAGTTCCAACGGGGCAAAAACCGTCAAAACTTTCTGGCGAAATCTTATGAGCCGAAAAAGGGGGGTGTCAAGGAATTTTTGGGAAATAAATATCTTTGTTTTAAATAACTTACGAAATGGGTTAACAGACTCCGAAATCGACTCATTTTGAGACGCAGGCTCTCGTTTCCCGCCCTTAACCGGCTTTGATTGATGGGCTTACCTTGGAATCTGCAGTCCCAACCTGTCCCTCGGACAGGTTCAGGGAGATGAATTCCAACTCCTGTTCCCGGTGCAGCACCCGCTCCGGCAGGATGCGGGTAAACAAGACCCGAATTCCTCCAAACGCCAGGCCTGCCACAGCTGAAAATGCGATCAGAATCGCACACAGCAGGAAAACGTTCAGCAGCAGGTTGCCGAGATTGTTCTTCCTGCCCGTGAAGGTATTCTCGTTCCAGGTAACGTCAGCTTCATAGTTCACTGCGTCCAAAAGAGACCGCGCTTCCGCTTGCGAGACCGTTCCCGCAACCAGCACCACCATCGGACCGGTGCGCTTGTCGAATATTGCGTCGCCATTCAAGAGCTACGGGCTTCCCTGCTGTGGCGCGTCCGGCTGCCGGGCGGCGTCAATCTTGCGCAAATGTTCGGCGGCAATCTGCGGAGTCGGATAGGAGATCAACATCAGCGTGGCGGCACCGTCGGAGGTCTGGTATGTGCCTAGCGCTACTTCCGCGCCCACGCTGAAATCGACCAGTTGCGCTGAAAGAGGTGAGCTTATTTTTTCCAGTCCGACTGGCCCGAGCACATACTTGGCGGTGTTCTTTACATAGCCCGGCTTCGGAAGATACTGAGGCAAGACCGGCAGATTGCGAGCGTTCCCCGGGGGCAAAGGCAATGCGTCTGACAGGTCCCGCAGTTCGGCGGTGGACATGGCGCTTAACTTCTCGAACCTCGCGTCCACCAGCACGCTGCCCCGATAAAACAGCACACGCTCGTTCAGAGAAGCGCCCTGAGTATCAATTGTCTCCTTGAGCATCTGGGGCATCTTGTAATACGTAAATGCCCCGTACGCTCCGCTGGCGTCCGCGAAGCGTGCCGCTTTAATAGTCAGCTTGCGCCCGTCATCGCGTACATACGTGCCGGATTCGAAGTCGGTAAAGCCATACTCTTTCAGCAGGGCGGCATTCACGGAATCGGCAACCGCCGGGTCTTTGCTCGTCTGTGTCGAACCCGAGATCTGCCAGCCGGAGAATTGTCGGGGAAGGATGGCGCGTGTGGCCTGTGCAGTTTGTGTGGACTGTGTGGAGCGGGCGCCCTCGCCCGCGAAAGCCGTACCCATCAACAAAACCAGCACGGAAATCAATCTGGGGGTCTTCATGAAAGCGGAGAGCTCGTGGTCAAGCCCTCTGCTATTAGACTACAGATCGGACCAGAAAGTTTCCAGCAACGCTCGAAAGGAGTTCAATAGGCTGCAAAGAAAAACCGCAAAGAACGTAAAGAAAATCTACTCGCCTTTATCGATTTTGCTTGCAACTTTCACTCCGCTCAGACCGCCTACATACTTCGAGATGCCGCGGTAGAGCGATTCGGCGATCCGTTGCCGGTACTCGGACGTTTCCAGCCTGCGCTCATCGCCCGGATTGCTGACAAACGAGATCTCGGCCAGGATGGAGGGCATGTTGGCTCCGATCAGCACGATAAACGGGGCCTTCTTGACCCCACGATCGCGGATTCCCGGGCTTTTCACGGCCAGGCCGCTGTGCAGCGCACGCTGTACGTTAGAAGCAAACTCGCGCGATTCCTCAATCTTCTCTTTTAGCGCAATCTTCTTCACCAGGTCCTGCAGCTCATGGATGGACTTGTCCGAGGCCGCATTTTCACGTGCCGCCACGTCCAGCGCTTCGGGAGAAGAAGTGAAGTTCAAGTAGTAAGTTTCCACACCACGCGCGTCCGGATCGCGGCTGGAGTTGGCGTGGATGGAAACGAACAGGTCCGCCTGTTCCTGGTTGGCGATGGAAGTGCGGCTCTCGAGCGGAATGAAGGTGTCGTCTTTACGGGTGTAAACCACGTCGGCGCCAAGCCGGGCCTGCAGCAGCTTACCCAGCCGCCGACCGACATCCAAGACCAGATCTTTTTCCTCCAGCCCGTTGGGTCCGATGGTGCCGGTATCGTGTCCGCCATGGCCGGGATCAATCACAATCTTGCCGATTTTCAATCCCAAAGCACGGATCAGCGACCGATCGCCACTCGCCGTCGGCGAAGCTTCGCGAACGTCAGGGAAAGTTACGGCAGGCGTCATCTTGTGCTTGCTTCTGGCGGAACTCCTGGAAAGCGTAGGCAGGGTCAACGCGGGTGCCGGCAACGCAATCGGCGCCTTGACCGTGGGCTTTATCTCGGGCGGATCGAGTTTGGCCACCGTCACCGTGCTGTCGTCATCGTCGTCATCTGCTTCGACGACGGTTTTCCTGATGCCGCCACTGCTCGCCGAACTGCTCACTGAGGCGGAGGACGCCGGTCGATTGCCTGTCGTTCTAGCCTGTGACTTCGCTTCCGAAGTGGTAGACGCTCTGGACTGAGCAGCCACGGTCGGATTCGCAGCGCTCAAGGGTTTGAGACTTGTCGCCTCAGAATCCTTCGTGGCCACTGGCCGGCTCTGGACGCTCTTACTCTCACGCTCCGAGCTCTGAATATCCTTGTTGTGAATTTCCCGGTTGTGTATGTCAACGATCAGCCGCGGCGGATTCTTCAGCAGGAAGGTGTCGTAGTCAGAGTGGTCCGCAACCTCGAGGACAATTCTGGCCCTCCCCGGCTCGAACTGTGCCACTCGAATTTTTTTCAGCAGGCCATCATCCACGTCGAAGCTTCTGCCTACCAGCGAAGACGCGAGGTTCGCGCCAGGCAAATCGAAGACGATTCGCTCGGGATGATCAATGCGCTGAGCTTCAAACTTTATGTCTCGTTCCAGGTCAATGGCCACCCGGGTGTAGTCCGGGTTGGACCAGTGGCGGACGCTGGTAACACGCGAGGGTTTCTCGGCTCCCTCGCGGGTTTCATTATCGGTATTGGTGGCAGGTGCGGCATTCCCCTCGCTGGCGGGCTCCGTCGCCTTACTGGACATCACCTTCCGCGTAGGCTTTCTCGCGGAATCGCCGGAGTCGTCATCGGTGCCACTCTCCTCCTTTGTTCTCAATGCCGCTTGCTGCACCGGCTCGGTGAGGGCATTGCGAGCCACATCCGCGAGATGGTGGTGGGGATATCTATGGAGAAACTCCTCGAACGCCGGTTTGGCCTGGTCCGGCTCGTGCAAGTCGGTCTGGTAGATTTGGCCGATCGCGAGCAGGGCATCGATGCGGTCGCGGCTGCCCGGATATTCGCGGCGCAAGAACTTGTACTGGCCGATGGCTGCGCGCAGAGCCTTGTCGTCATTGCACTGCCGGCCCATTTCCGCCAGCAGGTCTGCCACCGCAACCACGCTGGGGTCTGCCTTGGCCGACGCCGGCGCGCCGTAGTAAACGCGGCGATAAGCGGCAATTACGCGCTGGTATTCGTGCCGGCTTCGGTCATCGGCGGGAAGGTTGTTGAGGGTCTCCCGCATACGCTCGGCAGCGGAAAATTGCGTGCGGGCCCAGGCCTCGGACTTGCCCCGGGCCTGGACAGGCAGCACCGGAAGCAGCAGCAGGAGCAGAGCCGTGCCCAGACGCCTCGCGCGGTGGCCTGGATCGAAAGTCTTCAATTTTTTCTAGCCCGTAATCGCCTAGCCTGGAATCGCCGGATCTGGCTGGCGGCACTCGGCTGCCCGCCTACTTCTTACAGATGCCGTTCTCTCAATCCGTGTTGCTGAAGTACAGAACGCCGCGCTCATCCCGTCGCACCCGAACCGGCTCTTGCACCGGGCTGCCCAGGATGCGATATCCCGAAGCTGCCCCTCCGTAATACAACTGAGTGATCCGCTTGACGTAGTTACGGGTCTCGCCAAAATGCGGTATGCCAGCGCTTCTCGAAACTGCGCCTGCACCCGCGTTGTAGGCTGCCAGACTTAGCCTGACGTCTCCGCCGTAACTTTCCATGAGCCTCTTCAGGTGGCGAACCCCCGCATCCACGTTCTGTTGTGGATCGAAGGGATTGACCACGTTCAGTTGGCGCGCCGTCTGTGGCATCAACTGCATCAGCCCCATCGCCCCCTTGCGGGAAACAGCGTTTGGGTTGAAGTTCGATTCCACCTTGATGACTGCACGGACCAGACTGGGGTCCACATTGTGCCTGGACGCGGCCTGGTCAATGGCGGCATCGATCTCCTGCTGGGTGAATGGCTGCCCACGCACGAAGCTGGAAACCTGCTCCGTATTGCTTACTTCCGCCGCAGCCGAACGTGCTGCCCGGATGTTGGCCGATGGAATCTGCTTCCACCGGTGCGCGGTCGGGCTCCAGTAAACCAGCCCACTGGTTTGAAACGCAGGGGCCGGTGTCCGCTTCGGCGCCGCTGGCGCCTCGTCGTTCACATAAACCTTGCGTCCGGAGTCGTCCGTGGCTGTGGTGATGCTCGCCGGCACGAAGCCGGTTTGTGCCTGCAGTTGTGGCGTAGTGAAAGAAAGGAAGGTCGCGATTACGGGACTAGCCATCAGGGCGATTTGCAGGCGTTTTCGCATAGCCGGTTTAGCACTTGAACGCGGACAGACAAATACCCCGCGCCTGCCTACCCGGAACCTGACGGAGAACCCTTACCAGAGTGGAGCAATTATAGGCTGCCGCGGACGGCGTAGCAACGAATCGGAAGACCAATCGAACCACGGAAGTAATACAGCAATGTATTGAAAACATAGATATTTATCTCGCGAAGAGGTTACTCCGCCTAAGCCGTTCCGCTCCTGCCTTGCCAGCCGAGCGGGCGAGGGCGACTTTCATGTCCTTTGCTGGCTGTAGTACGCTGCCTCCGTCCCCATGTTCATCACATCATGAACGATCTTGCCCTCCCGCAACGCGAAGCCCCGGATTCCCTGATGCTCTATGGTTTCTGGTATCGCGCCCTGCCCGGAAAGGAGGTGACTGGAGATCGACTGCAAAAGGCCACCCTCCTTGAAACTCCGCTTGCCATCGGACGCGATCAGAAAGGCTTACCCTTCGCCCTGCATGACGCTTGCCCGCATCGCGGCATGCCCCTTTCCCACGGCCGATTCGACGGCCAGCAGGTGGAATGCAGCTACCACGGATGGAAGTTCGAGGCCCGCACCGGCCAATGCCGGCTGATTCCATCACTTACTGCGGATCAGACGCTGAAGATCGATCGCATCTACGCCGGCAGTTACGCCTGCGAGGAACACGATGACTTCATCTGGGTTTTCATCCCCGAACCTGCGCCCCCCGGCGCGGGGTTCACCAAAGCCGCAGAACCCCCAATGCCTGCACCCCGGGTTCCGACCTTCAGCGAGAGCTACAAACTGGCTTACCTTACTGCCAATCTGCCCTGCAGCGTGGACCACGGAATCATTGGCCTGATGGATCCCGCACATGGCCCGTTCGTACATCAAGCCTGGTGGTGGCGCACACGCGACAGCATCCACGAGAAGCACAAGAATTTCGAACCCATTCCCAACGGCTTCCGCATGAGCGCGCACACGCCCAGTTCCAACAGCGCGCCCTACAAGTTGCTGCGCCTGTATGCAGACGCGGAATCCATCACTACCACCATCGATTTCGTCCTGCCCAACCTGCGACTGGAAACCATCCGTGCCGGTAAGTACTGGTTCTCATCGTTGACGACGGTGACGCCGATCGAACGCAGCCAATGCCGCATCGATGTAGTCGCCGCGTGGAACCTTTTTCGCTGGGTGCCGATGGGACCGCAGTTGCTCAAATTTGTCTTTGCAAAATTTGTGGAGCAGGATCGGCAGACCATGGAACAGCAATCGGAAGGTCTAAAGCACAACCCGCACCTGATGTTGATCGACGACGCCGATCGACCAGCCAAGTGGTACTTCGGATTGAAAGCGGCCTATCTGGAGTCGCGGAGAACGGGCGCTGCGATGAAACATCCGATGGCCGGTCCGGTCACGCTGAAGTGGAGGAGTTGAGGCGCTTAGCGGGCCCGTTCGAGCTAATCCTCGACCAGCCAATCCAGGGCTTCGTCGCGCGTCTTGAAGGTCGGCAATTCGCGCTGCGAAAATGACTTCAGATGTTCATAGAAAACTTTCGGCAGCTTCTCCGTTCCCACCCAGGCGGAACGCTTAATGTGCGGACGATCAAAAACCAGACTGGGCTTGATAATATCGACGAGTTTCCGGTCGAACTTTACGCCCGTAAAGTCCGCCAGAAGTAGCAGCGTGCCGCGGGGCTGATTGGTAACGCGAGCGGCAACCAGCACAGCGAGTTCTTCCAACTGCTCCACTGTGCAGTTGGTCCCATCCACCAGAAGAACGGCCTTATCCTTGTGGCTGATGAAACGGATGCGATTCTTCACCCGCCCCTCCGCGCAAAGAACCAAAATCTGAGAACTGGTATCTGAGAACCGGGAACTGAAATCTGACAACTGATTCTACTTTCTTCTATTTCCCCAGCAAAGCTTCCACCACGCCGTAGGCCTCGCTCAATGCCGCATCCAGCGCCGCCGGATCTTTGCCACCAGCTTCGGCCAGATCAGGCCTTCCGCCGCCTTTTCCGCCGACCTTCTGCGCCACCGGCCCGATAACTTTTCCCGCCTGTACCCGGCTGGTTAGATCCTTGGTGACGCCGACGATGAGCGCAACGTTGCCGTCGCTTGCCGAGCCCAGTACTACGACGCCCGATCCCAGCTTGTCGCGCAGTTGGTCCACCAGCGTACGCATCTGCGCTCGCTCGAGATTGTCCACCCGATGCGCCAGCACTTTTACGCCCTGAACGTCTTTGATCTTGTCAGTGACAGAAGCTACCGTGGACGACGCCGACTTCATCCGGGCGGAATCCAGCTCGCGGGCCAGCCGCTTGATCTCCGCGTCTTTCTTTTCGAGCTCGGCTTTCAGTGCTTCGGCCGGCGACAGGGAGGCCTCTCCGAGTGCGGGTGCCCCATCCTTTCGCGTTCGGTGCGAAAGGGTGGGCCCGACGAGGCCTGCCACAACACTTCTCCAGTCGATGATCTATCTGGAAGTGATGCAGTGAACCTTCGCCGGTAACAGCTTCGATCCGACGCACTCCGGACGAAACGCTGCCTTCTTTTAGAACTTTGATGAGGCCGATCTCGCCGGTTGCAGCGGTGTGGGTGCCACCACAGAGTTCGGTGGAGAAGTCTCCGATCCTGATCACGCGTACCTTGTCGCCATACTTCTCACCGAATAGCGCCATGGCCTTGTATTCGTTGATAGCAACGTCAATCGGAACGTTCTCGATGACTTCGATCTTCTGGTTGCGCAGCACTTCTTTGTTAATGACGTCTTCGACGTCCTGCAGCTCCTCGTCTTCGATCGCAGCAAAATGTGAGAAGTCAAAGCGCAGATGATCGGGCGCGACCAGCGATCCCGCCTGCTTTACGTGCTTGCCCAGCACTTCGCGCAATCCAGCTTGCAGCAGGTGCGTGGCAGTGTGGTTGCGCATGGTGGACTGGCGGATTTCAGTGTTGACCACGGCGTCCACTTTGTCTCCGACCCTTAGGGTGCCCCATCCAACGCGGTTTTCGTTGGGTTGGGATTTCATGACCACTTGGTGTGCCCTCACCCCCTGCACGGGGTAGTAGCATCCCTTCACCTCGGCGACGATGGTGTTGTGATCGTCACTGTAGAGCCACCCCCGATCGCCAACCTGGCCGCCGGATTCGGCATAGAACGGCGTGTGATCAAGGATGATTTCGCCTTCTTCGCCAGGCTTGAGCTCCTGTGCGCCCTGACCTTTGCTGATGATGGCGAGGATCTCGCAGCCGTCGGAGCGTGTTCGCTCGTAGCCCTCGAACTCTGACTTCGGGAGTTGCTGATAGGCGGGATTCGCGGTCTGCTTGGTAGCGCCTTTCCAGGAGGCACGAGCGCGCTCGCGCTGCTCCTGCATGGCGCGATCGAAGCCGTATTGGTCGAAAGCGATGCCCTGATCGCGGACTGCATCTTGCATAAAATCGAGCGGCATGCCGAACGTGTCGTAGAGCTTGAATGCCGTGCTCGCCGGATGACACTGCGATGTTCTGAGTTCGATCCCGTCACCGTATCGGCCCAACCGGTCGAACTGAGATGAATCGTTTCCTCCAACTTCCGTACAGTCCGATATCCAGTCGTATGTCGCGAATCCTTGCTCCTCTGACAGCAGAGTTTTCGCAATCTCCGCTCGCGCTGATTCGTTCAATTCCGGATATGCGTCCTGCATCAGGTCACGTACCGCAAAAACCATCTTGTGCAGAAACGGTTTGTCGTGGCCGAGCAATCGACCATGAGTGATCGCTCGCCGGATAATCTTCCGCAGCACGTAGCCGCGGCCTTCGTTTGACGGGCAGCACTCCGTCTGAAATCAGGAACGTTGCAGCGCGCGAGTGGTCGGCGATCACTCGAAGCGAGGCGGCGGACTTCGAACCTGCCGAGCCTTGCTCGGCCTGGACCGGCGAGACGCCCGTCCCTACATCGCCACCGCCAGGAGTTGCCTCTGATTGTGCGGGGGCGGGTCTCTGACCCGCCCGGCCGGGTCGAAGACCCGGCTCCACATGGCCAATGCTGACCCCGGTCAACTCTTTCGCCCGCGCAATCAGTGGCGTAAATAAATCCGTGTCGTAATTCGAGATCACGCCCTGCAGCACCGCTGTAACCCGCTCCAGACCCATCCCCGTATCAATCGATGGCTTGGGCAGCGGGTTCAACTTGCCGCTGGCATCGCGGTCGAACTGCATGAACACGAGATTCCACAGCTCGACATACCGGCCGCAGTCGCAGCCGAATTTGCAGTCGGTGTGGCCCTGGTCCGACGCCGCCACGCCCATGTCGTAATGAATCTCACTGCAGGGGCCGCAGGGGCCGGTGTCGCCCATCTGCCAGAAGTTGTCTTTCAATCCAAACTCGAAGATGCGGTCCTTGGGAACGCCCTGCCCTACCCACAAGTCATAGGCTTCGGCATCGCGCGACATCCCGCCTTCGCCGTTGAAGATGGTGACGTAGAGCTTGTCTCTTGTCTATGGCGAACCATTGCGGCGAGGTGATCAGCTCCCAGGCGTAGGCGATCGCATCTTTCTTGAAATAGTCGCCGAAAGAAAAATTTCCTAGCATCTCGAAAAACGTGTGATGGCGGTTGGTGAAGCCGACGTTTTCGAGATCGTTGTGCTTGCCGCCCGCACGCACGCATTTCTGTGAAGTCGTGGCCCGTGTGTAGTCGCGTTTTTCCAGGCCAAGGAAGATGTCCTTGAACTGGTTCATGCCCGCGTTCGTGAACAGCAGCGTGGGATCGTTCTGCGGGACGAGCGACGACGAATGCACCTCGCGGTGTCCCTTCTGAACGAAAAAGTCCAGAAATTTGCGGCGAATTTCAGAGCCGGTCAGCATGATTTCTGCCTCGATTCTAGCATCGGCGCATCGCCCTGATGTTCATTCGTCACAGACGGCAGCCTGGGCAGTGCCGTACATTTCAGGCGTCCCTCTGGGACGCGGTCGTTGATCGCTCGCGACCCGCCAGTGAACTGGCGGGCTACTATCAACGGTCCCTCCGGGACCACCATGTTTCGTCGACGGTTTTCCGGGAGAACAGTCTTGGGACCGCCGCTTCTTCAGCGAACGGTCTGGGGGGACCACCATGTTTCGCAGACTGTTTCCCGGGAGAACGGTCTTGGGACCGTCGTTTTTCGCCGACTGTTTTCCGGGAGAACGGCCTCCGGATGTTCGAGCGAATCGTCCCGGAGGGACGGCTGATAGTAGCCCGGCGTTTCAACGCCGGGTCGGCTCACAAAATGAATCGCGTCCCGGAGGGACGCCTGAAACCCGGAGAGAACCATGCCTCACACTTACGTTTCCGACCTGGTCCATTGCGTCTTTTCCACAAAGGAGCGGCGAAAATTGATACGGGCCGAGACACAATCCGAACTCTGGTCGTTCATCGGTGGGATTGCACGGACGAACGGCTTCAAGGCGCTGATCGTCGGCGGAACTGAAAACCACCTCCACATCCTGCTGTCTCTGCCTGCAACTGTTCCCCTGGCCAAAGCTGTGCAATTGATGAAGGGCGCCTCGTCCCGATGGATGAACGAGAATCACGCCAAGGGCTTTTCGTGGCAAGAAGGCTACGGTGCCTTTACGCTCGGAGTTTCACAGAAGCCGCGCACCATTGACTACATCAAACGCCAAGCCGAACATCATCAGAAACGGAGCTTTGAGGAAGAATTCGTCGCGTTCCTGAAAAAACACGCGATCGATTACGATCCGAAATACGTGTGGGGATAGGTTTCAGGCATCCCTACGGGATGCGAATGATTGTGCCAGCCAACCCGGCGTTGAAACGCCGGGCTACTATCAGGCGTCCCTCTGGGACGCCAACACTCTCTGCCAGCTAACCCGGCGCAAGAGCGCCGGGTCAGACGTTCCGTCGGGACGAAAGATTATTTCACTTCGTCTGCGGTTTTCTCCGCGCCCTTTTTGACGTCGTGGCCTACGTCCGTCACACCCTTCTTGATGCCGTGCCCCGTCTTCTTCGCCACGTGGCCTGTATCTTTGGCTACGTCCTTGGTCGCATCGGCGGTCTTGTCGGCGGCCTTGTCGACGCCGTGCTCGGTTTTCTTGGCGACTTTCTTGGTGCCGTGCTCTGTATCCTTGGCTGCATCCTTGGTCACATCGGCGGTTTTGTCGGCGGCCTTTTCCGTACCATGCTCAGTCTTCTTGTAGACCTTCTTGGTGTCGTGCGCGGTATCTTTGGCCCTCGCGTCCGCGGTCTTGTCGGCAGCTTTGTCCGTCGCATGCGCGGTCTTCTTGGCTACCTTCTTGGTCTCGTGGGCGGTGTCTTTGGCCGCGTCCTTGGTCGCGTCCGCGGTCTTGTCAGCCGCTTTGTCGACTTCGGATCCGACGCCTTGCGAGTAGGCGAACGACGCCAGGCCGAGCAGCATCGCCGCGACTGCCAACATCCATCTTGCCTTCATACATCCTCCTGTTGAAGAAACGGTTCCGTGGGAGTATCCAGCATTTTGCGCGAAACGCAACGGGCGCCCGGCAATAAACTCTTCCGCAAAGGCCGCCAAGAACTTCCGCAAAGTTCGAAGATGAGGAACTCGGACGGCCCGCCAACACTCATTCCAGTTCGCCCTCCAGGGCAGTCAGCGTCTCGTCGTCCACGTCCCACTTTTTCAGGATGGCGAAGATCGTCTTGGCCCCGAATCCCCCACGCATCAACTGGCGGAAAACGCGCGCCGCCTCCTTCTGGTTCTTGGGTTTTTGCAGTCGCTTCCGGCGCAGGTATTGGCGCGCCTGCTTTTCCTCATTCACCTCGTCGTAGACCGAATCCACCGCCTTGTCGATTACGTCACCATGAATCCCCTTGACCTTCAGATCCGCGATCACGCGCCGGCGTCCGAACTTTTCGTTATCGCGCCGGAATGACGAATACGCGGCGGCATACTTTGCGTCGTTCAGGTAGCCCTGGTCCTTGAGGCGGCGGATGACCAGCTCCACCAGCGTCTTGCCGTATTCGGTCTCGGCCTCGACGCGCGGCCGTAAAAGACGCTTAAGTTCGGCGACAGAACGCATGCGGCGGGCCAGAGCGCCCACGGCATATTCATAAAGCACATCTTCGGAATCAGTCTTTCTGGGACGAGGGAACGGCATACCGAGCAACCTTACCGCAAACATGTAAATTGTTTGTAAAAACAGCCGAGCCGGCACTCACCGCGCTGAACCCACGGAACTCCTGTGCTGCCAACTACGTATACACCAGCGTGGTCGAGATTCACGAGTAAGCGGGCAGACGTGCTGGTAACTTTCTCCCAGCCTCGTCGTCTATTCTTACAAAATAAGATCATGGAGTCAGTCATGCTTACGATCGATGTGGAAAAAAACAGCGAAGTAGCGGTGGTGCACTGCAACGGACGACTGGTGCGCGGGGTGGAGGTCTGCACGCTGAGGAATGCGGTGGTCTCGGAGAAGAACACGCGCATCGTGGTGCTGGATCTTTCGGAAGTGGAGTTCATGGATGCGGGAGGGCTGAACGCGCTGGTCTCGTTGCATCACTGGACCCGAAACCACGGAATCCAGCTCAAGCTGGTGCATCCGTCGGGAATGGTCCGCGACATGCTGACTCGCACCCGTCTGAACCGCGTGTTCGACATTTCGTCGCTGCACGATGTACTGGTAATCCTGGGCAGCGCCGAATGCCAGCATTCGAAGTATGCGGTTGGATACTAGGGTGAGCAAGAAGGCGCGCCAGATGCGCGATTTAAGCGCGGCGCGCCTGGGTCCTTCGGCGCTGAAAGCAAGCGCCTCAGGATGACAGCCAAAAAGAGATAACCATAGGAAAAGGGGCGCGCACTTCGCGCGCCCCAACTATTTGTTGAGAGGGAAACTTTACCGTCCGCCTCCGCTGTAGCCCGTCTGTTGCATGGCATTGCGGGAAATGTCGCTGGTGGAAGAAACGCCCTGCATCCGCAACTTGAAGTCGTCGGCGTTGGAGGCGTTCTCCAAAGCGGTTTCGTAGTTGATCAGCCCTGCCTGGAACAAATCCCATAGCGACTGGTCGAAGGTCTGCATGCCGTATTGCGAAGTTCCGGCAGAGATGGCGTCGCGGACCGCGCGCGTCTTTTCCGGAACCAGAATGCACTCACGGATGTATGCGGTGTTGATCATGACTTCCACCGCGGGTACCCGGCCGTCGCCATCGCAGCGTCGCACCAGCCGTTGACTGATGACGGCGCGCAGCACTGCCGCAAGCTGCAAGCGGATCTGCTTCTGCTCCGGCGGCGGGAAGATCGCGATAATACGGTTGATGGTTTCCACCGCGTCCAGAGTATGCAAGGTGGAGAACACCATGTGGCCGGTTTCCGCAGCGTGCAGCGCGGTGCCAATGGTTTCCAGATCGCGCATTTCGCCGACCAGGATCACGTCCGGATCCTGACGCAAAGAAGCTCGCAGCGCAGCGCCGAAAGACGGCGTGTCCACTTCGACTTCGCGCTGGTTGACGTAGCCCTTCTTGTCGCGATGCAGAAATTCGATAGGATCTTCGATCGTAATAATGTGTTCGGCGCGGGTGGAGTTGATGCGATCCACCATGGCGGCCAGCGTCGTCGATTTACCGGAACCGGTCACGCCGGTGACCAGAATCAGTCCGCGCGGCATTTCGCACACCTGTTCTACGATCTTGGGCAGGTAGAGTTCGTCGAGTGCCCTGATCTTGGTGGGAATAACGCGCAGCACCAGTCCCACGTTGCCGCGCTGCTGGAAGACGTTCACACGGAAGCGGCCCAGTCCGGCTACGCCGTAGGCCATATCAATTTCCGTGGTCTCCTTGAATTTCTGCTTTTGCCGTGCGGACATCATGCTGAACGCCATGGTCAGCATGTCCTCGGCGCTGACGCGAGGCTGGTCGGTCAGCGGAGTCAGTTCGCCATCGATGCGCAGATGGGGATAGTTGCCTACCTTCAAATGCAAGTCGGAGGCGCGGCGTTCCATGGCGATGCGCAGCAAGTCATCAATATTCATTCGACACTTCCCCCAAATAACCTCCCGTATGATGAACCGAAAAGTCACGGGACCCAAGATGACCTAAGTAACGACGGGACATGCTGCAGGGACAGGGCTTTTGGGACTCATGGTTGTGTAGGGCGGGCGCCCTCGCCCGCCCAGCGGAGCAAAGCTCCGCAAATTGGATTGCCTGCAAAGATCACCAGGCGAGCCTTGCTCCTGCCCGGACGCGGTCCGGGCCTACGTGGCTTGTGGTGAGAATTCGAAGCGCCATGAACCACGTGGGGGGGCAGGCGTCCCACCTGGTGCGGAACCTAGTTCCCCTGCAGCCAAAAAGATGAAGGGGCGCACGAAGCGCCCCAGAATCAGCTGCAAGTCGCGCGACCTTAAACGCTGACCGGTTGCTTGCTGCCTACCGGCACCGGCGTAAGCCACTTGTGCTTGTCGGCCTTCTCCCCGCGAACGATGGCGTAAAACTCCTTCTGAATCGCCTTGGTGATCGGGCCGGTGACGCCCTTGCCGACGCTGATCTTGTCCACCGAGCGAATGGGCGTGACCTCGGCGGCGGTGCCGGTGAAGAAAGCTTCTTCGGCGATGTACAGCATCTCGCGGGGAATGCCGCTTTCGACCAGCGGGATACCCAGGTCGCGCGCAATCTGCAGCACCGAGTCCCGCGTGATCCCCGGGAGCACGGAATTACCCAGCGGCGCCGTCTGCAATACGCCATTGCGCACCACGAAGACGTTTTCCCCCGAGCCTTCGCTCACATAGCCGTTGGCGTCAAGCGCAATCCCCTCGACATAGCCATTAATGATGGCTTCCATCTTTATGAGCTGCGAGTTCATGTAGTTCGCGCCCGACTTGGCCATGGCGGGCAAAGTGTTGGGAGCGATGCGCGTCCAGGAGGAAACGCACACGTCCGCGCCCTCGTGGGTATCCGACGTCAGATACTTCCCCCAGGGATAATTGCAGATATAAACCTCGGTCGGCGAGTTGAACGGGTTCACACCCGCTTCGCCATAACCCCGCAGAACAATCGGACGGATGTAGCACGGCCACACGCCGTTGTTCTTGACCACGTCCGCCATCCCGGCGATAAGATCCTCGACGGTAAAATCCACGTCAATGCGATAAACCTTGGCCGAATCCAGCAGCCTCTGCATGTGTTCCTTGGCCCGAAAAATCGCCGGGCCATTGGGCAGAGCGTAGCAACGCACGCCCTCGAACACGGACGAGCCATAGTGGATCACGTGCGACATCACGTGCAGCGTGGCCTTTTCCCAGGGGATCAGATTGCCGTTGTGCCAGATTTTCTCGGTCTTTTGAATCGCCATGAATACTCCTACGGACTATTGGAATTATAACCGAGGCAGAGTGCCGTCCCTATGGCGCTTCAGTGGGGAGAGGCGTTACACAGGTAATCGTGGGCCAAGCTTGCGGACGCCGAAAGGGACCGAGTAGGCTAACTCCCCGCGGAGAACGCCCTGCTGCTGTCGCTTTGCTACTCTCGCTTTGCTACTGTCATCCCGAGCGCAGTCCCGAGCCGCGCTAGCGCGGTGAGGGCAAGTGAGGGACCTGGGTTTGTGCGGAAGGTAGAAGCGACGTTGCGGCGGCAAGAACCCCGCTCCCTCGACAATCTTTGCCCGCGCGTCGCGCGAGCGAAGATTGCTCGGGATGACAGTCCTAACGAGCGCGCCGGCTCTTGTTCCACCCAGAATTACTGCCGGCGCAATTCCCTGGAAACCAGCACCATTGGAAGTCCAAATAACAAAAGCCAGCCTGCATATCCCAAGATTGTCAGAGCTCCAGCATAGGAAGTCCGCAAATCTTCTACCAATTTGACCCGGCTAGGATTGGCGGGGTCGTAGGCGATCGCCGTATGACCGCCTGCTGGGAAACGCAGATACCAATCGATCATCTCGTCCTTGGCTGACTTCTTGTAGCCAATATCCGCTTGTGACTCATAGAGACGACCATTCGCGTGGAAACGGACGGTACAACGAAAACCATAAACGGGGCGTATCCGTGTCTGAGCCCTGCTCTCATAGTGAGTGAAATCCGAATACACGACGCCATTTAGGATTTCGGCATCGGCGCGGCTCCAGGAACTCAGCAGGAAATATTGACCGCACGCGAACCAGACGCTTAGCACAAGCAGCAGGATGGCCACAACAGTCATACCGTAACCGGCCATCGTGGCAAAAGCGCCAAGCAGCGCTTTCAGCTTTTCATCGCTGGTGAGTTGCGGAAGCGGCAGTGACGGAGGAGTGCGGCGCTCGATTCCAAGTTGGATGAGTTCTGGCGGCCTGTATCCTGTTCCAGCCAACGTGTCGCAGGCTCCTGCCCTGCAGAAGCGGGGTTAGGGCTTGACGCCCTCGGCCGGAAGCTTGGGAGCGGTCGATAGCTCCGCGGCTCGGACGTTGGCAGACAACTCATCTCCTCGAAAGTACTGTCCCTTGGCCGCGCTCATCTCCGGCATGGCCACATACGGCTTGCTGTAGTCGTTGGCGGCATTCCAGAACAGAAATCCGATCCCGCCTTTGTTCTTCGCCGTGATCACCTGGGCCTCAATGTACTTCGGCGAGTAAGTCTTGGTTCTCCAGCGGAAGGCCTGCAGCCAGGGACGGATAACCACACCGCTGCCCTTGGTGATGGTTTCAAATCGCACCATCGACTCGCCGATGAAATGCTCGGGCGCGTCTCCGGGATGAGCGATGCCGTCCATGCCGAAGAAATGCGACGGGTAGATCATGGGCGAAAGCACATCGCAATACTTCGCCATGCGCACGATGTCCTGACCGGTATGGGCCAGGTCTACCGGGCGCTGCCAGGCCATGATGCCGAACACGTCGAGCGACAACAGCGCGCCCGTGGGGTGAAGCTCGGCGTAGGCGTGCTTCAGGAAGTCGGCAATGACGTCAGAGCGATGCCATTCCGGATGCTCCGCCTGAAAATAGAAGCTTGCGTCTTTCTGGTCGCCTTCAGCCGGAAAGCGCACGTAATCGAACTGAATTTCGTCGGCACCGGCCTCGGCCGCCTTCCTGGCCAGAGCGATGTCGTACTCTTGCACCTTCGGCTGCGAGGGATCGGTCCAGACCAGCTTGCCGTTTTCGCGCCACGCCTGCCCCGTCTTGTGCGACTTCACCGCCAGCTCGGGATGGGTCTCGACCAATCGTTGATCGCGGAAGATGGCAACCCGTGCGATGGCGTGCAGATTCTGCGAATGCAGGAAGCGGATGAACTTGGGCAAGTCATGGAAATATGGATGATGACTGCCCAGCAGCGGATGATCGAACGGAATGGTCACGCTGCCATCGCTATCCTTGATGTCAAACACTACGGCGTTCCCGCCAACTTCACGCCAGTGGCGGATGATTTTTATCCCGTGGTCGCTGGCAGCCATGAGTCCAGTGAGGTAAACCGCCCGCACTTCAAAATCACGATCGACCGGAATTGATTTCTCAACGATTGGCGCCGGCAAGAGTCCCGGGACAATCAGGGGCTGACCCGCCTTCAGAAAAGTGCTATGGAAATCCGGGTTGGCGCTGCGGATCGCTTCGCTCAGTTCGCTGGACGTCAGGTAGGACGTCTGGGACAGATAGTGGCGCGCAACCAGCGGAATGCTGTCTCCGCGCTTGGCCACATACAGGGCGCTCCCCGGAGGCGCTACCGGCACAACCAGCGACGGTTCCGGCACCTTTGGTACGGTGGGCGTAGAGGGCTTGGACGTAAGCAGTAGTTTGGGACGCGCGGTTTGGGCAGATGCGACGGGTGCAGCCGCGCTGTTGAAGGCAACCAAACCAAAGGAAATGAACAGGATACTGAAAAGTGATCGGGGCCCGAGGTGACGCAAATTGATTCTCCGTGGAAACCGCTGTTTTCACGGATGCTACCCTCGGTCAAATCACTGGGCCAGATAACGTCGGGTCAGTGCTACGCCGGTTCCATCGTCGGTTCTGGGTGGTCTTTTGTGTCCTCGACCCAGAAGGCAATATGCGCCGTAGAGCCAAGCGCAACGGGCCAAGGATTCCTGGTTGGCCGCCGATTCGTCTCCAAGCGGGAGACTGTCGACCATGCTTGCGATTCTCCCATTGAGCTGCCAGGGCTTCAACAGGAAAGGGGGCGCCGCCATGCAGCCGGTTAGGCCCCCTGCAGGACGCTCTGGCAAAATTCCGGCAAGTGGCAAACTATTTCCCTTTCCCCAACCCACCCTGCGGGTGAAAATGGTCCGCTTTCTCCACCCGCCGCATCTAACTCTTTCAGAAGGTTAGGATTGAGGGTGCCGGCCGGATGGCGAGTGGTTTGCAATAGTCAGCCTGCCGAAGATGGAAGAGTGACAATATTTGTCCCTCTCTCATTGCGAGACGGCGGACCCTCTCTCCCAGAAAGTAAAGGGCCCAGGAAAGGAAGAAGCAGGGCCAGACCCCATATGAAAACCGTCGTCAACACCATGCTTGACCCAACGCGCCGCTCCAATGATGCCCGGGAGTTCGAAAACGCCCTTCGCCGCAGAATCGTCGGTCAGGACCAGGCCGTCGAGAAAGTGGTCGAAATCTACCAGATGTTCCTGGCGGGACTGAATCCTCCCGGCCGTCCAGTCGGAAACCTTCTGTTCCTCGGGCCCACCGGCTCGGGCAAAACCCGTGTTGTGGAAGCCATGGCCGAGGCTTTGTTCGGCGACGCGCGCGCCTGCATCAAGATCGATTGCGCGGAATTTCAGCACTCGCACGAAATTGCGAAGCTGATCGGCTCGCCTCCAGGCTACCTGGGTCACCGCGAGACGCACCCCCTGCTCACCCAGGAGGCGCTCAACCAGTGGCACACGGAGACCCTGAAGCTTTCCATTCTCCTGTTCGACGAAATTGAAAAGGCCTCGGATTCCCTCTGGCAATTGCTGCTCGGAATCCTGGACAAAGCCACTTTGACTCTGGGCGATAACCGCCGTGTGGATCTTTCGCAGTGCATCATCATCATGACCTCTAACCTGGGGGCGGGTGAGATGAGCAATATGGTTGACGGCGGCCTGGGTTTTGCACAAAAACCTACCCAGGTGGACGCCGCTTTCGACGACAAGATCAATCGTTCGGCGGTCGACGCCGCTCGGCGCAAATTCAGTCCTGAATTCATGAACCGGATCGACAAGTCGGTCGTATTCCGGACCCTGCGCTCGGAGCACTTGCAGCAGATCCTGGAAATCGAACTGGGTATGGTGCAACAGCGGATTTTGATGGCATCCGCCGCGAACCAGTTCGTGTTCAGCTGCACACCGAAAGTAAAGAGCTTTCTGCTGCACGAGGGTACCGATCCGAAATACGGCGCGCGCCACCTAAAGCGCGCCATCGAGCGGCACATCGTGTTTCAGCTGGCCAACCTGGTGGCTACCGGACAGGTCAAGCTGGGCGATTTCATTCGCATCGACCTGAATCCGGAAGGCAAGCTGATGTTCATCAAGGAAGCCGAAAACGCCATGGTTCCCATGTTGCTGGAGCGTCATGGCGCGGCCGCCGGAGCGCTTCCCATGGCCCGGCCAGCCCGGACCGTGGCCCGGCGCGAGTTTGGCGCCACGGGAACGCTCGACGGTAAATAATCTCCTCGAGTAAACTCAACTACTTCAAGGGTGCCGGGAAACCGGCGCCCTTTTGTTTGTGTGGTTTATCAAAAACTACGTGGGGAAAGCCGCCCCGGCTGTCCCCACGTGGCCTGTGGCGGCGCATCTAATCGATGAGAAAATATGGTGCTAGCCGGCAAGATATCCGGGGAGGAACTATGAGGCTCAACTCGAACGTCGCACGCTGCCTGGCTCTGTTGCTCACGATCGTCTCGGCGACATCCATGCTCAAGGCGCGAGTCGAGCCCTCGCACGGCTTCAACATGTTTTCCGCCCAGGAGGAAGTTCAGGCCGGACAGCAGGCAGCCGCCCAGGTCAGCAAGCAACTACCCATCCTCCCGGACTCCGACCCCGTCACCCTCTACGTGCAGCGGCTGGGTCGTCAACTGGCGGCGCATGCTCCGGGCGAAAAGTGGCCCTACACCTTCCACGTTGTGAATTCGAAAGAAATCAACGCCTTCGCTCTTCCCGGCGGGCCGGTGTTTGTGAATCTGGGAACGATTCAGGCGGCGGACAACGAGGCCGAACTCGCCGGCGTGATGGCGCACGAAATTTCCCACGTAGTGCAGCGGCATGGCACACGAGCAGCCAGCAAGCAGATGGCGGCGCAGTTTCCACTGGCAGTTCTCGGCGGAGCGATGGGCCAGGGCGCTCTGGCGCAAATGGCGCAGATGGGGACGGGTTTTGTAGTCGGCTCCTATTTTCTGAGGAACTCACGCAAGGCCGAATCCGAAGCCGACCTGCTCGGAACCGACATTATGTATGACACCGGCTTCAACCCCCGGGCCATGTCGGATTTTTTCACCAAGCTGGCAGAGAAGAGCGGCTCTCGCGGCTCCCAGTTTTTTAGCGACCACCCCGATCCGGGAAATCGCGCCGAGGCGGTGGCGAAGGAAGTCGCCACTCTGCCCAGGAGAACCAGCTATCGCAGCGATAGTCCCGACTTCCAGGACATCAAGGAACGCGTCGGAGGAATGAAACCGCTGACCGCGCAACAGATCGCTGACGAGCAGCGCAGCGGAGCCCCCAGCGCCTCAGCCGAAGACGTTCAGCCCAGCAGCCAGCTGCGCAGTTTCAGCCACAGTGACTTCGACATCTCTTATCCGGAAAACTGGAAGGTCTTCGGTGACCAGAATTCAGCGGTCACGATCGCTCCGCCCAATGGGGTTACGCAGAGTGCCGTGGCGTATGGCGTCATGATCAACACCTATGAGCCCGAGGGATCCAATACCAGCCTCGATCAGGCGACTCATGATCTGCTGACATCGTTGCGCCAGTCGAACCCCGATCTGCGCACCATCGGACATGACGAAAACATCCGAGTGAACGGCGTTGCGGGAAAATCAGTGGACCTGATCGGGACATCGCCGTTGCAGGATCAAAGTGGACGTCCGGGACAGGAGCGGGACTGGCTGGTCGCATTCCAGCGCCGGGACGGCACCCTCCTGTACATGGTTTCGATCGCGCCCGACAAAGAGTTCGAATCCCTGCGGCCGACGTTTGAGCAGATTCTGAAGTCGATCAAGCTGCGGTAAGGTGGGCGTCGGACCTCGGACGACAGACCTCAGACGTCGGACTTCAGACTTTGGCCCGGAGCTATCGGATCGTAACTCTCGGATCAGAATTCTCCAATCGGGTGCCCCATTTTTCGCGTCCTTTGCGAAAAGTGGGGCCTTTCCGCAACCCGTTTCCCTAAGAGTTCCTGCCTCTTCCCCGCATCTCCGTTTTTCCTTGTCTGCTGTAATTAACTATGGTTAACTATCAGGAATCATCCTTGGTTAACTCATCATGACCGGGGAATCGTACTTTTTCAGACCAAATGAGTGGGGGAATGCATGCTGCGGGCAGTTCGTTTTGCTCTTCCCACTCATCAATCCGGAAAACGCCAACACCTCCACCACCCTGAGTACGCCGGCCCTGGAGGACCTGCCGAATCCAGGCGGCGATCTCACCTACCCTTTGCAATTTGCTCCGGGCGCCCTCATCAATACTGCGGGCAGTGGCAATGATTTCGTTGGCGGCACCAATGGGTACGGCAACGTGGAATTCAACGGCCTGCCTGCCCTCTCAAACGGTTATATCGTTGACGGGCTGGAAACGAACGACCCGCTTACCAACCTCAACAGCGGCCTTTCCACTAACCTCGTGCTGGGTCTGAATTCGATTTCAGACGTAACCGTCAACACTCTCTCCTATTCCGTGGATCAAGGACGGTATGGAGCATCCCAGGTCAACTACGTCACCAAGTCGGGCTCGAATCAGTTTCACGGGAATCTCTATGAGTTGTGGAATGGGGCGCTTCTGAATGCGGCAGACTACTTCACCAACGCCACGCCGGGGAATCACAAGCCGCGGATCGACGGTAAATCACTTTGAAGGCAGTCTGGGTGGGCCCATTGCACACGACAAGCTCTTCTTTCTTCTTCGACAGCGAATGGGTTCGCATCGCGCTGCCGATCGTGACGCCCACCACGGTTCCCAGTGCGGCGTTCCAACAATTTGTACTGCAGCAACTCCCCCTGGGGGGAACCGACTCCGTAACCGGATCAACCTATTCTCCGGCACCGCAATTGGTCCCGTTCTACCAGAAGATGTTTGCCCTGTACGGAAACACCAACGGCACGCCTCTCGCCGTGCTCGGGTGTCCGTTGAACGTCGACGGCACTTCGGCCTCGGGCAATCCGCCGGATGGGAACGGTTGCGCGAACCGGCAGAGCATTTCGCACTCCAGCGATGATCACGAACAGGTGCAGACGGTCCGAATCGACTACAACATCAATCAGAACAGACACGGCATGGTTCCGCTTTCAGACTGACTCGGGCGTACAGGCTGCCTATACCGATCCCATCAACTCTTTGTTCAACGCGGTCTCTCCTCAGCCGCTCTATTCGTTCGCGGCGGGATACACCCACGTCTTTTCGCAGAATCTGGTGAACTACTTCAATCCCGCGTTTTCCTGGTACCAAAGCTTGTTTGGGCCCAGTGACTTTCAGAAGACGCTCGCGGCATTTCCGATTGTGCTGCAGGGCAGCGGTGCAAATGCACCATTCACTACCATCGGCGGACTCGACAATACCTGGGTTCAAGGCCGGCGAGCTTCTCGCTTCTTCATCAACGATAACCTCGCCTGGAGCCATGGCGCTCACGAACTCCGGTTTGGAACGAACACCCGAATCTTTCGCCTGAATGACTATGACTTCGGTCAGGGCACAGTTCCTACCGTGACTTACACGACGCTGCCGCAATTCATCTATGGAGTGGCGTCTACCGCAACCAGGACTTTTCCGCTGACAGCAAATGAGCCATTCCGCTTCCTCAATCTCGATCTCTACGCCCAGGACACCTGGAAAGTAACCCGGACGCTGACCTGGACCTTTGGCCTGCGCGATACATTCAACTCCAACCCGCTGAATCCACATGATCAGATTGCGCGTCTTCGCGGCTCTTTCAGTTCCATCTCGCATGACGTCACTCAGCCGCTGGACTCCGCCATTCAAACTCATCTCGGCAATCTTTTCTCATCCACACCGCTGGCGATTCTGCAACCGAGGACGGCGATCGCCTGGCAGTTCGAGCCGAAATCCGTGCTGCGAGTCGGCTTCGGGATCTTCAGCGACATCCTGCCAGGCAGCGTTGCCGACCTGATCGGAACCAACCCCCCGTACGTCCAGACATTTCAGGGAGGACTGCTGGGCACGCGTGGGCGGCACGGCAATCGCGCCTGGAGTGCCGAACAGTGCAATCGACGCAACCATTGCTGCCAATCAGAGATTCAGTCTGCGGGTTTCCGCAGGGCGAAGCTTTCGTGTGCATCTCCGCAGGCAAATTCTGCAACCTGTCTTCCACCCGTCGCGATGACAGCCGTGCCCGACGGCAAACTACATGCCCCGTACTTCATGGAGTGGAGCTTCGGAATTGAACACCAGTTCGGAAACACCGCGAGCGTGCAAGGTCGATATGTCGGAACGCGCGCGGTGAACCAGCCCTATCTGACCCAGGTGAACGGTTACCAAACCGTGTGCCAGGGCTGTTTCGCGCCATTTCCTTATCTGCAGCCGACCGATCCGAGATTCAGTGCGGTGACCCAGTTCTCCACCGGCGCAGAACAGTCACTACTACGGCGTTCAACTCACCGCGATGAAGCGGCTCGGACATGGCCTGCAGGGACAGGTCAACTACACCTGGAGCCGTTGCATGGATACGATTTCGAACGGAGGCTTCCTGCAGTTCTCCGCGGGAGGGATCCTTTCCCCTCTTCCGGGAGAACTGGCTCGTGACTACGGTCCTTGCGACTACGACATCCGGCACAACCTCGAATGCCCAATATGTGTATCAGTTGCCGGTCAAAGTCCGGAATCGTCAGTTCGCATATGCGCTAAACGGATGGCAGATTTCAGGAACCATGTTCTGGCATAGCGGCGTCCCGTTCTCGGTCCTGAGTACGCCCTATTCAGCAAACGGAAACGGTATTGTGCAGGGCAGTGGGCCGCAGTTCGCAAGTGTCGTTCTCGGCGCCCCGCTATATGAGCATCATCCGATCCCCGGCGTAACCCAACCGGGCACGATCCAGTGGTTGAATCCGGGCGCCTTTGCCTCGGCCGTCGACCCGAGTACAGGAGCAGTGCTCTGGTGGCGACGACTCGCAGCATTGCCAATTCGGAAACCTCGGTCGCAACGCCCTGCGCGGTCCTGATTTCTTCTGGAATGACTTCTATCTCACGAAATGGTTTCCCATGACCGAGCGGTTGAAGCTCAGAGTGGAAGCCCAGTTTTTCAATGTGTTCAACCATCCGAATTTTGGGCTTCCCAGCAGGGTGCTGGCGGGCGTCCCGGGCAAACCTTCCACCCAGACAGGATTTGGAGCGCTCACTTACTCCACTTCTCCGCCGACCGGCTTGCTGGGCGTCGGTCTAGGTGGCGATAGCAGTCCACGAATGATCGCGTTTCAGGCGCGGCTTGAGTTCTGAGGTCGGATGTCGCGGGTCCAAGGTCCGAGGTCTGACGGCTGAGGTCTGGCGGCCGAGGTCTGAGTAGTTCACCAGGTTCCGTTCTTCGGTGTCATCCCGATATTCCCGTGTCATCCCGAGCAATCGAGGGACCTGGGTTCTTGCCGTAGCAACCACCGCATTCATGTGCCGCACAAACCCAGGTCCCTCCGCTTGCCCTCACCGCGCATGCGCGGCTCGGGACGGCGCTCGGGATGACAGTGAAGGTAGTGGGTTTCCTGGAAGCGCCGCCTTCCCCGGTCTTTCGTGGTCTGAGGTCCGAGGTCTAAGGTTCGAGGTCCGACGCCGCTCTACCCGCCCTGCTTCAAATCGGTGAGCACTTGCCGCGCGATTTCTTTCAGCGTCTCGAAGACTCCGGGACCCTGGAAGGCGATCGCTTCGATCATGGGCTCGTTCTTTCGGCGTAGCTGCTTGGACAGGGCGTCAACCGGCAGGACATTGGGCAGATCGCGTTTGTTGAACTGCAGGACGTAGGGAATCTTGTTGAAGTCGTAGCCGTGTTCCTTGAGGTTGGCCATGAGATTGTCGAGCGCCTCGACGTTGGCGTCCATGCGCTCTTCCTGCGAGTCGGCCACGAAGACAATCCCATCCACGCCGCGGAGAATCAGTTTGCGGCTGGCGTCATAGAAGACCTGCCCGGGAACGGTGTACAGGTGGATGCGAGTCTTGAAGCCGCGCACCGAGCCCAGGTCGAGAGGCAGAAAATCGAAGAACAGGGTTCGTTCGGTCTCCGTTGCCAGCGAGATCATCTTGCCCTTCTGCTGTTCGGCAGTTTTCTGGTAGATGAACTGAAGATTCGTCGTCTTGCCGCCCAAACCGGCGCCATAGTAAACGATCTTGCAGTTGATCTCGCGGGCCGCAAAGTTAATGAAACTCAAGACTTCCCTCGGAACCGGCGGCGGAGGTTCGCGCCGAACGCAAACCTCTCCCGGTAAGAATTTGGCTTGATGCTGCTGGTTTTATACCACACGGCCCGGCGGTGACGGCAGGTTACTCCGGTTACTAGGTGAACCCTGTCCCAATTCGTCAGGTGAGCATCGGCCGGGCCCGTTCTGGTTCAAATCGCTCCCACTCACCGGCTCAAGCCGACGGGATAGTAGCCTTCTTTTGCGGTCACCTTCAGGTCGGGACGTGAGACCCTGACTTCGATTTCCCGGTGGGTGCTGCTGGGAGTGGCGTGGGTCAGATAGCCCAGCGTGTACTGGTTGCGGGCGTCGCCCAGCGCGCGGGCGTAGGTGGTCTCGATAGCGTCGCGGGAGAACCCGGTGAAAATCTCGCCTCCTGTCGCATTGGCGTACCGGGGCAGGATGTCGCTGTAGCCCAAGCGCGAGCCCGTGTACGGCACGTGCAGCTTCTGCAGCTGGCCGTATCCCGGGATGGCGGAACTCTCCACGGCCACGCCGTAAACCATGATTCCGTGTGACAACAAAACCTTCAGGGTGTCCCGGTAGCTGGCATTGCTGCGGTATTCGCGGCCATCGCTGATGATGAAAATGACCTTTCGGCGGGCCCGATCGCGCTTGCTCAGATCCAGGGCCGCTGCCACGATGGCGTCGTTCAGCACATGGGATTCCTTGGCCGGCGTGATGACCCGGGGCGCGCTTTGATCGATTGGCACGCCATTGACGGTTGGCCCTTGCGGTCCCAGCGGACCGCTGGTCACGGGAGGCCCGTTATTTCTTCCGCTTACGGTCTTGAGGTTATCCAGCGCCGCATTCAGTTTCCGCCCTACCGCTGCGAAGTCGGTCACTTTAGACACGCTGGTGCTGTAGGTATACAGGGAGACTTCGTCAAACTGGCTGAATGCGCCTTCCAGGGCGGAAAAAGTCTGGTTCACTTTCTGTACGGCGATGTCCTGCATGCCCACATCGAAAATCACCGCCGCGGACAAGGCAAACGGGTCAGTGGTAAAAAAATTCAGATTCTGCTTCTTGCCGTCCTCATAGACCGCAAAGTCCCTTGACAGGAGCCCGTTGACCAGGTGGTCAGAATCGTCCTTCACCATCACTGGAACCAGCACTTGGTTGACGTTGGTCACGATCTTGTACAGCTCGTCACTCGAGGGAGTGCGTTCGGCGGTTGCTCCGCCCTCCGGCACGGTGGTTACCTTGAACGGCGGAGCCACCCCCGGCGCATAGGTCGGTTCCGGCAACGAATCGCCTTCCGTGGGCGGCGGTTGATTTGGAGGCGGAGTCCCGGGATTAGACGGACCAGGATTAGACGGACCGGGATTAGACGGAGACGACGGCAGCGGCGCATTGGGAAACGGCCGCGAGGCCGATGGGGCATCCGGAATATTCTGCTTCTGCTGGTCTTGCGCCTGGGCCGCCATCGATCCGGAAACCAGACCAACCGCCAGCAATGCCGCCCCAAGAACTCTCGCGGCTGGAGTGGCTGGAACAGAGCGCCGGGGCTGACGCCTGACGACTGAAGACTGAAGACTGGCTCTCACAATCGCTGAAAACACGGGCACCTTCTCCGCCTGACGGCACCTGCTTATATTTCGGATGCTGAGACTTGTATTTTCGTGCATCTAACCCTGATGGAATAGACTAACAAAAACTACGAGATAATATCTGGATGCCGAAAGTCGACAGATTTCAAGCATTTGCGGCCGCTTTGCTGGTAGTCGTGACGCTTGCCGCAAGCCTTTTCCTTCCCCATACGGTAGCCGCCCAGCAGCTTCCTCGTCTCGCCGGAACCCCGGACCAGGACACCCGGGACAACCCGGGTGACGAACAGAACCAGTCGGTCGGAACGCTAAAGGTCAACGTAAATGTGGTGCAGCTCTTCTTCAACGTCAAAGACAGGAAGGGCGCCCTCATCCCCAATCTGACCAAGGATGATTTTCAGATCCTGGAAGATGGCAAGCCTGAGACCATCAAGTACTTCACTGCCGAATCCGACCTCCCCCTGACCCTTGGCATTCTGATCGATTCCAGCGGTAGCCAGCAGCGGGTTCTGGAAATGGAGAAGGAGGTTGGGGCCAATTTCCTGAGTGAAATTCTGCGCCCCAAGGACCTGGCGTTTGTCATCAGTTTCGATGTCGATTCCAATCTGCTGCAGGATTTCACCAACTCCTCGCGCCGCTTGAGGGAAGCGCTCAACAGCGCCCGCATCAACGCGCCCCCTTCCAGTTGCGGCGGACTCCCCGGAGCCGGCGGCGGGCCCTTGCCCTGTAGTTCCACCCCAAAAGGGACTGTGCTCTACGACACGGTCTACCTCGCCGCCCACGATGAGCTGGCCAAAGAGGTGGGACGCAAGGCTATGATCCTGCTCACCGACGGGGAAGACCAGGGCAGTCAGCTAAAAATCAATGAGGCCATTGAAGCCGCCCAGAAGTCGGATTCCATCTGCTATGTGCTGCTGATCGCCGATCGCGGCTTCTACGGTTTCGGCGGATACTCAGGCGATCGCGAAATGAAAAAGCTGGCCAACGAAACCGGTGGACGAGTGATTGAAGTAGGAAATAAGGTCGACAAACTGAAGGAAGCCTTCGACCAGATCGCGCAGGAACTCCGCAGCCAGTACAACGTCGGCTACACTCCCACCAACACGGCCCTGGATGGAACTTTCCGCAGAGTGGAAATTCACACTACCAAGAAAGATTACAAGATCCAGTCGCGCACAGGTTATTACGCAGTTGCGAAGCGGGACTAGGGCGGCACCACTTAGCACCTGGCAATTAGCAACTAGCCAAACCAGCTCATTCCGCACAAACTCTGTCATCCCGACCGGAGCGAAGCGAAAGCGAGCTGAGTGGAGGGACCTGCCTTCCGCTGAAATCCCCCGTCCTCGAAGCTATTGCGCTGGCGCATAGTAGCCACGCCGGCTGCGGACCCGCAGGCCTTTGTGGTTTTGCGCCATGATCTCGATGGTGTGGTAGCGGCCGTCGGTATGAAAATCGGCGGGCTTATAGGAAAGCGCATATTGGCTGCGCAACTCATCCTGGATTTCCACGAAGGCGTTGGCCACGTCGGTGATCTGAAAGGGAAAGAACGATCGACCACCGGTGGCGTCGGCAATGCGCTCCAGGACTTTGTCGCCGGTGCGCCTGGCCCCGGTGACGTTGGTGCTGATGGTGTAGACGATTACTTCCGCGCGCTGCGCCATGTCGATGGCTTCCTCGCGGGTGACGTGGCTCATGTTGTCGTCGCCATCGCTGAGCAGGATGATTGCCCGGCGCACCGGCCCGTTCTGTTGTTCCTTCAGCAGTTTGTCGCGCGCGGCAAAATATAGGGCGTCGTACATGGCGGTACCGCCACCGGGACGCAAGGCCCGGACGCCGCGCGAAAGCGCCTCAGTGTTGTCGGTGAAGTCCTGGGTAACTTCCGGAGTTACATCAAAGCCCACGATAAAAGCCTTGTCGTATCTGGGCCGCACCGTCTGGTTGAGGAATTCGATGGCTGACTCCTGCTCGAACTTGAAGCGGTCCCGTACCGAGTTGCTGGCATCCACCAGCAGTCCGACCTGAAGTGGAAGGTCGGTTTCGTTATGAAAGCTGCGGATTTGATCCGCGGGTTTGCTGTCGTCGAGCACGGTAAAGTCGCTCTTGGCCAGATTCTTCACGTAGCGGCCATGCTTGTCGGTGACGGTAAAGACGACATTCACTTCGTTTACCGTCTTGGTGATGGTAGAGACGGCGTCGTCAGAGGAGTTCTGGGACGAGTTCGACGCCGCGTTGTTCTTGGCCTCCGGCGTGGTTTGATTTGGCTCTACCTTGTTGGCCGAGGCATTGGGCGGTGTCGTCGTTTGCGCCGGCGCTGAAGCGGCAGTCGGAGGCGGCTTGGGTTGGCTGCGCTGTTGCTGGACCGCCGAGGGCGCCGAGGGAAGACTATCCTGCGCTACGGTCCGGGCAACGACGGCCACCAGCAAACTGCTACCCAGGACCAGAATTGCGCCGCGAAACTTCATCCTCCACCAATTATACGCCAGCACAAAACGACAAAGTCCCGCCCGATGGGGCCTGGATCTTGTAGTGCTGGCGTTCCTTCGACTTCACTCAGGGCAGGCTTTGCCCTCGGCGGTTCCCGATATCCGAGAGATTGCCGGAAACCTGCCGAGCTGCGCTCGGCCTGGACGGGCGAGGACGCCCGTCCCTACACGAGCTTTTTCAGGAAATCCTCAAGCTCGGCCGGCAACGGAGCTGAGAAAGATAACGGCTCACCAGACCGGGGATGCTGAAATTGCAAAGCTGCCGCGTGCAGAAAGTTTCTCGGAAGAGACAAGCTCGCTTCGCTTTTGTTGCGAAGCTCGCGAGGGGCGCCGTAGAGCGTGTCCCCGACCACCGGGTGGCGAGACGACGCGAGATGAACCCGAATCTGGTGAGTCCGGCCGGTGTCGATCCGCACTTCCAGCAGGGTGAATTTTCCATATTGCGAATTCAGCCTGCGCTGCACCGTGTAATGAGTAATCGCTTCGCGTCCACCCGCCCGCCGCGTGGTCATGCGAGTGCGCCGCACTCGGTCTCGGCTGATGCTGCTGCTGATCGTCCCGCGGTCTTGCTTCAACCAGCCATGCACCAGGGCCAGATATTTTTTCTTGACCTGCCGCCGGACGAACTGGCCGGCCAGCCCGCGATGCGATTCGTCGTTCTTGGCCACCACGATCAGGCCGCTGGTAGCTTTATCCAGGCGATGCACAATCCCGGGGCGAAGCTCACCGCCAACCGACGACAGTTTTCCGAAATGATGCAACAGCGCGTTCACCAGGGTGCCGCGATTGCGCTGGTCTTCAGTTGCGCCTGCGCCCGCATGCACCATCATTCCCGCCGGCTTGTTGATCACCGCCAGGTCCGCATCTTCGTAGACGATGTCGAGCGGGATGTCCTCCGCAGCCGCCCGCAGTGGCGGTGCCTCCGCCGCGGCCAGCACGGCGATACGCTCTCCCCCGCGCAAACGCAGAGAAGCTTTGGCAGTCACATCATTCACCAGTACCAGGTCTTGAGAAATGAGTTGCTGCACCCGGGCGCGGCTGGTTTCATGAAGCTGCGCGGCCAGAAATTGGTCCAGGCGTTTGCCAGCGTCGTCTGCTGTCGCAGAAATCAGGAGTGGAAATTGAGACATGTAGGCGCGGGCGTCCACGCTCGTGCTCGTCCCCGCAGGGGACGACTGTTTTCCCCGGTAACGAAACGAGCCTATCGCGGCGCCGGCGCCGGAACCGCTCTGGGAGACGACTTTATCCACCAGATGAAACCGCCGGTGATTACCAGGCAAATAGAGATCAGCTGCGTGCCGGTCATGAGGCCGCCGAAAACCGAGCCGCGCCCCGGATCGTCGCGAATGAATTCCAGAAAATAGCGCGCGACGCCATAGAGCATGAGAAACGCCGCCAGCACCTGCCCGTCAAACTTCTTGCGCTTGAAAAGCCACATTAGAATAAAAAAGTTCGCCAGTTCGACCGCCGCTTCGAAGAGCTGCGTAGGCTCCAGCGGAACTCCCAGAGGCGTATAGGAATTCAGATTGGCAATGGGATTGGTAAAAGTCACGCCCCAGAAATGCTGGGTGGGTTTGCCATAGCAACAGCCGGCGGCAAAACATCCCACGCGCCCGATGGCGTGCCCCAGGGCCAGCCCGGGCGCAAACCCGTCCCAGGTAGCGAGCGCCGGCATATGGTGCTTGCGGATATACCAGACCGCTGCCGCCGCCGCGCCGATCAGTCCTCCAGAGAACACACCGCCCGCCTGCAGCGTCGACCAGCTGAAGATATCGCCCGGGTGAGCGCTGTAATAACTCCAGTCATTGACGATGTAGAGGATCTTGGCGCCGATAATCCCGCATAGCACGACCATGACGCCCAGATTCCAGGCGTCATCCGGATCGATACCTTGCTTGCGCGAGTTGCGAACGCTGACCCACAGCCCGATCAGGACTCCCGTAGAAACCAGGACTCCATAGGTGGGAAGGAAAAACCGGCCGAAATGAAAGAGTTGCGGAAACACTATGTATTTAGATGCGTAGCCAACAGATTTTGCTACAGGTCAAGTTTAGCAGGTGGGCGCAACACGACGCAGACCAGGGGTACAAACGCATGCAAAAAAACAAGCCGACCCACTGTGCCGTGTGACGGGCCGAGAATGAACCCGTCGGTAGACGTTGGGCGCCCGCCGAGACCCTTTAGGCATCTCCGCATGGCGGAGCATTGCACACCGGATCCTAGTTCGAGTCGAGCTCCCGTTCATTCAGCATTGGTTCAAAAATCGGTAACCGCCATCACCAACCCGGCAGGTCGGCTTTCAGTCAGGATGCTAGGGGAAACATCCCCGCATTGGCAATAGGGGGAATGCAAAAAGATGGCACTCAGCTTGCCAGCGACTTACGTAACGGGGGAACTCCGCGAAGCACGTAGGGACGGGCGCCCTCGCCCGTCCAGCGGAGCACAGCTCCGCAGTTTGTCAGAAATGAGCTTTCAGTGAATGAGCGGATAGCAAGTAACTGGCTTGGGAGCTGATGTCTGATCGCTGACGGCTGAGAGCTGACAGCTTCTATCCCGCCCGCAGCTTCTCCCCGAGTACTTCATCCAGCGCGCTGGAGAGATGCTGGGCGCGCTTCAGATAGTCGATCGATCCTACATCCTGATTCCGTTTCAGCAAGTGGTATTCATCGGCGATATTCAGCGCCGCCAGCACAGCCAGGCGCGCCGTATCCACGGTATGCGTCTGTTCGGCCACCGCGCGCATCTTTCCGTCCACGTACTCGGCCAGCTTGAGGATGTACTCCGCGTCAGAGCCGCGCAGATTGTAGGCTTGGTCGAAAATCTCTACCCGGACCGGGTTATTACCGGGATCCTTGACCGCAGGATGCTTCGTGGCCGATGCCATACTGGTTTCTCCTCAGGACCGCAACCCTGACCGGATCAGCTGACCGCCTGCTCCTCGGAAATCGATTCGATTTGCGTCAGCATCTTCTCTACCCGGCCGCGAATCTCCTCGCGTTCCTTCCGCAACCGCACCATCTCACGGCGCAAGCCTTCGAGTTCCTCTTCGCGTTCTTCCAACTGCTGCCGCAGACGCTGCGTGTCACGCTCCGCAGCCGCTCGGGCCTCTCGTCCCGACTTGTATAGCTCAATGGTGCGATAGACTTTCTCTTCGAGGGCCTGAAAATCGTCAGCCGGAACCTGAACAGATACCCCTTCAGCCATTCTCACAGACATGGTGCCACTTCCTAAAAAGGAAAATTTTGGAACTTCAGCGCAGTATACCGCAGAAACCTGTGTACATATCAAAGTTAGATCGATGGAGCGACGGGCGTCCCGCCCGTCCGGTTTTCGTAGCGCCGGGCGTTCCTTCGATTTCGCACAGGACAGGCTTTGCCTCGTAGCTATCTGAAATTACCTCGGTATCCGCAGCTTCCGCAGCCGCTCTCCCGCCGCATCCAGCGTCTCATCGCGCTTGCAGAAGGCAAACCGCACCTGCTGCGCGCCGTCCCGCGGATCGTTATAGAAACTCGATCCTGGCACCGTCGCCACTCCGATTTCTTTCACCAGATACTTCGAGAACTCGATATCGTTCTCGTACCCGAAGGCGCTGATGTCCGTCATGACGTAATACGCGCCGCGAGGCAAAAAGCAGCGGAACCCAACTTCGCCCAATACCGGGATCAGACGATCGCGCCGCTTGCGGTATCCCTCCGCCAGATCCTGGTAATAACTCGCAGGCAATCCCAGCGCCGATGCCCCGGCTTCCTGTAGCGGCGCGGGCGCGCCTACGGTCAGAAAGTCATGCACCTTGCGAATTGCGTCAGTGATCGCGGGCGGCGCAACTGCCCAGCCCACACGCCATCCCGTGACGCTGTAGGTCTTCGACAGGCCGTTGATCGTGATCGTCCGATCACGCATTCCCTCGAGCGCGGCCATCGAGATGTGCCGCGTGCCGTCATAGAGGATATGCTCGTAAATTTCATCAGTGATAGCGAGCACGTTGAATTCAACGCACAGATCGCGGATCAACTCCAGTTCGCCGCGGGTGAAGACCTTACCGGTGGGATTGTTCGGCGTGTTTACGATGATCGCCTTGGTTTGATTGTGAAACGCGGCTCGCAGCTCGCGCTCGTCGAAAGTCCATTCGCCATTCGGAGTGGCCGGTGGACGCAACTTCACAAATCGCGGCTTAGCACCCGAAAGAATCGCATCCGGCCCATAATTTTCGTAGAACGGTTCGAAAATGATGACTTCGTCGCCGGCATTGCACACCGCCAGCAGCGCCGAAATCATGGTCTCGGTGGAACCGCAACAGACTGTAATTTCGCGCTCCGGATCTACCGGAATGCCCTGCCATACCTGCATCTGGCGGGCGATGGCGTCGCGCAGGTTCTTCGCGCCCCAGGTGATGGCGTACTGGTTGACGTCAGCTGCGATCGCCTCCTGCGCCGCGCGCTTGATCTCCGCCGGAGCCGGAAAATCCGGAAAGCCCTGCGACAGATTGATCGCTCCATGCAGCATGGCCTGGCGGGTCATTTCACGGATGACGGATTCGGTGAAGTGTGCGACCTTGCCGCTGAGAAAAGACTTCTGCTGGATGGCTGTTTCTGCCATAGATCGTCAGCCTAGCACAATGGAGAAGATCCTCTCACCATTGTCATCTTGAGCGGAGTGGCTGCCCCGAGTGAAGTCGAGGAGACCCTTACCCTCACTAACCGTCAGGACCTTCGGCACGACGGTTTTCCGCTTCTCTCATCACTTACACAGATCGCAAGCCGCCGCTTTCGGCAAATCTTAATATAGGGATCCTTCGACTAACCCGCCTCTTCGCCAGCGAAGAGGTGAGATCGCTCAGGATGACACGCCTCAATGGAATCAGAGTTCCACTGAGCCACTAGCGCTGGCGATCCAGTTGAAACGCGGCAGCCTGAAAATCTCCGCGCAGGTCCAACTGGATACCATGGTGCATCCACCATGCGCCCGACGCGCTGGCCGGAGTTTCCGGCGAGGCCTTGCCTTCGATCCAGCTGAGCTTGTATTCGGCATCATGCATCGAGACCCTGAAGTTGCAGCAAGGGAAAGCCGCGGCCCTCCTGGGTGGAATGCGTGAAGGCGAAAACGACGGCCTGGTTCTTGTCGCCCGAAACCGTCTCGGTGACAGAGAACTCACTGCCATTGCGCGGGCTGATAATCCGGTAAAGATCGCCGCGGACAATGGTTCGCTGCACGGCGTGATAAGCGGAGATCAACCGCTTGGCTGTCGCAAAGTCTTCGGCAGTCCAGTGATTCAGATTGGCGCCGATGCCGAGCGAGCCTTGCATCGAGCTCAACATGCGATAGGTGAGAGAAGTCGAGCGGAAGTTGAACCAGTGGGGCGAGTCTGTAACCCAGGCCATCATGATCTGCGGCGTGTAGGCGTAGCTGAAACCGTCCTGCATCGAGAGCCGGTCAAAGGGATCGGTGTTGTCCGAGGGCCAGACTTCGTCGGTGTAGCGCAGAATTCCCAAATCCACGCGGCCCCCGCCACCCGAACAGCTTTCGATCTCGACCTTGGGATGTTTCTTGCGCAGGTCGGCGAGGATCGAATAGAGATTGCGGATGAACTCGACGTAGACGCCGCGCTGCTCGTCCACGGGAACCTGATCCCAACCCGGCTCCGACCAGTTGCGGTTGTAATCCCACTTGAGAAAAGCAATATCGTTTTCGGTGAGCAGCTTGTCGAGAAATCCCTCGATGTAGTCGCGCACATCGGGGCGAGCCAGGTTCAGCACCAGCTGGTTGCGTGATTCCGAACGAGGGCGTCCGGGAAAATTCAAAACCCAGTCGGGATGCTTTCGATACAGATCCGAATCCGGGTTGACCATTTCCGGCTCGACCCACAAGCCGAAATCCATATTGAGGGCGTGGACCTTGTCGATCAGCGGCTTCAGACCATGCGGAAACTTCTCCGGATTCACGTACCAGTCGCCCAGTCCGGCGTGGTCGTTCTTGCGTTGGCCAAACCAGCCGTCATCCATAACAAATCGATCCACGCCGATGGACGCCGCCTTCTCCGCCAGCGCCATCTGGCCGGCTTCATCAACCTTGAATTCCGTCGCCTCCCACGAGTTGTAGATAACCGGACGCGGCTTGGGGTCCGGCGCGTGGGGCAGAATGCGAGCGATTTCAAAACGGTGCAGCAGGCGCGAGGCGCCGCCGAGGCCGTGATTGGAATAGCCGCCATAGAAAATAGGCGTCTCCAGTCGTTCGCCGGTTTTCAGCTTGTATCCGAAATCAAAAGGATTGAATCCGCCGGTCACGCGCACCGCGTCAAGTTGGGTCTTCTCGACGGTAATCCGCCAGGAACCCGACCAGGCCAGCGCGCCAAACCAGACCTCGCCGTGCTCTTCATTATTGTTCGTGATCGGCAGGCTCGCGTTGTCCTGGCCGGCCTCCCGGGAAATCGCAAACCACGGATTGGCCTGATGGCCGGTGGTTCCGCGGCGGCTCTCGATAACGCGCGCTCCGCCCTGAATCAACTCCTGATTCAGCGTCCATTCTCCAGCCCATCGGCCGGTTAAATAGCTGAGGGTGTAACGAGCGGGAGGGAGAGTCCATTGCGCTGCCGCGGCCTGATCGACCATCACGGGCTGTTTTTCGCGGTTCTCGATGCTGGCGGAGCGGGCGAGGATCCCGCTCTCCGGGTCAATGGAGTAGCGCAGCGTCACATAAATCTCGCGCGAAATATCCTTGAGCAACACGTCGAGCGATTGCGGGCCATTTGGCATGGCGCGGACAAAGTGAAGCACCAGATCGCGGTTGCCATCGGCAAAACTGACTTTCAGCGCGGGCTCAGTAAATAATCCCGCGCCCCAGCCTGAATACTCCTGCGGAGTGGTGGTATATGGCGAATCGAACGAAGCCATCTCGGGAAGCGAATGCGCGGGAGGGATGCTGTCGTGCGCTCCGACGCGGCCACCCCAATAGATGGTCTGCAACTCGCCGCGCTCGTTGACCCCGAAAGCGTAAGTGGAGTCCCCGCCGTCGAGACGAAAGACTTGCCCGGTTTGGGCGAAGGTTGATCCAGTCAGCAGGATCAGCAAGAAGAGCGCGGACAGGCTGAGAGACAGGCACATTTTCATAAGAGATTTCATGGTTTTCGTTTTCAGGCAGGCTTCCCCGATCTTATACGCCTTTAACTCGCACGAATTACATTCGCTCAGGGAGGGCCCGCACCTGGCGCCACACGATCGTGAATGAAGAACTGCTGCTTGTCCATTTTGGCAGGCACCGCGACGTCAAAGAATCCGACCATCATCTCCTGATAAGTCTGATCGCCCCACCTGACTGTGGCAGCCGGATCGGGATTGTGCGGATTGCTACTCGAGTTGTCATACCACGCCACCGCGCGCAGCCTGGTTCCAGCCTTGAGCAGTCGCGGCTCTGCCAGGCGATAGCTCAACTGCCAATGAAAATGATAGTTCACCCGCAACAGCGGCTCAATCGATCCGTCGGGCCGCACAACGTCATACTCGAATCGTTTTCCGCGCAAATGCATGTGCGGAAACAGGCTGAGCAGTGTGGCGTCGTGCGGCAACGTGCCCTGCACTTCCACCCGAAAATCATCGGCGCCGGGCGGAATAATAAATGCGTGATCGTTCAGCTGCAGAGTGATCACACGCTGGAGCGGTGGCGCCTTCGCGAACACCAGGCCGATGCTGCTTCGATCACTTCCTGCCTGTCCATTGGTCGTGTAGTGCACCTGGAACACAAGATCCGATCCCGCAGGAACGAATTTCGCCATTCCATCCGGCCACTGGTCGGGAGAGCTTCCCGGCGCGTACACCAATAGCAGATCGCTGGTGGTTCCATGTGCGTCCAGCCGATCTTGCGGATCGTTAAGTGTGGAAGCGGTGAAGGGCGAGCCGATCGGTGCATGCCGCAGCCACCGGGAATCCGGCGGCCGGACATAGACGACAGCATGGTGCACATATTGCGCGCCGGAAGGATGAACTTCCGCCATTTGCACCCACTCATCTTTGTTGAAATGCGTGGGCACGATTTCGTAGGTATATTCCACGTCGCCATCCTCCGGGATTGTGACCGGCTTCGGCATCTGCAGAATCACTTCCGGCTTCGCAATGTTCCATCCTTCAGGCCACTGCCGCGGCGGGGGTGCGTCATGCGGATCGCCGGACGGGGCACCGGCTTTCACCCAGGCCAGCACGGCAGCGATCTGCTCCTCGGTGAGCGATGGGTCGTTGGAAAAATGGCCAACTTGCAGGTCGGCAAACCAGGGCGGCATCATTCGGCTCTTGACCGCCTTCGCCAAGGCTGGCGCCCATGGCCGGGTCTGCTGATAGGTCACCAGGGGCATGGGAGCGACTTCGCCGGGCCGGTGACAACTCTGGCAATGGTCCTGAAGGACCGGAAGAACGTCCTTGTAAAAGCTAGGAACCCCGGGCGATGTTTGACCCGCAGCGAAGAGGGAAGTTAAAAAAAGCCCGATGAAAAAGATTGCGACCGACATCAGCAACAACCGTGTAGAGCCGGGTCTCAGACCCGGCCGGGCCGAGCGCAACTCGGCAGTGTTTTATGCTCCGAGCTTCTATGCCCTCAACTTCCCACCCAACCCTTCAAGTGCCGCGATGATGCGCGCCGACCATTGCGTAACTTCATCTTCCCGCAGCGTGTGCTCCGCCGACTGAAATCTCGCGCGCAACAGAATGGAATATTTTCCCGCCGGAACATTGCCGCCGCGAAAAATCTCGACTGGAACAAAGCTGCGCAATTCCGCCAGGCCGAGCCCGGTCACGCTCCTGTAAATCTTCTCGAACGCTACTCCCTCATCGAAGACAAACGAAAAATCCCGCTCCACCGCCGGATAGCGCGGCAAGGGCTCGTACCGCACCACGCGGAGACCATGCGTGTAGAGCCGGTCAAGATAAATCTCAGCGAGAAAAACGTCCTGGCGCAACTTGCGCGCCGCCGCAATCTCCGGATGAATCTGGCCAAACTGAGCCACGGCAACACCATCCATCAGCACCCGTGCCGACCGCCCCGAATGATAATAGTCCGCCGTCTGCGCATCGTAGGACAGGGCGTCGTGCTGAAACGAATGCACAAGATTTTCCATATCGCCCTTCAACTGGAAAAATCCTCCGTCATGAGCGCCCCAGCCCTGTGCGGTCTGCGAGGACGGACTCGTCCAGCCCATGCAGACGCGCTTGGGCTCGCATCGTCGCCGCGCCCGCCGCTTCGAAGATGCTGCCCGCTTCGAACAGGCGCACGTTGTCCGCGCCACGGTTCAGGTTGTAAGCCAGCATGTTGAGCATGCCTGGCACCAGCGAACTGCGCATCACTGACGCTTCTTCGCTTTGCGGGTTGGCCAATTCGACCACCGGTGCCGAAGAAAATGTTTCCGCGTCCTGGTGAGAGATAAAGGTCAGCGAAACTGCTTCGTTATAACCGAGGGCCAGTAGAGACCCGCGTAGCTTGTAGTCTTTCTCCGCGTCGGGCGGTTCAACCACGGCCCCGGCGTACGCGGGCAGCGTGTTGGCGAATTTGTCGTAACCGTGCAGGCGCGCGACCTCTTCCACCAGGTCGATCTCGCGTTCCACATCCAGCCGCCAACTCGGAATGTGGACGGTGAAATCGGGGTCGCCGCCCCGCTCCGGCATCATCTCGAAACCAAGCTGCTTGAGGATGCGGAAGATTTCGTTGGTCTCTAATTTCTCCCCGAGAATGCGATGCACCTCGGAAAGATGCAGCGCCACCGGAGCCAGGTCGACTTGCCGCGCAATCACGTCGGTCAGGCCGCCACCCAGTTCGCCACCACCGGATTCGAGTATCAGCTCCGCAACTCGGTCACACGACAGTACAGTGGACTCGAAATCCGCGCCGCGCTCGAAGCGATGCGACGCATCGGTGTGCAGCCCGTGGCGTCGCGACATCTTGCGAATGATGCCCGGATCCCACCACGCCGATTCGATCAGGATGTTGCGGGTTTTGTCGGTGATCATAGTGTCGAACCCGCCCATCACTCCCGCAAGCGAAACCGGTCTACGTGCATCCGCGATGATCAGGTCTTCACTGCTCAACTTGCGGTCGACCGCGTCGAGAGTCTTGAGCGTTTCACCATCCCTGGCATAACGCACGATCAGCGTGCCGCCTTCGAGCAGGTCGAGATCGAAGACGTGGGTCGGCTTCCCCATTTCCCACAGCGTGTAGTTGGTAGCATCGACCGCGTTGCTGATCGGCCGCTGGTCGAGCAAGCCAAGCCGGTGCGCAATTCTAGCCGGCGAAGGTTTGATCGTGACGTTCCGCACTACGCGCGCGGTGAATCGTGGACAGAGACCAGGCTCGGCAATCTCAATCGGAAAGAAGCCCGTTTTGTCTGCGGATGCCGCCGGCAATTTCGGCTGGATCGGCTTCAGCGGCAGGTTGTAGATCACCGACGCTTCCCGAGCCACGCCGTAGTGATTCATGGCATCGGGACGATTCGTCCCAATCTCCATCTCGAAGACCGTGTCTTCGCCCGAGCCGCTGATTCCCTCGACGGCAATTCCCACCGAAGTGAGGTCCTGCGCCAGGCGGAGGTCGTCCACCTTCGGATCAACAAACTCGCGCAGCCATGTTGGAGAGAGTTTCATTTCCGTTTTTCGTAGCGCCGCCGTCCCGGAGCTACGAGAACCTATCCAAATTGCTCGAGGAATCTCACATCCCCGTTGAAGAACAACTGGATGTCATCCACGCCATATTTCAGAATCGCGATGCGGTCCGCACCCATGCCAAAAGCAAAGCCGCTGACTTTCTTGGCGTCGTAGTTCACGAAACCGTAAACGTTCGGATCGACCATGCCGCAGCCCAGAATCTCGATCCATCCCGTCTGCTTGCAGGGGCGGCAAGGCTCGGCGCCGCGTTTTCCGCTGCCTCCGCAGATGAAGCACGACACCAGCATCTCTGCGCTCGGCTCGGTGAAGGGAAAGAACGACGGCCGGAAGCTGGTCTTCACGCTCGACCCGAACAGGGCTTTCATGGCGTGATCCAGCGTGCCTTTCAAGTCGCAGAAGGTGATGTTCGTGTCGACCGCCAGCCCCTCGATCTGGTGAAACATGGGTGAGTGACTGGCGTCCGGCGGATCGTTGCGGTGCACCGTGCCCGGAATCACAATGCGGACCGGAGGCTTCATCTTCTCCATGGTGCGAATCTGCACCGGCGAAGTGTGCGTCCGCAGCAGCAGGCGCTCGCGCTGGGGTTTCGATTCCTGCCTGGCGAGGAACAACGTGTCCTGGGTGTCGCGCGCCGGATGGTTGGGCGGAAAATTCAGCGCCTCGAAGTTGTAGTAATCGGTCTCGATCACCGGACCTTCCTGCACCGAGTAGCCGAGATTGCGGAACACGGAGACGATCTCATGCACGGTCTTGATCACGGGATGTTCCGCGCCCAGAGGACGGCGGATGCCGGGGAGCGTGATGTCGAGGGCGTCGGGACCAGCAGTCGCGACCACAGTTCCGAGCGAAGCTTTTACGCTCGCCCCAGCTCGAATAGCCGCTATTGCGACACCGGGCCGAGAATTGTCCACGGCCTGCGTAACAGTAGCCTTAACTTCATTGACCCGCTGCCCCACTTCGCGTTTCGCGTCTTTCGGGGCCGCCTTCAGCCACAGATCATTGATCTGAGTGAGTACCCCGCTTTTGCGGGCCATCCAGCGGTCACGGAAGGCCTTCAAGTCAGCCTCGTTCTTAACCGCTTTCGCTTCGTCGTTCAGAGCCGTGCGCAACTTCTCAACAGCCTTATCCAGCGCCGCTGCGGAGTAGCTCTTCAGTTTGGGGACGGTGTATGCCACGTCTTCTTTTCCGACAATTGTCCACGCCGCAACAAAACAGCGGCAGGATGAGATAGCGAAACCGCAGCGGCTAAAGCCGGCTAGTTCTGGGCGACTGGTGGCACGACTGAAGTCGTGCCCTTCCACAAAGCCCAAGCCACGCGCACCCGCCAAGCAGAAGCTAAGAGCTAGAAGCTAAGAGCTAGAAGCTGATTTACGCTGCCCCGCCGAGAGCGCCCTTCGCCTGCTCGGCGAGGCTCTTAAACGCACCGGGATCATTTACCGCGAGGTCGGCCAGAATCTTGCGATCCAGTTCCACTCCACCTTTTTTCAGACCATGAATGAACTGGTTGTAGCTCATCCCATTAAGCTTGGCGGCGGCGCCGATGCGAACGATCCAGAGCGAGCGGTACTGACGCTTTTTCTGTTTGCGTCCGGAGTAGGCGAACTTCAGGGCCCGTTCCACCGCTTCTTTGGCTGACCGGTGAAGTTTGGATTTGGTTAGGAAATAACCGCTGGCGCGGTCAAGTATCTTCTTGCGCTTGGCGCGACGCTTGGTTCCCCGTTTTACGCGAGGCATGGGTAGCTCCTTTTTAACTTCAAGTTACGGCGGCTGGAGGTAGGAGACTCGAAGGTCTGATCACCTCTTCACACGCCTGGGCTGCGCCACAGATTTGCAGCCACCAACGCGGGCGAATCGCCCGCGGCCGCACTATCAAGTTCTAGTACGGAATCATTCGCTTGATCTTGGGCGTATCCGCATCGCTCACCAGCACCGCCTGACGCAACTTGCCTTTACGCTTCTTGTCTTTTGATGTCAGCATGTGGCGCAGGTGCGAATGATGGCGCTTGACCTTGCCTGTGGCGGTCTTCTTGAAGCGCTTTGCGGCGCCCTTATGTGTTTTTAGCTTGGGCATAAATCCTCGTTCAGAAATTGGCCATGCCGGCATTTGCCTAAGCCAGTGCCAAATGCTTTCTAGATTACTAGGCTTGATTCGCCCGGCCTGGGGCCGGTTGCGATTGTGCCGGCTGTTTTTGTCCAGCGTCCTTCTTGGGCGCCAGGATAGCGTGCAACGTATTGCCTTCCTGCCGCGGCCGGAACTCCACGATCCCCTTGTCGGCGATGTCCTTGATCAGCCGCTCCAGGATTTCGCGTCCCAGGTTGGTGCGGGTCATCTCCCGTCCGCGGAAGAAAATTGTCGCCTTGACCTTGTCCCCTTCGTCCAGGAAGCGCAGCACGTGGTTCTTTTTTGTCTGGTAGTCATGGTCGTCCACGTTGATGCGGAACTTCACTTCCTTGACTACGATCACTTTCTGGTGCTTCTTGGCCTCGCGTTCTTTCTTTTCCTGCTGGTACAGAAATTTCCCGTAGTCCATGATCCGGCAAACAGGCGGAGTCGCGGTGGGCGAAATCTCGACCAGGTCCAGGTTCTTTTCGCGGGCCATTTTGAGCGCTTCGTAGGGAGGCAAAATACCGATCTGCTGGCCTTCGTCATCAATCACGCGGATTTCCCGCGCCCGAATGCGCTCGTTTGTGCGGATAAAGCGTTTATCGATACAGCCCTCCCCTTAACCTGCAGGCACACATGAGATTTAAAAGTATAGCATGACGGACGTTTGCCGACATCGCAGACAGTAAAAAGCCACGGCAATCCGCCGTGGCTCCTCTCCTCCACCTGTTTTTGCTTACCCGAGTTTTCGCGTACCCTGGTTACGAAGCGCGGCGCTTCTCAACCTCTTCGGATCCCTCACGATCCCCGGTGCCGCTGTCCTGGCCGGGATTCTTCCGCGTCGGATCCTGCGGATTGTGAACATCCGCACCGCTCTGATACGGATCCTTTTTGGTCGCATCGGTTACGTTTCCAGGATTGTTCTGCTGCCGCTGGCTCGGATTCTGTTGATTCCGTTCCGTTTCATTGCCCATGCGTTCATCCTCCAGTAATAGGGTTTATCGAATCACAGTTACGTTCTTGCTTGACGTGGTGTAACGTCGAAACTTAGGTGCAGCGACACCATCGAGGGTGGCCTGGCATTTAAATTTTCTTTTTGAACTATCGGCGGCCTGAATAAGGAACACTTGTCCACTAAGTCGCACGATCGGATCGCGATACCACAAGGAGTGCCTATGATGAAGCGCAGCCTGTTCCTTGGCGCCAGCATTTTGTTGATGACCACCATCTCTTTGGGCCAGGCGGGAGAAATTGCAAGACGTCTGGGTCTGGGAACCGAACTGAGTGATTCCAAGATCTCGTCCGGCCTGAAACAGGCGCTTCAGATCGGAGCGGAACAATCCGTCAAGCTGACGGGGCGACCTGACGGCTACTTCGGCAATCCTGACATCAAGATTCTTATGCCCAGCAATCTGCGGCCGCTGGAAAAAGGGCTGCGAATGCTGGGCTACGGACCGAAGGTGGACGGTTTCGTTTTAAGCATGAATCGGGCAGCGGAAGCCGCCGCCCCGGCCGCACGAAAGATCTTCATCGATGCCATTACAGCCATGACCTTCGATGACGCGCGTCGAATTCTCTCCGGCGGCGACACCGCCGCCACAGATTATTTCAAGCTCAAAACCACCCCGCAGCTCACGGCGGCGTTCCGGCCTGTCGTGGAAAGAACGATGGCCACTAACGGCGTCACCCAGCAATACGAGGCGCTGGTGGCGCAATACAAGTCGATGCCATTCGCCAAGAATCAGGATCTGGACATCAGCCACTACGTCGTGTCCAAGGCTCTCGATGGTCTCTTTTTTGAGTTGGGCCGGGAAGAAAGCAAGATTCGCAGAGATCCGGCGGCACAGACCACCAATTTGCTCAGGGAAGTATTCGGCAGGTGATCGAAGATCTCAATCTATTGCGCGTCAATATATTGTGCTCGAAATCCGTGGCGAAGCATTCGTTCGAGTTCTTAGCACTGTCATCCCGAGCAATCTTGGCGCGCGCGACGCGCGAGCCAGGATTGTCGAGGGACCTGGGTTCTTGCTGGCGCAACGCCGCGTCCAGGTGCACCAAGAACCCAGATCCCGCCCTTGCCCTCTCATCGCGCAAGCGCGGCTCGGGACGGCGCCCGGGATGACAGCGAGTGGGGATGGCTTCAAAAAGCGGCTTCTCAAGACACGCTTCTCAATAAGAGACCACACTCCAAGGCTCTCGCGGCAACCGTCCTTGTAGTACCCACGCCCTGGCATCGAATTGGTCACGTAATCAGTAATTTGCTGTATTTCCCCGCCTCCAGGAGTGTGGCTTACTGGAAATAGCTGAGGGTTCGGATCTTGAGCGTCAGCCGCCTTTGGATGGCCGGCGATATTTCGTGGGCTGGCCGGCTAAAGGCGCGCTCGCCAAGACGTGGGGCAGGGATGCAGTATGCCAACCCGAATTCTGATCGCCGACGACGACACTACCATCCGCCTGCTGTTGCGTAGACTGCTCGAAAGGCAGCCTGATTGGCAAGTATGCGGCGAGGCCAGCAACGGTGTTGAGGCGATCGAAAAAGTCGAGCAGCTTCAGCCCGATGTCTTGGTTATGGATCTCAGCATGCCCGTCATGACCGGATTGCAGGCTGCTCCAAAAATCGTGAGAGCCCATCCCCATCTGCCGATGCTCTTGATCAGCGTGCAGGAGGTTTCCCGCCAGCTTGCCTGGGAAGCCCGCAAGGCGGGCTACAGCGGCGCTGTAACCAAGAGCAGCGGAACCGAAGTTCTCAAAGGAGTCGAGGCGTTGCTTCGTCACGAGACCTTTTTCGACACCGGTGAAACCTCAATCGCGCCGGCTCACGAATCCGGCTCCTGATACCGCCCCTCGCTTTGCAACTTCCGGGTTCCTACCTTTCACCCACCGCACTTCGACGGTACACAGCCAACCGGACGACGAAGATGCTCATCCAATATTCGGCGAATGGACAACAAAATGCGATTCCTTGAATATCGCTTCATTCTGGCGGCTCTCTTATTGACTGGGCTCGCGGGTTGTACTCCGAACCAGAATCCGCAGGAACTGAAGGAGAAAACTGCTCAAGCTACGTCGGAGCTGAAGGTCGATGCCAAGGCTGTCGCCGCTGGAGTGCGCGAGGGCTGGAGCCGCGACAAGGTCCTCAACGTGAACACCGCCACGCGAGAGCAGTTGCTCAGCCTGCCGGGCATGACCGGTGCCGAGGCAGATAAAGTGATTGCACAGCGCCCTTACGAGGATCCCAGCCAGTTGGTGACGCGTGGCATCCTGCGGAAGAGTGAATACGACAAGATCGCAAGTCGGCTAATCGTAAAGAAGTAGCAGCTCAGTCTTACGCGGGCGCGCCAACTAGTTCTCCGTCCAGGACGTTCTCAACTCTTGCCCGAATCCACTGGTTCGGTGCGTGCTTTCCCGTTAGCCGGAGTTGCAGATAGTTGTCGGTGAGAGCTTCTGTGTCGCTTCCAGACTTTCGCTCGGAGAGGCTCAGCGTGATCGCTTCGACCGGCCCGCCAACAAATCCACGCATAAAAGCCAGCTTTTTTTCTGAAGCGATTTCGCGCAAAATTCGGCTGCGCTCGCGGGCGACGTCTGCCGCGACCTGATTGTCCATCGCAGCCGCCGGCGTTCCCGGGCGCGCCGAGTAAGTGAAGACGTGAAGATAAGTGAAAGGCAGATCCCCCACCATGCAACGCGTCTCTTCGAATTCCGCTTTGGTCTCGCCGGGAAAGCCCACCATCACGTCGGCTCCTATGGCCGCCGTCGGCAGGGCCGTGCGGATCTTCTCGACTTTCTCCCGGTAGTGCCAGGGACGGTATTTGCGATGCATTCGCCGGAGCACCGCATCGCTGCCGGATTGCATCGGGACGTGTGCGTGCTTGGCGATGCGAGGAGACGCAGCCATCAGGCGGATCAGTTCGTCACTCCAGTCCATGGGCTCGACCGAACTGATGCGAAGCTTTTGCAACGCAGTCTCGGACAGAATTGCGCGTACCAGCTCTGTGAGTCCTGGCCGTCGGGCGGCCGTAGTTGGTAGTTGTCCGGTTCTCCTGACGGCTGACTGCTGAGGGCTGACGGCCAAGTCCCGTCCCCATCGGCCCAGGTTGATGCCCGAAATCACGACTTCGTGATAGCCCGCGGCCACCAGTCCGTCAACTTCACGAATCACCTCGGCCAGCTTCAGTGAGCGGCTCTGTCCTCGAACGTAGGGGATCACGCAGAAGGAGCAGCGGTTGTCACAGCCGTCCTGCACCTTGAGGTTGGGGCGGGTGCGTTCATTAGCCGCGTCGAACACTGGCGCAGCCTGCAATTCAGTGTGGGCGAAGATGTCGGAGACGAAGATCGGACGTCGGACCTCGGGCGTCGGACCTCGGACTTCGGAGGTAAGTCGCGTCAACGGGACGAAGCCTGCTGCCTGTGAACCTGCTTCGCAGTCAAGGTCGTTAAGCCGAGGTCGGAGGTTCAAGGTCTGAAATCCGAGGTTCGATGTCAGAGGGCCGACGCCCGAGGTCCCAAGTCCGACGCCAGCGATTTCCGCCAGTTGATGCTTGTGCGAATTTCCGATGACTTGAGATACGCCGGGTAAGGCGGCAATTTCCTCGGGCGCCCGCTGCGCGTAGCAGCCCGTGACCACGATCTGCGCTTCAGGATTTTTACGATGAATTCGTCGGATGGCGGCGCGCGCGTCCTGATCGGCCGCAGCCGTAACCGTGCAGGTGTTCAGCACCACGATTCCAGCTTCCGCGGGATCGGCCGCCCGCACCCAGCCCCGCTCCTGGAACTGGCGCTCGATAGCGGCGCCGTCTGCCTGGGTAGCCCGGCAGCCGAAATTTATTACCTGGAAGCTGGCCACGTTTCTATACTAACGCAGGCTTGACTAACGCAGGGCCTGGCGCCACGAGGACGAGAAGGCTTGCCTCCGCCGGGCAGATTTCGCCTCCGGCAGACGAGATTCGCCTTGGAATCGGGAAAGCAGGAGGAAGGTGAGCTTGCCAGCGACTCTGGAATCTTCTACAAGTTCTCTATCAACTTCAGGCTGTTGCCACTTGCCGTTTCTGCTGGAAACATTCCCGGCAGAATACCGGACGTCCCTGCGTAGGCTTGAAAGGCACTGTGGTCTCTTTTCCGCACTGCGAACAGGTAGTGCGGGTTTCCACCTTCGCGAAGCCCCCGTTTTGCCCTGACGGCGCCGCCCCCAAAACCGACACTCGCTTGGTTTTGCATGTCTTGCAGCGTTTAGGTTCGTTCTTGAACTGCTTGTCGTGAAAGAACAGTTGTTCTCCCGCAGTGAAGATAAAATCCGCGCCACAATCGATGCACTTCAACACCTTGTCCTGAAATTCCATTGAGAGATGCTCCCTTCAGCCCATCCCCTGTGTCCTCGCAGACGAATTGCGTGACGCGCGTGGACCCAGGATCGTTGCCCCCTCAAACAACCCCTGGAATGCTGCCCCTGGACTCGGCCCGCCATGTCTCGCCTCAGACATGGAATTACTAAGATTTGCGAAGTGCCGCCAAACACCTCGGTTCGAACGGGACACAATCAAGAAAGGAAATGGGCCACCACATCAGGTGGCCCACCCTTGCGTTAGTCTTGTTCTTTGCGTGCTTTTTTCCTGCTGCGCTTGCGCGCCAGTGCTTCTTTGACGCGCTTTTTCTCGCCAGGCTTCAGGTAAAAGGAGTGCCGTTTGACCTCCTTGATGATGTCTTCCTGCTGCACTTTGCGCTTAAAGCGACGCAACGCATTCTCGAGGGACTCGCCCTCCTGGAGTCTTACTTCTGCCAACTAAACTACACCCCCAAACTGGTCCCGTCTGGACGGGGATAGTTATTGCAAGGTTCCTGCGGCAAGTCAAGTGGTATATATCGATTTCATCCAGAGAAAATGCACTTAGGAGCCACCCGCGTCTCACTTTGGACCTAGAAAATCAGCTTCAACGCTAACTGGATCTGTCGCGGTGCGTATGCGTCGGTGGCCTTCAGAAAACTGGACGGAGACCAGTATTGTCCCGGGAAGTGATTGATTCCAATAGTGTTACTGCTCTGCACGAATTGTGCCGAGTTAGTCTGAAATCCGTCCTGGGTAATGAGGACGCGCTGGTTGTTGCGATTCAGCAGGTTGAACGCTTCCGCCACCAGTTCCAATTTCACACGCTCGCCGATGTGGAGACGGCGAGTTAGCCTCAAGTCGGTGGTGGCGTAATCGGGTCCGACCAGCGAGTTGCGCGACACTCCGGGGAGCCGGTCATTGCTGTTGTTGCCATCCTGATTCGCGTCGCCAGTAACGGTAGCACTCACCGGCCGCCCGCTGCCCACGGTGACGACGCCGGAGGCCTTCCAGTCGTTGAAAAATCGCCCCAGCCATTCATGGTCTCGGTGAAACGGTTTGGGCGCGAGCACGCAGGAGAACACGAAGCGTTGCCGCTGATCGGTGACGCTGGGGCCTTTTTCTGAATTGGGCGCGTACGAGTTCTGCACCGTGGCCGGACGCCCCGCCACCAGCGCATCCTGGCCATCATCCTCCGCGTGGGCGAAGGTATACGAAAGCATGAAGTAAACACCGCTGGTCATACGCCGCCGGATGGAAAGAGTTGCCCCGTGATAGATGCTTGAGGCCGCGCTTTCGAAGACATTGATCGATCCGAGTTGGGGAATCGGACGGGCCAGCGGGTTGATGCAAGGTGGGAAGGGACACGTCAGGCTCTGAGTCGGCTGCCAGGTGGAGAAAGAATCGACGTTGTAATACGTACCCAGAAAATTCACCCCTGAAGCGTCGTACACAGGATAAGAGACGCTCACCGGCGGCGGCAGATTCACGTCGCGTGCCCGGATCAGATCCACGCCGTGCACGTACATGTAGGAAACGCCGACAGCCAGCCGGTGCGCGACTTCGCGCTCCACATTGAGGCTGGCCTGCTCAACTCGCGGAGTCTTGAAGTTGTGCGAAAACGCGGAGATGTCGGCTTGCTCCAGTTGCGTAAGCGCGGAGGGCGCCTGGCAATCCGTGGCGTTCACCGGACAGCTCACCAGTGGGTTGGGATACTGGGGAAAGACCTGGCGATCGAAAAAATTGTTGTTGTTGAGAAAAAGAAAATTCTTCGCCAGGCCGTTGTCACTCTGAACCGTGGAAGTGTAGATCTGTGGAATGCGGGTGTAGAACAGCCCGTATCCCGCGCGGATCACGAGCGGGCGCTGATCTCCGATAGAGTAGGCCAGGCCCACACGCGGCGCCACGTTATCGGTATTGAAGGGAACCTTGCCCGCGTCCGGCCATAGCGGATTCGATTGCAGTCCTTTCGTGGTAAACGTCTGCAGGTCATAGCGCGCGCCCAGGCTCAGCGCGAAATGATCATTCGCCCGGATCGTGTCCTGAAGAAATCCGGAGTACTCGTTGGTATCCGGATGAGTCGCGCTTGGACCGAAACTCTGCAAGTAATAATGTGGAACCTCGTGCGCGTACGCCCGCAATGGTGTGAGTTCCAGGCCCGCCTCCTGGGGCTGAAAGGTGAATGGATTTACCTTGATGGGATCGAAAATGTATTCACCGCCGCTGAGCGAGGGGAAAAAATTGTAGATCCAGGTAAGAAGCACATCTCCGCCAAACTTCCAGGAGTTTCTCTTGCCCTCCACGCTCAATGTTTCGGCAATGTGGAGGCGATGCTCGCGCGTCTGGCGCGGAAGGATGGAGGATCGTCCGAAGCCATCGATGAGGTTGGGAATCTTGGTCAGCGGATCCGTACTGTTGGGACTCGATGACTGCAGATCGCGCGAAAACTGCACCTGCAAGCGGCTTACTGCCCTGAAGGAAAGATTGCTGGTGAGGGTCGCTGCCCCGCTTTCCGTGGACACATCTTCTTCACCGTTGTCGCTGATACCGAAGTTCGTCAGCGGACTGGCCGGGTCGAGAAATACATTGTTGTGCCCGTAGTAGCGAGATGTGTTCAGCCGCAATGACAGGTTGTGGTGCTGGGCAAGCACCAGATCCAGCTTGAAGAAGCCGGCGTTCCCCAGCATGGATGCCGGAAAGGTGCCGGCCTGCTTCGACAAATGCGCCGCAGTGGCGCGCACCAGTGCTTGGTCGGTGGCTTCGTAATCGCCGGGAGTCTCGGGTCCAGCCCCGGGCAGGGGAGTGACCACCGAACTTCCGTCGGCGAAGCGCACCACCGCTGGAATGTGGAAGATATGCTGATCGAAGCCGGCAAAGAAAAACGCGCGGTTGCGACGGATGGGCCCGCCCAAGGTAAAACCAAATTGCTGCTGCTGATCGTGAGGTTTGAAATCCATGAACGGATGCTTCGCGGCCAGTGCGCTGTCGCGCAAGAAATAGAAATCCGTTCCGTGCAGACGGTTGGAACCTGACTTGGTGACTACATTGACTACCGCTCCTCCGGCACGCCCCAGGTCCGCACCGTAGGTGTTCGAGGAAACGCGGAACTCCTGCACCACTTCATTGGAGAACTGATACGGGGCCCGATAGCGTCCGCGGGCCTGTCCGAAGAAGGCGTTGTTGTTGTCCCCGCCGTCCACCAGGTAGCTGGACTGGTAGCCTCGGATGCCGCCAAAAGCCAGATCGCCGTTGGATCCCGAGGTCAGCCCCCGGGGATCCTGCGTGACTCCGGGGGTAAGCAACGCGAGATCGGTGTAGCGACGCCCGTTCAGCGGTAGTTCATCGATGGCCCGTTCGTCGATCAGGGAAGACAATCCGCTGGGTTGGGTTTCGACCAGCGGCGGCTCTCCCGAAACCGTAACGGTTTCTTTTGCACCCGCCACCACCAGCTTGAACTCCAGTTCCGTGCTGCCACCCACGTCGACATGCAAGCGTGGCGTGGTCTGCGGCGACATTCCCGGGGATTCTGCGCGTCCGGAGTAATCTCCCGGCGGCAGCAGTTCGAAGGCAAAGCGGCCCGTGATGTCCGTAGTCGTGGCGTAGCGGAAGTTGGTGGCCGCATTCACCAGCACAACGCTGGCTGCGCCGATCCGGCTGCCGCCAGCATCGGCCACGGTGCCATGAATCGCTCCGGTGGCTGCGTCCTGTGCCGGAGAAGTGGTGGCGAGCAGAACTGAAAATAAAGCAACGGAAAGCACCAGCAAAGAATCAGTCGGCCAGCATTCAACATAGGACTCGCACCCACGGATGAATCGAGTTAGTGGACGAGTCCAGACCTGAGAAGGAACTGCGATCTGTATATCACCTGCAATCGCGGGTCGTCTGTGACGGGCAACCTTTCTTTTGAAAATTGTCCCGCGCCGGGAATTAGAAGACAGTGCGCAACGGACGGGCGGGGACGCCCGTCGCTACATCGATTGTCTTCACCAGCCCATCTTCTTTCTCAGCTCTGTGATGTGGGCCACGTGATGTCTGCCGTGCCAGGAGTAAAGCGCGAGATTTTTTTCCAGTGACACGGTTCCCATCTCGGGGTGGTTGAAGGGCCGCTTCCAGTCTTGCGGTTGCAGCGCATGTAACAGGCGCACCCAACGATGGTGAAGCGAGTCGAGCAGGGTCAGCGAAACCTCGAGCGGCGTGGACTGCACGTCGGGCAGCATCGCCCAGCGGTCTTCCATGTAGGGCTTGATGGTGGGAGCATCTTCGGTCAGCGCCAGCTTGAAACGAATGTAGGCGTTCATGTGGCTCTCGGGCACATGATGGGTGACCTGCCGCACCGTCCATCCGCCGTCGCGGTAGGGCGTTTCGATCTGCTCCGGCGTGAGGCCTCGCACCGCCGCACGCAGCGCGGCGGGAGCCTGCGCGATGTCCTCGATAAACTTCTTTCGTTGTTCCGCGTCAGGCGGACCGTCAAAGGTGAATTTTCCGATGGGAAAACGCGGGTCGCTCATGTTTCCTCCACACAAACAGGAAACTCGAAAAGCTCCACAAAAGCAACGAAAGAACGGCCAGCAACGAAAATCTAAAGACAAATACTGTCTGGCAACGTGTTGTTCAGAGCCGCGACCTTATTCGGGGAATTAGCCCCGGCAGGCAGGCTCATGAATGCCCGGGCCCGAACGCCGATATCGTGACGGGTATCACGTTCACCCGAGAATCAGTATCATCAAAGCTATGCCGTCTTTCTGTCGGATGGGTAACCTCAGTTCATTGTTGCTGGTGGTCTTGCTGCTGCCCGGATGCAATGCGCTGAATCCTCTCTGCGGAAGCGCTCGCCCCGCTCCGGTCCTCGACTCGATCTCTCCGGCGACCACGAGCTTTTCACAGTTGCCGCCCAGTTTCGTGGTCACCGCGAACGGCAGCCAGTTCGTTTCCTCCTCTTTGATGGTCTTCAACGGCGTTACCATCGCGACTGCGGTGACCAGCAGTTCCCAGCTCGCGGGCACTATTACCTCTGCGATGATCCCCGCTGTCGGGAACTTCAACGTCGCGGTGAAGACACCAGCCGGCAATACTGGCGATGTCGGTTGCTCCAGCGGCGGCACCAGTAGCGCGCGCGTCCTGACGGTCGACTGACTACCCGCGTCCAATCTCTTTCATAGCAAGCTCCCGGCGCGGAAAACCTCCGCCCAAGCCAAGCTTGGACAGTGGTCACACCCTCGAGAGCAGCCGTGCAGTGATCTGGGCCCCCGCCCAGGGCAACTATTGGCGCAAAGGCTTCGGCGGCGCCAACGCAATCAGCGCGATGCCTACGATTACCAGGGCCGGAATATCGCCCATCAGGTGCCCGCGCTCGGCGGTGTTCCGCAATGCCTGCACGGTCATGATGCCGGCGTGAACCAGGCTCGACCATGCGGTAAAGGCGATGAGGCTGCGATGCTCCGCGGGGCTCCGCGAAGCGATCAGCAGGAAGACGCCGAGCGTCGCGTAAACCCCGAGGATCATCTGCTCATATTCCGGTTGGTTCGGCTGCCACCGCCAGCCACTCGGCCACAAGAACATCATGAGCGGATACACGCCCACCAGGAAGATCAGGCCCACCAGAATCAGAACGACTTGCAGTGCACGTTCCCTGTTCATGGCATCCTCCGATCGAATTCGTATTCAGTCAGGTGATGGCGGATTCAGAGTTGGTCGTAGAACTTCAGCGCCATGGCACCGTGCGTTGCCGCTCCTCCCGCGCGCAAGGCGGCCGCAATCAGCGAGCTCTCGGCGATTTCCTCCCGCGTCGCACCCGCGGCTTTGGCGCCTTTTACGTGCACTTCGATGCAGTAGGGACACTGGGTCGTGAAAGCAACCCCCAATGCGATCAGCTCACGATATTTTCTCGGAATGGCGCCGTCCTCACGGGGAACGATCTTATCCAGGTTAAGCCAGGCATTGAATTCTGTGGGCGCGAGTTTACCCATCTCCTTAAGAAACCGCAGATCGCCGACATCGTGGTAGTGTTCGCTCATTTGCTCCTCCTATGTCGCCAGCACGTTCTCGACGGTTTGCTGGCGATATCACCAGAGTAGAGCCTGGAAGGGGTCGAAACAAGCTGGCAGATATGCCATTGTACATATGTGATTAAGCCACCCGCCGGTTTTATTCCAGCGGACCCAGCGTTGGTGAATCGTTTGTTATCAGAGACTGGGCGGACGTTTCGCAGGTGCGAAAAGCCGCCGTTCCATCAGTAATACTCACAGTAATACTCAGTGGCTTTGGGGGTGAGATGAGTGGCGGGTTCCGCGAAGGACTTCCTGGGAATTCTTACTTCACCAGCGCCAGAATGCGCACCGGCGCCGCCGATCCGCCTGCCACCTTCATGGGAGCAACCATGGCAATGGCGCCGCTGGCGGGCATGCGCTCCAGGTTGGCCACATTGGTAAGAACGTAGAGCCCGTGGGCTGAAGTGTACTGATTCACGGAAAGACTCTTCGTTGAACCGTGATGCAGGCCGGGTGTGTCGATGCCGAGGCCGAGGGCATTCCGCCCTTCCGCCAGGAAGCAGGCTGCGTCTTCGGAATATCCGGGAAAGTGCATCACGCCTTTAGCGTCGGCATTGCGGTAACTCCTGGCCGAGTTCCAGCGCGAGTCCCACCCCGTGCGTGCCATCACCACCGCACCCAGCGGGATCTGGCCGTTGGCCTGCTCCCAGCGCGCGATGTCTTCCACGGAAATCTCGTAATCCGGATTGCTCCTGGCGCCGGCGCTGGCATCCAGCACCACCATCGGCGCGATCAATCGGCCGGCTGGAATCTGATCTACCGTCCACATGCCGCGCACCAGGCGGCCCGGAGCATCCATGCGGGTGGCAAATTGTTCTGAGGAAGAAATTTCTGGCCCGGAAGAACGGGCACGAGCATTCTCGGTCATGGCAACCGTCTGCAGTCCAAAAGCAGCCTTCTGCGACGACCGCGAACCCGGAGTCGGCAGTGAATGGGTTAGGTCTACGACGTCGCGGAAGCCCCCTGCCTGGGTGGTCTCCGCCATCTCTGGCCGATGCTGGGCGAACAGGAACAGCGCCAGCGCCAGCACATAACCGATTACAAACGTCTGAATCTTCATTTACTTCAAATCGTCTTTCGCCGCTTCTCGGGCTTCGTCGAAAGAAATTCCGGAAACCCAACCTAAGCAGTGAGATGCGAGCATCCTTTAGCCAAGATGCACTTTATAATTTTCGCCTGCCAGGTAACCTCGGGCAAGGTCCGTAAGTACATGACCTACCGGGGTAAAAACCGGAAACTGCCTGAGAACTCAGGAGAGTCCGTAAGCCGCCAGCGCCGCCACCACGGTACTGAGGAGGTTGACGGAATCGTTATTGAGTAGTCCCCGCCGCTCCAGCCATGCGCCCAGGAAACTGTCGGCAAACATACCCAGGATCGCGGCGCCCAGCGAAATCATCAGCCAGCGCCGAGGAAGCAGCCCGCTGAAAACGCAGACTGAGCTCACAATCGTGGCCGCAGCGAAGCCGGCCAGGGTTCCTGTCAGGCTAACCGCGCCATTGGTTCCTGCGGGAACCGAAGTCCAAGTGGTAATCAGCCGGGCTTTGTCGCCGAAAGCTTGTCCTACCTCGCTCGAGACCGTGTCAGCCGCAGCCTCGGAAAGCGCCGCCGTCAGTGCCAGCAAGAAGACGGTATTGTCAGGGTTGAGGATATGGAGCGCGGCGCAAGCCGTGGCGATACTCAGATTGGCCAACACCTGGGACGCGTTTCGGCCTTCCCGCTTTTCCGCCGTTCCCAACCTCAGTTTGCGTTGATAACCGAGACGGGTAGTGATCCAGGCCAGGCCAAAGACCGTTACCAGCGCCGCAAACGCGCCAGGGCCGCCTCCCAGATAAAGCACGAAGCAGCTTACGGCTCCGGCCAGCGCGCCCCCGGTGGTCACGCCTCGCAACATGCGGGCGAGGACGGCGAACAAAAGAGTCAGCACGCAGCCGATTACCAGACGATCGCTTGTCCAGCGTTCGATTACCAAACGATCGCCTAAGTCAGTCAGGGTTGCGAGATCGTTCACGTCGGTCACAATACGGGCGGGAATTGAGTTTGGCAATGCGGGAGGCTAGCCTCACCTATGCACAAGATGTAGGATAACGTCCTGAGTGGAGCTATATATGGTGCTTGACCTTAGGGTTCCCCTCCTGCAGGGCTTGCATCAAAGACCCCAGCGTAGTCTAAACTTCACTACGCGTGCGTCTTTTCCGCTCTCAGGGTGAACTATGACGGCCTCCGTCTGGTCGGGATATCTGACTTTTGGCTTGATCTCCATGCCGGTGCGTCTTTTCTCCGGCGCGCGCAGTAGCGGCATTTCCTTCAACATGTTGCACCGCGACGACCTGCAGCGGGTGAAGCAGCAATATTATTGCCCCGCCGACAATCGCGTGGTGGAGCGCAGTGAAATCGTAAAGGGCTACGAATTCCGCAAGGGCGAATACGTAGTGATCGAGCCCGAAGAGATAAAGAAGATCGAGCCCCAGACCGCCAAGACCATGGAGATTCTGGAGTTCGTAAAATCCAGCGAAGTGGATCCGGTCTTCTTCGAGTCTTCGTATTACATGATTCCAGAAGAAGCGGGGCGCCGGCCGTATGCCCTGTTGACCAAGGCGCTCGAAGAAAGTGAATACGTCGCCATCGCCAAGCTGACCATGCACAATCGCGAGTACACAGTGTTTCTGCGGCCACATGAAGGCGGCCTGATGCTCCACACCATGTACTACGCGGAAGAGGTCCGCTCGGTGGAAGATTTCGGCGCCCCTGACGTCGAACTCAAAGAAGCCGAAGTGAAAGTCGCTCACCAGTTGATCGAAGCGCTGGCGGCGGAATGGGAGCCGGAAAAGTACCACGACAGTTTCCAGGACAATCTGAAGAAACTGATCGAGACCAAGCTGGAAGGCGGAACCGTCGCCGAAGTCGAAAAGCCCAAAAAACTTGCTCCGGTGGTGGACCTGATGGCCGCGCTCAAACAAAGCCTGGCGGATATGGAAGGCAAGAAGAAGCCCGCCACGCCGGCGCGCGAAGCGGCTTCGGGAAAGAAGTCCCGCGGCCGCGGTTGAGTTCTCAACTGGAGTTCCGCGCAGGCGGTTAAGTCTTCGAAGTCGCGCCGGATTCAGCCGCCGGCTCCCTGAACGGGCCGCAGCCCCTGCGCATGCCTTGGCGAAATTTCTCGCGTTCTTCCGGGGTCATGTGCTGCCAACGCTCCGCCATTCGCCGTCGCCAGTGCATGCGGGAGCCAGACCGGCCGCGGAACCCGCCAAATAGCAGCTTGCTCAGAATGAACAGGCCCAGGGCTTGCCAGAAAGTGATCAAGCGCCATCCAAAAAGTGGAGGCATCAGCCAGTTCCACAAACTCATCACGATCAGGCCAAATACAGCGCAGGCGACCGCGGCAAACAACGCAAATTTCAGTCCTCTTACGATCCAGTGCCTTCTCATTTTCTTGTCCTCACCTTTTCATGAACTCGTCATAGATAGCTTGCAGACGCCGGCGCAGATGGAGCACGGCATAGTGTTTACGCGAGAGCAGCGTGTTCACGCTGAGCCCGGTTTCGGCCGCAAGCTGTTTGAAGCTGAGACCCTCCAGTTCGTGGGCGACGAATACCTCGCGCTGCTCTTCCGGCAACTCCTCCAGAGCCTCATCGAGTTCGTCCAGCAGCAGGGTTCGAGCGTAAGCTGCCTCCGGTCCTGCCTCCGGCGAGGGCAGCAGGTCCTGCAACATGAGTACGCTGCCATCTTCTTCCCCGGCTGCTACCGGGTCATCGGTCGAAATCCCCGGCTTTTTCTTGCGGAACAGATCGGTGATGCGATTCCGCGCCACCCGGAACAACCAGGCGCCAACCTGCTCGATCGGCTTCATCCGCCGGTATGCTTCCACCAACTCGTAAAACACCTCCTGCAGGATGTCCTCCGCATCGCCCTGGTCGGGCACACGTCTGCGGATGAATGCGCGAAGCCGGTTCTGCTCCCGTTCGACTGCTTCAGTGATTCGTCGGTCCTGCTCGCCGGCCATCGCTATCTTTATCCTGAGCGTTTCCTGCATCTACCTTTGTAGACGAATTCGAAGGGCAGATATTTTAAAGAAAACGAGATGGGCGGTCAGATGTACCCCAGGGTGGCGCTACCGGCGGCTCCCGTTTAGAATGAATGATTCTTCCGGTTCTTCGTGAGTTCATGGACTGTTCTGCAGGCGTAGGGAATAATCTTCGGCGTTGGGCCCGGGTGCTGGGCATTCTGACTCTCGCTCTGATTGGCGTCAGTTGCGGCGACCAATTCCGTCCCGTGGCGATTCCGGTTACCCCTCCGCCACCCAATCCGCAAGCCTTTCACTTCGTTCTGGTGCTCAGCGACAATGGCGTGAACAATCCCGGCGCCAGCAGCGAACTGGATGTTTCCGGCGACACCAACATCGGCGTGGCCCAACTGGGACTCGGTCCTTCCCACGCTGCCATAGCGCCCAGTGGCAGCAAGGTCTATGTAGCCAACAGCCTGGAAGACTCGGTTTCGTCCTACGCCCCATCGAATACACGGTTTGTGACCACCACGTCGCTGCCCGCAGGTTCGAATCCTGTATTTCTGACCAGCACCGAAACCGCCACCATGTATGCCGCAAACTTCGGGCTCGACACGGTGGCCGCGATTGCGACCTTAAACAACTTTGTCGTCAGCCTGATTCCCGTGGGCCATCATCCGGTAGCTTTGGCGGAGACTCCGGATCAGAAGAAGCTGTATGCGGTCAACCAGGGCAGCGGCAACGTCAGCAGCATCGATGTAGTAGGACAGACCGTGATTCAGACCATCGCAACCGGAACCTCCCCGGTATGGGCGGTGGTGCGCTCCGATAGCGCCAGAGTGTATGTGCTCGACTCGGGCACCGGTACGGTTTTCGCCATTGACACCCTGTCCGACCAGGTTATCGGAACTGCCTCAGTAGGCGCGGGCGGGAATTTCATGACCTATGACGGCAAGCTGAATCGCCTCTACGTCACCAACCCGGTCGCCAATACGTTGACCGCGCTGGATATCTCGAAGGATCCGCCCACCACCGTGTTCGCGTTGCCGGTAGCGGGCAGCCCCATTACCGTCGCCGCCCTGCCAGATGGCACACGGGTTTACGTAGCGAGTGTCGTCTCAAGTGGCGGCACCGCCATCTCTCAGGTCACCGTGGTAAACGCGTCGGACGGGAGCGTCCGAACTGTCATCCCGCTGAATTCGGTTCCTGCCGGATGTAGTACGGCCCGGTTCGAACTGTTCATCGCCGCTTCCGGCGATAGCTCGAAAGTGTACGTCGGCAACTGTGATGCCGGAAATACCAGCATCATCCGCACCTCGGACGAACAAAAGCTGCTGGACATGCCCGCTCCGTTAAGCGCTGTCACGCCGCCTAACGGCGGCAATCCTCCGCCACAAAACCCAGTATTTGTTCTGGCAGGACCGTAGGGCAGGCATCGGACTTCGGGCGCCAGGTTTCGGACGTCGGACTTCGGCCCGAGTTCTTAGAACTGTCATCCCGAGCGATCTTTGCCGCGCGACGCGCGGGCAAAGATCGTCGAGGGACCTGGGTTCTTGCCGGCGCAACGTTGCTTCCAGGTACAGCACAAACCCGGGTCCCTCACTTGCCCTCACCGCACAAGCGCGGCTTGGGACTGCATTCGGGATGACAGTGAATGAGGGTGGTTCTCAACAGGAGCTCAAGGTCTGAGGTCTGAGGTCTGAAATTCGAAGTTACTCGCCGGCTGCCGCCGCCAGTTCTCCTGGAAGCTCGGGGTTATACCGCAACGCGATGTTCATGAACACGCTGCCACTGGCGGTTTCGAAGCAAATGACCAGGGCTTCGGTATCTTCTGTGCTTTGGGGGCCGTGTTCGGAAATGTGCAGGATCGGAGGATGCACACGGAAATGAAAGCCCTGGTCATTCAGGACGGAGATGGCATTTCCGGTGACCTGATTGGCCAGTTCACAAACCGCTTCCCGCACCAGATCATCGGACTCGGGGAGTTCGGCGCCGGCGAAATGGCTGGCTACGCGCACTGCGGTCTCGGGATCGAGATCGAAGACGATTCTACCCTCGATGTCACCGGTAAGCGCGACCAGCGCGGCCACACCTTTGCGCCGGTAGGCTTCCTGCTCCATGCTGAGGTTCCCAATGGCCATGGGAGACTGCAGGCCCTGGGCCAGGACGGCGTCCGCCGCGTTTATAAACGGCTGGATCAACTCCATCTTCATTGTTAGGCTCCCGCGCCGGCGGCGTTGGCCACGGCTCCATCCTCGCCTAGCACGTACTTGATCACTTCATACAGAACTTCCGGTTTGACCGGCTTCTGCACGAAGTGACGCGCTCCACGCTGCAGCGCCGCCACGATGTTTTCCTGATAGCCCACGGAAGACACCATGACAATGCGCGCCTCGGGATGCTGGCCCACGATCTTTTCCGCCGCCTCGATTCCCTCCATCTGCGGCATGGTGATGTCCATGAGCACGATGTCGGGATTGGTGCGTTCGTATTCGGTGATGGCGGTCATGCCGTCACCGGCTTCGCCCGCCACCTGGCCGCCGAAAGTTTCAACAATACGCGCCAGGTTCTTACGTGCGAAAACGGAATCGTCCACCACCAGGTAGCGGACGGGTTGACCGTCCTTGCTTCGTTTCAAAGATGCAAACTGCTCCATAGCTCCTCCTGCTTTACCGCAAAATCGAACGTCACTTCCTCCCGGATCACGCTGCCGGTCCAGGCCAACTCTACAAACTGAACCGTCACCCCACCATCAACCTCGTCCCGCGCCTGCGCCTTTACTGCTCTCACCAGGCTCGCCCCCAGATGCAGTTCTGCGATCCGACGTGCACTGTGCGAGCAGTGTGTTCGCCAGAACGTCCAACCCCACGACTCGAACTGCGAAGCCGCGATCAATGGCGGCTTTGGGCATGCCATACACCACGCAGGATTCCTCGTTCTGCGCGATAGTCATTCCGCCAGCAGCCTTGACCGTGCCCAAACCTTGCGCGCCGTCTTCGCCCATTCCAGTCATAAGCACGGCCACGCCCTTGGGGCCGAATTCCTCAGCCAGGCTTTTGAACAGAACATCGGCCGACGGACGGTGCCCGTTGACCCGGGGCTCGTCGCTCAACACGGCCACGTCCCCCAGCGGCAAGCGCTTGACCTTGAGGTGCCGGCTGCCCGGACAGATGAGCGCACGCCCCGCCAGCAGGACATCCCCCGACTGCGCCTCCTTGACCCGGATGGCGCAGATCTCGTCCAACCGCCGCGCGAACATTTCCGTGAAACCTTCCGGCATGTGTTGCACCACTACGATGGTGCCGGGAAAATCTACCGGTAATTGTGAGAATACATACTGCAGGGCCTGGGGTCCCCCAGTTGAGACCCCTATGGCGATGACTTTGGTAGGAGTCCTTTTGGCATCGAGGGCCACCTTTTGCCCCGCCCGTGGACTTTCGCCCACCGGTCTGACCCTAACCCCTCGGCTTTGCGCAGCCGCTTTGATCTTGCCAATGAGCTCCTCGGCGATCTGCGGCATGCGAGCGGAAACATCAGTGGGCTTGGCGACGAAATCAAAGGCCCCCAGGGACAACGCCTGCAGCGTCACCGAAGCCCCCTGCGTGCTGTGGGAACTCACCACGATCACCGGCAAGCGGTGGCGGCGCATGATTTCCTTCAGCATGTCGATGCCGCCCATGCCGGGCATCTCCAGGTCAAGGGTCACGACCTGCGGTTTGAGTTCCGCGATTTTCTTGAGACCGAAGTTTCCGTCCATCGCGGTGCCCACAACTTCAATCGAGCTGTCGGTCTGCAGAATCTGCGGAATCAACTTCCGCATGAGCGCGGAATCGTCCACTACCAGCACACGTACCAGGCTCATGGACGCACCTCGGCGGGTCCTTCACTCACGATGTTCCGGTCGGCGTGTGAGAGCAGGACGCCAGAGATAACGTCCTCCGCCTGCTGCGGCCGAAACTTGCTGTGACGCTCCACGATCGCAGGCAGATTGACGATGAGCACCACACGGCCGTCGCCCAGGATGGAAGCTCCGCTGACCAGATCGGTTGCCACCGTCTGATCGTCGAGCGCCTTGATCACCAGTTCTTCTTCTCCCTCCAGGCTGCCCACGATGAGTCCGAGCTTGCGGTCGCCCATGGAAATTACCAGCACAAAAATCTTCCCCGAGGACTCCGTCCCGGCACCGGGCGCTCGGCCCAGGCGGACCAGAGGCAGGACCCGGTCGCGTAATTGCAAAACCTCGTAGTTTTGTACCTGATGCACGTCGGATTCTCTGGCCCGCGCAATTTCCGCCACCGCGTTCAGCGGGACCGCATATAGCCGCTGCTCCACCCGGAACAGCAGGGCCTTGATGATGGCCAGCGTCAGCGGCAACTTCATGCGGAAAGTCGTGCCGTGTCCCACCCGGGTTTCAATGTCCACCGAACCCTTCAGACGATGTAACACGGTCTGCACCACATCCAGGCCCACGCCTCGTCCGGAGACCTCGGTGATCTCTTCCGCAGTGCTGAAGCCCGGGGTGAAGACCAGCGAGAGAATGTCCGGTTCGCTCAAGCGCTCGGCTTCCTCCGCCGCGATGAGTCCCTTCTCCACCGCCTTGGACTTGACCACCTGCGCGTCGATGCCGCGGCCGTCATCTCTGATCTCCACGATAACCTGATTGCCGTGGTGATACGAAGTGAGACGAATGGTGCCACGAGCCGGCTTTCCGACGCGGACACGTTCCTCGGCGCTCTCGATGCCGTGGCTGACCGCATTGCGAACCAGGTGCGTCAGAGGTTCGGCAATTACATCCAGCAGACTCTTATCCAAATCCGTATCCTGGCCGCTCATGACCAGTTCCACGTCCTTGCCGCACTGTTTGGCTACGTCGCGCACCATTCGGGGAAAGCGGCGGAAGAGCTGTTCCACCGGGACCATGCGGATTTTCATTACCGAACGCTGCAGATCGCTCAACACCCGGGACTGAAAAGCCATGGCATCGCTGAAGCGGCCGCGCAACGCCTCCTTGGGAACGTGGCGTGCAAATTCGGTGAAAGCCTGCTGCAGCATAGACCGCCCGATAATCAATTCGCCCACCAGGTTGAGCACGTTGTCGATGCGTTCGGCATCCACGCGCAAAATGTTCTCCGCGTGTGCTGGAGACGCGGCAGCCTTCGCGGCACCACCATGCTCGTCTCCGGATTCCGCAGGGTTCGCCAAGGAAGTCTGGACTGTGGTTTTATCCTCCAACGGCTCCGCCGCAATCTTCCTGGTCCTTGGAGTCGCAGCCTTGATCAGCTCCACACTGACATCTGAGATCACGGACGGGATGCGGCATTTCGCGGCCAATTGCTCGGCCGACTTTTCACTGGCCAGCAGCAGGTCCAACCGTTTCGTGCTCTCCACCGAACCGACCTCAGGACGTGCTCCCAGGATCTCCGCCGAAGTCTTCAGTGCATTTAGTATCAGTTGCCGGGCAGCGATCGGCATGGCGCAGCGGCGATCGATGATCGCCGTGATCTGGTACACATGTTTGCCCCCCGACAGCGCATTCTGAATGGCCAGCTTCTCGTACTCAGTCCAGGCCACGGGGCCGGCGGCAACTGGGGCCGCCTTTTTCGAGCTTTTGCTGCCTGCGCTTTTCTTTGCGCTCTTCTTTAAATTCTTCCTGCTTAACTTTTTCCCGGCTTTGGGTTGGCGTGAGATTTCCCGAATCATCTTTCCCAAGGGCGCGGCCGATGGCAGTTTGCCCTTGCGGCGATAGGCCGCCAGCATGGAACCGAAAGTATCCGCCGCGGCAAAGGCCACTTCCGCCAGGCTCCCATGCGAGGATGCAGACTCCAGTGCCAGGGCATCTTCCAACTCGTGCGCCGCATTGCTTAACTCACGGAAACCGCAAGCCGCCGCATCGCCTTTGAGGGTATGCACGATCCGGCGGATGCTGCGCACCAGTTCCGCGTCGGCGGGGTGCTTTTCCAGCTTCAGCGCCTCTTCGTTCAGCGACTGCAGCAGTTCCTGGGCGGTTTCGAAAAACAGCTCCCGCATCTCCGCGCCGCGTTCATCGGAAAACTGGGTCATCCCGTCACCTCGACCTTCTGGTAGGCGGTGCCGCTGTTGCGGTGGACCATGACGAACTTGTCGGTCAGCGCCAGCAGGCTCTCGGCATGTCCCACAAACAGATAGCTCTGGAGATTGAGGCAGCGCGCGAATTTTTCCAGCAACCGCTTCTGCTCGGCTTCGTCGAAATACATCATCACGTTGCGGCAGAAGATCACGTCATTGCGCTGCGGCAGGTATTCCGTTTTCAGATTGTGGAAGTCGAAGTGGACCACTTCCTTCAGTGCTTTCTTTACCGCGTAGCGGTCTCCCGTCTTGTCAAAGTAGCGGAGCCGGTAGCTGTAATCCACGCCCGCCATCTGCGTCTCGGAATAAATGCCTTCCTGGGCCGCCCGCAACACTGAGTAGCTGATATCACTGGCGATAATCTCAACCTTCCAGGGCGGAGGGATCAGCGGACGGGGTGAGCGCAAGGCCGCCGGCAGTGGATTGCGCAGGTAGTAATAAGCCAGACTGTCGGCCACCAGCATGGCCAGGGTATAAGGCTCTTGTCCGGTGGAGCAGCCCGCACTCCAGATGCGCAGGGAATAGTCGCGGTGCGCCTGCTTGCGGCGAATGAGTTCGTCCAGGACGTGCTTGTGGAACAGATCCAGTTGGGCCTTGTTGCGGAAGAAGCTGGTCTCGTTGACGGTCAGGTTTTCCAGCAGCTTGGCCAGCTCATCTTTTCCTTCCTTGCTGATCAGCAGGCGGTAGTAACTGTAGAAAGAGTCGAGATGACATTCTTTCAGGCGCCGCTGCAGGCGGTCCTGCAGAAAATGGGTGCGCCGCTCGTCGAAGTGCATGCCGCACTCCTGGTACACGAGCACCTGCAGAAGCTTCAGTTCAGCCTCGGTGAGCTGCGCGGGTACGCTGGATGTGCCCATGAGTTCCAGTTTGTCCTTAGTTCATTGGCCCGAGGACGGCTACTTGGCCGCGGCGGCGCTGCGCGCCTCGCCGCTGCTTCGCTCCGCTTCCTCTTTTCGTGCGCCGTTGTCCAGCAGCTTGGTCATGTCCAGCAGCACGATCAGGCGCCCGTGATACTTGCCCAGCCCGGTCACGCAGTTAAGCCCGCCCTCTTGCATGGCCGCGGGAGAGGCTTCGACATCGGCAGCCGGAATCTTGATCACCTCGGACGCCGAGTCCACAATCAAACCCGAAAGTCGGCCGCCATGCTCCACCACCAGAATGCGGTTGCGCCGGTTCAGCGCCTTCTTGGCTTCGCCAAAGCGCTTGCGCAGGTCAATGACCGAGACAATCTTTCCCCGGAGATTGATGACCCCTTCCATATAGTCGGGAGCGTCAGGCACAGCGGTGATCTCGGGCACGCGCACGATCTCGTGCAGAGACGTGATCGGGACGCCGTAGGTCTCACGCCCTACCTGGAACCCGACAATGTGCAATTCCTGATTCATATAATTGCCGCTCGTCAGGCGCGGGCGCCCGCGGCGGCGCGCCGGGCGCTGACCGCTGCCTGCTCGTCGTAACGTGTCGGAATCCGTTCCTGCTGTTGCTCCAGGGCGAAACGGTGCATGGCATCGAGCAACTCGCGCGACATCTTCGACATTTGCTCGGCCGAGGCTGCCAGTTCGGTGGAACCCGAAGTCGTCTGCTGCACCAGTTCGCGCATGCGCTCCATGGCCTTGACTACAGCCTGCGCGCCTGAAGCCTGCTCCTCGACCGCGGAGTTGATCTCGTGCGTGATTTCGTTCAAGCGGGTGGTGGCGCGCGCGATCTGTGACGAGCCATGCGACTGCTCGTTGGTGGCGGCGCCGATTTCCTGCGCGAACTTGTAGACCTCCGTCACCACGTTGGAGATTTTGCGCAGCGCGCCATTCAGTTCCTGGCCCAGGCCGAGACCGTCGTTGACGATGCCGGTGCTGCGGTCCATGTTCTCGACCGCCTTGCGCGCTTCTTTCTGGATGCTCTGGATCAGTTCGGAAATTTCCTTGGTGGACTGGGCGGATTTTTCCGCCAGCTTGCGAACCTCGTCGGCGACCACAGCGAAACCCAGACCATGCTCGCCGGCGCGCGCCGCTTCGATGGCCGCATTCAGTGCCAGCAGGTTGGTTTGCTCCGCCAGATCGTCGATCACCTCGATGATTTTGCCGATGTCGTCGGCCCGCTGCCCCAGCACGTCGATGATTTCGCCGGAAGAACGAATCGTGGTGTTGATCTTGTTCAGGCCATCCGTGGCCTTTTCCATGGTGGCAATTCCACTGTGGACTTCCTCCCGCGAGCGGTTCGAGATATCGAGCAGCACTTTCGCCGTGTCGGCCACCCGCTGAATGGAGGCGACCATCTCGTCGATAGAAGCCGAGGTCTCGCTTACGCTCGAGGCCTGGGTCTGCGTGTTCTTCACCATGTTCTGCACGTTGACACTCATCTCGTGCATGGTGCTGGTCACTTCGTCGATAGCGGAGGCAGTTTGCAGGCTGACCTTGGCCGAATCGTCGGAAGCGCCCGCCACCTGGCTGGAAGCGCTGGCGACCTGGGAAGCGGCGTCGCGGACGTTGCGTACCAGGTTTCTCAGCCCATCCACCATGCGCACGAAGGCGTTACCCAGGGTGTCATCCTTCGACCGGGGCTTCACTTCCACCGATAGATTTCCTCCCGCAATTGCTTCAGAGACCGCGGCCATCTCCTTCAAGTATCCAACCATACCGTTGAAGGTTCGGCCCAATTCGCCGATCTCATCCTTGCGCTGGATGTCGATTTGGTGATCCAGGTCGCCGGCAGTTCCGATCTGGGCAGTTACGTTCATCAGATCGGTCAGGGGTTCAGTAATGGATTTGGAGGTCCGGAAGGCAATGCCCCAGCCCAGGACCAAGGTCGCCAGCGTGCTCAACAGCGAGATTCCGATGGTCCAGTTGCTGGTGGACTCGTCACTCTTCCGCCGCTCTTCGAGCACCTTCTTGCTTTCCCGGTCAGCCAGATCGAGATATTCGGACGAGGTCTTCACCCAACTGGCCGCGTCTTTCTGCAGGTAGAAGATTTGCAGTTCGGCCACGGTGGAATTCCCCTGGTCCACCTCTTTCCGCTTCTGCATCAGCGGCTCGGCGAACTCCCGGGCCCAGCTCTGTTCTGTCTGCTGAACTTTCTCCAGCGCATTTCGCTGTTCCACTGAGGTGGAAAGACTGGTTGCGACCTCCATCCGCTCCCCGAAGGTACGGATTCCGTCATTTACGTGGTCGGCTTCGCGGCTGTCGCCACTGAGCAGGAAGTTGGTCAGATACAGACGGTTCTGCATCATCTGAAATCTGATTCTGTCGGTTGCATCTGCGAGTTCCAGAGCCTGGGAGGCGGCAGCCTTGGCGCTGTGCTCGCGGTGCACGGACCACAAGTTGATGACAAAAAGCACCACGACCATTGCAAGCACGGCCCCGAAGCTCACGTAAAGTTTCTTGCTGATCGTCATGCTGCTCCTCCGCTCTCTGCGCCCGCGCTCCCTGGATACGGGGCAAGCTGCTTCAATTTCGGTCCTAGTTCAGAGGCTGAAAATTGAATTCCACAACGCCCGTGCTCTCTGTTGCCGCAGGTTCGAATTTCCATTGCTTCACGGCATCCATGGCGGCGTTGACCAGCACCGGGTGCCCACCCACGACCTTCGAGCTCTTGACCGAGCCATTGGGCGCCACTACGATGACCAACCTCACCGTGCCCGCTATGCTCATGCGCCGCGCAATGTCGGGATAGATGGGTGCCACCTTGGTCTTAGCCTTGCGCGATATCTCTTCTGTCTTTTCTGTCTTTTCTTCCTGGGCGGCAGCCGGCACCGGCGAAATTAGCGACGTTGCCACTGTCCCCGCCAAAACTCCCAAGACAAAAATCGCAACCCAGCGCTGCATGTTGGCCCTCCGCACAAAGTCTTTCCCAGGCAAGGGGAATTCCCCATCGGGGACAAGAGCAATGCCGATGCCAGCCTCGCCGTGATTCCCAAAAGAGGAACTACCTCTTACGTAAGTTATTCAATTTAAATACGATCACTCGGAATAGAGACCTCAGGCTGAGGTCAGAAAGGAAGTTAAGAATTGTCTCATTCAACCTCTCTTCGTCTCGGTTTGAGACACCGGTCAAGCGTCTTCGCCAACGTGTCACAACTCGGCACCCGACCCGTTATTCGCTTGACTCAAATTGAGATTACAGACTAATTTGCTTGTATATCAACTACTTGTAAATCTTACCCTGGGTGGGCGGTGACACTCTGACCATGTCAGCCGGAGATGCGACCGTAGTGCAAGGCAGCAATCGTTGGATGACGCTTTCCAGAAGCTCCTGTCAGATTCTCCGCTGCTGCCGCCAGGAACATCGTGGCACGCCTTGATCCGCTTTTTTGCCAGGCCACGCGTGAGTTCTTCCAGGTCGATGGCGCTTATTTCTGGCAGCGGTTTCCTCCCGACGAACTCGTGGGCGTCGAGGCCGACGGCTTGATGGCCGAGCGCTTCCGTGGCGCGCGCCTGAGGGCCGATCAGAGTGCGGTCGCAATCGGACGCCATCCGCAAGCCGCCGAAGACGGTCTGCAAACCACCTAGACCCTGGCCATTACCCAATGGCGGCCGAATTCCACGCCCGTTCCATGATGGCGGCGCCCTTGGTGGTCTCAGGTGAGGTCATCGGCGCCGCGGCCTTTGTACATTGCCGATCCCACGTTTTTTAACGACGATCTGGCGCCAAGGCCACCATCCTGGCGGGACAACTGGGCAGTCTGCTGGAAGCCACCCGGCTGACCCGCGCCTCACGCGAGGAACATCGCCGCGCAGAGATCCTGGCTGAAGTCGCGCAGGCCCTGCACGCCGTGCCGGATGCCTCGGCTGTGGTGGAGGCGCTTGCCGACCGCCTGCGAATTCTGCTGCGCACCCGGCTGGTGTGCATTCTTCTGCGGGACGGAGGATGTTTTTAGCAGGCGCGTCTCGCCGAGACGCCACAACTGGCAGCTGGGTGCGCGGCCGGCACGAGCGGAAGGGGTGCAATTCGCCGCGGATCTCGCCAAGCGTGCCGTGGCAGCGGGCGAGCCGATGGCGGTGGCGATCGATCCCGCCACCCACGCTCTGGCGGATTTGGTTCCCGCCGGCATGCTGATCGCGGCGCCGTTCCGCACTTCGCGCACCCAGGGCGCGATCCTGATTTACCCGCGTGACGAGGGTGCCTTCAGCAGTGACGAAAGATCCCTGAGCGACCGTCGCGACCGGATTTGGTGCGGTGGCCATCGCCAATGCCGAGTTATATGCCACCGCCCAGGCACAAGCCCACGAACTGCATCAGTTGCTGGAAATCTCAGCCGAACTGGGCTCCATCGGACAGCTGGATGAGTTTCTCCAGCGTTTTGCATTACGTACCGCAGACTTTCTGGGGTTTGGGGCGTGGCTTCATTGGGCTTCTGGAAAATGGCATCTTCAGGGTGCGGTGGGGTGCAGAAAACGGCAAGTCCAAGCGGGCGGATTTCCCCTTTCCCGCCGGACCTGTCAGCCAAGCCCTGCTCAACAAGCAAGTGTTCTGGTCCGACGATCCCGAGCAAACTTCCCGGTGCGAACACCGAGCTTCTCGCCAGCTACAACGTGCGGCAACTGTTGACCGTCCCGCTGCTCGATACCGCTGGCGAAGTCCTGGGGCATGTTCGGCGTTGTCGACCGGCTGGATGGGGCTGGCATCTCGCCGGAAGACATCCGCCGCGCCCGCGTTCTGGCGGCACAGGTTGCGGTCGCGCTTGATGTAAGTCGAAACCTTCACCAATCCGAGCAGCACCGCCGCCGCGCCGAGTCATTGATGGGGCTGGCCCTGGAACTGAATTCCCACCTGAGGCTTCCGAATTCGCCAGAAGTTTTGTCAGCCGCGCCGCAGACGTGATGGGCGCGCGCCAAGCCGCACTTGCGGTGAAGCAGGAAACCGGCCTGGAAACCATGGTCTTGCAAGCTGGGGACGGGCAGGAAATTCAGGATCGCTCCTTGTTGCGGCGCTTCAGCCATGCCATTGAGGACGCCTTGACGCGGTATCAGGAAGCCGTCGTCTCCTCCACCATGACCGACATCGCAGGCCCAGCGCTCGCTTCCGAACTGGGAGGAAACGAAATCACCCTGGTGCGGCTGCTGGGAGCGTCCGGAGAACTGGTCGGTGTTTTATGTCTCGGCGGCCGGGCACAACCTTTGAGCATGGAAGATGAACAGGTTCTGCACGCCATTGCCGGGCACGCCGCAATCCGCCCTGGAAAATGCCCGCCTGTTCACCCGCATGGATCAGGCCAATTGGCATCGGATCGAGATCTTCGACGCCATCAGCGATTTCATCGTGGCCCACGACGAAGCCGGCAACGTTTTGCGGGTCAACCGCTCGCTGGCAGACTTCATTGGAGTGGAGCCCCAGGCCCTGATTGGCGTCAATATGTCC
>CAWDFF010000004.1:0-392397 GCA_963801545.1 Terriglobia bacterium | reverse complement strand
CGTAAACGACTCCTGCGAGGCGGGTCCGGCACGCGCCCCGGATACGCCGCGCAGGGTCGCAGCCGTGCCTGACTAGAACATCCATCCCTCGCCGCGTCCTCAAGTTATTCCTAGCCCAGCCGGGTGTGCCATCTTTCGCGTACTTTGCGAAAGGTGGGCATGGAACACATTTTCCTACAGCTTTTCCCCTATACACGTTTTCAGGTTGGGCGCGAGCAGCCACCAGGCTTCGCGAAAACTCTCGAAGCGCGATCCCTTTTTGCTGCCGTGGGGATAGAACCACAGATTCTTGCAGGGCGAGAAGGCCTCGACCGGGAGCACGTACCAGAGATCGAGCGGGACGATGTAGGCGATGATGCAGTCAATTTCGTCGGCGGTGAGGGCGACCATTTTGCGCTTTACGTAGACGTAGGTGTGGACGGCGTATCCGCGATGGCTTTCGTAGGCGGTGGAGCGGACCTGCACGCGCCAGAAGCGGCGTCCGGCGTCGAGGATGTAGTCGTAGCGATCGCTGTCTCCCCAGGGCTTGGCCACGCCGAAGCCTAGGCTGACAGCTTTCTGCATGAACGCCAGTTCGGCGATCTCTCCCCGACGCTTGGGCGGGAGAGCGTGGCGCTGGTTGGTAGCGGGACGTCGCGGAACTGCATTTTGCGGAAGCGGGAGCGCCTGAGGCTTCTCCATTACTTAACCTGATTTCGACTGGCCTGATTTGTCTATATCCTTGCTCCTGAATACAAAAAGCGCAGCTTTTGGGCTGCGCCTTTTTATTGGTCTTCTAGTTTAAGGATAGCAGGTTGGATAGGGGGAATGGGACATGGGTGTACTAACTATGGCGGGTTTGGGGTGATGGGGTTACGGGGAAATTGGGTGGGTTCGGGGCTTGACAGGAATTGGAGTGGGGAAGCGCGTCGGAATAGACGACACGAAAACGCGAACGAGTGGCAGGAAAACTCTGCCCCGCAGTGGAACAATCCCACTCAAGCCAAAACCGGGCTTGAATGGGCCACCCGCCTGCCACCTCTCCAAAATGCGAGCCAAGATTGCGGTAAAATCGTTGCGCGCGCACTCCCACGCTACACAGCAAATAGGTATCAAATGGCAGTGAAGCGGCCACCCAAACACGACGGTCGGCGGGTTATCCGGCACGCGCCCACCGCAATACGTGACGCCGCAAACAGCGTCACTTACCTGCTGAACGACTATCCTCGCACCCTATTCCCGCTTTCCACAACCAAGGTTATTGCAGAAAAGTGGGGCCAGCAAACACTGGATTATGTTTATCAGCAAGTTCTTAATCCTGCTGAAACTGGGCATTCTTTCCTTTCGCAGGCTCGATGTTACTCCTCAAAACAGGGATTTCATCTTCGCAGGACGGTCAAGTTAGATCCTGTCGCGGAACTTTTCATCTACGACCTCGTGTACAGGAACAGGCTGTTGTTTCGGAAGGACTTTGGGAGCAATCGCCGGTCGTTCGGCTATCGATTCGAAAATGGCGAGCCGCTATCGCCCTCGAAGAGCTACTCGGCGTTCAAAGCCGCCGTCACAGAGGCCAGGATGAAGTATCCATTCATGGTCAAGTTTGACATTGCTGCCTACTTCAACTCGATCTACCACCACGATCTGGTTCACTGGTTTGGCGAGAACGGCGCCAGCCCCGATGATGTAGAACATTTCTGTCAATTCCTCCGTGAGACAAACGGCGGTCGCTCCGTTGACTGCCTCCCACAGGGTATTCATCCGTGCAAACTGATCGGCTCCGAATTTCTGAAATTCGTAGACAATTCCATGCGACTCCGCTCAGATGTCCTCCTTCGCTTCATGGATGACTTCTACCTTTTTTCACGCGAGAGCGAGGTGATAAACATGGATTTTGTGCTGATTCAGCAGCTGCTAGGTGACAAAGGACTCTCCCTTAATCCGGCTAAAACCGCCTATGAGGAGGAATATCAAGATATTCCCGGCGAAATAGACGAGATGAAGGTGAGCCTCCTTAAGGTCAGGCGCATTATCATCGAAGTGTCGGGCGAACCATTTGAGGATGAGGAACTGGAGGAAGAAAATCTAAGCGAGGAGCAGGTGGAGTATCTCCTGGACCTACTCAAGAACCCAGACATCGACGAAGCTGATGCGGAGCTTGTTCTTGTCTTGCTGAGGGATCGTGGCGAGGATGTCCTCTCCCGACTAGAAACATTCGTCCGTCGCTTTCCGGGGCTGAGCCGAAACGTCTACCATTTCGCAAGGCAGGTCGCCGACAAAGAGGCATTGGCAGAAATTGTCCACCGATTCGCCGACGATGGAGCCTACGCCACGGAGGACCAGTTGTTTTGGATGGCGAAGTTGTCCGAGGAATTTTTACCGAAGACTTCGCGTTACCGCGACATTCTGTTCTCGATTTACCAGCATCCGAATGCTACCGATATTTCCAAAGCAAAGGTACTAGAGATCCCGGAGCAACGTTTTGGGATGCCCGAACTCCGGCAGGAGCACTTACGGGTGGGAAAATCAGACTGGCTTTCTTGGTCGTCAGCTGTGGGTTCGCGAACTGCGACCAAGATCAGTAGAAACCACTCTTTGATGTACTTCGGAAAAGCCAGTCCGATGAACAAGCTTATCTCGGACTGCGTGATGTCCTTGTAGGATGGGTGGCCCCGATCACATAAGCATGCCACCGGTGAGAGTGATCACCAAGAGGATCGCCGCGATAAGACCGCGAACCTCGCGCCCTTTCTGCTCCACGAGCGACGTCGGGTATTGAAAAAGTACAAAGAGCCACATGCCAACCAGATAGGCCATTCCAGCGATAAACGTCTACCACACTATAGTCCCGTCTAATGGACCGAATTGCGAATCTACGATTGCGCGATAAATAAGTACAATTGAACAAAACTGCGTCCCTGTGTACACCGCTTCCATCGCAACTTGCCTGCCTAGTTGTTCAAATGCCGAAGCGGTCGAAGGTAGAGGGTAAATGAGCTCCTTAGCTCCCGAAAGCCAACACTCCTCCAACCGAAAATGACTATCCATCCGAGCACGTTCGCGACCATGATCGTACACCTTGCCAGAAGATGCCTTGGCAGCAACAGCGGAACATTCGCGAGCCGTTGATATAGGATCGGCGGGTGGCCCACCCTAACACGTGAATCTCTACTTTCGAGGGTGGCCCGTCCAAGCTTCGCTTGGGCGGGGTTTTCTGTGGGTTGGCGAAGGTGCACCATCAGAGCGATCCGTTGTTCCCTCTTCCGTGCCATCCAACGCGGCTATCAGTGACGCGTGAACATCCCCGCCCAAGCAGAGCTTGGACGGGGCACCCTCGTGGGTAAAGGGCCATCCCAATTCGGGACGTTTTGGAGGATATCCATTTGATCACGCGGTGCAAGAAGAAGAAACGGATGTACACTTGGGCGCCACTTTGACGTTAAAGGAGCTTCGTGATGGATAAGTTTCTGGCCATGGTTCTCTGCCTTGCGATACCGATTACGGTCTTCGCTGGCGACAACGGGTACAAAGTCACCTACGACGGAGGGTCAATACCGGATGCTAAAGCAGGAATTGGAATGAAATTGTTCATTGACCCGAACCAAGTTCGACTCGTAAGAGATAAGGGCGAAGCCATAACAATTCCGGCTTCGGCCATTACGGAGATCAGTTACGGACAAGACGTCCATAGAAGAGTCGGGGCAGCGATTGGCCTCGCCGTGGTTTCCCTCGGGATTGGCGCACTGATGGCTCTTACGAAGTCAAAGAAGCACTATGTCGGCTTGACTTGGATCGATGGTGACAAAAAGGGCGGCTTTGCGATGCAGTGCGATAAGAGCGAATATCGCGGAGTACTGGCGGGGCTTGAAGGAGTTACCGGAAAGAAGGCCGTCGACTCTGACGCCATGACGGTGAAGAATTAGCGCACGAGCGTAGGCGGCTCCGCGCACCCTAAGTCTGACGATTCGTCACCCACCCTCTCCCGGCGCTTCCCACCTTTTCGAAAACCGCGAAAGGTGCGGCACCCAGCACCCGGCTGCCGTCAACTTCGATGCCGGCGCCGTCGGGAGCGGACGACACCTGGACGCGGGCGAGGAACAGCAGGCCCCTCGACGGCGCTTGATTGCATAACGAGGTTGGCTCGATCGTAGCGAGTAAATTGGTTAGCTGCGAAACCGACCAAGGCTCGAGAAGGAGCCAACGTCATGCTGATTATAGGCTGTGATTTTCATCCTGGGTTTCAGCAGGTCGCGATCTTTGACAAGCGAACGGCAGAGTATCAGGAAAAACGTTTGCGTCACCGCCAGGAAGCGGAAGAGTTTTACGCGGCTCTGGCGGGGCAGGAAGTACGGGTGGGGATGGAGGCTTGCGGGCACTATCCCTGGTTCGAAGGGCTGCTGGAGAAGTGGGGCATCGAGCTCTGGCTGGGGGACGCGGCCCAGATCCGGGCTGCGGTGGTGCGGCAGCAGAAGACGGACCGGCGGGACGCGGAACACTTGCTGCTGCTGTTGCGAGAAGACCGGTTCCCGCGGATCTGGGTGCCGAGTCTGGAAGAGCGGGACGTGCGGCAGTTGCTGGTGCATCGCCACAAGCAAGTGCAGGCGCGGACGCGGACCAAGAACCAGTTGCACGCGCTGGCCCTGGGCCAGGGAGTGCAACGCAAACGCAAACTGTGGACGGCGGTAGGACGGGCGGAGTTGGAAAAGTTGGAGTTGCTGCCCTACGCTGCGCTTCGGCGCCAGCGGCTGCTGGCCACACTGGATCAGTTGGAGGCCGAGATCGCGGCGTTGCACCGGCAGGTGGAAGAAGAAGTCAAACGCCGGCCGGAGGCGTTACGGTTGATGACCCATCCCGGAGTAGGCCCGGTGACGGCGCTGGCCATGGTGCTGACGCTGGGGCCGGCGGAGCGCTTCGAGTCGGGGCGCAAAGTAGGCAGCTACCTGGGACTGATCCCCAGCGAACATTCCAGCGGCGGACGGCAGCGGCTGGGACACATCAGCAAGCAGGGCAGTTCGTTTCTGCGTTTCTTGCTGGTGGAAGCGGGCCAGTCGGCGGCGCGTTATGACGCCGAGTTAGGCCGCTTCTATCGCCGCCTGGCGGTGCGCAAACATCGCGCTCTGGCCAAAGTCGCGGTGGCCCGCAAGTTGGCCACCCGGTTGTACCGGATGTTGCGCGAGGACTGGGATTACGCGCAACTATGCAGGGCCGTGGTGCAGGCGAGCCCGAGTCATTCTGTGGCCGGAAGACAGAAACCGAGCGCTTGAGTAGGCAGCCTGCCTCCCTCGAAGCAAGTGGGGGAGTTCGAAGCAGCAATGCTGGGAGCACGTACCGAAGAGATGGATGGTGAGACCCTGCGTCCACCGCACACATTGAAAGAACGAGCCCTTGGGTCGGATCGCAAAACCTTTCCGCGAGAGCGAAATGGCGCTTCCTAGAAACTCGACGCGCCCGCGGAGAGGTGTTGCCAAAACCGCCTTGACACGGGCCCACGTCGTTAGAGACGGGATGACATCGAGAAATTACTTCAAGCGCTTGCACTGCCGAGCTTCGCTCGGCTGGGGCGGACGAGGGCGTCCGCCCCTACGTGGTCATTCCGCGCGGGCGGGTCGCTCGTGGCCACATGAGCACGTCTACTGCACACGCAGAATCAATTGCGTGCCGCTGTCCAGGTGGACATTTTCGGTATTCGAGCTGACGACCGACGCCTCGCCTGAGGTGGTCAGAGAGAATCCCTTCATCCCTACCACTCCTTTGGTTGCGGGATCCAGCGCTGACGGTTGAATTCGGAGACGTGCTGTTGTCGGAGCGTGGGCCGCTGCCCCCGGGATACGGAGTCCCGTAGGTAGACGGCGGTTGCGGGGAGGCTCCTGTCATCGCGGGTCGCTGCTGCTGCGAGGCTGAGGGCATGCCGGCCGTGGCGGGCGACATTGAGTCGTCCGACGCCAGAGGCAGGGCAGGGGGCAAAGGCCGGGCGATTGCCTGAACCGCGGCTTGCAGCGGCAGTTCGCGTCCATTTTTCATCAGCACGCGATCGAAGGCGATTCCCACCGTCGAGTTCGGCGATTCTTTGCTGTGCGCCTTGGCTTCGGTTACGTGTCCGACGATTTTTGTGTTTCTCGGAATCACGATCTGGCCATGCTGGAGCAGATCCATCGAGGTACGGGCCTCAATCCTGTCGTTCGCCTTGCTCTTCCTGGCATCAAGCGATTTTGACAACTCGACCGAGACGACGGTCCCCGCCGCCAACTTGTCAGACGCCGGAGCGGATGCCGACGCAGCCGAGCCGGCAGCAGTACTTTGGGCCGGCGCCTCCGGTGCGGGCGTGGCCGGACCAGCCTGAGTACTTCGGGCCGGCGCTTCCGGGGCAGGCGTCGCCGGACCAGCCTGCGTGCTTCGGGCCGGCGCCTCTGCTGCGGGCGTAGTGGGGCCGGACTGCGTGCTTTGAGCCGGCGCCGCAGCCTGAGGGTCTGGCGAAGCTTGCGCCGCAGCGGTTCCGGCGAAAGAAAATACTGCAAGGGCTGCAATCAGGGCTCGTTTCATGGTTCGCTCCATACTTCGTTCCACGGCGGGCTGCTCGGTAAGATGCAATCGGCTAAAACCAGGTTCCCTGCCTATACTTCCGATACTGTTCGCCAAACCTGGCTTCCAGGACCTTAGCCTCCTGGTGAGCGCGAACAATCTGCACCGGAATCAGCACCACCAGGAGAAGAAACGCATAACGATACTGCAAAGCAATCAGGACGCCGGCAAGCAATAGCGCGCTGAATACATAAATCGGATTCCGGATCTTTGAGTACACACCCTGGGTCACAAGTTCGCGCGCCTGCGGGGTTACGGAAAACGACCGGCCCAATTGCCATCGCGCCGTAAACAGCAAGACTGCGGCCGGCACGGCGATGCACAATCCTGCCCAACGTGCCGAGCTCCACTCCCCGGGGCGGAACACAACGATCAAGATCACGACCAGCACCATACAAAACTGGAGGATGAACAGCGGCGTGATTTTCTCGTGATCTGGCATGGCGATCAATGTCGCTCCGCACTATGCGTCAGTCCGCGAATCATCTTATGAATCCCTGGCGCACGCTATGGATGAAATCGGTGTAGGCCGGGGTCAACCCGGCGGCTCGCACGTCGGCGGCAATCTGTCCCCGATGATAAGCCGAATGCATGATCACGTGCATCAGGACGTCATCCTGGCGGCTGCTCCAGCCTTCACCTTTGCTGTTCTTGTACCGGATCGATTGAACCAGGTCAGCTTCGCTCCGTGCCGCGAGGTAGTTCTTCCAAAGCAGGGCCAATTCGGCGGTCTGTTCCTGGCACTCGTCGAGAGTGAACTCAGGCCACACCAGAAGTTTTTCTTCCCGCTGTTCGAGCCGCTCCAGCCACAACCGCTCCGCCGCAAGAATGTGGGCAATGTATTTCAGTGCGCGCGGCGGAGGCGTTTGCGCTCCCCGCAGGTTGGCCAGCACTTCCTGATTCGCCCATCCGTCGTAGGCGAACAGCCGGGTGTAATGTGCGATCGCGTCCATACTTCTATATTCAACCACAGACGCCGCTTCGAGGCTGCGAACAACCCGACGTCGCTCTCCCACCTTTAAGTTACCGAGCAAGAAAAGCCCCACCATGGGGCGGGGCTTTGACGAAGTGGCGATAATACCTGCAGTGGTCAGTTGTTAGTTGTCAGTTCTCAGTGTTCCGGTCGCAAGCCAGGTTTTGCTGACGACCGATGACCGCCGACTGACGACTACTGTTCCTTGGCCTCGTGAACGGCGGCCTTGTGGCTAGCCATCCCGACGGCTGCCATGAACGGCGCTGCCGAGGCTGGCGGAGTCACGGCGCCGCTCAAAATCCGCTTGAAGGGAACGTCCTTGCCGTAGATAGCGGTGGTCGAATCGACATCCTGCTCGATGACGGCGCCTTCAAGGGTGAGACCCGCAAAAACCCCCTTGGAGCGCGAGTAGGTCAGCAGTTCAGCATCCATTTTCCAATCGGTGCCAGCCGAGGCATGGCGACCCACCGGTCCGGCCGCAGCCGAGCCTTCTCCGCTAATCTGAAACTTGCTGGAAAGCAGGTCTTGCAGACCCTTGTCGTTCATAACCAGCATGACCAGGTCGATGCCTTCCGCACCGATCTGAAGTCCCCAGCTACCTCCGCCTACGGAAACGAAAGCGGGAGCGCTCCAACCGGTTGCAGTGCGGCAGCTGGCGACGCCGCGACCGTGTTTGCCGCCCACGATGAATCCGGCCTTGATCAGGTTCGGAACCACCATGATGCATTTCGCCTTGTCCAGCACTTCTTCGGGTATGCCCTTGTCGGGCGCGGCCATGATTTCCTTCAGTACGTCGGCCGACTTCTGCAGACGCTCAACCGAATCACTTTCGGCGGTTGCCCAGGCCATCGTGCCCAGCAACATGATAAAGCTCAGCAAAACTGCGAATAGCGATCTCTTCAAAGTGTTCCTCCTGGAACTTCGATTTTGAGTGCACGGGCCGATGACTACTATTCTGCCAGAGTTCCGGTGAGTGCTCCGGGTTTCAAAGCGCGGGCCGGCGTCCACTGATCAGGTTGATCAGCAACACCACGACGGCAATCACTAAGAGTATGTGGATGTATCCACCCAGAGTGTACGAACTCACCAGGCCGAGCAACCACAGCACCAGCAGAATCACAAAGATTGTCCAGAGCATGTCAGTCACCTCAGTTCTGAGAATGAGTAATTGGCCTCACGACGTCACTCTGATCCTATTTCCGGAACAAGAGTTGTACGCGCAGCACCTGCAAGCACTGAGGGAAACACTGTAGAAATGCGAAAGAGATCACTAACCCAACCCGGACTTGAATTCATCGCCAATCGGGGGTAGCGTGGTCTGCAATGGAAGCGGCGGCAGGCAAATTGGGATGTGATATCCAAAACCAGCCTGGCCCCGTCCAATTGCATATGCCCACGGATTTATGAGTAATCCACCGTGGTCAATCTGGAGGCACCATGAAGCGCAGAGATTTCATCATCGGGACAGCCTGCGGCGTGGGAGCAGCGTGGATTGGTTCCCGAAGCCTGGCGTCCGCCATGAATGCACTGCCCGCTTTGTCCCACAAGTTCACTGCGGCGGATACGGTGACTCTGGGCAAGACCGGTATTACCACTAGCCGGCTCGCCATGGGAACCGGGACCGTGGGCAGCGGACATCATTCGCACCAGACAGCGCTCGGCGTAAAAGGCTTGTCCGACCTGCTGCTCAACGGCCACGACAACGGCCTGCGCTTCTTCGACGCCGCCGATGCCTATGGAAGCCATCCCCACGTCGCCGAAGCCTTGAAGCACGTGCCTCGCGACAAGGTGACAGTGCTGACAAAGACCTGGGCCCGCGATCCGGCCGAGGCCCGCGCTGATCTGGATCGTTTCCGCAGAGAGCTGGGAACCGACTACCTCGACGTTTGCCTGATGCACTGCCTCACCGAAGGCGACTGGACCGAACGCTACCGCGGAGTCATGGATGTATTCTCCGAAGCCAAAGAAAAAGGGATTATCCGGGCGCACGGCTGCTCCTGCCACAGCATCGAGGCATTGCGTGCCGCCGCCAAATCCCCCTGGGTCGAAGTCGACTTGGTACGCATCAACCCGATCGGTTCCCATATGGACGCCGATCCTGACACCGTGGTCAGCGTGCTGCGCGAAATGAAGGCCGCCGGAAAAGGCATCGTTGGCATGAAGATTCTTGGCCAGGGGGACCTGCGCGACCGGCAGGACGAAGCGCTCAAGTACGCTCTGTCGCTGGGTGTGCTCGACGCGTTCACCATCGGGGCCGAGAGCAAAGCCGAGCAAGAAGACCTGGTTCGAAGAATCGCCGCTGCCGCTTAAGAAAAAAAGGGCCACAGATTTTCACGGATTCACACGGATAAAGCGAAAGAACAATTGGGCTCCTTCTTCGTCCGTGCAAATCGGTGAAGATCCGTGGCTCGTTCATTTCCCTGCAATTCACCGCACGCCAGCCATCCCCGATCGTGCCCGTGCCATCCAAACCTCGAATTCAAAGAAGAGGTGAAAAATGAAACGACTCACAATCAAGGCACTTCTCGCCCAATTCTTGCTTCTGGGGAGCCTGGGGCTGCTATGGGCCCAGCAGGACACCGGCACAACTCAAACTCAACCCGCGGACAACACCACGGTCAACCAACGCGACCGGAACACATCCGAGCCCACTGCCGATCGGCAGAAAGAAAATCCCAGCGATCGTCAACTTGCCCAGCAAATTCGGAAGGCGCTGATCAAGGACAAATCGCTTTCGACCTACGCCCACAACGTGAAGGTCATCGCGCAGAACGGCATGGTGACGTTGAAGGGGCCGGTGAAATCGGAAGAGGAAAAGCAGGCAGTGGAAACCAAAGCCGCTCAGATCGCCGGTTCTGACAAAGTGACCAGCGAAATTCAGATCGCGTCCAAGTAACTCGATCAGATAACTCAACCAGCAATCAAACCAAGTCCCAACAATCAATAAGGAGATCATCATGGCAGGTAAAAATACAGCAGCATTTGGTATCTATCGGGATCGGGCCAGTGTGGAGAACGCAGTCGACCTGTTGCGGCAAAGAGGTTTCCGTAACACCGACATTTCCGTCCTTTTCCCGCATAACGAAGGCACCAAGGATTTCGCCACGGAAAAGAACACCAAGGCACCTGAAGGCACCGCCGCAGGAGCGGGCACGGGCGCGGTGATCGGTGGAACCCTGGGCTGGCTTGCTGGAATTGGCGCGCTTGCGATTCCAGGCCTGGGTCCGTTCATCGCGGCCGGACCGATCATGGCTGCTCTGGCCGGAGTGGGCGTCGGTGGAGCCGTTGGCGGCCTCACCGGAGCTCTGATCGGAATGGGCATCCCCGAGTTTGAGGCCAAGCGCTACGAAGGCCGGATCAAAGAGGGCGGAATCCTGCTCTCCGTCCATTGCGACGATTCGGACTGGACCAAAAAAGCGAAGGAAGTCCTCGAACACACCGGAGCGGAGAACGTCACGTCCACAGGCGAGGCCAAGGCGGATTTTCAGAAGACCGACAAGCCCATGCCCCGCGCCAGCTAGGATTCCACAAAAAGCCCCTCAGCGATGAGGGGCTTTACTTTTGCCAGAAACCACAACTGAGAACAGGGAACTAAAAACTTGGAACTGGTCTTTTTAAATATTCAACGACCACGACCAAACGACCACCGACGATCTTCCTCAGTAGCCTCTCTTCTTGTCAACAACCGAGAGCAGCGGCTCCCCCTTCAAGTAACGACGCAGATTTTCAGAGATGAACTGGTAGTGGCGCTCCCAAAGCTTCTCCGTGAGGCCTGCCGTGTGCGGAGTGATGAGAAGATTCTCAAGGCTCCACAAGGGAGAGTCGGCGGGCAGTGGCTCTTCTTCGAAGACGTCCAGCGCAGCGCCTCCAATACTTTTCTCACGCAGAGCTTGAATCAGCGCCGATTCGTCCAGTAGAGGGCCGCGGCCGACGTTAATCAGGCAGGCATCGGGTTTCATTCTGGCCAGCCGGGCGGTGTCGATCAAGCCGCGAGTGCTGGACGTTACCGGAGCGGCAAGCACTACGTAGTCAGATTGCGAGAGCATCTCGTCGAGTTGTGACGATGGGAGAACCTGTTGCACGCCTTCAGGGCGTTCTTTGTCGGGATTGTCACGAACGGCGATCACGCGCATCCCGAGGCACGAGGCGTAGCGTGCGACCGCTCTGCCGATGCTGCCCAGGCCCACCAGCCCCAGCGTGGCCTCGGCCAGTTCTCGCGGGCGAGGGCGCCCGCGCCACATGGGCTCTTGTCCCCAGATTCGTTTCTCCTGAAAGCGCACCGCTTGAGGCAGGCATTTGGCCAGGGCGAAGATCAGGGCCATAACATGTTCGGCCACCACCGGGCCGTGAACCTCGCGAGCGTTGGTCAGAATGACTTCGCTGTTCACCAACTCTGGAAATATGAGTTGGTGGACCGCAGCCGCAGGAGAATGAATCCAGCGAAGCTTGCGCGCAGCCTTGAACTGTTCGGGACGCAGCGAGAAGGTTATGGCCACCTCCACGTCGCTGATGTAGTCCTCGATTCCCTCATAGCTGGATCGCTGAACTGCTTCGACGGCGGGGAAATCCTGATGCAACCGCTCGGACAGCCAGGGCGGCGGGTTCCAGAGTTCGAAGGGGTGTTGAAGAACGGTGAGCAGCTTCATAACCCAAGATCCGATTACACAGAACAGGTAAGACTCGGTGTGTGCTTTGCAGCTAGATTGGTTTCAGCGGTACACGCAGGTCCTGCCCGGTCATCTCCTTTGGCTGCGGGATTCCCAGCATGCCCAGTACGGTGGGCGAGATATCGCGCAGCGAACCGTCTGGTTTGCAGCGTGAACTTCTTGCCATTTTCGGCGATCACAATGAATGGCACCGGGTTGGTGGTGTGGGCGGTGTGCGGACCGCCGGTCACGGGATCGATCATCATCTCCGCGTTTCCGTGGTCCGCCGTGATCAGCAACGCGCCTCCCTTGGCGCGGACCGCCGGTTCGATGCGCCCCAGGCAGGCGTCCACCGTTTCGACGGCCTTGACTGTAGGCTCGATCTTCCCGGAATGCCCAACCATGTCCGCGTTGGCAAAGTTTACGATGATGACGTCGAAAGTTCCGTCGGCAACCGCCTTGATCACTGCATCGGCGATGCCCGACGCGCTCATCTCTGGTTTCAGATCGTAAGTGGCGACTTTGGGTGACGGCACCAGCACCCGGTCTTCTCCCGGAAAAGGCTGCTCGATTCCGCCATTGAAGAAGTACGTCACGTGTGCGTATTTCTCGGTTTCCGCCACGCGCAGGTTGCGCAGATTCGCCTGCCCCATCACGTTGGCGAGAATATTGTCGAGCGACTCGGGCGGAATCACCACCGGAAGGGAAAATTTCTTGTCGTACTGGGTCATGCAGACGTAGTGCAGGTTGCTGGGCACGCGATCTCGAGGGATAGCAGCGTCGAGGTCGGCGGCCCCCGGCAAATCACTCCCGCCATGCGGGTTTAGGCCGCTGTTGCGAGTCAGGGCGCGGGTAATTTGACGGACGCGATCCGCGCGGAAGTTGTAACAGATACAGGAATCTTCATCGCGGATAGTGGCCAGCGGTTCTCCGCGGTTGTCTACACAAACGAAAGGTACGACAAATTCGTCAGTCACTCCCTTGTTGTAGGAATCTTTCACGCCCTGCACCGGATCGACATATTTGCCGCCTTCGCCGTCGCCGAAGACCATCGCATTGAATGCCTTGGCAATGCGCTCCCAGCGGCGGTCGCGATCCATGGCGTAGTAGCGTCCGTTCACGGATGCGATCTTTCCCGTGTTGTACTCGCGCATTTTCTGTTGAAGTTGCTCCAGATATCCGGCGCCGTTGGTGGGTAAAGTGTCGCGGCCATCCATGAAGGCGTGGACAAACACCCGGTCGACACCGTTTTGCTTGGCCATTTTCAACAAGGCATAGAGATGAGTTTGATAAGAATGCACTCCGCCATCCGAGAGCAGACCGAAAAGATGCAACCGGCGCCCGCCCGAACGCGCATTTTTCATGGCGCGGAGCAACACCGGATGGGAAAAGAATTCTCCGTTCTGGATCATCAGCTCGATGCGGGTGCTGTCCATGTGCACGATGCGGCCCGCGCCGATGTTGAGATGCCCTACTTCGCTGTTGCCCATCTGGCCGTCGGGCAAGCCAACAAAGCGCCCGCTCGTCTGGATCAGCGTGTTGGGATACTCGCGCAACAGGCGATCGTATGTGGGCTTGCGGGCCAGCGCGATCGCGTTGGCTTTGGTTTCGGCGCGGTAGCCCCAGCCGTCGAGGATAACGAGGACGAGAGGTTTGGGACGATTCATTAGTCTCCTGGTACCGACTCCTGGCGTCTTCGCGGTCCTTCGGACATCGCGAGGAGGCCGCAAGACACAAGAAGAAGCGGGAACAATAGAATCTATAAGACGGTGGACCGGTTTTCAAATCAGCAACCGACATAATATAGTCGTGTGAGGCTCGCTGACTGCTGAACGAAGCTCAGGCTGACAACAGCCAGCAAATGGAGATGATGGAGAATTTATGACGATCAATAAACTATTGCTGGTTGAATTCAATGAAGAGATGAAAAAGACTCGCACCGCGCTGGAGCGCGTTTCCGTGGACAAGAAGGACTTCACTCCTCATCCCAAATCAATGCCGCTCGGCAGACTCGCACCTCATATTGCCCAGCTGGCGGGCTTTGGAGTCGCGGTGTTGACCACTCCGGAACTCGACTTTTCCAAGGGCAGCTACAAACCCTTGCCGTTCGAGTCTTCAGAGCAACTCCTGAGCGCCTTTGACGAAGGTGCAGACAAGGCTCGCACCGCTCTCCAGAACACTTCCGACGAGGCATGGGAGCAGAACTGGACGCTGAGCTCCGGAGGAAAGTCCATTTTCAGCGGAACACGCTTCCTGGCTTACCGGCAAATGTTTCTGAATCACCTCGTGCATCACCGCGCCCAGCTCGGGGTGTATCTGCGTTTGAACGAAAAAGCTGTTCCGGCAACCTATGGTCCATCGGCGGATGACAGGATGGGATTCTGATTAGCGAGAACGGACGGAAGAACCGGGGCCTGACTGATCTCGAACGCGTTCGAATACTAAAAAAGTGGTTCTGCAGCAAGGTCGGACTGCCGTACCGGCACGTCAAGGTGATAACGACGGAGGACCTTCTTCAAGAGTTCTGAAAACCAGGGCTTGTGCGGCGGGGATACAAATATATTCTCGGCCAGCACTCGCTGGTCAACATGCTTCCAAACGCTCTCTTCAGGCGCCGACCGGTGTTCATGCCCAGAGGCAACTGCGGGCCCAGCCTCACTAACCCTGTGAAGTGCGCTCCAAACTGCCCTTAACTCTTGCTCGTGCTCGAAGGATCTGCGTTTATGCATCAACGGCCAAAATGTATTGCCTAGCCTTTGTAATTGAGTGCTTTCAATCCCAGAAATCTGGCGGCTCCGCCAAGCTCTCTTCGATTCTGAGCAACTGGTTGTATTTCGCAATGCGATCGGTACGCGAGGCTGAGCCAGTTTTGATCTGGCCCGCTCCCGTGGCTACGGCCAGGTCTGCGATGAACGTGTCTTCGGTTTCTCCCGAGCGGTGCGAGATGACGGATGTGTAGCCGTTGCGCCGGGCCAGGTCGATGGCGTCCAGAGTCTCGCTGACCGTCCCAATCTGGTTGAGCTTGATAAGGATCGAGTTGGCAATCCCCTTCTCGATGCCTTTGCCGAAGATTTCGATGTTCGTGACGAAGATGTCGTCGCCAACGAGCTGGATCTTGCCGCCGAGTTCCTTGGTCAGATTCTGCCAGCCGTCCCAATCATTCTCGGACAAACCATCCTCTAGAGAAACGATGGGATAGTCATTCGTCCATTTTGCCCAGAAGCGGACCATGTCATCGGAACTCTTCGCCGACTTGTCCGATTTCTTGAAGACGTACTTGCCGTCCTGATAAAACTCGCTGGCCGCTGGGTCAAGCGCGATGGCGATTTCCTCTCCCGGCTTGTAGCCCGCCTGCTGGATCGCCTCAAGAACCACCTCGATTGCTTCGACGTTGGATTTCACGGATGGCGCAAAGCCGCCTTCGTCGCCGACCGCGGTGTTGTAGCCGCGCTTCTTGAGCACGCCTTTCAAGGTGTGGAAGACCTCGACACCCCAGCGCAGCGCGTCGGAAAACGACTTTGCCCCCACCGGCATGACCATGAATTCCTGGAAGTCCACATTGTTGTCGGCATGCGCCCCGCCGTTGAGGATGTTCATCATCGGCGTCGGTAGGGTGTTGGCGCCGGCTCCGCCGAGATAGCGATAGAGCGGCAGGCCAAATGCCGTGGCGGAAGCCCGGGCGGCCGCCATCGAAACCGCCAGGATGGCGTTCGCTCCCAGCCGGCCTTTGTTTTCGGTGCCGTCGAGTTCGATCATCTTCTGATCCAGGGATCGCTGGTCAGACGCGTCCAGGCCGGCCAATGCGTTGGCGATTTCGCCGTTCACATTTTCCACCGCCCTGAGCACGCCTTTGCCCACATAACGCTTCTTGTCGCCATCGCGCAGTTCAACTGCCTCGTGTTCGCCCGTGGATGCACCGCTCGGAACGGCGGCTCGGCCTTTGGCTCCGCCCGCGAGAATCACGTCTGCCTCGACCGTGGGATTGCCGCGAGAATCGAGGATCTCGCGCGCCTGAATTTCCTGTATTTGGGTTACGACGTTCATGATTCCTCTTTCATCACCAAAAGTTGTGATTATAACGGAAGCTCAACATCACCCGTTCTTCTTTGCGTCCTTTGCGATTTCTTCGCGTTCTTTGCGGTTAAGAGGCTTTACAAGCCTTTAAACCGCAGAGGACGCAAAGGCACCCGCAAAGGACGCAGAGAAAACCTTTTTCCAAGTCAGCTCGCCCGTGCCTCTGATGGTTCATCAAGTTTTTCACAGGCTCTTGGCAGCGCATTCTGCCCTAGAGTCGATTCAGGATGTTGGATCGCACAGAAACGCTCACGGTCGGATCGCGAGCGCCGGAATTCTTACTATCCGCCGCGAACCGGGACGGGCTTCTGTCGCTGTCCGGTTTTTTGTCTCGCGGAACTTTGATTGTGGAGTTTCTGCGCGGCACCTGGTGACCGAACTGCGGGCAACGCATGGCTCAGTTAGAGCTGACGAAACCGGAAATCCAGCAAGCAGGAGTGGAATTGGTTTACATCGCGGCGGAGAAAGCCACGGGTGTTTGGAAGCCGGCGAAGTTTTTGCAATCGCATCCGGTGTCTTTCCCGTTTCTGCTGGATGAAGACCGGTCCGTGACCAAAGCGTACGGGCTTTATCACCGGATCGGAATGGATGCGCTCAACATCGCGCACCCGGCGACGTTGGTGATCAATCGTGACCGGGTGGTCAGATACATCTATCGCGGAGACAACCAGACGGATCGGGCCCCGTTCAATCAGGTGATGGAGGCGGTCAACAGGTTATCAGTCGCAAGATAGTGAAATCGCATCGACCGGGCTGGCTATTTGAAGCTCAGCGGTCGAAATGAGGGGTGAAATGAGGGGTGAAATGAAAAGAGGCGGAATGAAAAAGTTATCGGTACTGTTTTGCTCGATACTACTGGCCGCTGCAGCTGTGGCGCAGACCAACATATCTTTGCCCACCGGCACGGCATTCAAAGTCAAACTGGAAAACACCCTGGCCACCTTCTCGAGCAAGGAAGGCGATCCTTTCTCCGGACGGGTTACCGAGGCCGTGATGCTCGACGGCAAAACCGTAATTCCCGTCGGAGCCACGGTACAGGGACGCGTCACCAAGGTCAACGAACCACGCCGCATCGCGGGCAAGCCGACGATCGGCATCTTTCCCGAGGCCGTCATCCTGCCCAATGGTGAACGCTACATGCTCAACGCGGTCATGGTGGACACCAGTCTGCACAACAACGGAACCGACGTGAATACCGAAGGCCAGTTCAAAGGTGACGGTATCGACGGAAAAAACCTGACCGAAATCGGCATGGGCACCGGCGGAGGCATGCTGGTGGGCGGACTCGCCGGAGGAGGCAAGGGTCTTCTCATCGGCGGAGGAGTTGGCGCTACGCTTACGGTCGCGCACTGGCTGGGAAAGAGACGCTCCGCAGTTCTGCCGTCAGGTACGGAGTTGATGATGGAACTGAGCCGCCCGCTGGAGATGACGGCAGAGACGGGTGGACAGTAAGAACGGGCGTCGGACCTCGGACTCCAAATGCGGCGGCTGACCGGTGAGCGTCTCGCCCACCGTCCGTGGGTGAGACGCCTTCGGCGGAGCCGCAGAGCCTGCCCTGAACACAGTCGAAGGGATGCCGGCGCCACGAAAAGCAGCCCAAAGGTTTCGTGTCTGAAGTCAGAGGTCCGGAGTCTGAGGTCCGACGCCCGAAGTTGACGCCCGCTTGCCCCTACCACGACGTCATTAAATCTTCCTGGCTTAATAGTCGCAGCTCCAGCCATCCTTCCACCGGAAGCGCGTCTGTGGGGAGACCGTTCTGCCACAGGCTGAATCGGAGTTGAAGCTTGGTTGCCACGGGCGTGGTCGGCTTGCGATCGGCCGTATCGTTTTTCGGCGCTGTGGGGTCCGAGGCGACAACGCTCGGCGCAAAGGTGCTCTGGACCACCGGAGCCGCCAGCAGCCATGCCAACGACAGTTTGAACTCAAAATTTCTGATTAAAGCCACGGCGACTTGATCCGATGGCTGGTCGGCGCTGGCCAGAACCTGATCTGCTTCGGGCAGGCTGATCTTCCAACTCAGGATCTTCCCTGACACTACTCGAGCATCGAGTCGCAACACTCGTCGAGCCCTCTGCCCTTCGGCCGCCCATGACTCGAGATTCACTACCAGCTCAAAGTCCACCGGCGGGACCTGGTTCTCGACGAAATCCAGGCGGCCGTACACATAAGTTTCGTCGATGCCGGCGTGAACCGCGTCCAGCAGGAACTGCTTGCCGTGCATGGCGCCGGCGCGCCGGTCAGCGGTGTAGACTGCCGCCCCCATCCACTCAAAGTAGCGCACCATGTCACCGGTAATTCGAGGATGGATGTACGCAGTTTGTGGGATAACCGCGGGCCGCATCGCCCCACCCAGAATGGGCTGCGCCAGATAGTCTGGCGGTCGGACACCGAACGCCTGGTACACATTGGAAAGATGCTTGCGGTAGAGTTCGTCGAACTCACGGTCGTTGGCCGAATGATGCTCGGGACCATACCACCAGTTCCAGTCGCTGCCTTCGGCAATGAGTATCTCTTCAAAAGCCAATTTGCGTTGCGCCTCGGTTGCCCCCGGAGCCGCCTGCGTATAGAAGTTGCGGGCATTGTAAAGATAGTCCCAGGCGCGATTGTCTTCCGCAGCTCCAATCCACACATTGAAATTGGCGTGAATCCAGGAGCCGGGAACCAGCGACCTGAGTTGGGAAACATTTTTGTGCCGGGCAATCGCCTCCGAAACCGTAACCGCCTCGACCCCAGGCTCGCGCTGCAAGGCGTCGTAGAAGCGACGCAGGAATTCCCGGCCAGACTGGGGATAGTATTCCCAGGCATTCTCGCCATCCAGGATGATCGGGACCATCGCATCTTGTCCCATATCCAGAACAGGTTGGGCTGATTGTCTGATGTTTTGCATGAGGTGGTTGGCAGCCTCCTGGGCGGGCATGCCGGAATATACAAACCCGATCAAGTCCGAAATGGTGTGATCGCGGAAGATCATGCGCATCTCGGTCTGTCCATTTTCGAAGCGGTGGATGGTGTAAAGCTTGGCGGCCATATCTCGGGACAGATGTCCGTGGCCGTCGCGCGAAAAAGAGAGGCCAAGGCTTCGGCCGAGTACCTCTTCGTCGGTAGCCATCCATTTCACACCCAGGCTCTGCGCGATGCCCAGTACTTCTTCCGAAACGCTCCCTTCTGACGGCCAAACGCCCTGGGGACGAACCCCAAACACCTGCTGATGCAGATTGATCCCGCGCAGTAGCTGCTCGCGCGCATCTTCTGGATGCCGAAAACGGTTCTGCGGCAAAGGTAAGCCGGGCGTGGAGACCGCGCCCATGTTGGTGTCGCATACCAGCGGCAGGATGGGGTGATAAAACGCTGAGGTCGAAATCTCGATCCGTCCCTGCTGCGCGGCGTCCGCATGGGCAGGCAGAACTTTGGCCAACAGTTCCCGTTCCCGGGCCATCACGAAGCGCTGATCCTCCAGCGAGTAGCCCCGCTCTTTTTGAATGAGCCCGGCTATATCCGGATCGTCGAGGAAAAACTCATCGAACCAGGCGATTTGCGAAAGCACTTGCAAGTCGGTGAAGTCCTGCGGCTGGAAATATCTTTCGGCCTGCTCGGGTGAGCCGCCAGAGTGGCGAAAATGGTCCCAAAGCTCGCGATAGCGCGGGTAACGTCCAATCATGTGCGTCGGATTGGCCTGGAAAAGATACTGCAGCGCGAAACGCCGGTCGCCGGGAATAAGGTCTTTCGCCGGTTTCGCCGCCACATCCAGAAACGGATCGCGAGCGGTCCCGCTGACGTAGTCCTGGATTTGGGTGATCAGCGAAGGCACAAGATTGAAGGTCTGGTGGACCTGGGGAAACTCGTTCAGCAGTTTGACCATTCCGTAGTAGTCTTTGAGCGCGTGCAGGCGCACCCACGGCAGGCGGTACTCGCCGGAGACCAGATCCTTGTAAAACGGCTGGTGTTGGTGCCAGAGAACCACGACGCGCAGGACGGGCATGAGGGTGAGATTTCCAGATTCGAAGCTAGCAGTCTAGCAGGGGGGCAACGACTCGCGCGATAACCAACAAAGTCCGGTACACTAGAGCAGCGTTACTTTAGTGATGGCAAAAGAAACAACATCGACCTTGGCGCAGCCTCTCCGCAAGCCCGCCAGCCTGCTCACCGAGCAGGACCTGCATCTGTTTAACGAAGGCACCCACTATCGCATTTACGACAAGCTGGGCGCACACCTCAGCCCTGCCGGTGAAGAGCAAGGAACCAGCTTCGGGGTTTGGGCACCCAACGCCAGCTCAGTTTCCGTCGTCGGAGATTTCAACGGCTGGAACACTCAATCGCATCCCCTGCAGGCCCGGGACAATTCCGGCATCTGGGAAGGATTTCTGCCGGGAATCGGCAAGGGCGCGCTGTACAAGTATCACATCGTGTCCCACAACCAGGGATACGTCAGCGACAAAGCCGATCCCTTCGGCATGCTGCACGAGAAGCCACCACGCACCGCGTCGGTGGTGTGGGATCTCGACTACCAGTGGGCCGACCAGTCGTGGATGGAAACCCGCGCCCGGAAGAGTTCCCTGCAGGCTCCGATTTCCGTGTATGAAGTACACCTTGGTTCCTGGATGCGGGTTCCCGAAGAGGGTGATCGGCCCTTGACCTACCGCGAGACCGCTCCGCGCCTGGCGGAATATGTACGCCAGATGAATTTTACCCACGTGGAGCTGCTGCCCATCATGGAGCATCCGTTCTACGGTTCATGGGGATACCAGACCACGGGATATTTTGCGCCCACCTCCCGGTACGGCACGCCGCAGGACTTCATGTACCTGGTGGACTATTTGCACCAGCAAGGCATCGGTGTAATTCTGGACTGGGTACCATCGCACTTCCCTTCCGACGCTCATGGGCTGGCCTATTTTGACGGCACTCACCTGTTCGAACACGCCGACGCGCGCAAGGGTTTTCATCCCGACTGGAAAACATTCATCTTCAATTACGGACGCAACGAAGTACGCAGCTTCCTGATGGCCAGTGGGCTCTTCTGGCTGGACAAGTATCACATCGATGGGTTGAGAGTGGACGCCGTCGCCTCCATGCTCTACCTCGACTATTCGCGCAAGGCTGGGGAATGGATTCCTAACAAATTCGGCGGACGCGAAAATCTGGAAGCCATCGATTTTCTACGACAGTTCAATACCCAGGCTTACAAGGAGTATCCGGGAATCCAGACCATCGCGGAAGAATCCACCGCGTGGCCTATGGTGTCGCGGCCGATCTACGTGGGTGGCCTGGGCTTCGGCATGAAATGGGACATGGGCTGGATGCACGACACCCTGGCCTACTTCTCGGAGGATCCCATCCACCGCCGCTACCATCACAACCAGCTCACCTTCCGCATGCTGTACGGCTTCACCGAAAACTTCGTGCTGCCGCTCTCGCATGACGAAGTGGTTCATGGCAAGGGCTCACTCATCGGCAAAATGCCAGGGGACGAGTGGCAGAAGTTCGCCAACCTGCGCCTGCTGTTCGGATACATGTACGCCCAACCCGGAAAAAAGATGCTGTTCATGGGCTGCGAATTCGGCCAGGTACGGGAGTGGGCGCATGACACCAGCCTGGAATGGCATGTGTTGCAATATCCTGTGCATCGCGGCGTGAAGAATTGGGTAGAACAACTGAACCGCGTTTATCGCGAGGAGCCGGCCCTTCATCAGCTTGACACCGATCCCGCCGGTTTCGAATGGGTTGACTGCAATGACACTGCCGCCAGTGTTATTTCGCTGCTGCGCAAGGGCAGGGCGCCCGGGGATGAAGTCCTGATCGTGTGCAACTTCACTCCCGTACCGCGGCTGGGATACCGTATCGGCGTTCCGTCCGGCGGATTCTGGCGGGAGCTTCTTAACAGCGATGCCCGGGAATATTTCGGAAGCGGCATGGGCAACATGGGAGGTGTCCACGCTGATCCCTATCCTGCGCACGGACGTCCTTATTCGGTAAGCCTGACACTGCCCCCGCTTTCTGCCCTCTTCCTGAAGCCCGAATAACGCAGGGTGCTCTACCCTCTTTTCGCAGTCTTTGCGGAAAGTGTGGGAATTGCCTGTGTGGGACCGGGTCAGAGACCCGGTCCCACACAGCACCTGGCAAGTATTTCTCCCGACTCATCCGCGACATTTCACCGTGCTATGCTCCCCTAAGCCGCATGCGCATTCTGACCCGCTACATTCTGGGCGAAGTGATCTCCCACGCCGGCATCGGCGTCGCGGTGTTCACGTTTGTGCTGTTTACTCGTGACCTGGGACACATTCTCGACCTGGTCGTGCGGAACAGCGCGCCTTTCCCCAGTGTGCTGCAGATCTTCCTTTTTACTCTGCCAGTAGCCTTCACTTACACCATTCCTATGGGTGTGCTGGTGGGAATTCTCATCGGCCTGAGCCGTCTGGCAGCCGATAGTGAAATCACCGCCATGCGGGCCAGCGGCATCGGCGTCTGGACTTTCCTGCGGGTGGTTTCCATTTTCGCCGCCGCCGCCTGGCTGCTCGCCCTGTTCAATGCTGTGTACCTGGCGCCCGCTTCGCAAGCCGCGCTGGGCCGGCTCGAGGATCGCCTCAAGGCTTCGCAGGTATCGTTTGAAGTGCAACCGCGAGTCTTCTACGAGGGATTTCCGAAACTCGTGCTCTACGTGCAGGATGTGAAGAGCGCGCCGGGCGCCGCCATCTGGAAAGGCGTTTTCATCGCCGACATCAGTACGCCGGCGTCTCCCCGCATTACCCTGGCTCAGCAGGGCGTACTGGTCAGCGAAGGGCCGCAGACGCTGCATCTGCACCTGATCAACGGGTCGAACCACGAAACCGATCCTGCTTCGCCCGAGCATTACCAGATCGAGACCTTCGAGCAAACCGATATACCGATCCCCCTCCCCCAAACCGATAGCAAGGACCAGGAACCGTTGCCGGTATCGGAGCTGCCCACCGGAGAACTAAGGGCGCAGGCGGGCCGAGTGAACAAGGCTTCCGCACCCTGGTACCTGATCGAGTTCTATCGACGCTTCGCTCTGCCCACCTCGTGCATGGTGCTGGCCCTGGTAGGCATTCCGCTGGGGCTCTCATCGAAAAAAGGCGGCAAGTCGGCGGGATTCGTTCTCACTATCCTGCTGGTATTCGCTTACTACTCGGTGACCCTGATTGGAGTTTCTCTCGCGCGCCAGGGAAAAGTGCCTCCGGCGCTGGGGGCGTGGCTGGCCAACATCGTCTTCTTTCTGGGCGGCGCATTTCTTTTGTGGCGCGCGGAACATCGTCCGTTTGAACTCGCGTCCCTGCGCGCACACTGGAACCCTCTGGCAGCACGACTGGTGCAAGGTGGAAAGAACCTGATCCGTTTCAAACGCCCCGAAGACGCCTTCCAGCGGGCGGTCAGCCGGCGCCGCGTGCTGAGCGCCAGCTTTCCGATGATTCTGGATGACTACGTCCTGCGCGATTTTTTTGTCTATCTCACCATGATCCTGGCGTCGTTCCTCATGTTGTTACAGGTGTTCACCCTGTTTGAGTTGCTGGGAGACATCCTGCGCAACCGGATCTCGCCGCTGGTGGTGGGCGAGTACCTGCTGAACGTTGCACCCTTTTTCCTGTACAACGTTTTGCACCTCAGCATTCTGCTGACCGTGCTCGTCACCCTGGGCCTGATGCAACGGGCCAACGAAATTACCGCCATCAAGGCCACCGGCATCAGCATTTACCGCGTGATCGTGCCGATCCTGGTGGTCTCAACCTTACTGGCAGGAGGCCTGTTTTTCTTCGACCAGTTCTATCTTCCGCACGCCAACAAGCGCCAGGATGCGCTGCGCAACCTGATCAAGGGCAAACCCGCGCAGACTTATCTGAATCCAGATCGCAAGTGGATTTTCGGGCAGCATTCCACAATTTACTATTACCAGCTTTTCGATCCGGATCGAAACCAGTTCGGCAACCTGTCGGTATTTCAGTTCGACCCGACGACCTTCCGCTTAACGGACCGCGTCTACGCCGATCAGGCGCACTGGGAAGAACGGCTGGAGCGCTGGGTTTGCACCCAGGGATGGGAACGAAGTGTGCATGGTTCGGCCATCGCCGACTACCGCACTTTCGATGTGGCCACGTTCGCCTCCATCAGTGAGCCGCCCGGATATTTCAAGAAAGAAGTTCGGCAGTCTTCGGAGATGAACTACGACGAACTGCGGCGCTATATTCGCGACCTGCAGCAAAGCGGTTTCGATGTCGTCCGGCTCAAAGTCCAGTTGCAGGAAAAGTTCGCTTTCCCGCTCAACACCCTCATCATGGCTGTACTAGCTATTCCCTTCGCGTTGGCTGCAGGAAAGCGCGGAGCGGTCGCAGGCGTCGCCACCGCGGTAGGCATCGGGGTGCTTTACATCATGATCTCGCGCCTGTCCGAGTCCATGGGAAATGTCAGCCAGTTGCCTCCGGTCCTCGCCGCCTGGGCCCCCGACGTAATTTTCGGATTAGCCGGCGGATATTTGATCCTGAAGGTGCCGACGTAAGAAAGTTTCTAGCTTCAACTGACAACCGAGAACATAGAACTAAAAACTGGGGTTAACCCGATTCCCTTGATGTGATACAGACTAGTCATGCACAGAGTGGCCATAGAATCGGAATTAGCTGCCGAGTTGAAGTAGATGGAGTTTGAGAAGGTCCGACAAGTCTGCGTAAGATGACTCGGGTCTGGCTGCGAAGGAAATTACTTCACCGCAAGCGCGGAGGGGAATCCTCCCGTCGTCACGGGCGAACCGACCTGGCTCAGCGTGCCCACTGTCGAATCGAAGCTGTAAACCGAAACCGTGGACGAGCCCAGGTTCGCCACATAGAGAAAGTTGGTCGTGCCGCCGGTGGCACTGATCGCCGTGGTTCCGACCCGAACCGCACCCCAGGCCGGGTTTCCTCCGGTCGAGATCGTAGCTTGGGTGTTGGCCGTGAGCGCGCCGGTGCCTGTGCTGACCTTGAATTCCGAAACCTGGTTGGATTGCCGGTTGACCACAAACAGAAATTTTCCGTCGGGGGTGAAGACGATCGAAGAAGGACCCAGGCCAACTGAAAAAGGCGAGTTTGTAACCGGGGTGAGGCTGCCGTCCGGACTGGTCGGATTGCTGCAGCTGGTCAGGACCTGGTTGCACACGGCAAAGGCTGAGAGATTGCTCGAGCCGGAGTTGCCTACATAGAGAAATCCGCCGTCGGGACTGATGGCAGCAGTCGAGGGCGCGGTCCCGACTGGGATCGCTTGTAGTCTCGTCAGCACCCCGGAACCATCCACTGAAAATTCTGTCACCGTGTTATCGAACTGATTGGTTACGTACAAGAATTTCGCGTCGGGAGTGACCGCCACTGCTGACGGGCCGGTACCAAAAGGAGCCAGCGGCGCAGCGGTGGAGAACGGTGAGCCGGAGACCGGGGTAAGAGTCGTATCCTGAATCGCGAATACCGAAATGCTGCCGGAAGCCGGATCAATCTGCTGCCCCTGATTGGCGACGAAAAGGAAATGTCCCCCCGAGTCGATCGCCATCCCTACCGGGGTCATTCCCGTAGCCGGGGTTCCGCTGGCTGCGGTGAGAGTGCCATCGGACTTTACGGTGTATGCGGAAATCGTGTTTGCGGGACTATTGCTGACGAATAACGCAGCCCCGGAGGGAGCCATAATCATCGCCGAGGGCGTGTTGCCGGTAGCTACTCCACTGCCGTTGGTCGATAAAACTCCCGTGGAGAGATCGATCGTGAAGCCTGTAACCAGGGAGTCTCCCTGAGTAGTGACATACAAAGCGCCGATGCCTGAACTTGTGGTTGAATTGTTGCCGCTCGAACAGGCGCTCAACACCAGCAGCGAAGCCGGAAGAAGCACCGCCGCCAGGAAACGAAACCTCGTCCCCATTCTTTATCCCTGTCCTCTCTCCAGGCCTCCCGAACCGCCAGACTTTCAAGCCGGCCAATCGAGCGCCAAAAGTACCTTCATTTGTGTATCAGGAATATCCAGCAAGAGCAAACCGCGCTGCGTGGTTGGAATCTGCGGCCCGAAAGAAAGTTGCCCGCCAATTCTGTGGTCACCTGGCCTCGGCGGTCACCTGGCTCGGGTGGCCGCGGGCGACTCGCCCTCAGCTTTCGAGGTCTCAGCTCTATCTTCACGGGCAAGGTCGTCCCTGACCAACCGAGCTTCTTCACTACCGTCGATCGGGAGACGAATCTCGATCTGGAGACCCCCCTTCGGCCGGTTGGAAGCCTTCACCGTTCCGCCATGCAGGCGCACCGCTCGCTCGGTGATCGCCAGACCGAGTCCGGCCCCGCCGGTCTGACGGCCACGTGCATCGTCAATGCGGTAAAACGGGCGGAACAGTTTATCGAGAGCCTCCTCCGGGACGCCCGGGCCCGAATCGACGATCCGGATAACGGCTTCAGGGCCAGAGCTGCCCTGTTCCCGCTCCAGAGAGATCTCAGCGCAGCTACCTTCCTGCGTGTAGCGCGCGGCATTCCGTACTACGTTTTCTATGGCGCTATGCAGCAAGATGGGCGCGCCCAGTACCTGGCAGTCTTCTTTGACTATGCTCTTGACCCCGCAATTACGGCCCTGGGCTTCAAAATCCGCATCAGCGGCGATTCCTTCAATCATCTCCCCGAGAAGAATGGGCGATTTCTGTCGCGAGTCGTTGCCACTATCCAGGCGGGCAATGGTGAGCAGGCCCCCGATCAAGTCATTCAGGCGGTCGGCTTCCAGATCGATGCGCTCCAGAGCGCTGTGCGCTTCCACCCCCGCGCGTTGCCGGGCCAGCGCTGAGGCCACGTTGAGGCGGGCCAGCGGGGAGCGCAATTCATGGGAAATGTCGTTGAGCAACCGGGCCTGGGCGTTCACCGATTCTTCCAGTCGCTCGGCCATAGTGTCAAAATCGCGAACCAGTTGCGCCATCTCGTCACGGCGCCGGTCGGCGACTCCGCCGGCCCTGGCACTCAGATCGCCCGCCGCCAGGCGCTGGGTCGCGGCCCGCAGGCGCACCACCGGCGAGGTCAAATATCGGGCTAACAGATAGCACACCAGTCCGGAGGAGACGATTCCGATCAGAATACTCAGTCCGGGAACGCCGCCCGGTCCAAAGGGCCCGTTGGGTGGCAAGAACGCAACCAGCGTGTAGCGGTGTCCGCTGGCGGCCGTCAGGGTTTGTCTTCGAAACGGACTTGGCATGACCTTCTGCCAGAAGTCTCGCGCCGGAGGAGTAATTCCCTTGGCCAGAGATTCGGCCCAGCGCGGCAGATCGCGTCCCCCGGCGTCCTGCCCCTGTTCGTCCAGCAGGTACGCCCGCACATGCTGCGACTCGCGGACCTCATCCATGTAGCGCCGCAGTTCTGCCGGGCCTCCGTGCTCAAAATCCTGCACCGCCTTGCTCAAAACGTTGGATTGCTGAGCGTCCCATGTCGCGGACTCGCCGCGCTCGCGGACCGCTACCGTAATCAATATGGCCAGCACCACGAACAAGGCCTGGGCTACCCAGTAGGACAGAAAAATCTTGAGAAAGAGGCTTCTCATGCGCCGCCGCTCCCCGCTTTTTCCGGGACGGTCTTTTCAGCCACGGGTTCTTGCGGCCGGGTAAAAATGTAGCCCACTCCGCGCACCGTCTTGATATGGTCCACTCCGGAATCGGACTCGCCCAGCTTCTTGCGAATCTTGCTGACGTGCATATCAATGCTCCGGTCAAAGGGTGAAAATTTGCGGCTGAGCACGATGTCTACCAGCCGCTCGCGAGCGACCACTCGTCCCGCTTCGCGCAACAGGACATGCAGCAGATTGAACTCCACCGAAGTCAACTCCACGGGCTGGCCTTTCTGAAGCACGGTTCGCGTCGCCGGATCGAGTTCCACTTCACCCACGCGCAGGATCTCGGAGGGCTGCCCGCTGCCCGATCGGTCCGAGGACCGCGTACGCCGCAGAATGGCCCGGATTCGTGCCACCAGCTCGCGGGGATTGAATGGCTTGGGAAGATAGTCATCAGCGCCGATCTCCAACCCGACGATGCGGTCCACATCTTCGCCCCGCGCGGTGAGTAACAGCACGGGAATTCTCGACTTGTCGCGCAACCGCCGCAGAACTTCAAAACCATTCAGACCGGGCAGCATCACATCCAGCACCACCAGCAGGTGATCGCCGGTGAGCGCCTGCTCCAGCCCGCGGTTGCCGTCGGCTGCGGATTCAACCTGGAAGCCCTCGGGCGCCAGGTACTCGCCTACCAGGCCGCAGAGTTCCACGTCGTCATCGATGACTAATATGCGATCCACAAGGCTCATTGTACTTCTACAGCAACCTGTCCTGCCCTCAGCTTGCGGTAAAGAATTGTCAAACCGCCCGGTTTACCCTTTACAAAACTTTACTCTGTTTGACCGACTCTTTACCGCGCCCCGCAAGGAATCAGCTTCTAATCATTACAGGAAAGAGCTGGTGTGGTAGCGGGCGACTCGCCCGCGAAAGCGCTGCTTCACTTCATACCTGCGGACGGGTCGCCCGCGACCACACTAGGCTCTTTCGCTGAGCAACAGGGAGGACCGATGAAATCCAAGTACTTCAAGATCCTGGCAGTGACGCTGGCTCTGACCGTGATGGCTGCGATCGGCGTATCGCAAACCGTCAAGCGGGCTCACATGCGGGGGGACGGCATGTTTGCCGGAGACATGTTTGGCGGACACATGTTGGGCTTCTATGGCCGCAAGCTGGATCTTACCGACGCGCAGCGGGCGCAGGTGAAAGACATCATGACCGAGGAAAAACCCACGATCCAGCCCATGATTCTGCAGATGGCGCAGGGCCACCAGCAACTGCAGGAACTGGTGATGACCGGCAGCTTCGATGAAGCCAAAGTCCGCGCGCTGGCCACGCAGCAGACCCAGACCATGACCGAACTCACGGTGCAGAGAGCGCGCATTGCGTCCGAGCTTTACCAGGTTCTCACGCCCGACCAGAAAACCAAGCTGAACGATATGGTCACCCAGCACCAGCAGCACTTGATGAATCACCTGCAAGGACAGGGACAACCACAAACGCAGAATCAGTAAACCCGGTGTGGTCGCGGCGAGTCGCCCGCGGCATTTGCAGTTAACTCTCCGTGTTCGCGGGTGTGGTCGCCCGCGACCACACCGGGGAGTCAGAAAGGAAAATAAATCTGTGGCCACTACAGCGGTAAACCGAGACCTGGTTCGAGTCATTGCCGAAGAGATGGCGTACGGCGTTGAGACCGCCGTGGAGCACTGGATGGCGCAGATAGACATGGCGCTCACTGACACCCATCTGACCACCCTGGGCCGGCTGAATGCCGTTCGCGAAATCGTGGAAAGCTACAAGCACCTCACCGGAAAAGTACGCTTGGACTGCGACCGGTCTGAGCTCGATTCGTAGAGGCGATTCTTATGGACGCAGTCTATGTCTACCTCATCACTTCGAGCTGGGTCTTCCTTCTCGGCTGGGTTGTCCTGCTTCTGGTGGCGTACGCCTTAGCCTTTCGCGGCGACTCCGCATAAGCACGGGCCATGTAGTACGGCCGCCCCCGGCTGTTCCAGCGGAGCAGAGCTCCGCAGTTTCTCGGCAAGTCCGCCGATCTCAACTCAACCCCAAAACTGAAGCCTGTGCTGCTAGAATCTCATCTGTAGAAGCACATGCTGCCCAAGAGCCTGCGTCCACTATTTCCCTACCTGAAGAAGTACCGCCGCAGCTATTTCGTCGGTACGATCTGTGTTTTCATCAATAACGGCGTGTGGATCCTTTTTCCACTGGTCCTCCGGCACGCTGTGGACGGCCTGAAGGCGGGGGTCACTCGCGAAAAACTGCTGACCTACTCTCTGCAGCTGATGGGGGTAGCGGCGATAAAAGGGATCTTCCAGTTCCTGACCCGCTGGATCATGATCGGCATTTCACGCGAAATCGAGTTCGACTTACGCAACGACCTGTTCCGGCACCTGGAAAGCCTCTCCTATTCCTACTACCAGCGCACCCGCACCGGCGACATCATGGCCCGGGCAACCAACGACCTGAACGCGGTTCGTATGCTCCTGGGCCCCGCCATCATGTACTCGGCGAACACTATCGTGTTTACCGCCGGGGCGTTGGTCTTCATGCTCTCGATCAGCCCCAGGCTAACGATCTATGCCTTTCTGCCGCTGCCGCTGGTCAGCTTCGTGGTGCAGTATTTCGGAAAGCAGATTCACGAACGCTTCGAGAAGATCCAGGCCATGTTTTCGGAGATTTCTGCCCGGGCCCAGGAAAATTTCTCGGGCGCACGCGTCATCCGCGCGTATGTGCAGGAAGAGCCGGAGATCGCGGCCTTCGAGACTTCCAACCGGGAGTACATCGGTCGCAGCCTGAAGCTGGTCCGCTTGATGGGCATGCTCTGGCCCACGCTTGAGACCATGCTTGGCTTCGCGATCGTGCTGGTACTTTGGCTGGGGGGACGCGAAGTTCTGTTGGGGCGCATCACGGTCGGCGGCTTCGTCGCCTTCAATACCTATATGGTGCAGTTGACGTGGCCGGTGATTGCGCTGGGCTGGGTCATCAATATTTTCCAGCGCGGCACCGCGTCCATGGGACGCATCAATGAGATTCTGGTGGAGAAGCCGGAAATAGAGGATAGTCCGGAAGTAGCGAATGCAGCGGGCGGAGGCGCCCGCTCTACACCGATCAATGGAGAGATCGAGTTCCGCGGGTTGAACTTTGCCTATAACGGCGTCCCGGTCCTGCACGATATCAATCTGCGCATTCCCGCGGGCCGCAGCCTCGCCATCGTTGGTCCAACCGGTTCAGGGAAGACGACGCTGGTAAGCCTCATCCCTCGCATCTACGATGCCGCGACCGGCAGCGTGTTGATTGATGGCAAGCCGGTTCGCGACTTTGCGCTGGAGGGCCTGCGCCGCCAGATCGGCTTTGTGCCGCAGGAGACTTTCCTGTTCAGCGAGACCGTGCGTGAAAATATCGCCTTCGGCAAAGAAAATGCCACGGATGAGGAAGTACGCGAGGCGGCCGAGGCCGCAAATATTGCTCACGACATCGAAGAATTCCCCGAGCAGTACCAGACTCTCGTCGGCGAACGCGGGATTACGCTTTCAGGTGGACAAAAACAGCGTAGCGCCATCGCCCGCGCCCTCATCCGCAATCCGCGCATCCTGATTCTCGACGATGCGCTTTCCAGCGTGGACACTCACACCGAAGATAAGATCCTCAACCATCTTCGCGAAATCATGCAGGACCGGACCACCATCTTCATCTCCCACCGTGTTTCCACGGTGCGCAACGCCGACATGATCGCCGTACTGCATGCCGGCCGAGTCGTGGAGTTGGGTACTCACGACGAATTGCTGGCGCGGAACGGCTACTACAGCGACCTCTATAACAAGCAATTGCTGGAAGAGGAACTGGCAGAAGTTTAGAGAACCGGTCGTCGGTCTTCAGTCATCAGCCGGGTGGGTTGATTTGACTGAAACTGACAGCTGAAGGCTGACAGCTCTTCCATGCAGGATCTCATCATCATCGGCGTCGTCGCTGAAGACTGAAGACTGAAGACCGATGACTGCCTTTCTATGAAGCGGATCGTCACGCCCGAACTGCTCGACACCGACTCCGGCACCCCCGCCGAGGTCGCCGGTTCGCTTTCCGACCTGCGCCAGATCAATCGTTTGTTCGGAGGAGTCGCGACCACCCAGGATATGGTTCTGCGCGTGGCCCGGAAACTGAACTCATCCTCGCTCTCGCTACTGGAAGTCGCGGCCGGCTCCGGATATGTCCCCGAGGTCGCGAGCCAGTGGCTGCATGAGCACGGATTGCGCCTGGAAGTGACACTGCTGGATCGTGCTGCGTCGCATCTTAGCAACGGAAACCGGAGGAACGGAAACCGGGCGGTGGTGGCCGATGCTCTCGCGCTTCCCTTCCGGGACGCAAGTTTCGACCTGGTGAGCTGCAACCTGTTCGCACACCATCTGGGCCCACACGAGGTTGTGCAGTTTGTCGATGAAGCCCTGCGCGTGTGCCGGGTTGCCGTCCTGATGAATGATCTGGTCCGGCATCCGCTGCACCTGTATCTGGTTTATGCTGCTCTGCCTCTTTATCGCAGCCGCCTCACTCGTAATGATGCCCCGGCTTCGGTTCGCCAAGCCTACACCCCCGAAGAAATGCGAGAACTCGTCGCGCAAACCCGCGCCGCCCGCGTAGAAACTTATCGTCACTTCCTGTTCCGCATGGGAGTGATCGTGTGGAAGAGTTGATTCATAAACACCAGATGTCATCCTGAGCGCAGCGAAGGACCTATGCACTTGACTCTGGTTGAAGGAGAAAATGCAGAGGTCCTTCGCGGCCTGAAGGCCACTCAGGATGACAAGGGGTTGATTTGACTGACAGCTGACAGCTGACGGCTGAAAGCTGAGTCCCATCCAATGCACGATCTCATCATCATCGGCGGCGGTCCCGCGGGCGCCTCGGCGGCGATCTCTGCGGCTCAAGGGGGTGCCCGCGTCCTGCTGCTGGAGCGTGGCCGTTTTCCTCGCCACAAAGTCTGCGGCGAGTTTGTCTCTGCCGAATCTCTCGGCCTTTTGACCGACCTTCTTGACCGTCAGCATGCAGACCTGTTACGCGACGCAGTCCAGATTCCGCGGGCCCGGGTCTTCCTCGATGGCCGCGTGGTGCAGGCCGCCGTTGATCCCGCAGCCGCCAGCATTTCCCGGCTCGATCTCGATGCCGCGCTCTGGACCTCCGCGGAAAACGCCGGTGTGGACGCCCGCCAGCACGTGACCGTGCACAGCGTCGCCGGATCCGGTCCGTTCCAGGTCAGTACCACCGACGGAGAATTCGAGAGCCGTGCTCTGGTGAACGCGTCGGGCCGTTGGTCCAACCTCAATCGTCCGCCCGACGGAAATGGAACCCGCCGCGAGAAGTGGCTGGGAATCAAGGCCCACTTCGCCGAAGAGTCTTCCAGCCAGTCGGTGGATTTGTATTTTTTCGAGGGCGGCTACTGCGGTGTCCAGCCGGTAAGTCTCAGCCGCGACAACACAAGCGCAGGAAGAGTGAACGCATCTGCCATGGTGCGCGCCGACGTGGCCAGCACTCTGCCTGACGTCTTTGCGCAGCATCCAGCGCTTCGCGAACGCAGTCGCAACTGGACTGCCCTCAGCGATCCCGTAAGCACCTCGCCCTTAATTTTCCGCCATCCCCAGCCGGCGCGGGAGGGTGTTCTGATGGTGGGTGATGCCGCCGGTTTCGTGGATCCGTTTGTAGGAGATGGAATTTCGCTCGCCCTGCGCAGCGGATCTTTGGCCGCGCGTTGCCTGGCGCCGTTTTTTGCCGGAGAAACTTCCCTGGCCGGCGCCACTACCAGGTACCGCGAACTCTACCAGCAATCTCTGCTACCCGTGTTTCGCACCTCTTCCAGACTCCGCAGGATGTTGTTTCTACCCAGCTCCGTCCGCCGGCCGCTCCTGTTCCTGCTGGAAAGCAGTCCTGCGATCGCAAATTACCTGGTTCGCAAGACACGCTGAGGCACTGATTCATCCCGCGCAGGTGGTGAGTCTAAACTTCCTCGTCTTATCGATGCGTCATCCTGACCACAAAGCTGGGGAGCTGCACGCCGGATCCCTCCACGGCAAAAGCCGGGTTCAGGATGACGCCGTCGTAAGAAGGTACGTTCCATCTGAGGCCGGACACATACAAATCATTGACAAGCCCGTCAGTTTCCCGCACACTCGCTGGGTAAGTGTTTTGCCGTCGTGGCCGAGCGGCACTGACACTCGTATCGGTAAAGAGTTGTAAGAATGGCTCCTCTCCCTCCCCTGGGTCCAACTCCTCCCGAGCCGTCGGGAGCACGGGTTCTTGCGCGAACTTCCTCTGCGGTTTCTGACGAAATCATCCGCAAGTCGGACGCGGCTGCCATCTTCGTCAAGCTGCGGAAGATGATCGCATCCGACAGCCAGCCAACCGAGACTATCCTGGGAACGATCGCCGTGGCCGCACAGTCCCTGACCGGAGCAACCGGTGCAGCCCTCGCCATGCCGCGCGACGGAGTGGTTGTCTGCGTGGGCCGGAGTGGAGAGACGGCGCCCGAACTGGGTGATCGCCTGGATGTGGATTCGGGCATTTCGGGCGAATGTCTGCGCACCGGCGTCAGCCTGCGTTGCGATGACGCCAGCAGAGATTTTCACGTCGACGCCGAGGTGTGCCGCGAGATGGGCCTGCAGTCGATCGCAGTCGTACCCCTGCGCGGGCAGTATGGAAGAGTGGGGGTGCTGGAAGCCTTCTCCACCGCCGCCTACGCCTTCGACGAAGACAAGATGGAACTTCTGGGCCGGCTGGCCGGCCTGGCTGAGGCAGCCTGGGCTCGCGGCATGGTCCCGGTGAGTCCGGCAACAGAAGAGCCAGTCACGGAAGAAGAGCTGGTCTCAGAAGGACCGGTCACAGAAGACACGATCACAGAAGACACGATCACAGAAGTCCGCGCCGCCGCCGCACCCGCTGTCGAGGAGTCGCACCAGGAAAGTAAGGTTGCGCTGGAGCGCGTGGGAGACGCGATCGCCACGGGCCGGTATCGAGAGCGCGAAACCGAGCTCAAGTGGCGTTACAGCGCGCTGGCAGGACTTGGCGTGGTGATATTGTTTCTGCTCTCGCTGATCGGGTGGAGGACTTGGTACAAAGCCAGCATCGAGTCCAGACCCGGCCGGACGGCAGCCAGCCCACGACCGACCCCGCCCGAGAACGGGACCGTGGCAGCCGGAGCGGGGCTCGCCTGGCAACCCGGCGCCGAGCGCCGGGTCTCATCCTCCAAGGCGCCCGCGGTGGCGCACACAAAACCAGCCCCAGCAGCCGAGGTACCGGATACAGTCACTCGGAAGCGCGCCTCGCCGCAGGGTGCGGATGGCAACAATGGCAACGGGGGCACTCCAAATGCGGCCGCTCCCGATGCCCCCGCGGATGCGATGCCGGGCGCTGCCGAAGTTTCACAAATTGCGACGACCGGCACCGGCCAAGCCGAGCTCGGCAGCGTGCTTTCCACGTCGCCATCCCTGCCCAAGCTGGACAGACCGATTTCGCGAGTATCGGGCGGTACTCTGGTGCACAAGGTGCAGCCGATCTACTCTTCGCAAGCCCGCAGCCTGCACTTGCAGGGAGACGTCGTTCTTGAAGCGACCATCGACGAGCAGGGGCAGATTGAGGATTTGAAGGTGATAAGCGGTCATCCCCTGCTGGCTGACGCCGCCAAGGATGCGGTCTCACAGTGGCGCTACACTCCGTTCGCACTGAACGGCCAGCCCATCCGCAAGGAAACCAGGATCACTATCAGCTTCGTGTCACCGCAATAAAACCGCGTGGTCCCCGGCAGATCAGGTGAAGATCAGGTTAGGTTGAGCGCGCGCCGCATGGTGCCGCGCTCGTTCTGGATTTTTTCCTGCAGCAGGGTGATGGCATAGATCAACTGCTCAGGACGAGGCGGGCAGCCGGGAACATAGACGTCGACCGGAATCACCTGGTTCACGCTCTGCACCAGGGCATAGTTGTTGAACACGCCACCCGAGGTCGCACAAGCCCCCATCGAAATCACCCATTTGGGCTCCGGCATCTGCTCCCAAAGCTGGCGAATTACGGGCGCCATCTTGTTGGAAACCCGTCCCGCGATAATGATGAGATCGGATTGGCGGGGCGAAGGCCGAAACACTTCCGCGCCAAATCGCGCAATGTCGAACCGGGACGCGCCCATGGACATCATTTCAATGGCGCAGCAGGCCAAACCAAAAGTCAGGGGCCAAATGGAGTTCTTGCGCATCCAGTTGACCGCCGAATCCAGAGTGGTGAGGACAACGCCCTCCGGCGTGGGACTGCCGAAGGTCAGTTCCTTGACCACTCTCTTACCGTGCTCGGTGGTGACGTAGGAGCCGTAGCTTTGTTCGCCAGACATGGTAGTTCTATTCTAAACCATAGCGTCTGCATACCCCACATCTTGCCGGTTACACTGCGACAACCTGGTCGGGCAATTGGGAAACAATGAACTCACAGAGGTTGATCAGTGTAAAAGCGATTTCCCACAAACATTGACAGCTCCTGTGGGAAACACTCTTGACAAGTTCTGTTTGGTTGAAGCAAAGTCTCCCCACTCTGGCCACTTACCGTGACTCTTTGCAGCTAGGGGCCATTCTTGAAGCAAGCTACTCCCCGAGTAAAGCAGGGACGAGCCTGTTCCAACCGCTTTGTCGATCCTCGCATGATCGCAACGCGACGGGCGCATGCGCTGTGTCCCGTTAGCCCGTCGCTCCTCATTTACTCCCCTCTACAACCTCCACCGAACTACTTGTTCACCCGTACAGGAGAATTCGATGCGACAGAAAAAAAGCCGTCTGATCAGTCTGGCAATCCTGTTGTCGGTAGCCGGATTGACGAATGTAACCTTTGCCCAGACCTCCCTCAGCAGCCGTCAACTTCCCGCCAGCCTGCTTCGCAAAATGAAGCCTCGAACTGCTCGATCCGGTGAGGCGTTTGGCACTACCAAGGGCGGCGTTAGCACCGCGGCCGCCACTTCAAGCTTGCCGGGCGTCGACAGCGTAGTGAACTGGTCAGATCAGTTTATGACTCCCGGCTTTGATACCGCCGGCAACCCACAATCGGTTTGGCCGTACACCATGGTTGGTACCCCGCCCGAGTCCGGAGACCAGACCTTCATCAATTCTCCCATCGTGCCCGTAACCGTCGACTTGCTTGGACCGGACGGGAAAGTTGCGTTCACTACCCACCCCGGGAACGATGTCATAAACAACGTTCTCGGCTCACCCGAGTTTCAGCCGTTTATCTACACTTCGGGAATCGGCCAGTTCAATGACCAGATGATGCGTGCCGAGTTCTGGGACCGGGTTCACCGTCACGGCTTCGACAACGGTTGGCACAACAGCCTGGTGCCTAGACTCAAATCTGGAAGGCGGATGCGAATACCCTTCCTGACGCCTGCCGGCGGGCCTGCCTGGGTGGTCTTTGTCGATTCAAGCGGCAACCCTGTGCTCTTTGCGGTCGACGAGACGGTTTTCGGGAATCTTCTTTTCCCGACTACTGTGCCGGTCGACAACACCACCCCCGTCGGCGCGGCTGAACTCGCGGGCGACATCACCACCCACGATATCTCGACATTCATGTTCAATAATGTCGTCCTGTACGACACAAGCATTGATAACTGCTGCGTCATAGGCTTCCACTCTTATGACTTCGAGCCTGGGGACAAGAAGAATGGAAATCGCGAGCGGCGTTACGTTCTTAACTATTCAAGTTGGCTCTCCCCGGGTTGTTCCTGTTCGGTTTCGAAGACATCACGGCCTGGAGCCACGAGTTGGCCGAGACCTTCAACGATCCTTTCGGCGACAACCAAACGCCGTGGTGGCTTGAGGTGGATCCGTTTGCAGGTTTCGCCATTTGCCAGAACAATCTCGAAACCGGCGATGTCATCGAAGTGCTCACCAGCCTCCCAACCTACTCAATCGCAATGAATGGACTCACCTATCACCCGCAAAACGAAGCCTTGTTCCCATGGTTCGCCTTCGAATCACCGTCGCCCGCGCACCTGGGTGCATACAGCTTCCCCGACGAGACTACACTTACGGCGCTGTCTCCCAGCAATCTGCTGCCAGGCTGCGCTCCAGCACCGTAGTCAGTGACCAGACAGCAGTTCTTTCAGGGGCAACGACTCGAAGTCGTTGCCTGTTTTACTTACGCCGAGCGCGGACTCTTGTTCGGTAAGCCACCGCTTCTGATACCGCCCCGTTTGACTTGACTCAACTGCCCACCTAACATGTCAGCCGGACTGACAGCGTTGATGATCGGCCAGACCATCTCGCACTACCGCATCGTTGAGAAGCTTGGTGGCGGCGGCATGGGCGTCGTGTATAAAGCCGAAGACACACGCCTTGGCCGGTTCGTGGCCTTGAAGTTCCTGCCCGAAGAAGTAGCTCACGATCCCCAGACCCTGGAGCGTTTTCGTCGCGAGGCGCGTGCCGCATCCGCTCTGAACCATCCCAACATCTGCACCATCTATGACATTGACGAGAGCGAGAACCGGACCTTCATCGCGATGGAATTGCTGGAAGGAAACACTCTCAAACATCTGGTTTCGGGGAAGCCGCTGGAGATAGAGACGGTCCTGGATTTGGGCATCCAGATCGCCGACGCTCTGGATGCGGCGCACAGCAAAGGCATCGTGCATCGTGACATCAAGCCGGCAAACATCTTCGTCACCGCACGAGGTCAGGCGAAGGTACTCGACTTCGGGCTGGCCAAGCTCACTCTCAAGCCGGAGATAGGGGCGGCAACCTCTGCGCCTACTGCGACCTACGACGAAAACCTGACCAGCCCCGGAGTCGCGATTGGGACCGTGGCCTACATGAGCCCGGAACAGGTCCGGGGAAAAGAACTCGATCCGCGCACGGATCTGTTCTCCTTCGGCGCGGTGCTCTACGAGATGTGCACGGGAATGTTGCCTTTTCGGGGCGACACCTCCGGAGTGATCTTTGATGCGATTCTGAATCGCGCGCCGGTTGCTCCGGTGCGCTTGAACCCAGGAGTTCCGGACAAGCTGGAAGAAGTCATCAACAAAGCGCTGGAAAAGGATCGCGAGATCCGCTGCCAGTCCGCCGCCGAACTGAGGGCCGACCTCAAGCGTTTGAAGCGGGACACGGAAACCGGAAGAATTTCGGTCCAGGTGCCGGCGAGCACTGGTACCGCTCCGGTCCCCTGCCACCAGGAAGTGGAAGCTCGCCGGTGTTGCACTGGTCGGTTTAGTACTCGCTGGTCTGGTGGTGGGATGGTTTGCGTGGCATCGGGCGTCGGGGTCGAGAATGTCGCGACCGCTGGCCATCCCACAACGATTAACCTCAAATCCGACCGAGAACCCGATTTCCGCTGCCGCGATTTCTCCCGACGGAAAGTACCTGGCCTACTCCGACAAGACCGGCACCTACCTGCGTCTCCTATCGACAGGAGAAGTACATCCGTTGTTGTCGAAGAATACAGACGTTCAATTCCTGGGCTGGTATCCCGACAGCACGCAGTTGCTGGCGGCCTGGTCACCGTCCCAAGCCACCAAGATAGGTCTTTGGGTGTTGTCGATCCTGGGAGGAAACCCGCGGCAGCTCAGCGAGGAGGGCTGGTCAGCTTCGGTGTCTCCCGATGGCTCACAAATCGTATTCCTCAAGTCAGCGGCATTCGGAGAAACGGGCCAGGAAATCTGGCTTATGCGTGGGGACGGGACCGATCAGCGCAAGATCCTTTCGTCCGAGGCGGGAACATTTCTTGCCTCGCCGGTCTGGTCTCCGGATGGGCGCTGGATCGCGTACGAGAGGTCGCGGTATGGAGCTTACAGCAATGAAGCGTGGGTCGAGCTTTTCAACCTGGAGCACGGGACCAACAGCGTGCTCATCTCGGAACCACGGCTGGATCTCGGTTTCAAATGGCTGGCCGATGGGCGGCTGCTCTACGCTGTGGACGAACCGCCACCGAGCACGAACACCTCGAACTTCTGGGTGGTGGACATAGACTCGAATGCCGGCCGTCTCAGCGGGACTCCTTCCAGAATCACAACCGGCGACGACCTCGTATATCAGCCTAGCGTCACCGCCGATGGTAAGCGTCTTGTGTTTAGCCGAGTCAAACCGCAACTGGATGTTTATGTGGCGGAATTCTTCGCCAAGGAGCCGCGGATCGGCACACCACGCCGCCTTACGCTTGACGACGCCGACGACCTGCCCTTCGATTGGACGCCTGACGACAGTGCCGTGTTGTTCACCTCGAACAGAACGGGCGCGAACAACGTCTTTAATATTTTTCGCCAGCGGATTGATGGGACCTCAGCCGAAATGTTGATCTTCAGTTCAGAACAAAAGACGATTTCGCGGCTGAGCCCCGATGGCTCTCATATTCTCTATTTGGTACCGCCGAATCCAAGGGATACTGGTGGGCAGCGGCGGTCGGAACTCCAGGAAGACTCGCGGGCTGTGCGCCTGATGCGAGCGCCCATCAATGGGGGCCCGCCTCAGACCGTAGTTGAAGCTCCAAACATCACCAATTACCAATGTTCGCGCGCGCCTTCCGACGTCTGCGTGGTAGGCATCGCCGGAACGAAGCAGTTCGTTTTTTCAACATTCGATTCAGCGAAAGGCAATCTGCACGAGGTGGCAAAGCTTGAAGAGACGGCAAACGGTTGGAACTGGGGCCTTTCTCCGGACGGTAGCTCCATTGCAGCACACACTTTCAGCGCCAGCGATAACCGGATTCGGTTGATCTCGCTGGCAGGCCAGCCTGCTCGCGAGATCACGGTAAAAGATTGGAATAGTTTCACTTCCCTGGACTGGGCTGCGGACGGAAAAGGTTTTTTCATTTCCAGCAACCCTACCGGCCGCCTCTCTACTCTGCTGTATGTGGACTTGATGGGCAATGCGCACTCGCTCTGGCAAGTGAAGAACTTTCAGGCTACTTGGGCCATTCCTTCTCACAATGGGAGATACGTGGCAATTCCAGCTCCCACGTTCGGCAGCAATGTCTGGATGGTGGAGAGTTTCTGAGGCGGGACAGCCGCACCAGTTTTATGAAGGCTGCAAGTCAGTCCAGGGCAGTTCTATCCTGGCGCTCGAGCGCGCCGGTCTTGCCTGCCTGAAATTTGTCCTGGAGAAATTCGACTCCGTACAGGTAAACCGTCCGATTGCGAACTTTTCCGCGAACCTGAACTGCCTCCTTGGTGCGCGGGTTCTTGAACTCTACCTTGATCTGGCTTCCCACGGGCAGGTCGGCGGCGGCGAACAGGCAAATTCCGCCTTCGCTCAGTCGCACCCCGCGGCCCTGGACGATCGTCTTGTCTGCCGAATGATCCACCACGACGCGCACGTCGGCCTCAAACGGATAACGTTGCCAACGGCGCCGATTTACTTGTTGATCCATAACAGCTTCTCAACTTCAACTTCTCAACTTTGCTTCTCAACTTCCCTGCTTGAGCGCCAGCCGGCGAGCACACACTTCGGCCTGGCACTCTCGAAAGTAATCTACGGCACTGGTTTGGGAAAGTTACGGTGGTACAGGCTGCAAATGAACGAGTAACAGCTTTCCTGGCGGCGAAATCAAATCGGCTACGGATTCAGTACGACCTTGCCGAACATCTGGCTTTTTTCCAGGTACTCGTGCGCGGCGCGAACATCTTGCAACGGGAAGCTGCGGTCCACCACGGGTTTCAGGCGTCCAGCGAAGACGTGGCCCAGCACCTCATACAGCTCGCCCATCGTGCCCATGTAAGAGCCCAGCAGCGAAAGCTGGCGAGAAAAAAGAAAGCGTAAGTCGAAGCCGACGTTGGGTCCGGTGGTGGCGCCGCAGGTCACCAGGATACCGCCAGGCTTAAGGCACTTCACGCTCTCGTCCCAGGTAGCTGCGCCCACATGCTCGATGACGATGTCCACGCCTTCCTTGTCGGTTAGTTTTCTCACCTCTTGGGAAATTTTCTGCTGGTAGTGGTTGATGCCGTAATCGGCACCCAACTCGCGCGCCTTGTCCAGTTTCTTTTCGTCTCCCGCCGTGGTGATCACGCGCGCGTGGAACAGCTTCGACACCTGAATGGCCGCAATGCCAACACCTGAACCAGCCCCCAGCACCAGCACGGTCTGGCCCGGCCGAATAGCAGCGCGTCCCACCAGCATGTGCCAGGCGGTAAGGAACACCAGCGGCACGCTGGCTGCCTGATTGAAATCCAGGCTGTCGGGAATCGGGATAACGTTGACCGCCGGCATGGCAATCAGTTCGCAATTTCCGCCATCCACGCGGTTGCCCAGCGCGGTAAATTCCGGGCATTGATTCTGAAGTCCGGCCACGCACTTCGCACAGTGATTGCAGAAATGCATCGGCGCCAGCAAAACCCTCTGCCCCAGCTTGAAGTTGGTGATGTACTCGCCGACCTCCACGATCTCGCCCGCGATGTCGCTGCCCAGAATATGCGGCAGCTTGACTCCGGGCAGTCCGGCGCGAATCCACAAATCGATATGGTTCAGGGCGCAGGCTCTTACCCGAACGAGAACCTGGTCTGGACGCGGCGTCGGGTCCGAAACATCTTCGTAGCGCAGGACTTCCGGCCCACCGAATTCGTGAATGCGGACGGCTTTCATAAATCCTCCGGCACGAAGCTACCACACCTAACAACGACGTTTCCCATTTCGGTACACCGTCATGTTCACACATCACAGACAGTGTGCCCACGTTCGGACTAGCGTCTTAACCGGCAGACCGTTGTCTGGAGGGCGTTTCCAGTGGGTACTGGACACGGCCTGCCACGCCGGTGAGTGGCCCACCAGCCACTGCGGTTCGAGTCCGCCGCCCTCTGCGGGACCACTCACAAAGTAAGCTTGACATCCTGAACCCGCGGCGAGACCATACAAATGGCAGGCCGTGTTCGTAGTACCCGCTGGTGTAATGCCAGCAGCCCCGGGAGTGATAATCCGGGGCTTTTGTTTGTCCTGTTGACTCCTCTCTGTTAACCCATTGATAATCAGTCGTGGAATGGACATCTACGAGGAGATCGTCAAGCTGCGCCAGCAGGGACGCCGGGGGGCGGTGGCGACCATCGTCAGCGCGCACGGCTCCATTCCTTCCTTCAAGACCGCCAAGATGCTGGTGCGGGACGACGGGTCGATCGTCGGCACGATTGGCGGCGGCTGTGTCGAGGCCGAAGTCTGGCAGGCCGCGCGCGAAGTCATGGAGAGCGAGAAGCCTCGCACCCTCACCTTCAATCTCAATCAGGATCCCAAGTACGATACTGGACTGGTCTGCGGCGGCACCCTGGACATTTTCGTGGAACCAATCTTACCTCCAGCGTCACTTTATGTTTTCGGCGCAGGTCACGTCTCAGTAAACCTTTACAAGGTGGCAAGAAATTCAGGATTCGACCTGACCGTGGTGGATGACCGCGAAGCCTACGCCAACCGCGAGCGTTTCCCTGACGCCCGGGAAGTCATTGCCGAAGATTACGAGCAGGCGATGGCCCGGCTCACTCCGAACGAATCTTCCTACATTGTCATCGCCACTCGCGGCCACCGCGATGATATGCGCGTGTCTGCGCTGGGCCGTCCAGACCCCGGCCCGCTACATCGGCATGATTGGCTCAAAGCGCAAGACCATTACGATCTTCAAAGAGTTGACCGAAGAGGGTCTTGCGGCAGATCTCTTCAATCGGGTGCACGCGCCGGTCGGATTGGATATCGGGGCGGTCACGCCGGAGGAGATTGCGGTGGCGATCACGGCTGAACTGATCGCGGAACGCCGACGGGTGGAGCGGGATTTGCCCCACATGAGCTGGTTTCATTCCCACGAGCCCGAGACCGGACAGGTCGATTCTGATCGGGAATCAAACCTCCTGGAAGACTCCAAAGAAGAACTTTGATCCTACCATCACGCCTGATGTTCCGCGATCACGGATGGCCTGGGTCCCTCCGCACGCGACTGCCCGGCGTGGGCCCCACTATTTTGCCGATGCTTTGTATCGATAAATCTGCGACTGGTCCCCGTAACTCCATAGTTCTGCAACTATCTGCAGGACGGCCTCGTTGAGCCTGCCGGGAAGCGCCGGAACTGGCCATAACGCTATTGCCTAGCGCGAATGGCTCACTCTATACTTCGCCATGGGTTTGGCGGAAATCAGCCGCTTCGACCAACCGGTTCTGCACAATTATCTCCTCGACGTCGCCTACGACGAGACGTTTGAAAGCCCGGGCAAACCCCGTCCGCACTACGCCCCGTTGCTGGAAATGTTCGCGTCTTTGCCGGCCGACGAAATTCGGCGCCGCAAACACTCTGCTGACCTTTCCTTCCTGAATCAAGGCATCACCTTCACCGTGTACGGCCGGGAGGAAGGTACCGAACGAATCTTTCCTTACGATCTTCTGCCTCGCCTGATCACCAGCGCGGAATGGAACCACATTGAGCGAGGTCTGACGCAGCGCATTACCGCGCTTAATCTCTTCCTGCGGGATATCTATCACGAAGGCCGGATTCTCTCCGAGGGGGTCGTTCCCCGCGAAGTGGTGTACAGCTGCAAACATTTCCGCCGCCAGATGCGAGGCTTGCAGGTGCCGCGCAACGTCTACATCGCGGTCGTCGGCTCCGACCTGATTCGTCTGCCCAGCGGCGAGTTCGTGGTCCTCGAAGACAACCTGCGCGTACCCAGCGGGGTCTCCTACATGCTGACCAACCGCCGGGTGATGAAGCGAATTTTCCCCAACCTGTTTCGCCGCCAGGGTGTTCGTCCCATCGAGCATTACACCCAGGCTCTGCTGAGCACATTACGGTCACTCGCGCCCGAAGGCCGGCCTGAGCCCACAATTGTGTTGTTAAGCCCGGGCGTTTTCAATTCGGCCTATTTCGAACACGCATATCTCGCCCGCCAGATGGGGATCGAGCTGGTGGAAGGCCGCGATCTGGTCACACACGACAACATCGTCTATATGAGGACGACCACCGGATTGCGGCGCGTTGACGTGATCTATCGCCGCGTGGATGACGACTTCATCGATCCCCTGGCCTTCCGCTCCGACTCGGTGCTGGGCGTGGCCGGGCTGTTCAATGCTTATCGCGCGGGAAATGTGACGTTGTCCAACGCGTTTGGCACGGGCGTTGCCGACGACAAAGCCCTGTACGCCTACGTGCCCAAGATCATCAAGTACTACCTGGCCGAAGATCCAATCCTGAATAATCTGGAAACCTATCTCCTCACCGATCCGGCGCAGCGTGACCACGTGCTGCAGAATCTCGACAAGCTGGTGGTCAAAGCGGTGGGAGAGTCGGGCGGCTACGGCATGCTGATCGGACCGCACAGCACGGTCGAGCAGCGACAGGACTTTCGTGAACGCATTCTCGCCGATCCACGCAACTATATTGCGCAGCCCACGATTACCTTCTCACGAGCTCCCTGTTTTATCGATGACACACTGCAGCCCCGGCACGTGGACCTTCGTCCCTATGTCTTGTTTGGAGACAAAGTCACGATTGTTCCCGGCGGGCTTACGCGCGTGGCGCTGCGCCGCGGATCGCTGGTGGTGAACTCGTCGCAAGGCGGCGGTAGTAAAGATACGTGGGTGTTGAACCAGTAAGACGAACTAACTAGCCATGCTCTCTCGAGTCGCCGACAACCTGTACTGGATGAGCCGCTATCTGGAGCGCGCCGAGCATGCTGCCCGCCTGCTGGATGTGAATCTGAACCTGATGCTGGACGAATCCACCTCCAGCGCAGACCGCCGCTGGCGCCGCGTGCTGGCGGCGTTGGGAACGCCGCCCAACCTGGCCTGGAGCGGCGACGCTTACCAGGTGGCGCAAATCCTGACCTTCGATCCCGGCAGCCGCTCCTCGATTACCTCCTGCATTAGCGCTGCCCGCGAGAATGCGCGCCAGGTGCGCGAAGAGATCAGCACCGACCAGTGGCAGCGGCTCAACCACCTGTTTCACCAGGTCACGCGACACAAGCCCAACGAGACCGACGATGTGTTGCCTTCGGATTTCCTGCTGGCCGTGATCGAGGGCGTGCACCTGTTTCAGGGCGTCACCGATTCGACCATGAGTCACGGGCAGGGCTGGCATTTCATCCGCGTGGGGCGCTACATCGAACGCGCCTGCGCCACAGCCACTCTGCTGGACCTGTATTACCGCGAGTTCTGGGGCCCTGCCGATCAGACGCCAGAAGCTGCCGAATATCTGGAATGGATCGGCCTGCTTCGCTGTTGTACCGCCTTCGAGGCCTTTTGCAAGGTGTACACCGCCGAATTCAGCCCTGACCGGATCATCGAGTTTCTCCTGCTGAATAAAGAATTCCCGCACTCCTTGCGCTACTCCATCGACAGCCTGCACGACGCTCTCGAAGCCATTCACGGCGAAGGTGGAAAGCGGCGCGCAGTCGAGTTGACGCGGCTGGCCGGGCGGCTGCAGGCATCGCTCAGCTTCGGGCAGATTTCGGAAATCCTGTCGCAGGATGTAGGGTCGTATCTCCAGAACATTTTGCGCCAGTGCCGCGAGATCCACGAAACTATCTACGAGCTGTACGTGAATTACTCGATTCATACGGCGTTGGCAGGTTAGGACCGAAAGAGGGTAGGGCAAACACTTTCATGTTCTATTCGATCAAGCATCTGACGAAATTCCACTACGCCTCTCCGGTGAGCGAGAGTGTCATGGAAGCGCGGATGCATCCCCGCAGCGAGGGCAACCAGCGCTGCCTCACGTTCCACCTTGCGGTCAGCCCCCGCTGCCGTGTGTTTGCCTATCGCGATCACGTGGGCAACAACATTCACCACTTCGATATTCCGGGACAGCACTCCTACCTAGTGATCGTGGCCGAATCGCTGCTGGATGTACAGTCCGTGGCCGATATCCCGCCGTCTTTGCCTGCCGACGCCTGGGCCGAAGCCGATGCCGTGGTGCAGATGGGCGATTTTTGGGAAATGCTTCTTCCCAGCGAGTTCGCCCAGCCCACGCCGCTTCTCCTCGATCTGGCCAACCAGCTCGGTGTCTGCCGCCGGGACGATCCCCTGACCGTGTTGCGCGAACTCAATCAGCAACTGTACGACTGGTTCGACTACGTACCCAAGAGCACCAAGGTGGATTCCCCGATTGATGAGGCCATCCAGAGCCGTCATGGTGTTTGCCAGGATTTTGCCCACATCATGATCGCGCTGGTGCGGAGCCTGCGAATTCCCTGCCGCTACGTCAGCGGATACCTCTACCGCCGCTCTCAGGATCACGACCGCTCGGTCGCCGACGCAACTCATGCCTGGGTCGAGGCCTATCTGCCACCGATGGGTTGGGTCGGATTCGATCCCACCAATTGCCTGCTGGCCGGCGACCGCCACATTCGTACCGCCATTGGCCGCGACTATGCGGACGTGCCGCCAACCAGGGGAATCTTCCGCGGACACACTCCCAGCGATCTTTCCGTGGCCGTCCGCGTGACCGCTTCCGCGGACGCGCCCGAACTCGACCAGGTTCTCCCCGTTCCCGAAGAGTGGTCCGTGCTGGTTGAGAAAGCGCAGGAACCGCCTCCCCCTCCCATCAAGAGCGCGCAACAGGAACAACAGCAGCAGTAGCGCTGGGGCCACCCGCGGGGAGGAAACAAGACCTTTTGCATCCTGCCGCCGTTTCCGACATCTCAAATACGGCACGCGTCTGTACAATCGGGGATGTTGACCAACCCATGAGACCCATCGTCCAACTGTGTAAGAAGGAGTGTTGTCAGGAGGGCTGCCGGTGAAGTCGCAGTGTCTGCCATTTCGTCAGATTCCGCACACTACACCGCTTTTCACCGATTTCCTTTCCTGGTCTCCTTCCATTCGGCCTTTCTACTCCCGCTCTCCACACTTCTCCGAGTGGCTGAAAGACGAGACATCTGCAATCCGTTATGACCCGGCGCGCCGGGAACGAGTCGCGGCCATTCTGGAGCGGCAAAACAAGGCCTGGGACGCGTCGGCAAAGACTCTGGAAAATATTGGTCGTTTGCGCAACGGCACGTCCGCGCTGGTTACCGGGCAGCAGGTCGGGCTCTTCGGCGGGCCGCTGTTCTCCATTTTCAAGGCGCTCTCCACGGTCAAGCTGGCGGATGAGGCGACGCGCGCAGGCTTCGACTGTGTGCCCATCTTCTGGCTGGCAACCACGGATCACGATCTCGACGAGATCAGCCATGTTTCGATTCTCGGACCTGATGGCGGACTACAAGACCTGTCCACTTCGACCCAGGGTGTGCCCGACGCTCCGGTGGGTACGGTGACCTTCGGTTCCGAGATCGAAGCCGTCGTTGAAGCTGCAGCCACCTCCCTGGGCGACTCCGACGTGACCCAGATTCTGCGCGGCTCGTACCGCGCGGGTGAAAACTTTGGCAGCGCATTCGCTCGCCTGTTCTCGAAGTTGTTTGCCGATTGGGGCGTAATACTGCTCGATGCTTCCGACCCGGAATTGCACCAGATCGCTGAGCCCATCTATCGCGCCGCTATCGAACGCGCTGCCGAACTCGACGACGCTTTGCTGGCCCGCGGCCGTGAACTGGAAGCGGCCGGTTATCACCAGCAGGTGAAGGTCACACCGTCTTCTACCCTTCTGTTTACGTTGCGAAACGGAGCTCGAATCCCGGTGCACCGGCGCTCCAACGGCAACGCGACAGAACCAGACTTTCTGGTGGGAGACGAGAAAATTCCGCAGTCTGCGATGTTGCGCCAGATTGTCTCTGAGCCCCAGCAGTTCAGCCCCAACGTTCTGCTGCGGCCGGTGGTGCAGGATTACCTTCTGCCGACGCTGACTTACGTCGGCGGGGCGGCGGAAGTCGCGTACTTCGGACAGGGCGCGGTGGTCTACAAGGCGTTGCTGGGACGAGCCACTCCGATCCTTCCAAGATTTTCCGCCACCATTGTTGAGACCAAGCCGCAAGCGTTATTGGATCGTTATGGGCTGACTGTCCCCGACGTCTTCCATGACCCCGAGGAGTTGAAGCAAGGCCTGGCCAAACATACCTTGCCGCCCGACCTGCAAGCTGCCTTTGATCAGGCCGATTCGTCCTTGAAGATGTCCTTGGGTGCGATTCAGCAGTCCCTCGAACGTCTGGACAAGACTTTGGTGGACGCGGCCGTCAATGCCGGCTCTAAAATGCACCACCAACTGGAGCAGTTGCGTTCTCGCGCCGCGCGCGCCGAACTGCGACAAAGCGAAATCCTCAACCGTCACGCCGAGTTCCTCAGCAACGCGCTCTATCCCAACAAAGCTTTGCAGGAACGAGAGATTGCGGGCATCTACTTCGCATCGCGCCACGGTGCCGAACTATTGCGGAACCTCTACGAAACCATCCACACCGACTGCCTCGACCACCAGATAGTTTCGCTGTAACCCGCCCTTGTCATCCTGTCTCTAACGACGTGGGCCCGTGTCAAGGCGGTTTTGGCAACACCTCTCCGCGGGCGCGTCGAGTTTCTAGGAAGCGCCATTTCGCTCTCGCGGAAAGGTTTTGCGATCCGACCCAAGGGCTCGTTCTTTCAATGTGTGCGGTGGACGCAGGGTCTCACCATCCATCTCTTCGGTACGTGCTCCCAGCATTGCTGCTTCGAACTCCCCCACTTGCTTCGAGGGAGGCAGGCTGCCTACTCAAGCGCTCGGTTTCTGTCTTCCGGCCACAGAATGACTCGGGCTCGCCTGCACCACGGCCCTGCATAGTTGCGCGTAATCCCAGTCCTCGCGCAACATCCGGTACAACCGGGTGGCCCACTTGCGGGCCACCGCGACTTTGGCCAGAGCGCGATGTTTGCGCACCGCCAGGCGGCGATAGAAGCGGCCTAACTCGGCGTCATAACGCGCCGCCGACTGGCCCGCTTCCACCAGCAAGAAACGCAGAAACGAACTGCCCTGCTTGCTGATGTGTCCCAGCCGCTGCCGTCCGCCGCTGGAATGTTCGCTGGGGATCAGTCCCAGGTAGCTGCCTACTTTGCGCCCCGACTCGAAGCGCTCCGCCGGCCCCAGCGTCAGCACCGTGGCCAGCGCCGTCACCGGGCCTACTCCGGGATGGGTCATCAACCGTAACGCCTCCGGCCGGCGTTTGACTTCTTCTTCCACCTGCCGGTGCAACGCCGCGATCTCGGCCTCCAACTGATCCAGTGTGGCCAGCAGCCGCTGGCGCCGAAGCGCAGCGTAGGGCAGCAACTCCAACTTTTCCAACTCCGCCCGTCCTACCGCCGTCCACAGTTTGCGTTTGCGTTGCACTCCCTGGCCCAGGGCCAGCGCGTGCAACTGGTTCTTGGTCCGCGTCCGCGCCTGCACTTGCTTGTGGCGATGCACCAGCAACTGCCGCACGTCCTGCTCTTCCAGACTCGGCACCCAGATCCGCGGGAACCGGTCTTCTCGCAACAGCAGCAGCAAGTGTTCCGCGTCCCGCCGGTCCGTCTTCTGCTGCCGCACCACCGCAGCCCGGATCTGGGCCGCGTCCCCCAGCCAGAGCTCGATGCCCCACTTCTCCAGCAGCCCTTCGAACCAGGGATAGTGCCCGCAAGCCTCCATCCCCACCCGTACTTCCTGCCCCGCCAGAGCCGCGTAAAACTCTTCCGCTTCCTGGCGGTGACGCAAACGTTTTTCCTGATACTCTCCCGTTCGCTTGTCAAAGATCGCGACCTGCTGAAACCCAGGATGAAAATCACAGCCTATAATCAGCATGACGTTGGCTCCTTCTCGAGCCTTAGTCGGTTTCGCAGCTAACCAATTTACTCGCTACGATCGAGCCAACGTCGTTATGCAATCAAGCGAAGCAGGATCATTCGCTTGCGAATGATCCTGCGGAGTCGAAGGATCTCTGCATCAAAAATGGCGCCAGGGCGCAGAATTGTCGCCTGATGGCGGCGTAGAAAAACCCTTGTGCCCGACGATAAATGCTAGAGGGTAGAGATCCTTCGACTCCGTATCTGCTTCGCGAAGCGAAGCAGAATGCTCCGCTCAGGATGACATAGGATTGAACTGGAAACTGGGTTACGGTTCCAAAACCAGCCGATCTGTCACGTCCCTCTCCACCGCCTCACGCGAATACGCCAGCGGAAAATACTTTCCTTCGCTCCACAGGGGCAGCAAATCCGAATAGTGCGGACTCCCCGGCTGTCCGCTTTGGCCCGGGACGTTCACCGCGACCGAGTGATCCCAGTCCGCCAGGTCAAGAATCTCGCGATAGCTTGCGCCCTCGACCTGGTCGAACGAATCTTCCGGATACCCCGTAGCGTTCACCGTGTACTCGTCTCCCGGTCGAGCCACAGGCCCGAGGTCCATTACTGCGGCGGCATCAGGTATTTGGACCAGCGGATGGCGGAACTTTACTTTGTGCAACTGGCCCCACGACCACTTTGCCGGATCCGGACCTTGCAGTCGCTCCATCTCGCTCCAGGCGTCGTGCAGGCTTTTGCGCAACATCGCGACCTGCGCATCCCGTCCCTGACGGCTTGCCGCCTCTAGAAAGTTCGCCAGCTGGTAGGGATCCCAGTCTTCTGCAATCGACCGCACCGCCTGCGGTACGCTCAACGCGATGGTTTCCCGGGTCACGACTCCGATCCAGACTTCGTAAAGCGCGGCCGCCGCCGAATCACGGTCCAGCTCTCCATTCCACTGCAGCAGGAGTTTGCCCGCGGCACCTGTGTCCTCGTTACCGAGTTCCGTACGCAACAGGGCAATCAGTCGCTGCGCCGGAAGCGAGAGCACGTCGGACTGCAGCCGCTCCATGGCTTCCACGTCCAGCTTGCTCCCTGACTGAGCCTGCTGCAGCACCTGGGTGATGCGCTGAAAGCGAAACGGCGGCGCCCAAACGTATCCGACCTTGTACGGATATCCTTCGGGAATCATCTTGTGATTTGCGGTCGCGACAAATCCCGCCGACGGGTTCAACTGGTGCGGCAACTCCGTCGTGGGCACGAACCCGGACCATTCATAACCGCCCGCTCCCGGGACCGGCAACAGTCCCGTCCAGTCCTTGCGCAGCGGAGCCAGTCCGACTGAGTGCTCGCCGATGTTGCCTTCACGGTCGGCGTACACAATATTTTCGGATGGAACTTTCCATCGCGGCATGGCCGCTTCGAAGTCCTGCCAGTTCTGCGCCCGGTCCACTGCCAGCGAACCCAGATAGCCTGCGGTTCCCGGTTCCGCACCCACCCAGCGCAAGGCCAGGGCTCGCTTCCCGTCTTCCCAGAGCACCGGGCCGTGGCGCGTGAACTTCAGATCCACCTGCACGTTCGGGCCGCCGCGAATCCCGAAGGACTCCTTACGCACCTGCATGCTCTCCCAGCCCTGCGCGGTCTTGTATTGTGCAGGATCGGACGGATTCAGGTCCTCCACATACAAATCCTGCTGATCCAGACCAAAGATGGTGAAGCCCCAGGCGACATTTTGATTGTGCCCCAGCGCGACTCCGGGTAGCCCGGGCTCGCCAGCGCCAATCACATCCCAACCTGGGGCGACCAGGTGCACCATGTACCGCAGCGAAGGCTCGGCGATAACCCGATGCGGATCATTGGCCAGCAGCGGTTTTCCGCTGCGCGTCAGCTTGCCGGATACCGTCCAGTTGTTGCTTCCCTCGGCCGGAGCTTTCGAGAATCCGATCCTAGTATCGCTTCCCACCAGGTTGTGGAGCAGCGCAGGCGAAAATCCTCTCAAGTCAGCGCCCGCCGCGGGATCCAGCTTCACGGGCGGATCGAAACCGAAAAGTTGTGAGGCCGAATCCGGTCCCACGGCGTTCAGGGCCTGCGCATGCTCCAGTTCTCCGAACGCATTGCCGGTCATGGAAAAGGCCGCCATGCGGTTCAGGCAATCCGCCGGCTTCCAGGGTTCGGGTTTGAATCCCGCCAGTTGAAACTCAAGTGGCAGGCCCGGGCCTCCGTCTGCCAGACGGCTTGCAATGTAGGCATTGATTCCCGCGGTGAAGGCTTCGAGGATCTCCTGCGTATCCGGCGAGTAGCTTTCATATTCTGCCTTCATGTCGCCGCGATACGTCAAGAGCCGCGCATTGATGTCGCGCAGCAACGCCGACGGACCGAGAATTTCCGCCAGCCGGCCCTGCCCCGAGCGCTTCCATAATTCCATCTGGAACAGCCGGTCCTGCGCCGCCACAAAGCCCTGAGCGAAGAACAGATCGTGCTGGTTCCGGGCGTAGATGTGGGCCACGCCCCACCGGTCGCGCAAAACATTCACGGGCTGCTGGAGTCCCGCTACCTTGAGCGTTCCGTGAATCACGGAAAGGGCTGCCTCCGCTCTGGCTTTGAGGCTGGGCGGGTTGACAGTGTCCGGGATGCCAGTTTGGGCGCTCGCAACCGGTGCGATGCTCACCATCAGCCAGAAGATCAGACTAACGGTAATTTTCATTGCCGCGACATTTTACCTGACGGGGTCGCGTCCGCCTTTGGGTGGAGCAGCGCTTTAGCGCTGCAAAGAAGGCGCGCGCGAATGCGGCTTGAGCCGCTGCGGTACCTCAGGGGCTGAAGCCCGTCGTGAGACAACAACCATATGCAGGCCTGAAGGCCTGCTCCACCCGTCGTCTGCTCCACAAACCTTGCGGCTGACTTCGCCAGCGGAAAAGCGTAATATCTTTATCTTTCGGCTAGCCACCATGCCGCTTTCTTCGGACGACTAAACACCTAAAGCCCATGCCCCCATTCCTGACCGCGCTGCTCACGTCTCGCTCCGTCCCCGCGTCGTGGATGTACTCCGCTTTCCACCTCCAGTTCCTGATGATTGCCTTTTACGGGGATGCTGACAAAAAGGGCGACATCTTCAACATTTTGTGGGTGCTTGTCTTTGGTTTCGCTACCCTCAATATTCTCGGCCTGGTGGCCCGGCGCTTTGAACCCTCGCGCAACCGTTTGAACTTCGGAGAAACCATTGCCATCATGGTGGTAGTGGTTTCCATCGTGCTGCTGGGCTGGGAAATGCTCAACCTTTTCAAGATCTTCCCGATCAAGCTGCAGCGTCATGACTAGCGGTTTTGGGGTATGATTCGGGCATGGCGAAGAACGTCCCCCCGTTCGATGTCACCTGCCCGTGCTGCAGTGCGGTGCTGAAGATTGACGCTGATATCAAGGGGGTTATCGCTCACACCGCCGCGGTAAAGCCCAAGATGTTTGCCGACATCGAAGAAGCCGCCCGCGCCATGAAGGAACAAGACAACCGCCGCGATTCCATCTTCCGCCAGTCGGTCGAGGCCCAGAAACATGCCTCCGACCTGCTGGAGAAGAAATTCCAGGAAGCCGTCAAGAAAGCCAAAGAATCCCCCGATACTGGAAAACCCATCCGCGATTTTGATCTGGATTGATGTTTTCCACAGAAAAATTTTCGAGAGACTAAATCGATTCGGGCGTTAAAATTCGCAATGGCCAATCTTCCCCTCCTACTCGGCCATCGCGGCGCCCGTGTGTCCCCCGGCATCCCTGAGAATACCTTCGCGTGCTTCGACCTTGCTCTCGAACATGGCTGCGACGGTTTTGAGTTTGACGTTCGCCTCACCGCCTCCGGGAATGCAGTGGTCTGCCACGATCCCAAGGTTGGCAAAATCACGGTGGCGCGCGCGAAGGCCAGGCCAGTTGTCCAAACTCCCGCGCATGAATGACGTCATCCAGCGTTATGGCCCGCGTGCCTTTCTCGACATCGAGCTCAAAGTTGAAGACCTGGAATCCAAGGTGCTGACCGCGCTGCGCGACTATCCACCCGAGCACGGGTATGTCGTTTCTTCGTTTCTCCCCGACGTGGTCATGAACCTCGAAGCCCGCAGCCGCCTGGTCTCCATCGGACTTATCTGCGAGACCCAGGTCCAACTGTCCCGCTGGCCCGAACTACCGGTTGACTATGTAATCGCTCACCAGTCGCTGGTGGACAAGAAGCTGGTGCAGGAAGTTCACGGTGCCGGCTTGAGAATCATGGTCTGGACCGTCAATGACCCTGAAGACATGCAGCGCCTCGCCGACTGGGCGGTCGACGGCATCATCTCCGATGACACCGAACTTCTGGTGCGCACTCTAACGTGAAATCGAGAATTGGCGGCAGGTGCGGCTTGAACGTCCGGCTACACGATCCCGGTCTGCGACGCTTCGAGAATAGCGTCTATCCCTGCGGGCTTGCTCAGGAACGCAGTGCGCTCAGCCTCGAACCCCTGCAGTTCAGAGGCAGCCTTCGCATCGTCCCATCCCATCACAACGGCGATGCGGGCGGCCGCCTCCCGGCTGCAGGTGGGTGACCAGCAGGCGCCTAACGCGACCGGGACGCGCCGCAGTAACACATCGCCCAGCGTGATGGCGCACTCGCTGGCAAACGCGTCCACTGCCTCGGCCACAATGTGCTCGGTATGGGAACAAAGCGGCGCCCGGAGTTCTGCACCGCAGTGCGCGAGACGAGCGATCTCCAGCGCCCGCTTGCCGTGCCACTCCACGATGCATTGCGCCGTGCCTTCTCGAACGTCGCCCGCGCTGCTGATCTCGCTCGTCCACTGGTCCAGCAGCAGCTCGGCACTCTGCGCCGAGGCGATGGCGAGAGACTGGGCTGAGGTTTGTATTCCAATCCGGGCGGCACACTGGCGCGCCAGTTCCGCCGCCGTGGTCAGTTTGCCGCCAATCACGGAAATCATGTGCTCGGCGCCATCCTGCGCGTGATCGTGCAGGTAGTGTCTGCGGCTCACCGCCGCGGCTTTCTCCTTGGGCGCAAACGGAAGCGGCCGCACTCCGGCGAAGGTATAACGGATATCGCCCGCCGACAGCTTGACCCGTGGAAACAGGCGCAGCAGCGAGCGCACCAGGTAGTCGATCTCATCCTGCGAGGGATGGACCCGCGCGGGATCGTCCTGGTCGGCAACCTCGGTCGTTCCCACCAGTATCTGCTCGTTCCAGGGGATGACAAAAATCGGACGCTTGTCCACGGCTTCGGTGTATACCGCTGCATCGGGCGCACCCGGGAAGCGCGGCAGCACGATGTGCGATCCTCGCACCCCGCCCACCATGGGATGCGGCGTGTCGATTTGCGAGCGTTGGCACAACCGGTCAGCCCACGGCCCGGTGGCGTTGATAATCCAGGTGCCCTCCACCCTCTCTTCTTTCCCGGTGAGCTGGTCCCGCAGGAGCACCGCCGCCGCCCGTCGATGACGAACATCGACCGCCAGCACCTGGGTATGGTTGCGCGCCACTGCGCCTGCTTCCATGGCTTCAACCAGCCACTCCGCGACCAGCCGCTCCGGAAACTCACACTGGGCGTCTTCGTAACTGAAAATCGACCACCGCCGTCCCGAGTCGAGCAGGCGCTCCAGCTTGTGCTGATCGTCCCGGCTGGAGTCGGGGCGAAGCTTGCCTCCGCCCAGGTTGCGATACAGCCATAGTCCGGTGCGCACCACCAGGGCATTGCGGCCGCTCTCCTGGTCCAGTGCCAGCAGGAAGTGGACCGGATGCACCAGGTGCGGCTTCTGTTGCAGCAAGCGCCGCCGTTCCTGCAGAGACTCGCGGATCAGCCCGATCTCCGCATGCTCCAGGTAACGCAAGCCGCCGTGAATAATGCGCGTCGAACGGCTGGTGGTTCCAGCGGCGAAGTCATGTTGCTCGACCAGAAGCGTCCGGCGTCCGCCGCGCGCGCACTCCCGTGCGATGGCAGCCCCATTGATGCCCCCGCCGATGACGATCACTTGAAATCGTTCGCCGGCCAGGGGTCGCCGGATTGGGGGAGCATAATTCATCGTCGGGTCAGTCCGCCCGAATTGGTCACCATTGTTACAGAACCCGCGTCCGGCGTCACCCCTGAGAGGCTTTACAGTTGCTGAATAGTTCGAATTGTTATCCCGAGCGAAGCGAGGGACCCAGGCTTCTTCGGCTCGCAGCAAGAACCTAGGTCCCTCGCTTCGCTCGGGATGACAATTCCTCAGCAGAAACTCGCCCCGAAATAAGTGGCTCTAAGGATGGCAGGGTCAGGCGTGGAAGGAGCTTGTGCAACTTTAGCAAACTGTCCGAGCCACGACGAGCTCGCAGTCAGCGAACCCGAAGCCGCTCTGGCCGGGAAGATACGAGTGCCCCGGGCTACTTCGTTTAACTCACTTTGCTTGGGAGAAGTCCTCCACTGCAAACAACTGTCCGTTACGCTCCACAATGCCCACGCCCATCACATTCACGTCCGTATCCAGGATATTCGCTCGATGAGTTGGCGATTTCACAAAAGCCGCATGAATCACCGTAGGATTCGATCCCAGGGCCACATTCTCGGAGAGCCAGACGAAGTGTGCCCCCGCTTTTTTCACCCGGCTGGGAAGGCTGGGCTCGCCCGGAAATTGATGGGAAAGCTCCTCCTTGTGGGCCATCTCACTCGCATGCTTGCGGGCCGCGACCGCCAGCGCGTCATTCCACTCGAGCAGCGGCAACCCGTGAGCCAGGCGCTCCCGATTGGTGGCGTCGAACAACTCCCGCTCCGGGCCGGCGGCTTTACTCTGCGCCATCCCCGCAGCCGACAGCAAAGTGAGACAGACTACAAGCAAAAACGTGGTCTTCGATGAGTTCCGCATGGGCCCAACTCCTACCCATGATTTAAGCCCATTTTTCGCGGTTTGCAGCGTATCCAGAAGGGCACCGACCAATCTCCGGTGCAGCATCTTCGGTAACATTTGGGCATCTAATAGAGGTAGATTGACTTCCAGCGGGTCACAACTTAGATTGGAAGTGGCTCTTTGGCGTGGCAGCGTTGCTGCATTGCTCACAGGGCTTTGTTCTTTGAATGGCCATCCCACCAGTGGGGGCGTCACGGCTTCGACGGAGATGCTTGCGGCCAAGAGGCATGCCGGGGTGCACACACCCGTAATCGTGGGCAAAATGATAATTGCCAATCAAGAAATGGCATACGCAGCCTAATTAATTAGGCAGCCGTCTTCCGCAGCTTCGCCCTTGGGCTGCGCGCGGACGTCACACAGAGGGCTGGTCTTCCCGGCTACGTCTGGGCCAGGAGGACGAGATCTTCAGGCTAGCGGCCACCGTTTCTTGTCCGTTCTGAGCGGGGGTCGCGAACGTCCCAGGGTAATGCCTGGGGCATGAACCGGAATAAGCATGTAGTCTCTTGACCAGTAACATTTTCGGACGCGGGTTCGACTCCCGTCGCCTCCACCACTATATCATTTGTTATCAATTACATACTGGCACATTTTAATCTCATACAATAACATTTTTCTTCAAATCGGCTCTCCGCCTGCTTCTTGCACTTTCATTCTTCACGCACAAATCATCGAACGATCGATTGTTCCTGGCAGAACTAAGCTGGCAGAAATTGTGGCTATGGGTTCCTTCTGGCTGGTGACGACAAAACTGTGGCCGTGGAGATGAATGGAGGTGATGGTCCATTCCGAGGTTGATGAAACGAAACCCCGACTCGATCCTCTTGACGGACCAGGTTGAGGTTGAATCCGAAATTCCCGTTGGCCTGGCGCGTGACGCCGTTGGAATCTCCTAACAGCCGAAGACCGTGGCTGTACACGTATCCGACACTGAGCGCGGTTTGGCTGCCAAACTGGCGTTCCACGGCGGCGTTTGCCTGTTCGACGTAGGGGCTTCGGAAATTAGGGAGAAGGCGCTCGCGCCGCCAGATTCGGTGTGTAGCCGATTTGCTCCGCGATTTCCCAATATGCGGTGCCGGGTCGCTTCTCGAATCCCGTTGCGTCCATGCAAGGCGCGGTCGACGGTGCCGATGGATACATTTGCCAGTTCGGCAATGCGGTGAATTCCGCTTCGCTCTTTCCTCATCTCCCGCGACTTCCTTCCCCCTCAACCCGACCTGCTGTCCGCTGACATCTTACGCTGAATCAGGCCACCGCCGCGGTCAATAACCTGTTTTTCCGTGTACGTTGACGATGCTATACTCAGGCGCTTTTGAGACATGCCCGAAATCGCCGCTAAGGAGACGAACTTTCATTTTCGACCACCTTCGAGTTTTCATTTGCGTCCTTCTCGTTCCATTCGCGCTGTTGTGCATGTCGTTCGCGCAAAACGGGACATCGGCGGTTAGCCATCGAGGCAATCTACGAAGCGGCGGGCGCCCCCATCGCGTAACCGCGGCCGCGCTGCTCGGCAGGACTCCATGCGCTCTCTTCTAAAGCTCGCGGCGGCTGTCATTGGCGGAGTGGCGTGGGTGTGTCTTCCAACGCTGCCGGCCATAGGAGCAACCGATTCGGAAACAATCGGCATTTTCGAAGGCCGTTCCGACATTGGCGACGTTCTACATCCCGGCATGGCACAGTACGACGCAAACGCCCAGACCTACACCATCACAGCGGCAGGCGAAAACATGTGGTACGCGCGAGATTCTTTTTACTTCGTATGGAAGAAAGTCTCGGGCGATGTCCAGCTCACCGCGGACGTTGCGTTCCGTCAAACCGGTGGACGAGCTCACCGCAAGGCCGTACTAATGCTGAAACAGGACCTGACCGCCGACGGAGTCTACGCGGATGCCGCGTTGCACGGCGCAGGCATGACCGCGCTCCAGTATCGCCGGTCAAAAGGTGCGACCTCGCAGGACATCGAACTTAATATTGATTTTCCTCAGACTGCACGCCTCGTCAAACACGGCGACGAGATCACGATGTTCCTGAGCATGCACGGCGAACCACTGCATCAAACGGGCGCATCCATCAAGCTGCACCTGGATGGACCGTTCTACGCAGGCATCGGAGTCTGTTCACACGACCAGGACACAACCGAAACCGCAGTCTTCTCCCACGTGGAACTGACGAAACCCGCGGCCTCCCCAATCGAGAAGCCCGCCCTCTTTAGCGCCCTGCAGACGATTCAAACGGAAGACAAATTCCGTCGATCGATGATGGTGAAAGCCGAACTGGGCGGCATCGGGTCCACAAATTGGTCCAAGGATGGACAGTTCCTTTACTTCAATCAGGACGGCCAAATCTGGAAGATGCCTGTCCTGGGCGCGCGTCCCGAGCTTTTGAATTTAGGCCCGCACTTGTGGTGTGACGACAACCACGGCCTCTCACCCGACAGTCCAACGCTGGCGGTCAGTTGTTCGGCGGCCCAGGGACAGCCGCCGTCGATTTACATTATCCCGCTTGCTGGCGGCGAAGTACGCCGTCTGACTCACGAAGTCGGTGCCGAATTTCATGGCTGGTCGCCCGACGGCGCAACTATCGCGTTCACCGGAATCCGGAACGGCCGCACGGATGTCTACGTCGTCCCGGCGCAGGGCGGTCAGGAAACGCGCATCACCACTGCGGCAACCAACGACGGCCCCGACTTCGGCCCAGACGGCAATATCTATTTCAATTCGGATCGTTCCGGCACGATGCAAATCTGGCGCATGGGTGCCGACGGCGCGCACCCACAGCAGTTAAGCAGCGACGACGCCGAAGACTGGTTTCCTCACGTCTCTCCCAACGGCAAACAGCTCGTGTATCTCGGCTACACCAAAGGAACGAAGGGACATCCAGCAAACGAAGACGTAAAGCTGCGTCTGCTCGACCTCACCACTCTTCAGAGCCGGGTGCTCGTCGATCTGCTCGGAGGCGAAGGTTCTCTCAACGCGCCCTCGTGGTCGCCGGATAGCCACCATCTGGCATTTACGGGATACGCGATGCTGCCTTCGAACGCGGACGGACCAGCGTACGAAATGGTTCCGCCAAAACCGGATGTGCCTGTGAAGTAAATCGTAACAACGCAAGTTTCTGCAATCAGGAGGAAACGATGAACGGAAGAAGGGTAGTTGGAGTAGCGGCGATTGGACTGTTATTAGCTCCGTGTCTCTTTGGTCAGGAGCGCCCCAAAATCATCAGCGTTTCGCACTTGAGCGTGTACACGTCGGACGCAGCCAAGACCGACCGGTTCTATGTGCACGACCTGGGAGCGTCGAAAAGCACCGACCCACAGAACGTCATGGGCGTTCGCTATTACTTCAATGCGATCCAGTTCGTCGAAGTGCTGCCTTTGCCGCAAGGTACTCCCTCGATCAATCGCTTCGACCACGTCGCTTACAACACCGAAAATGCGGAAGGCATGCGAAAGTACCTCGGCTCTCATGGCGTCGCCGTTCCTTCGGCCGTCACCAACGCAAGCGATGGCAGCCAGTACTTCGAAGTCAAGGATCCCGAAGGAAACAAAGTCCAGTTCGTGCAGCCGCCCGCACACGCGGCCCCCGTGCCGCCGAATCCGCTCAGCACTCACATCATTCACGTCGGCTACATCGTTCACGACCCTTCCACGGAAGACGGGTTCTATCGCACGCTCCTCGGCTTCCGCCCTTATTGGCACGGCGGCATGAAAGACGACGCCACGGACTGGATCTCCCAGCAGGTGCCCGACGGAACCGACTGGATTGAATACATGACCGTCAAGGGTCCGGAGAAAACCGGAATCCCCCCAACGATGTCTCAGGACACGCTGGGCGTGCTCGATCATTTTGCGCTGGGCGTGCCCAACGTGGAGAAGTCGATGAACTTGCTCTATGAAGGCGACCGCCTGAGCGCCAAGCACTCGCCGCCCCAGATTGGCCGCGACGGCAAGTGGCAACTCAACATTTACGATCCAGATGGAATTCGCGCCGAGCTCATGGAGTTTCAACCGTCCGTTAAACCCTGTTGCTCGCCGTTTCTAGCAGCCAGTCCTACGGAGTGATCATGCGCTAGCCCAGTTCAGTGCCACTCTACCAGAACTAGAACACCACCAAAGCTCCCAGGAGGCCCCATGAATCGCAACATGAATCGCAAAATGACTCCCCTGAGCGCGGTCGTGTATTTACTGGCGAACAGCTCAAATGTATAGCCTCGTTCCGCTGTCACCCTATTCCGGCAATGCGTATTGGCCGTCGATGTGAAAGTGACCTGCGACACCGGGCGCTCCGGTGTCAGGCTGTCCGCCACCAACGCTGATGGTGTAGTCTCCTGGAGCAATCATCGGATTGCCGTCCTCGCTCACCATGCCCAAATCGCGCTGCTTCAACTCGAAGTGCACTTTCTGGCTTGCACCCGGATCGAGGTGAATTCGCTCAAATCCTCGAAGAGCGATGATAGGTGCACCCTTAATCGGCGGGAACTTGAGGTACACCTGCACGACCTCGTCGCCTGGAATCTTTCCAATATTGGTCACCGTTACATCTGCCTCGACCGGCTGTCCCGCAGCGATGCCCTGTTCCGGCACATTGAGATTGCTATAGCTGAATTTCGTGTAGCAGAGCCCGTAGCCGAACGGATAAAGCGGCTTTGCGGTGAAGTAGCGATAGGTCCGGTTTGCCATTCCGTAATCTTCGAAGTTGGGTAACTGGTCAACTCCCTTGTAGAACGTAAGCGGCAATCGGCCGGCAGGATTGTTTTTCCCGCTAAGAGTTTCAGCCACGGCCGTGCCGCCCTCTTCTCCGGGGTACCAGGCGTCGAGAATCGCGTTGGCATGCTCGTTAATCCAGTTGACGGCAAGAGCGCTGCCATTCATGAGAACGACGGCAATAGGTTTTCCGGTCGCAGCGACAGCCTCCACCAGATCTTCCTCGGGCTGGGGAAGGTCGATGCTGGTGCGATCTCCTCCGAGGAAACCGGGTTCGCTGACCGGCATCTCCTCGCCCTCAAGCTGACTGGTGATTCCGACGACAGCGATAACAACATCGGCATTTTTCGCAGCGGCGACGGCTTCAGGCGAAGGAGCACTGCTGAACTTGGTCCAAAAAAGTTCGCTGTGCGGCTTGGCGTTCCTGGTCCCGTAGGAGATTTCGAGTGAGACCTTACGGCCCTTTTCGAGATGAACGCGCCCCGCGCCCGATACGACTCCTCGTGATCCACCGCCGAAAGCCGCTGCTACTTGCTTGCCATCGACCGTGAGCCTGCCGAATCCCGTGCTGCGAATGCCGATGAGAAAGTCCCCAGATTCCGAAGGCGTCAGGAACCCGGACCATTGCACGCCGAAGGTTTTCTTTCCCGCGACTTCTTTCGGGAGATCGTTTTCGGTGAGCTTCACGTTCGTCTCTGTGCGGCTGACAAGAGGAGTCGGGGGCGCACCTTGTGCGGGCTCACCTCTCCGGATGGCTTCGGTGTAGTCGGCTTTGAGTCCGGGCTTGCCGTCGGGAGTAGTCAGAAGAGCATCCGGCACAGGAGTTCCATCCGCGCGAAGGAACTGCGTTCCTGGAACGAAGGTGATAGTTGCATTGGGGAGCTCGGCGCGAAGCCCATCGAGGATCGAGACGATATGGGTAGGCTGGCCGGCATAGTTTCCAAGGAGCGGCCTCGTCTGATCGGCAAGAGGCCCAACAACGGCGATCTTCCGAATCCCAGGCTTGAGCGGAAGAATACCGTCATTTTTCAACAGGACCATGGACTCATCGGCCAGCTTGCGAGCGTGTGCGCGATGTTCCGCACTGTCGAGTTCCTTCTCATCAATCTTCGTGTAGGGGACCATGTCCGGAGGATCGAACATGCCAAGCCTGATGCGCGCGGTGAAGAGGCGAATCAGTGCGGTGTCGAGGTCGCTTTCCGGCAGATATCCCTGCTGAACGGCGTCGATATAGGCTTTCTCGACCGGTTCGCCAAAGCGGGAAGTGAAGGTGACGCACTCGTTGTCCATGCCGCGAATTACGGAGATCGCAGCGCCTTGCGCTTGCGTGGGACGATAGCGATGATTGGCAGCAACGTCTCGGACTGCGTCACAGTCCGAGACCACGTACCCCTGGAAACCCCACTTGCCGCGCAACTGATCCTGCAACAGGTATTGGTTTGCGCACGCAGGTTCGCCGTTGATCGCATTGTAGGCACACATCACCGATCCCGCTTTGCCTTCCACGATGGCCGCGCGGAATGCAGGCTCGTACGTGTCCACCTCGTCGTGCTTGCTGACATCTGCATCGGCGAAGTGGCGCGTTGGTTCTGGTCCGCTGTGCACAGCGTAGTGCTTGGGTGTAGCAATGCCAAGGTAGTACTTGGGGTTATCGCCCTGCAATCCAGTTACGTAGGCAACTCCCATGCGTCCCGTGAGGAACGGGTCTTCGCCGTAGGTCTCCTGTCCGCGGCCCCAGCGCGGATCACGGAAAATATTGAGATTGGGCGACCAGAAATCCAGGCCTCCCATAATGCCGACGTGCCCCTCGCGTGCGTTTTGGACGTGCTTGATGCGGCCCTCGATGCCAATCTGCGCTGCCATGGTATGAATTCCCGGTGCATCGAACGTCGCCGCAAGCCCGATCGGCTCCGGATATTCGGTAACTCCTTCGTTGATGACCCCATGAAGGGCTTCACTCCACCATTGGTACGCAGGAACCTTCAAGCGCGGGACGGCCGCCGAGTTATTCTGCATCTGCGAAGCTTTCTCCGCGAGCGTCATACGGCGAACCAGATCGGTGGCGCGCTGCTCGGGCGAGAGCTGGGGGTTCAGGTAGGCAGGATTATCGGATTCCTGCGCAAATGCATTTTGCAGGGCTGTCCCCAGGAAAAGCGCTCCCGCGCAAACAACAATCCACTCGATGATTCGCATGATGCGGCGTTTCATGGTCTTCTCCATTTTGAATCTGATCCATTTTGAATCTGAATTCTGGCACTGTCCGGCAGGGTTGTTCATGAATCCCGTGCTCAATGGGCCTGCCTCAAATTGCTTGCGACGGATGGAGATGACACCGCTTCGCTGTCACCTTCGATGCCTGCGTTGCCCAAGGCATCGACTATACAAAGACTGACTCACGGCAGACAAGTGAATGATCGTTCTAGTTGGGTATCCGTTTCACTCACCGGGCCGCCACATATTGTGGTTTCCGTTTGAGATCAGCTCCGGCGATTGTGGTTTGGTGAGTCAAGCGGATACCCACCTCGTCTATTCTTGCAAAGTGATGAGCTACGATGTGCTTCCTTGGAAAAGAGCAGAAGTTTCAACTCAGTTTCTTGTGTGACGAGAGAGCGCGCAGGGACACACCCAATCTCTGCCGCCAGTTAGCTGCTGGCGGCTAACGCCGCCGAGGCCATCGTCGAGGAGAAGGAGCTTGCATGAAGAATCGAACTGCCATTATTACAGCGGCTGCGCTTTTGTTGGCGGGCGCACTTGAGACCGGTGCGGCCCAGCAAACCGCAGCCAAAGTGCCCCAGGAACTAAAAATCAAAATCGATATCCAGCAGACTGCTCAGCCTGTATCGGCTTACGAGTACGGCATGTTCATCGAACATATCGGCGCGCTCATTTATCGCAGCCTGTGGTCCGAGATGCTTGATGACCGCAAGTTCTACTTTGCAATCAAGCCCGAGGAGTCCCAGGCGCCTGCACCCGCGCAGGGCGGCCCCTTCCGCAATATGCAGTTGCGGAAGTGGCTCCCCATTGGTCCGGCCGAAGCAGTTGTAATGGACAATGATCATCCCTTTGTTGGCGAACAGAGCCCACGCATCGAACTCGATGCTTCCACGCCGCAAGGTATACGCCAATCCGGTTTTTCGCTCGTGAAGGGAAAGAAGTACAGCGGCCACATCTGGTTGCGCGCGACACCCGGCGTGAAGGTGAAGCTCTCACTGGCGTGGGGCCAGGGCGCGAACGACCGGAAGACCGTCGTGCTTCCCGCGCTCTTGACGACATACAAAGAACTGCCTTTCACCTTCACATCTGAAGCCGACACTGACGAGGGTGCAATCGAGATCACCGGCACTGGGAAGGGTAATGTCCACATCGGCGCCGTCTCCCTAATGCCTGCCGACAACCTCGACGGTTTCCGCCCGGAAGTCATTGCATTGCTGAAGCAGTTGCGCTCAGGCTTTTGGCGGCTGCCCGGCGGGAACTTCATTTCCGATTTCAACTGGTATCACTCGGTTGGGGCACGCGACCAGCGGCCGCCGGATTTCGATTACGCGTGGAATGCCATGCAGAGCAACGACGTCGGCATGGATGAGTTCATGACCTTCTGCAAACTGATCGGTGTCGAGCCTTACATTACCGTGAACGCCGGTTTCGGCGATGCGCACTCCGCCGCCGAAGAAGTCGGATACATCAACGGCGCAACCAGTACGCCGATGGGCGCGATGCGCGCGCGGAACGGACATCCGGAACCGTATCACGTGAAGTTCTGGAACATCGGCAACGAGCCCTACGGTCAGTGGCAGCTCGGCCGCACCGATCTGAAGTACCACCTGCTCAAGCACAATGAGTTTGCGAAAGCGATGCGCGCAGCTGACTCCTCGATTACCCTGCTGGCCTCAGGCTCCATGCCCGAAGAAGCAATTATTGAGGGCGTCGCCGCTGCCTGGCACATCCCTCTCGATCAGGCCGGCATCTGCTCTGAGGCAGACTGGACCTGCGGCTTCCTCAAACATGACTGGGGCAACTTCGACGGCGTCACCGAGCACTGGTACACACGCGCGGGTGTACGGTGGGACCGCGAGCGCGCTGAGAAAGGCATCAAGGTGGGCCGCCTGGAAGCCGGCTACGTTCCCGACGAGGAGACCGTTCTTGAGTGGGTGCGCCGTCCGTCCGATCGCGTGCACCTCAAAGGCGAGGAGTGGCAAGAGTACGAGCGGCGCTTTCCCGAGATGAAGGCAAAAAACATTTTCATGTCGAATGATGAATATGCCTATACAGGCGGTCAGCCCAACCTCAAACTCGCCCTCGCTTACGCTATGATCTTCAATGAGATGCTCCGTGAATCCGACTTTCTGCACATGGCGGCCTTCACCATGGGCGTTTCCACCCTGGATTTCAACCAGACCGCCGCAACGCTCAACAGCAACGGGCTGCTCTTTAAACTTTATGGCGAGCACCTCGGCGCGGGCTCCGTTCCGGTTGCGCTTACGGGCAACTCGCCGCAACCCGCTCCAACGCAAAACATCGTGGGCGACCTCCCACGAACGAGCGCAGGCAGTCCCACATATCCCCTGGACATGGTGGCGGCACTCAGCGCAGATCGCAAGTACCTCACGCTAGCCGTCGTGAACGCGACCGACTCCGAGCAGAAGTTCGATCTCAACATCAGCGGCGCGCGGCTGGCCGGAGGCGCAACGTTGTGGCGTATGACAGGTAAGGACCTCGATGCTGCCAACCACGTTGGGCAGGCGCCGCAGGTCGAAGTGAAGGAAACCGCGATCGGCGGAGAGCCCGCGACTTTGTCCGTTGCGCCGATCAGCATCGACATTTACCGTTTCGCCGTCGCGCCGTAGCATTTCTTTAAAGCTGAAAATTTCGCCACGCGGGTTCTCGTATCGCGGCATGTGAGTCCGGCCCTTCCGGTCCATATTGCCGCGATTCAAAATGCGATCGTGTACTCCTTTCGCGGCTCGAGGTACAACGTCCAGACCCCGTCCTGCTGGGTACACGGGATGGCACGGCCCGCCGACTGAATCCCGGTGATGCGCTGGCCGTGCGGCGGCCGGATTCCGAACTTGCCGGCCACGCCAGGCCGCAATACGGCAGATGTGGCGCGGCCGTCTTTCCACGCTACGTCCACTTCTACGCCGCCGCGGGCTCGCAGTCCGCGAAAGTGGCCCTCAGGCCACGCCGAAGGCAGAGCCGGAAGCAGCGCGATCACCCCGGAGTGACTCTGCAACAACATCTCGGCCATAGCTGAGCTTCCGCCGAAGTTGGCGTCGATCTGAAAGAACCTGCGGTTGGCGTTGAGCAGGCTTTCAGAGGAGGTGGCGAGTAGATTCTGAATCTGCCGATAGGCATGATCGCCATCTTCAAGGCGCGCCCACAGATTCGCGTACCACGCGGAGGGCCATCCGTTCTTGCCGCCGCCGTTCTGTTCCCTGCGCTCGAGTGAAATGCGTGCAGCTGCAGCCAGCGCCGGCGTGCCCCGCAGCGTAATCTCGTCAGCCGGAAACAGCGCGAACAGATGCGACACATGACTCATGCCGGGAGACGGCTCGTCGTAATCTTCGCTCCACTCCTGCAACTGGCCATACTTGCCGATCTTTAGATCAGGAATTCGCTTGAGCGTCCTCTTCAATTGTTCTCGATACTCCGGATCGATCCCCAGTATCTGCGAGGCGCGCATTGTTGCGTGGAAAAGCGTGTAGATGATTGCGTAATCCATGCTCGCACCCACGGTCTGCCGTCCGATCGTCCCGTCCGCCATGCGGTAGCTGTTCTCGGGCGAATAGGACGGGTTCGTGACGAGATGGCCTTTGCCATCGTCAACGAGGTAGTCGAGCAGAAACCGCGAGGCTTCTTTCATGACGGGATACGCTTCGTTGCGCAGGAAGGTACGGTCGAGGCCGAACTGGTAGTGCTCCCAGAAGTGCAGTGCCATCCATGCGCCACCCATCGGCCATATTCCGCAATACGCATAATCGACGGGTGCGGTATCGCCCCAGGCATCCAGATTGTGATGAAAAACCAAACCGCGTGCACCGTACATTTCCTTCGCCGTACGGCGGCCGCTGGCCATGTTCGACTTGACCAGGTCGAAAAACGGCCCGGTCGTCTCTGGCAGATTCCCGACCTCGGCCGGCCAGTAGTTCATCTCGACGTTGATGTTCGTGGTGTACTTGCTGTCCCATGGCGGTGCCATGCTTTCATTCCAAATGCCCTGGAGGTTGGCCGCCATCGTTCCCGGTCGGCTGCTTCCCATCAGCAAGTAGCGGCCAAACTGGTAATACAGAGCGGCGAGTCCTGGATCGTCCTTGCCCTGCCGGATCCTGGCCAATCGGTCGTCTGTGGGAAGGCTCTCGATTGCGTCCTCTTTAGGAGGCTGCGCCAGCTCCAGGTCTACGCGGCGGAAGAGTTTTTCGTGATCCGCGAGGTGTGCGGTCTTCAGCCGTGCGTAAGGCTTGGCAACATCCGCAAGGTACTGCGCACATTGCGCGGCCGGATCGCCGCCGCGATAATTCGCCGCCGCCACCACAAGCAGGGTCGCCGCATCGGCATTCGACACGATCACGTCGCTGCCCGAGACCTCAACGTGACCGCCCTCGTTGATCGCGCGCAATTCCGCGCGGAATCTCACGCCACTTGGTTCGAGCTGATCTTTTTCCTTCTGCAGCTTTTCACCGCTGAGGTTCGGCGTGATCCAAAAGTCAGTGCGCGCGATGGCTTCGCCTTCGAGGATCACGCGCTCCGGAGCCGCGGTAGTGGTTTTGCTGTCCTGAGAGCGCGTAAGCGTGGCGTGAAACGACAACCGGCGGGGTTTATCGCAAGTTAGACGAACCACTAGCACCTGATCGGGCGCAGACGAAAACACTTCGCGCGTGCAGGTCGCGTCGCCGATGCGATACGTGACGCGGACAACTCCCGTAGCCAGGTTCAACTCGCGACGGTAGTCGATGGCATTGTCCTCGCCCGAGAATGTGATGTTCAAATCTCCCAATGGCTGATACGGGGGCTGGCGGTTGGGAATGCCCATCATCGCGCGCTCTTCAAGTGCTTCCGCCTCGAGTGGCTTGCCGGCGAACAGCAACCGGCGCACCTCTGGCAGCGCCTTGAGCGCCTCCGGGTTAACGCGATTTCGTTCTTTGCCATTCCAGATGGTGTCTTCGTTCAGCTGGATGCGCTCTTGCTCGATGCCGCCAAAGACCATCCCACCCAACCTGCCATTTCCGATGGGCAGCGCGTCGCCCCACAGTTGGGCCGGGTGCCTATACCAGAGCACTGTATCGGCACCTGCAGCCGAAACCGGAAGAGCCAAGCTTAAGAAGAGAATCGAACTCCAGATAAGATTGCGCATAGCGTCCCTTCAAGAAAAGAAATAGGCGCAGCCGGCTCGCGCATACCCTCTCGCGCCGATTAGGCCGTTGTCACCGGTTCCACCCACTCGAGCAGAAAAAAAACTAGATTATCTCTATGTGTTCTCATCGACCTTCGCCTATCTGAACAGTAGCTACCGGCAACCAGCCTGAAAACACAGGTTCTGGCTGAAAAACGGTAACACATGATTTTGAATGCGATCGGCGACTTTGCTCGTGTGTGTGCCCTCATACACCTCGAAGCTGCTTGCGATTCCGTACTTATCAAGAACATCGTGCAGTTTGGCGGTATCGACGCGTAAGCTGTCCTGGTCACCGACATCGATTGAAATCCCTTGATACTCGCGCAAATTGTCGATGTGCTGATCAATAAAGGACAGTGGCGCGTTGGCGACCCATTTCGCCAGCACATCCGGTTGCAGCTGGCCGTCCTTAGTCGGCAGATCAAGATACAGTGGCGGATTCTTGGGATCAGGGGACCATGCTGCGGCACTTGCCAGCATAACGTTTACCGCGCGAAATAATGCCGCCATTATCATCGATACTTCATTTCACACGTTTTGGTTAGCCATCACTTTCTCTGCCTGGTATTGCGGACTCGGCCCATCGATCTTCACCGCCTTGCTGGGGTCGCTGGGCGTTTGGTATTGATTTATACCGTCGTTTCATTCTTTTCGCGATGCATGGTGAATGGCACGCTTGCGCGCAGCTAGGGTTGCATTACTCGACGTGGTTCTCAAGGGTGCCAATTCCATCGATAGTGATCTGAATTACATCTCCGATCTCTAGTCTGAAGTCATCCCCTGGCACAATGCCGGTTCCGGTTAACAGAAATGCGCCTTGAGGAAAACTGGTGTGGCGAAAGAGAAATTGAGCCAGCTCTTTCGGGTCGCGCTTCAGTTCCGCCAGCGTGGTGTTCCCCTTAAAAACACATCTATTTTCCCGCGCAATTTCAAGGCGGATGAGAGTGGCCTTACTTAGAGGTTCGGCCACGAGCAACACACAAGGACCAAGCGCACAACTACCGTCATACACCTTCGCCTGCGGCAGATAGAGCGGATTCTCTCCCTCGATATCGCGTGAACTCATATCGTTGCCGATGGTGTACCCGACGATCTTGCCCGCAGGATTGATCAGCAAGGTAAGTTCCGGTTCAGGCACCGACCATTTTGCATCGGACCGAATACGCACAGCAGCTCCTGGTCCGACGACACGCCAACCCGCGGCCTTGAAGAAGAGCTCCGGCCGTTCGGCTGCATAGACTCGATCGTAGAAGTCCCCACCCCCGGCATCCTTGCTCTCTTCCATTCGTGCATTGCGACTGCGATAGTAGGTCACACCCGCTGCCCACACCTCTTGATTGCCCACGGGTGCGAGAACGGTGGTAACATTAAAATTGTTAGTAGTCTCGCCGCGAGTGGCCGCCCGAACCCGCCCATGAAGATCGGCGCTGCAGATAAGTTCGTCCCAGCTTGACGCGGGGACCAGGAAATAGCTGCCATTCTCCTCGACGTAGGCACCCTGGGTTGTGCGATATAGTCTCACTTGATCAGCCTCCTATGGTCCCGATTGCGATGCGCAACAATTTTTGTCAGGCGGCACAGCGCCGCGCTTCAGTTGGGCGAGAATCGCATCCGTATCGTAAACGCAACCTCCCCACACTCCTCCGCTGGCCTGTACCAGCGCGGCCCAAAGGCGGGTATCGTCGGGCAACGCAGGATGAGCCGCGAGATCGTGCCGTGGGGCGCGCGCCGCGAGCCGACGCATTCCCTCCTCGGCCGAGAAACGCTCGTTCCCTTCACCAACAAGGTTGACGGTTCCGCGGAGCGCGTCACGGTCAATCACAATCTCAATCGTGTCTCCTTCCCGCACACGTCCGATTGGCCCGCCAGCCAAGGCCTCAGGAGAGATATGCCCGATGCAAGCTCCTGTCGAAACTCCGCTAAAGCGAGCATCGGTCAGCACGGCGACATGTTTGCAAAAAGGCAGGTTCTTCAAAGCTGAAGTGATCTGATAGATCTCCTGCATGCCGGCGCCCGCTGGACCGCCGCACACAAGCACAACCACATCTCCGCGAGAGACAGCGCCGCTCTTGATCGCGTCGATAGCGAAGCTCTCAGTAACGAAGACGCGAGCTGGCCCAATGTGGCGATAGGTATTGTTCTCGTCAATTAGAGACGGATCGATGGACGTGCTCTTGATCACGCTGCCCTCAGGCGCAAGATTACCAATAGGAAAACAGACCGTCGGCGTGAGACCGCGGGCACGCGCTCGGTCGGGCGAAAGAATCACATCGTCGGCATCGATGCCATCCAACGTGCGCAACTTCTCTTTCAACGCGCTGCGCCGCTCGCTCTGCTCCCACCAATTGAGATTCTCGTCTAGAGTTTCGCCCGTAACCGTCCGCACACTGCAGTCCAGCAGTCCCGCCCGCCGCAGATGCAGCATCACCTCCGGCACTCCTCCCGCAAGAAATACTTGCACGGTCGCGAAGTTGTTCGGCCCATTCGGAAGCGCGTCCACGAGACGTGGAACCGCACGATTGATTGATGCCCAGTCGGCTGCCGTGGGCCGGCGCAATCCAGCGGCATGCGCGATGGCGGGAACGTGTAACAGCAAGTTCGTCGATCCCCCGAAGGCCGCGTGCAACACCATCGCATTGCGAATCGCGGCATCGGACAGAACATCGGCGGTGCCGATGACCAATCTGAGCCATCCGCAACATAGCGCGAGCCGACCGCGTGGCCGCGTCGAGCCAGATCGATTGACCCGAAGGCGCGAGTGCAGCGTGAGGCAGTGACAACCCCAGGGCCTCGGCAACCACCTGCGAGGTCGCGGCAGTGCCCAGAAACTGGCATCCGCCACCCGGTGTGGCACAGGCTCGACAACCCACCTCTGCCGCATACTCGAGCGTGATTTGATTCTGCGCAAAGCGCGCGCCGATGCGTCTGCACTTTGCCGGCGTCTTCGCCGTTTTCCGGAAGCAGCGTCACTCCGCCCGGCACCAGAATGCTGGGCAACGCACCGGAAGACGCCAGCGCCATCATCATCGCCGGCAGTCCCTTGTCGCACGTCGCGACGCCGATCACTCCTTTGCGGGTCGGCAGCGAACGCATCAGCCTTCGAAGCACGATGGCGGCATCGTTGCGATAAGCCAGCGAGTCGAGCATTCCCGCTGTGCCTTGCGTGCGCCCATCGCACGGATCGGTGCAAGCCCCCGCAAACGGGATGGCATTCTTGCGCCGAAGTTCCCGCGCCGCCTCGGCCACCAACAAACCAACCTCCCAATGGCCGGTGTGGAAGCCAAGGGCGATCGGAGTTCCGTCCTCAGCTCGCATTCCGCCGTGCGTGCTCAGTATAAGAAACTCGGAATCGAGCAGACGCGCCGGCTCCCACCCCATGCCGGCATTCTGCGAGAGACCGAAGAGGTTGCCGGAGGGCTGCGTCAACAACATCTCCGCCGTGATCGGCAGCACTCCCTCCGGACCTGGCGCATGTGTTCTTGTCTCTCTAAAAAGAGAAGGATCGCTCTCCAGCACCTGTGAAATGGAAATTGATTTCGTAGCATCGTGCATCGAGTCCACGCTCCACAACAATTCCCGGGCAAATCAGATCACGGCAGTCGAACGCACATGCGTCCAACAAGCCTGAGAAAATTCGACGCGATCAAAAGACAAGTTAACATATCGTTGGCCATGGCGTGTCCCGCGAGATGTTACTCCAGAGGTCTCGGCACGACTTCGGCTGTCCTTGTCCATCCTCGTGACGTTCCATATTGCAAAACCGTAAACTCGCATTTCAGCAGGCAAAGCAAAACGCTTGTCTTCCCATTTTTATTGTTGAGTTCATGGACAGTTGTGGCCGGAGGTTCTCGTGAAACCACCATCAAATGCCGAGAATATGGCTTGGGGACACTCGCAAATGCCTTCGGTCAGGCACTCGGTCTCCGCGCCAGTAGGGGTAATTTCGAAGGTTTTGCGAATCCTTGAATCCTTGCAAAACTCATCTGGCGGTCTCAGTCTGAAGGCGATTTGCGACGATACCGAAATCAACAAGAGCACGGCTCACCGTTTCCTGACACCTCGAGCGTGAAAGCTATCTTCTACGCACGGAAGCTGGATCGTATCTGATTGGCCCGAAAGAATGTCGCGAGTAAGGCGACGTTCCTCCTTACTGGCTTGAACAGCTCATAGGAGATCAGCGCAACGCCGATATCGCATGTATGCACGATGAACTGAGCAGCGCCACCGAGAACATACAGGGGCCTTGAGGCGATGATTCCGGCGGTGGTCGCCAACGCGTCGCCAAGCATCATTCCGGAGATGCAAGCGCAAATGATGCAAATAGACTTCCGATTATGATGAGCAGGTACAGGTCTGCCATCCTTATGCGAAGTATTGAGTCAATCGCGCATGAGAAATAGGTCTTCCACGATATCGGAGCCAGACCGCCGCAGGAGAATTCATCGCAATGGACAGAAACAGGCGGCAGACTATTGGGGAAAGCGCCCGGACGATGCGCATGTCGTATCATGTGGAGCAAAGGAGCAGTATCCATCTCGATCTCTTTCAGAAGTTCATGTTCATCCGCATGAACCTGGCGATCTCGCTTTCCGCGATCCGCCAACATTCATAGATCCGCTTGCGCCGACTTCCGTTCACTGGTAGACGAAACGCCCGTAGGAGCTTGCGTCGAATCAACCGTCGGACCGTATCGACGCTCACCGACATCAGATGAGCAACTTCTTTAACCGAATGCCGGGCCTTGAGCCCGGCTTCTTATTTGTAGGAGGGAGTAACAACAGATGCCAACCGGAAAATACATCGTAAAAGTGGCTCAGTCTCAGCCGGAGTTGTTCGTGATGGTGTGGATGGAGGATGGAATTCCAATTCAGACCGACGTTCAAATGACAGAAGCGGAACTTCGAGCGGCGCTGTTCAAGACTGGCCGTACTGAAGCTGAGGTCGAACAGGTGATACGGGAGGCAAGGGAAAACGCGGCTTGAGTCTGACGTACACACCGTGTACACCACTTCGCCCGTTTTGGAGAATTGTGCGTTTCTGGAGGTGCTCTATTTTCAGTAACTTATTTGCCTTCAATGAGGCGGAATGTTTCAACTCCCGCCGCCTCCACCATAACTCATTTATTATCAATTGCTTGCTTGCGCATTTTAAGTTCATACAATAACTTTCTGCGGCGGCGGATCCTCCGCCGGGCTTATCGGTTTTTCCCTCTCACCGTTACGGACCAATCGAACGACCGGTTATTCCCGGCAGTTCCTGTTTGCCGACCAACCGCCCAGTGACTTCCGGGAAGCCCGTTTCTGGGATAGTTTCCGGATCGCCGACCAGCCGTATTGGATTCCATCCTTATCATGTAATCTTACTTCTTATGGAAATGGGAACGTGCAGGTCTCTGGTGCGTGCGATTGTAGCGCTCGGATTAACTATAGGAACGGCATTGGCGGCGAGGGCTGCGGATCCGATTGTCGGCACATGGAAGCTAGATGTAAGCAAATCAAAGCTCGTTGCATCTCTCTCCCCCCCAAAAGCACAAACAGAAGTATATCGAGAGCTTGCCTCCGGTCAGATCGAGCTGGAGCTCACAAGAGTCAACAACGAAGGTGCATCCACTTCAGTGATCTTCTCGTGGCCAGCGGGTGGAGGGGTCGTTCAGGATCCTCGAGATGGCCTGCCCAAAGGCATGACAGCGGTTGAAACACTGCTTAAACCAGGAGAGTGGTATGTCACCGTTCTCTTGGACGGGAAGCAAGTCATGACAATGCACAAAGTCATCAGCCGGGACCGGCAAACAATGCGTCAGACACTCAAGGGACTGGATCCCCAGGGTCGCTCGGTTCAGCAAATCCAGGTGCTCCGCAGGCAATGAAGTTAGACGCCTTTCGGCTATCGAACGCTGCTGACCATACATCCTGGACAACTTGCAACGGACCGGAAAGAATCTGCACGACACGAACCGGAAGTCGGCTTCGAGGAAGCGTGATGTTGTTGACCGTCGTCAGTTGCTCCGATCTCCTCGAAGCCCGTTTCTGGATAGTTTCCGGTTGGCCGACCATCCAGAAGTCGACAATGTCCTTTTGCTGTCGTCCCCCTGGAGAATCCTGACGGCTTGTCCACCAACGACATCCGCCCCGGAACTACAAAGTCATCGCCGACACGCCTCCCAGATTCTTCTACGATGCCCCCGTCGCCCGAGCCATGGCCTTGACGGCCTCTTCCGGCCGCCGTTCTTTCAGTGCGGTTAGATACTCCGCGTCGAGCCGTGTACTGGCGTCTTCCGCCATCATGCCAAAGACCACCTTGGACGGGTGGCCCACTCAAGCCCGGTTTTGGCTTGAGTGGGGCAGTTCTGCCGCTGGCAAAGTCTTGCCACTCGTTCGCGTTTGCGTACCGTCCATTCCGACTCGATCGCCACTGTCCCTCACAGCATGTTGCATAGTGGGGAAAAATGCCTCAGTCCCCACGGCATGGAGGACAGTGTAGTTTGGAAGTCAGACTAAGTCCGTGTGGTGTAAACATCCCCACTCAAGCCAAAACCGGGCTTGAATGGGCCACTCCGTTTCGAAGCCTGCTCACCCCAGCATCGCGTGTGCTAATCCGCATCCATACTGCGGGCTGCACTGTCGCCATGTACATCACCACGACCTGCCGCTGAATGTTATCCAAACCAACGATCCATGACGAAGACAATGCGCAGCGCCCACTCATTCGCAACAAACGCGAATGAATGGGGCCACCCGGCATGGAGGACAATGTAGTTTGGAAGTCAGACTAAGTCCGTGACGTGTGAACATCCCCACTCAAGCCAATACCGCTTGAGTGGGCCACCCGCCTAGAGCAACTGCAACGGCGATCCTTACTCCGCTGTGGGCGAGCAAACTGGCTCGATGGCGAGCGCTTGCGGGTTGGGAAAATAATGGCGTTGAAAGTAGAGGGCCACATTGACCAGTGCGACCATCACAGGTACTTCTACGAGGGGCCCGATGACAGCCGCGAAGGCCGCCCCTGAGTTGATGCCAAATACCGAGACCGCCACTGCGATCGCCAGTTCAAAATTGTTCGAGGCGGCCGTAAAAGCCAGGGTTGTCGTCTTCGAATAGTCCGCTCCCACTTTTTTGCCCATGTAAAAGGACACCAGGAACATCAACACGAAGTAAATCAATAGCGGCACAGCGATTCGCAGGACGTCCAGGGGCAGGCGAACGATGTACCCGCCTTTAAGGGAAAACATCACCACAATCGTGAACAGCAGGGCAATCAACGTCAGCGGGCTGATGCGCGGAACGAAGTTCCGCTTGTACCACTCCTGCCCTTTAGAACGAACCAATGCGGTACGTGTCAGAAACCCGGCCAGAAACGGGATTCCAAGATAAATAAAAACACTTTTCGCAATCTCTGCTATCGACACATTCACGATGCTGCTCCGAAGGCCGAGCTTGGCTGGGAGGACCGTAATGAAAACCCAAGCGTAGAGCGAGTAGAAAAAGACCTGGAAGAGAGAATTGAAGGCGACCAGGCCAGCCGCATAGTCCGTGTCGCCCCTGGCGAGTTCGTTCCAGACGATAACCATCGCGATGCAGCGTGCGAGGCCGATCATGATCAGCCCAGCCATGTATTCCGGATATCCACGCAGAAATACGATGGCTAGAACAAACATCAGAATCGGCCCGACGATCCAGTTCTGCAAGAGCGAAAGGCCGAGCACGCGCTTGTTGCGAAAGACTTCATGCAATTCCTCATATCGCACCTTCGTGAAAGGTGGATACATCATCAAGATCAATCCCGCTGCAATCGGGATGGAGGTCGTACCGATGTTGAAGCGATTGAGGAAGGGTACAACTCCCGGCACAAGCCAGCCCAGCACTACACCCGCGACCATCGCGGCGAAGATCCACGCGGTCAGATAGCGGTCCAGAAAATTGAGACGACCTGTTGCCTTCATGAGTGGGCCTATGTTGCGGCAAGCTGACCGAAGCCAACTTTTTATCAAGAACAGACAGCTATTCGTGGGTGACGGGTGTCATCGTCTGGCCGATGTTGTCGAGCTCCCTCTTGAGTGCAAGGCTGTCCAGACTCTTCAACGGAAGGCAGAGAAATAGACTGATTCTGCGTTCCAGAATAAAAAATGCCTCGCGGAACGCTCGTTCAACCTCGGCCTCGCTGCCATGAACTGCCGCTGGGTCTGGAACACCCCAGTGTGCGGTCATCGGCTGCCCGGGCCAGATTGGGCAGACCTCTTTCGCCGCGTTGTCACAAACTGTGAAGACAAAGTCGAGCTTGGGAGAGCCGGGCAGAGAGAATTCATCCCAAGCCTTGCTGTGCAGACCCTTGGTTGGTAAGTGCGCGATTTCAAGCTGTCGCAAGGCTTCGGGTCGAACCGTTCCGGACGGGTGACTTCCGGCGCTGTAGCCGGTGAAATTAGGTCTGCCTTTGAAGTTCAGAATCGCCTCGGCCATAATGGAGCGCGCTGAATTGCCGGTGCACAGGAATAAAACGTTGTAGTGCCCTTGCATATTCGTTCTCTCCTAGTTGCAGCAGGTTGGTCCACAACATGTTTTCACGGCGGCGTCTGCCGGTTTGACGGCCCGAACGAAGGCGCTCAGAAATTTGCCATCCACCTGTGGTGCAATCGCGTCGACATCGACGCCCGCCGCCGAGAGAAACTCACGCGCATCTTCTGCGCGATAGACCCGCGTGGGCTCAATGTCTATTTGCTCGAAGCCTGCGGCGGCAAGTTTGCTGCGATATTCGTCATCTCCGAGCGCACCCGCCACGCAGCCGACCCAGAGCAAGACGCTCTTGCGGATTTCCGGCGAGATTTCGCCCCGGGTGACGACGTCGGAAACCGCGAAGCGGCCGCCGGGCTTCAGTACACGAAGGGCTTCCCGCAGTACCCGATCCTTATCCGCCGACAGGTTGATCACACAATTCGAGATAATCACGTCGATCGAGTTGTCCGGCAGAGGGATATGCTCGATCTCACCTTTTAGAAACTCGACATTCTCAGCCCCTGCCTTGCGTTTGTTCTCATTGGCGAGCGCAAGCATCTCGTCCGTCATATCGAGACCGTATGCCTTGCCGGTAGGCCCAACCCGCCGAGCCGAGAGCAGCACATCCACACCCCCGCCCGAGCCGAGATCGAGGACCACTTCTCCTGGGTTCAATTTCGCCAATGCAGTTGGATTCCCGCACCCGAGAGAGGCCAGCATGGCTTCCTCAGGGACTTGTCCGGCCTGGGAAGAGTCGTACAAATTGGACGTGATCGGGTCGCAGCCGAGGCCGCTTGCCGCGCTGGCTCCGCAGCAACTGCTTCCGCCAGCCTTCACTCGTAAGGCTGCCTGCCCATACTTTTCTTTGACTACGTCCTTGATGTCGGTATTGCTCATCGTGCTCCCCTTCTATCTACTGTTTACAAAGCTCTATTTACAAAGCTGGACGATATCTTGAGGTTTGACTGCCTTATTTCTGGTGCAGCATTCGGCGTAGAGGAATTGCAGGAGTTCCTGGAGCGCTTCCGTGTTGGCCGTGTACCGCAAGAAGGTACTTTCGCGGCGCACGTTCACCAGCCCTTCATTCTTCAATTTCTCCAGGTGGTGCGATAGTGTGGAATTCGGGATGTCCAGTTCTGCCTGAATATCGCCCACGACGAGGCCGTCGGGATGAGCAGATAGAAGCAACTGCATGATTCGAAGGCGCGGTTCCGTGCCCATGGCAGAAAGCATGTCGGCATACTTTGCCACCTGCTCTGTGCCTTTCCTGTTTATAGCTGTAACCATATTTCGATAATTGCAGAAATATAGACGGATGTCAAGGGGAGATCAAGCTGCGTGGCAAGCAGGCCGCTTCGGTTTCATGCCAAAGCGGAACAAGAGCCGCAAAGGGTGGGCATCCTCATGTCGCTCATCATATCCCTCATCCCAGCATCGAATGTGCTATCCGCATCCATACCGCGGGCTGCACCGTCGCCGCATACATCACCACGACCTGCCCAAGGATGATGGCGGGAAGCGCGTAGCGGTAAACCAGGTGAATGCTCCGGTTGACGATCAGGTCGCGGACTACTCCGAGAAGAATCAGAAGGTCCACCCCGGCGTAAAACACTATCCTGGGAAGAATATGGGGGGGAACGGCCGAAAGAGGCGGGAGGAATTCGGGTGGCCCACTTCTGCTCCACCCGTCTCTCTTAACTCACAATTTCCGGGAAAGGACTTCGCGGCAAAACTGAATCCGTACGCCTTCCATTTCATCTGATAGACATCCGCTAGAGCATGCGGATTGAGTGCCGCAGATGGCGGCCCCCATCAGGAGGAGATCGTGTCGCTAAAGGGAAAAACTGCAATCGTAACTGGAGGTTCGCGTGGCATTGGGCGGGCTATCGCCGAGAAGCTGGCGGAACGGGGCGCGGCCGTGGTGGTCAATTACACGGCTAGTTCGGCGGCGGCTGGCGAAGTCGCGCAGGCCCTCACCAAAGCTGGAGGGAAGGCCATCGCGGTACAGGCGGATGTGTCCAAGTCGGCCGATGTCACGCGCCTGTTTGCGGAAACCGAGAAAGCGTTTGGGAAACCGGCCATCGTGGTGGCCAACGCCGGGGTGTTCGCGCAAAAGGCGGTAGCCGACTCCACCGACGAGGACTTTGACAATATTTTCAACATAAACGCCCGGGGAGCTTTTTTCACGCTGCGCGAAGCGGCGCGCCAGGTGCAGGACGGAGGCCGCATCGTGGCCATCTCCACCGGTGGCACCAAGCTGTTCATGGCGGGAGCAGCGGCCTATTTGGGCAGCAAGGGCGCAGTCGAGCAGTTTGTCCGCACGCTCGCTTATGAACTCGCCGAGCGCCAGATCACGGTCAACGCGGTGTCTCCTGGGTATACCGAAACCGACATGCTGCCGGACAAGTTTCGCGACTTCGCGGCGGCCTCATCGCCATTCAAGCGCGTCGGTACAGCACAAGAGGTCGCGGATGTCGTAGCCTTTTTGGTCGGTCCCGAAGCGGGCTGGGTGACGGGACAGATTGTCCAGGCGGGTGGCGGAGTAGTGTGATTCTGTGAGTGTCGCAAAATGCCTTGATGCCATAGGTGAGCATGGACAGAGCCCCGCGTGCCCCGCGTTTCGCGGTTTCGTCGAGGATACTCGCGCGGAAAGCGCTTCGATCGAAACGTGATTCATGACCGCTTTTAGTTTCTTCCACCCTCTACAACGCCCGCCCGGCGCAGGCTCCGGACGCCCAGGCCCACTGGAAGTTGAACCCTCCCAGGTGTCCGGTTACATCCACTACTTCCCCGATAAAAAACAGGCCACGCACTTTCCGGCTCTCCATGGTTTTTGCGGATAGCTCATCGGTATCCACGCCGCCCACCGTGACTTCGGCCTTCGCGTAGCCTTCGGTGCCCGCAGGAACGACCGCCCACTGGTGTATCTGACGCTCCAGTTCCCGCAGGGCGGCATTCGTCCATGCGTTGGGCGGATGCCTCTCCACCCACCGCGTGGCCAGGCGATTGGGGAGAAATGCCTGCAAGGCCGATCGCAGGGCCCCCACAGTCCGAGGACAATCTGGTTGCAGGAGCGGGGCGGTGACCGCGGCTTCGGGCGCCAGGTCCAGGAGAATGGGCATCTCCTTGTTCCAGTACGACGAAATCTGCAGGATCGCGGGTCCGCTGAGTCCTCGATGCGTGATCAGCATCTTCTCCCTGAAGCGTTGACCATCGCATCCAGCGATGACTTCGGTGGAGACGCCCGCCAGATCCGCGTATGCGCGGCGATCGCTTTCATTGAAGGTGATCGGCACCAGCCCGGGCCGGGTCTCGCAAATCTTCAGGCCGAATTGTTGCGCCAGCCTATACCCAAGATCGGTGGCTCCGATCTTCGGAATGGACAGCCCGCCCGTGGCTACAACCAGAACCGGCGCGCGAAACTCTTTTTCACCGGCTCGCACCACGAACTCATCGCCACGGACCACTTCCCCCACCTCGATCTTCCTGATCAGGTCGATTCCGGCAGCCACGCACTCCCTTTCAAGCATTCCCAGGATGTCTTGCGCCGAGCGATCGCAGAAAAGCTGTCCCAGAGTTTTTTCGTGATACGGAATGTGATGCTTCTCGACCAGAGCGATGAAATCCGCGGGCGCGTAGCGTGCCAGCGCCGACTTGGCAAAATGCGGATTGGACGAGATAAACTTTTCCGGAGTGCAATGGATGTTGGTGAAATTGCAGCGCCCACCGCCCGAGATCAGGATTTTCTTGCCCGGACGGTCTGCCCGCTCAAGCACCGCCACCCGTCGTCCCCGCTTGCCCGCCTCCATCGCGCACATCAATCCGGCGGCTCCCGCTCCCAGAATCAGGGCGTCATATCTGTGGTGGGATGAAATCATCGGCAACAGAAATATACAGTCTCCTGGACGCACTTCGGCGCACAGCACGGCTTTCCGAAACAACAAGACGCCATGCACCATCGTCTTCGCGACCTGTTATATTTCCTGCATGAACTCTGCTGTCAACTTTTTTCTGACTCTGGCTCTATTCGGTTCACTGTTCTTTTCTTCGATCTCATCCAATGCATACGCAGGCGCGTCGGATAAAGATAAGACGATCGTCTCGCACGACACAGAGGTGAGCGGCGTCAGGCTGCATTACATGACGGCTGGGCACGGCCCCGCGGTGATCCTGCTGCACGGTTATGCCGAGACCTCGCGTATGTGGAGGCCGCTCATGCCTCTGCTGGCGGAGCGATTTACGGTGATTGCGCCCGACCTGCCTGGAATCGGCGACTCGGCGATTCCCGCGGACGGTCTCGACATGAAGACGGCCGCGACCCGCATTCACGCGCTCGCCCGTTCGCTCGGCGTGGAAAAGGCGAGAGTGGTAGGACATGATATCGGACTGATGGTTGCCTACGCCTATGCCGCGCAGTTCCCTGCGGAAACGGAGAAACTGGTTGTGATGGACGCGTTTCTGCCCGGCGTGCCCGGGTGGGAAGGTGTCTACAACAACCCCGACCTCTGGCATTTCCGCTTTCACGGCCCTACGCCTGAGTCCCTGGTGCAAGGACGCGAACGCACCTACTACGATTACTACTGGAATGACTTCGCTGCCGACAAAGCTCGCTCAATTCCCGAAGCCGACCGCAAAGCTTACGCCGCGGCCTATGCGCGGCCGGGACGCATGCGGGCCGGTTGGGGCTACTTCGCTTCGTTCCCGCAAGCGGCCAAGGATTTTGCTGAACTGTCGCAGACCAGGCTCAACATGCCAGTCCTGTCGATCGGCGGGGAGAAGTCGCTAGGAGTGGTGCTGGGCGAACAGATGAAGCTGGTCGCGTCCCAGGTCACCGTGATCGTGCTGAAGAACACCGGACACTGGCTCATGGAGGAAAGTCCTAAGGAAACGATGGACGCGCTGGTAAAGTTTCTCTAAGCCGAACCTGTGCCCCGACCTCGTTCGCGTATGCAAACAGGGTGGGCTCTGCGCTACTAACCAGCAGGCAGCGTGCTTCCGGGACACTGCATTCCAAGGGCATGCAACAGGAGAGAACGATGATTGACTTCTCCGTCAACGGCAAGCGCGTCAGACTTGACGTAGACCCTTCCACTCCGCTGCTCTGGGTCATCCGCGATCATCTGGAGCTCACCGGGACAAAATACGGGTGTGGCATGGCCCAGTGCGGCGCGTGCACCGTACACATTAATGGCGAGGCGATTCGCTCGTGTGTCGCACCCGTATCGCGAGCCAGCGGTAAAGCCGTGACCACAATCGAGGGGCTGTCGTCCGATCTAAGTCATCCGCTGCAGCGTGCCTGGATCGAAGAGGATGTGCCGCAATGTGGCTACTGCCAATCCGGGCAGCTGATGAGCGCGGCCGTGTTGCTGCGCGAGAAGCCCCAGCCCTACCGATGAGGACATCGACCAGGCCATGACCGGCAATGTCTGCCGCTGTGGAACTTATCCACGCATACGAAGAGCGATTCATCGCGCTGCAGACATGGTGGCGAAGGCAGGTGGCCAGTGAGCACTCGACGAATCAGCCCCGAACCCATCAAGTCTGGCTCTGTTCGTTCCGAAGGTGTTCGCGGTGAAATGCACCGCCGCGAGTTCCTGAAATTCTCAATGGCCGCGAGCGGTGGCTTGCTGATCGGATTCTACTTTCCGGGAGCGGGTAGTCAGGCGTCGGCGCAGGAGTCGGTAAACAGTTTCATGCCGAATGCTTTCGTGCGCATCGGAACCGATGAACGCATCACCGTCATCGTGAACCACTCGGAGATGGGACAAGGCGTCTACACGTCACTGCCCATGCTGCTGGCCGAGGAGCTTGATGCCGACTGGTCCAAAGTGGGCTTCGAGTCTGCACCGGTCGATCCCAAATACAATCACCCTGCTTTCGGCATGCAGATGACCGGAGGCAGCTCGAGTGTATGGTCCGGCCTGGAACAATTCCGGCAGGCCGGCGCCGCCGCCCGCGCCATGCTGGTTGCCGCCGCTGCAACACGATGGAACGCGGATCCAGCATCTTGCCGGACCGAGTCAGGCGCGGTATTCGATAATTCAAATCGCAAACTCACCTATGGCGAGCTGGTCGCGGACGCCGCAAAACTAACCCCGCCGGCGCATGTCCAACTGAAGGATCCGAAGACCTTCAAGCTCATCGGCAAGCCCATCAAACGCCTCGACACTTCGATGAAACTGAACGGTCAGGCCGTCTTCGGGCTCGACGTGAAACTCCCAGGGATGATGACAGCGGTGGTCGCTCGCCCGCCGATTTTCGGCGCGACCCTGAAAAGTTTTGATGATTCCAGGGCGCGCTCCATGCCCGGCGTTAGGAAGATCGTTCAGGTCCCCTCAGGAGTCGCGGTGATTGCCGACACGTTCTGGCAAGCCAAGGTGGCCCGCGATGCGCTTCGCGTGGAATGGGACGACGGTGCGATGCGCGGGTTCAGTACCACGAAAATGATGCAGGATTTCCGTGAGCGGGCAAAGTCGCCGGGTGTGAGCGTCCGCAAAGAAGGCGATGCTGCGGGTACGCTGGCCAATGCCGCAAAGAAAATCGAAGCGGTTTACGAGGCTCCGTATCTCTCGCACCTGATGATGGAACCGCTGAACTGCGTCGTAGACCTGCGGCAGGATTCGTGCGAGGTCTGGACCGGCTCGCAGTTTCAAACCATCGACCGTGCCAACGCCGCGAAAACGGTCGGACTGCCCCCCGAGAAGGTACAACTGCACACCACTTTTCTGGGCGGAGGCTTCGGCCGTCGTGCCAATCCTCAGTCGGACTTCGTAGTTGAAGCAGCCCACGTAGCCAAAGCGATGGGAGCACCTGCGAAAGTCAAGGTGGTATGGACGCGTGAGGACGACATGCAAGGCGGCTGGTACCGTCCGGCATTTCTGCATGCCATCGAAGGCGGCATCGATGCCTCCGGCAACATGGTGAGTTGGCAGTCGCGCTCGGTGGGCCAGTCGATCATGGCGGGCACGATCTTTGCAGAGATGTTCATGAAGGGAAAGGCGTACGATCCGGCTTCGATCGAGGGCATCGACGATCTTCCCTACGCAATACCAAACATTGCAGTCGAGTCTCACCAGATCGATATCAATGTTCCGGTGCAATGGCTGCGATCGGTGGGACACTCGCACACCGCGTTCGCGGTGGAGTGCTTCATGGATGAACTCGCCGCCCTGGCGCAAAAAGATCCTTACCAGTTCCGGCGCGAACTGCTGCTGAAGCAGCCTCGATACCTCGGCGTTCTCGATCTTGCGGCGCAGAAATCGGGATGGGGAAAGCCTCTACCAAAAGGGATGGGCCGGGGCATCGCCGTGCACTTTGCGTTCGGAAGTTACCTCGCCCACGTGGCCGAAGTTTCGGTCACTGACGGAAAGATCAAGGTGCACCGCATGGTGTGCGCGGTCGATTGCGGGCAATATGTGAACCCGGGCATTATCGCCGCACAAATCGAAGGTGGTGCCATCTTTGGCGCCTCGGCCGCGCTCTTTCAGGAACTCACGTTCGAAGATGGGCGTCTGCAGCAAACCAACTTCCACACCTTCCCGGTGATGCGTATGAATGAATGTCCTGAGATTGAAACCTACATCGTGGAGAGCAACGAAAAGTCCGGTGGAATCGGCGAACCGGGCGTCCCCTGTGCCGCACCGGCAATTGCCAATGCCCTGTTCGCGGCCACGGGAAAACGGGTCCGGCGCATGCCCTTCCGTCTGACGGAGGCCGTATGAAGCGCTTCCTTTCCCTTATAAGGTTCTTCACGACCACCGTGATCGCGATGCTTGCGGTCTGCGCCCTGGCGTGGCTCTCGCATCCCGTTGCGGCCGCTGAACTTCGCGCCGCCAACGCTCCCGCTCGCGTCCCCGACGTCGGATGGAGCGCTCTTCACTGCATTTGTTCCTGTGCTCAGGCACCCTCGATGCATGAACTGCCATTCGCACGGCGACTTCCCACGGCAGGGCGACGACGGACATCCGCATACTATGAACGTACGGCGCGGTTCCTGTGGTCGTGGAGTAACCGCGGAAAAATGCGGGACCTGCCATCAGGACCACAATCTCGACGGGGCACATTTGCCTCCCGGCGCACCCAACTGGGGCCTGCCGCCAGTAAGCATCCCGATGATCTGGGAGGGCCTGACCGATGCGCAGATTTGCCAGTCAATCAAAGACCCCAAGCAGAACCGGAATCGAAATCTCGATCAGCTTGTCGAGCACCTCACCGAAGACAAATTAGTGTTGTGGGCCTGGAACCCTGGAGAGGGTCGCGCGCCTGTCCCCATGCCGCACGAAGAATTTGCCTCGAAGGTCAAGCAATGGCGGGCCGCAGGAGCACCCTGCCCATAACATAAATGGAGCGACGGGCGTCCCCGCGTCCGGGACAAGCTCGCCGTGGACGGGCCGAGGACGCCCAGTCGCTCCATCGCTCAGAATGACGACACGAGTCACCAACGTTACCAGCTGTAGTCTGAGCCCCCACACTACCACCCAGGTAGCGGTGCAGATGCTCGTCCGAGCCATGGCCGGCGGAACGCAACCGCCCCTGCGCACCTTGATCGACATGGCCTCATATCCATCGCTGGAAAAACTGTCCGCGAAGCGAAAACACGCCGCAGCGGGTGCATAAATTGTGTGGAGCGGGCGCCCTCGCCCGCTGCTTTTGACTTTGACTTAGTGTCTTCGCGGGCGGGGCGCCCGCGCCACACGATCTAGAAGCCCCCTAAATTATTCACCCGCTTGCACATAGACCGAGTAGTACCCGCAAAAGCCGCACCCATGGCCCAGTTTCAGGACTGGGGCAGGCCACGAATGTGCAAATAATTGCGCGCCACGCTCTCCTAACCCCGCAAAACCAAGATACCGCCATGCAAGGTTTGGTACGGGGCTTGCACATAGCCATTGTGCCTTCCCAAGGCGGATTTAGCCGGGGACGGCGGGCAACCGGTTACTGAGGCAACTCTTTTGGACGGGGCCGCAACTTCTGAAGTGGGAGACCAATTCGATGAAAACGACTTTATTTGCATTGTGCTTTCTTTGCGCCACTGGAGCCTTTGCACAGGGTATCGCCGGCGCCACTTTGTTGACCAACGAGCCACAGGTTATTGAGTTCGCCAGTCATAACGCGCGCGCTACTCAAACCGACATGCGGATGCAGCAGAACCTGCTGGGAGCAGCCAATCCGACTCGTGCGCACGGGGAACGGCCGCTGTGGGAAGTGATGACCCCGGCGTACGTCGCACCGCTGGGCGATTCCGCACGCATTCTGAAGGAAGAGCACAAGTCCGCCAAGAAAGCCGACATCGTTTGGGATAGCAACTAGATTTTTCCGGCCGAAGGGTGCCCCATGTTTCGCGCAGTTGGCGAAATGTGGGGCTTTCTTTTTTTTAGAGATGATCTGGTTTCGGGGTTCGTGTGGCCGCGAGAGACTCGCCCGCGCGGAATGCTCTGTACTCTTTTTGTTAAAGTTACCCCATGCCCAAGCAGACCCTGAACATAGCAATGATCGGTACCGGTTTCATTGCCAAGGCCCACTCCAACGCCTTCCGTCAGGTGACCCACTTCTTCAATGTCCCCTACGAACTCACCCTGAAAGTCCTCTGCGGACGCAATCAGGCCAAACTCGAGGCGGGAGCGGAGCAGTGGGGATGGCAGGAAACCGCCACTGACTGGCAGGCCGTGGTCAACCGGCCGGACATCCACGTCATCGACATCGCCGTCCCCAACGTATTGCACGCACCCATCGCGATCGCCGCCGCGCAAGCCGGAAAAATCGTGTTCTGCGAGAAGCCATTGGCCACCTCTCTGGCCGAAGCCGAGACCATGGCGCAGGCGATGCGCAAGGTTCCCACCCTGATCTGGTTCAACTATCGCCGCATTCCAGCCGTCGCCTTTGCCAAGCGGCTGATCGCCGAGGGCCGCATCGGACAGACCTATCACTACCGTGCTCTCTATCTGAATCAGTCGGGAAGCGATCCCAGCAAAGCCACCACGTGGCGTTACCGGAAGTCCGAGGCGGGCATGGGCGCAGCCGGAGATCTGCTCTCGCACTCGATCGATTCCGCCCTCTATCTCAACGGGCCAATTACGGAACTGACCGCTCTCATGCACAACTTCGCAGCAGGCCGCGACGTGGATGATGCCACGCTCCTCCTGGCTCAGTTCGCGAACGGCAGCATTGGCACATTTGAAGCGACACGCTATGGTGTCGGCTGCCGCAACCGCAAGACTTTCGAGATTAACGGTTCGAAGGGAATGTTGCGCTTCGACATGGACGAATTTAATCAGCTGGAATTTCTCGACGCCACGGATCCGCCAAACCTGCAAGCAGCGCGCAATCTGACCGTCACCGGCCCCGACCACCCATACTCGGAAAACTTCTGGAAGCCGGCTCACATCATCGGCTACGAGCACACCTTCATCGCCACCCTGGGAGACTTTCTGGGCGCCCTGGCCCGTAAAGAGCCGCTGCATGCTGATCTGGAGTCCGCCATTGAAGTGCAAAGAGTTCTGGATGCGGTCGAACGCTCGGCAAAATCGCGCACCTGGGTGAAGTTATAAGCCGGGTGCCCCACCCAAGCCCGATTTTGGGCGGGTGGCCCACTCAAGCCCGGTTTTGGCTTGAGTGGGGCAGTTCAGATCTTCTCAACTCTGTCATCCCGACCGGAGCAGATCGTCGCGAAGCGATGACCTGTGCAGTGGAGGGACCTGCTGTTGTGAGGTCACCCGGCTGTGAGGGTTGGTTGATATCGAGTCGGAGTAGACGACACGACGCGAACGAGCGACGGGAATACTTTGTCCAGCTGTAGAACTGCCCCACTCAAGCCAAAGTCGGGCTTGAATGGGCCACCCCCTTATCGCGCGCCCAGCGCCACTTTCCCGGTCAAATCGATGTGCGCCGATGAGTGACCCACGTACACATCGAAATCCCCAGGATCCACCGCCCAGTCGTGTTTCTTCACGTCGTAGTAAGCAAACGACCGGCGATCGAGGGTCACGGATACCTGCTTGGTCTCCCCTGCTGCGAGGCTGACTTTGGAAAATCCCTTTAGTTCTTTTGCAGGCCGCGGGACGCTGGAATGCCGGTCGCCAACGTACACTTCCGCAACCTCCGCGCCGGCGCGATTGCCCGTGTTGGTGACGTCGAAGTGCACTTCCACGTTGGCGGAGGCCGACGCCGGAGAAACAGACAGATTCTTGTAAGCGAAGGTCGTGTAGGAAAGCCCATACCCAAAGGGAAACAGCGGCTTCAGTCCCGATTTTTCATAGCCACGGTATCCGACAAAAACGCCCTCGGTGTAAGCGACCTTCCGGTCTTCGCCCTTGGGGTAATACGTGTCGTGCGCGGGATTGTCTTCCCATCGCCGCTCGAACGTCACGGGCAATTTTCCCGACGGGCTGTAGTCGCCGAAAAGCAGCTGGGCCAGCGCGGTTCCGCCCTCCTGTCCCGAAAACCAGGTCTCAAGCAATCCCGGAACGTGATCCACCCATGCACTCATATCCACGCCGCCGCCAGAGGTCACGACCACCACCGTGTTCTTGTTGAGGGCGCAGATCTGATTGATCAACTCATCCTGCCCGGGAGGCAGGGCAAACAGGCGATCCGCACTCTCGCCTTCGATGCCCTGGTCGAAACCGACTGTCAGCACCACCGCGTCCGCGTGCGAAGCTATAGCCTTGGCTTCGGTGGTGACCAGATCCTCGGGACGTACGATGCCGAAGTTCACCCTGGTCTTGCCCCAGCCTCGCTTCACAAAGTACTCCAGTTCAACCTGGTGTGGTCCCAATGAAAGTGGAATCTTGACCTGGCTGAGAAATGCATACGCCTGCTTCCAGTCGTCGATTACCAGTTTCTTGTCGATGTACACACGATAACCACCGTTTTCTCCCGGGCCTTGCGCGAATACCAGATGGTCCCCGGGAGTGTTAGGCGTGAAATATCCCGTCCAGCGGATCGACAGATCATTGACGCCCTCGCCATCGCTCGCGCCGGGATCGTAAGTGATTTTCTTGACGACGCGTTCTATCGCGGGCGACCCCGAGAGGTTGGCGTTATCGAAAAATTCAGCTTTCAAACCCTCCTGCCCGCCATCCGCCTGGGTGGTGAACTGGGTCTGGCCAGCAATCTTTTCCAGCGCCGGCACTCCCGCAGCGTAGTAAACCTTGGCGCCGCCGCTGCCCAGATAACTTGCAATCCCTTCCAAGAAACTCGTCGCAGCAAAGGGTTGAACTTCCGCGCTGCCGCCGCCCACCGGCCGCGCTGGATACGCATCCGGTCCAATTACTGCGATGGATTTAATCTTTCCCTTGTCCAGCGGCAACACGTTGCCCTCGTTCTTCAACAGCACCATACCCGATCGCGCCACCTCGAGAGCGACCTGACGGCCTTCCGGGTTGAGCCGCGGAATGGATGAATCGGTCTGCTCGCGATCCATCCAGCCAAATTGAATTGCCGTCCGAAGAATGCGGCGCACCTTGTCGTCGATCGTGGCCTGGCTGACTTTACCCGACTGGACCGCCGGCAACAGATTGGTCCGATTCATAAATTTCCCCGAGGGCATTTCCAGGTCCAGCCCGCCATTGGCCGCAGCCACGCCGTCGTAGGTTGCATCCCAGTCCGACATCATGATCCCCTGGAATCCCCATTCCTTCTCGGCGACGTCGGTATTCAGGTATCCATTCTGAGTCAGATGCACGCCATTGGTGAGGTTGTAGGAATCCATGATGGCTCCCACGTGCGCTTCCTTCACCGCTGCCTCAAATGCCGGCAGATAAATTTCCCGCATGGTGCGCTCGTCGATGATCGAGTCCACGTTGTGCCGGTCAAACTCCGAGTTGTTGCCCATGAAGTGCTTGATCGTGGCACTGACGCCCTGGCTCTGCAGGCCTTTTATGTAGCCCACTGCGGTACGGGCGGCCAGAAACGGATCCTCTCCGAAGTATTCGAAACTCCTCCCATTGCGCGGGGCGCGATAAATGTTGACTCCCGGTCCCAGCAGAAAATGAACGCCCCGGGCTCGCGCATCTTCACCAAGCACGATTCCCAAGCGTTGCGCGAGTTCGGGATCCCACGTTGCCGCCAGCGCGACCCCACCTACCGCGGTGGAAGGCCCGTAATTGCGAACCCCAACCGGGCCATCAGCCATCTTCAATCGAGGCAAATGAATGTGGTCGATGGCGCGAATGTAGAAATCATCGATCCCGCCGATCAGATCGATCTTCTCCTCCAAAGAAAGCTGCTTGAGCAGCGAGTCGACACGCGCTTCAACCTCGGCCGGAGCCGGCGCGGCGGTCTGGCACACCACCGGCAACACCGATATCAGCAACAGAACCGCGATAAACCGGAATCTGCGAATCATTTGCAACCTCCGCTGGAAGATGTTCCTGCTTGCCCGACCGTTCTCGTCCTTGATCTCTGGACTCGTCATCTCTGCACCCGCCCTGACCCGCCACCCTGGAGCAGTGCCTTGACCTCGTCCGCGGTGGAACGGCTGAAGTCGCCCGCTATGGAATGCTTCAGACAGCTGGTCGCGACTGCGAACTCGAGGGCTTCCTGATGTGTGGAGAGCGTCTGAAAGCCGTAGATCAGCCCGGCAGCAAAGGAATCGCCGGAACCGACGCGATCCACGATGTGCGTGATCTCGTAAGAGCGGCTCACCAGGAACGCCTGTCGGTCATGCAGGCATGCCGACCAGCCGTTGTGCGACGCGCTCCTGGATTCCCGCAAAGTGATAGCGATCGCTTTCAGGTTCGGGTATTCGCCCAGAACCTTGGCAGTCAGTTTCTCGTATTGCGCGCGATCAAGCGAGCCGGAGTGTACGTCCACGTCGGCCTGGATCCCGAGCGCCATCTGCACGTCTTCTTCGTTGGCGATGGCGATGTCGATATTCTTCACCAGCTCCCGCATCACTTCAGTCGCCGGCTTCCCCCACTTCCAAAGATTCTTGCGGTAGTTAAGATCGCAGGAGACCGTGATTCCCTTCTCCCGCGCCTTGTTCACCGACTCCAGGGCGAGATCTGCAGCCGAACTGCTGATCGCGGGAGTTATGCCGGTGATGTGAAACCAGCCGGCACCCATCAAGACCTGGTCCCATTTGATGTCACCCGGTTTGGCCAGAGCGATAGCGCTGTAATCGCGATCGTAGACCACCTTCGAAGGCCGCTGGTTGGCGCCGCCCTCGACGTAGTAGACGCCCATGCGCCCCTTGCCCCGCACGATCCGGGACGCGTCCACGCCGAACCGGCGCAGTTCCCCGACGACCGCATCGGCAATCGGGTTCTTGTCCGGCAGAACCGTCACGAAAGCGGCAGGCAGGCCCAATTGCGCCAGCGCCACAGCCACGTTAGCCTCGCCGCCTCCGAAGGTCGCGACAAACCGTCCGGTCTGCAATATCCGCTCGAAGCCCGGCGGCGCCAGCCGCAACATGATTTCGCCGAAAGTTACAGTCGTCTTTCCCATATTCTCGATTCTGATGCTTCGTGGTGGGTATTCCGTGTGGAGTCACACCGATCTGGATCGGCTTGGGGGAAGTGCACGACTTCAGTCGTGCCATAAGTTGCTGAGAGCAATTCGGCTTCAGCCGCTGGGGTTCGCTGTTCTTCCGTGGCAGGATCAGACAACTCAGTGCCCTCCGCCACTCTTGCTCCCGACCAGATCGACGCCCATCGTCGCCAGCACAATATCTTCGCTCGAGGTCAGACCGCTGACCGCCACCGCACCGACCACCTGGCCGTCTTTCCATACCGGAAGGCCGCCACCCCATCCGACAAATCTGGGGTCGCCGTAATAGGCGATGTCGTGGCCTTTTTGCGGATCCCGCACCTTGTCTCCAATCTCCTTGGTGGGCTTGCGCTCCCGGGCCGCGGTCCAGGCCTTGTTGGCAGCGATCCGGATTGACGAGAAAGGAGCTCCATCCATGCGGGCAAAGGCAATCAGCTCACCGTGCGAGTCCGCGACAGCGATCACCGCCGCCTTTTGCATCTGCAGCGCCTTGTCCACGATCAGGTCGATGATTTTCTTGGCTTCGGAATAGTCGAGCGTCTGGGCGGCTCTCATCAGCAGGCTTCTTTGTGGGCTGGTTCTCAGCGAGAACACAGCGGAAGGGATTGTAAATCAATCGCCCGAACGCTGCACTACAAGTCGCGCCAACAACCGCGTGGGGACGGGGTCGGAACCTGCCCTGAGCGAAGTCGAAGGGACCCGTCTGGTCGAGCGAAGGCCGACATTCTGGTGACTGGATAGCTTTCCCTTTGCTTCCGAATCCTGCCGAGCTGCGCTCGGCCTGGACGAATCAGAGACCCGTTCCTACACCGTCACTTTAGACAAAAAAAAGGACCGGGCAAAAGCCCGGTCCGGAATCGTTCCTCGCCTAGAATTCGAACTTCAAGGCGAACTGAATCAGGCGTGGGTTGTTGATGGTATTGGTCACCTGTCCAAAGTTTCCGTTCGGAGGCGCCAGGCAGCAAGTGCCGTTCGGCGGTCCAAACTGCGGATGGTTGAAGAGGTTAAAGAACTCTGTACGGAACTCGATCGCGGCGCTCTCGAAGATCGTCGTCTTCTTGAAGATCGCGAAATCGAAGTTCTTGGCTCCGTCCTGACGCAGCGTGGGATCCACTCGCGACTCATCTCCGAAGGCATAGTCCCCGGGCGGCGTGAAGCAGGCCGTGTTGAACCACTCGCCGAGTCTGGAGGCCGAGCTTCCGGACGTGTTCTTGTCGCATCCCGAAACCACGTTCGGCCTCAACCCGCCGATGCCCAATCCGAGAGAGGACAGCGGTGTTCCCTGACCGTAACTGATCTTGACCGGGAAACCACGTTGGAACACGGTAACGCCATCGAGTCCCCAGCCCGAAACCAGCTTGTCGCTGATCCCGCTCACGCTACCCATGAACTTCTTGCCACGGCCGAAGGGCAGGTCGAGTACGTAGCTGATAACCAGGCGTTGCGAGACGTCCTGCGAAGAGAGCGACCGCTCTCCTGCCAGATTGTTCCAATCCTGGACGCCGCCGACGCCGCCCGAAACTCCGCCTTCCAGCCATGAAGTAAGAGTGTCGGTGTTGGAGAGCAGCTTGGAGTTGGTATAAGCCACCAGCAGGGTTCCGCCGCCGGCGAATCGTTTGTTCACGGTCGCCTGCAACGAGTTGTAAGTGCTGCCGCAGCAGCCCTGGCCGTTCAGGTTCAGACCGGCGTACTGCGGATACGGCCGGTCAAACTGGCCTTGCACGACGTTAAGTCCCAGAGCTCCGGGAAGCTGATTCGGCACGGTGCAGAGGGGGCAGGCAAAAGGATAGTTGCCCACTGGTACCTTCTGCGCGATCGCAACCGGTTGTCCTGCAGCCTCCTGTTGTGCGGCCTGTGCGATGAAGCTGTCGGGGATCTGGTTGATGTTGGTGTTGAATTGGGGCAGGTGGACTCCGTGCGATCCGGCGTAAGCTACGTCAGCGAAAAAGCCCCAAGGCAGTTCGCGCTGGATGCCGAAGTTCCATTGCTGCACGTATCCGTATTTCTGAACCGTGTAGCCCGTGGCTGAGTAGTTGCTCTGATTCACGGCGTATTGCGACACATTAGGTTGAGGGTTGCGGCCGGCGACCGGGGTCAGAGTCGCGCCCGGGAAGAACGGACCAGTCGCGGGATTGCACACCAGATTGTCGGCACCAACAAGATTGCAGCCGCTGTTGGTGAGCGTGCTCGACGGCGTAAATCCGCTATCGGAGCTGGCGATGAAGTTTGAAGTGGCGCTGCTAACCGGATCGATGTAAGGGTTGGTTCCGAACGAAACGTAGTTCGGAATGAAGAACATGCCGTACCCGCCGCGGATTACAGTCTTCTGGTCCCAGCTATAGGCGAATCCGAGTCGCGGCATGAACTGGGTCTTCGAAAGCGGCAGGTTGTTGCGGCCGCTGTTGACGCCAGTCTTCACCAGGAACAGGTCGCCGGTACATGGGCTCCCCGCAACACCGCTGCAACCCGTCACCGAAGTGTTTGTGGCCTTCGGATTGAAGTAAGTCATTTTGTCGTAGCGTTCCGACCATGGTCCCTGAAGCTCGTAGCGCAAGCCCAGGTTCAAAGTGAGTTTGGTAGTAACGTGCCAGTTGTCCCCGACATAGAAGGCACGGTAGGTCTGCTTTCCGGAAACTGGACCGGAAATTACCAGTGAGCCGGTGGTCTGGTTGCCGAACGCCGAACCCTGCCCTTGACCGAATCCCAACAGGAAGTCTGCGAAATCTTTGCCGTTCTGCAGATTGCTTCCAACCTTATCGGTGGTCCACGATCCTACGAACGAGATCAGACCGCCGCCGGTGTTGGTTTGCAGGTAATTGTCGTAACCTTCTTCGAGTTGGCCGCCCCAGGTAAAGGTGTGCCGTCCCCGGATCATGGTGACCTGCGGAGAGAAGTTCCACTGGGTATTGAAATCGTTAATCGAGCTTTGCCCCTGGCTGCAGGTGACGGTAGAGTCGCTGTTGCCGAAGCAGGGCGTGAGCGGCGTGCGCTCCGTATTGGGAATAAAGCTGTTGTAAGACGCCGGCCACCCTTCCTGGGTCATATCGAAGTTTGAATTGATCGGCAGACGCAGATAGTGGAAGCGGCTGGCGCTGATATTGAAATTCGCAATGGTGGTGGGACTGATCACCCAGTTGTAACCCACCGCAACGCTCTTGCTGCGCGTGTTTTCCTGGCAGCGGTCCTTGCACAATCCGGTGCCGAACGGGTCCTGCGCCAGGCTCAGCAGCTTCCAGTAACTGAAGCGCCCAAACACCCGCTGGTTGGTGGTGATGGTCTGGTCCACCCGGCCCACGTATTCATCCACGTCTCCGCCGGTGCTGGTCGCCTTGATGAAGTTGTTGCTGATTCCGCTGCTGAGAGGCTGTGGGATGAAGTTTTGGAGCAGGAACAACGCGGTCGGATTCATTGCATACGGAAGATTGTTGAGATTGTTGTTCGCAATCGGCGTCCGCACTCCGGTGACTAGATTTGCGCTGAGCGGATCGTAAAGCTGGTGAATGGAGTTTCCGTTTGAGTCCTTGTCGCCGCAAATGCCGCCCGGCCCGGTGAAGCCTGAAAGGCACTGATCACCAAAATCGCCACCGCGCTCCGCCACGGTCGGCACTGTGGTGTTGAACACCGTGCCTGTCCGCAGACGGAAGCCTTCATAGCTGCCGAAAACAAACGTCCGGTTCTTGACGATCGCTCCGCCAATGGTCGCTCCAAACTGGTTCTGGGTAAACGGTGGCGGTTCATTAGCTTTGCCAGTCGCGATTTCTGTTCCCTTGTTGAAGTACTCGTTCGAGTTGAAAATCTTGTTGCGCAAAAAGTCATACGCCGAGCCGTGCCAGTTGTTGGTACCCGACTTCGTGCTCAGGTTGATGACGCCACCGGAAAACTTTCCCCATTCCGGTCCCAGGTTGTTGTATTGCACCTTGAATTCGCCGATCGAGTCCGCCGTCGGCACCAGCGCCGGAAGGTTGATGTAGCCGATGTTCAGCGGCTGCCCGTCCAGGTACTCCGCACTTTCGTTGGCGAACGATCCGCCGATCTGGTAGTTGGCAAAATCGAACGGGTTCTTGCCGACCGGTGAACCTTGCGTATTTCCTTGCGGAACCACGGAGGGGGCGACTGCGGCCAGATTGTAGATGTTGCGTCCGTTCAGCGGCAGTTCGGTTGCCTTGCGGGCATCCACGACTTGCCCCAGGGATGAAGTCTCTGATTGCAAGAGCGGTGTTTCTGAGGTGACTTCGACCGTCTCAGTGGCCTGCCCAATCGGCAACGCCATGTCGATCTTGGAAGTCTGCTGTACCTGCACTACAACCGGTTCCTGCGTGACTCGCTTGAACCCCGGCTTCTCAGCCTCAACCCGGTAATTTCCCGGAATCAGGTTCACAAAGGAGTACAAGCCATCGGTTCCGGTCGGCTGGGTGCGCTTCTCGGCGGTTCCCAGGTTGGTCAAGGTGACCCGGGCATCGGTAACCGCGGCTCCTGAAGGATCGGTCACCAGACCGGTAATCGAGCCGTAAGTGGATTGACCTTGGACGAAGATGCAGGCTGAAAAAATCACGCCCAGCGAGAGAACTACCGAAAGGAATCTGCGAGTACTCATTACCCACCCCCACGCGAAGTGCACAGAACAGCTCTGTGGTGAACCGGCCATCTAGGGCCGGATGCTGGAATGACTGAAATGCCAAAGCAGTTTTTGTCACACCCTGTAGAACGTTGTCAAGAAGAAACCTGAGCGCAACGCTCTCGGTAAACGATTACTCTCTGGCATCTGGAGCGCATTCTTAATGACAGAAATTTACAATGCCAGTTTCATCAGAACTGTCCGCGCCTGATCCTTCCTGCAAAACTTTCATTAAAACCATTTGCTGCTGGCAAAATCTTCTCCGGCACTTTGCTCCGGCTCGCGATGCCCGCGATCTCGTGTGCAATCATCGCGCCCTCGCGATATGCTAACTACCAGGGTTCCCCAAGTTGCACATCGCCATTCCGCGCATCACCAACATTCCGGCTTTGGTCTCCCGCATTATCCGGATCTGTCCTGCCCGATTTTGCCGAACCTCATCCGGCCTGGCCTGGTCCTGCCTGGCCTGGTTCTGCATAGTCACGTTCGGCGTAGTCTCGTTCTGCTTTGCCTCGTCTCTCGCCGCCGTGCCGCTCTCGCAGTTCGACGTCAGATCTCCTCGCGGATTGGATTTCGTCCTGCAGAATTCTCCCACGCCGCAAAAATATCTGATCGAAACCATGCCCGGCGGAGTCGCGTTGCTCGACTACAACAACGACGGACTGCTCGACATCTTCCTGGTGAATGGCGGACACGTGACCAATCCAATGTCCATCCCGGAAAAATTCGATCGCAAAAATCCGCGCTACTGGAACCGGCTGTACCGGCAAAATAAAGATGGCAGCTTCACCGACGTGACTCAATGCCGCCGGCCTGGCCGATGCCGGCGACGGCAACTACGGCATGGGTGTGGCCGTCGGCGACTATGACAATGACGGGTTCCCCGATTTGTATGTCACCAGCTACGGAAAAAATGTCCTCTACCACAACAACGGCGATGGCACTTTTACCGACGTAACGGCAAAGGCGGGCGTGGCTGCCGGAGGCTGGTCGGTTTCAGCGGGCTTTTTCGACTACGACAACGATGGCAAGCTGGATCTGTTCGTCACCCGCTACATGGAATGGGACACCAGGCACAGCAAGACCTGCGGCGGGGAGTGGCATACCTACTGTCCTCCCGAAGAATTTCCCGCCACCACCAGCATTCTCTATCACAATAACGGCGACGGCACTTTCACCGACGTGAGTCAGAAGTCCGGAATTGCTGCCAAGAAAGGCCGGGCCCTGGGCGTCGCCTTCGCCGACTACGATGGCGACGGATACACTGATATATTCGTCGCCAACGACGGCATGCAACAGTATCTCTATCACAACAACGGCAACGGCACTTTTACTGAGCGTGCGCTCGAAGCCGGCGCCGCACTCTCAGAAGACGGCCGGCGCCTGTCGGGCATGGGCGTCGTCTTTCAGGACTATGACAATGACGGCCGGCCAGACGTGATCGTGACCGAGCTGCCCCGGGAGATTTATGGCGTCTACCATAATGAAGGCAACGGCACCTTCGGTTATGGCAGTCTCGAGACCGGGCTGGGCGTGCTCTCCAGCGGCAGTTCAGGCTGGGGAGTGGGTCTGGAGGATTTTGATAACGATGGCTGGAAGGATCTTTTCGTCGCGCAAGGTCACGTTCTCGACAATGTCGAAAAAATTGACCCATCACTTCACTATTGGGAGCTGCCCCTGCTGGCGATGAATCACAATGGCCGCTTCGAACGCGCCGATTCGGGCAGCACTTCTCCCGCGGCCGGGCGCGGAGCCGCCTTCGGCGACTTGAACAATGACGGTTGGCAAGATGTGGTCATGACTACGCTGGGCGACCATCCCCAGGTTTTTTTCAATCGAGGGGGCAAGCAGCATTGGCTGGTGATTTCGCTGCGCGGCACCCGTAGCAATCGCGACGGCTTTGGAGCGCGTGTACGGGTTAACGGGCAAACTCGATTTGCCACCGCAGCGGGAAGTTATCTTTCCTCCAACGACAAACGCCTGCACTTCGGGCTGGGCACGTCCGACACCGCCAAGGTGGAGATCGAGTGGCCTTCCGGCGCACACCAGACCATGAACGACGTTCACGCCGACCAGTTTTTAGAAGTCCGTGAACCGGAGAAACCGTGATCCGCATCCTGTTGCTGGTTTGGCTGGCGTGGCAGGCGGTATCTCCCGAGGCGCTGCAGCACCTGCAGGCAGGTACCGAGGCCGAGAAGCAGCGCCACTTCGACGTTGCTATCGCAGAGTTCAAGAAAGTAACTGAACTCGCGCCTACCCTGCCCGATGGCTTCGTAAACCTCGGCCAGGCTTACATGGAAAACCAGGATTACGGTGCCGCCATCCCGCCCCTCAAGCACGCTGTTCAACTGGCACCCGACCTTGCCGCCGCGCACCAGTTGCTGGGATACGCGCTGCTGGCGCAGGGCTACAACGCCGAGGCGATTCCCCATCTGGAGAAAATCCAGGAGCAGACGGCCCTGGGTATCGCGCAGATTGGAAATGGGCAATTGCAACAGGCAGTGGAAAATTTGCAGGCCGCGCTGGCCAAGCACCCCGACGATCCCGATCTGCTTTACTATCTTGGCCGCGCCAGTGGTTTGTTGTCGAAGCAGTCGATCGACACATTGCTGGCGGCGTATCCTGATTCAGCCCGCGCCCATCAGGCTCTGGCCGAAAATTATTTTGTCTTGCGACAAATGCCCCAGGCCGAAAAAGAATTCCGCGAGGCCCTCCGGCTCCGCCCCGACACTCCGGAGTTGCACCTCGAACTCGGCCTGGTGTATGCAGGTTCGTCGCAGTGGGCAAAAGCCGAAGAAGAGTTTCGTGCCCAGAGCAAGCTGCAGCCGGGAAATGCGGAAGCCGCCTATCGCCTCGGCGCCGCGCTGTTGCAGCAAGGAAAGGCGCGAGAAGCCCGGACCGAACTGGAACGCTCCAATCGCCTGCTGCCGGACATGCCCGAGACACTTTATTCTTTGGGGAAGGCCGCCGCTTTGGGGGCTGATCTGCCGGCCGCCGAGAAAGCCTGGACGAAGCTGCTTTCGATTGAAAAGACCAGCAGTCTGGCAGCCCAGACTCACTTCGCCCTCGCGGGTCTGTACCGCAAACAGGGAAAAACTGCGGAAGCCGAGCGCGAAACTCAGGAGTTCCAGAAATTGAACGCCGCTACTCCTCCGGAAAGCGTACCGAAATAGAATTCACACGACCTATGCACAAACTGAAAGTTCTTGGAAAAGTCATCGAATCGGGACTGGTCGCCATCGTGCGCACCCATAGTCCAGACCTGGCGCTGCGTATTGCTGAGGCCTGCGCCGTGGGTGGCGCTGCCGCCATTGAAATCACATTTACCGTTCCCGGGGCGGCTGCGGTCATTGAAAAGCTCGCCAAGGAATATACGTCCGGCCAGATTCTCATTGGAGCCGGAACCGTGCTCGACCCGGAGACCGCGCGCATAGCGATTCTGTCCGGCGCACAATATATCGTCAGCCCGTCCGTAAACCATGAAACCGCTCGCCTGTGCAATCGTTATCAGATTCCTTACATGCCGGGCGCCGGAACCATGCGCGAGATTGTGGACGCGATGGAGTGCGGCGCCGATATCGTGAAACTCTTCCCCGGCGAAACTCTGGGCCCGGCGTTCGTGAAAGCGGTGAAAGGCCCGCTGCCGCAGGCTTCGCTGATGCCGACCGGAGGCGTAAGCGTTGATAACGTCGCTGACTGGATCAAGGCAGGCGCAGTCGCCGTGGGCGTTGGCGGCAGCCTGACTGCCGGCGCGGAGAAGGGTAACCTGCAACTCGTCACCGACACAGCCAAACAGTTTGTCGAAAGGATTCAACGCGCGCGCGGAAAGTAATTCGGCTAACTGCCATGAAGCTCTGGAAAACTGACGACGAACTTTTTGCCATCATCAAGCGTGAATTGTTCACCTGCGTCGTGGGCGATGTGATGGACAAGCTGGAACTGCAGCATCAGTTTCTGCCTCCGCAAATTCGGCCGCTGCGGGCAGACATGGTGGTCGTCGGTCGCGCCATGCCCGTACTGGCCGTAGATGTGTTCGCGGAGAAAGTTGCCGGCACCGCCAACAAGCTGATGGCTAAGCCATTCGGCTTGATGCTCGAAGCCCTCGACGACCTTCGCCCCAATGAAGTCTACGTCAACACCGGATCGTCCCCGCGCAACGCGCTTTGGGGAGAACTCATGAGCATCCGCGCCCGCAAGTTGGGCAGCGGCGGCGCCGTTTTGAACGGCTACACTCGCGACACCAAAGCGATCCTTGAACTGAACTTTCCGACGTTTTCCTGGGGCCCTTATGGCCAGGATTCCTCGCCCCGCTACAAAGTGATGGACTTTCGCGTCCCCCTGGAAATCGGCGCCGTTCGCCTGCGCCCCCACGACATCCTCTTCGGTGACATCGATGGCGTCTGCGCAATCCCCACCGAAGCCGCCGGCGAAGTCTTCGCCAAAGCCCTGGAAAAAATTCGCGGCGAGAAATTAGTCCGGAAAGCCCTCGAAAAAGGCAGTAGCGCGGTAGCCGCATTCAAAAAACACGGCATCATGTAATGAAACTAAAAACTGAGAACCGAGAACTGGTTTGTAATAAATAACATCGCGGAATAACAGACACTCGATGGGCGTCCGATTGATAAACGACAAACAATAAACGATAAACAACGATGATAAACATCGATCTCTCCGGCAAATCGATCCTGCTCACAGGCGCGATGGGTGCCATCGCCGAACCCATGGTCCGGAAATTAGTCGCAGCCGGAGCAACTTTAATGCTGGTCGACATCAAGCCCGAAGATACAGCTAGAAAAACTTTGCAAGACTGGCAAATCCCGCAGTCGTCATACGTTTACTTCTCCACCGACATCACAGATTCCGCTGCCCTGGGCCGGGTCGTTACCGAATCCTTCCGCCGCTTCCCTGCCCTGGACACGGTTCTCGGGCATGCCGGCGGTTGCGGGCTGCATCCCTTCGCCACCACTTCCGAAGCTGACTACGACAGGATTTTCCGCCTCAATTATTTCGCGCAGGTCAACCTGGCGCGAGCCGTCTTTGCCCAATGGATTGAGCGCAAGATTCCCGGCCACATCATCTTCACCTCTTCCTACGTCGCCCGCATGCCCCACACCCAGATTCCTTCCTACGCTTCGGCCAAAGCGGCACTGGAAAACTTCGCCCGCTGCATGGCCCTGGAGTACGCTCCCACCGGCATTCGCGTGAACGTCGTGTCACCGGGCAACGTCGCTGCCGGCAGCTCGCTGAAAGTTTTCGATGAGGATCCGGCGTACAGAGAATTTGTGTTGCGGGTTTCGCTGGGAAGACGAAACAGTCCGGAATCCATCGCCGACGCGTTCGTCTTTCTCTGCTCGCCCTTGGCCAACGAAATCAACGGCCAGATCTTGAGCCCTGACTACGGAGCTGGCATCGGCAACCGCCTATGAAACTTGGCCTGGGCCTCTATCGCCACATGCTCACGCGCGATTACTACGACTTCGCGCGTCAGGCCGGCTGTACTCATGTCGTGGTGCACCTCGTCGACTATTTCAACAACGGCACGTCCAACCCGCGCAACAATCAACCGACCGGCGCGAAATACGAGCCGTGGGGAGTGGCGGGCGATCCAGAAAAGCTATGGACTGTCGAGGAGCTAAGAAGAATCCGGCGACGAGATTGAAGACGCGGGCCTGGTTCTCGCGGCGATTGAAAACCTCGATCCCGCCCACTGGCACGACATTCTTCTGGACGGCCCGCAGCGCCCGCAGCAGATCGAAAAAGTGAAAACAATTATTCGCCGCATGGGCGAAGCAGGAATCCCGGTCCTGGGCTACAACTTCAGCCTGGCTGGAGTCTGCGGCCGCGTGACCGCTCCCCTGGGACGCGGACACGCGATCACTCTCGGCATGGACGGCCCGGCCGAAGACGTCCCCATCCCGAACGGGATGATTTGGAACATGATTTACGACCCGGCCGCGCCTGCCGGGACGCTGCCTTCCATCTCGCATGAGGAATTGTGGCGACGCCTCGAAAGATTTCTGTCAGATGTCATCCCGGTCGCCGAGCAATCCGGCGTTCGCCTGGCCGCCCACCCCGACGATCCTCCCATGCCCACCATGCGCCGTCAGCCTCGGCTGGTCTACCAGCCTCACATGTACCAACGATTGATCGATGCCGCCCCCAGTGCAAACAATGCCCTCGAACTTTGCGTCGGCACTCTCGCAGAAATGACGGAAGACGACATTTACGATGCGGTGGACAGTTACAGCCGGCAGGGAAAAATTGCCTACATTCATTTGCGCAATGTCGTAGGCAAGGTACCCAGTTACCGGGAAACGTTTATCGACGAAGGCGACGTGGACATGATCCGCATCCTCTCCATCCTCGCGAAAAATCATTTTGACGGCGTGATAATCCCCGACCACACTCCGCAGATGACCTGCCCGGCTCCATGGCACGCTGGCATGGCCCACACCATTGGCTTCATTCTGGCCGCACAGGCAATGCTCGATACGTCTTCGAAAAAGTCCGGTGCAAAGTCTTGACCCCCGCGCCGGGCGATTCCCCTCAGCCGCATAGACGCCCTCTTATCATCGCCGCGTGTGTTTCAGCCCTCGGCGGCCTGCTGTTCGGCTACGACAACATCGTGATCAGCGGCGCCATCCATTATTTGAGTCTGTGTTTCAACCTCGACGCCGCCGGCGTGGGCTGGGCAGCGGGATGCGCGCTGATCGGATGTACGGTCGGCGCGGCTGGCGCCGGCGCGGTTGTCGATCGCATCGGTCTGAAGAAGGGCCTTGCGATCTGTGCTGCTTGTTTCGCCCTGTCGTCGTTGGGGATGTGGTTCGCGGCCAGCCTCAACCAGTTCGTCATCTGGAGATTGATTGGCGGGCTGGGCATTGGCGCCGCTTCGATCATCGCTCCGATGTACATCGCCGAGATCGCACCCGCCCGCCTACGCGGCCGCCTGGTCACTCTTTATCAACTCGGCATCGTCCTCGGTATTCTTGCCGCAGTATTCGTCAACATGCTCATCCAGCGCCTGGGGGACGAAGCCTGGAATACGTCAACCGGATGGCGCTGGATGTTCTTTGCCGGTATCGTGCCCGCGCTGCTTTTCGGAATGACGATCATTCCCGCGGTTGAGAGTCCGCGCTGGCTCATGAAAATGGGCCGCCACGCTGAGGCGTTTTCCGTTCTTTCGAAGATAGACGACAAGGCTACGGCGGCCAGCGAAGCCGCCCAGATACAGGACTCCCTGGCCTTGGAAGAAGGACACATCTCCGAGTTGTTCACCACATTCCGCCGTCCTCTGCTCATCGGCATCATGCTGGCAGGGTTTTCGCAGTTGAGCGGCATCACTCCACTCTTCTCGTTTCTGCCCGAAATCTTCCGCTCCGCCGGGACCGCCACCAGCGACGCATTTTTCCAGTCCGTCCTGGTCAGCCTGGTGAATCTGGTTTTCACGTTATTTGCGCTGTGGCTGGTGGATCTGTCGGGGCGCAAGAAGTTGATCCTCGCTGGCACGCTTCTGCAATCGATCTCTTTTGGCCTGGTCGGCTGGTTTTATCATGTCCACGGAAGCGGTCTGGCCGTTCTGATTTTTGTCATGACATTTGTGGCCGGACACGCCTTCGGAAACGGCGTGGCCTGCTGGGTCATTATTTCCGAGATTTATCCCACCAAGGTTCGGGGGCGCGCCATGTCCATCGCCACCACCGCCCTTTGGGTAGTGGGATACCTCGGCAATCAAAGCTTCCCGCTCATGCAGAAACACCTGGGAAGTGACGGCACGTTCTGGTGCTTCAGCACCGCGGCATTTCTGAATCTGGTGTGCGTGCTGTGGCTGGTCCCCGAAACCAAGGGACGCACGCTGGAAGACATCACCAAATTCTGGGCCGCGCGAAAATCTCTCCCCGCAGAGTAATTGCAGAGTAATTAAGGAAGCGAGCAAATCGTATGAACCGGACGTTACTCAATTCACTCTTTTGTCTGGCAGGCCTGGCTGTCGCAACCGCCCAAACTCCGGCCGCGCCGCAGAACGCACCGGACGCCTCCTTCCGCGCTCTCCAGGTGGATGCCGGCAAGGTGGTGGGTACGATCCGATCATTTCAGGGGCTCAATGGACCTCCATATCCAATCATGGAAGGGTTGCCGGATTTAACCGAGTCGTACCAGGACCTCCACATCGACACCATTCGCACCCACGACATCATGGGTCCAACCGACCTCGCCGCACGCTATTCGACCGGCAATCCGCTGCTGGCCTGGCTGGTTCCGGATCTGCAACAACGGACCCGGCTGGTCGACGCCGCCAACGCCAGCGCTATTTTTCCTGACTGGAATGCCGATCCTGAGAAGCCGGAGAGCTATCACTTCGCTCCCTCCGATAAGTTTATCCAGTCAATCCGGAATGCCCACGCCGAGGTCTATTACCGCATTGGCCGCAGCTTCGGCGCCGACTATACCGCCCTTCCCGACCTCGACAGGTTTGCTTCGGTAGTGAAGCACATTGCCATGCACTACAACCAGGGTTGGGCGAACGGGTTTCATGACAACATCCGCTACTGGGAATTCTGGAACGAAGCCGACCTGTCGATTTTCTGGACAGAGACTCCTGAGCTGTTCTACCGCCTCTACGAAAAGACGGCGCGCGCCCTGAAATCGGTTGATCCGGCGATGAAAGTCGGCGCAGACGCTCTGGCCATCGCCTTCAATCCCGGAGCCTATCGCGAGGGACTAATCGCTTATTGCGCCAGTCACAAAGTCCCGCTGGATTTCTATTCGTGGCATCACTACTCCCTGACCTCCGCCGATCCCTACGACATGGTCCGAATCGGTGAGGATGTCAGGAAGTTGCTGGATGCGAATGGGTTTCACCAGACGGAGAGCGTGTTGAGCGAGTGGAACCTCACTCCCGACTTCACCGAGCACGAACGACTTCGCCTGCAGGGAATGGAGAATGCCGCCTTCGTCGGCGACGCGATCATCTATCTGCAGGACTCGTCCGTTGACCTGGCTCACTTCTACCGCGGGGACGCCGCCTGGATGGGACTGTTCGGTCTGCATGGGGAATATTTCAAGACCGCATACACGTTCCGCGCCACCGCAACAATGCTCAACACTCGTGAGCGCCTCATCTCTCACCGGAGCCGATACCATCGGATTCGCCGCTATCGCCGGGCGTTCGCACGATGGCAAAACGGTGCAGGTGCTCATCAGCAATTACGAGGTCCCGGCCAATTACCAGGCGCCGCCGATGGAACCCCCGGCGAACTCGGCCCCGAAGAACCTCCCTCTGCCCGATTTTTCTAAAATGAGGTTTCTGCCTCCAAGAAAAGATATCCAGTACAGGAACAATCGCGGCTACATACTCACAGTCACCAATCTTCCGTGGGGTAAAAATGCGTCGTTTGTAGTCAGGAGATATCGCCTCACAGAAGGTCACGACCTGGATGTAGTGGAAGAAACACAGGCCTCGGGCGACCAGATCAGGATCTCGAATCCGTTGCCGCCACCTGGCCTCGAACTCGTCGAACTGCGGCGTCGCTAAGGGCTCTACGCCTTATAGAGGTCATAAGAATTCCGGACGATCTCGTAGTCGAGGCAAGAGAATGACCGAATGGAATGCGCCCGAATACGCCAGACTATCGGGACTGCAACAGGCGATGGCCGAGGAAGTCTTAGCCCTGCTCAATCTCAAAGGCAACGAGCGGGTCCTTGATGTGGGATGCGGCAACGGAAAAATCACGGCGGAAATTGCCGCTCGGGTTCCTCAGGGGGCGGTCGTGGGTGTGGATTCATCCGCCGACATGATCGCCTTCGCATCGAGCCACTTCGGTCCGACCTTCCGGCCCAATCTCCGATTCGAAGTGGCGGACGCCCGCCGGCTGTATTTTCACGAGGAATTCGACCTCGTCGTCTCCTTCAACGCTCTCCATTGGATCCCCGAACAAGACCAGCCATTGCGCTCGATACGCGCGGCGATGAAGTCTGATGGCCTGGCCCAACTGCGCCTCGTCCCCGCGGGCAAGCGCAAGAGTCTGGAAAATGTGATCGAGGAGACACGCCTCTCATCAAGGTGGGAACGCTACTTTCAGGCGTTCCACGATCCTTACCTTCACCTGACGCCCGAGCAATACGCGGGAGTGGCTGAGCGCAACGGCTTCCAGGTCCGCCGAATTCACACCGAAGACAAATCCTGGGATTTCAAAACTCGCGCCGGCTTCCTAGCCTTTGGCTCGGTGACTTTCATAGAATGGACAAAATTCATACCGGAGTCCGAAAGGCCCTCCTTCATCGCCGATGTCCTTGATCGCTACCAGAAGGTCGCGGCTGACCAGCCCGGTGAAGAGAATACCTTCAAGTTCTATCAGATGGATATCACGCTGGCGCGCGACTGAACTTCCTAGCGCCGCCGGGACGGCGGCGCTACGGGGGCGCTCAGCTTCCCAACCCCGTCGGAGAATTTGTTTCCACTGGCAACACTGGAAAATCCAACTTTGCCAGATCATCCCTGAACTTTCTGACCGAACTGAACTGAATTGCGTGCAGGCCGACCGCTCGTGCGCCTTCAACATTCGGTTCTTTGTCATCCACAAACAGAGCTTCCGCAGCTGACACTCCCAGGCCATCGAGACTATGGCGGTAGATGCCCGCTTCCGGCTTGACCAGTCTCACTTCCGCCGAGAAGGTCGTATGGTCAAATTGCTTCAGCCAGGTAAAATTCTGCCGCGAATAGTCAATCATCTCTATGGGCATATTTGAGAGCAGCCCGATCTTTATTCCGGAGGAACGAATCTGCTCTGCCCACTCCACCATCGTCGAATTGATGTGACCCCACATTTCCAAATCCCACGGACCAACTTTCTGCAGATGCTCCGGTCCCAGTTTCATGCTGGCATCTTCCGCGAGCTTCGACCAGTAGCTCTCGTAGGAAATATCTCCACGGTCGTAAACCAGCCGGTTCCGTCCCCAAAGCTGACGGAATACGCCCGGGTCAAGGTTGAAGAGACTGGCCATGCGACCCCACTCTTCCCCTGTCGGCGGATAGGACAGAACTTCTCCGTAATCGAGAATCACCGCTTTTATCTTCACTGCTCGTACCTTAGAGGAGTTTGGGCCTGCCATTTGACCTCCGATTTCATATTCTCCTGCCCACCGCGATTCCGTCCAATGAATTGAAGTTTGCTCTGTGATAACTTGTGGGCTGCTTTTCGCAGTCGCGCACAATTACCGTTTCAAGTCTGAACGGCTGGAGCCGGCATGAAGCTGAATGGAACTTTGGTGAAGAGCACGATCGTGGCCGCTCTTGGCGGTCTCCTGTTTGGATTCGACACCGCCGTCATCTCGGGCACTACCAGTGCTCTGACCCAAACCTACCAGCTCACTCCTTTTCTGCTCGGAGTCACCGTCTTTAGCGCGCTCTTCGGAACGGTTCTGGGCGCGATGCTGGCTGGATTCCCGGGTGAACGTTACGGCCGCCGCGACAGTCTGCGAGTGATGGCGGTCTTGTATCTGATCTCCGGCCTGGGCTGCGCTTTCGCCTGGAACTGGCACGCCCTGGTGGCGTTTCGATTCATCGGCGGACTCGGCGTAGGCGGCTCTTCCGTCCTCGGGCCCATGTACATTGCGGAAATTGCGCCAGCGAAGTTGCGCGGCCGCCTGGTTGGCGTGTTTCAGTTCAACGTCGTTTTCGGCATCCTGCTCGCCTACTTCTCGAACTACCTCATCGGCCTGCAACACTTTGGCGCAACCGAGTGGCGTTGGGAACTCGGCGTCACCGCCATTCCTGCGGCCCTGTTCTTCGTTATGTTATTTACCATTCCCCGAAGCCCGCGCTGGCTGGTCAAGAAAGGGCGCGTGGAGGAAGCCAGAACCGTGCTGCAGACCACGGGCGACGAAGACTACGAGCATGATTTGCAGGAAATCGTCGCCTCGATCAGCGAGGAGCAGAGTCAGGCAACCGAAAAACTTTTTACCCGTAAATACGGGTTTCCGATTTTCCTCGCGGTCAGTATCGGAATATTCAACCAGCTCTCCGGCATCAACGCGATTCTCTACTACCTGAATGACATTTTTGCCCACGCGGGCTTCAGCAAGGTCTCCGGCAACCTGCAGGCGGTCGCGATCGGAGCCACCAACCTGCTGTTCACCATGATCGCCATGTCGGTGATCGACCGCCTGGGCCGCAAGACTCTGCTTTTGGTGGGATCCGTCGGCACCGCGCTATGCCTGGCGGGAGTTTCGATCATCTTCTTCACCGGGCAGCACCAGAGCCTTCTGGTTTGGCTCCTGGTCGGCTACATCGCGTTCTTCGCCTTCTCCCAGGGCGCGGTCATTTGGGTTTATCTTTCGGAAGTTTTCCCTAACTCGGTAAGAGCGAAAGGCCAGAGCCTGGGCAGCTTCTCGCACTGGTTCATGAACGCCGCCATTTCCCTCATCTTCCCGCTGATGGCCGCCAGCTCCGGCGCCTATCCCTTCGTATTTTTCTCGGTGATGATGGTGGTGCAGTTCTTCGTAGTCTTATTCGTCTATCCAGAAACAAAGGGTCTGTCATTAGAAGAGATGCAGAAGAAGCTGGCCATCAGCTAGCTTTGCGAAGCTCTTAGCCAGCCTTGCGAAGCCCTAAGCCGCAGAGCGGCGCAAGAATGCAGCCCAGGGCGCAAGCCCTGGGTAGCGATCAGCCAAGTCCAGCCCCAAAGGGGCGAAAGAACCTGTTGGTTCAACCTGAAATGAGTCCGCGTGAGCGATTCCTTAAAAATCGTCGCCGGGGCCGCCGGGCGACCCGCACTCTTTCCACAGCTTTTCCCAATTCCAGATCCCGTACGCTACCTTGTTCGGCAACGGGAATCCGAGCTGGTGCGCGAGCATACACACCTGCCCGCGATGGTGGGCTTCGTGAGAAAGCATGTAGCACAGCATCTCCAGGCCAACCGGCCAGGGCCGAGCCCAGCCGTCTCTGCGAAACTTCTCGACGCGGCCCCCACCACCGCCGAGCGCTTCCGCGAGCATCTCCGCGCAGCGAGCGGCGCTCTCGGCCAATCCCACGCGGGCCTGCTGCGGCGTGCAGCGCGCTCGGCTGAGCTGTCGTGGAACCTTCAAATGCGGAGCGGTAAGTCTGATGCACTTGGTGCGGACATTGTGCATGTGCGTGAAGATCGCCACAATGGTGCGGGCCTTGCCGGGCGGTTTGGCTCGCCACGCGTTAGCGTCAAGATGTTCGATAAGAATCTGGTTGATGCGATCATTGGCGACAAAGATCCGAACTGCGGCTCGCCCGAGTGGAGTGTGAACCTTGGGTTGACTATTGACGACTTGACGCGTGGTCACGGCTCCCTGCTCCTTGACCTATGATACTTGCGGTCGTGGGCCGTCTATTGTCCAGAGAGGCAGAAAAAGATTAGAGCTCGCACCCGCGAGCTCGTTGCCCGCGAAATGTCCCTACGAGAACTTAGGCATGCAGTCAGTAAGACTCAAAAGACCGGGGCGCGTACACTCAATATGGGTGAAGATGGAATCTCTCGTCTGGAGAGGCGAAGCGACCTGTTGCTTTCCACTCTGCGGAATTATGTAGAGGCTGTTGGAGGAAGCCTGACCCTTGTAACTCAATTTCCAGACAAAGAGCCGATTGCGATTCGGGGATTAGGTGAAATAGTTGCGGCTGAAAAAGAGAAAGCTAAACGTCGCGTCGCTCACGCGAGATAAAAAGATGATCCGCCGCTGCAAAGAAATATTCCAGCTCCGGCACAAAAACACCTACGCCAGCTCCGAACACAACGCCGCGCCGCCCGCTATGCCCGCATCTGCGCCATAGCGCGCTCTCAACAAGGGAATTTCCTGGCACCGCGAGTTGACACAATACTTCGGCAACCGGCTGCGAATTTCCTCGAACAGCGGACACAGCATCGCGGCCACGCCTCCCCCAACGATCAACACATCGGGATCCAGCAGGTCCACTACATTGCTCAGCCACAGCGACAGCACTTCGACCGTCTCCAGCAAAACTTCCTTGGCGAGATTGTCGCCGCCAGTGTAGGCCGCGCCCACCATCTCGCTGGTAACGTCCGCGATGTTCCCGTTCGCCAAATCCAGAATCGCCGATTGACGTCCTGGCATTTCCGTTAACTTCGACTGCGCGCGTTTTGCGATGGCCGGCCCCGCCGCCAGAATTTCGATGCATCCCGGCTTGCCGCATCCGCAGCGCGGGCCGCGATAATCGATGCTCATGTGCCCGCCTTCGCCAGCGGCCCCGGTGCGTCCGTGATAAATGCGTCCGCCAAACACAATTCCCGTACCAATACCCGTGCCGATCGTGGCATAGAAAACGGTGCCATGCCCACGGCCCGCCCCCCAACGAACTTCCGCCAGGGCTGCGCCATTGGCATCGTTGTCAATCTGGACCGGCACGCCGTAGACCTTGGCGACCTCGGCGGCCAGCGGAAAATTTCGCCAACAAGGCAAATTGGGAGGATTTACCACGACACCGGTTTTAGGATCGAGCGGACCCGGAGAGCATATCCCGATGCCACGAACCCGGCTTCGTTTCTGCGGGTCGCTTGCGGATATGGCATCGATGGCGGAGATTACTGCCGCCAGCCCCGCTCCGGCTCCATCATCGGACACCATCGGTGTGCGGGTTTGGCATTTGATTTCCCCCTTGGAATCCACTATGCCAGCGGCAATTTTCGTACCGCCAATATCCACACCAATGATCAATCGTTCTTCTGTGGGACCCTGCGTCATTACCTTCCAGGATTAGCCGTCCGACGATTTGCGACGCGACGCTCAGGAGGATTAACCATCAACCCCCCGCAAAATAAAGAACATTTACCCTATCATACGAGTTGACATTCCGGCCCTGCCGGAGCGCCCAAGGCGCCAATAGGCCGCACGGTCCGTCCTCAGCCTCTATACGCCGTCAAAGCTAGTGAAGTTCCACGCGTTCTCGGATAGGATTCTCAGCTATGTTCACCCGGCGCTCTTTCCTCGCTCTATCCGCAATGCTTCCCTGGTCTCTTCGTGCCTTCGCCGCAAGCTCGATTCCGGTAGGCCTCGAGCTCTATTCCGTCCGCAACGCATTAAAAGACGATCCCACCGGCACCGTGCGCACCGTGGCACAAATGGGCTACCAGGTCGTCGAATTCTACGCTCCCTATTTCGACTGGACCGAAACTCAAACCAAGGACATGAAGAAGCTTCTGGATGATCTCGGCATCCGTTGTCTTTCCACCCACAACAGCAGCTCGTACTTCACCGCCGGACAACCTCAAGCGGGCGCGCGACATGAACCTGATCCTCGGAAGCAGGTACATCGTCATGTCGAGTTCGCAGCCGAAGCCCGGTCTGGATGGATGGAAGGAAGTCGCCGACACGCTGAACTCCACCGCCGACCAACTCGAACCCGCGGGATTGAAGGCGGGCTACCACAATCACGAGCTGGAGTTCACTCCCGTCGAGGGCAAGCGCCCAATCGAAATCCTGGCGAAAAATACGAAGTCGTCCATCATGCTGCAACTCGACATCGGCACCTGTCTGAAGGCGGGATCGGACCCGGTGGCGTGGATTCGCGCCAACCCGGGTCGTATCCGATCCATCCACTGCAAAGACTGGTCGCCGGATCCTGGCAAAGGCTACACCGTCCTGTTCGGCGAAGGCGCGGCGGACTGGAAAAATATCTTCTCCGCCGCGGAGAGCGTCGGCGGCGTGGAGTATTACCTGGTCGAGCAGGAAGGCAGCAGATTCTCCGAGTTTGACACCGCTAAGAAATGCCTGCAGACATTCCGCTCGCTGCGCCCGGCGTAGCCCGAGTGTCTGCAGAGTTTCTTCGCCTACTCTGGCATTCGGGCTGTTTCAAGCCAGGCTACGAAACCGGTTCTCCGGCTGCCCGCGCACTTTGCATTGAATCGCGAACAGCCCGCCAGCCAACCGTTCGCCCGGCGCTGCCTGGGCCGATGCAGTAGTTACAAACAAGGTCTTGAGATCGGAGCCGCCAAACGTACAGGTTGTAATATTTTTCACCGGCATCTCGATCACGCGGTCCACCACTCCGGTCGGCGCCACGCGCACAATACATCCGCCGTAGTATCGGCAGTTCCACAGATAGCCTTCGGCGTCCACGGTCGAGCCGTCCGGCGAGCCGCGATCGAAATCCTCAAAAAAGGGAACTTCGTTTGTGATCGCCCCGCTGGCAGGATCGTAGTCGTATGCCCAAATCACGTTCGCCAGCGAGTCGCCAGTATAAAAACGCTTCTTGTCGGGACTCCACCCAAGTGTGTTCGAGATACCAATATTCCGCCGGTGTATCGTCACGCCGCGGTCCGGATCAATACGATGGAGAATGCCGTCTTTCCCGCCTACTTCTCCTGACGATCCGTCCGGGTTCACATTGTTGCGCATCGATCCAACCCAGAACGATCCCTGCGGATCAACCCGTCCGTCATTGAGCCGAACTCGGGGCCATCCTTCGAGCCGAAAAATAGGGTTGTGCCGGACATCCGAAGCCGGCTCCCACAAGATCACACCCGAGCCAAGCGCCACAACCAGCACTTCGTCCCGGTCAGTCAGCGCCAGTGCGGTCACTGGCTCTTCGAAGATCCATGTCCGGACACATTGGTCCTCCAGTGTATAGCGGTGGATCAGGAATCGATTGATATCGGTCCAGTAAACCGCCGAATGCGCCGCGTGCCAGACTGCGCCTTCGCCGCAAACATCTCCAGTGGGCGCGACACATAACGGTTCCGAGGTCATTGCACGCCAATTCCGGCCAGCAGCCCGCCATCTACAAGGTAATCGCCGCCGGTACAAAAAGCTGACTTGTCGGATGCCAGAAACGCAGCCAGCTCCGCCACTTCTTCCGGCGTCCCAATCCGCCGCAACGGATGCGCTTCTCCCCAACGCTGGAATACCTCCTCGATCGGCACTCCTGGTGCAAAGTTCCCTGCCGAGCGCTCCAGCATCGGCGTGCGTATCGATCCCGGACTGATCGAATTCACCCGTATCCTGTCGGCGGCGTGATCGAGGGCCATGGCGCGCGTAAGGCTGTGTACCGCCCCCTTCGACGTCGCATACGCCGCGACCCCGCGCTGGCACGCGTGCCCCTGCACCGACGCCAAATTGATGATCGAACCGCCGCTCCGCTTCTTCATCTCCGGGATACCGAAATGTCCCAGAAGATAAATGCTGCCTACGTTTACCATCAGGCACCGGTTCCAGTTTTCCAGATCAGTTTCGACCACAGTTCCGAAGGGATGAAAAGCAGCAGCGTTGACGATCACATCCAGGCCGCCGAATTCGCGCACCGCTTTCGCGACCACTTCCCGGACTGCCTCAGCCTGGGTGACGTCGCATTGTTCCACACGCAGGCTCAGCCGGTTGGTTTGAGCATCGAGCGCCAGCTCCTTATTGGCCGCCACTTCGATGCCACACACCAGAACACTGGCTCCGTCCCCCGCAAAGCGCTTTGCGATCGCGCGGCCAATCCCCGTCGTCCCCGTCACAATCGCGACCTTACCATCGAATTCTTTCATTGCGAGCTCCTAGCTACTGGCAACTGACAACTGGGTCTGATATGGCGAGAAGCCAGCAGCTAGGAGCCAAAAGCTGAATTCCGCAACTCCGGCACCGCATACTCCAGCCCCCGCATCACGCCCCGCAGCTCCGCTAATCCTTTCAGCCTGCCCACCAACGAATATCCAGGATTCACTTTCTTGAAAATATCATCCGCCAGCAAATGCCCGTGATCGGGACGCATGGGAATTTCGTTGTCCTCCCGCCCCTCTCGCCGCCGCCTCGCCTCTTCCTCCATCAGCGCACGAATCACGCCCACCATGTTCGAACTGCCATCCAGGTGTTCGGCTTCGTGAAACGATCGATCGCCTTCCCGCATCACCTGACGCAAATGCGCAAAGTGGATGCGCCCCGCAAACTCCAGGACCATAGCGAGCAAATCGTTATCTGCCCGGGCTCCGTAGGATCCAACACAGAACGTCAGGCCGTTGGCGGGCACGTCGGCACTGGCAAGAATGTTGCGGGCATCGTCGGCCGTCGAGACCACGCGCGGCAGACCGAACAGAGACCACGGCGGATCGTCGGGATGAATCGCCAGGCGGACTCCGGCTTCCACCGCAACCGGAACCACCTCCTGCAGGAATGCCACCAGGTTCGCCCGCAAATCCGACTCAGTCATTCCCTGGTACTCGGTCAGCAATCCGCGGATCGTTTCCCGCGTGTACCACCCTTCCGCGCCCGGCAGGCCGGCAATAATCGTGCGTTCCAATTCAGTCCCGGCGCTCGTCTGACATGGCATCGAAGCGCGCCCGCGCGGCTGCGATTTGATCCGGCTGAAAATCCGCTTCGGCATTCCGACGGCGCAGAATAAAAAGATCGTAGGCGGCAAAGTCGATTGCGTCGAAGCGCAATGCATACCCGCCCCTCGCCAGCAGCCACTTCAAATCGGTTCGCGTCCAATCCACTACCGGCATGAAGTTGTAGCAGACCACCCGCACCCCGGCCTTCGCGACGTTCACCAGCGAATCTTTCCAGGCGCCGATAAACTGCCGGTAAGGTCCGGAGCGCAACTTGATCGAATTGTGAACCGGAATACTCTCAACCACTGACCAGACGAATCCCGCTGCCTCGATTTCGGCTTTCCGCTTCAGCACTTCCTCCAGCGGCCACACTTCACCCCGATAAATATGGTGCAAGGCGGTGACAATGCCGGTCGCCCCGGCCTGCCTGATCTGCTCCAGCGAGACTGGATCCTGCGGCCCGAACCACCGCCAGGTTTCTTTCATCGTTGCACTCAGAGTCCTTAGTTCTTGAACGTCAGCGGGCCGCTTCTCCCATGTAGCGACGGGCCCCCCGCCCGTCCAGTCGAGGGTAGCTCGACAGCGCGCGTCTCAAATTCAGAAGGGGTGGCGCCGCGATTCAGCGCTTTGTTTAACGCCCTTTTGGCCGCGGCTTCAGCCGTGTCTCCGCCCGCGCAGAAATTGTGATCCTGCAAACCAAACCGCCGGATCGAGCGCAGCGGAACATTGTTGTTCTTTGTCATGTTTTTCTGAGGATTATTATTCTGAAACCGGCAAGATAGAACCGGGGCTCTGGCATTTTACAACTCTTGCCGCAAGGAGGGTGCCCCGTGCTCGTCTCTCCGTCCTTTGGAGAGACAGGGCGGGGATTTCCAGGGCATGGCCAAACTCACCATAAGCCACTAAGAGCCTCACAACAACGATCCGGCGGGACATTCTCTGAATCGGAGAAACCCCCGATAACCCCGGTACGTCAAGGCCAAATCCCGATATCCCCTACCCTTTAAACCCGATTGACCCGGCATGCTGGTTCGGCCACGATGATCCATGACCGGGGCGCCCTTCATGGCCAAGTGCATTCTCATTGTCGATGACAATGCAATCATTCGCCGCAGTCTTCGACGAATCCTCGAATCGGTGCACGATTGGCAGGTGTGCGGCGAGGCGGTGGATGGCTTCGACGGAATCGAGAAGGCAAAGGAACTGCATCCCGACTTGATTATTCTAGATCTCTCAATGCCCCGGCTGAACGGGCTTGAGGCCGCGCGCGTATTGAGCGAGACCCTGCCCGAGGTGCCGCTCCTCATGTATTCGGTTCATACCGACAGCATCGTTGAAAAAGCCGCCGCCGCCGCCGGGGTCCGGGTTGTCTTGTCCAAAGCGGCCGATGTGGGAGCTTTGCTCGGTAAGGCCCACGCTCTGCTCGAAGGCATTGAACCTAGTGGGACGGTTCCCAATCCGGAAACTTGAGTGTGTCTCTCTTCAGAAACCGCAGGCTGCTCGTAACGTCCAGCAACGCTTGCCGCTCGGCTTCCGCATCTGTCTCGTTCGCCAGCTCCTGCAACCTCGCAACCACCGCTGCTTCAGCGACGGCGATCCGTTCCTTTAATTTCTCCGGTTGGAGCTCGGCGAGGGCCTCCTGGCAGACCTTTTGCCACTGCGGATATTGAAAACCCGGATCATCATCCCTGGCAGCACTACTGCAATTTACCGCCTCTTTCTCATTCCGGCCGCCGGACCTGTCCACCATCGCGAGGCCGTTCGGGTTGGCGCTCACGCTGGCCTCCTCCTGCTTTGCAATCCGTCTGACCATCTCCAACGGGATTTGCTCGAAGTATGTTTTTGCTATGCGCAATCAGCTACCCCCTGTTCTCACCTACCACACTACCAGTCAGAGAAAGATACGGGTCATATCTTCTGGAAAACGCAGTTTCGGGATAGCCACCTAAATTATTCAGTTATCAATACTTATCCTTCATTTAGCGATGTCCGGACATGTTGATTTCTCCGGTAGTATGTGTTTTTTAATTGCACGACTCGTTACGTTAAGGTACGATAACGTTAGTTTTGTTTAAGGTTATGTGATCTTTCAGGAGGTGATATGAGCCCTCGCAGCAGCAAAGTTTCGATGCACTTCGGGACCATGGATCAAGGGGATGTGCCGCAAGGTCGAAATGGCAAGCACAAACAGATTGTATCGACGATTCTGAAGGATCTGGATAACTTGGAGTCTAATTCCGCGATCAAAGTGCCCTTGGCCGATCTCGCGGAAACCGTAGCCAAGGTCCGTTCTGCTCTCAACCGTGCCACCCGGAAAGACGGGCGCAACGTCGCGACCGCTACCGACGCCAGCTTCTTGTACGTATGGAACGTAAAGTAATCCGCCGCGCGCCGATGTAGCGACGGGCGCCCTCGCCCGTCCAGGCCGAGCAGAGCGCGACAGCATTCTTGGGGTCCCGAGAAAAGCTGCCCGATAGGAGTCGTTTTCGGAGAACGGGCCGTTCACCCATTCAGATTGGCTATTATCCGAGGCCTGTGCGATCATGGTTCCAGGGATGAGCGTTTCCTCCGTCCCTTTCAGGTCTTCTGAGCTAAGTCAGCCCATCTGAAGTTTCTTCCTCTTAACCGCGATAATTCGGGAGGTTACTTGATTCTTCCTACCGTTGAAGTGCCCACGAAAGCTGCCTTTCCGCAGCTGTCAGATGCTCTCCGTTCCCCTGCCGAAACCTGTTCCAGAATTCGGGACCTCGGCTTTAGAACGTCCAAACATATAAGAATGTACGGCGAGCATTTTGAACTGGTTTCAGACCCCTTTGAAGACGGCGGCTGCACCTCGGTTCACGCTCTCAGCGGAAATGATCCGACGATCCGGACTCTTCACCTTCCGACCGCAATTCTCTTAGGGTTGACCGATCGATTTCGAAAGCACTAGCGCCGGAGCGTAGCACCACCGATGTAGGGACGGGCGTCCTCGCCCGTCCAGGCCGAGCAAAGCTCGGCGGGATCTTCGATTCCCTTCCCGATCGTCACCGAACTCCCGCAATCTGCCCCTCTCTGCTATCCTTCCGCAGGAAAAAACTTTCCGCACCGGCTACCCATTTTCTGCTCGTCAGTCCAAAACACCGAGCCATTCAGAAAGGCGGGCCACATGGCAACACCCGGCAAGGCAAAAACAGCGGTGATCGCGGCTCTCTCCATTATTTCAATTGTGGCAGGCCATCACCTGAAGACGCTGTCCGCGGCGCCGCCTCCCCAGCAGCCGAACTCATGGAATGCTTCCGCCTTCCAGGGCGCCTGGTGTGCTCAGGGCGATCGCACCAAGCAGTGCTCCATCAGCGTCAACGGACCGTTCCTGACTTTCACCAACGAGACGGGTAGCACCTCGTCGGGCCACTTCGGAGGCATGGGACAAAACGTTGTGACCGCTGACCAGTGGAATTTTGTGCAGGGAACGTTGAGCCCGGACGGCAACCGCATCAACTGGTCGAACGGAACCTATTGGGCCCGGTGCCAGAGCGGAGGCGGTGGCCATCGCCCTCCCAATCTGGACGGAACCTGGTACCGCGACGGCAATCGATCGCTCGCCTGTTCCATCCGGCAACGTAAAAAGAACGTTCGCCTCACCAATGAAACTGGCCAGACCGCCACCGGGAAGATTGACGGCCGCCGCCACGTGACCACCAACTGGTCCGGCACCCGAATCGGCGGCAACATCAGCCCCGACGGCAACACCATCAATTGGGACAACGGCACCTCCTGGAGCCGGTAGTGCCAAGTAGGGACGGGCGCCTCGCCCGTCCAAGCCCGATGTAGGGACGGGCGCCCCCGCCCGTCCAGGCCGAGCAAAGCTCGGCAGGCTTTTAGCCGCGTAAAGACATACAGCGCCTCCCCGTCCCACGAGATCAAATCTAATTGCTGCAAGCGGTCGCGGTGTCGACCGTAAAGACGGATGGGGGCAGGCACCCACTGGACGTCTGTGGGCTGGTCGCCGGCTGCCCGACCGGGCAGTTGACGGCGTCGAGCGCTGCTCGGCAATGGTTGGGGAGCAGAGGATCAGGTCCGTGACACGACCCGGTCAGCGCGTGGGTGATCTCATCTACTTCGCATACCCCGAATCCACTGGGACGAATTCGACAAGTCAGCATTCCAGAGCCATTTACGGTGCTGCCTTTCCCCGCGGCAGATGCCGTAACGTTAATCGGCCCGCCCAACCCCACGCAGGTTGCAGCTCCGGTATTGGGGTCGACCGTCGCGATATTGGGATCGGAGGAAGCCCACTGCGCAGTGAAATTTGCTTGTGTGGTGGGTGCCTGATCGAACGTGCCAGTAGCACTGAACGTCACCGTTCCACCCTGGACCACATTCGCGGGGCTTGGCTGCACTGCTAAGGCAATCAACTGACGTGAGGCAAAACTGGCTCCGCCGCCGCAACTCGCCGTTACGACTGCAATAGAAACTGAAATTCCCAACCCAAGAAAAACAGCCACCGTCCTCGGTCCAGCGACACTTGGTTTCGCACCAATTCCCACTTTGCACCTCGCGCTAAAGCCGATTTGTCCCTTCCCGATGACCGGCCCTTGGCCCTGATGCATGCGATAAAAACCGCACTAGGGTACACGCTCGCACAGTGTTGTCAAGCCCTCCGGCAGCCAGCAGAACCCCCCGAAGCCACCACCGCCCATGTAGGGACGGGTCTCCGACCCGTCCAGGCCGAGCAAGGCTCGGCAGGGCGTTGGGGCCTCGACAGTCGTATCAGTCTCCGTGGAAGAGCAGAGCGTAGGGCCGCGCAAAAGACACTCAAAATCAACCAGGGCTTCCGCCGCTGTTGTCACTAGTTATTTTGCGGCAAGATCGAAGGTCGCAGGATCCACCTCAAGTATCACCCAATACGGAGCGTGGGGTGGGGGTGAGAAATGCACAGCGTCGGGTTGCTGTAACTTCAAAAGCTCTGTAAATAAGCATCCAACTACGGTGGTCTGGATAGGCATCTCGATGTGTCGGACAGCGCCGTCTTTCATCACCTCGATCAGGAGTTCAAATTTTTCCCGATCGCTGCCCGCCGATTGCACGCAGTGCTGTATCGGTCCGGCGAGTTTCTGTTCGAAGTCTTTCTTGTACTGAACTCCGTCGGTAGTGGCCATGTTCGCTTCTGCCTCTTGCCGGAAAGTACGAAGACGGGCCGCGCTGGGCGCGAGTTCACTGGCCCACTTCTTGCTTCGATTGAAGTAGCTTTCCTTTCGCCAGGTTTTCTCGTGCCAGTTGTCGCCAATTCGCTTGAAGGTGCTGTCGGCCAACTCGGCATCCTCTGCTTTCACCGCCATCAGGGCAAGCAGGTTCAAGTTCAGGAATGACTGGCCAGACTGTTTCTCCAGGGCCGCATACCCCTTCTGGACCCGCGGCCACGACATGTGGCGAAACTGCGGGTTGTCGCAAGTGCAAACCAGTTCCGAGGCAATTTGGAAATAGAGAATATCGCCGGCATCTCCCCCAATGCGGTCAGCGCTCTCGGCGGCAAATTGTTCGGTATCCCCCTGCTGTCCATACCACTTGGGCAGCAGATAATTGGCCCGCATGCGATAGTAGTAGTAATACCCGGGTTCGAATGCGATGGCTTGCTGAAAGAGTTCCGCGGCCTGTTCCGGTTTCCACTCCTGTGCCAAGGCCACCTGTTGCATGGCCACGTACCATTCTGGACATTTGTTCCGCAGCATGGCTGCTTGTTCCAGAATAGCCTTGGCTTTGGCGTGGCGCGCGCGAAACAGCTTCCAGCCGCTATCGCTGACGGTGTCGCTTGATTCATCCCCGCGCGCTTCCCAACCATACCCCGCGTAGGATTGCGCAAGGGCCACCCGCGCTGTGATGGAGTTGGGCCTTGCCGCCACCCATCGTTCCAGACGCGCGAGATGATTGCGCCAGTCGATCTCGGTAGCGTGTTGCCGGGTGGGTCGGTCAAGACCTGCATAGAGATTGTGCAGTATCCACATTCCTCCCGGAAATTTGGTCTTGCCCGAACGGGCGGCGTCCGCCAGGCAGTCCAGCTCTTTGAACTTTTCCTGCTGAAGAAGTGCTGCAACCACCTCCTCCTGCTCGTTCAGGGCTTCGAGATCAGTGCTGCCTTCGAAATTCAGGCCGGTGCCAACGCAGGGCTTGTCTTTGCCTATGGTAACTACAACGAATCCGTGGGCTGCCTGATGGGTCATCACCAGCAGCAAAACGATGCCGCTGATGTGCAACGCGGCCCGGAAAATCCCGAACCTACAACTAAAAAAGAGGGGCAAAATCGAGACGAGGATGCAGCGCATGGTCGAACTCCCATGAGGACGCGCTGATGCTACTGAACCGTGGATGCGGTGTCGAGATTACGTCCGTGTCGGGGCCTAGCTGTCGGATGCCAAAGAAAAGACCCGCCCAAGCAGAGCTTGGACGGGCCACCCTAAAGAATAAGCGATGGGGACAGGTCGGGCCCCGCCAGATTCCACGGTGGTTACTCTTATCCTGGTGAAACCTCAGTTGACGAAAGTTGATCAGCCACCTGCACTCGAACCGCCCCTCGCTCCAACTCGCTCCCACTCAGATGCTATGATTACCCGTTCGCCCCAAGCGTTCTGATCCTCTATCCCCGGCCCGCGTACAGAAAGGTGAACAGAGTTTTCGTCCCCTGATGACTCGATGAAAAGCAGATTCCACATCCTTATTCTGCTCGCGCTATCTCTTGGAGTTTACGTCGCCACCGCCGCCACGCCGGCATTGCTCGATGATGCCGACGCGTCGCATGCGCTGGTCTCGCGAGAGATGCTGCAGCGGGGCGATTGGGTAGTGATGTATCAGGACGGGATTCGCTACCTCGAAAAAGCGCCGCTGCACTACTGGATGGTCGCGGTCAGCTACAAGCTGTTTGGACAGGGCGCGTTCCAGACCAGGCTGCCGCTGGTGCTGTCCGTGGTCGGACTGGTGCTGATGGTCTATTTTTTTGCCCGCCGCTGGTTTGGCGAGGAGCCGGCGTTTTACTCCGGGCTGGTCATCTGTACCAGCGTCGGAACCTGGCTCTTTACCCGCGTGATGGTTCCAGAGGCGATTTTTGCCTTCGAACTCACCGCCCTGTTTTATCTTTTCCTGCGCGCATGGACCGGCACCCTGAGCCCTCGCGTCGGCTACTGGGGCGCGTCGGTGGTGATGGCCCTGGCCTCGCTTACGCTCGGCCTGATCGGCGTGCTGTTCCCGCTGGGCGTGGTCTTTTTCTTTATCGTGTTCACCCGCAGCTGGGGGCGCTGGCGCGAATTGCGGATTTTCTCCAGCTCGCTGATCTTTCTGATCATCGCCGTTCCCTGGCACTTGATCGCGGAACAGCGCTCGCCGGGATTTCTCTGGTCTTATTTCATCAACGAACACTTCAAGCGCGCCCTCGGCACCCGCTACCCGCCCGATTATGAAGCCGTCCCGCTGTTGCTGTGGTGGGCGCTGCACCTGGTGTGGTTCTTTCCCTGGAGCTTTTTCGTGGTTTACGCTTTTCGCGAATTTCCGCGTTCCAAGACCTGGGGAAAGAATATGGAACCGGCGCAGCAGGCGCGGCTTTTGCTCTTTATCTGGGCGGGGCTGATTCTGTTTTTCTTTTCGCTCACCAGCGGCTCGCGCATGGAGTACTACAGCTTCGGCGCGTGGCCAGCGATCGCGATTCTTCTTGCCGTGGGACTAGCCGATGCCGAAGCTTCTCACGACCGCTGGTTGCCGCGCCTGCAAGCCGGGCTGGCCGTGGTCGGCCTGCTGGCCACGCTGGCGCTCGGCTATCTGGTGCTTGACTCGCTGGATGTTTCCTCGAAGGGCGGCATCTCGCACCTGCTCCAGTATCACGACCTTGATACCTATCGCCTCTCGATGGCGCACATTTTCGATCTGACGCCGCAGACCTTCGCCGCCCTGCGTGGTCCCGCAATTTTCGCCATGCTGCTGTTCATCGTCGGCTTCGGACGAGCCTGGCTGCTGCGCCGTCGCTGGAAGAACTCGGCCGCCACTCTCACTCTGGCCCTGGGCATGGGACTGTTTTTCTTTGCCGCGAACTGGGCCTTCAAGCGGTTCGAGCCCCGGATGTCCTCGCGAGCGCTGGCCGACGCCATCCTTCCTTATCTGCGTCCCCAGGACCAGATCGTGCAGTATGGCGATTTCAATTCCGGATCCAGCATTCCGTACTACACCCACCGCCATGTGTGGATTTATAACGGACGCTTCGGCACCAATCTGGAAATTGGATCCAACTACCCCGACGCGCCGCCGACATTTTTGGACGACAAGCAGTTCCCTGCTTTCTGGAGCGGCCCCGAGCGCGTGTTTATTTTTGTCCCCGAAGAATTTCGCAAAGACGCGCTTTCGCGCCTGCCCCCCGGTTCCAGCTACCTGCTGGCCGAGAGCGCGGGAAAATACATTTTCGTGAACCAGCCGGTCCGCCCGGACCTGCAACTTCTGGCGTCCATGCTGGCGCAACGCCCGGCGGAGTAGGTTCGCGAGTGGATGCGCTTCCCAATACCGAAGCAAAAACCGACGAACTGTTTATGGAGGAGGCGCTGCGCTCCGCCCAGCGTGCGCTTGAAGCGGGAGAAGTCCCGGTAGGCGCGATCGTCGTCTGCGGCGGGAAAATCATAAGCAGCGGAGGCAACCGCAACCTCGCCGATTGCGACCCCACTGCTCACGCTGAGATCCTCGCCCTGCGCCAGGCCGGTGCCGCGCTCGGCAACCATCGTCTGGAAGACTGCGAACTCTTTGTTACAATTGAGCCGTGTGCGATGTGCGCCGGCGCTCTGGTTCACGCCCGGCTGAAACGTCTGGTCTACGGCGCGGATGACCCCAAAGCGGGCGCCGTCCATTCGGTGATGCAGGTCCTGAACCATCCCAGCCTGAACCACCGCATGGAAATCCGCAGAGGCGTCCTGGCAGGCCGTTGCGCGGAGATACTGCAGAGTTTCTTCCGAAGTCGGCGTTAGTGTTTGGTCATTAGTCGTTGGTCGTTGGCCAAACCAAAGTCTCGCTAGCGTCATAGATCGGCGTCAGAACCGGGCCGACGACCAAGGACCAACGACTATTTCCGGAGAGGTGCGTGAGCGGTTGAAACGATCCGCCTCGAAAGCGGACATACCTTAACGGGTATCGGGGGTTCGAATCCCTCCCTCTCCGCCAGATCTTTTGTCGATGAAAACTCCCCTTACGCCCGCAGTGCAGACTCCATTTGACAGCGTGGAGAATGCCCAGGCTTACATCCAGCTTTTGATTGAGACCCTGGTCGAAGCCAAAAAGGAAGTGGCGGACGACGCGGCTGCGGCCGCGACTCGCTCGGAACGGCGCCTTGAAGCGCTTCGGCTGGTCGAATACAAGCTGCACCGGCTGGAGCATCATCTGCGAATCAGCGGACGCATGCTGAACGATTTGCGCCGGTTGCGACGTCTGCTGTTGGACGAGGCAGCGCGTCTCGACCAGCCTCCCGCCGCCTGACAGGTACTAACGCCGGTCTCTTTTTCCCGTCTAAATGTCCCGAGGAGCAAGCCGCCATGCATCTTTCCGGGCCCGTGAAGTCTGCCTTTTTCCTGGGACTGGCTCTATCCGCCTTTGTCTTGCCGGCTCTGGGGCAGACGGCCAAGCGCGAGCATTTCCAGAACGCGGATGTGCTCTATGGCTGGGTTACAAATCATCGTGGAGAGAAGCTTCGCACCTTCGTCACTCACCCGAAACCCTTTACCGGCAGAGTCCCGGTCATATTTTTGGTGGGCTGGTTGAGTTGTGACAGCATGGAATATCCTGACGCCAGCACGCGCGACGGTTTTGGAATCTTCATGCGCCGCCTGATCGACGAATCGGGCTATGCCACCGTGCGCATGGATAAACCGGGCGTGGGCGAGAGCCAGGGTGACTGCTCGAAGGCAGACTTTCAAAGCGAGATGGAAGGCTGGCAGGCAGCATTTGCGTCGCTGGGCAAGTATGACTTCATCGATCAGGACCGAATTTTCGTGGTGGGGCTCAGCAATGGAGGCGGCTTTTCGCCGCTGGCCGTGGGCGATCATCCGGTGCGCGGTTTCGTGTCCGCCGGATCCTGGGGGCGCACCTGGTACGAGCACATGCTCGAACTCGAAAGGCGGCGGCTCACGGCCGCAGGTAAGTCGCCGGCAGAGGTAAATTCCTCCGTCAAAGTTTTCGCCGATTTTTATGACCTGTATCTGATAAAGAGCATGACACCGGGCCAGGTTCTAACCCAGCATCCGGAGTGGAAGGATCTCTGGTACGACACGCCGGATGGGCAATATGGACGCCCAGCCGCGTTCTATCAGCAACTGCAAGGGTTGAATCTGGGCGAAATCTGGCAGAAGGTTGAGGCGCCAGTCCTGGTAATTCGCGGCGCCGCTGACGACATCATGAGCCGCGCGGACAGTGAGGCCATCGCCAACATAGTGAACCAGGAGCATCCCGGGCAGGCACGCTATATGGAAATCGAAGGCATGGGGCACGGGTTTACGGTGGGCGGGAAATTTTATGATCCGCTGGTCCCGACAGTTCTGGAGTGGATGAAGCAGCAACTGAACTAGCGTCGTGGTCGCAAATCACCCGCAGAAATCTGCCATCCCGACTGGAGCGCAGCGAAGCAAGCGAAGTAGCGAATGCCGAGTGCAAACGATGGGAGTCGAACGGGGACCTGCTTTTCTCGCGGACTCACGGAACACCAGGGCATAGTTCACAGAGCGACTTATCGGCCTCAGGCTTTCTTGAAATACTGGACTGCGCGCTCGTGTTTCGCAGCAGCGGCCCGCGTGGAAAATGTGCCCAAATTCCTCCTGCGGCCAGTCTTGGGATTCTTCTTTCGTGAATAGAGTCGATATTGTCCTGATTTCAGTTTGCGGATCATGGGCATCTGAGATGCAGATTGGGACGAACTGGTTTGCGTTGTCGGAAACTTATGGATATTCGTCGCCTTACCGAATTGGACGCCGAGTCTTACTGGCAAGCTCGCCTCGAAGCGTTGGAACGCGAACCGCAGGCCTTCACCGAGTCTCCCGCCGAGCACAAGGCGATGTCGGTGGAAACTATCAGGAAGCGCCTGAGTTCCTCCGATGACAACTTTGTTCTGGGAGCCTTTGAGAGCGGCCGACTGATCGGCACAGTCGGATTCGCGCGGCGAACCGAAGCAAAAACCAGACACCGCGGCTTGATCTGGGGTGTGTATGTTGCAAGCGACGGGCGTGGCAAAGGTGTAGGGCGAGCCTTGCTGGCAGAGATGATACGACTATTGCGATCCCGGCCCGGGTTGGAGCAGGTGGCTCTCGGAGTGAGTACCACAAACGTCGCCGCCAAACGTTTCTACGGGTCTTTAGGTTTTGAGATTTATGGCCGGGAGAACCGCGCGTTGAAGATTGGCAGTGAGTACGTGGATGAGGAATTGATGGTGTTGTACTTCAGCGGTCCTGGTTAGCCTTTGGAGCCTCTCATTGGGAACGGGTTGGGGTAAGGGGCCACTGCGTTTTCCTCGCGCCTTTGCCTGCCACTTTTAAGTGTTCCTGATCAAAGCCCCCAGCGCGTGAAAAACAATCTCCCGAGCCCAGCGTCCCCTGGAAATCACACGGCGCAGTGATTGCTGTCACTTGCATTTTTCGTCATCTGTGGAAGACTCCGAACAAAGGGATGCAAGATGGCAAGACTAACGATTAAAAAGCGCGGGCATTCCTGGGTGTTGCTCGAAGGACGGCTGGGCATTGATGCTTTCCCAACCAAGGCTCGGGCGCTGGACGAAAAGCGGTTGCGGAAGCTGTGGGCTGGCGAACAGCCGCGCCAGTTGCAGCACGCCGATCAGAAGCCGACGCAGTTATTGACTGCGCCGAGCAGGGAAATTTCAGCGGCGAATGCAACGCCGCGCCTTCCTCTTGCCTTTCCCTGCCTGAATTACGCGTTCCCGATGAAAGCTGCCGACGCGCCTAAGTAGCGGCGGTTAGACTCCCAAAGTGGATCTCCCAGGAGTCGCCACGAGGTCAGCAATTACTTCTTCGTGCCCTCGGTGCCATCCGGATTCTGCTGTGTGTAGGTCCACTTAATGGCTCCGTAATTGAGGCTAACTCCCCCTTCGACTTTCTCCAAGTCCTTGTTTGACAGCTCTGTGCTCTCTACCTCGGGAGTCTGTGGGTCTTTCTTCGGCTCGTTGCTCATGGAATCATCTCCTTGAAGTTGAATTTCCCGCCATTTTTATAGGCGCATTCCTGACAAATTGCAAATACAGTGCTGCCCGCTGGTTTAAATAGCCCAAGTCACTTCGCGGATTTCTCGCATTCAGCAGAAATCACGCGCGGATATTTGCGATGATGCTTCTCTGCATATCGGAAATCATCCGAAGTGTGTTGCTCAGTGCGTCACTCAGGAGACTGCCTCCCACTACCTTTTCAAGGTCCGCAGTTGACAACTCGTCGTTTGGCTTCTGGTTTTCCGTTACTTTTTCGTCTTTCATGGCGTCATCTCCGCAAAGTTGAATTTCCTGTCATTCACAGCGCACTCCTGACAATTGCAAACGGCATGCCAACCATTAACGGATGTTCCCACGGACTGATGTACGGATCGGGGGCGCCTCGCAAGAGTCTGAAAACACAGCCGACAACGACACTTCGCGAACGCCTAGGGGTCTAACAACGTCAGGGCGAAGAGACTCTCACGAACCGGAGTCGAGGCACGCACGCTAGCCCGGCGGTTAGCGCATTAACAGAAGGGCTAACGAGGTGCCGGGAAGCGGATGCCCTGCGGTGAGAGATTCCAGCCTGGTCTGAATCGGCGGTCTTATTGTTGAACCGCGGCGTGCCCGCTACCGTTGGTGGAGCTCTGGGCTATAGCCAGGGCAGCCCGCAAAGGCGCAGAAGTAGGGGCGGGCGCCGTCGATTGTTGCTGGCCTCCTGTGGGCAAGACTATCGTGGGCCTATGGTCTCGATTCGGGTTGCAACAGAAAACGATGCGGCGGACATTTCGCACGTACATGTACAGAGCTGGCGGACGACCTACGCAGGCATCGTTCCGGATGCATACCTCGCCATGTTGAACGAGACAGAACGTGTGCCGCTTTGGCGAGAATGGCTCGCCCAAGGCGTACAGGTCTTTCTCGCCGAGGTGGACGGAAAAGTCATAGGCTTCATTAGCGGTGGACCGATCCGCGAGCCGGTGCAGAATTACGATGCTGAGTTGTTTGCAATCTACCTGTTACAGCAGGCCCAAGGACATGGGATCGGAACTGCGCTGCTCAGAGAACTTGCAGGATCGCTGATGAGCAAAGGCTTCACGAGCATGGCCGTCTGGGTGCTTAAGAGAAATCCTTCCAGACAGCTCTACGTAAAGTCAGGCGCACAGCTCGTAACATCCAAAGAAGTCGAAATAGGATGCGCGATGCTTACAGAAGTGGCCTATGGATGGGCCGACTTAGGGGCTATCAGATCGCCAAAATAAGAAGCTATTCCGTGGCGGCCGGGAAAAGTCTATTTAAGATGACTGTTGTGGCATTGCGATGACATTTGAATATCGCGGGGATCAAGGCGGTTCGATCTTAATTATCGCCGCCGTCCCTGTTCATTCACGGACACCTTCGGTTGAAACCGGACACCCGATTCGGTTTCCATACACTTGCACTATGCCGCAAGCCGCTGCATTCTCACGAAGTTGCATGCAGGGAGCTTTGGCTCTCGAATTGCGCTTGTTCCGCGTAGCCAGATCGTCGCCCAGAGGCCGACCATGACCAACCTGCTGCAGGACCTGCGCTTCGCGCTTCGCCAAATGCGCCGCTCTCCCGGCTTTGCCGTTACGGCGGTCTTCACCCTGGCGCTCGGGATCGCCGCCAACGTCATCGTGTTCGGTGTTCTTCAGGCATTGATTCTGCGGCCGATTGATGTGCCTGATGCAGAGCGGGTGATGACGCTCGCGCACAGCGATCAGGACTATCCGATTTTTTCCTATCCCGAAGTACGCGACGTCCGTGATGACAATACGGTGTTTTCTGCTGTCGCCGCTATTAACATAAGCAGCTTTGGCCTGGAGGCCAACGGCGCCACGCGGCCTGTCTGGGGATACGAGGTGAGCGGGCAATACTTCGAGGTGGTCGGCATTGAGCCGTTCCTCGGGCGTCTTCTGCAGCGCGCCGACGACGATCATCCCGGAGCCTCTCAGGCTGCGGTGCTTTCCTGGCCAGCCTGGAAGAGCAGTTTTGGTGCCGATCCCAACATAGTGGGAACGACGATCCGCCTTAACAAGCAGCTCTATACGATCGTCGGCGTTACCCCGGAAGGTTTCTATGGGACCGAAAAAATGGGGCATCCTGACATTTTCGTTCCGATGGCGAATGAAGCATCGCTGGACGGGATCAACTGGCTTGAGTCGCGGAGCGATTCGCAGGTCTACCCCGTCGTGCGTATCAAGGACGACGTCACCATGCCCCAGGTGCAGGCCGAACTGAACGCGATTGCTGCCCGCATGCGGCGGCAGTATCCCAAGGATGAAGAAACGCTATCACTCAAGCTGACCCGTCCTGGCCTCATGGGAGACTTTTTCGGCGCGCCGGCGCGCGGTTTTCTGGCTGCGATCCTGGGGCTGGCCGGTGTTGTGCTGATCGCTGCCTGCGCCAACCTCGGCGGCCTGTTCGCGGCGCGTACGGCAGACCGCACCCGCGAGATCGCCATCCGGATGGCCATTGGATCGAGCCGCTGGCGCGTCGTCCGCCAGGTACTTGTCGAAGCCGTTGTGATTTCGATTTTCGGGGGTGCATGCGCCTGTGGTTTAGCGTGGATCGCCCTCACCGGCCTGGCGAACTGGCATCCACCCACCGAATACCCGCTGGGGTTCCATGTAATGCTACCCCAGCCCTCGTTGATCCTGATAGCCTTCCTGATCTCGGTCCTGGCCGGCGTACTGTTCGGGGCGATGCCATTGCGGCAGATATTCAACGCCGATCCCAACGATGCTATCAAGAGCGGCGGTAGCCAATCCTCCGCCGGACGCCGCTGGGCACTTCGCGATGTCCTGCTGGCGGCACAGGTCGCGCTCTGCTGCGTCACCGTCACGGCTGCCTTTGTATCGCTGCGTGGCCTGGGCAAAGCACTGACCATGGACATGGGTTTCAATCCCAAACATGCTGTCCTGACGAAATTCGAGCTGAGCCAGGCCGGCTATTCGAACGACGCTGCCGACCATTTCCAACGGCAACTGCTGGAAAGGGTCTCACAGCTCCCGGGAGTGACAGCGGCAGCCTATGCAAACACCACGCCCCTCTCTCTGGATACGTCCACTCCTGATATCTTCTCCGAACAGACTACCGATCTTAGGCCCTCAAACAGAGCGTTTGGTGCCTTCGTCTACGATGTCTCACCCGGATACTTTGCCGCCGCTGAAACAGCATTGCTTGCAGGACGCGATGTAAGCTTTTCCGACACTGTGAAAACCCCATCCGTCGCTGTGGTGAATCGGGAGTTCGCCCGGCGCCTCTTTCACTCGGACGCGCACTCCGACGCTGCCGTTGGCCGCTATTTCAAGAACAGCTCTGGTCAGCCGATCCAGATCGTGGGCATCGTGGCCGATGGAAAATACTTTTCCCTCAGTGAAGATCAGAAGGCAGCGGCGTTCTTTCCGATCTCGCAGCATGCTACCGCGCACACATCGTTCATCGCCCGCACCCAGCCGGGTTCCGCCGACGCGGCCACGAACGACATCGCAGCCACAATTCGCAAAGTAATTCGTGATCTTGACCCCGCCGTTCCTATCCGGGAATCCAGTCCCTGGAAAAACCAACTTGGACTGACGTTCTTTGTATCCCAGGTGGCGACCGTTGCCCTCGGCCTCTTTGGTGCGTTTGGATTGCTGCTCTCGATCACGGGAACTTTCGGCCTCGCGTCGTACACCGTCAGCAAGCGGCTGCGCGAATTGAGTATTCGGGTTGCGCTCGGTGCGCAGATGAGGCAGGTTCTCTCGGCGGCGCTCGGTCGTATGCTGATCCTGCTCGCCAGCGGGTTGGTGGTTGGGATGTTGCTCGGCATCGCCGCGAGCCGGGTACTTTCCGCGATCGTCTACCACGCGTCCGCACAGGATCCATTCGTACTTGCTGCCGTTGTGTTAACGCTGCTGCTCACGGGATCGCTCTCGGTAGCGGGTCCGGTAAAACGCGCGCTGCGAATCGACCCGGCAAACGTGCTCCGCGAACAGTAATTTTCAGACTTTGGGTGGTGCAGCGCTCTAGCGCTGCGATCAAAGCGGTGCCGGGGTGCGGCTTCAGCCGCTGGGGTAACTCCGGGGCTGGGGTCCATCACAAGAAAGCTCGCGGGCACAATGCAATACTCGGAATGTGACTAAGGCGGTCCGGAGCAAACGTACCAAGCGCCCACTCGTCGGGCTGAACATTTATCGAAGCGGGCAACGGCGCAGGTCTGCATGCACTCAAAGGGGGGTTCCAGGTGAAAGCTGTCTATGCTCCCTTTGTCCAGCACGGCGTCCACGGCCCAACAGATTCCACCTCCCCCGCCCGAAGAGCGCTCTCTGCCAACGCCGGATACTAACGCCGGCAAGGATCCTCGAGATGTTCCTACCGCTGCGATGGTCGAGGAAGCCGAGGTTCTGCAGGCTTCCATCCGCGCCGGTTCGGTAGCGCAAATTGTGGTGGCCGTCATTGCGGCAGTTGGGCTGGTGTATTTGCTCAAGTTCGTGATGGTGACCGTTCTTTCATCCATCCTGCTGGCCTTTGTCTTGGAACCATTCGTGAGCCGGTTAGGCCGGATTGGCATCCCGCGGGCCGTGGGGGCCCTGCTGGCCGTAACCCTCGTGGTCGGACTGGCCGGAGGTCTTACCTATTTTTTTTATAGTCGGGCGGTCGATTTCGCTACCCAGTTGCCGAAGTATTCCGGAAAGATCCATTCCACTCTGGCTGACCTGCGGGCCCAGACTAGCAAAATCGAGGAAGGCACCCGTTCGGTCATTGCATCGCCGAATGTGGGCAAACCGCCGATCCCGGTTGAGGTTCGAGAGGCTCCTGGTTTATCAGGTCTGATTTCGGCGGGCACCGGAACGCTGGGAGAAGTCCTGCTTGCAATTAGCTTCATGCCCTTCCTGGTGTACTTCATGCTGACCTGGAAGGATCATGCGCACTCTTCAACCGTACGCCTGTTTCCCAAGGAACATCGTCTCATTGCACATCGCACCGTCGGCCGGATATCGACGATGATTCGCAGCTTCATTGCCGGGAACGTCCTGGTCGGGTTCGTTAGCGCGGCCATAAGTACGTTCGTCTTCTGGCGCCTGGACATTCCGTATTTCTACTTTCTCGGAGTGATCAGCGGCTTCGTCAGCTTGATTCCTTACCTTGGAGTCTTTCTCGCCCTGCTTCCTCCCTTGGCTGCCGGTCTCGGAACTATCGACAAGAAAGGCGTTGGGATCATCCTCATCACCGTGATTGGATTGCACCTTCTCTCCATGAATGTTCTTTATCCCAAAATTGTGGGAAAGCGGTTGCGGCTGAATCCTTTGGCGGTGACGCTTTCGTTGCTCTTCTGGGCGTGGATTTGGGGAGCGATGGGCCTGATACTCGCCGTGCCTCTCGTAGGAGCTACCAAAATCGTGTGCGACTATGTCGATCCGCTGCGAGGATTCGGAGCCTGGTTAGGTGACTGAGGTAAGACTTCGTCGTGCGACCCGAAGTGAGCAACTCGTGCCGCTCCCTCATCATCTGAGCTCTGTCGTACAAGTTCATGGAGGATCTTATGAGCGTCTGGACAATCTTGTTCGCGGTTCTTTTGATCGCCTGGATCGGTGGCTTCACCGTGTTCCACGTAGCCGGTGGGCTGATTCACATATTGCTCGTGCTTGCCGTGATCTCTCTGATCATGCACTTCGTCATGGGCGCACGGACCGCCTGATTCAAAAGCAGCGGGACGAGCGGCATTGGGGAGAGCGGTGCTGCCTGAGGGAGCACCAACTCTCTCTCTATCTATCTTTCTTTCCACGGACCCAGCTTGCCACGGAACCAGCCTGGAGTGCACGATCCACATTGAATTAATTTCCGATGCGGAGTTCGGCTTGTCCGGCTACATCCGGAATCAGTACATGAAGAGCATGCGCTGTCGCGTCGTAGGACGTCTTGAGCGAGGACGCGCCGCTGGACAACTTCGCATCAGCCTGAGCCGAGGGCCAGTCGTAGATCACAACCTCCACCGTTTTCCACCAGGGCGAATAAGTTCCCTCACGCGCACCAAAGTTAACCCGCACAGATTTGCCATCAGACTGGCAGGTGAATTCCTGGCGTAGAAATTCTCCGTGCTGGTAGCGGAACGTATGGCCGTCGTCGAGATACAGGGATCCGCTGCACGGCTGGCCAGGAAAGACGCGAAGCTCGAGCGGACCGTTCGGAGTTTCCTCAGTACTCTGGACTAACGGCTGCAGCGGCAGGATGCTTCCCCCCCGTACGTACACTGGCAGTGTGTCGAGCGTGGGGTGAATGAAGGGCCGGAATGGGTACTGCGTTCCCGGTCCGTTTTTGGCGATATCGTTGGAAATCTGCACAATCGAAGGTTCTGGCGGAGGAATCGGCGACTTGAGACCAGTCCAGAAGTCGTACCACTCACCCTTTGGAAACGACACAACATAATCGTCGAGAGTCTCCGCGAACGGTTGCGGAGCCACCAGCAGGCTTGGTCCCAGCAGGAACTCAGTGTCGAGATTGCCGAAACCATTCGATGGCGGAGTGAAAACCTCGGGGAACTCGAGAAAAATGGGACGCACCATGGGGAGACCGGTGCGGGAAGATTCGTCCGCAAGAGTGTAAATGTACGGCATCAGGCGGTAGCGGGTTTCGATGTAACGGCGGCGAATGGCTTCCTGCTCCGGGCCGTGGACCCAGACTTCCTGTGGCAGAGAGCCTTTGGTGGTGTGGTCGCGGAACATGGGATTGAAGGCCCCGATCTCAACCCAGCGAGTGAGAAGATCAGGTGGCGGCGAGCCGTTGAATCCGCCGATGTCATCCCCCACAAAAGCGATTCCACTGAGCCCGAGATTGAGCAACTGCTGCGTCGCCAGGCGGAGGTGGTTCCAGGTCGAGGAATTGTCTCCGGTCCAGGTGAATCCGTAGCGCTGTCCTCCAGCGAAAGTAGCACGGGTCAGGACAAACGGGCGCTCATCAGGTCGCAACTTGAGCAGGCCTTCGTAGGTGGCGCGGGCATTCTCCAGCCCGACAATGTTGTGAATCTCAGAGTGAGTAGCGGTGCGTTTGGCGAAACCGGGCTCCTCAATGCGATGGATGTTATCGAGAGGCATCGTCTTGCCGGGCCCGTCGAACACGGCGGGCTCGTTCATGTCGTTCCAGAAACCGGCCACGCCATCGTGGACGAATTCCTTGTAGAGGCCGCCCCACCAGTCGCGGGTTCGAGCACGCGTAAAGTCAGGAAACACAGCCGGGCCGGGCCAGACAACGCCGACAAACTCGCTTCCATCCGCATTTTTCACGAAATTGTTGCCCGCCTCGCCGGTGTCGTAAGGCGCGTAGCCCTGGTTGGCGACGCGGGCAATGTGCAGATCGGTGATGGTTACAAGGTGAAAGTGTTGCTTGCGCAGATCCGACACCAGGCCGGGGAAGTTCGGAAAAGTTTGCGAATTAACCGTGAACGGCCGATTCCTGTCCTGGTAGTCGATGTCGAGATAGAGCACGTCGGACGGGATCTTGTCCGTCCGCAGGCGTTCGGCGATTTCCCGAAACTGCGACTCCGGCGTGTAGCTGTAGCGACACTGCTGAAATCCAAGGGCCCAAAGCGGCGGCAAGGGATGGGTTCCGGTGAGATAGGTGTAGCCTTCAACCACTTGTTTAGGAGTGGGACCGTAGATCACGTAATAGTCGAGCGGTCCGCCTTCGGCGCCGAATGAGTAGGCGTCACGCACCTGCTTGCCGAAATCGAACCAGGTGCGCCAGGTGTTGTCGAGAAACAAGCCGTAGCTTCGCCCAGCACCGATGCCCAGAAAAAAAGGGATGCTCTTGTATATGGGGTCAATCGCTTCCTGAGTGCCAATGTCAGTATTCCAAAGCGTGTAAGCCTGATTTCTGCGATCAAACGTGCCAGCCTTGTCTCCGAGGCCGAAATAGTGCTCGTCGCCGGGCATGGTCTTGTGGACGGAGAAGCCGCCCAGTTGAAATTTGGTGGGGCGCCCGACGGCGTCGGACGAAATGACGTTGCCGGCGAGATCACGAACCACAATGCGGAGGGGAGTGCGCTCGACACGGACCTCAACCGCCCCGGTACGGAAGCCGACGGCAGCAGCATCCTGAATCGGCTGCACGTCGACGGATTTGCTGCGCGGCCCTGAAAGCACCGCCCAGGAAGCGTCTTCCGGAAAATCGCTACCGGGAGCAATGCGTACTCGCAGAATGTCGTCGCGGAGAGCGGTGATGCGCAAACTCGCCGGGCCGGCCTGAATATCGATTCCGTCACGCCGTGGTGTAGAACCGGTTACAGCTTCCAGTGTGACGCCGGGCTGTGAGGTTGCGGCGGTCTGTGCGTGCCCCGAGCCCAGGGCGATCGCTGCCCCAAAGCAGAACAAAAGAAATTTGCAAGGCGAGTGCATCATGCTCTCCGTATCGACTGACATTTGTACACAGACATTAGTGCGTCTTTCCCGTGAAATGAATGACGATTTTCTCCCGAGGGTAAGGCTCGGATACATTCGGCGGAATGCTGAGTCGGATGCTGGAATTTTCCGCGCCAGTCTTTACCGGGACCAGTTCGGCTCCCTCAACCGAGGTTACCTGCGCCGAGTTCCACATCCCAACTTCATACTGCCTGCCTGCGGCTCCGGAGACCTCCAGAGTCAAGCTGTCGCGCGCTGGTGACCAGGATTCAGATATCACGCGGATTCCCTGACTCGAGCTTCCCAGCGCCGGCAAAGCCTGGGACAAGCTCAGTCCAAAATCGTCCTTTAGACGAATGCGCAACATGTTCGCCCCAGCGTTCACCGGAACTCGCACCGTGGCGTGCTGGTCGACATCGCTCTTCTTGATCTGGAAGGGTACGCGGCGGCCGTTCATCTCAGCATCGCCGATTTGAGCGCGCAGGCTCAGCGCGGGAGAAAACTCCAGGCTGCAATCGCCGGAGCCCGTGCGGTCGATCTCGAGCGAAATCTCATTTACCGTCTTGTGATATTGGATGTGCAAAGACGAAGCACCTATGCGCACGTTGTCCAGCGCGAACTCGGTCCAATCCGCGGGCACGTGGGGCGCGAAAACCAGACGGCTTGCGCCGGCGTCAGGCGCCAGACCAAAAAGGCCGCGCAACAGCGGGCTGATGACCATGGCAGCCGACCATATCTGCTGTGGCGAACTGGTAGAGAGAGGCTGATAGTAGTCGCCGGAAAGAACCTCGGTGACGTGACCCAGTGATCCATCAAGCGCCAGCAGCGAGTTTGCGCGGAGGTTGGAATATCCCGGCAGAGCCCGGTGGTAGCGATATTCCCCGACCGAAGCCCATCCTGTAAACAGCGGCCATACCGAACCGAAGTGATAGCCGCCCGCGCTGTACTTCGCCGCGTGGGAAGAAATAATCCGCATTCCCCAGTCAGCTTCGTGCTCGGGCTGGGCCAACTCTGCGATCATGGCCGCGGCCTTGTCTTCGTCAAGCAGACCGAACCACATTGGAACCGTGGCCAGCACGCTGGGCTCGTCCACTTGCTGGCTCTTCTGATCTAACGCAAAGGCAAACCGTTTTTTCTCCTCCGACCAGAAGACCTGATTCAGCAGGGGCTTCTGGTGCGCGAACTCTTCTCCAAGTTGCTTGCTGACGTCTTCCCTTCCCGCGAGACGCGCCAGGTTGGAGAGCGCTCGCAATGCTTCCGCGCCCACCGCACTTTGATATAGCTCGGTTTTTACCGGAAGTAGCGGGCCGCCTTCCACCCAGCCGTGGCCGATTCCGAAATTTTGTGGCAGGCCTTGCGAGTCGTAGGTGGAATGTAGAAATTGAGAAGCCTTCCACAGAACATCCCACTTTTGCTGCGCGAACGCTACATCGCCACTGGCAACCACGTAGTCGTTCATGGCGATGATGTAGAGCGGCGTTGCGTCTGCCGATGCGTAAGGGTAAGGGTAATCGGTGAACCACGGAACGAAGTTCGCGCCCTGGGCAATTTCGTGCGGAATCTTGCCATCGGCGCGCTGATACTTGCTCAGGAAATCCAGCGCGGTGCGGGTGTTGGCGAAATCGCCTTCGGCATCGAGGGCCAGCGCGGTCCACAGGGCGTCGCGGCCGAAGAACCAGGCAAAGCCAGGACGCTGGCTGCCTCCCGACGTGCGGTATCCGGCAATGAATCCCCTACCCAGGAAGGGATTGGTGACCAGCCCCTGGACCACGCTGACTCGGGACCAGTCATAGGCTTGTTGTAGCTGCGAGTCGGGCAAGGCAACGTTCACTGTCCCATCCAGATACGTGCTGTAGTACCCAGCGGCCTCTTTTTCTAGCGCGGCATAGTCGGCGGCAAGATGACGGTAGGTCGCCTCCGCCTCGGTCTGGCCGTTGGTGGAGGCCGCAATGACCACCACCTTTGTGTCTTTACCTTTGCTGATAACTCCCAGGTGGAACCCGTCTTCTCTCGAACTGGAATAGTTCGTGTCGTACTCCTCACGGACTTCGCTCGCAGTGGGAGAGCCCACGAATGCGGAAAATTTCTTTTGCTCTTCACCGAAATAGAAGGCGCTCATTTTCGCATCCCAGAACCCATAGGTCCCGCCCAGCGCGGCTGGCCACTCCAGCTGAAAATCCCGCTCGAAGAAAACTTCCACATCCAGTGGCTGCGCGGTTTCGACTTCGATGATGATGATCGCTCCCGGCTCGTGGACCGGCACGAAGAAAGTCTCCCGCACGGCGAAAGTGTCGCTGGTGTAGAGAATCGTGCTCGACTCGGGACGGGTGGTCACGGTGCGGGCAAGACTTTCCGCGGGAACCAACCGGCCATCCACCTGGAACCGAAGATGAAAGTCACGCAGGATCTTCAGCGGATAGACCCACGCCTCAAACTGACCGGCTTCATTTCCAAAGAGCCCGGCGCGCGTGCCTACCGCGGAAAGAAATTCCCATGGCCGGTCCGTCCGCGAGAGTTCGAGCGTCCGTGAAGTATCAGCCGCTTGCCCGAATGCGGAGAGCAGTGTCAATAAAGTGATGCTGAGGAAACACCAGGGCGGAAGCCGACGCAGCGAAGGAAGGTTTGTGCGGTCCATGCGTGAGACTGGATCAGAATACACGCCGCAACTTGCAAAGTCGCGATGCACTTAATAAAGTAGGGGCGAATTCTAGCACGAGCCAACTCCGGGAAGGTACCACCCTTTTGTCCTCTTCGCGCCGCAGGTTTCTCCAGGCTGCCGGGAAGTCTGCCGCCGCGCTGTCTCTGGATGGCGTTCTTGCGCTGGGCCGGCCGGGGACCAGTTTTCAGTTTCCGGTTTCTGGTTTCACGGCCCCGTTCCCCTCTCCGCCGGAGCAAGTTGCGTCCCCCAAGGCTGATGCCAGCCTGGGGTTGAGCTTTGTCAATGTGGCTCGCGAAGCCGGCCTCAATGCAAAAACTATCTACGGCGGCGAACACAAGAACAAGTATTTGCTCGAAACGACGGGCTGCGGTGTGGCTTTCTACGACTATGACAACGACGGCTGGCTGGATATTTTTCTGGTGAATGGCTGGCGCCTGGAAGGCTTCCCTTCCGGCCAGGAGCCTGTTTCCCACCTCTTCAAGAATAATCGCGACGGCACCTTCACCGACGTCACCGCCAAAGCCGGACTGGTTCATTCCGGCTGGGGACAGGGCGTCTGCATCGGCGATTACGACAACGACGGTTACGAAGACTTGTTCGTCACATACTTTGGCAAGAACGTCCTCTACCACAACAATGGCGACGGCACATTTACGGATGTAAGCGAAAAGGCCGGAGTCGCAGGAACGGGCAAGCGCTGGAATACGGGCTGCGCTTTCGTCGATTACGACCGCGACGGCAAACTCGACCTGTTTGTCGCGAACTATATCGATCTCGATCTGGCGACTGCACCGGTTCCGGAGTCGGGTCCATGTCTCTACAAGAGCGTGATGGTGGCTTGCGGCCCGCCGGGCCTCAAAGGCGGGAAGAACATTCTTTACCACAACAACGGGGACGGCACTTTCACCGATGTCTCTGAGTCCTCAGGAATCCTGCAGGCCAATGGCACCTTCGGACTGGGAGTTCTGACCGCCGACTTCGACAACGACGGCTGGCCCGAGATTTACGTAGCCAACGACTCCACCGCCAGCGCTCTCTATCAGAACAAGAAAAACGGGAAGTTCGTGGATATCGCCATGGAAGCGGGTTGCGCCCTCAGCCCGGACGGCAAGCCGCAGGCAGGAATGGGCGTATCCGCAGGCGACTACGATCTGGACGGCTATCTGGATATCGTGAAGACAAATTTCGCCGGCGACACCCCCTCGCTCTATCACAATCTCGGCGACGGCAGCTTCGAAGACACTACATTCACTGCAGGCCTGGGCGCGCACACCCAGTATCTGGGCTGGGGCTGCGGCTTTTTCGACATGGACAACGACGGCTGGCCCGACATCCTGATCTGCAATGGCCATGTCTATCCCGAAGTCGAGCAACTGAAAACCGAGGCCGGCTATCCACAACGTAAACTGCTGTACCGCAATCTTCGTAACGGCCGGTTTGAGGATGTTTCCATGCAAGCGGGCCCGGGGATCTCGGTGCCTGCGGCCTCGCGAGGATGCGCTTTTGGGGACTTCGATAACGACGGCGACGTTGATGTCGTCGTCAATACCGTGAATGACTTTCCGCAGCTTCTGCGTTGCGATCTGCAGCCTGGAAACAACTGGATTAAGGTGCGAACTATCGGCACCAAGTCGAACCGCAGTGGCATCGGCGCCCGGCTGCGCTGTGTCACGCAAGCCGCGGGCGACACCAAGCCCCATCAGCAGATCGACGAAGTCCGCAGCGGCGGCAGCTATTTCTCGCAGAACGATCTGCGGATCCACTTTGGATTGGGCAAAGCCGACAAAGTGCAATTGCTCGAAGTCCGCTGGCCCAGCGGGCAGGTGGATACGTTAAAAGACATCAAGCCGAATCAGGTGATTTTCGTGAAGGAAGGCGAAGGGATGGTGAGGAGGTAGTGTGGTTGGTCGTTGGTCATTGGCCCTTCGTATGGGGAGGGCACGACTTTAGTCGTGCCACATGATCGCGCCATGGGCGGCGGCTTCAGCCGCTGCGGTAAGCGGGTGCGCGATCGGTGCGTGGAGGGCCTCCGCCATGAGTACGCTTTACAAAGCACACCTCAGCCGCTGAAGCGGCTGCCAAGTCGGAAGCTGATGGCATGAGTGAATTCGTGCCCTTCCCTCACGTTGGTCCTAATCGTCGTGCCTTATTTAGCAAGGTGGGTTAGATTCAAGCCAACGGCCAACGACTGCTCTTAAAAGTTTTCCACCATCCACACGTTCGAATTCCCGCTGGCTTGCAATAACGCGATGTATCGTCCATCGGGCGAGGGGATCGCCCAGCCCACGTACATTTTGGTCTGTTCCAAGACGGGCCGCGCCCTGCCTCGCAGGTCAACATTGAGCATCGCGTTGATGCCGGTGTTGGTCGAAGCGCTCACCCACAGGCTCTTGCCGTCAGCGGCCCAGTCCAGGGAATTAATTGAAGACCATTCGTTCAGCGCGATATTTCTCCCTTTCCCGTCTTTCAGTGTCAGCAGACGGATCACGGGCTGGGTTCGTATGTCCAGCTTGTTGGCCTTAGCGATGGCCAGGGTTAACCCATCCGGCGAGAGGGTCCAATTAAAGGAATAGGGCAAGTCGTCATCGATGTGCGCAACCTCTTTTCCCTTGCCGTGCAGGGGGTCGAAACTCATGAACACCAGCCGCTTTTCTTCAGAGACACTATAGAGACAAAGAGTAGAAGGGAGGCGCGCGCATTGCTCGTTGGTCAGGCCGCGCGCTTCCATCACAAGTTGCGGCGGACCGCCAGCGACGGGAATTCGCATCATGCGAACAACATCCGACCAGTCGTAGGCGCGGTGGTATTGCAGATATACGATCTGGGTTCCATCGGGAGTCAGCCGCGGCAGCATCGATTCTTCGCTACCACCGACCAGCAGCTCGGGTGTGGCTTGATCCGGCGCTTGCCTGAAAAGGTGAAATGGTCCGTCACGGTCCGAGCCGAACAGCACCTGCTTGCTGTCGGGGGTCCAGGACCACGGCAGGTCCTGCCTTTCGTCCAGGGTCAGGCGCCGTGGCGTCCTCAGCCTGGTCCCATTGGCTTCCACTTTGGCGACGTAAACATCCGGCTGCCAGCCTTCCTTCACATAGGCCAGCCGTTTTCCATTCGCCGCGCTGCTGAGATATTGAATCCCTCCCGGACTCGAAGTGATCCGGGTGGACCCGCCCTCAGGCTTTCCTGTTTGTAGATCGATTTTCATCGACCAGATGTTGGAATCATTCTGATTGGGAGGTGTTTCATTCAGCACATAGATCAGGCGATCTCCGATCCATGCCAGGGCCGGCCCCAGGCGTGGCTGGGCTAAGACCACCAGGCCTTGGTTGCTGGCCAGGTCCAGAATTTCAATCTGGGGCTGCACGCCGTACGTTCCCGGGTGATAAACCCCGCGCAGAAACGCGATGCGCTTCCCGTCCTGAGACCACACCGGTGAACGAAAAAGATCGCCGGTTTCACCCGCGAGTTTTCGGGGCTGCTCTCCGCCCCCTCCCATCAGCCAGAGTTCCTGGCTGTTGATAGCTCCTCTGAAAAATACAATCTGAGAGCCGTCGGGGGAGACGGCCGCTTCCTGCGCATCATCGACGAGTTTGCGTGGACTTCCGCCCAAGGCGGAGAGTTGCCATAGTCCGGGTTCTTGCGCGGGTCCTGCGACAGAAGTCGCCAGTGCGAGTTTGCGTGGACTTCCGCCCAAGGCGGAGAGTTGCCATAGTCCGGGCTCTTGTGCGGGTCCTGCGACAGAAGTCGCCAGAATGTGTGTTCCGTCGGGAAACCATGCGACCGGCTTCGCCTTGAACCCTTCGGGCAAGGCCAGCGGATGTGTCTCTCCTGTATCGATCTGGCGCAGGTAGGATCCAGTGTCGTCGGAAAAAGCCAGATACTTTCCGTCAGGAGAAAGCGCGGCGCTGCTTACCGGATCCTCATCAGGGTTCGCGGTCAAACGCCGCCCTGTGACCGGCGACGTCGGAGATGATGAAGGTGACCCGCGCCTTCCGACGAACAATCCGACAACCAACCCGGCCAGCAGCAACACCGCTGCTCCGGCGATCCACCACTTGCGACCTGGCTTGGCAGCTGGGGCCTTAATTTCGGTGACGGCCGGGTGTGACGCGCCATTAACCGGCGCGAGAAACCGGTATCCCCGGCGCGCGACGGTTTCCACGAAACGCGGGTTCTCGGCGGTGTCGCCCAGCGCGTCTCGCAGTCTGCGGACGGCTGCGTTCAAGCTGTGGTCAAAGTCGACAAAGGTGTCTGCAGGCCACAAGCGGCTTTGCAACTCTTCCCGCGTGACTACCTCGCCCGGGCGTTCAAGCAGAGTGGCCAGCACCTGGAACGGCTGCTCCTGAAGTCTCACCCGGGCGCCGTTACGGCGGAGTTCTCCAGCCCGCAGGTCGACCTCGAAGATCCCGAACTGGATCATCCTGCTGCCATTGCCGATTACCACGGCCGCTTCCCTTCTGAAGGCTCGAAGTCTAGCAGAAATCGGATTTTTCAGTTCCGTCATCTCTGTCCCTAAGCATTTGACGCGCAAGCGCTTAACTCGTTACCCAGATATGAGTTGTGGGTTACCCGTTAAGCCTTGAGGCACCCCTTGTGCAGTTCGAAGATCAGCGCGCTGGAGGACAAGAACCGTGCTTCGAGCGCGCAGGACATGGTTGGTATTGGGTACGTTTTTTTTGTGGATTACGTTCCCGGCCGCGGCCGAAACCTACATCGACGAAAACCCACAGCTGGTTGTTTCTGTCTATAACGACGCCGGAATCTCAAGCGCGGAACTGGCAGAGGCCGAGAAGGAAGCCGCAAGGATTTTCGGCCACGCCGGAATAGACCTGGTGTGGGCAGACTGTGCGTCCGCCGCGACACACGTAGGCCCGGACGCCCTCGTCCGGGCAGGCGAGCAAAGCTCGCCAGGTTTGGCGTCATCGAGTTTGTCCCACGAGAGAACTGCCGGGCTTCGCCGGGCTGAGCGGGTGGGGGCACCCGCCTCTACATCGGCCGATGATGCGGAATGCGTCCGCTTCGAGTGGCCGGCGCATCTCGAAGTGCGCATTTCAGGTGGTTCGAGCCGCGGGAATAGCGACGTTTTCGGAGTAGCCTTCCTTTCGGCAGAGGGCACAGGCTGCTACAGCGATGTCTTTTACGAGCGCGCAAGAGAATTACATAACAGTTGGAATTTTCCCCTGGCGGTTGTCATAGGAACTGTGATGGCGCATGAACTCGGACATTTACTGCTGGGATCGAATTCCCATGCTTCCGCGGGAATTATGCGAGCCCGCTGGCAAGGTGAAGACTTGCACCGAGCAGTGAGAGCCGACCTTCGGTTCACCGATCAGCAAGCCGAAAGCATGCGCCGAAAACTGATTGCAGCCCGCCTGCACCGCGCCCCGCTGTTGATGTCCGCGCGGTCCAGTTTTTGACCGTGGATGCGGGTGTTCCAGTCTAATAATCGATATGGACGGATTTTGAGTTTTGGATTTTGAGTTTTGGTGGAGCAGCGCTTTAGTGCTGCAATTACGACCGGCTTGATGCGGCTTCAGCCGCTGAAAGTACCTCAGGGCTGAAGCCCGTCACAACAGAAGCTGTATGCAGCCCTGAAGGCCGGCTCCACCCTTTGAACCCGCCACCGAAAATCAGGGATTTTTCTCAACCGGCTTCACCGCTGCGCCCGATCCCTCTTTCAAAGTGTGGATCGCGTCGACGGAGATGCCGTCGACCTGCTCAACCAGGCCGCTTGGCCAGCGAACCTGGATCGAATCGATTTTTGTCGCGTCGCCCAGACCAATATGAATTCGCACATCGTTGTTCGAATCGTAGCTGGAGCCGCTGCGAACCTCGTCCACCAGGATTCGCGTTCCTACTTTCACCGTGACCCGCGCTCCGATTCCGTCCCGGTTAGATTTTGTGCCCTGAAGTCGAAGTCCGATCCAATGGTTCGGTGAGCGCACCTGATTCACCAGCAGACTTGGACGGGCGTTCATGTTGCTGATCACCGCGGAAATTCGGCCGTCGTTCCAGAGATCGCCGATCGCCAGGCCTCGCCCGGCATGTACAGCAGTGATGCCGGGTCCGGCCTGGGCGGAGATATCGCTGAACGTCTTGTTGCCATTGTTGTGATAGAGGATGCGCGGTTCTTCGTAGCTGCTGCCCAGGTTTTGCTTATCGACTTCAGGATAGACGTGGCCATTTACCAGCAGCAGATCGGGCCAGCCGTCGTTGTCGAAGTCGAGGAACATGGTTCCCCAGCCGAGATAGCGGGTGTAAAGACCAAGGCCGGCCGCGTAGGTGACGTCGTCGAATGTGCCGTTGCCATTGTTGCGATAGAGGGTCGACGTATCGTCGGAAAAATTGGTTTTGAAAATATCCAGACGGCCGTCGCCATCGAAATCGCCGATTGTCGATCCCATGCCCGCCTGCTCGCGCCCGTCCTCGTTGAAGGCAGCGCCGGCCACCACCGCCACGTCCGTGAAAGTTCCGTCACGATTGTTGTGGTAAAGAATGCTGGGAGTGCTGTCGCAGGCCACAAAAATGTCGGGCCAGCCGTCGTCATCGAAGTCCAGGGTCGAGACACTGAACGCGTAGTGGCCGGTGGTCTGATCGATTTTCGCTTTGGAAGTAACGTCCTCGAACTTGCCGCCGCCCAGGTTGTGGTAAAGAATATTTTTGGCGCCGGGCAAGCCGCGCGGGCCGCACATCACGGGAACGCCTTTCCAAACGCACGAGGCTCTCTCCCCCGGAGCGGGCGCGTTGGAAACATCAAAATCCACGTAGTTCGCGACCATCAAGTCGAGCAGACCGTCGCGATCGTAGTCGACGAATGCGCATCCGGTTCCCCAGGCTTTTCCAGTTCCCGCGACCCCGGAGGGTTCCGCTACCTCGCTGAACACCCCACTCTGGTTGTGATAGAGGCGGTTCTTGCCGTAGTAGGTGACGTACAAATCCTCCCAGCCGTCGTTGTCGTAGTCGCCCACGCAAGCGCCCTGGCCCCAGCCGGTCGCGGTCAGTCCGGCCTTTGCGGTGACGTCGGTAAACGTTCCGTCGTGATTGTTGCGATACAGATGACTCGTGGGCGCTTGTCCGGCGGGAAAACCTTCCAGCGTGGTGCCGTTCACCAGGAAAATGTCCGGCCAGCCATCGTTGTCATAGTCGAAAATCGCAACCCCGGTGCCGGTAGTTTCGATGATGTACTTCTTGGTGTCCTTCCCGCCAAAGACTGTGGTCATGGTCAGGCCGGCTTTTTCGGCATTGTCGGTGAAGTAGGCGATGGGAGGGGCTTGCGCGGCCACGGCCGTGGCGACGAACACAGCGAGAAATAACGCGACGTGGGCCAGTCGCTCAACAGCAAGCGCGCGAGATCGAAGCGAAAAGACTGGATTCATGGCCCAGCCTGAATACTAGGGCGCGGACATGGGAGGGTCAAGCCGGGTGCCTGCTTTGCGGACTCTTGCGGTCTTAAAGGTCAAGCTCTTTAACCGCAGAGGTCGCAGAGGAAACCACAAAGAAGAAAGAACGCCGATAAAATCGGGCTGCACGACCCCGCTCGAAGAACCGTAATGGTATTTTTAGGTTGTGCGCGAATTTGCGAAGGCTCAGAATGACGCACCACCGCTGACGCGGGGGCGCCGGTTCATCATGCTGGTGTTAGTGCTGGCGGCGTGCCTTGTCGCATTAACTTTTGCTGCCTTCGCGCAGCAGACAAAAAGCCGTCCGCAGATCGATTCTCTCTATCGCCAGGGACTGGCCGCCGTGAAGCGTGGTGACCTCGCCAACGCTCGCACTTTTTTCCAGCAGGTGGTCAAGCTCGCCCCCGGAAATCCCGAAGGACATAATTCTTTGGGCTGGGTATTGTTCTCGCAAGGTCAAACTGCAGACGCTATTTCCCAGCTTCAAATCGCTCTCCGTCTGAAGCCGAATTTCCCGCAAGCCCACATCAATCTGGCGAATGCCCTGGCCCGAAATGGAAACCTGGCGGAAGCCGAGTCCGAGGCGCGCGAGGCGCTGCGACTCGCTCCGGGAGACTCAGAGGCACACCGGACCTTGGGACGAGTCGCCAGCTTTCGCGCCGACCTGAGTACCGCAATCGCGGAAATGAAAAAGGCGGTGGCGCTGCAGCCAGAAAGGGCCGACCTGCGGGACGAACTGGGGTCCGTGCTGATGCAGAACTCGCAGCCTGATGAGGCCGCAACTCAGTTCTCAGAAGCCTTGCGCCTGGACCCGGGGTTTGCACCGGCGGGCCTGCATCTCGGGGTAGTACGTTGGCAGCAGAAGCGGGCAGAAGAAGCTCTGAGCTTGCTACAAAGCGCAGTTAAAGCTGCGCCTCAGAGTCCGCAAGCTCACTACTATCTTGGCCGCGTGCTGGAGGATTCAGGACAGCGTGCTCCCGCCATCGCGGAACTTCAATCTGCGGTAAAGCTGCAACCAGATTTCGCCGAAGCCCAGACCCAGCTTGGCCTGATGCTGCAGCGGGCGGGTGAAGCTGACGCGGCAGTCGAGGCATTTCGCCGTGTCGTAGCGCTGCATCCCGACGATCCGGATGCGCAGAACAATCTGGGACTGGCCCTGCTGCAGACGGGAGACGCGACCGGCGCAATTCCAGCGTTCGAGTCTGCACTTCGCCTTCGCCCCGACGACCCTGGATACCGCACCAACCTGGGAACCGCTTATTTGCAGAAGTCGGATTTCGATGCCGCGATTACCCAGTTTCAGACCGCGCTCAAAACCGCGCCGCAAGATGCGACGCTGCACTACGATCTGGGACTGGCGTTGAAGTTGAAGGACCAGCTTCCCGATGCAGTGGCGGAATTCCGCAAAGCCGCGGAACTGGATCCCAGCCAGGCCGACATTCACTACACGCTCGGCGTCACGTTGTGGCAGCAAGGCGAGTTCGATAAGGCGGCAAGCGAACTGCGCGCGGCCATCCAGGCCCAACCCAACTACGCCGAAGCGCACTACACTCTGGGTACCGTGCTGAAGCAGCAAGGCAAGTTGCAGGAAGCCGCCGCATCGCTGCGAGAAGCGATCCGGCTGCAGCCCGACTTCGCCGGAGCTCATACCACGCTTGCGGCCATCTTGCGGCAGTTGGGCGACACCGATGGAGCCGCCAGCGAGCGCCTGCTGGGTGCGCAGATCAGCAAGGACAAAACCAGTCTCCAGGCAGCGACCTTTGATACGAACTCGGGGAAACGGCTGCTGCGGGTGGGAGACCTTGAAGGTGCAGTCTCGCAGTTTCGGGCTGCGATCAATCTGGCACCGGACTATGCGCCGGCTCATTTCCAACTGGCTGAGGCGTTGCGGCAGCAGGGTCAAATGGCGGAGGCGCAACAGGAATTTCAGCGAGCCGCGGAGTTGGATCCGCAGTTGAAGCAGCAAAACCCCTGAGTAACGGTTTCGTAGCGCCGGCGTCTCGCCGGCTGTCCCGAGGGCGTCTCGCCCTCGGATGATGAGGCCGGACATTGCGCTCCACCGTGAAGAGCACGCGGGCGAGGGCGCCCGCGCCACACAAAACTCTGCCGGGTCTTTGCTCAGCCTGGACGGGCGGGACGCGCGTCCCTCCATAGACTCAATTTTCGATCAGGGCTTTCCACCGCGCAATGCCACGATGTCCGACTCCACTGGAACACCGCGCGTCACCTTCACCCGCAGCACAACCTCGAACGGTTTCGGCTCTCCCGTTTCCGAAAGCTGGAGCCGCGGCACCAGCTCTTCCAGCGAGTTTTGCTGACACACATATTCGACCGCCGCCTGGGTGCCGATGGTGGTGGTTCCGGCGAGAATTAATACTGACCTCTCCGGGTTCAGCCCGCGTACCAGCGCTATCACGGAATAATCCTCCACCAGCTTGGATTTGGACGGAGTTCCGATCCAGTAGTCCGCCTCTCCGGATCGAGGATGGACATTCACAATCGCCAGGTCACCCTTCCGCGGGCCGGAATCGAGTGGACGAAAAATGAAGTCCTGCGAGTTGGGGATTTCCCGTAGAGTCAGGTTCTCGGCAGGTGAACCCACGAAGATCATGTCGTTGTTCTTCACGTCGTCGAGCGACAGCAGGCTTCCGCGCTTCACGCGAATCTTCCGGTGCAGGAGATCGAAAGTGCGGTCCAGAGCATGCACCCCAAGCACTTCGCCTACGCCGGTGTAGTGATCGAGGATCGCGTCGCGGGAATCGCGGCCAGCGTCGAAGTAACGCATCCCGGTCTCCGGACGCCCCACGAAGGCCCCATTGCTGAAGATGACCCACGGCTCTTCCGGTCCGACCACAAATCCTTTCCAGAATGTGGCGAAGGCCGCCGGGGCTGCTTCAGATACTGTCGCTGGCTCAGCGCGGCGAGCACTGCGAGTCACAAGCAGAAAAGCAATGACCGCGACTGCGGCGACCAATAGACCAGACAGCGCAAGCACTGCGAGCGGCCACGTTCGCGAGGCCGGGCCCCGAATCGCGTCCTTTCCCTCAAGTTCTTGCAGCCTCGGAAACTGCGTTTTGGTGGGCGTCGACGAGCGATGATGAAATGAGACAACGTAGGTGCCCTTCGGTACCTCAACGATGAGGTCATCCTCGGCCCCCTCGGAGCTGTAGTACTCCGCCAGCTTCAGGCGAAGGCGTCCGGCTTGAACACGAATGGTGGAATCATGCTGCGGATCGAAATCCAGCGGGCGACCGAAGACCTCGGTTGCAATCTGGTATTCCTTGAGCGACGATCCCGGGTGATCCAGTGCGTGTTCGGCCAGATATCGAAGCAATTTGCAGAGAGATTCCGAGCCATGAAGCACCGGACTGGCTACCAGTTTCTCGATTTGCCCCAGGCATTGCTCTCTTTCGACGCTCTGTACGCGTGTAACATGCATTTAACGGTAGGGTAACAAGCTCTCACATCAGACTGCAAGCACGACCTTTACTTGCATGTAACCGTATCAGACGCTCTGAAACCTTCGCATTCAATCGCAACTGAATAGATTTCTCACCCGCGGGGTGCAGACGGTGGCCGTGCTCCGTGACGGCTGCTGGAGCAACTTTTTAGGTGCTTTTGCGCTTGAAGTCAGGCTGGAAGTCTCATGTTTCGGTCACAGTCGCCTTGCCGTATTCATAAGATTCGAGAACGCTTAGCTTGGCCAACACATATGTTCCGCGACGATAATTCTGAGTTAATTCGGCGGCCGAGAATCGGCCCGACGGGGGAAAATTTGCGGCCTTCAGGCACTTTGCGTCTTGTGTTTTTTCATACGGATTTAGCGGCCCGCTACCAAAAGTCATATCGCGGAGGAGGAGATTGCGGAGTTTTTATAACAGTATCAACACTCTACGGAGAAAATGGGTTGGGAAGGTCACCTGCTGGCTGGCATACACGCTAGTAGTTTTGTACTAACGGACCGGTTCTCCTTCTGCTAGGGGTAAAAATCGGCCGCCAAAACTTCTTCTCGCACATGTACTCGTTCAAACATGGCTGGTTTGAGTTTCGAGGGTCATTCGGGTTTTTGCGGGTAACCAAGTTAACAAAGAAACGAATTATGCTGGGGAGGCTGGAAATGAAGATAACGAAGAACCTTGTCGTTCTGTGCGCGGCGCTCGTATTCGCTTTGGCGTGCGTTCTGTCGGCGCCTCAGGCCGCCGGGCAAGCGGTGTACGGAAGTATCTTTGGGACAATCACCGATCCTTCAGGCGCGGCGGTCCCGGGCGCAAAAGTGACGGTCACATCGGCGACCAAAGGCACGGTCAACGAAGCGACGACCAACTCTGACGGCAACTACAGCGTCACCCACCTGATCCCGGATTTGTACAACGTCAGGGCAGAGGGTTCCGGATTCAAGGCATTCGAACTGAAGAACATCAGTGTCTCCGCCGACGCGGGCGCACGTGTGGACGGCCAGTTCCAGGTTGGCGGATCGACCGAAACGGTGGAAGTGACCGGCGAAGCTCCTCAGTTGAAGACTGACCGCGCCGACGTCGCTACCACCTTCAACGACAAGTACGTCCAGGATGTTCCGATCCTGAATCGGAACTTTACCAACTTGCAGTTGATGGCGCCGGGTTCGCAAAAGATGGTGGGCTGGAGTCACGCCGCCACCGAGAACCCACAAGGCAGCCTGCAAATCTTTACCCAGGGACAGCATTTCAGCGGCACCGCGTTTGAATTGGATGGAACCGACAACCAGGACCCAATCCTTGGAATTATCGTCGTGAATCCCAATCTCGACGCAGTCACCGAAGCCAAAGTCGCATTGCAGAACTACGATGCTGAATTCGGAAAAGCAGTGGCCAGTGTCGTGACCGCGCAGACCAAGTCGGGCACGAATGAACTTCACGGCAGCGGATTCTGGTTCCGCCGTTCGGATGCGCAACAGGCGCGCGATCCGTTCACCCAATACCAGAAGGACCCAATTACTGGGCGCTTTATTCCGCCATCTCGCTGGCAGCAGTTTGGTGGCACCATCGGTGGCGCCATCATCAAGGACAAGTTGTTCTTCTTTGGCGACTATCAGGGCACGCGGCAAACCAACGGCGTGAGCGGCACATTCACGATTCCGACCAATACAGTTCGCAGTACTTGCACACAGACCACCGGGAACTGTGATCTCAGCGAATACCTCGCAGCAGGCGTAGCCGGCGGTGGCCAAGTTTACGATCCCAGCACCGGCGACCCCAACACCGGGGCCGGCCGCACTCCGTTCGCGGGAAACCTGATTCCGAACAGCAGAATCTCGCCGGCCGCCAGGGCCATCCTGGCTGCCTTCCCCGCTCCCCAGACCGGCACTGTCCTCAACAATTTCATTGGCTCGGGTTCGGGCCCATTTAAACAGGACAGCTTTGACACCCGCATTGACTACGCGGCAAGTTCAACCTTGAACGTCTTCGGGCGCTTCAGCCTCGACTACTTCAGCTTGTCGGGTAAGGGACTGCTGGGTGCCGTGGGAGGCCCTGGCAATGGCCTGCTGGGCTTGGCTGGCAGCTCGATCACACACAACTACAGCCTGGCGAGCGGCTTTACCAAAACGCTCAGCAGCTCGCTCCTGACCGACTTCCGCTTTGGCTATTTCAAGTACAACCCGCAGACCCAGAAGCCTGATACCGGCACTCCGATGTCGGACTTCGGAATTCCGAACGCGAATACAAGCGATCCTAAGACAGCAGGTTTGGGCGCATTCCTTCTCGGCTCGGATCCGATCAGCGGTCAAGGCTGCACTACCAACAACGGCGGCCAAGGCTGCGTCATTTCGAGTTTCGGAGATGGGTTGGGCGTGGCACGCTGCAATTGCCCGCTCACCGAAAGCGAGCAGCAGTTCCAGTTCGTTAATAACTGGACCAAGCTGCGGGGCAATCATCAATTCAAGTTTGGCGCCGACATCCGCTACGCCATGAACTTGCGCATCCCCAGCGACAACAACCGGACGGGTGAGTACAACTTCAGTCCTGAAGCAACCTCGAACGGCGGGACTGGCGGTCTGGACTTCGCCTCGTTCCTGCTCGGCCAAGTCACGTCCTTCGCTCGCTATGTCAACAATCCGGACATCGCTTCGGCGAACAACGCGGCTGAGCGGCAGAAGCGCTGGTTCTTTTACGGCCAGGACACCTGGCGGGTTACTCCCAAGCTCACCCTCAACCTCGGCCTGCGCTGGGAAATCTACTTCCCCGAGACAGTCAATGCTAAGGGGAACGGGGGATTTGCCAACATCATCGACCTGAACCATACCGGTGCCATCCGCGTGGCCGGGATCGGCGGGATCGGCTTGAACGGCGACGTTGGTAACGACTATCACGCGTTCGCTCCTCGTATCGGGATCGCGTACCAGTTGACTCCCAAGACGGTAGTACGTATGGGGTACGGGCGAAGCTATGATATTGGCGTGTTCGGCTCAAACTTCGGGCACACCGTAACCCAGAACCTGCCGGTCCTCTTGAAGCAGAATGTTGACGCAACCAATTTCAATCCCGCCGCTTCCGGAAGCAAGGTTCCTGTGTTCCTTCTGGATAGCGGACCGGTAGCAGCAACTTTCCCGGCAGTGCCTTCCGACGGCGTAATCCCCTTCAGTGCGCTCGGCGGTCAAGTCTCCGGCGTACACATCCGTCCCACCAGGCAAACCCTGCCGTTGGTAGATTCCTGGAACGCTACGGTGCAACATCAACTGACCAGCACCATTACAGCGGAAGTCGCCTTCGTGGGCAGCAAGGGAACGCATGGTTTCGCGGGTGACGGGCCAAACTACGACGTGAACCCGGTTTCCATTGTGGGTTTCGGCAACCCGGCGATAAGCCAGAACCAGCGTCGCCCTCTCTTCCCCAATATCCCGTTCGATTTGGGGAATTTTTATGGCAACGACGCGTCAAGTTCGTACAAGGCGTTCGAAGCCAAGGTAGAGAAGCGCTTTACGAGTGGTCTGCAGTTCGTCAGTCACTACACCTTCGCGCACGCCGACGGCTACGACAGCAACTACTATGCGATCAGCCACCCAATCGCCTATGGGCCGGTTGACTTCAATCGGAACCATGTGTTCGTGTTCAACACGGTGTACGAGTTGCCCTTCGGAAGAGGCAAGAAATACATGGGTAACGCGAGCCGAGCCATGGACTATGCAGTGGGCGGATGGCAAATAAGCAATACCACCAACTGGAGCAGCGGTCTGCCCTGGACTCCAAGCTTCGCCGAGTGCGGTGCGGAAGAAGACGTAGGCGTCTGCCGCCCGAACAAGGGCAAAGGCACACTCGGCACGGGGGTGGGTTCGCTCGACAAGGTCGCCCATACCATTACCTACTTCACCCCGGTTCCTGACATCGTCACTAACTCCGGAGTCTTCGCCGATCCGGGTACCGGAAACCTGGGAAACCTTGGCCGGAACACCTACCATGGTCCGGCGGGCTTCTACTCTGACATGTCTGCGGTAAAGAAGTTCCACGTCACGGAAAGAGTCAGCGCGCAGTTCCGCGTGGACGCTTTCAACGTTTTCAATCACCCCGTCTATGCTTTCAGCGCAAACAATGGAGCTAACAACTGCATTGATTGCCAGGGTGGAAACAACGGGAAGATCACCGCCCTGGAAGGCGGCACGACGATGCGGCAGTTGCAGTTCGCCATCCGCTTCGACTTCTAGGGATATCTAGGGGCAGGATCGTTCTTTTGGGAGGGAATCTGTATGATTCCCTCCTTTTTTCTGCTCCAATGGATGCTGCATGCGCGTGACTCTCTACAAAGTTTCCCTGATCTTTCAGCTTGCGATCTTCTCCCTCGCTGCAGGGATGCCTTTTGCCGTCTGGCATCGAGTGGCGAGCGATCCCATCATCTCCCCGCAAGGCGATAGCTGGGAGGCAGCCGGAACCTTCAATCCCGCCGTTGTCCGTTATCACGGCAAGTTCGTCATGCTCTACCGCGCTCAAGATAAGAACGGCACCTCCCGTCTCGGATACGCCGAGAGCACGGACGGCGTTCACTTCAACCGTCGCGCCCAACCCGTTCTTTCTCCCGAAGCTGAATATGAAAAGGACGGCGGCGTCGAAGACCCGCGACTGGTGAGATTCGGGGACACCTTCTACCTCACCTATACCGGCTACAACAAAAAAGACGCCCAGCTTTGCCTGGCCACTTCCAAGGACCTGGTCCACTGGCAACGCCAGGGCGTGATTCTGCCGGCCTACAAGGGACACTGGAACGTGCGCTGGACGAAATCCGGGGCTATCGTGCCGGAAAAGATCAACGGCAAGTACTGGATGTATTTCCTTGGCACCACCCCCGACAACATAGATCAGATGGGCCTGGCGTCCTCTACCGATCTTATCCACTGGACCGAGGCGACCGACGTGCCCGTGCTGCCGGGCCGGCCCGGTCAGTTCGATTCCCGCGTGGTGGAACCGGGTCCCCCGCCGATCGTGACCAAGGATGGCATCGTACTGGTGTACAACGCCGCCGACGACAAACTGGTCTACCGCACCGCAGTCGCCGTATTCGACCGCAGCGATCCGCGGAAGCTTCTCCGGCGGTCCGATCAGCCCGTCTTCTTTCCGGAGAAGGATTGGGAGAAGGTTGGCCAGGTTCCGAACGTAGTCTTTGTGGAAGGCATGGTGAGACAGGGGAATCGCTATCTGTTCTATTACGGTGCAGCCGACAAATATATCGGCGTCGCCGAGGTTCCGGTGAACCCTTGATGCGGCAAACCTGTCCACCCGATTATTTGTGCTCTAATTTTGGCGAGACAGATTTTCGAGGACTTCTCCGATGAACCGGATGGCATGGATTCTTGCCCTGATGGGGGCGGCCTGGGGTTCGGGAGTGGTTTCGGGATGGGCGCAGTCTCCACCTGCTTCCCCGCCCGATACGACCAGAGCACCGCGCAACGCGGCCAATCCGGACTTTACTCAGCCACGGCAGTTGCTGCGACAAGGCCGCTATGACGAGGCTCTGGCGCAACTTTCGGATTTGGCGGCGAAGCAGCCAGGGTTGAAGGGCTTGTCCAAGGAGCTGGGAACGGCCTATTACCAGAAAGGCGACTACGTCAAAGCGATTGACGCGTTCAAGCAGGCCCTGGCGGAGGATCCGCAGAATGAAGAGGCGGTGCAGTTGGAGGGGCTCTCCTACTACCTCTCGGGAAGGCCTGGAGAGGCAATTCCGCTGCTCGAAAGGGTTCAGGCCTGGTATCCGAGTGCCAACGTGGATGCTTCCTATATTTTGGGCCTGTGCTACATCCAGACGAAAGACTATCCCAAGGCACGGAAGGCATTTGCCCGCATGTTCGAAGTCCCGCCGGACTCGGCCGCCAGTTATTTGTTCACGGCGCGCATGCTTCTGCGGCAGGAATTTGATCCGATCGCAGAGGAATACGCCCAGAAAGCGATCGCGATCGACCCCAGGCTTCCGCTGGCTCACTTCTTTCTGGGAGAGTTGCATTTATACAAGTCCAGGATTCCAGAGGCGATCAATGATTTCCAGCAGGAACTGGCGCTTAACCCGGGACACGCGCCTACTTACTACAAGCTGGCCGATGCCTACTCCCGGATTCAGAAGTTCGATGATGCGGAACGATTGCTGCAGCGCTCCATCTGGCTGGACGCAACGTCGACCGGGCCCTACATCCTGATGGGAAAAGTGTTGCAGAAAAAAGGAGAGACCCAGCTCGCGATCCGGGCTCTGCAACACGCTTCGAGCATGGACCCGAATAATTCTGTGACCCATCATCTCCTGGGGCAAGCCTATCGCGACCTGGGAAGGAATGAAGACGCGGAGCGGGAGTTGAAGCTGGCGCAGCAGTTGCAGGAGAGCGGGAGTGCCGGGCCGTAAACCGCAGCAGGAGCGAATTTCGCAGCGGCCTCCCGGAATGGCGAGCTTTCGGGAGGGCAGGACTTCAGTCGTGCCACGTCGGACTGAAATAGCGGGCGAACCAGCGCGCGTCTTTGCGGCAGGCTAAAGCCGTGCCCTCCCCAACTTTTCTAGCATTTTTGCACGGCTGAAGCCGTGTCCTTCCCGACTTTCTTTGAAGCGTCTTGCGCAACAATGAAGCCGTGCCCAGATGTTGGAGTCACGAATAACCCTCGCCGCGCGCCGAATCAATGTGCCATGGCCGGTGCTGCAGCTGTCTGCTCTTTGGCCAAACGGTCGACCCAGTCCTGCGGCAGTTCGTGGAGGAACACCAGAAACGCGGCATTGGTCCAGCCGAAGCCGATTACGTTCTGCTGATATCCCGCCCGGACATTGGACTCCGAGGAACGGGTCACGACATCGTATTTTTCGCGAATCGTGCCGTCCCGGCGAAAGTTTTCCGCGATCGTCGCCAGAAAGTTGTAGGAGATGCGATTGGCATCGTCGTTGAAGCCATACCGGCGCAGGCCCTCGATAGCGATGATCTGGGTCGGAGCCCATCCATAGGGATAGTCCCACTGCACCCCGGCCTCGGTGGTGCTCATTACCAGGCCGCCGGGCTGCTCGAATATGCCCAGGTTGTGGGCCAGATTCTGAGCCTGTTCCTTCGTCGCCAGCCCCGCCCATAGGGGATAAAAGGTCGTGACGTATTCGTACGAGGAACGCACGCCGGTGTAGAAGTTGTAGTCGAAGAACATTCTTCGCGCCGGGTCCCACAGGTATTTCTGGATGCGGTCTTTCCTTTCCTCCGCGCGCTGCTGCCATCTTTGCGCCTCATCGTTCCGGCCGAGAATCTGGCTCATCTCCTGCAGATCTTTTTCAGTCTTGTAGAGCAGACTGTTCAGGCAGATTGGTGCGTAGTGATGAGTAGCCGCTCCGTAGGGTCCAAAGCGAAAGGAAATATCGAACCCGGATTCACGCATCGACCGATCGCCCTTGTAGTAGTCGGGGCTCAGCGCAATTTCTTTCGCGGGCTCGCACTCGGCCTTGGCCATGGTTTTGGCCGCATCGCAAAGTTGCACAGAAAAGTGAAAGCCCACGGCGGAATCGGTACTGTCCTCCATCAGATAGTCGCGTCCAGCCTGGGGATGCTGCAGAAAGTAGTTGGCCACCTTACGGTGAACGCCCGCTTCGTCTTTCAGGCTCTCGGGCGCAGGGCCGTTTCCGAAATCGTAATAGCGCGAGAGGCCGGTCGTGCCTGCGATGTGGGGCTCGCGGTTCCAGGTTTCGTAGTCCTTGCTGGCGTAGCCGTATGCCTTTTCCAGCCAGCCACGGTTTTCGTGGCCTGCGGCCTTGTCGGCTTCATACACGGCCATGATCATGGAAGTGAGAAATGGAGGCTGAGAGCGGGTAAGGTAGTAAGCACGATTCGCATTCAGAATGGTGCCGTAGTGCGCTATCTCGAAAAAGAAGTTCTCCACCATGCCCCGGGCGAGATCGATGCGCCCCGCTCGCACCAGTCCGAGAATGATGAAATAGCTGTCCCAGCCATACATTTCATTGAACCTGCCGCCGGGAACGACATACTTATTCTCGAGATACAGCAAGCCGGGACCTATCCGGGAAGGATCGATCTGTCCCGGCGCAGTGATGACCGCCGGAAGCGCCTGCACCTGGACTTTGCAACGTTTCTGGAGTTCCTGCACGGATGTGGGCGATGGAAAATCCGCCGGCAGATAGAGGACCGAGGCTTCGGTCAGCTTGGGATCCACCACTGTCTGGCAGTCGGTCATCGAACGCGTCAGCGTGTCCCAACCGGACGAAATGTAACTGAGGATCGGGGTTAGGCCGGGCTTGGGCGCGGAATTCTTCTCCGCGGGATGTGCCTGGCCGGATGCGAGGGGTACGCATATCCAAAAAACAGTGAGGAGAAAAAAAACGCTACGCTTCGGGGCTCCGGCTGAATGGGTCATGGGCTGATTGAGGGACCGAGTATCGAGTGATTTAGTAATTGCGTAATCTGGTAATTGAGTAATTGGAGATCGGCGCCGCTAAAATTACCCAATTACTAAATTGCTCAATTACTCAATTAAAAAATTCCTCACACCACCATGCGGCGCTGCTCGGCTTCTTTTTGTGAAATGTAGCGCAGCAGAATGTCGCGCGAAGAGACCAACCCCTTGAGCTCCTTGCCGTCCACGATGGGCAAGTGGCGGAAGCCAAATTCCCGCATCAGGTACAGACAGTTTTCTATGGTTTCTTCCACATTGACCGCCTTGGGGTTGGCAGTCATGACCTCCGAAACTTTGGTGGTTCCGGGCATACGCCCAACCGCGACCACCCGGTTCATAATATCGCGTTCAGAAAAAATGCCCGCCAGCTCCCCGTTGCGCAGAACAGGTAGAGCGCCGATGCGGTGTTCCATCATAAAACGCGCGGCTTCGAGCACCGTGCTGTCGGCCTCGATCGAGTAGACCCGGCGATCCTTCACGAGATCGTAGATGGACGACATAGACGACTCCTTTCGGAATCAGCTTCTGGGAGCAGGTCTGCTAAGACCACAAAGTGCAACACTTTACCACGGATGAGCCCTCGTATCTACGCTTGTAATGCCGGTTTTTGGGCTAGATTCGCGGAGTGGGAAGGCCCCCCAAAGTCGGGAGCGCGAACAACGTGCGGAGCCTACCTGGCTGCCCCCACGTAGCCTTTTTTGTAGTGGGCCTGAGGCCGGGGGGATCCTGGGGACGGGGTTACATCCACTTTGATCTTCCGCCATTTGCCGTCACGATCTTTACTCTGCGGCCGGTATCCCAGGACATACTGAGTGCGCATCAGGCGGCTGATCGTGGCGGCAATTTCCGGCACTTTTTGCAGGCCGGCGGCCGCCACGGTTTCGCCCCCGGCAACATCGGTGATTTCCCCCAGCCAGCGCTTCCCCATGAATTCCTCGAATGAGCGGAACAACGCACTGTCGAACATACCCACCGCGTAGACCTCGACATTCGCCTCCTCGACCAGCCTTCGTATCTCTTTAAGTCCGTAGCGGCTGTGATTGTCGCCGCCGTCGGAAATAATCAGCAGCGCGCGGCGCTGATAGCGGGCGTTCCGCATCTTGGCGATGGCCATATAAATTGCGTCGAGCAGGGCAGTGTGCCCGTCGGGAGTGTCAGCGGCAAGAATCTGCTGCATGTCCTCGATCGATTGAATCGAGCTGGTCAGAAGCTTTGGCGTGTCGGCAAAAGTGATGACAAAGTAGTCGTCCTGCGGGTTGGCGTTCTTGAAAAACTCCTCTGCCGCGGCGCGCTCGGTCACAAACTTGTTGGCCATGCTCTTGCTCATGTCGAGCAGCAGTCCCACCGAGATGGGGGCCTCTTCGGCGGAAAAATACTGGATTTGTTGGAGCTCGTTATCCTCGTATACCTTGAAATCCTGCTTTTGCAATTCGAGCACTGGGCGATTCATCGGATCGGTCACCGTTACCGGGACCAGCACCAGGTCAACGTCCACCCGCAGAGGCTTTGTCTGGCGTAACCTGGATTCTGCGTCAATCGGGACCATCCCGGCGAATCGCATCTCGCCAGATTCGGGACGCGGTGGCGGGTAGGGCTGATTCGTGGATTGCGAGCGTGCGCTCGGGACAAATATGAGCACGACGCAAATCAAGACAAGTACCACCGAGAACGAAAACCGCTTGGGCATGAGCACAACGGACAGAAGGCAAGCCGTTTGCGGCGGATAGTACCACAGTTGAACAAGAAAAATCAGTTGTCAGTTGTCAGTCCTCAGTTGTCAGAAATCGGCGAACCGGTCGCTCAAAACAAAACGGCAGCCGATATCAGGGCTGCCGTTCACGTTGCGACGAGTTAACCCGCCTAGAAGCGGAATTGCGGGCCAAGAGAAATCTTCAGATTGTTCTTGGGGCCGCCCGAGAAGTAGATCTCGTCACCGACCTCGGCTCGCAAACCGATGTGCCCCCAGAAGCCTTCCGCACCGACGCCCGGATAGACGGCGAAGCGGGTATTTCCGGCATCGACGTTGCCGAAGCTCTGGGCCAGAGTTTGATCGCTGCTGGCGAAGCTTACAAAGCCTACTTTACCGGTGGCAAAAAGGTTCGCATTTCCGGTGCCGAAGTTGAACTTAGGTCCGAAAAGGCCATGCAGCGGACGCACCCGCGTGGTGGCAAAGTTAGTGGTCAAGCCACTGTTAAAGAAGTTAGTCTGATTGCGTTCAAAGTCGTAGGATAGCTCGGCTTCGATGCTGGCCCACGGATTTACGTAGAAGCCAGCCCGGCCGCCCACACCAACAAAGTTGATCGTACTGCTGCCGCCCTGGTCAAACCGGTAGTATTGTGCAAAGCCACCGACCTCGACGTGGTTTTCGCTTTGCGCAAGAAGCGACGCCGGCGCAGCCAATACTGCAGCAATCACAGATAGTAGAGCCATACGTTTCATGGGATAAGTCTCCTGATTTGTTCGGCAAACCTCGGAAGGATGGACAGGAGCGGATTTCAGTCCCTAAGCCGATATTTTCAGCCCCTTAGGATGCGTTCACTCCAGGATGGGTTGGAGTGGCCTCGGTTTGAGCCCGAGCGGCCGTGAACAGCATCGATATGAGGACGCTAATCCCGTCTGCATCTGTTATGTTCTTGGGTTTGGTGCTTCATCGAGCGGGCAACTCAATCGGCTTGTGGCAGGGTCGCGGCTACAAAGAACCATAGTTACAAAAAACAGCTACAAAGAACCATATTTGACGAGATTTGCCCCTCCTCGATAGGCTGCTATTGGTTACAAAAGTCATCGGGAGGCAGGAACGGCACACAGAAGCAGCGCCCGGATTCAGACCGCCCGCGAACCCTGCAAGCAGTACAACGAAAAGATAGTTACGCCGCATCTGAATTAGTGCGGCCGGAAAAGGCGACTTGACGGACGCGAGAAAACTACAGGGCGACAAGCTTTCCGAAGCCGAAGCGATAGAGCGGGCGAAGCAGGGAGATGCAGAAGCCTTCGAGTTTCTGTTCGGCCTCCACAAGCGGCGCGTCTATTCGCTTTGCCTCCGCATGACGGCCAACACGGCGGAAGCTGAGGATCTGACTCAGGAAGCTTTTCTGCAGTTATTTCGCAAGATTGCAACCTTTCGAGGTGAGTCAGCTTTTTCTACCTGGCTGCACCGGATGGCGGTGAACGTCGTCTTGATGCAGCTACGCAAGAAGAGCCTTCCCGTGGTCCCGCTGGAAGAGACCCTGGAAAGCGAGGACGAGGCGCCGAAAAAGGAACTGGGAGCACCAGACCCGGTTCTGTCGGGCTCGATTGATCGGCTGAGGCTGCAAAGGGCGGTGGATGCGCTACCGCCGGGATATCGAAGGATTTTTGTATTGCACGATGTTGAGGGATTCGAGCACAACGAAATTGCAACCATGGTGGGATGTTCCATCGGAAACAGCAAGTCACAGTTGCACAAGGCGCGCATGAAGCTGCGCGAAGCGCTCAAAACGAGCAGAGCCGAAAAGGCCACAAAGCCGTGATGAGCGAGAGCAGGCGATACTGGGGAGAGATGACGTATGAATTGCGCAGAGTTTCAGAAGTTTTTGCCGGAACTGATTGACAGTGACAGGAGCGCGGAGCAGGAATCGCACTTGAAGTCCTGTGCGGCGTGTTCGGGGTTGGTCGCGGACCTGAATCTGATTTCTCGTGAAGCCCAGCAACTGCAGGAGGTCGCTGAGCCCAGCCCGCGCGTGTGGAATTCCATTGAAATCGCATTGCGGCGCGAAGGTCTGATTCGCGAGCCGCAGCTTGGACCGGCGTTGGTTCCACCGGTCAGGCGCAGCTGGACGCTGGCATGGCTGGCACCGGTCGCAGCCCTTGCGCTGCTCGCCGTCGGTGTTCGTGGTCTACCAGCGAGGGGCGCATCCTCAGCCGAACATCGCGCAACAGCCCCCCTCAAATCCGGTCGCACACCTCAGCCTTCCGCCCAGCAAGACCGTAAATGAGGACCAGCAACTGCTGGAAGCGGTCGGATCGCGTTCGCCTGCCATGCAGGCGCAGTATGCCTCTGACCTGCAGAATGTGAACGCCTACATTCACGATGCCGAGCAGTCCGCCCAGGCGGACCCCAACGATGAGGAAGCGCAACAGATCGTGATGGACGCCTACGAACAACGCGCAACAGTTTACGAGATGGCCTTGGACCGTTCTCTGCCATAATTGTGCGCAGCTCTACAGGTACTGCGGTTTTTCGTGGGATTGGAGAAGGGGAGATTCATGGAGAGCGCTCAGCGGACGGCACGGCTGGTTTCAGTCGCAATTCTGGCAACAACGATTTGCGCCTCGGCCGAAGTTCGGAAGGAATTCCGATATACAGTAGGCCCGCGGGCAGCCATCTCGATCACGAATCAGTACGGACCGATTTCGGTGAAGCCCTCCGCCGGCAGTCAGGTGGTCGTAACCGCGATCATCCAATCCGACAAAGCAGAAGTTGATCAGAGCCAGAGCGGAAATCGCGTTGACATCCTTTCTCATCTTTTTTTTGAGGCCACCCCGGAGACGGGCCGGGTGGATTACGAAGTTCTGGTGCCCTCGGACGCCAGCGTGACTCTGCGATCCACCACGGGGCCTTTACACGCGGAGGGTTTGCACGGCGATGTGAGCCTGGAGGGCAGCCAGGCCAACATGGACGTGCTTGAGATCAGCGATGCCCACGTCCATATCAAAACCCTGAACGGCCTGGTCACACTCACCAATATTCGCAACGGACATGTGGAAGTGACGTCGGTGAGCGGCGACGTGGTGCTGCACTCGGTGAGCGGCCCGCTGGTGCAGGTCAACTCGACGAGCGGCAAGATCCGCTACGATGGCGATTTCGGCAACGGCGGCGAATACTACCTGGCCAGCCATACCGGCGATATCGAAGCCAGCGCCCCGAACGACGCCTCGATTGATGTCACGGCCCGCTCCGTGAGGGGCCAGGTCGAGAACGACTTTCCTCTGGAACCCAAGCACACTCCTTTCGTGGTCAAGGCGGGGAGTGCCTTCGCAGGTACGATGAACAAGGCAGCATCATCGGTCCGGTTGTTTTCCTTCAGTGGTAAAATTCACCTCAAGAAGCGCTAAAAAAAGAAGCGTTAAAACCAGGCAATATTGAGAGGCGGGCTCTAAGGACAGCCGGCTTTCAGCCGATTGCCGTCATTTTATGAGCACCAGACCCGGTGGGCAGCCCGAGGCCACGACGTCTTCATCTGTCTCCGGGGTGCGCGCCGTCTTCCTGGTCGGCTTCATGGGTGCCGGCAAGAGCAGTGTGGGCCTGGCCTTGAGCCGCAAGCTGGGCTGGGCTTTCGAAGACCTGGATGATCGCATCCAGGCCCGTGAGCAGCGATCGATCGAAGAAATCTTTGAGCAGTCAGGAGAAGCTGCATTCCGTCAAGCGGAGCATGTCGCCCTGCGGTCGCTGATCGAGAGTCTGAGCGAGTCTTCTCCTGCTGTGGTTGCCGTGGGAGGTGGTGCTTTCGCGCAGGAGAATAATGCCGTCTTGCTGGAAGAGAGCGGGTTCTCGGCCATCTTTCTGGACGCGCCGGTGGCGGAATTGTTCCGCCGCTGCCAGGAGCAGAAACTGGATCGTCCGCTGCGACGCAACCTGGAACAGTTTCGCCGGCTCTATGAGTCGCGACGATCGCACTACATGAAGGCGACACTGCGCATCGACACCGACGGCAAAGACGTAGAAGAAGTGGCGGCAGAAGCGATTGAAAAGCTGGAATTCTTAAGGAAGCGATGAAAAGGTTTTCTTGGCGTTCTTTGCGTGAGTTTTCTTTGCGACCTTTGCGGTTAAGAGCTCTTGACCGCCAAGCTCGCAAAGGGCGCAAAGAAATCGGGACACTGGGTTAAGGAGTGTGAAGGTGAAGTTAAGAACGGCGTTGTTGGTGGGAATTTCGGGGCTTTTGCTGGCTTCAGTAGCTCTGGCGGGCCCGGGCAAGGAAAAGGAACCAGAGGGTCAACCGGTGGATTCCGGATCGTTTGGCGTGTTTATGAACGGGCATCGGGTGGCGACCGAGAAATTCTCCATCCAGCAGGATAAAACCGGGAGCGTTGCCACTTCCGAGTTCAAGACCGAGGCCGGGGTTGAGCCGGCGTCGCAGTCTTCTGAATTGCAGCTCACGGCGAGCGGCGACATACGCAAGTATGAATGGAAGGAAGTGAGTCCCGGAAAAGCTCAGGCCGTAGTCGTTCCTAACGATACCTTGCTCATCGAACGCTCCACCAACAATCCCGGTGACAAACCGGAAGAACACCCTTTTCTGCTTCCCATTTCGACCAGTGTTCTGGATGACTACTTCTTTATCCACCGTGAGATCCTGGCCTGGAAATTCCTGGCCACGGGTTGTCGCCAGGACAAGGGCCAGATCGAATGCCCGCAGAACCAGCAGGTAAAGTTTGGCGCGATCAATCCACATCAACGTTCCTCTCTGCTGATCAGCATGGCGTTCACCGGGAAAGAAAAGATTCCGGTGCGGGGCGTTGAGCGGGAACTTAATCATTTTGTGCTTAAGAGCGATGCCGGAGACTGGTCGCTGTGGCTGGACGATCAGTTCAAGCTGGTGCGGATTCTGGTGGTGAGCGACAATACGGAAGTAGTGCGGGACTAGGCAATAGTATTGCCATTAGCTGAGGGCAGGAAGTCCTCAGAACAGCCGGCGGGACGCCCGCGCTACGGGGCCTGGAGCTCCCTTGATGTCCCTGATCGACGTACGCACGACGCGGGTCCTGTTCACGGTGCTGCTGTTCGCACTGGCGCTGGGTTTTCTTTACATTGCTCGCCGCACTCTGATCGCATTCCTGTTTGCGATTTTCTTTGCCTACCTGGTGGACCCCGCCGTCTCCCGCATTCGAAAAATGGACCCGGGGACGGGGACGCGCCATTGCGGTCATCTACCTGCTGCTGGTGGCCACGCTGGTTACATTTTTCTTTTTTGTCGGGCCGCAAATCGGCCGCCAGGCACAACGTTTGAGCGAATCGCTGCCCAAGCTTCTGGAAACTGTCAGTTCCGGGCAGATTGCGGAACAGATCGGGAAGGAACAGGGCTGGAGCGATCATACCAAGCTGCAAGTCTCGACGCTTCTGGCCAACCACCGGGATGACCTTCTGGGCTTTGCCCAGCGTATTGGCCTGCGCGTAGCCGACGTGGCGAAACAAGCCTGGCTGCTGATCGTGGTTCCCATTCTCGCGGCATTCTTTCTCAAGGACGGGAGAGCGTTCGGCGAAGTTCTGCTGTCATTCGTGCATTCGCGTCCGCAGCGCGAATTTCTCGAAGGAGTGCTGGGCGATCTGAATCAGATGCTGGCGCAATTTATTCGCGCCCAGTTGACGCTGGCGGCGTTTACACTGGTCGCGTATATCGCCTTTCTGGAACTCGCCCGAGTTCCCTACGCGCTGGTGCTCGGTACTGCGGGCGGCACTGATGGAATTCATTCCAGTAGTAGGACCGCTGGTAGCGGCAGCGCTGATCTTCAGCGTGGCATTGCTGATGAGCTATCCGCACTGGCTGATCCTGCTGATTTTTCTTGGCGGCCTGGCGCATGGTTCAGGACTACGTGATTTCGCCTCGCATCATGGGACAGAGCATGGAGCTGCATCCCCTGGCCGCGATCTTTGGCGTGCTCGCCGGCGGCGAGATCGCGGGCGTGCTGGGAATTTATCTTTCCATCCCGATCATGGCCAGCCTGCGCATCGTGTGGCGACGGTGGCGGCTCTATGCCGAGAAGAAGCGCTTCGGGCCGCTCAATGAATACTCGTTTGGATCCGAGATTATTCCCGGAAAATAATCGGATAAAGCGAAAGCTTTTGACCGCAGAGATCGCGAAGGTGGTGCGGAGAGCGCCGAGAAAAGCCATTGACAGCAGGTCGGGGATTGACATCTGTTCGTGCTGTTAAGGGTTCTGGATCAGTGCGGTAACCTGCCCGTGTTGTAAAATCTCAACAAACTCTTATGACTGCGAAAATCCCTGTAGGACTTCTGGGCGCTACCGGCATTGTCGGGCAGCGCTTTGTACAGATGCTGGAGCACCATCCCTGGTTTGAAGTAGCGTGGCTGGCAGCTTCCGATCGTTCCGAAGGTCGTCCCTACGCCGAAGCTGCGCGCTGGAAGTTGAAGACGCCTATTCCTGCGAGAGTGGCGGAAATGAAAGTCGCGCCGGCAATCACAGAGGGCGCGCCCAAAGTCATCTTTGCAGCGCTCGACGCCTCCATCGCGGCCGAGATGGAGCCTCGCTTTGCCGCCGCCGGATGTGCCGTAGTCACCAACTCCAGTGCGTTGCGGATGCAAAACGATGTGCCGCTGGTGATCCCGGAAGTGAATCATGATCACATCAAATTGCTGGAGTGCCAGGCGTGGCGCAAGAAGTCGGGCGGATTCGTGGTCACCAATCCGAATTGCTCGGCGATTGGACTGGTCCTGGCGTTGGCGCCGCTTGAGCACGCATTCGGTCTGGACACGGTGATGGCGGTCACGATGCAAGCCGTAAGTGGCGCGGGATATCCCGGAGTGGCTTCGCTGGACATTCTGGGCAACGTGATTCCCTACATCGCCAAAGAAGAAGAAAAGATGGAAGAAGAAACCCGCAAGCTGCTGGGGCGACTCAATGGCTCGGGGATCGTGATGGGTTCATTTGGCATGAGCGCGCAATGCAACCGGGTAGCGGTGGAGGATGGTCATACGGAATCGGTCTCGGTCAAGCTCAAGAAGAAAGCCAAGCCGGAGGAGATCGTCGCAGCCTGGAACGAGTTTCGCAGCCTGCCACAGGAGATGCACCTCCCCAGCGCGCCGGAACAGCCAGTGGTCTACGTGACTCCCAGCGATCGCCCGCAGCCGCGTCTCGATGGCGATCGGGGAAATGGAATGACGACTACGGTTGGCCGGTTGCGGCCGTGCGGCGTGCTGGACTGGAAGTTCACCGTGCTGTCCCACAACACCATCCGCGGAGCAGCCGGGGCCGCGCTTCTGAACGCCGAGTTGCTGAAGGTGCAGGGCTACCTCGGGTGAGGTGTGCCGACGAGTTTCGGCTGGACGAGCCGCGAAGCGGCGTAAGAATGCAGCCCAGGGCGCAAGCCCTGGGTGGAAAGTGGATATGAGCAAGCTCCGAAGGAGCGAAAGAAAGGGCCCGTGAGGACCTCAAGCGCTGACATCCGAATTTGCGCTCTGGTGTCTGATGCGGCCTGGAAGAATCTGTGCGTGGAGGGTTCTTTCGCCCCTGTGGGGCTGGCACTCTTTCCGCTTCGGACCCAGGGCTGGCGCCCTGGGCTGCATTCTTGTGCCGCTTCGCGGCTGCATTCGTGTGCTGCTTCATGGCTGCGTGCTGGCGCGCTGAACCTTGATCTTACCCAGCCCATGTGTACCTCGGCTTGAAACGATGATTCACTGGGACACGATCCCCGCGCTTCTCCCCGTTCCTCTTCGCCTGAGGAATTTACCCCGATGATCGTGATGAAGTTCGGCGGCACCTCGGTGCAGGATGCCAAGGCGATCGAGCGGGCGGGCGCAATCGTCAAAGGTCGCCTGGCGCAGAAGCCGGTGGTAGTGGTCAGCGCCATGGCCAAGGTGACCGATCAATTGCTGGCCATGGCACGCGCCGCAGGCACGGGCGACCGCAAGACTGCGCTGAAACTCTGTCGCGCCCTGCAAGAGCGTCACTACGACACCGCCGGCGAACTGCTGGGGACGGCGCTGTTCACCCAGTTTCATGGCGACCTGGGAGCTGATTTCGAGACTCTGGAAGAACTACTGCGCGGCATCGCCGCAGTGGGCGAACTGACGCCCCGTACCACCGACTACGTGTCAGCCTTCGGAGAAATTTTATCCAGCAAGATTGTGGCCGCAGCATTCTCCGCCCTGGGCATGGTTTCGGAGCTGGTGGATTCCCGCGAGTGGCTGGTGACCGACAGCGCCCACATGCGCGCCGCTCCCCTGTTTGAAGAAACTAACCAGCGCTTGCAGTCGAAAGTGGCGCCGCTGGTCGCGGCCGGGAAAGTGCCGGTGATGGGAGGATTCATCGGTGCGACCAAGTCCGGGATCACGACCACGATCGGTCGAGGCGGTTCGGACTATTCCGGCGCCATCGTCGGCGCCGGGCTGGGCGCGGAGCGCATCGAAATCTGGACGGATGTGGACGGCATGATGACCACCGACCCGCGGTTGTGCTCGGGAGCACGGCGGATCAAGGTGATCAGCTTCGATGAGGCGGCGGAGTTGGCATATTTCGGCGCCAAGGTGCTGCATCCCGCGACCGTGCTTCCAGCGGTGCAGAAGAACATTCCGGTTTATATTCTGAACTCCAGCAATCCCGGTTGCGAGGGAACCCGGATAACCGCTCGTGCGCCGCGATGCCGTAACTTCTTCAAGGCCATCGCGGTGAAGAAGCGCATTACCATTGTGGATGTGGCGGCTCCGCGCATGCAGCTGGCTCATGGTTTTCTCAGCTCGATATTTGCGGCTTTCGACCGGCATCGGGTGGCGGTGGACGTGGTCTCCACTTCGGAAGTGAGCGTGTCGCTCACCGTAGACTCGAACGAATCCATTCCGCCGCTGGCCGCGGACCTGGCCAAGCTGGCGGACGTCAAGTATGAAGGGCGCAAAGCGATTGTCTGCCTGGTTGGGGAGAACCTGCGGGATACTCCAGGCATTGCCGCCCGCGTGTTCGGCGAACTGGCTGACGTCAAGATACGCATGATTTCGCAAGGCGCTTCGGAGATAAATTTGACCTTTGTAGTCGAAGAGGATGCCGTGCCCGAGATCGTGCAACGATTACATAAGACATTTTTCTCGGATCTGGATCCGGAAGTGTTTGCATAGACCCTTGCGGGAAGAGTTGCGAACCGGTACCCGTCCTTAAAGAGAAGCATCAGCCAACAATCTTCTCAGACCCCGGCATCCTCGATTGTTACAATTCGGGATCATGGAGATTCGATTCACACCCACCGAAGAAGACGCCTTGAACGCCATGCGCTCTTCATCGATGCCGAGATGGGGTATGTTCTTATTCGTCTTGCTGCTTGGCCTTCTCTTTCTTGTAGGTATATTTCTGATAAATCACGACTTCCTCTTGGCAGGATGGCTTTGGTTGGTATTATCAGCGGGAATTGGAATTGGTGTTTACGAAGTGCCTCGGATTCAGATCAGGCGCAGTCTCAAGAATAACCCGTCAGCACAGGGGGAAATTGTCTACACATTCGACGACAAAGGCTCATTCGCAACCTTCCCGACCGGCGAATCACGTTTGGATTGGACAGGCTACACCAAGTACAAGGAAACAGGACCAATGTTTCTGTTGTTCTTCTCTCGGTATCGATACACGTGGATCCCAAAAAGAGCCATGTCGCCAGAGCAGGTTGAAGAATTGCGCGGCTTGCTAAAAGAGCGCATCTTGAGGAAGCAGCTTTGAACCTCCTTATTCTAGGTCGCGGTAAGACTGGCTCCCTGGTCGTGCAAGTGGCGCGCGAACGCGGACACGACGTTACGTTGCTGGGCTCGAAGGACAATCCCCGGATCCGCTGCGCTCACCGCGGAGAGAGCTGCGCCACGTGGATACCGTCATTGATTTCACAATTCCCCAGGCCGTCCTGGGAAATATCGAGGCTTGTGTTAGCGCGGGCAAGAATATGGTGGTCGGGACTACGGGCTGGTACGACGACCTGGAACAGGCACGCGAGTGGGTGGAAAAGCAGAGGGACTGGTTTCTTGTATGCCGCGAACTTCTCCATCGGTATCAACCTGCTCTTTGACGCCGCAAAAACCGCTGCAGGAATTTTGCAGCACCAATATTCCGGACAAATCTTCGAGCGCCACCATGCCCAGAAAAAAGATGCGCCCTCAGGGACGGCGGTGACTCTGCAGAAGATCATTCGCGATGCGTCGGGAAAGGAGCTGGAGATCGTCTCCTTCCGCGAGGGCGATGTGGTTGGGATGCATGAGGTGGTCCTTGATTCGCCCAACGACACCATTTACCTCTGTCACGATTCCAAGTCGCGCCGGGGATTCGCCGAGGGAGCAGTGCGGGCGGCCGAATGGCTGGCTGGAAAAAAAGGTTTTTTTGATTTTAGAGATGTCTGGAGGGAGACCTAGGGACCCGAGCTTTGATAGGCAGAAATCAGTCTGACCCACCGGCCGAGCTTTGCTCGGCTGCGCGGGCGAGGTGCCCGCCCCTACATAGTTGATTGCAGTTTTGCACACGCCCCGATTAGCGTTATCTTTATCTCATGCAATTCCGTGGCTGCGGTACGGCTTTGGTCACCCCATTTAAACAGGACGGCTCCATCGACGACGCCGCCTTGCGCAACCTGGTTGCGTGGCAGGTGGAATCGGGGATCGATTTCCTGGTTCCCTGCGGCACCACCGGCGAGACGCCCACGCTTTCTCACGACGAGTGGCTGCAGGTGGTCGATACCACGATCGAAGTAGTGGCCGGGCGTGTCCCCATCGTCGCCGGAGCCACCTCGAACTCGACCCAGGACGCCGTGGGCAAGGCCAAGGAACTGGCCGCACGAGCCGGCGTGAATGGCATCCTGACGGCTTCGCCTTACTACAATAAGCCCACGCAGGAAGGACAATATCGCCACTTCCGCGCCATCGCGGAAGCGGTCGACAAGCCCATCATCCTGTACAACGTGCCCGGCCGCACAGGCGCGAATATTGAGCCCGGTACGCTGGCGCGGCTGGCCGAGGTCCCCAATATCGCAGGAGTCAAAGAGGCCAGCGGCAATATCAGCCAGATGGCCGAGGTGTGCAATGCCGTTCCCGAACACTTCGCGGTTTTGTCCGGTGATGACGCGGTCACCCTGCCCCTGATCGCGCTGGGCGGCGTGGGCATCATTTCCGTTGCCTCGAACGAGATTCCCCGGGAAATGGCGGAGATGACCCGAGCCGCGCTCAGCAACGATTGGGAAAGCGCCAGGAGGATCCATCGCAAATATTTGCCGCTGATGCTGGGGAACTTCATCGAGTCCAATCCGCTGCCGGTGAAAGCGGTGCTGGCCATGATGGGCAAGATCGAAGAAGTGTACCGTTTGCCCATGTTGCCCATGCGCCGCGATACCCGATCGAAGTTGCAGAAGATCGCAACCGAGGCCGGGCTGATCAGTAAGCCGGCCGCGGCTGCGCCGGAAGCGGCTGATTTCTACATCTACGAAAACTGGCTGGCGGGACCGCACAAGATCGTCCTGCACCGATCGGGCTGCGGCCAGTGCAACCACGGCAAGGGCCGACCGGCGGGCCACGATGCCAACCACGCCCGCTGGCATGGTCCGTACGCGACGCTCTCGGAGGCACGCGAGGCTTCACACCATATGCCGGGGGTGCTGATCCGGAGCGAGTGTAAGTGCATCTAGAGAGAATTTCAGATTGTAGATTCTAGATTTAGGATTAAAAAGCCCCACCTCTCAGACTGTCAGATGACCACGTGATGGCTTTGCAATCTGCAATCTAAAATCTGCAATCTAAAATCCTTTCTTCTATACTTCCCTTCTCATGCCCTCCCTTGAAGCTGCTATTGAGCGCCTCGCCACCCTCGGCGAGGTGGAACGGAATCCGGACGCGCGCAAAACATTTCTCGACTTCCGAGAACAACTGACGCAGGGAAAGATTCGCGCCGCCGAAAAGATCAGCGGGCGATGGAAGGTCAATCCCTGGGTCAAGCAGGGCATCCTGCTGGGCTTTCGCCTCGGCGAACTCAGCAAGATGGGAGACGCGACGCTTTCCTTTGTCGACAAAGACACCTTTCCCGCCCGGCAGTTTGCGGTGGCTGACCGGGTGCGAGTGGTTCCTGGCGGATCGTCGGTACGGGAAGGCGCCTATGTTGCGCCGTCGGTGATCTGCATGCCGCCCATGTTCATCAATGTCGGCGCCTACGTGGACGAAGGCACAATGGTGGACTCGCACGCGCTGGTGGGATCCTGCGCGCAGGTGGGTAAGCGGGTGCATCTGAGCGCCGCCGCCCAGATTGGTGGCGTGCTGGAACCGGTCAACGCCGCGCCGGTGATCATAGAAGACGATGTGCTGGTCGGAGGCAATTGCGGCGTCTATGAAGGTACGCTGGTGCGGGCGGGCGCGGTGCTGGGAGCGGGCACGATCTTGACCCGATCCACGCCGCTCTACGACATTGTGCGCGGCCAGGTTTACAGGGCGACAGATGAGAAGCCGCTGGAAGTGCCGGAGAATGCCGTCGTGGTGCCTGGGTCGCGAGCCGTAAAAAAGGGACAGGCGGCAGTTTGGAATCTTTCGCTTTACACCCCGGTGATCGTGAAATATCGCGACGAGAAGACGGACCAGAGGATTGAACTGGAAGAGTGGTTGCGTTAGCCGAGCACATCTGTCCCTACCTAAGAGAAATTTGTCATCCCGAGCAAAGCGAGGGACCTGGGTTTCTTTTGCTCGCAGTGAGAACCCAGGTTCCTCGCTTCGCTCGGAATGACAAAGTTAGTTAGTAAGCAAGGATAAGGCATTTCGCGTCTTATTCGACCTCGACTGTGAGGCTTCCGGCGCCGTCAGGGCGCTCAACCCTTGTCTTTATCTGTATCTGTGCCAATTTCTGAACCACCGCATCGGCTTCCTGCAGGCCGGACGCCGGATAGGTGCTGGTGATCGCAATCGCCTTCATGCCTCCTGCGTGAGCGGCGCGTATGCCGGCGGGAGCATCTTCGATCACCAGACATTCGGAGGGATTCATCCCGAGCAGCTTTGCTCCCATGAGATAGGGTTCAGGATCGGGTTTTCCTTTGGAGACGTCATCGGCGGAAACCAGCACCCGCGGAGTGGGCAGATTCGCCAGCTTCAGCCGGGACGTAGCAAGATAGCGGGTGCCCGAGGTCACCACACACCAGCGGCCATCGGGGATGGTCCGGATCAATTCGGCTGCGCCGGGCATCACGGCAACGCCGTCCTGGTCGTCAGCTTCGCGTTTTTCAAGTCTCGCTACTTCAGCTTCGGCGTCGAGATGCGGCGCGAGTTGGCGGACGATTTCGATGCTGCGCACCCCGTGTGCGATCTCGACTACTTTTTGTGGATTGATATTGTGTTCTTGTGCCCAGCGCTTCCATTGGCGGGTGACTGAGCCGGTGGAGTCGACCAGCACGCCGTCGAGGTCGAAGAGAATTGCTGCGCAGTTGAAAGTCTTCATCGAGAATTACAAGTGCAAAAGCTCTTAACCGCAGAGTTCGCAAAGAATACACAAAGAACGCAGAGAAATTCTTTGCGATCTTTGCGGTTTCTCAGCGCCCTCTGCGGTTAAAAGCTTTTCTGTCAGGTCGCTACGACAGAACTTTCGGAGAATCGGGCGCGCCCGCCAGTTTTCCCTCGATTACGCGGTGGCGCATCTCCATGTGTCTTTGGCGGAAATGGGACCGGGCGCGTTCTCCCCAGGCTCGGACGAAATAGTAATTCAATCCTGCGCCGATCACGGAACTGGCGAGGGGAATGATCCGTCCCGTCCATTTCTCCACCACTTCCCTGCTGGCCTGCGCGGCGATGCGCTGGATGACGCGCGGCACGAACCGGCTGACCACCTCTTTTTCGAGCAACTCCCGGCTGATGTCGACTCCGGCCGCGCTGGCGGCTGCGATCCACAGTTCTGCCGTCTCTTCTTCCGTATTGAATTCGAAACCGTAGATCAGGCTGAGTTTCTGAATGGTGCGCAGGGTGATGCCGGACAGAATTCCCATGTCGGGAATGATGGTGATAAGGCCACCCAGGCCAAAACCGGCACCTTCCGCGGCGGCAACCTTCATCCCGCTGCGGATCACGCGCTGCGCCAGGACGTCGAGCTGGCCCACCTCCAACGAGTAGACGCCCTGAAAGTTGGTGATGGGCAGACCGTATGCAGCGCGCACTTGCAGCAGGAATTTCGCCGGGTCCACCTTGACGGTTTCATAGGCGTGCTGAAAGCCGCGGCGCAGGCCGTTCTCGACACGCCGCCGCAGCCACGATTTGGGATTTGCATCAACCATACGGTTCAACCTTATCGCAGATTCCTGCCCAGTGGGAAGAGTACAGCAGGTCAGTTCTTTCGCCGCCAAAGCGAGCATCGACGACCGGCAGTATCCTGACTTAACCACCAAGGACACGAAGGCACACGCAATTTCCACCAAGTGATTCGGATGCTGGAGGAGCACCGGTTCCCGGTGGATGACGCCGTCAGTTCCATTGTCCCGATCGAAGAAGCTCCGGATGCCCTGCGTGCCTGGAGCGATAATCCGGTGCGGGTCACAAAGATCATGGTCCGGCTGGATTAGGATCTGGTGCGACTCTGCGTCCTCCACGATTTTCTTTGCGCTCTTTGCGGTTAAAAGCTTTTGCACTCTACCCCGCTAGGGCACCGCAGAGACCGCGAAGTGATGACTTTTGCGGTTCGAGAAAGAGGCTAGGATGCCGGTCTCAGAATCCAGGAGTTCAACTGCTCCCGGGCATGGGCTTTTTCCCGTAGGACACCTGCTTCCTTTCGTGCTGGTAACCGCCCTCTTCTTCCTTTGGGGAATTCCCAACCTTAAGACTAGCGCCTTGATGTGACTTCCTGTCCATAGTGGTTCATGATTTTAGGAGACCACTGGACGGTCGACGCCCGCATGGACAGAGGCTCCGCTTGTGCTACGATCAATATTCCGCATGCCAACTGGAAAATTGCACATCGTGCCGCTGGGCGGCCTGGGCGAGTTCGGAATGAACTGCATGGCCGTTCGCTGGGGTGACGATATCATCGTCATCGACGCGGGCCTGATGTTTCCTGAAGCCGAACTGCTGGGCGTCGATATTGTTGTCCCTGATATTTCCTACCTGATCGAAAACCGGCAGCGGGTGCGCGGCATTGTTCTGACCCACGGGCACGAGGATCACATCGGAGCGCTACCCTGGGTACTGAGCGAGTTGAACGTGCCGGTGTGGGGCACGGAGTTCACGCTTGCCTACGTCGAAGACAAGCTGGAAGAGCACGGATTGCTAGACGATGCCGACCTGCGTGAGATCCGTCCCAATGAGAGTTTCAAGATCGGACCGTTTACCGTCCATCCCATTCAGGTCACACACAGCCTAGTGGATTGCGTGGCGCTTGCTGTCCACACGCCGCTTGGCGTGATCGTTCACACCGGCGATTTCAAAGTCGACCCCACCCCCACCGACAACCGGCTGTTCGACCTGCACGCCTTCGCAGAGTACGGGAAAACCGGCGTGCTGGCGCTGTTTCAGGATTCGACCAACGTCGAGCGCAAAGGCTACACCCCGAGCGAGCGCGCGGTGCGGCGGAAATTTGACGAGGTCTTTGCGCATACCCGGCGACGTCTGTTCATCTCGTGTTTTTCGTCATCCATTCACCGCATTAAGCTGGCGGTGGAAATGGCCTGGCAGCACGGGCGCAAGGTCGCGTTCGCGGGCCGCTCGATGAACAGTTCGGCCGAAATCGCCGAAGACCTGGGCTACATCGAGATTCCCGAGGGCCTGCTGATCCATCCCGGCGAGATAAAGAATTTCGCTCCGGAAAAAGTTTGCGTGATGATCAGCGGAACCCAGGGCGAACCGATGTCGGCCTTGTCCCGTGCAGCAGTGGATAATCACAAGCACGCGAAAATCGAGAAGGGCGACACCGTGATGCTCTCGTCGCGGATCATCCCCGGGAACGAGAAAGCCATCTATCGCATGATCGATCACCTGTTCCGGCGCGAAGCCCACGTGATCTACGATGACGGTTCATCGCCGCCAGTACACGTCAGCGGCCACGCCAGCCAGGAGGAATTGAAACTGATCATCAACCTGGTGAAGCCGAAGTATTTTATTCCGATCCACGGAGAATACCGGCAATTGAAGCTGCACGCGGAAATGGCGGCAGCGATGCACGGGTCGGTGGGCAATGTGATGCTGATCGAAAGCGGCGATATTCTCGAGTTCGATGAAATGGGAGCGCGCAAAGCCGGACGCGTGAATGTGGGACGAGTCTGCATCGACTCCGGTTCGCGCACCGATGTGGTTGAGGATCTGGTCATCAAAGATCGCCGGCACTTGAGCGAAGATGGCATCGTGCTGCCCATCATCGCCATCAACAAGCTCACGGGCCGGGTGGAGACTTCACCTGAAATCGTGACCCGGGGATTCTCGCCCGGCGAAGACGGCTTTGCTGAAGGTGCACGCGAGATCGTCATGCAGACGCTGGAACTATCAAGCGCTGAAGAGAAAACGGACTACGGGTTGATCAAGGAAAAAATACGCGCCGATCTGAAGCGTTATGTGTCCAAGCAAACGCAGAAGCGGCCCCTGATCATGCCGGTGATTTTAGAAATCTAATCTGTCATCCCGAGCGAGGTTTGTCCTTCGCTTGCGAAGGACGAGCCGAGGGACCCCTACCAGCAGCAAGTACTTCGTCCTAGGGATCATTCGACTCCGCGCAGGATGACAATGGGACGGCCGCATCGTCACTCTCAACGATATTCGTGAAGCACAGGCTCGTCTGCGCGGCGTGGCCGTGCATACGAAGCTGATCCCGTTTCCTCTCAACGAGGCGAACGACAACCGCCGCCTTTACCTCAAGCCAGAAAATCTGCAGCCCATCGGCTCCTTCAAGCTGCGCGGTGCGTACAACAAGATTGCGTCCTTTTCCGAGGAAGAGCGCCGGCGCGGGGTTGTTTCCTACTCCAGCGGCAATCATGCGCAGGGCGTGGCTTATGCCGCGCGGGCACTGGGCCTGAAAGCAGTTATCGTAATGCCCGGCAATATCCCCGCGATCAAGCGCGAGGCAACCATTGCTCTGGGTGCGGAGATCATATTGGTGGGTCCGTCGAGTTCCGAGCGGCAGGCTAAAGCAGAGGAACTGGCCGCGAAGCATGGATACGTGATCGTGCCTCCTTACAATGACGAGAAAATAATTGCCGGCCAGGGCACGATGGGGTTGGAGATCCTGGAGGAGTTGCCTGAAGTGGAAACGGTGATCACACCGGTAGGTGGTGGAGGGATGATCAGCGGCATCGCGACGGCCATCAAGCTGAGCCGACCCGCAGTGAAGGTGATCGGCGCGGAACCAGAATTCGCGGCGGACGCGCAGGCCAGTTTTCGGGCAGGCAAGATCATCGAGCTCGCGGCAGACCAGGTAACTCGCACATTGGCCGATGGGCTGCGCACCCAAAGCATCGGAGTGGTCAACTTCGAGCATATCCGCCGGTACGTGGATGACATCGTGACTGTAAGTGAAGATGAAATCGGCGAAACCATGCGCCGCCTCGCGGCCGACCCCAAGACGCTGGCCGAGCCCAGTGGGGCGGTGGCCGCGGCGGCGTTCCTTTTCCATCGGGATCAACTGCCAAAGACAACAGTCAACGTAGCCGTGATCAGCGGAGGAAATGTCGAGCCGGGAATGCTGGCAGAAATGTAGAGGAAGACAGCCTAATGATGACACGAATCGTAGCGCCGGCGTCCCGTCGGCTGTGCTCGAGGGCGTCTCGCCCTCGAACGTGGGTGCCCCGGCCGCCCCGTTCGAGGGCGAGACGCCCTCGAGACAGCCGCCGAGACGGCGGCGCTACTTTGTCTGGTGCGCTGGTGTATGTGGGCTGTCTGCTCACGCTTGGTGTTCGTGATCCCGGCTTCTGCTGCCGATTATCAGCGAGGCACGGTCGTGCGCGTGGCTCAGGTTTATCTCTCGCCTGATACCAGTTCAGCGAAGTTGGCGGAAATGGATCGCGGGCGGGAAATCATTGTCCTCGAAACCAGCCGCGACTGGGTGCATGTCGAGGCCAATCTGACTGAGGAGCGGACCGTCACCGGCTGGGTGCTCGACAAGGGCGTGATACGGACCTCCACGCCGAACGGGGACAAAATCTTGTACGGCGAGGCCGTAGACTCCGAGGACCAGGCCAGCCGGCGGCACGGACGCAACGGCGCGGCTCAGGATGCGCTGCGGCTCTACTATCGTGTGGCAGACTACTTTCCTTCCTCACCACTCGCTGGCGAAGCGATGTATCGTTCCGCTGATATTCGCTGGCAACTGGAGAAAGCAGACGTGTCCACGCGCCCGTCCTCCCATGAGCGCGAGTCTTATCTTCGCGAGGGCATGGAAGAAAAATACATGAAAGAGGTGATCAAGAAATTTCCCGGGACCAAGTGGGCCGATCTGGCGGCGTTTCACCTGATTGACAACAAGTTGTGCGGCGATTGGCAGGGCAGTTCCAAGTGTCCGGTGAAGGAATCTGAAATTTACGAAAAATATGCCGCCGAGCATCCTCAATCTCCCGCCGCGGCCGAGGCGTTGTATGACGCCGCCTGGAGGTGGTCAGCCCTGATCGAAATCTACAAGACCGAAGAAGATCCGAAGAAGTCGGAAGAATCCAAGGCCAAGGCCATCGCGCGGGCCCAGCAGGCGCTATCGCAGCCCGGGTCCGGTGACTGGGGAGCCCGCGCCCAACGATTGCTTTATCTGATCGACCAGGGCATCCCGACCTACGGAAACGTAACCCAGTAAGCACCATTCGCAAGTTTCGATTCTCAGTCCAGCTTTTCTGTAATACTTTTCTTCACGCCTTTGGGGAGGAAGCTTGAACGACTATCTGCTGTCTGTAGTGCTGGGGATCATTGAGGGTTTGACGGAATTTCTACCCGTCAGTTCGACTGCACACCTGCGAATTTCGGAAGCGCTATTTCACATCAGCCTGTCAGACGGCTACTGGAAGATGTACACCATCGTCATTCAGCTGGGCGCCATTCTCTGCCTGCCCGTCTACTTCCGCGAGCGGATCAGTAAATTGCTCTCGACTTTTCCGCAAGGCGAGAACGGTGACCGCACGGCTCTCACCCATCCTCTGGGCCTGACCGCAATTGCATTTGTAACCACCGCGATTCCCGCGTTTCTTCTGACCAAGACCATCGGCAAACACCTGGAGAGCCTGAACATCATGGGATGCTCCCTGCTGATCGGCGGGATCGTGATGTGGATTGTCGATGCCATGAATGCGTCGTCGGAGGCCGCCGGGCCCAGTGGCCCCGGAAGTCGTATTCACACATGGAAGATGGAAGCCATGAGCCTCGGTCAGGCGATCTGGATTGGGGCCTGCCAGATTCTGTCCGCGGTGTTTCCCGGAACGTCGCGGTCAATGTCGACAATCGCCGCCGGACAACTTGCCGGGATGTCGCGGGCCTCGGCGCTGGAGTTTTCGTTTTTTCTTTCGATTCCGACCATGGTAGCGGCTACCGGTTATGACTTGCTGAAATCGCTGCGTGGAAAGGGTGCGAACCCGATTGGGGTGTCACAGATTGATTCGCACGGGTGGCTCGTGCTGGTGATTGGCTTTGTGGTTTCATTTCTGGTGGCATATGCGGCGGTTGCATGGTTCATGGCCTGGGTGCGGAAGCATGGGTTTGCGCCGTTTGCGGTCTACCGGATTGTGGTGGGAATCCTGGTGCTGGTCTACGCGGCGAAGCTGACGGCGTAAGATTTTGGTAGCGCCGCCGTCCCGGCGGCTGTCGGGTGGGCGTCCCGCCCACCCGTTCGAGGGCGAGACGCCCTCGAGACAGCCGGCGGGACGCCAGCGCTACGAGAAACGAACTCGGGAAACTAACTCGATACTGCCGACGAAATCCTTCATTGTGGCTGCCTGCGGTTCTTGGCATAATTACTAGCTCTGGCCAGGACACCCAAACACGCCTGATGAAGTATTTTTCTCAGATTTTCGCCCCTACGAACAACCGGCGGCTCAATGAGCTGATTGGGTTCCTGCTGTGCGTCTCGGGACTGCTGCTGTTCCTGGCGCTGGCTTCATATTCTCCGCTTGATCCTTCCTTCAATAGCGCCTCCGTGCTGACCGGATCGCGGGCGGCGCGCAACTGGATCGGCCTGGTGGGAGCAATCGTTTCCGATCTGATGCTGCAGGGCTTCGGCATCGGGGCGTTTCTGATTCCGGTGTTTTTCGGCGCTCTGGGTTCGCGATGGTTCCGCTCGCGCAAAGTCGTCTCGCCGGTGGCCAAGTCCCTGGGTGCTATCTGGCTGCTTTTGTTCGTTCCCGCGCTGCTGGCGCTCTTGCCCGGACATGCGCGCTGGCTGGGCGTCATCCCGATGGAAGGCCTGGTCGGCCGAATCGTTGGCGATATCCTCATCCATTACTTGAATCTGGCCGGCGCATATATCGTGTGCGCGACGGTTTTGGCTGTTGCGCTATACCTGACGACGGCATTCTCTTTCGCATCTCTGCGGGTCTGGGCTCCAACCCGTTTTGCTTTTGCGATCGCGCTCTGGAATCGCTACCAGGACTGGCAGGACAACCGCGCCAAGAAGAAGATGCAGAGGGAACTGGAAAAGCGTCGCGCTACCCGCCCGACAGTCACGGCGCAACTGGTTCCGGCCCGGCCTGCTCCACCTCAGGTTTCCTCGTCCGCTTCGCCTTATGCGCCCGCGACCGTCAAGGCAACCGGCATCGATCGAATGACGGCAATTGAAGAACCGGAGCAGCATTTCGAGCCCCAGCCCGCACGAACGATTGCGGGAATTGCGGCGCCGGAAGTTACCGAGCGCGCTGACACCGGTGCAAAGCCGAAGACGACGCTGCCAAAAATCGCGGCTGGGGGCTTCAAGCTGCCGCCCAGCAGTTTGCTGCATCGCCCCGACGAGCAGCAGGCGATTGACGCAGACGAATTGAAGCTGCTGGCCCAGGTGCTCACCGAAAAATATGCCGAGTTCGACGTCACCGGGCAGGTAACGCAGATCAATCCCGGGCCGGTGGTTACGACTTTCGAGTACAAACCCGAGGCCGGCATCAAGTACAGCCGCATTACCAATCTCACGGACGACCTCTGCCTGGCGCTCAAAGCCGAGAGCATTCTGATCGAGCGCATGGCGGGCAAGTCTACGGTTGGCATCCAGGTACCGAACCGCGAGCGCGAGATCATCTGGCTGCGCGAGAATATCGAGTCCTCGGAATTCATCGGCACCAAGTCGAAACTGACGCTGGCCCTGGGCAAGGACATCAACGGCCGCATCGTTACCGCCGACCTCGCGGGCATGCCACACCTGCTGATCGCGGGTTCGACCGGTGCCGGCAAAAGCGTGGCGATCAACGCCATGATCATGTCCATTCTGTATAAGGCGACGCCCGATCAGGTGCGGCTGATTCTGGTCGATCCCAAGCGGCTCGAGTTGGGTAACTACGAGGGCGTGCCGCATCTGTTTACTCCGATCATCACGGAACCAAAACTGGCGGCGAATGCACTGCGCAACGCCGTGCGCGAAATGGAACGCCGCCTGAAACTGCTCGCTGAAAAGGGTGTGCGCAACGTCGAGCAGTACAACAAGCTTTTCGATGACGAGGGCACCCGCAGCCTGTTTGGGGAAGATTCCGAGGACAGGCCTTTACCTTACATCGTCATCATCATCGACGAGTTGGCTGATCTGATGATGCTGGACTCGGGCAACGTCGAGGAATCGGTGACGCGCCTGGCGCAGATGGCGCGCGCGGTCGGTATTCACCTGGTACTGGCAACTCAACGGCCATCGGTTGACGTCATTACAGGATTGATCAAGGCAAACTTCCCTGCCCGCATATCTTTCCGCGTGGCCACCAAAGTCGATTCGCGCACCATTCTCGACGCCAACGGCGCCGAGGCTCTGCTGGGGCGCGGCGACATGCTTTACCTGCCTTCGGGATCAGCCCGCGTGCACCGCCTGCACGCGCCCTTCGTAACAGAAAAGGAAATCGCCGCGGTGGTCGAGTTCTGGAAGTCGCAAGGATCGGCCGAGTACGAGGAAAAATTCCTGCAGGCGCCGAAAGACGAACACGCGGGGGGTGAACCGGGAACGGCAGGTGAAGGCAGCGACGAAGAAAACGATCCGCTGTACAACGATGCGGTACGGCTGGTCGTAGAGTTTGGCAAGGCCTCCACTTCCCTGCTGCAGCGCCGCCTGCGAATCGGCTACGGTCGCGCCGCCCACCTGATCGACCTGATGGAGCGCGACGGCATTGTGGGCGCCGCCGACGGCCCCAAGCCGCGCGAAGTACTCAAGCGACCTGACTGGATTTCTGAAGTAGAAGAATCGATGCGCTGAGATCCTAGAGATAACTTTCCCCTGTGTCATCCTGAGCGGAGTACGGACTTCCCTCCGCGAATCCGAGCGTTCCAAGGACCCTATCGCACACTGCACGGCCGGGAGAGGAGTCCGTCGCTCCATCGAGCATTCGCAAGCGAATGCTCGTGCTTCGCTCAGGATGACAGAGGTTTGGTACTCCCTTTCAATCCTCGAATCGCGAGCGCCGCCAGCACTGCCACCGCCACCAGCATGGCCACCCAGAGTACCGCTTTGTGCTGCTCCGACCAGGGACGGTCATCGGGACGACCCGTGTAGACCTGGTTATGAGTGCCCGGTCCCAGTTCCGCCCTGACGGCTGCGGGATCGGCGTGGAAGAAGTGGGCGAAGTCGTAGACCGGCGCTACGAGTTTGGGGTCACCGTAGTACAGCCTGAGCTGGGATTTTTCTTGCGGATCAAAGTAGACACGGCGTTCGACGGACAGCAACTGCACCGCCGCGATCGCAAGAGGCGGGTTGTCCCCGTTGTCGACCGTAATCGTGATCCGGCCGGAGGTTTGTCCCTCGACCCGAACATCCATCTCTTCCGACACCACGGTTGTGCCTGCGCGATTCAGCCGCACTCGCGTGATCTCTCCACTGCTTTCGTACCGGTCGGCGGATTCCGTAAGGGTGACCGCCCGCCGGAAGTTTATCTGCTTGGGATCCACTTGAAAGCGAACGCGGTCCAACGGAACTCTCAGCGGCCATTCGCAATTGATCACTGTAGTTCGCAGCATCTGCGTTGGCGTCCCGCACGATCCCACGCCGCTCCAGCTTGCCTTGGTCTCCTGCAGGTTGTAGACCGTGGCGGCCTTTACTTGCTGTGGAGAAATTCCGGCGGAAAGTTGGACGTGCAGGTAGCGAAAACTCGAGGCAGGCAGCTTCAGCACATAGTTCGCCCCCAGCTCTTCGCGGGTGAAGTCATAGAGGGTGGCGGGTGGCAGTTGAGTAGCAGGGCGCCTGCCCAACGCATTGCTCCCGGCGAGTGAGGCCGTAACCACGAAGTTCTTGGCGTCCAGTTGCAGCCGGATGCGGTCATATTCGGCGATTTGCCCCATGTCCAGATCGAATTCGGTGCGGTCGCCGACCTTGCCCAGGTTGAGAATTCTGGCAACTTCCTCATGACTGGACGTGCCGGCGCGCTGCTCGGTGAGCGCATATTGCACCTGGGCCTCGCCATCGAAAATTCTGAGGTCGCTCAGATCGGGACGCGCATGACTCCAGATTTCTTCATCCACCACAAAGTAATTCGGCTGGCCCGGCTGAGAAATACGGATGTCGCGGACATTGGTGAAGTAGGAGAGCGCGGGCCCCGGGGTTGCAGAGACTACCGCCGCAGGCTGCAAGTTTACCGGCACTGCGAGAGCGACGCTGGCGGCCACAACAAAAAGAATGCGGCTCATGTGCCGGCCGAACCTTCTTCGGGATTCCGGCTGGAAAGCCTCAACCAGTCGCGCTGGTACACGAACGAGATGGCCAGCAACAGAGCTCCGAGCACGATGAAGCTTACGATGCGGTAGCCGCGATCCAGTTCCGAAACATCGTAGAGAAATACTTTGCCGATGGTGAAAGCAATCAAGACCAGGGCCTGCCAGCGTACGAATGCCGAACGCCGCCAGAAGCCGATCAACATCAGCATGGCCCCATATGCCATCCACAAGGTGGAGTAGGTGAAGTCCCGGGCGATCTTCACGTGGCGCCATTCCAGCCAGTCATACTGATACGCCGCCCGGGTCCTGGGGCGGAGGTCGGTCATTTGCTGCGTGTAGTAATCGGCCACTTCGAGGCTTAGCGATCTCAGCGCCAACAGATTCAAAGCAACAACGGCGGCAGCGGCAACGCTGCGCGCAGCCTGATCTTTTCGGCGGCTGGCGTACCCGGCCACAGCGCCCAGCACCACAATGGCTACGGCGTAAGTCACGAACCGGTTATTCAGAAGCGGCCGGGTGACATAGAAATTATCGATCGCCAGCAGCCTGCCCACACCCAGGACCAGCGCACCCATCGCGAATACATTCAGCAATTCGGAGTGCACACGGTCGGCCACCCACAAGAGTACTGCGGCTTCCACGAACCATCCCATCGTGACCCAATGGGCGTCCAGACGTATGGGAATCGCGACCGTGATGAACCCGATGGCGAGCGCAAGATGCAGCAGGTCGATGGTGCGGGCCGCCTCCGGGCTAGCGGCTCTGGCGCGGGCCTGCCGGCTCAGGAAGATGTAGACCGCCGCGAGGGCGAGGGCGAACCAGGCGGTGTCCTTGCTGTCGACCTCCTCAAACATGAAGTAAATCTGCAGAAAATATCCGGCCGCATTCACAACCGCGACCAGGGGCGGAACTGCGTCCGATAGTCTTCCCTTGGTTGCCGGGCGAGCCAACAATGGCGCGATCGCAAAAATAGCAAAGAACAGGGTGGCGAAGCCGACGGTCAGACGCAGCTGGCTGCGGCCGTAAAAACTCACGTACCAGCCGATGTAGAGCAGCAGAGTTCCGGCATAACTCAAGACCAGCAAGCGTCGCCAGGGCTTGAGGATCACCAGCGCCAGCGCGCCTACGTCCAGAATGGCTACATACGAGAACAGTGCAACTTCACGATTCTGGCCGGTGGAGAGCAGCAGCGGAGTGGTGAAGCCGCCAATCAGGGCAAATGCTGCCAGGATTTCGGCATCCTGGGTCCACGCCATCACCGCCGTGGCCGCGGTCACCGCCAGCATCATGGCAAAAGCTACCCCGCTGGGCACCAGGTTGTAGATCTGGAACGCGGCGTACAGCGAAAGATAAAGTATGCCGATGCCGACAGCCTTCAGCGAGTAGGAGAATATCTGGTATCCGCGACGGCGGAAGCGTTCGCTCCAGACAACGATCGCGATGCCGGCCAGCAGTCCGATGGTGACACGGCCGGCCGGTCCGATCCAGTTGTTGTCGAAGGCGAACTTCAGGAAGTAAGAGACGCCGATGAGCACGGCGGCAATGCCGATCCGGTTCAGCCAGTGCGAGCCGATGCGGGACTCCAGGTCCTTGCTGCTCCGCGTTCGCGAAGAGACTGGCGCGGGCTTCGGCGGAATGTCTGGCCGAATCTCTGCCGGCGGCTTCAGTTCCCCCGCCGCAGAGGATGGCGTCGGCGGCTGGACTGCTGGACGTGCTTCGACTGTACGGTCTGGCTCAAGGTTTAAGGCACGCTCGATGCGAAACACTCGAGCGGTGAGTTCGCCGAGAAGCTTTCGAAGTTCTTGCAGTTCGCTGTCGGAAGGGTCCACGAGACTCCCAAGGAACTGATTTACGGAGCATTATCTGCGAAACTGGTCTGGCTTTCACGCATAATTAAGGGGACGAACCTGTAAGGACAAACCTGCTAGGACAATCTATGAAGTGCCTCACCGAATACCTGAAGTTCCATACCCGCTCGCACCGTGCCTACGTTCACATCACGCCGCAGGTGGAGCAGATCGTGAGCAAGAGCGGCGTCCAGGAAGGCATGGTGCTGGTCTCCGCCATGCACATCACCGCCGGCGTCTATGTGAATGACAACGAGAGCGGACTGATTGAAGACATCGATCAGTGGCTGGAAAAATTGGCGCCCTTTCGCAAAGACTACAAGCATCATGAGACTGGAGAAGACAACGGCGATTCGCATCTGAAAGCCCTGCTGATCCACCACGAGGTGATCGTCCCCATCACGGCGGGTAAGCTTGACCTGGGAACCTGGCAGCGGATTTTTTATGCGGAATTCGACGGCCAGCGCGACAAGCGGGTGATTGTAAAGGTGATGGGGGAGTGAGTATTGAACAGGCTGGCGCTTAGGGCGTTTAGGGAAACAAACCGACTGGTACCTCGCGGGCTGAGGCGGTCGCGATTATTCTTTCGCTCTCTTCGGCGCTAGGTTATTTTCCGCCGTACACCCAGGGCTTGCGCCCTGGGCTGCATTCTAGCGCCGCTTCGCGGCCTGATTCAGGAAACACAATTCCACTGCTTGAGCTGCGTCGGTTGTTAGACAGACCGCAGTGATATAGGGTCCGCTCCCTCAGGGACGGAAAACAATTCCACCGGAGTAGCGGAAGATGTTCGACGACGCTCCCGAGGCATGGAATGACATCAAGTCGAACTGTCCCAATCGCACCGCCAGCCGGGGCGAGATTTTGGCATCCACTCCGCCTCCGAAGATCATTGCGAACCCGTTGGTGGTAGCTAAAGACGAACCGCTGATGTCCGCGGACTGGTGAAAGCCGCCCAACAAGGCGTGCGCAAACGGCGTGAAGGTTTCGTGGTTACGCGCCGCTACGGTCGGCCCGAAGGTAAACGTGTAGCTTCTAAAACCCACTCCGGCGTTGGTTATGTAGGCGCCGCTGAAGTCACTGGTTACACCAAACCAATGATTAAAGTTTCCGGTCAGTGAGGCGTTCCAGCCATTCAGATTGCTGCTGTTCTGCCGGCTGAATTGGTATCCGCCGAAAATTTCTGCCTTGGGAAAATCCTGGGCCACTGCCAATGAAGCCAGAAAGAACAGAATCGTCACAGTTAACAATTTATACATGCGTATTGCTCCTGGTTGAAGTTTGGAGTGCCGTCGCGCCCGCGCGATGGGACTGCGCAGGCCGGGCAAACAACCCTATCTCGCGTGCAGGACTATTCCAACCTGTGAAGAAAAACGCGGCAAGTGACGGACGGAACGGGCAGTGGCCTTCCGTAACGGCAGTGGGTAGTTGGGGGAAGTTGGACTGGACCTCGGCGAGCAAGCACGGGGGGCCACGAACCGAGTAAGCGAGAACCCGCAGTTGCTCAACCTTAATGCTTTACATTGACGTCAGGGTCGGCCCCGCCCGACGAGCTGCCTGTGGGGCGAATTGCATAATGATATGTAACGAACAGCGCTGTCTTCGCCACCGGGCCTGAACATGTGCTCTGTCCCGCCAGTACGTCGAAACGGTTCAGCTCAAAGGGTGAATCCTCAAACTCGACGGTGAAAGCCTGACCGGTGGATTGCCACTCGATCTGGTCTCCCACACCCTTGCTCAAGTTCACCTCTTCGCAGTCTACATTGCAATCGTCGTAGATAGTTACCCGGACGTTAGCTGCATCCCTCCCCATGACTCCTCCTTACAATCCTTTGAGATGTCTAAGTGCCCCCTCGCTACTTAGCGCCGCGTAGTATAGCCTGAAACGCTGGCTCTCCGTGCAAATGATCGAAATCCGGCGTGCTGGTCACGACATTGACGGGAAAGCCCGCAGCGAAGGCTTTTTGAAGCCACTTGATGGTGACCGCCGTTTCTCCGAAGTGGTTGTGTACCAGGGCGGCGCGAAACAGCACGTTGGGATTGGCAGGGGCAAACGCAAGCGCCTTCTGCAGGGACGAAAGCGCTTCGGGCTCGTTATCTGTCATCGCCAGATAGGTCGCCCGGAAGGACCAGGTGCGTCCATCCCGCGGGTTCACCCGCAGGTCTTCATCGGTAAGGCGGATTGCCTCGCGGTAGGCATCAACCGCCTTTTGCCGTTTTCCTGGGACCTGATAGTAGGCGTCTCCGAGGTTGCCCCAACTGAGCCAGCCGGTCTTGTTCAGCTTCAGTCCTTCTTCGAAATTGAGCGCCGCCTCGTCGAACTTGCGCATGAAGAAGTAAGCCGTCCCCAGGTTGTCGTAAACCTCCACCGTCGGACGAAGGGCGATCGATTTCTGTAGCAGTTCGATTGCCTGCGGATACCGTCCCTCCAGCACATACATTGCGCCCCAGTCCGAATAGCCGCGGAAGTTGTCCGGAGCCAGAGCCACGACCTCCTTGAACATTGCGGCAGCGTCGTCGTATCGTCCTTCCTGCCAGTAAAAGACACCCAGCCAGCTGTAGCCCGCCCAATATTGCGGCCTCAGGCTGATGGCTTTCTTGTAAGTAGCTTCGGCCTCGGCGGGGCGGTTCAGTTTTTGAAAAACCTCAGCCAGCCCCCGAAACGAATCGTCACTTTTGGGATCGAGCAAAGTAGCCTTCTGGAACTGGGTCACCGCTTTTTCGTACTCGCCCCTCCCGCCGTAGACACTGCCCAGGCAGGCATAGCCATCTGCCAGGTTCGGAGAATTCGCAACGGCCAGATCGCAAGCCGACCTGGCCTTCTCCATCCACTCCCTGCCGCCCTCGCCTTCGCCGTAGCCCACCCAATAGGCTTTGCCCAGCGCAGCGTACGCCTCAGCGTATTTGGGATCGAGCGTGAGGGCTCGATTAAATGCGGAGATCGCGCTGTCGATGTTTTCGTGCTTATGGTAGTCCAGCAGGTAACCGCGCCCGCGCAAGAACTGGTCGTACGCCGACGGATCGGCGGTGCCGTGCGCAGCCAGGACCACGCGGTCGTTGCCCTGGACCGACAAGCCCAGCATGCGCAGCGTGCCGTCTACGACCCGGTCTTCCACCGCGAAGGCATCGCTGACATCGGCGTCAAAGCTCTGTGCGTCGAGCTGGCGATTGGCCTTCGCATCCACCAGCGTATAGGTCACGCGAACCTGGTCGCCGGAGCCGTGCAAGCTTCCTTCGAGAACCAGTCCCACGCCGAAACTTTTTCGTGCCTGCTCCACGCTGGTGACGCCCTCAGCGCGAATCTCACTCGTCGGAACTACCTGTAGCGGATAGCTTCCGGTGAGCTGAGTGAGCTTTGCCGTCAGCGTTTCGGTCAGACCATTACAGAAGGCCTTGCTGCCGGGGTCATCTGCCATGGGGGTAAAGGGCAAGACTGCTAATTCAACTGGCGTAGCAGACTCCGCCAGATTCAACCCTCTACCCGACTTCGCCTGGCGGTAGACCGCAACAGAAATTAATGCCGCCGCCAGCGCAGTCGCTGCCCAGAGCCAGATCCTTTTTTTCGACCGGGTGGGCCGACGCTGGGGCACAATCCGGGCGAGTCCTGTTGCGGTTAGTCCGCCACGCACCCTGTAGAGAGCGTCCAGCAACTCCTGCGCGCTGGAATAGCGTTGTCCCGCCTCTTTGGCCATGGCCTTGTTGACCAGGGCCTCCAGGTCTTCGGAAACCGAGCGATTGAAAATCCGAATGGAAGCCGGAGTCTCCCGCCGGATCCGGTCCGTGGTGGCGACGAAACTGCCGGCCATGAACGGGTGTTGCCCAGTCAGAACTTCGTAGAAGACCACGCCGAGCGAGAACACATCGGCGCGGCCGTCCGGCGCCTGTTCCAGGAGAACTTCCGGCGACATGTAGGCCGGAGTCCCGGCAAACGTACCGGCCCGGTCGACGGTCGAGCTCTGGTCGGAGCGCGGCAGGTGCTTGGCTACACCGAAATCCAGTATTTTGACCTGGCCGGTGCTGGTGAGCATGATATTTTCCGGCTTGATGTCACAGTGGACGATGCCCTGCCGGTGCGCCGAGACCAGCGCTTCCGCACACTGGATGGCGATGGTAAAGAACTCATCCAGAGACAGCGGCTCGCGCAGGCGCTGGCGCAAATTCTGGCCTTCCACATATTCCAGGATCAGAAATATTTCGCCGCGCTCCTCCAGGACGTCGTACACGGCGGCTACGTGAGCATCGCTGAAGCGGGAGGCGCGCTCGGCCTCTTCCAGAAAACGGTGGCGGTAAAGGGAGTCGGCACGCAAGGCCGGAGCAAGGCGCTTGAGAGCGACGGTGCGTTTTAACTTGGAATCCTCGGCGCGATAGACCTCACCCATGCCGCCGGTGCCAAGGCGGTCGCCGATGCGGAAACGTCCCACGACAGCCCCGCTCAGGGACTCCTGTGGCTGCGCCGGATTCGCCATGATTGGCTGAAATTCCGCCATACGGGACCTGTGCAATTCAGAATTGGAGAGCAGCCTCCCGAAGGCTTTTCGGGACGACTTTTTGGCGCGACTGCCGTCGGGCAATCTTACCTCCTGGCTAAACCGGGAGCAATGTGAGCTGCCTGCAGGCAGTAGCGCCACGGTCCGCGTAGGGACGGGCGCCCCCGCCCGTCCGGCCGGGCAGAGCCCGGCAGGTTTCAACGCGCTGGCGAAACCCTAAGGCGAGCTGCGCTCGCCCGCCCGGACGAGGCCTCTGGGCCTACGTGCGCTTTCGGTGCCCCACTACTTGATGACGAGGGGTCGGCAGTGCTGACCTAAGTTCGGCAGCGCTGCAGGCCTCAAGAGACCAGGCTCCACATGTCTCATTCACTTAGGCGACTTTCTTCACGATTCACTTGCGGCCATTGGCGTGCACATTGGCACGCTTCCGACTACATATCGGTTTGCCATTCGAGGAGGCACCTCTTGCTTCATAAGTGCGCGAATCCAGATTGTCCCAGCGTCTTCCGCCGCCTTAGCCAAGGCAAGCTCTTTGTGATTGAGACAGATAACTCCACCGCCGCATGTGGGACTACATCCGCGAACCGGAGAGCGCGGTCATCGCGGCGGCTTGAGCGCTACTGGCTGTGCGACTGCTGTTCTTCGCTTCTGACCGTGTCCTTCGAACGCGGACGAGGAGTAGTTACTGTTCCGATCCGTCCCGAGAATACCCGCGTGCCTGCCATGCATCTGAGATCGATACCACCGGCGATGAAGCCGTTTGGCGTTCAGCCGGAACTGAAGGGTGTCTTATGAACGACCTGAGAGCAAAGTTGTGTGCGATTTGCGGCGAAGAGCGATCCGCTTACCAGACCCGTTTTCTCGTGGCGGAGAATCATTGGGAGGACAAGCTGACGATTCTGCAATGGAACGAGCACATGGCCGGGCGACAGGGCATTCAAGTTGCCTGCAGCGTCAATCATGTCGAGGAATTGGTGATTCATTGGATGACAACGGGTAGCCTTGACTATCCCTTTGCCCGGACAGCGCTCGGAGTGGGAAGCTGGCATCGGTCTGCCGGACCGGGCTGCCGCCTTGACATCCGAGGAGCGCGGCCTATCGGTGAGCTCGCCGTACATCGCGAAAGCATCGAGCGGGTGCTGGCGGAGAATCCTCAATCCCTCAAAGTCATTTTGGATGCGCTGCTGGACGCGCTGCGCCAGGAAGTCACGAGCCAAGCCGAGAGGCCTTCGGAGCAAGAAGAACCAGAGGAAGCTTTGTGTGCAGCGTCTTCGGAGCGGGAGTTCTAGCCTGCAGGTTGCGGTAAGTACATCTGTTCTGAAGGCCGGTTCTGCCTTTATGCATCCCAGCGTCGAAACCTTATTTTTTCCGGAGCTCTTAGGGCAGGCGGCGGCATCCCTCATGGTCCTGTTGCTTTTTTCCAAGCGCGCCAATCCGCGGTAACGGCCTTAGCCATGTCGTGGGCGGCGGAGGACAGCCAGGTCGGATTCAGGCGATCGAGGTGCTGAAGAATCTGCTTGCGCGCAGAAGGGCTGCCCAGATGAATATTCGCGGTTTCCCATCCCATTGCTGAGAGCAGGCGCATTTCGTCGCGCCCCCGGGGCAGCACACTCAACTCAATGCGGCAGCAGTGGGGCGACAGGCGGCGAACTATCCAGCGTTTCCGAAGTTTTACAAAAGGATCTGGGGAACGCACTGCCCGGCTGATGATGGTTTGATACTCACACTCGCCGGGTTCTTTCGGGTTGTGTGCCCAGTGAACCGCGGACGGGACCACTGCTTTCGCTTCGCGCGCCACCTTGCCTCCGCTGCAATCCGCGAAGGCCACGAAGCGCATGCGCCCCAGGCTACCCAGACCGGCAACCCGGCTCGCAAGGCGATACTTCAGATCACGCCTTGGCAACAGGCGCTCCAGCGCATCCTGCGCACCCGCGGGAACTTTGCCCCTCAAAAGTCGCAAGCTCTCGATCTTATGCCAAAAATGCTCCGGACCACGCAGTTCACTGAGAGCGATATCGCGCAGCCACCTATGCTCTTCCTCGAGCACAAAGGGACGTCCGCGTTCGTAGAGTGATTTGTGGTACCCCTCGAGGATCGCCGAGCAGGCGTCACTTGTCTTTAACGACAAATGGCCGGCCTCAACGGCTAGAAGCGCGCTGGTCGCCAACCGCACGAGGTCAACAGTGAAAGGCAGCTCTGCGGCTTCATCGAAATCATTTACACCCCAGACCAGCCGTCCTTCGATGTCCCGCCAGGTACCGAAATTTTCAACGTGAAGATCGCCGACGCCCAGAACCCTGGGAGCTTTGGCCAACTCGGGACAGACCACCGGCCACGTCTGCATCCAGCGATAGAAGGTAGCGCGCAGGAAGAGAAACGGCGCCTCCGCCATGCGCCGGTGTTTCAGCTGAATATCGGCCGGCACCAGCCGCGTGTGCAATCGCATCCAGGCTTCGTACCGGCGAGTTGACTTGACGATGTTCACAACCAATTCGGTGGGCCACGATAGAACGGCGGTCCGGGGATGTCAAACCAATGGGGCACCCCGCCCGCCCAGCCGGGCACAGCCCGGCAGCTCCTGAATCTGACACCCAAGTCCTGGCGAGCTGCGCTCGCCCACCCTGACGGGGGGCGTGCGGGCCTCCGTATGTGGTTTGCCAGGCTGTGTCAGCCTCGACACACAGTCTCCGGACAGACACGAATGACGGGCTGTATCTCATTATTTATCAATATGATACGGATGGCTATCTACCTGTAACGTCCTGCCTGACGGGAAGCAGTTAAGGGAGGCACCCAATGGAACTCGTATTCACAACTATCGCAATCGTCGGAGGGATGGCCTTGTCGCTGGCCGTGGCCCTGTTGGTGGAAGAGTTGATTTTCGGCAAGGTTTTGGGATTGTTCTTCACTCCGAGAGCGTCTCAAACCGACGTCGCGGTTGAGCACTAAAGGCGTCAGAGGTTGCGGAACCTTTGGCAGCCTACGCGGGTCGATATTGGAAGAAGAAGACGCGATCCGAAGCGCCGCGAGCATCGGCAGGATGACGGATAACGGATGGCGGTCTGATGGCGCTGGCCGAGTGGCTAAGTGGTGACGACTATGTCAGGAGCCCGACACAATGCGGTTTATAATTCGCGCATCCTGCACATGCTTAGACCATCCTCCTCGCGCCACGTTCGCTCCCTTCTGCTTGTTCTCGTGTTGCTGCCGGCCGCGACGGCATCGGGGCAAAATTTGGCCGGAGCGGAGCAGCAACTGGCGGGAAAGATCGTGGCGGTGGCGGGCTCCAAGCCGATGATCGTGGAAGTTTCCAACCGCTCGTCACTGGGAACGGCAACTGCGGGCGACGTCCGGCGCGGCCTCCTCACCCAGCTTGCTGCCTTGGGGGCGCGTTTCGTCAACGCCGAACAGGCTGGCGCGACGGTGCGGGTGTCACTCTCTGAGGATCTGCAAAATTATGTCTGGGTGGCGGAGATCCGCCAGGGTGCAAGCGATCTTTCGGTTGTCATGGTCTCTCTACCACAACCTGCAACGCGAATTGTCGAACCCGAAGCGGCGGCGATGGTGCTGCATAAAACTCCACTCTGGTCGCAGCAGGAACGCATTCTGGACGTTGCAGTCATCGAGGGCACGCCGGCGCGAATGGTGGTCCTGGATTCGAACGGCGTGGTGCTTTACCGTTTGCAGGAAGGCCGCTGGCAAACGGAACCGTCGTTGTCCATGCCCATCGCACACGCGCGCCCATGGCCGCGCGATCTGCGGGGAAAGCTGGTTCTGCGCACGGATCATCTCTTGGATGCCTACCTGCCCGGCGTTTCTTGCCGAAGCACTTCAAGTGTTCCCCTCACGTTGACCTGCTACGACAGCGACGATCCCTGGCCCGTCGGAACTGACCAGGTCAATTTGAACGCGACATTTGCGGCTTCACGAAATTTCCTTACGGGGGCGCTTTCTCCGGGAATCGGAAAACAAAGCACGGTGCCGGCGTTTTATTCCGCTGCGCTGCTGCCTCGGAGTCCATCCCCGTTGTGGTTGCTGGCCACAGTAGACGGTCAAGTGCATTTACTCGACGGAGCGACTGACCAGGCGTTGCCAAAGCTGAGCTGGGGCAGTGATATCGCGAGCGTGCGCAGCAGTTGCGGGTCGGGCTGGCAGGTGCTGGCAACCGGGGACGGAGAAGGACCGAGCGACGCAGTGCGCGCCTTTGAAGTTACCGATCGTGAGCCGGTCGCGGCAAGCCTTCCCCTGGAATTCTCCGGCAAGATCACGGCGATGTGGGCGGAATCCAGCGGGAACGGCGCGGTAGCAGTTACGCACAGCTCCGAGACAGGGAGATATGAGGCGTTCCGGATTACTCTTGCTTGTGGCCGTTAGTGTGGCCAGCGTCGCGCTGGCGAGCACGCGCCCGCATTACGGGGGAACGCTACGTCTGGCCATGCGCGATGCGCCCATGTCGCTTGACCCCGCCGATTCCAGCCGGCCCGACACCTTCATGTGGCGCAGCCTTTCCCGGCTGGTATTCGACACGCTTGTCATTCTGGACAACCGCGGCCAGCCTCAGCCCTCGTTGTCTTCTTCGTGGCATGCCGATCCCGGCAATCAACGCTGGCAGTTCACCATTCGGCGCGGAGTTACGTTTCAGGATGGAACTGCGGTAAGCGTGGATACGGTCGCCGCTTCCTTGCGAGCCGCAAATCCAAACTGGAAAGTGTTCGCCGCTGGAGAATCCGTCGTCATCGAGTGTGACACACCGACTCCAAATCTTCCCGCGGTCCTGGCCTTGCCGCGCTATGCAGTTGCCAAGCGCGCCGGTGGAAAACTGGCTGGCAGTGGGCCATTCTTCATCACTGTCTTTGATCCCGGGAAGCGACTCACCCTTTCTGCTCGCGACGACTACTGGGGCGGCCGCGCATTTGTGGACACCATCGAGGTTGAGATGGGCAAGAGCCTGCAGGAGCAGATGATTTCTCTCGATCTGGGGAAAGCTGACGTGATCGAGGTGGCACCCGATCAGACACGTCACGCCGTCATGGAAGGACGACGCATCCAGAACTCCGAGCCGGCGGAATTGATGATGCTGGTGTTCAACCGTGATCGCCAGTCGGCGGAAGATGGGAAGCTGCGGAATGCTCTGGCGTTAAGCATTGACCGCAATGCAATGAACAGTGTTCTGCTGCAAGGCGGAGGAGAACCTGCAGGCACACTCCTGCCCAACTGGATGACCGGATATGCTTTCCTGTTCCCTACGGCGGCCGATCTGCAGCGTGCCCGCCAGATGCGCGGCGAAGTCAAGCTGGCTCCGGCGTGGAGCCTCGGCTACGACGCTTCGGATCCGCTGGCGCGGGTCATCACGGAGAGAATCGCATTGAACGCGCGCGATGCCGGGCTCACATTGCAACCCACGAACTCCTCGACCCCGGATGTGCGGCTGGTGCGTATCCCGCTGGCCTCGCTGGATGCACGAGTTGCGCTGGCGAATCTTGCCAATAAGGCAGGACTGCCACAGCCTGTGTTCACAGACGATTCGGCCAACGGTCTCTACGTAGCCGAAAATGCCCTCTTGCAATCGCAAAAAGCAATCCCGTTACTGCATTTGCGAACCGCCTCCGCCATCAGCCCGCGGGTGAAGAATTGTGCGGAAGATCGAGATGGCGAGTGGCGGCTGGAAAATGTCTGGATAGGAATGGAGACGGAGAAGCCTTGAGCTTTGGGCGCAAACTCTCGCTGGTGTTCGCCTTGACGGTGTTTCTTTCCGTGGGCGCGGTCACGTGGATCGTGTCCGCCTTAACCCGTCGCGCCTTTGAGCGGGCAAACGAGGACCAGACCACGGCGCTGGTCGCGCAATTCCGGCGTGAGTTCAGCCGTCGCGGCGAAGAAGTCGCCCGCCGCGTGGACGCCATCTCGCGGAGCGAGCCTGCAACCCGCATGGCTCTCGCGGTGAGCCGCGGTCCCGCCGACTATGGGGCCTTCGTCAATGAGGCCAAGACTCTGGCTGACACCCAGCAGCTGGATTTTTTGGAGTTCGTGGACGATCGAGGGACGATTCTTTCGTCGTCGCAATGGCCAGCCAAGTTTGGATACAAAGAAAACTCTTTGCCGGCAGGCTCGTCGCCACCCGCTGGTGTGGCGCCTGCCGGTGCGGCGCCCGCTGGTACGGTGAAGGCCGCTTTCCTCCGGCTGGAGGAACTGCCGGAGGGCGCCGCGCTTAGCCTCTCCGCAATCCGTGTGCTCACAGTCAGCGACAAGCCGCTCTACGTAATCGGCGGGCGTCGTCTGGACAAGGATTTCCTGGGCAGCCTGGAGCTCCCGGCGGGAATGCGGGCCATGCTCTATCAAAATCTGAGCAAGGACTTTTCGTCTCAGCTTCTGATCGCTTCCTCAGGCAGCGTGCAACAGCCGAACCTGCTGGCGCCTCTGATCCAACAGGTCCAACAGCAGCCACAGGAGGCCAGCGTTCTTCTGCATTGGTCCGACAATCCCGCCGATGACGAAAGCATTCTTGCCATCCCACTCACCGGTCAGGACAACCATTTGCTGGGCGTCCTGCTGGTGGGCAATACGCGGCGTCCTTATGTTGAGTTGAGAAATCGCATTCGGTCGGCTGCCTTGCTGGCCGCCGGCGCCGGCATTGTGCTCGCTATCTTGTTCAGCGGATGGGCAGCGTCGCGAGTCACGCGACCGGTTGGGCAACTGGCCGAGGCTGCGCGAGAGGTGGCTGCGGGAAACTGGAACACGCGGGTTGCCGTCGACTCGACGGATGAACTGGGGGCTCTGGCCGAATCCTTCAATGGCATGACGGAGGAGCTTCTGCGCCAGCGGGAGCAACTGGTGCGTGCAGAGCGGGTGGCCGCGTGGCGCGAGCTGGCCCGCCGACTGGCGCATGAGCTTAAGAATCCTTTGTTCCCGTTGCAGTTGACGGTGGAGAACCTGGTTCGGGCGCGGGAGCAGAGTCCGGACCAGTTCGATGAAGTGTTTCGCGAGAGCTCATCCACGTTGCTGGCGGAGATCGCGAATCTGAAAACCATTATTTCGCGCTTCAGTGAGTTCTCCAGAATGCCGCAACCTCAATTGCAGCCCACGCAGCTCAACGAGGTTGTGCAGAATGTGGCGCGGCTGCTGCAAGCGCAGTTGCGTTCCTTGGAGCATGCTCCCATCGAATGCAGCCTGGAACTGGCGGAGGATTTGCCGCCGATCGCGGCGGATGCGGAACTGTTGCATCGGGCCCTGTCTAATCTGGCGCTGAACGCAATGGATGCGATGCCGCAGGGCGGGACACTAATATTCCGCACACGGCCCAATGGAGATCGAGTCACGGTCGAGATTGCCGACACCGGCACCGGCTTGACTGCCGAGGAGTGCGACCGCGTGTTCACGCCTTATTACACCAGCAAGGCGCATGGCACCGGGCTCGGACTAGCCATCGTGCAATCGGTGGTCAGCGATCACGGTGGCACGGTCACGGTGCGCAGCGAGCCGGGACACGGGACTACATTTCTCATCGAGCTGCCGGGCAATTGGGACAAGCTGGAATCGGACAAGCTGCGGGCGCAAGAGTCGGTCAGTTCCGCTTCGGGCGCAACCATCTCGGGAGCTGGTTAAGGAGCAACTCGTGGTCCAGAAAGCACACCTGCTGATCGTTGATGACGAAGCCAATACTCTGGCTTCGCTCTCCCGCGCATTTCGACTGGCTGGCCACGAAGCCACTGTCTGCGACCAGGCTGCCAAGGCCCTCGAACTGGCGCGCTCGCAGCCTTTCGACCTGATCTTTTCGGATGTCGTCATGCCGGGCAAGGACGGACTTTCGCTGCTCGAGGATCTGAAATCGCAAGGCGTAACGACCCCCGTCGTGATGATGTCCGGCCAAGCCCACATCGATATGGCAGTGCGCGCAACTCGGCTGGGAGCACTTGATTTTCTGGAAAAACCGATCTCCACCGAAAAGCTTCTGCTCACAGTGGAGAACGTTCTGAAACTGCGGCGGCTGGAATCGGAGAATCGGCAACTGCGGCAGCGGCTAGGGAAACACGAGATCGTCTGGACCGGCGAAACTATGAAAAAACTCATGGCCCAGGTGGAGCGCGTGGCCGCCAGCGAAACCCGCGTCTGTATCCTGGGAGAAACCGGCACGGGCAAGGAATTAGTCGCGCGGACCTTGCATGAGCGCAGCGCGCGGGCAGCAGGGCCGTTCATCACTCTGAATTGCGCCGCGGTTCCAGCCGAGCTGATCGAGTCCGAACTGTTCGGTCACGAAAAAGGTTCTTTCACCGGCGCGGCCGGCCGTCATATCGGAAAGTTCGAGCAGGCGGAACACGGAACGATTTTTCTTGACGAAATCGGGGACATGCCTCTGCCTATGCAGGCCAAGCTGCTGCGCGTGCTGGAAGAAGGAGAGGTCGAGCGCATCGGGTCCGACAAACCGACTCGCGTGGACGTGAGGGTAGTGGTAGCCACACACCGCAATCTGGAGGCACTGGTAAAGGAAGGCAAATTCCGCCAGGATCTGTTTCACCGCATTTACGTCTTCCCTCTTCTGCTGCCTCCGTTGCGGGAACGGAAAGAGGATATTCCTGCTCTTGTGCAACATTTCGCCCAACAGGTCTGCGCTCAGAACAACTGGAAATCAATCCCATTTACGCCAGAGGCAATTCAGGAGCTCAAGATGCACTCCTGGGCGGGCAACATCCGCGAACTGCGCAACGTGGTGGAGCGGTTGATACTGCTGGCGGCGGACGGAGAAGTGACTCTGACGACGGTGGTGCTTGCCTTGCCGCAGACTTCTTCGTCCCAGATCTCTTCGTCCCCATTAGCGGGGTATGGATCGACGGCGGGCTCAGGCGCGCTCGCCGAACGAGTGCAGGGCTTCGAGCGCGAAGTGATCCTGGCGGAGTTGAAGCGCAATCATCGACACATCACGAATACGGCAAAGGCATTGGGGCTGGAGCGCAGTCATCTCTACAAAAAAGCGGAACAGCTGGGGATCGATCTCCAGGCTCTGCGCAACGAACCCAGCGACGCCGGCGGGACTGCCTGAAGCACAGGACACACGCAGGCCCGGACGCCCTCGTCTGGGCGGGCGAGCATCAGCTCGCCGAAATCCGGGAGCTTCGCCGGACAGGATAAGACATCCTTCGACTTCGCACAGAACAGGATTTGCCCCTACGCGGGGGGATGGCCAATCCATTTTTCATTTTGAGAACTTAAGTAGCGTCGGGCAAATTTCTCGGGTCTGAATGAACCAGAGCCGTAAGAATTACACTGCGTAAAATTATTCACAACCACGCAAGCCGTTGGAAATAATTAAGTTTGGTGGTTTGGCCATTCCGATGCATACGGAGTATTCTGGGCGTTGAACCACTTCGGAGGATTATGGCTACAGTCCGAATTTTCATCGCGGATGATCACGAGGTGGTACGCAAAGGTTTGGCCGTGCTGCTACAGGCGGAAGCGGGCTGGGAAATTTGTGGCGAGGCCGCGGATGGGCGCGCGGCCACCGAAAAAGTCCGCGAGTTGAAGCCGGATGTGATCATCCTCGATATCGGAATGCCCGGCCTCAATGGCCTGGAGGCGACCCGGCAGATCATGAGGGACGATCCGCGAGCGCGGGTGCTGATTCTTACCCTGCATGATTCCGATCAGGTGGTGCGCGAAGTTCTGAACGCAGGAGCCCGGGGCTTCCTGCTCAAATCCGATGCCGCCCGCGATCTGGTAGTGGCCGTCGATGCGGTGCGGCGCGACAAGACTTATTTCACTTCCAAGGTCGCTGCCATGGTGCTCGAAGGCTATCTGAAAGGTGGCACTGCGGCGGTTGCGGCTTCCATAGGACGCGACCGGCTAACCCCGCGCGAGCGCGAAGTGGTGCAGTTGCTGGCCGAGGGCAGGAGCACGAAAGAAGTCGCATCCTCATTGGGCTTGAGCGTGAAGACGGCGGAGACTCACCGCTCCAATATCATGCGCAAGCTGCAGTTGCACTCGGTGAGTGACCTGGTGCTTTACGCGGTTCGCAACAACATTGTCCACGTGGCCCAGCCTGCAATTGAGTAACCCCCAGAACCACGTGGGGAGAGCCGTCCCCGGCTGTCCGGGCGAGTTTGCTCGCTCAGGTTTCGTTCGTGTCTCACGACGCTAGCAAATTTCCAAGCGTCTCCAACCCGTTCTAACGCCGCGATCTGCAAAGCTGCGGAGCCGTGCTCCGCTGGACCGCCAGGGGCGCCTGTCCCCACGTATTCTTCGACCGGCAGACGTACAGCAAAGTATCAGAACCCCTACAGCCTGCACCGGATAGACCCGCAGCACGCATGCCCCTACTCTTAACCTCGTCATTGAGAAAGTTTGAGCGGGCCAACAACACTCTCAGGAGGACGGTTGTGATGAATCTGAACATATCCGGCAAGGAAACCCCCACGATGCAGGATCTGACCCAGAGCGGCCGAACTGAAACGGATCTTGAACTGGTGAAGCGTGCCCAGGAAGGCGATTCGGAAGCCTTCGCGGCTCTTTTTCATGCACACAAAGGCAGGGTGTACTCCATTTGCCTGCGCATGACCAACAACACCGCACAGGCTGAAGACCTCACCCAGGACGCATTCCTCCAGGTGTTCAGGAAACTGGACACGTTCAAGGGTAACTCCGCGCTATCGACCTGGCTCTATCGCATCGCGGTAAATACCGTGCTGATGCATTTCCGGAAAAAAGCTTTGAAACAGATCTCGCTGGATGAACCTTCCAGCCAGGACGTGAAGCAGGTGCGCCGGGAGTATGGAAGCAGGGACGGCCGACTCTCCGGCTCGGTGGATCGCATCGCGCTGATCCGAGCCATCAAGGATTTGCCCGCAGGATACCGGACTATTTTCCTGTTGCACGAAGTGGAGGGCTACGAGCATCAGGAAATCGCGAAGATACTGGATTGCTCCGTGGGAAACTCCAAATCACAGTTGCACAAAGCGAAGCTGAGAATTCGCGAGTTTCTGCAAGAGCCCGCCAAGGATGCAGTCAGGGTCGAAGCGCGGATCGCGGCGCAGGAAGTTAATACAGTCCCCCGGAAGACGGGGCGTCACACGTTTGACTTTGTGAAAACAGCTTCTGCTGTAGGTTAGTTCTCCGAATGCCACGGGGCCGGTTGGACTAGCGCTGGCCCCACTTCAGCTTGGTCCGCAGCACTTCAAAGAACGTTCCCTGGGTGTGCAACAGTTTGATCTGGTATTGAGATTTGCGGCAAAGGACGCGATCTCCGTCCAGCATCGGCATTCCGATCTGGCCATCGATGCTCAGGTAGGCTTCGTCCTCACCGGTCTTTACTACGATCTCGATTTGCACCGTGTCCCCCACCACCAGCGGGCGATGCGTTAGCGAGTGCGCTGAAACGGGCGTTATGACGAACGCATCGACTGAGGGCATCAGGATCGGCCCTCCAGCCGCCAGCGAGTAGGCGGTAGATCCGGTCGGCGTGGACACGATCAAGCTGTCGGCCTGATAACTGGAAACAAATACCTGGTCGATGTAAACGTCGCAGTGATTCAAGCGGGCGATTGTGCCCTTGCCGACGACCACATCGTTGACCGCGTCAAAACTGCCTACGCAGACATCCTTGCGAAGTACCTCGCAATGCACCATCGAACGGCTCTCGACATTGCAGCAGCTCTGTTCTATGCCTTGCAAGGTTGAATAGAGATCCTCGAGGGGCACTTCGGTGAGGAACCCCAACGAGCCCAGATTTATGCCGAGTACGGGGATGCCGGCCTTTGCCACGGAGCGGGCGGCCGAAAGCAGCGTGCCATCCCCTCCCAGCACCACTATGAAATTCAATGGGCGGGAACCCATCGCATCCCGCGCCAGGACTTCCTCGCCCACGGCAAACGGTGCGGTCTCGGGATCGACCACAATGTGGTATTGATGCTTGCGAAACCACGCCAGCAGCGGTGGAACGATCTCCGCCAGTTCGGGCTTGCGGGGCTTGGACATAATGCCGGCGGACTTGGTGATGGATGCCTCGTTTCTGGTCGCCATGGTGAAAGTCGAATTGTACAGAAGTTCGCGAAATTCGGTCGTTGGCTGTTGGTTGTTGGTCGTTTGGCGTTCGCCGTCTTTTAAGACTTTCCATGGAGCAGGAATTCGCGGTTCCCTTCCCCGCCGAGAATTGGGGATTCGATCGCGTCGGTGTGGGGGAAGCCCAGAGCAAGCAGAGCCTGGCGAACCTTGTCTACCGCTGCCGTTTGAATTGCCGGATCGCGCACGATGCCGCCCTTTCCTACCTGTTTGCGCCCTGCTTCGAACTGCGGTTTTACCAGCACTATGATTTGCCCGTTTTTGCGCGCGACAGAAGACCCAGGGAAAGCCGAGGCGACCACCGCCGGCAGAACCAGGGTAGCGGAAATGAACGAGACGTCCATGACCACCAGGTCAACCGGTTCGCCGACCTGTTCCGGCGTCAGATAGCGGGCATTGGTCTTCTCACGCAAGCGGACCCGTGGATCCTGACGGAGACGGAAATCAATCTGGCCGTGGCCAGTGTCCACTGCGATTACACGGGCTGCGCCGCGCTGCAAGAGACAGTCCGTAAAGCCTCCGGTTGACGTTCCCACATCGAGACAGACTTTGTCCCTGACATCGATCTGCCAATGGTCGAGAGCTTTTTCGAGTTTTAGGCCGCCGCGGCTGACGTACTTCATATCCGCGCCCAGCAGGCGAATGTCGGCTGAAGCATCCACGCCGGTTCCGGCCTTTTCAATCTTTTGTCCGTCCACCAGCACCTTGCCGGCCAAGATCAGCGCCTGTGCCCGTTCGCGCGAAGCTCCCAGTCCACGTTCCAGCATTAGTTTGTCTAATCGAACTTTCAAATCAAGCTCCCCGGACTGTCTGTTCAGAACCGGGACGCACCCGTCCCTGTGCAAGATGCAGAAGGCATTCGCATCAAACAACTTACAAGCCTATTTCTATCTTTTTCCACAGAATTTTCCACAACGGTGTTGAAAAGTATTGATTTGCAGGAACGGAGGGTAGCGAGACCTAGGCCCGACCTGAAAGCGCGGCTCGCTGGCGACTGCGTCCGAAAGTTATTGAACCATCTCGAAGTTGGCGTGAACCTTTGTGAGCAGCGAGACCCCGCCCGAAAGCCGGCGGGACGCCGGCGCTACATTTAACCCACGACTTCTTCCAGCACCTTTTGATCAATGTCGAAGTTGGCGTGGACGTTTTGTACGTCGTCGTGCTCTTCGAGGGCTTCCATCAAGCGAATCATCGTAGAGGCTTGCTGGCCTTCCAGCTTGATGTAGGTATCGGGAATCATGCTCACGCTCGACGAAACAGGCTCGATGCCGGCCTTCTTTAAGGCCTCGAGCATGCCCTCGTAGGCGGAAGGCGCAGTCAGGATTTCCCAATTCTCGCCATCGTCAATCGGTTCGTCCTCGCCGTTAGCTTCGATGATGAGATTCATCAGATCGTCCGCGGTGGCCGCTGACTTGGGAATGATGATGTCGCCTTTCTTGTGGAACATGTACGCGACGGCGCCGGCTGAGGCCATGTTGCCGCCATTCTTGCCGAAGGCGTGACGGATTTCGCTGACCGTACGATTGCGGTTGTCGGTATTGATGTCGAGCAGGATGGCCACACCGCCCGGTCCATAGCCTTCGAGCGAGAACTCTTCGTAAGTAGCGCCCGGCAGCTCCCCCGTACCCCGCTGGATGGCCCGCTTGATGTTGTCGGCGGGCATGTTCTCGGCCTTGGCAGCCACGATCGCGCCACGTAAACGCGGATTGGTATCAGGGTCGCCGCCGTTTTTTGCGGCGATGGAAATTTCCTTGATCAGGCGGGTAAAAATCTTGCCCCGCTTGGCGTCCAGGGCGCCCTTTTTATGCTTGATTGTGGCCCATTTTGAATGGCCGGACATGGAAATACCTCGTATTCAATAATTTTGAATGGCGCGGAACTGGCCCGTCGAGGAGATCAACGGATTGCCTCAAATGAATGACGGCGAAGGCAAATTATAGCACGGGCCCATGAATACGGGCCTCCCGGGCTTTGTAAGCATAGAGCACGGCCAGCAGCGGCGGGGCCAGCAACACTCCCCAGAACGGAATCACAATGCCCAGCACAATCGGCGCCAGGATCGACGCCCACACCGGCACCTTGGCCGTGCGCTTCATGATGAAGGGTTGCAGTACAAAACCATCCACGACCGCAATTACCGCGTACAGAATCAGAACATAGATTGGGTGCTCCCAGTCTCCCCACTTGAACATGGCGACCAGCGCCGGGCCGACCACCCCCAGCACTGCGCCAATCTGGGGCACAAACTGAAAGAGCGCACCGAGCAGTGCCCACAGCGGAGCCCAGGGTACGCCAATGATGAGAAGCCCCACCAACCACAGCAGGCCGACAGCAAGCGAATCCTGAAGCTGCGCAACCAGCCAGTTCTTCAGGGCTCCACCAGTAACGCGAAAGTGTTCTCCGAGATTCATGACCCCGATCCAGCCCGATTTCGTCCCGCAAAATCATGTTAAACTGCGAGGTAGTTGCCCGTACAACTTAATCGGCTACGGCCTACCTCCAGCGCAGCGAGGCTCGAACCACGATGAAATTCGGGGTCATCATCTTCCCGGGATCCAACTGTGACCACGATGCATATTGGACCATCCAGCAAGTAGCCAGGCAGCCCGTAACATTCCTGTGGCACGAATCCCACGATCTGGAGAACTGCGATGTCATCATCGTGCCCGGCGGATTCGCCTACGGCGACTATTTGCGCACCGGCGCTATCGCCAAATTCTCTCCGGTGATGGAATCGGTAAGGAAGTTTGCCGCTGGCGGCGGATTGGTGCTCGGCATTTGCAACGGCTTCCAGATTTTGCTCGAGTCAGGCCTGCTTCCGGGAGCCATGTTGCGCAATGTCGGCCTGAAGTACGTCTGCAAGCCGGTCCAGGTGCGGGTGGAGAACGCAGAAACTCCCTTTACCGGTGCATGCCGTCCCGGCGAAGTGCTGACCATTCCGATCGGCCACATGGAAGGCAACTACTTCTGTGATGAAACCACCCTCGCCGACCTGCACCGCAACCGGCAGGTTGTGTTTCGATACTGTTCCCCCGCCGGAGAGATCACCGCGGAGGCCAATCCAAACGGCTCGCTGGACAACATCGCCGGAATCTGCAGTCCGGGGCGGAACGTACTCGGAATGATGCCGCATCCCGAGCGCTCCAGCGAACCCGAACTGGGGGGCACAGAAGGCTTCAAGATCTTCGAGTCCCTGGTTGGAGCCATGGCGGTGAAATAGGATTATCCGCGTTGTGTTTTGGGGTTTGTCTGCATCCAATCCCTTGTAGAGTTACGTACTTTGGGCGCAACTCTCGGTTAAGGTTGTGTTTGTCGTTGTATTCGTTCAGGAGACTCCTGAAATATCCCATGAAAGCTTCCCAGCCTGCTGGCACGTGTCTGGTTCAACTGAAACATCAGGCAACAGTGGCCAAACCATTGAGGATACTAGTAGTGTTGCTGTTGTTGGCTGCCTGTGCGAGCGGGCCGGCGGTAGCGCAGGATGAGCCCAGGGTGCAGGTTTTTGGCGGCTACTCTTATACCCGGCTAGACAGCCCGTCCTTTGGTTTCTCCAGCGCCACGGGCCTTAATGGCTACAATTTTTCGCCCGCCTATAACCTGATGCGCGGTTTTGGGATCAAGGCGGAACTGAGTGGACAATACGGGTCGAAGCTGAATCTTCGAGACATCATGGCAGGACCGCAGTTCCTGTATCCCCGAGGCAACAAGCTGTTCTTTGCCCACATTCTTGTCGGCAGAGCCAGATCATTTGCGCGGGTTGGAGCCGGCGAAGGCGACACGGTAACGGCGGTGGCTCTGGGAGGAGGCATGGATCTAGGTCTGTCTTCCCGTTTTGCCTGGCGAGTGTTTCAGGTCGATTATTTGCACACCACCTTGTTTCAGGAGAAGCAAAACAACCTGCGATTTTCGACCGGCATTGTTTATCGCTGGCACACGCTAAAACAGAAAGGACACAGGGCTCCCGTACAGCCGTAGCGAGCCTTTGCACGACCTGGGTAGGTTTCGAAAGGGACTGGATGATAGTGAATCGATGGGCAGGCTCGCTGGGAATCGTCTTCGCATTGGTCTGGTTGGCAGGCTGCGGCGGTGGCGGCGGCAGTAGCGGTGGCGGCAATGGCTCTGCCGGACGGAACGCCTACGTGGCAGTGCCACAGGCCAATGCCATCTCCGCTTTCCGTGTAGACCCCAAGTCGGGAAATTTCAAGACCATCCTGGGCTCGCCTTTCAGTGGAGGGAGTTCCCCGATTGCGATCGCGATTCATCCCTCCGGCAAGTTCGTCTATGCCGCGAATCAGAGCGAGAACGACATTTCGGTATTTACCGTTGACAGCACCACGGGAGAGCTCGTTGAGGTCATGCCCCGGACCGCGGCGGGGCTCAATCCGTCGGCGTTAGTCATAGACTCCGGCGGCGATGTTCTTTTCGTCGCAAATCAAACCTCGAATAGCATCTCCGTTTTTTCGATCAGCTCGAGCGACGGCAAGCTCACCGAAATTCAAGGCTCGCCATTTGGCACGGGTGCGCGGCCGGTTGCACTTGCCTTATCGCCTTCGGGTAAGTTCCTTTATGCGGGGAGCGCAAATCTGGCAGCGGTGTTCGGCTATTCAGTGGCCTCGGGAGGCACCCTGTCCTCAGTTCCGGGATCGCCGTTTGCGGTTGGCGGCGGACCATTTTCGATGACGGTGGACCCCTCTGAGCATTTTCTCTTCCTGGTCAATTTCACGGTCAACACCGTCACCGGCATGACAATCAACGCCAGCAACGGAGCTCTGGCCCTGGCATCGGGATCGCCGTTTGTCGCCGCCACGGGCCCGATCTCAGTCACGTTTCACCCCGCAGGACAGTTTTTGTACGTGGCCAACCTAGGGACGAACAACATCTCCGCATTTTCGGTCGACTCGACCACGGGTGCGACTACCCAACTTACCGGCTCCCCCTTCGCTGCAGGGACTGGACCGCTATACGCCACGGTCGATCCCGGAGGCAACTTTCTGTATGTCGCTAACCAGTCGTCCAAGGACATCACAAGATTGCAGATCGATCCGGCGGCCGGAACCCTATCCAATAGCGTGACCGCGACCACCATCAATCTGGCGCCCAGCCAAATCGTGTTTAGCAAGTAGAGGTCAGCGTGGCGCGGGCGCGCCCGCCCGCGGAAGCGGGACCATCACATGGAAGGCAAGGCCACCCAGCAAATTCAACAGCCCGCGGGCGGGGGCGCCCGCGCCACACGGTTCTTCTAACATGATTCGATTTGGAATTCTCGGCTTTGGATTGCACGCAGCCAAGCGGCTGATGCCGGGGTTCGCCCTGGCGCAGAACTGCCGGGTGACAGCATTGTCACGGCGCAGCATGGACAAGGCCCAGGAAACCGCTCGCAAGCACGATATCCCGCTGGCCTTCGACTCGGCTGAAGATCTGTGCCGGTCTTCAGAAGTTGATGCCGTGTTTGTGACCACGCCCAATGCCTGCCATCTGGCTGACGTGCTGCTGGCCATCCGATGCGGCAAGCCCGTCTTGTGCGAAAAACCCATGGGCGTCCACGCGGACGAATGCCGCCAGATGGTGGAAGCGGCGCGAAGCGCACGGCTGTTGCTCGGAGTCGCTCATGTTTTCCGGTTCGAGGAAAGCACTGCGCGGCTTCGGGAGCGGCTGTCGTCGGGACAAATCGGCAGGATTGTGTTCGCACGGTCCGAGTTCTCCTTTCCGGGTGGCGCCGGACACGCCCGCACATGGATCCATGACCCGGCGGTGGCTGGAGGCGGTCCTATTGCCGACGTCGGCGTTCACTGTGTCGACACCCTGCGCTATGTCCTGCAGGATGAAGTGGTACGGGTAAGTGCGCGTGGAATTCAGGATGGCGGAATGGAGTCGGCGGCGGCTCTAACGCTGGAATTTTCCCGTGGAACGCTGGGCACCGTGCTGGTTTCCTTCCGCGCAGAGTACCGCACACCTCTGGAATTTGTGGGCGAAACCGGAGTGCTTTGCGCCGAAGATGGGTTGAACGTAGAGCGGCCGATCACTCTGGAGTTGCGCCGTGCCGCTGTCATTACTGAGACCGAGCAGGTTTCAAACCGGTTGGCGTATGCGAAGCAGGTGGACGCGTTCGCGGCCGCGTTAGAAGGTAAGTCGACATTCCCCGTGCCGGGCGAAGACGGCTGGCAGAACCAGGAAATTCTGGATGCTGCCTATCGCGGGTTGAAAAGCGGGCGCGTGGAAGAGGTGGTTCTGGTGGGTTGAATAAACAGTTGAATATAAGAAATAACAGTCGCATAAAACCAATAAAACGGTACGTAAAACCAGTTATTAGTTGTTAGTTCTCGGTTGTCAGTTTGCTACTTGCTGGCGATCGGTTTCTGCTGGGGAGGGACGCCTTTTGCCTGCACGATCGCCCAGTGCCACTCCTGATCGCTTCCCAGGGGCGTGCCCAGGGTTTCGTGGAAGACGGTCGTGGCGGACGGTGGGGCTGAGCCTTTGAGGTGATAGAGAACGGTCACGTCAGGGTGCTTTTCCGGCATCAGGCTGGTCGTTTCCGAGGCTGGAATCAGGCGGGCGGAGCGGGCGTCCGAGCTGCGCAGGACGGTAAGCCCCACCGTAATTTCTCTTACGCTCCAGCTGGTCCCGTTGTGTACTGCGATTTGGAGTGTATCCCCGCTTATGGTGGCGGGACCATCCAGTTTGGCCAACTCGCTCCCCGGCAGGTCTTGCGGCGCATAAGCATCCGACAGCAGAGAAGTCGCAGCACCACTGAACGAGAGGTCGCAGGTTACATCCGGAGAGGAGACCTGAAACTTCTTCGCTATTCCATCAAAACTGAACAACAGGCTGCCATCGAGTTTACGGTTCTGTACTTCATCCATAACCTGATGGAGATTGTCATTATCGATGACGGCATGCTCCGCAACCGGTTTGCCCTTTCGCAGCGAGCGAGCCAGATCTCCCAGCGACGGTTCTGCGCCATCGGACTGCGCCATGCCGGGCAGAGGAAGGAATGCTCCCAGCAAGATGACAGTGAGCGGCAGGCAGAATTTGCGGATCATGATTGTTCGTCGCTGAACGGTCTCAAGCTATTGTGCCGCAAGCAAGCGCCGGAGCGGGCATCGTTGCTGCTGCAGCATTCACTTGATAACTAGAGGCAAACCTCTCCTGACGAAATTGTACTCAGGCGGCAAGGCTGGAATCGCGAGATGGAGGCAAACGTTGGTCGTAGACCCTTTGGAACGGCCAGGGCCCACGAGAAGAGGATGGGCGTGCGGGACAAAGAGGCACGCAACGGGGCGCCGCACGCCCACGGTTAAGCGCTTCTACAGCAGGCCAGAAGAACGGAAGCGTGTAACCGGATCAGTTATCGATACGGGCTGGCGCTGAAAGATCCAGCGAGCCACCGCATAGCCCAGCGCCGCGTAGCAAACATAGACCAGCTTCATGGCTTCCCCCAAATTCTTAGATGCTCTTTCGCCCTGGGGGATTTGATACACCGGGTGCAATAAACCGCACCATATGGAGTGAAAATATCAACCCCGCACCAGTAGGTCAATGAACCACTGGTGCCATGCATATGGCACGAAAGTAACAGGCGTAACCGGGGTTGGAAGTGCTGCAGTTGCAACCGGTTGCGACATTGCTGCGGAACTTCGCTCGGCTGGGCGGCCGGGGACACCCTCCCCTATGTGGGTTTGCGACTGGTTGAGCTTTTCGGCTAGACCTGGAGCAGGTCACCGTCGCGGGCTACCAGTTCGTAGAGCACGGGATTGACGAAGAATCCAATAAATAGTCGGGAGATCAGGCCAGCGACGATCACGATTGCAAAGGGCCGCTGCGTATCGGAGCCTATCCCGGTGGAGAGAGCGGCCGGCAGCAATCCAAGACAGGCTACCAGCGCCGTCATCATGATGGGACGCAGCCGCAGCAGCGATGCCTCCCGCGTGGCGGTCCGAATGTCCATTCCCTCCTGCCGCAGCTTGTTGATGTAGGAAACCAGAATGACCGCTGTCTCCACGGAAACTCCCAGCAGCGCCAAAAGCCCCAGAACAGACGAAACACTGAAGGGCGTATGGGTCAGTTTGAGGGCCACCAGGGCTCCTACCGGCTCGGTCATGACCACTCCCAGCGCGATGCTCACCGGGAATTTGAAATTTCCGTAGAGCGCAAACAGGATCATGAAGATCAGTACGAGAGCGAGAGGGCCAATGAAGGAGAGCTGCGATCTGGCCTCCAGAAACTGGCTATATTCGCCGCCCCAGGCGAGCTGATAACCCTGCGGTAGAGCTACCGCCTTGTTCACCGCTGCCTGTCCATCCTGCACGGCGCGGGCAAGGTCGCGGCCTTCGATGCTGTACTGCACCCCGATGTAGCGGGAATTGTTTTCCCGGTAAATGAAGGACGCGCCATTTCCCTGCGTGATGTTGGCGAGCTGGGAAAGGGGAATCTGCTGACCGTCAGGGGTTCCCACCAACAGGTTGCCGATCTCATTGGCGCTGCTGCGAAATTGCGGTTGCATGCGAACCACAAGATCGAAGAGCTTCTCTCCCTGGATCACCTGGGTGACGGCCTGTCCACCGACGGCGGCTCCGATCACAGCCTCAACGTCAGCGACATTGATGCCGTAGCGAGCAATTTTGTCCCGATCAACATCAATCAGCAGGCTGGGCTGGCCCAGCTCGCGCACCACCGTAAGATTGGCAAAGCCGGGCACCTTGGTCAGAATATTTTTGATCTGCACCGCCTTGTCCTGAAGAATATTCAGATCGTCGCCGTAAATCTTCACTGCCAGCGAACTCTTCAGACCGGTTAGAGCCTCGTCGACTGCATCTTCCGCGGGCTGGGTGTAGTTGAAGATGATGCCGGGGAATGCACTGAGCTTTTTGTTGATCGCTGCGATCAACTCCTCCTTGTCGTGGATCTCGCCATTCCAGGATTTGTCATTGTAGGGGCGCAGACCGACATAGAACTCGCAATTGAAAAAACCAGTGGCGTCGGTGCCGTCGTCGGGACGCCCTAACTCGGAGCCAACGACCGTGACTTGCGGATAGGACATCAAAATCTTGCGCACCTGCGGCGAGATCTTGCTGGCTTCCTCGAATGAAATCGTATACGGCATTGTGGCCCGGACCCACAGCGCTCCTTCGTCCAGGTGCGGCATAAATTCGCCGCCGATGAAAGGAATCAGCAGAAGAGTGGCGCCAAAGATCAGGGTCGCGATCACAAGCACGGTCTTGGGACGATCGAGTGCCCAATCCAACTGGCTGGCGTACTTTTCCTTCATCCACTCAAAGGCGCGGTTGCGATGCTCGCGCACGCCCTTTTTGAACCAAAAAGAAGCCAACACGGGAATCAAGGTCAGGGTAAGAATGAGCGCGCCAACCAGGGCGAAGGACATGGTCTCCGCCATGGGATGAAACAATTTCCCCGACGGCCCGTGCAGCGCGTAAATCGGCAGATACCCGGCCAGGATGACCGCTACGGAATAGAAGATGGGGCGGTCCACATCTTTGGCGGCCAGGAGGATGACTTCGTTGAGGTTATACTGCTGCCCTTCCCGCAGGGCCAGTTCGCGATAGATGTTTTCAATCATCACCACAGTGCCGTCGATGACGATGCCGAAATCAATTGCGCCAATGGAGAGCAGATTGGCCGCAACATCGTGGGCGTGGAGGACGATGAAAGCAAACAGGAGCGAGAGCGGAATAGTAAGCGCCACGATAACCGCGGCGCGGAAACTCACCAGAAAGAAGATCAGAACGATCAGCACCAGTACCATGCCACGAAGCAGATTAGCTTCCACCGTATCCGTGGTCAGATGGACGAGCTCGCTGCGGTCGTAGAACGGGACAATCTTGACGTCCGGCGGCAGGATACTGCGGTTCAGCTCTTCAGTCTTGGCCTCGACTCCCTTGAGAACGTTTTGCGTCTGCCCGCCGCGGAGCATGAGGATGACGCCCTCGACCGCATCGTCATTCTTCTGGAAACCGAATTCGCCCAGGCGCGGCGCATGGCCGATGGTTACATCGCCAATGTCACGCACCCGTATCGGAACACCCTTGTTACTGCCGACGACGACATTTCCAATGTCATCCGTATTCCGCACCAGCCCGATGCCGCGCACATAGTAGAACTGTCCGCCTTGCGAATAGAACCCGCCGCCGGCATTGGCATTGTTGGCGGAAAGGGCGGTAACCACCTGCGGAATCGTGAGGTGGTATCCGTAAATGCGGGCCGGGTCGAGCAGGACCTGATACTGCATGGTAGTGCCGCCGAAGCCGGAGTCGTCCGCCACGCCCGGCACCGAGCGGTAGGCGCGTTCCACCACCCAGTCTTCGATGGTTTTTAAATCCTGCGGAGTGCGGTCGGGACTTTGCAGCACGTAGCGATACACCAGGCCACTGGGGCTGAACAGTGGCGCCAGACCCGGAACCACGCCGCTGGGCACGGTGGCATCAGCCAGCCGCTCGAATACAATCTGGCGCGCGAAGTAGCTGTCGGTGTCTTCCTCGAAGGTCAGGATGACGTCAGACAAGCCGTACAGCGAGATGGAGCGCATCACCTCCATGTGGGGAACGCCGTTCATCTCGAGCTCGAGCGGGAGAGTAACCAGTCGCTCGACCTCTTCCGCGGCATGGCCAGGCCACTGCGTGATGATTTCGACCTGGGGCGGCGCAAGGTCGGGATAGGCGTCCACCGGCATGCGCTGGAATGACATGATGCCGCCAATGGTGATAAAGGCGGTCAGCATCAGCACCAGGAATCGCTGACGAAGCGCGGCTTGGACGATCTCTGTGAATCATTCAGATGGCTGGATTTGCGCCTGGCTCGCCTAGCCTAGCGCTGCAGTGAATTCGCGAACTGCAGGAACAGGCTGCCATCTCCAATCACCCGGTCACCAGGTTTCAGGCCGCTGGTGATCTGCGTTTGTCCTTTCTGGCTATCGCCGAGAGTAACCGAACGCATTCCGAACTGATTCGGAGACACCTCGGCATAAACGAAAGGCTGATTCTCGCTATCCCGCAGAACCGCGGCATCGGGCACGGCGATCGCATCCTTGATCGTTCCCGCCTGCACCGTCGCGGTCACGTACATGTCTTTCTTCAGCTTTTCGCCCGGATTGGTGGTCTGTATGCGGGCCTGCAAAGTCCGCGTAGTGGGATCGAGGGAAGCTGCAACGTAGGAGATGCGCCCCTGAAACACATCGGGATAAGCGTCCGTCTGGATGGTGACGGCATCCCCGGTTCGTACGAAGGGCAAATCTTTCTGATACACGTTTACCAGCACCCAAACCGTACTGGTGTTGGAGATCATGAAGCACTGGGTATTGCCAGGTTGCAGTAGCTGACCTACAGATACATCCTGTTCAACGACCTCCCCCGCAATTGGCGCGAGCACCGGGACTTCGAACGAGGGAGGAGCTTTCGCTAAAGCTTCGGGATCGCTTACCCCCATCACTTTTAGCGCTGCTTCCGCCGACGCCAGGTCTCCGGCCGCCTGCACTTCGGCCGATTCGGCCTGCTCCAGGTCCTTTACCGCGATGGCATGGTGCTGGTACAGATCCTGGGAGCGGACATAAGTCTTGTGGGCCAGCGCGCTCGCGTCCCGGGCCTTCAGATAGTTGGTGCGAAGCTGAGAGAAATCGGGACTGGCCACGTAGAGCATGGGCTCGCCCCGGCGCACCCTCTGGCCGGGAACGACAACCATCCGGCTGACCGGACCGCTCACCTGCGTGATCACTGGCGTAGTCTGGAAGCTGTTGTAGGCCACCGCTCCCGTCAGGCGCAGAATACGAGTCAGGGTGGCGGTTTGAACTGTTAGCACCTGCACGTGTGACATCTGATCCTGCGGAATGGAGAAAAGCTCGGGATTGCCCGATCCTTTGGCGTTATAGTTCTTGCCCGGCGCGTCGATGTCTCCGCTGCAGCCGGCCAGTACGGCGAGCAGCACCAGCGCGAGCGCCCGCGGTCCGGCGGATGACAGCTGGCGAGGGTTGGGCGTCTTCATTGCCAGTTCCTCATATCGAGTTCCTCATTCTCATTACTGCTCCTCGCTCAGTGCAGATTGCCGGTTCATTGCAGGTTCCTGCTGCCTACGGCCTGCTTCAATTGCTCTAATGCCGTCATGTAGGAAGCGAGAGCCTGACGATATGCAAGCTGCGTACTGCGATAACTGCGTTCTGCATCCAGGAAATCGAGCAGGCTGGCCGAGCCTGCCTTGTAGGCGTATTCGCTGATGTCGCGCGAGTCCTGGGCCTGCTTCAGATATCCGGAAACATAGAGTTGCACCACTTCGTCGTTGCTTCTTATGGCCTCGTACGCGCTGGCGACGTCAGTCATCACCGTGTCGCTGGCCGACTGCTGCAGTTCCTGCGCCTGGGTCAAGGCGTAGCGAGTGCGCGCGAGTTCGCCCTGGTTACGGTTGAAGATCGGCAAGTCAAATCCGACAAATATCGACGCGGAATTCTGGCCGCCTGTGTGGGAGAAATCGTAAGTGCCATTCACATCGACTTTGGCGTTTGCCTTGGCCAGAAGAATCTGGCTCTGGGCCGCCGTGACTCCGAGAACAGCGGCCTGCAAATCCGGCCGCTCGCGCAAGGCCATCGCCTGCAAGTCTTCCACCTTCGACTTGAGCGGCACATAGCCGAGGTCGCCGGTGACGTCGAAACCGGCAGGCGCGGCGTCATAGCCGAGCAACTCCCGCAGGCCGGCCAGCGCTTGCACTTTCGCCAGCCGGGCGGAAGACGCGTCGGTTTGGAACTGCAGCAACTGCAGTTTGATCTTCAGAAGATCGCCTTCACTGATGTCGCCGGCTTTGTACTGGGCGTCGGCAATGTCCACGGTTTGCTGAAAATCCTGCAAGTCCTGCATCGCAAATTGCAACGTAGATTCAGCCAGCAGGACACTGACGAACTGCTGGCCCACGTTGAACGCCAGACTGCGCTCCGCGTCCGCTACCTGGGCGCGGGTAACCGCAGTCTGATCACGGGCCGCTTGCAGACGGCGCTGCCGCTTGTGGCCGCGCTCGAACAGGTAACCGAGCCCGATATCGAACTGCTGGGTCAGGTTTAGATTGTCAGCGGAGAAGTCCTGAGGAGTAAAAATTGGGATGAACTGCGAGTCCGCTCCGAAAGTGGGATTGGGGCGCAGGTTCGCCGTGATTTCCTGGGCCTGGTTTTGCAGGATCAAGGTCCGGGTCGCCTTCAACGCATGGTTATGGGTAAGCGCCAGGTCGATCGCCTGATCAAGGCTCAGAAGCGTAGGGCTTTGCTGGCCGGTTGCGGCTCCGGCGAGCACAACAATTGCCGCCAAGACGGCTAAACCCGGGAGGCGCATGGATCGCAGCAGCATTGAAACAGCAATGCCCGGCGCACGAGCGCGGGACCCAGACTTGGAACACGATTCGAAATTTAGTACCTGTGTCTTCAATGAAAAAGAATTACGACAATGTTGTTAAGTGGGAAGTCAAACATGAACTCCGGATTCCACTCATTGGAAGGCGAGCCTTCCAGCGAGTTCCGGGGAAATCATGTTTAAGGCCGAGGCAGTTACCAGGCCGGAGGGGGGCGAACGTACAACTGAAAGGCTTCCAGGAACAACTTGGGGCGGACCAGCGGAACCGACGCTCTTGCACGCCTGCGAAAGGTCGGGGAAAACACCACCAGCAGCACGGCCGCCGCGGTGGAATGAGCCATCAGGCAAATCAGGCAGACCGCGCCATTGGGTGAGGCCGGTTGCAACTGGGATACTCCCAGCTCGCCGACAATGCTCAACTCACAGAAGTGGACGGCTTGAGCGGCGGTCGACAATAAAAGCATGGCAATGCACAGACCTGCCAGCCACATCGTCACCGTTTTTCTGTCGCTTGAGCTCACGGGTTTCCCGCTGGTTAGATGCAACAACTCACCTGCATAATCATACGCCGCCGGCAATAAGAGTGGGGTGGTACGGCTCCACTTAAGTAACAAGGCTAATTTGGGCCTTACCGGGGCTCTTCCCCTCCCCCGACGCTGCTAGATCCGGCGGCCGGCACTACTATCGCCTGGATATCCTGGCCCGCCGCCAGCTTCTGGAATGCGGGCAAGTCGGTTCGCTGGATTTCCGCCCAGCGCGCCAGAACATCGTCAGCCCGCTGCTTCAGCTTCGCAAACTGGCGAATCGCAGCCTCAGTAGGAGCGGAGTCGGTACCGTCGCTCACCACTAGAGCGACGGAGGCGAGCTTGCTGTCCACTCTCTGCGGATACGCCAGCGAGTCTTCGTTCGCCTTGACCTTGGCCTGAATCAGATCGTCACGTACCGACAGCAGTTTCTGATCCAGGTCGGTAGCCGCAGTGAGCAGCGGTTTGGCGGTGTCGGGAAGACGCCTTTTCAAGCCGTCCACTTGAGCGCGTACGTCCTGAACCTGATTTACCGCGTTATATACGCTGCTGATCTGGTCTCGAATCTGAATGGCAAGATCGAATTGTTTTTGCAGATCAGCCTGAGAGACATTCAGTCGAGGATCGAGTTTCAGCTCCAGGGGAGCGTTGTAGCTTTTTCCGTCGACCGTCAACCGGACCTGATACTTTCCCGGAACGGCCAGCGGCCCCAGCGCCCCATCCTTGTACTCGAACAGGTAGTAATCGGGGACTCGGCTGGCTGCTTCATAACGCAGGTCCCACAGAAAACGATTGAGACCAGCCTCCACCTTGATTTGCTTCTCGGGCTTCTTGTCCTCAGGATTCCGCGGCTCGTCCGGATCGATGGTCTTCTTGCTGGAATATTTTCTGGCCACATTCCCGGTGGCATCGAGAATCTCAATCGTGACCTCACTCTTGGGAGCTTCTTTGACGTAGTAATAGATCACAGCGCCCGGGGGCGGATTTTCGCCCGCGGTTACGGGCTTGGTCGTCTCTTCGATGTTGTGCATCCGGAAAGCGGTCGCCGGCGTGTACAGGTAGACGCCCTGGTTGGCTACATCATCTTTGAATTGGCGCAAGGGCGAAAGATCGTCGAGGATCCAGAACGAACGCCCGTGCGTGGCCACGACCAGATCATCGTTCTTTACCGTCAAGTCGTGGATCGGGGTGGTAGGCAAGTTAAGCTGCAGTGAGCGCCAATCTGCGCCGTCATTGAAGGACACGTACATTCCAGTTTCAGTACCGGCATAAAGCAGGCCGCGCCGCTTGGGATCTTCGCGAACCGCGCGCACAAAAGTATTGTCAGGTATCCCCTTGGTGATCCTTGCCCAGGTCTTCCCGTAATCACCGGTCTTGTAGATGTAGGGGTGCATATCGTCATTCTGGTGACGATCCACGGCGACGTAGGCGGTTCCGGCATCGAATGGCGACGCCTCGATCAAGCTGATGCGGCTCCATTCCGGCAGATCTTTGGGAGTCACATTGCTCCAGTTCTTTCCTCCATCGCGAGTAAGGTGAATCAGTCCGTCATCCGTTCCCGCCCAGATCAAATCTTTGGCCTGTGGCGACTCGGCCACGGCAAAGATGGTGTCGTAATACTCAGTGCCGGTGTCGTCGATGTTGATCGAGCCGCCCGATGGTTGCTGTTTGCTCTTGTCGTTGCGCGTGAGGTCAGGACTGATCGCTTCCCAGTGCATTCCGCCGTCGGTGGTTTTGAACAGGCGCTCGCCGCCGTGGTAGAGCGTGTTGGGATCGTTCGGGGAAATCACGATAGGGGCGGTCCACTGAAACCGGTGCTCCAGATTTGCCGCACCTTCGCCATCGCTGATTTCGGGTTGCACGGTGATGTTTTTCAACTGCCCGGTGCGCTTGTCGAAACGGGTGATTTTCCCCTGGTAGTCACCGGCGTAAACGATGTTCGGGTCAGGGGGATAAGGCGCGATATAGCCGGCTTCCCCGCCTCCGACGTCGTACCATTCGGGACGATCGATGGTGGCGTTGTCGCTGCGGCTGGCAATCGCGATGGTGCTGTTGTCCTGCTGGGCGCCGTACACGTAGTACGGAGAGCGGTTGTCGGTGATGACGTGGTAAAACTGCGCGGTCGGCTGGTTAAGCTGGTTGGTCCAGGTCTTGCCCCCATCCAGGCTTACGGTCACACCGCCATCGTTGGAGACAATCATCCGCCGCGGATTCTTGGGGTCAATCCACATGCCGTGATTGTCGCCGTGCGGCACTTTGACTTTGTTAAAGGTGCGGCCGGCATCGTTCGACTTGTAGAAATCAACGTTCGCCACGTAGACAGTATCAGGATCTTGCGGGTCGGCAATCACGTGCATGTAGTACCAGGCGCGTTGCTGGTAGGATCGATTGCCGTTCACCAGGTCCCAGGTTTCGCCGCCGTCGTCGGATCGATACAAGCCGCCTTCGTGGGCTTCGATCAGGGCGTACACGCGTTCTGAGTTAGCGGCGACGGCGACACCGATTCTCCCGTAAGGTCCCTTGGGCAGGCCGTGTTCCTCAAGACGTTTCCAGGTGCTGCCACCGTCATTGGAGCGGTACAGCCCGCTTCCCGGTCCGCCGCTGACCAGACTCCAGGGCGTACGGCGGGCCTCCCACAGCGACGCGAAAATAATATTGCTGTTGTGCGGATCGAAGGCAACGTCGATGCCGCCGGTGTTCTCGTCCTTGTAGAGAACCTTCTCCCAGGTCTTGCCGCCATCGATAGTGCGGAAAATGCCGCGCTCAGAATTGGGGCCATAGGGATGGCCCAGCGCGGCCACGAACACGATGTCCGCGTTCCTGGGATCGACAATCACTCTGCCGATGGCCCGGCTGTCGCGCAAACCTACGTTCTTCCAGGTCTTCCCGCCATCCAGCGTCTTGTAGACCCCATCACCGTGCGAGATGTTGCCGCGGATGCAAGCCTCGCCTGTGCCCACGTACACAATGTTGGTGTCCGAGGGCGCGATGGCGAGGCTGCCGATCGCAGAGGTTCCTTGCTTGTCAAACACCGACGTCCAGGTAACTGCGCCGTCCGTGGTCTTCCAGACACCACCGCCGGTCGCCCCAAAATAGTAGGTCGTAGGGTCGCCCGCGATACCGGATGCCGTGAGCGAGCGTCCGCCGCGGAACGGGCCGATGACGCGGTACTTCATGCCCTTGAAAAGAGGATCTTCGTTTGCCGGGGAAGTGACAGTGGCGTTCTGTGCAGCAGGTTGTTCCGGTGCTTTGCGTTCCCGCTCTGATTTTTGTGCCAGGAGCACCGCTGTGCTCAACAACAACACTATGCCCACCTGCGAGATTTTGCCTGCCTTCCGCGCAAACTGAATCATTTGTTTCTCCCCTGGGAATAAGTGCGAGACCAAGTATCTTACTGCCTGATGGTGTGTGCGGAAAAGGGACGCGGAGTGGAGTAGCGGTCCGCTTGAACTTTCACACGCTGTCATCCTGAGGAAGCGAGGTCCTTCGCTGCGCGAACGGCTCCCGACGAAGGACCTTTGGATTCCCCGGCGATGGCAGCGCCTCAAACCTGCCGGACCATGCGAAGCGCGGACCGCACAGGTCCATCGCTTGCCTTCGTGCGGCCTCGCCGGACGAAAGACTAGGCTCAGGATGACACCCTGGCGGCGCCTGGAAGTTTCCAAACTGACCCATACCGGAGTGAGACGTGGCTCGCATGTTGAGCCGCGAGCGCTCTTCGCAATCAAGTCTACTTGTCGCGCATTAGCATTTTTCGCGCCGCTTCCAGTTCCTTTCGCTTCTGTGGATCTACTTTAGGATAGGACAGATCGAGATCCTCCAGCGTGTCGACGATGGCCGCGGCCACCGCCAGGCGTGTGAACCATTTGTTGTCAGCGGGAATGACAAACCACGGGGCGTGACGAGTTGCAGTGTTGGCGATCATGTCCTCATAGGCGTGCATATAGTCGTCCCAGTGCTCCCGTTCGTGCAGGTCGGCGGAGGAAAACTTCCAGTTCTTCTCCGGTTGCTGAAGCCGATCCAGAAAGCGTCGCTTTTGCTCTTTCTTCGAAACGTTAAGGAAAAACTTGCGGATCATGAAACCGTTGCGCCCAAAATACCTCTCCCAGGCGCGGATGTCCTCGAAACGCTCATCCCAGATATTTTTGGTCATCAATGCCGGCGGTATTCTTTCATCAGCCAGCAGTTCCGGGTGGACGCGTACGACTAACACCTCTTCGTAATAAGATCGGTTGAAGATACCAATGCGGCCGCGTTCGGGCAGGCATTTCGCGGTGCGCCACAGATAGTCGTGGTCCAGTTCTTCGGCGGACGGAGTCTTAAACGAGTAAACCTGGCAACCCTGCGGGTTCACGCCCGACATCACGTGCTTGATGACTCCATCCTTTCCCGCGGCATCCATGGCTTGAAAGATCAGCAGCAATCCCCAGCGATTTTGAGCGTAGAGCATGTCCTGGAGCTCGGCCATGCGCGCGATACTCTTGGCCACCAGTTCCTCGGCATGCTCCTGGGAGTGGAGCTTGCAGGTATCGGCAGGATCGTAGTCTTTGAGGCGGAATTTCTTGCCTTTGTCCACCCGGTAAGGCTTGGCGAACTTGCTGGCCCAACTCATTCGAGGCCTCCTGGAGGCAACGCGTACAGCTTGCTGCAAGATGAATTCGTCGTTGGCCGTTGGTTGGTGGTCGCAAGTCATTGGCCATTGGTCGCCCGTTCAAGGTGACGCCTGATGCTTGAGGCCAACGACCACAGGCCAACGACCACTTCGCCTATTTCCTGACCAGCCGTCCTAATGCTTCCACATTTCGGCGATCGTCCCCTGGTTCGTCAATGGGCGTTTCCGCGATGAAAGCGGCGTGCGCCAGACGTGGGTCATTCAACAGGCGGCGGAACGAGTCGACTCCGATGGTTCCCTTGCCAATGTGCTGGTGACGATCGAGCTTCGACCCGCGGGCGGCTTTGGCATCGTTACAGTGCCATACCCGGACATTCTTCAGACCTATCGTGCCGTCGAGTCGCTTCAGTGTATCTTGCATCCCGGGCGCGCTGACAATGTCGTAGCCTGCGACATGAGTGTGGCAGGTATCAATGCAGGCGCCTACTGGCACGAGGTGGCGCAGGTATTCCAGGACTTCTGCTACCTGCTCGAAGCTGCCGCCAAGCGAGTATTCGGCTCCAGCGGTGTTTTCAATCAGGATCATGAACCCGGATCCGGCCAGATCAAGGCCCTGGGCGGCGACAGCAATCGCGGCCGCCGTGCGCATCAAACCCTGCTCCCGGTCCGATCCCCGGAACGATCCCGGGTGCAGCACCAGATAGTCGGCGCCCAGCGCCAGGCCACGCTCGATTTCTCCCCGGAATGCCTCAATTGATTTCTTCAGGAACAGATCGTTCATACTTGCCAGGTTGATCAGATAGTTGGTGTGAATGGCGAGAGGCTTCAGGTCGTATTTCTCGCGCAAGCGCTTCATCTCATCGCACTGCGGACGGTTCAGCTCATAGGGCGCCCACTGGCGCGGGCTGGAGGAGAATATCTGAAAAGCGCTGCAACCCAGCCGATAGGCTCGTTCCGCCGCATTCTGCACCCCACCCGCGATCGAAGTGTGAATCCCGATACGGCGGGAAGTTGGCCGAGACGGAGCCTTCCGCGGAGGCATTTTGAGAATGTCCTGCTCTTGGGCAATGGAACGGGGCACGGGAAGAGTATAGCGAGTCGGCGTGGGCGAGCTTGGTGGGCGAGCTTGAGGGGTGGAGCAGGCCTTCAGGCCTGCATACAGACGCTGCCTTGCGATGGGCTTCAGCCCCGGAGGTACCTCAGCGGCTAAAGCCGGCTTAATTGCAGCGCTAAGTGCTGCTCCACCCAAGTCAACTGAACCACTTCCCCGGATCGTCTTGGTTTGCCGCAACCAGTCGACAAACGATAGACTTGATAGTTTCGAGGTGGGTCATGCTGGTTGTCATGAAGGCGCAGGCCACGGACGAGCAGATACGTTCGGTCTGTCAGAAGATTGAGGAGTTGGGATATCGCGCCCATGCCATGCCCGGCGCGCAGCGTACTGCCATTGGCATTACCGGAAATCGTGGCGAAGTCGAACCCGGCACGCTGGACGAAATGCCGGGCGTGCAGGAGCTGATCCGCGTCAGCAAGCCCTACAAGCTGGTCAGCCGCGACGTAAAGGCGGAAAACACGGTCATAACATTCCCGGGCACGGACGCCACCTTTGGCGGTCCCGGGATCGCCGTCATCGCCGGACCCTGCGCAATAGAGAGCCGCGAACAAACCATGGCCGTAGCCGAACTGGTGTGCCGCTCCGGCGCGCAATTCTTCCGCGGAGGCGCCTACAAGCCTCGCACTTCGCCTTATTCCTTCCAGGGACTGGGAGAAGCTGGCCTGCAGATCATGGCTGAAGTTCGCGACAAGTTCGGCATGAAGATTGTCACCGAGGCCATCGACAACGAATCGCTGGAACTCGTGGAGAAGTACGCGGACGTGATCCAGATCGGCGCTCGCAACATGCAGAATTTCTCGCTGCTCAAGCGCGCCGGACGGGCGCGGAAGCCGGTGCTGCTGAAGCGTGGCATGTCAGCAACGCTGGAAGAATTTCTGATGGCGGCCGAGTACGTGATGAGCGAAGGCAACTACAGGGTGATCCTGTGCGAGCGCGGGGTGCGAACGTTCGCCGACCACACCCGCAACACGCTCGACCTCAGCATCGTGCCGGCGGTCCAACGGCTCAGTCACCTGCCTATCGTGGTCGACCCCAGCCACGGCACGGGAAAGCGCAACAAGGTCACACCGCTGTCGCGAGCTGCAATCGCGGTCGGCGCGGATGGCTTGATCGTCGAAGTGCACCACGAGCCCGACCGGGCCATGTCAGACGGATTGCAGTCGCTTTACCCCGAACAGTTCGACGAACTGATGAGCCAGGTGCGCCAGATCGCTCCGGTGGTGGGCAGAGTGGTTCCGGCGATCGGTACGCATGCCCCGGAACCACTGTCGGTCGGGCCGGGGGTGCGATCCTCTATCAGTCCATCAGCTTGAAAAAAGTTCTTCTCCTCGTAGTCATTCTCCCGGTCGCGGCTGCAGCGGGCTGGTGGTACTTTCACGAGCGCGAGCTTGCCCGCTTACAGTCCCGCCTATCGCGAATACGCCTACGTCACCAACGGCAAGAGCAACACCGTTTCCGTGATTGATCTGCGCACTTTTCAGCCGGCGAAGACGATTCGCGTCGGCGGTGAACCCACCGGCATTGCTGCCAACGGCAAGAAAAACGAAGTCTACGTGGTCAACGCGCAGTCGAACAGCGTCAGTGTGATTGACGCGGAGCGCAACGAAGTGGTGGCGACCATCGGCGTGCATGCCGGCCCATATTTCATTGACGTGTCGGATGACGGCAAACGCGCTTATGTGGCGAATTCAAAGTCTGCGAATGTCTCCGTGATCGACCTGGAGAAGCGGCTTGTGCTAGGCAACATCCGGGTAGGCGCCGCGCCCGGGCCTGGCGCGGGTTTCACCAGACGGGGCAACGGTAGTGGTCAGCAACCGGGGCGACAATACCGCGTCCCTGATTGATGCGGCGCAACTCCGGGTACGCAGCACTATCCCCATCTGTAAGGAGCCTGAAGATATCGCGATTCTTCCGGACAACAGCAAAGCATTCATCGCTTGCTCCGGCTCGGCCCAGGTCGCGTCCATTGACTTGAAGAGTGACAAACTGCTGGCCCTGCTGGATGTAGGCAAAACACCGGTCAACCTGGCTGTGAAGCCCGACGGCGGCGAGCTGGCAGTAACTAACTTCGACGCCAATAGTATTTCCATCATCGAGACATCGACGAACGAGGTGGGCGGCAGTTACCTGATCGGCTCCCAGCCCGCTCGAGGTCTGGTGACCTCGGACAACTCGCGGCTCTATGTGAGCAACTTCGGCTCGAATACGATCGCGGTTTATGACATTGACATAGGAAAGCTGATCGCATCGCTCCCGGTAGGCAGTCATCCGGATGGATTGGCGCTTTCCCAAAGCGAAAACTATCTGCTGGTGTTGGATTCCCAGTCTGGCGACGTGACCGTAATCCAGAAAAGAAATCCCACCCGGCTTGAGCCCACGGAATATTCCCTGCTCACGATGATTCCGGTTGGGGTGCAGCCCAATAACATCGTGGTGAAATCGTTTGTGCTGGCCAAACCGGCGCCGTGAACTTCAAGAGCGGCCACGGATTTGTCACGGATTATCACTGCTGATTTGATTTCATTCTGATGTTGTCCCCTGAGCGAAGGCTTTCCATTCGCTTGCGAATGGAAGAACGCAGTCGAAGGACCGGAACGGACTGACCTGTAGCGCCGGCATCCCTTCGACAGGCTCGGCGCTTTGCCGGCTGTCCCGAGGGCGTCTCGCCCTCGGCGTGGCGGGCGGGACGCCCCCACCCAGCCGCCGGGACGGCGGCGCTACGGGGGCAAAGCAGCCTAGCCTTGCGCGCCACAGCACTTTTTGTATTTTTTCCCGGAGCCGCAGGGACAGGGATCGTTGCGACCGATTTTTGCCGTTCCGCGTACCACTTGCTGCACGGGTTGGGTGTCGCCAGATCCGGCCATGCGGGCCTGGTCCAGTTCGCGACGTTTCTTGCGCTGGAAGGCTTCTTCGATTTCGTCCACTGAAGTCGCTACCGCACGAGGTGGCCGCCGCCCATTGCCATCCGTTCCTCCACCCAATCTGGGCGTCGGTACGCCAGCCTCCGGGACCGGCACCCGCGACCACCGTGTCCGCCCGAACCGGCCGCACTAGCACTCTCTCCCGGCCGCTCCAGAATCTGCATCAGGTAGAGATAGCGGACCGTGTCTTCCTGGAAGCGCGTCATCATGGCTTCGAACATGTCGAAGGACTCGCGCTTGTACTCGACCAGCGGATCGTGCTGCCCATAGCCGCGCAGCCCGATGCCTTCCTTCAGGTGGTCCATGTCCCGGAGGTGGTCCTTCCACTGCGAATCCAGCACGCTCAACATGATCATGCGCTCGTGGTAGCGCATGGCCTCGGGACCGATAAGTTTTTCCTTGGCGTCGTAACGTTCCTTCAGCTTGGCGAAGATGGCGTCGCCCAGCTCCTGCCGGTTCAATGATGTCAGGCTTGATTCCTTCAGCCACAATGTCCACACCGCAGCGGGTGAAGATTGCGTCCTTCAGGCCCTTTGTGTCCCAATCTGCAGGATGGACCTTGATCGGGCAAAATTGGTCCATCACGTCGCTGAGGATGCCGGATACGTAGTCCTCGAGAATGAGTTCCTTCTGCTCCACGCCCTCGAGTAACTGGCGGCGCAGACCGTACACAGCCTCGCGCTGCTTATTCATGACGTCGTCGTACTCGAGCAGATGTTTCCGGGCTTCAAAATTCTGTGCTTCGACCGCCTGTCTGGGCGGTGGCGATGCGGCGCGTGATCAGCCGCGATTCGATCGGAATCCCCTCTTCCATGCCCAGGCGCTGCAGCAGGTTCGAAACCCACTCCTTGGCGAAGATGCGCATCAGGTCATCTTCGAGCGAGAGATAGAAACGCGAGGACCCGGGATCGCCCTGGCGCCCGGCGCGGCCGCGAAGCTGGTTGTCGATCCGGCGGGCTTCATGGCGTTCGGTGCCGAAAATGTGCAGGCCGCCGACCGCTGTCACTTCATCGTGTTCCTTATCGGTTTGCGCCTTGTAGCGATTGAAAATTTCGGTCCACTGGTCGGTCGGGACCACGTACTCGTTGCCCGCGTAGTACCAGACTGTGCTCTTGGCTTGGTCCACATCAACGAGAATCTTGCCCTGGGCAGCACGCAGAGGTTGGGCAATTCCCTTCTTCACACACTCCTGCTTGGCCATGAATTCGGGATTGCCACCGAGCAGAATGTCGGTGCCGCGTCCGGCCATGTTAGTGGCGATGGTCACCATGCCTTTACGCCCGGCTTGGGCCACGATTTCCGCTTCGCGCTCGTGATACTTGGCATTGAGTACCACGTGCTTGATGTTCTTCTTCTTCAGAAGTTCAGACAGCCGCTCGGATTTCTCGATAGAAGTTGTACCCACCAGCACTGGGCGGCCCGTGGCATACAGTTTCTGGATTTCGTCCGAGGCGGCGAAATACTTTTCTTTTTCCGTTCTGTAGACCACGTCCGGGTTTTCTGCGCGGAGCATCGGTTTGTTGGTCGGGATGACCATGACTTCCAGGCGGTAGATACTTTCAAATTCAGACGCTTCGGTTTCCGCCGTGCCTGTCATGCCCGCCAGTTTTTTGTACATGCGGAAGTAGTTCTGGAAGGTGATGGTGGCGAGGGTCTGGTTTTCGCGCTCGATCTTGACGTTTTCCTTGGCTTCGACCGCCTGATGCAGCCCATCGGACCAGCGGCGGCCGGGCATTAACCGCCCGGTGAACTCGTCAACAATAATGACTTCGCCGTCTTTCACCACGTACTCGACGTCGCGCTTGTACAGGGCGTGCGCTTTGACGGCAGTATCCACGTGGTGCTTCAGTTCCCAATTTTCGGGATCGGCGATGTTGCCGATACCCAGAAGCTGTTCCACTTTTTCCCATCCGACGTCGGTGACTGTGATGCTCTTGTGCTTCTCATCCACCACGTAGTCGCCGGTGAGCTCTTTCGGTTCGCCGGGCGCGGTGTCGATCTCCTCACCTTTTTCCAGCTTAGGAATGATGCGGTTCACGCGCGCGTACTTGTCGGTAGATTCTTCGCTGGCGCCTGAAATGATGAGCGGGGTGCGGGCTTCGTCGATCAGGATGGAATCGACTTCGTCGACAATGGCGAAGTTGTGCTTGCGCTGCACGCAATCGTGAAGATCGAACTTCATGTTGTCGCGCAGATAGTCGAAACCGAATTCGTTGTTGGTGCCGTAGGTCACGTCGGACGCGTAAGCTTCACGGCGCTCTTGGTCGTCCAGGTCGTGGACGATGACGCCGACCGTCAGTCCCAGGAAACGATAGAGTTTGCCCATCCACTCGGAGTCGCGCTTGGCCAGGTAGTCATTGACCGTGACCACGTGCACTCCGCGTCCGCTGAGCGCATTGAGATAAACGGGCAAGGTCGCGACCAGGGTTTTGCCTTCGCCGGTCTTCATTTCGGCGATCTTGCCCTGGTGCAAGACCATGCCACCGATCAGTTGCACATCGAAGTGGCGCATCTGCAGCACGCGGCGGCCGGCTTCGCGGACCACGGCAAATGCTTCCACCAGAATCTCGTCCAGGGTCTCGTTGATGACCTTGGTGCGCTCGTCGTCGATCTGTTTAAGGCGATCGGGGTCTGCGTCCGGTTCGTCGGGGATGCTGGCCAGGCGCGACTGGATGCGCTGCCGGAATTCGTCGGTTTTGGCGCGCAACTGTTCATCCGAGAGCTGCTGCATCTGCGGCTCAAGCGCATTAATGGCCTCGACCTGAGGCATCAGATGCTTCAGTTCGCGCTCGTTCTTGGTCCCAAAGACCTTGCCTAATAGAGTGTTAATCAAGTCAAAATACCTTTTGGAGGCAGCACTGCCCTTTACCTAGAGCCTAGCATATTAGATGCGGCGTCAGCGTGTAAGTCGCTGGGAGGATGACCATTGGTCTCGAAATGTAGCGCCGGCATCCTGCCGGCTGTCGCGAGGGCGTCTCGCCCTCGCATCGGAGGCAGGATGGCCCTCCGGACAGCCGGCGGGACGGCGGCGCTACTTGGCCGAGGTCGATTCGCGTTTCGGTAAACCGCACCCAATCTCATGTAATATTTCCCGCGAACCAATGCCCACTTTCTACGACCGCTTTGTCGAGTGTGTAGAACACTGGCCTGAAAACGTCGCGCTTGAAATTCAGCGCCGCGAGAAGGTTGAGAGCTATACCTACGCCGAGGCTCGCCGCATGGCAGAGTCCATCGGCGCCTGGCTGGCGAAAAGCGAACTGCAGCCGGGCGCCCGGGTCGCGATTTTGGCCGACAACCATCCCCGGTGGGTAGCCGCCTTTCTGGGGGCGGTTGCAGCCGGATGTACCGCGGTGCCGCTGGATACGGCTTTGCACTCAGACCAGATCGCGACGTTGCTGAAGGACAGCGGCAGTTCGCTGTTGTTTTGCGACGTGAAACATCTCGCGACCGCCGCCGAAGCGATCGCTTCGTTACCGATCCCGAGCACAGCGATCAAGATCATTCTGACTAATCCAGCGGAACTGAAGGGGGCGCCAACTCAGATCAATCCGGTCGCTGACCTCGACGGTATGTTTACCTCCGGCCCAGCGGTTTCAAGCCCGCCGCTGTCGACTCGGACCACGTCGCTTCCCTGCTATACACCTCGGGTACTACTTCTGACCCCAAGGGAGTGATGCTGACGCACGCCAATATGATGGGCGAAGTGGAATCGGTATTCCGCTGGGCGCACGTTGGTCCGACCGATGCTGTCCTCGGAGTGTTGCCGCTCTTTCATGTGCTCTCGCAGATGGCGAATCTGATGCTGCCGCTAGTGAAGGGCGCGCGCGTGGTTTATCTGGAGACGCTGAACACCACCGAACTGTTGCGTGCACTCAACGAACGCCAGATCACTATTTTTGCGGTCGTACCGCAATTTTTCTACCTCATCCACGACCGCATATTCAAGGAGGTAGCCAAGCGCGGCGCGGCGGCGGCCTGGGCCCTCAAAGCCTTAATCACGATCAACCGCGGTCTGCGCGCGATCGGATTCAACGCTGGCCGGGTCTTTTTCGGCAAGCTGCACAGTACGTTCGGCGATCGGATGCGGTACCTGATCACCGGCGGCTCGCGCTTCGATCCCCAGATCGGATACGACTTCCACGCCCTTGGCATCGACGTACTGCAAGCCTACGGCTTGACTGAAACCACCGGCGCTGCTTTTGTCGCACTTCCTCACCATAACGTGATCGGTTCCGTCGGGCCGCCCTTGCCCGGCGTGGAAGGAAAGATTGTCGATCCCAAGCCTCCCGAAGACGGCGGTCCCGCCGTGGGTGAAATTGCCATTCGCGGCGCGATCGTGATGAAAGGCTACTGGAACCGACCGGATGCGACCGCCGCAGTCCTCAAGGATGGCTGGCTCCATACCGGCGATCTCGGACACTTCGACTCCGGAGGCAATCTGTTTATCACCGGCCGTGAGAAAGACGTCATTGTCCTGAGCAACGGCAAAAATGTTTATCCGGAAGAGATCGAGTCCTACTATCTGAAGTCGCCGTACATCAAGGAAATCGGGGTGATGGCGCTGGAAAGTGAGCCCGGCAATCCCGCTTCCGACCGGCTGTACGCCGTGGTGGTACCTGACTTCGATCTTCTAAAAGAGCGCAGGATCGTCAACGCGAAGGAGGTCATTCGCTTTGACATCGAGGGGATCTCGTCGCATATTCCATCCACCAAGCGCATCGGCAGCTATGAAATCTGGCAGGAGGCCTTGCCGCGTACGACCACCCGCAAGCTCAAGCGCTTTGAGCTGGAAAAGCGGGTGCGCGCCAATCAGAAAAAAGGACAAGCCGGCGATTCCGAAGTCAGCTCCCAGCCCGCGCTGAGTGCAGAAGATGCGAAATGGCTGGAGCAGCCTGAGGTGCAGCAGGCGCTGAAGATCATCCGCGAGGCGTCAAAGACGGCACCCGCAGTGATCCGCCCGAGCGACAATCTGGAGCTCGATCTCGGTCTCGATTCCATGCAGCGGATTGAATTGCTGGTGGCGTTGGAGCAGGAACTGGGCGGCGATGTCGAAGAGTCGAGCCTGGCTGAGATCTACAGCGTGCGCGAACTGGTGGACGCGATCCGCGAAAGCGCCGCAGCAGGAAAGACGATTTCCAGTTCCCGGGAACAACCCTCGGGCTGGAAATCGATCTTGCAAGAGGAATCCACGGACCCGGAAGTTCTGGCGCTGGCCCGGCACTCCTCTTTCTATGAAGGTTTTTTGTACACACTGTTCCTCCTGGCACAGGTGGTTGCTTCCGACCGGTTTCGTATGCGGGTAAGCGGGCTGGAGAAGCTGCCGAAGCAGGGCTCGTACATCATTTCCTCCAACCATCAAAGCTACCTCGATCCAATATTGATGGCATCGGTTCTACCATCGTCGGTATTTCGTAACCTGTTTTCGGTGGGCACGAGCGAGATTTTCGGCTCCGGTTTCATGCGCCGCCTGGCGCGCTGGCTGCGCGTGATCGTGGTCGATCCGGATGCAAACCTGATTCCCGCCATGCGGGCAGGCGCTTTCGGGTTGAGACACGGCCGCATCCTGATTCTCTATCCTGAAGGCGAGCGCAGCATCGACGGCACTCCCAGGATATTTAAAAAAGGCGCCGCGATTCTTTCCATTCACCTGCAGGTTCCGATCGTTCCCGTGGCGATTGAAGGCTTTCACGAGGCTTGGCCGAGGGGCAAGCCGTTTCAGAAGTTCGTGCCGCTCAAGATCCAGTTCGGCGACCCTATCTATCCGCCGCCGGAATCTGAAGCGTCGGAAGGAGCTTACGAAAAGCTTACGGCAGAATTGAAGTCACGCGTGGTCGAAATGTGGAAGGGACTGCGCGGAGACCAGCAGTAGGTGCGGACTTATTTTGTAGCCGCCAGTGCTTTTTGACCGAAGGCTTTCACAAGAGCGTCCACAATCATCGAATCGTACTTTCCGTCGGAGTCTTTTGCGATCTTCTCGACTGCCTGGACGGAAGACATTTTCCCCGCGCCAGCGGCGTCGGCCTGGGCTTCGAACTTCTGGGCTAGATTTAAGATCTGCACTTCTACGACGGAGTCCGCAGGCGTTGCCCCGGTCTTGTTCAGTTCCTGTGCCGCCACCAGAATGGGAATAGCTCGGCGCAGCGATCCACCCATCAACTGAGCTTTGGTTGCGCCTCGATCCCCCGCCTTGCGCATTCCTTTTTCCAGCTCTTCCTCGGAAAGATTGGCAGCTTTGTAAAGAATTTCGTTGCTGATGCCAATCTCGTTCACCTTGCTCAGCAAGGCGGCCGTCCTGAGATCTTCCGTACTTTCGGGATCGAGACCGAGGGCCTCGGCGATCTTGGTGGCGTGGGACGAAAGACGGTACGAGTCAGCCTCGCTGTTTTTCAGGTTGCAGAGAAACTGCTGCAGGATGACCAGCATTCCCTCATAACCGTCTTTTAATTCTTTCAAGTGTCTCTGATTGCGTTCGTACAGCGTGCCCATGGCGTAGGCGGCGACAACCAGGACCCCACCCCAGACGGCGATATCGAGCCAGCGGGGATCGATCGGCAGTTGCTCGGCGCGGTGCTTGAACATTGCAGGGTTCACAAAGGTGAGCAGCACCACCAGGCAGACGCTGGCGCAAGCCGTGAGCGTCGCGTGCCGGCGTCCAAAATAGTAGGCCGAATACAGAGTCGGAAGGAAATAAAAAACCAATGCAATCGCTTGAGACGCCACCAGAAAATGGATCATGGCGGCGATGACCACCAGAAAGAGCAACAGCAGCAGTTCTTTGTTTACCTTGTGCACAGTTTTTCGCGAACTCGACCCCAGCGTCAAACGCCGGGACTCTCCGGGCGATCGTCCTGGCGGAAGCACCCAGCCCATCTTTGTCCAGCCAATCTATGTCCAGCCAATCTATGGTGGAACAAATACCCAGACCCTCAAAATTACCGAGGTTACTGACCTTCTGGGCGCGTTCTACTTGGCTCGCGGGTGGGTCTGGTCGTAGACGTGAAGCACGTGTTTGATGGAAAGCTGGGTATAGCGTTGGGTGGTGGAAAGGCGCTCGTGGCCCAGCATCTCCTGAATGGCGCGCAGGTCGGCGCCTTCTTCCAGCATGTGGGTCCCAAAGGCATGGCGTAATGTGTGCGGGTGAACGTCGGGTGAGAGTCCTTTGGCAACGGCAATTTTCTTGATGATGCGTCCCACGCTGCGGGTGGTAAGCCGTCCGCCCCGCCAATTGACCAGCAACCCCGCAGTGTTCTTCTTAGTGTTTGCCAGCATTTGCTGGCGAACCGGAAGATAGGCCGCAAGTGCGGTCCTTACGGAGTCCCCAAAGGGAACATAACGTTCTTTCTTGCCTTTGCCACGAATCAGGATGGCCTCAGTGCTCAAGCGGATGTCGTCGAGATGAATCCCGATCAACTCGGAATTCCGGATGCCACAGCCGTAAAGAAGTTCCAGCATCAACCGGTCACGTTCGGGAAACGCGGCAACCTCCGGCATTTTCCCGTCGAGCACGTTGTTCATTTCCTCAATGGTCGGGACGCGGGGAAGCTTTTTAGGAAGTTTCGGCGTCGAGACCAGTGCCGCCGGGTTCTGCTCGACCACTCCCTCCTGAGCCAGCCAGCGATACAACGACCGCACCGCTGCAAGCGAGCGTGCCACTGAAGTCTTTCCCAGCCCTTTTTCGTAGAGATGAGATAGAAACCCGCGAATGGTTACGTGGTCGATCTGCTTCCAGCCCCGCGAGCCAGCGTAGGCGGAAAATTCATCCAGATCGCCGCGGTAGGCCTTCACGGTGTGGACCGAGGCGTTGCGCTGCCGCAGCGATTGCAGAAACCGATCGACGGCTTTCTCGACGACGGTAAGTTTCGTCATGTCAGTTGGGTCTTGTAGCGCCGGCATCTTGCCGGCTGTCGCGAGGGCGTCTCGCCCTCGCCGCGGAGGGCAAGATGCCCTCCGGACAGCCGGCGGACGCCGGCGCTACTAGAATCTCTAGCCTCTCGCCTTCGCCCTGGGATGATGTTTCTGATACACGTTCTTCAGCCGATCCAGCGCCAGGTGCGTGTATACCTGCGTGGTAGAAATATCGGCGTGACCCAGTATCGTCTGCACCGTACGCAAGTCGGCGCCATTCTCGACCATGTGCGTCGCGCAACTGTGGCGCAGCATGTGCGGGCTGGCGTTGCGGCCCGCGCCCGCGGACGCCGCGCGCACCATTTGCCAGACTCTCTGGCGCGTCAACCTCCCGGCGCCACGTCCGAGGAATAGAAGTGGCGACGTCTTCCCCTTCGCTAGAATTGGACGTGACTGTTTCATGTACTGGCTTAACGCGTCCTGCGCACCCCTCCCCAGCGGGACGATTCGTTCCTTGTCCCCCTTGCCGCGCACCAGCACATACCCCAGATCGAGTTTCAGATCCTCGAGTTTGACACCGACGATCTCAGACACACGCAATGCCGCGGCATAGAAAACCTCCAGCATGGCGCGGTCCCGCTCTGCGATGGCTTCCGTTTCTTTATCTTTGCGTTTGCGATTCGAGGCCGGGCGCGGACGGTTCAGCATGGCGTCCATCTCGTCGCGAGCCAGCGCTTTGGGCAAAACCTTCCATTGCTTCGGGGAGTCGATATTCAGGGTGGGATCATGCTCGATCAATTTGTCGAGCAGGAGATAGCGATACAAATGCCGCAGCGCGGAAAGCTTGCGTCCCACCGACCGGCCGTCCACGGAATTGCCGAACAATTGCTGGATAAATCCGCGCACGTGATCGCGCCGGGCGTTGAGCAAAGTCCGCTCGTGTTTTTCCAGGTATGCGGCGAATTGCGTGATGTCCGTGGTATACGCCGCGACCGTGAGAGTCCCCAGTCCCTTCTCGATCTTGAGGTAGTCGAGAAATCCTGAAACCACGCGGGAGTTAGTCGCAGAGGGCACTGGCAGATTATGCGCATTATCGGACGCTGAGGTAAGTAACCAGGCAAATGCCTTCACCACTGAGGACACAACGCAGCGCCGCCGTCCCGGCGGCTCTCGTGAGGGCGTCTCGCCCTCACATCCGAGGCCAAGATGCCGGCGCTACCCTGCGCCCTCCGTGGTTAAAGCACTTCTTTCAAAATCTCCACGGCGTACAACGCACCCTCGGGTGTTTCCTCATGTTTGAAATACGCAAACACGTTTCGCCCCTGTCCCAGATGTTCCCGGATGCGATCTACCATGGCGCGGCGTTCGTCGGGAGTGTAGGAAGGCTTGCGGAACCGGTAGTAGCAGAAGTCCGCAGTCACAACGTCGGGTGTGGTGCGCTCTTCGGTTTCGGCAATACAAAGCGCCCGGTTACTGCTTTTCAACAAATTGAAGACTTCATCCGTTAGCCAGGAAGGATGGCGGAACTCGAACGCCGAGGGAACCGCGCGCGGCACGATCGCCAGAAATTCTTCCAGAAGCTTCGCATCCGCTTTCAAATTGGGCGGCAACTGAAACAGGACGGGACCAAGTTTTTCAGCCCGAGCCAGCGGCTCGATGGTGCTGAGAAAACGCGGCACAAAATCAGCCGTCGCTTTTAGCCGCTTGATGTGGGTGATGACCTGGTGCGCCTTTACGCCAAAGCGAAAACCAGGAGGCGTCTCCGCAATCCATTTTTCTGTGGTCGTTTCCTTCACCAACTGCCGGAAGGTGAAGTTCACCTCGACGGTATTGAGTCGGGTGGCGTAGTGCCGCAGGAAATTCTTCTGCGGAAGCTTGGCGGGATAGAAGTCCGGCTTCCAGCTAGGGTAAGCCCATCCCGACGTGCCCACGTAAAGTTGCGCCATGTTAGACCTGTAAACGCTTGACCTGTAAACGTCTGGCCTGCAAGCCGACCGATTATATCTTGCGGCGTTTTTTGGGCGCGGGCGTTCGCTTGTGTCCTGATTTAGTTGCTGTCTTGCGACGGCCGACTCTAGCCTCAGCCTGCGCTGACATTTCCAGGCCAGCCTCGGCTGCCGCGGGTTTGCCCGGCGCAAGTCCTGCCAGCTTAGGCAACTTCTGCTTCAGCTCTAGAACCGGGCCGAATAGGTCTCCCATTTTGTCTACGCGCTTTAGGACCTGGTCGGCTTCAAAGACCAGCAGGCTTGGATCCTTCTTCTTCAGCAAGTGTTCGACTTCCTCCCACTTCACGGGGGTCGATACCGTAGGATGTTCGCGCGCGCGCAGCGAATAGACCGCGATCGTGGTCTTGTGGTCGTCGTTCTGGCTCCAGTCCACCAGCACCTTGCCCTTGCGCAACTCCTTCTTCATATCCGACACGACCAGATCGCGATGCTGGTCTTCAAGTAGACGGGCCAGGGCATGAGCAAAGGGCTTGGTTTCTTCATAGCTGGTCGGCGTGTTCAGCGGAACGTAAATCTGCAGTCCCTTGGAACCGGAGGTCTTGGGAAAGCTCTGCAAGCCGAAGTGCTCGAAGATTTCCCGTAGCCACATGCCGACCTGGGCACACTGCACGATGTTGGCGGGCGGGCCGGGATCGAGATCGAAAACCATCATGGTGGGGCAGTTGATGTCTTTTGCCAGCGAGAGTGAAGGGTGCAGCTCGATGGCAGCCAGGTTGGCCATCCAGACGATCGTTGGCAAATCATTGGCCAGAATGTAATTGACGTTGCGCCGGTTGTGTTCGCTCCAGATGGGTGCGGTCTTGACCCAATCCGGCCGATGCGCGGTGGCGTTCTTCTCAAAAAAGAATTCGCTGTCGACACCGTTGGGATAGCGTTTGAGCGTCAGCGGCCTTCCCGCAAGGTGGGTCACCAGGATGGGCGCAATGCGGGCGTAGTAGTCGATGACCTGTCCCTTGGTGAAACCAGTCGCGGGATACAGAACTTTATCCAGGTTCGACAACTTCAGCTGCTTGCCCTGAATTTCTACTACTGGCTCTTTGCTCACGCGTCCTCGCTTGTTCTGGAACGAATCATCGCTGTTTAGTATAGTGGCGGCCCTGGCCGCCGGGTGTTGCGTGTTTGATGCCGGTTCCACGAGGGATAGAGACGGTAAGTGAGTGTTCGAAGCCTGAGACTTTGAATGTGTGGCGCGGGCGGGGGCGCCCGCACCACAGTTTGACAACTTCCCTTCCAGCCACGTAACTTCAAGTTTCTTCCCGACATGCTCCGTCCAACCGCAGTGGAGGTCCGATGAAACACCGCGTACTCAAGTCTCTGGCCATAATGTTGGCGATTTCTGCGCTGGCTGCAGCGCAAGACCTGGCTTCATTTGAGAAGCGCATCACGCTCAAGAAGCTGGACAACGGCCTGACCGTCATTATCTGCGAGCGCCCGGAGGCGCCGGTCTTCTCCTTCTACACCCACGTGAACGCAGGCTCGGTGCAGGATCCGATGGGTCAGACTGGCATGGCCCATATGTTCGAGCACATGGCCTTCAAGGGCACAGACAAGATTGGTACGACGGACTACGCCGCCGAAAAAGTGGCGCTGGCGAAAGTTGAAACCGCCTATGCCGCCTACATCGAAGAACGCGACAAGAGAGTTGGCCGGGATGATCAAAAGCTGAAGCAACTGGAAAAGGCCTGGCAGGACGACATAACAGCCGCACAGAAATTCGTTATACCCAACCAGTTCCCGCAGATTTTGGAAAGCAACGGCGCCGAAGGATTGAACGCCAACACCGACCTCGACGAGACCGCCTATCACTACTCACTGCCCGAAAACCGGCTGGAGCTGTGGGCCTATCTCGAGTCGGCAAGGTTCATCCATCCCGTGATGCGCGAGTTTTACAAGGAGCGCAACGTGGTGATCGAAGAGCGCCGCATGAGAACCGACAGCAACCCTATCGGGCGGTTGCTCGAGCAATTCGTCACCGCCGCTTTCCAGGCGCATCCCTACCACCGGCCGACCATCGGCTGGATGGCGGACCTGAATTCTTTTTCCGCGACTGATGCCCAGCACTTTTTCGACGAGTACTACGTTCCGTCAAACATGGTGGTGGCCGTGGTGGGCGACGTCAAAGCCTCGGAGGCGATACCAATCATCGAGAAATATTTCGGCCAGATTCCATCGCGGGCCGCGCCCGATGAGCGAACCACCACCGAGCCACCGCAGAACGCGGAACGCCGCGTGGTGCTGCAAGACCGCTCGCAGCCGCTTTATCTGGAAGGCTACCATCGACCCGATTACCGCAGCCCCGATGATTCGGTCTACGATGCGATCGCCGACCTGATGTCGAACGGCCGCACTTCGCGCCTTTATCGCGCCCTGGTCCGCGATAAAAAAATAGCCGCTTTTTCCGCTGGGTTTTCCGGCCTGCCCGGCAACAAGTATCCCCACCTTTTCGCCTTCTATGCTTTCCCCTTGCCCGGCCATAAGAACGACGAAGTGGCGGACGCCATTCACGTTGAAATCGAACGGCTGAAAAAGGAAGACATCAGCGACGACGAATTGAAGATGATCCGGACTCGGGCAAAAGCCACCCTGCTGCGCGGCCTGGACAGCAACGAAGGTCTGGCATCCGAACTCGCCTTGTATCAGGCACGTTATGGCGACTGGCGCGAACTGTTTCACCAGGTGGAGAATCTCGACAAAGTCAGCAAAGCCGATATCCGGCGGGTCGCCAATCAGACCTTCGTTCCCACCAATCGCACCGTAGGAATTATCGAAAGTGTGGCACCGCCACAGGCCGCAGCTCAGACCGGAGGTGGGCAATGAGACGGCGCTCACTCCTCTTGCTCGTCTTTGGTTTTGTGACCCTATGCAGCATGGCGCCTAAATCAGCGGCCCAGGCCACCGACTGGGAACAGATTAAAATTGCGCCGCTTCCCGACTTCCATCCCCGGGAGCCCAAGCGCATTGCACTGCCCAATGGCATGGTGATCTTTCTGCAAGAGGATCACGAGCTGCCTCTGATTGATGGTGTCGCCCGGATTCGCGGCGGCTCTCGCTCCGAGCCCGCGGCCAAGACCGGCCTGGTCGATCTGTATGGAGAAGTCTGGCGCACCGGAGGCACCAAGACTCAGACCGGCGACCAGCTCGACGACTATCTTGAGGTCCGGGCGGCCAAGGTCGAAACCAACAGCAACGCCGATTCCACCTCGATCTCCTTCTCCTGCCTCAAGGGCGACTTCGCTGACGTCTTTAAAATCTTCGATGAGCTGTTGCGGGCACCAGAATTCCGCGACGACAAACTTGATCTGGCTCAGAAAGAATATTTCGACAACATCTCGCGCCGTAACGACGACATCAGTGAGATTGCAGAGCGCGAGTCAATGAAGTTGGTTTATGGTCCGCAGAACCCCTACGCGCGAGTCGCCGAATATAAGACCGTGGCGGCCGTAACCCGGCAGGATCTGCTCGCCTGGCATCACACCTATCTCCAGCCCAACAACATCATCCTGGGCATTGTCGGCGATTTTAGCGCGGCGGAAATGGAGGCAAGACTTCGCCAGGCCTACGGCGCATGGTCCAAGGGACCGGCGCTAAACGAAGAGAAGATCGAGCCCCAACCCGCCAAACCGGGCTACTACCTGGTCGAGAAAGAAGACGTCAACCAGAGTTCCATCAACATGGTGGGACTAGGCATCCGCCGAGACAATCCCGACTACTATGCGGTTCGGGTCTTCAACGAAGCTTTCGGCGGCGGCTTTTCTTCGCGCCTGATGCAGAGCATCCGCACCGCCAAGGGATTAGCGTACGCAGTCGGTGGGGGCATCGGAAGCGCGTTCGATCATCGCGGCACCTTGCGCCTCTCCATGGGAACAAAGAGCGCCACAACCATCGAATCCATAATGGCGCTCGATGAGCAGATCGACGAGGTGAGCACGCATCCGATTTCTGACGCCGAGATCAAGCGGGCCAAGGACTCCATCCTGAACGGCTTCGTCTTCAATCTCGATTCGCCCGACAAGATTCTGCGTGAGCGCATGGCCTACGAATTCTACGACTATCCTCAGGATTACCTGGAAAAATTCCGCACCGGGGTGGAAAAGGTGACGGCGGCGGATGTAGCCCGGGCGGTCGCAAAATATCTGCACAAGGATCAACTGGCGGTGCTGGTGGTGGGCCACGCGTCGGAGTTCGACAAGCCGCTGGCATCGCTCGGTCCAGTAACGAACATTGACATCGCGATTCCGCCGCCTCCAGGAGAGCAGCCGGAGCCGGCTGCCAAACCGACGCGATAGCTCGGCACGAGCCGGCGGGTCGAATGGAGATCGTCGCCCTGGAGATCATCGAACGGAGATCATCGCCTGGAGATCACCGGCAAAATCGTCGCCGCGATCGTTTACACGACGGCCCGCTCCTCGGCAGATCCACTCTCCGCGCTCCGGTCGCCCCTGCTCTGGGGAATGGCTAGCGTTGTAGTCGGCGTCGTGCTCTTCTTTCGCGGCTTCCCTTTGCTGAAGCGCAAGAGTCTGGTTCAGGACATCCCCACATCCACGGTCCGCGCCGCATCGCTCGGAGCCGTGGAAGTAAGCGGTACGGTAGTTGGCCCCTACACTCTGATCGCGCCTCTTTCTGAATCTGACTGCTTCTTCTACCGTGCGGTCGCGCGCGGCAGCTCCGGAGAAGAGGGTGAAACAACCGCGAAAGGCGAGACTTTGTGCGTCCCATTTTTCCTGGACGACGGCACCGGTCGTCTGATGGTAGATCCGCGAGGTGCGGAGTTGGAAATCCAGCCCTCGGTGGAAGAAGAATATTCTCCTTCGACGGGCACGGGCTTCACCCGCCATTTTCTGAACCGCCACGGCATCTCCGGTTCCGCCCCGGCCCATCTGGAGGAATATTGCATCCGCGAGGGGGACGTCTTGTTCGTTCTGGGGACTCTACGCGAAAATTCCGGACGAAACGCCGTGCGGACTTCGAGCAGTGAACCCAGTGAAGTGCCGTCAGGTTTTCTGAGTCCGGCGGCCGCCGATTTACAACGAAGGACTGCGATCGAATCTATGTATCCACCCGGGACTGCGTTACCGCCCACGCCCCTGCAAGAATCCCTGAAAGCGAAGTCGTTCGATCTCAATCCGCCGGTGCTGCTGATGAAGGGAGCATCCGGCGCGCCCTTTTTCATTTCCTGGCGAAGCCAGCGCGATGTGGTGCAGATGCTGGCCTGGCGGTCGACTCTATACATCTGGGGCGGGCCGATTCTTGCCCTGGTCGGTCTGTGGCTCCTGTTGGCACGTCTCCTGTAGCCATAAAAAAAGCCGCGGCCTATTGACAGGTGCGCCATCGAGCGCTACTCTCACTAGGCGAACAAAAGACGAATATCACTATGGCAACTCTTCCCCTTCTGCCAGAATCCGCAGGCAGACTCGTCGGCATCGCCCGGCTGGCAGCCGAGGGCGAATCTCTCCGCCAGGGACACGAGGTCGAATACTTCACCCTGCCCGCGCGTTCCCTGCTGAACCGCTGCACCGGCGTGCGCATGCCCTTCACATGGACGATTAATCCTTATCGCGGCTGCGAGTTTGCCTGCAAGTACTGCTACGCCCGCTACACCCACGAGTTCATGGAAATGCGCGATGGCGTCGACTTCGAGCAAAAGATTTACGTCAAGCAACACGCCGCCGATCTACTTCGCCAGGAACTGCGACGTGTAAAACCGGGTGAAGAGATTGCGATTGGTACCGCCACCGACCCGTATCAGCCCGCGGAACGCCGCTTCGAGGTGACCCGCGCCATTCTGGAAGAACTGGCCCGGCATCAAGGTCTGGAGATCGGCCTCATCACCAAGGGGACTCTGATTCTGCGCGATCTCGACCTGCTCAAGGCGATGAAACGAAATAACAAGTTATTTGTAAACCTCACCATCACCACCCTGAATGTAGAACTGGCGCGAATTCTCGAGCCGCGGGCGCCGCGTCCCGACCTGCGAATGGAAGCCGTCCGCAAGCTGAATGAGGCAGGGGTCGACGCCGGCGTCAGTTGTTCGCCGGTGATTCCGGGAATCACTGATGCGCCGCGCGATCTGGAAGCGGTGGTTCGCGCAACGGCTGAGGCCGGCGGCAAGCACATCTTTGCCAATCCCCTGTTTTTGAAGCCGTGCTCGGCGGCGGTCTTCCTGCCCTTTCTGGAAAAAGAATTTCCGCAGTTGGCAGCGAGTTATCAGCAACGCTACAAAGATCGTGCCTTCCTGCCCAAAACCTACGGAAAGCGGATTTCGCAGTTGATGTCGCGGCTGCGGCAGAAGTACGGAATCGTTCGGGGCGACGAGCGCTATGGGCCTCGGTCGGCGCCCGTGCAGGTGGAGACGCAGATGGCGTTGTTTTAGGGGAAAAGCTTTTCACCGCTGAGATCGCGAAGAAAGCCCACAAAGAACGCAGAGAAAACCTGTTATTTCTCCGCGTCCTTTGTCCTGCCCTTGCGATCTCTGCCGTTAAACGCTTTTTTTGATCCTGCCCGACTATAATCGCTGCCTCAGACATGGCATCCCCGACTCCACAACCTGCGGCCCAACAGAACGCGCGCCGTCCAAAATTCTTCGTGCAACTGGACAGGTTCTGGGTTCGGGTCACCGAAGGCCTCGAGATAGGACAGCTGTGGAAGCAGTTCCACGCCGACGCCCGTTCCAGCTACCGGCTCTATTCGCGCGACTTCCAGGCTCGAGCGCCACAGGAAAACCTGCGCCCCAGTTTCTTCCAAACCGCGCAGGAGTTCGCCTGGGCCATCCTGGAAAAGCTGACTCCAGCGCGGCGAGTGTTGTTACTGCTCGGGGTGGTGCTGCTGATCTTCCCCGGGGGCGGATTCAGTTATCACGGGAAAGCCGGCGAAGTTCAAGTCGTCGAATTCGACTTGCGCTTCTATGGCGGAGTGGTGCTGTTTGTTCTGCTGATGCTGGAAGTCGCCGACCGCGTGGTGATGAAGCGTGATCTCGAAATTGCCCGCGACATCCAGCGCTGGTTGCTGCCGGCGACTCCGCCGCCGGTTCCAGGGATGACGATCGCCTTCGCGACCCGTCCCGCAAATACCGTGGCCGGAGACTACTATGACGTGTTTGCCCGTCCAGCTTCTGCCGGCGGTGAACCCAGGTTTCTTCTTTCGGTGGCGGATGTGGCCGGCAAGAGCATTCCGGCAGCCCTGCTCATGGCCGCTTTTCAGGCCAGCCTTCGGACTCTTTCCGCCACGCCGTGTTCGCTGGCTGAGATGGTTACCAGCATGAATCAGTATGCCTGTACCAACAGCCAGAGCGGACTGCGTTTTACCACCGCCTTTGTGGCGGAATTTGATCCAGCCACGCGGACGCTTCACTACATCAACGCAGGCCACAATAACCCCATCCTGCGGCGCAGCAATGGCACCGTCGAGTACCTGGTCGCCGGCGGATTGCCCCTGGGAATTCGGGCGCAGGCTGTTTACGAGTCAGGCAGCGCGATCCTGCGCGCGGACGACTGGCTGGTCATTTTCACCGACGGCGTGATCGAAGCTCTGAATGAACGCGAGGAGGAGTACGGAGAACCGCGGCTCCTGGAAGTACTACGCGCCGGCGCGGGCTCGACTCCGGACGAACTGCTACGCCGTCTGCTGAGCGACGTCGACACCTTCGTAGGAGCAACACCACAGCACGACGACATCACCTGCATGCTGGTAAAGGTCAGCGGCTAGACCTGCGCCGCCCGCGCATCAGGAAGCCGAATGCGGCTCCCATCAGCAAAGCTCCCAGCAGCTTCTTGGTCTCATGAACCGGCACAAAACGCGTCTCTTTTTGACTCACCTCGAAGACGCCTACCGGAAGGACTCCGACTCCCCCGCCGCCACCACCACCCTCGCCTCGGGCGGTCTTGATCTCCAGCCCGCCGCTGCCGGTGCCACCGCCGAAACCATATGCGACTCGCGCCACCGGAATGATGGTTTTGTCGCCTGCGGTGATCGGTTCTCCGAACACGCTCTTGACTTGTGCCCGGCTGGACAAATTCTCATGCAATGATTGCAACAAGGCCAAACTGCTCATAACTGACTCCTTGATTAGAGTAGCGCCGGCGCCCCGCCGGCGCTACGAATTCATCACTTCCGCATACATGCGGTGAAACGCATGCACGCCTTTCTCCTGCTTGATGCTGTACCGTCCACACCGGTAGCTTCGCGAGCCCAGATTTTTCTGTACCGTCTCGCAAATCCCAACATCTTCCATTTGAATCTGATCGCTGAACTCCACCGAGGCCTTGGCCGCGGCACTGCCGAGGTCTTTTTCCGGCAAGTACCATTCGAAAATCGCCAGCGAGCGTTCGGCGTCGACTGGCAGCACGATGTTCAGTGAAACATTATCGGGATAACAATTGAGCATCCAGTTGGGAAAGATCCAGAAATAATCCGTAGTCCGATTCTCGGCGGCATCCCGGTAGCGGCGCGGGGTAGCGTCTCCGGGCTGCGCACCACGAATAGGACTGAACTGGCGCACGTGCCGAGTGTAGGGCTCCACGGTGTAGGCGCTGTAGTCCAGTTCGCGATTCAGTCCGGGATGCACGCTGGGCAAATGGTAGCCTTCGAGGTAATTGTCCACGTATGTCTTCCAGTTACACTTCATGTCGTAGATGCGGCGTTCAAACAGTTTCATTCCGGTAAAGCCAAAACGTTCGGCCTGCGCTGGAAGCCGGCCCAGAGTCTTAACCAGCGGTTCGGCATTGGGATCGAGATTTACAAAGATCAGATTGAACCATTCTTCGGCCCGGACAGTGGCTAGCGCAAACTCTTTGGCATCGAAGCCCGGCTGGCCTTCGAATTCCGGTGCGGATATGAGCGAGCCGTCGAGCCCGTAGGTCCATCCGTGATAGCGGCAGCGGAACAGCTTGCGCGAACCGCAACCTTCGGCTGGAGGACCGGCGCGGTGACGGCACACGTTGTAGAAACCGCGCAGCTCGTCTTGCAGACCACGCACCAGCAACAGAGGTTCGCCCAGGAGCTCGGTGGTAAAAAAGTCGCCGGGGTTGGCGATTTGGCCGCGATGCCCGACCACCTGCCAGGTGTGAGCGAAGAGTCGTTCTCTTTCCTGCGCGAACACCGCGGGGTCAGTGTAGAAAGAAGCTGGAATCGACCAGGCGCGGGAGATATCGGGATCGACGTGAAGGGCGGCGTGGTCGGACATGCCGGAACATTCTACGTCAGTCTCCGGGCTCGCTACCTCGGGCGTCGGACTTCGGGCTTCATAATCTCAGGTCTGACGCCATGAGGCCGAGGTCTGACGGCTGACGTCCGGTTCCGCCTACTTCTTCATGCTGGGATCGTCGCCCGGATTCACGTAGTTGATTTGAAATGGCGCCATGCCATGAACCTGAACCACCGTCTCGCCCACCGCCATCCCATAGTGATGCATGCTGGGATCGAGGTAGGCGAAGCTTCCGACCGGGAACGCGGTCATTTTGCTCGCGTCGAAACTATCCCCCATGCCAACCTTGAAGCTTCCCGAAATGACAGTCACGTTCTCACGCTTGGGATGCCAATGGGGCGCGATACGGTATCCGTCAGGCATTTTGAGACGTATAGTGAAATCTCCAGAGGAGCCCATGGGATCGCCTTCGAGCACGGCCAACTGGGCTCCCGCCGCCAATACCGGTGGAACCGGACCGAACTGAATCTGGTCAGGGCTGAATGCGTTTTGCGGTGGCGCCGGAGCAGCGGCAAGGATGGTGGTGCACAACAAGATCACAAGAAACGCTGTCTTCATGAGTTAGCCTCCAAGCGGCGGACGAATAATAACATCCAGGCCGATGTAGCCCCCAGGGGTCGACGGCCCGGTTCTGCACCCTCCCGGGGACTGGCCTTTCCGGCGGTTGTGGTGTCTCATAGTCTGTGGCAAACTGACACAAGTTGTCAGTTTGCGGGACAAAATCTGCCACTTGCCGCGGCCAGATAGGTCGCATCCGAGACCTTGGAGGAGTCCAAAAACAGGTTCCTGGCATTGAAACTAAAGCGGCTATGCCCGAAAGAGTATGCCAGTCTGAGACATTGGCCGATGAAGTGCGAATATTCTCGGTAATTGAGGTCCTAAGAGACCACAAACGGAGAGAGGGAAAAACGAGATGCGGAAACAGAAGGGCTTTTCACTTATTGAGTTGCTGATCGTGGTTGCGATTATTCTGATCATCGCAGCGATCGCGATTCCTAACCTGCTGCGTGCACGTATCGCAGCGAACGAGTCGGCTTCAGTGAGCGCGATTCGAACCATCAACACAGCTGAAATCACCTATTCCACGTCGTTTCCGACGACTGGGTACGCGGCCACTTTGGGCGCGTTGGGTGGTGCGGCTGCAGCTTGCGGAGCGGGCGGAACTGGCCCCGCAGTAGCCAATGCTTGCTTGATCGATAACGTCCTGGCGACCGCGACTGCGGCCCCTGGAAAGAGCGGCTACATCTTCGCTGCGACTCCGGTTGCCGTAGGCGGCATCAACACCTCCTACACTGCCGGCGCTTCGCCGCTGAACTGGAACCAGTCCGGCGTCCGTAACTTCTGCTCCAACGAAGACGGCGTCATCCGCTTCAACCCGGGCGCGACTGGCAGCACCCCGGTGACGACCAACGCAGCTTGCGTGGCCTTCACCGTACTGCCCTAGTTCTTAGATTGCCTGGTACCCGGGGGAGGGTACAAGACAAGGGAGCATCGGAATCACTTCCGATGCTCCTCTTTTTTTGGTGGCATTTTTGGTGGTAAAGAAAAGCAAGCAATCCCGACTTGGGACAGGATTTAGCATTTTTCGATGACGAAATTTGTCAGGTTGCGACATTCGGCGGCAACGAACTGCGACAATCTTAACCTGGTAACCTCGCCGCCCCAGCCAAAATCTTTCAAAAACCAGCCGGTTAATCGAAGGTCACCCGCTTCGATTCCTCGCGGGGATGTGGCCCCCCAACTGCATGAGTTCTCATATCGGGAGGGGCAATCCCAAAGAAACAGGAGACGTGGAGACAATGCAGAAGAAACAAAAGGGTTTTTCACTTATCGAGTTGCTGATCGTGGTTGCGATTATTCTGATCATCGCCGCTATCGCCATTCCGAACTTGCTGCGTGCACGTATCGCGGCGAACGAATCGGCTTCAGTCAGCGCGCTTCGAACCATCAACACGGCTGAAATCACCTACTCAACTTCGTTCCCGGCCACCGGTTATGCGGCCACTCTGGGCGCGTTGGGTGGTCCGGCTGCGGCTTGCGGAGCGGGCGGAACTGGCCCCGCAGTAGCCAACGCTTGCTTGATCGATAACGTCCTGGCGCTCGCGACTGCGGCCCCTGGAAAGAGTGGTTACATCTTCGCTGCGACTCCGGTTGCCGTAGGCGGCATCAACACCTCCTACACTGCCGGCGCTTCGCCGCTGAACTGGAACCAGTCCGGCGTCCGTAACTTCTGCTCCAACGAAGACGGCGTCATCCGTTTCGATCCAGGCGCGACTGGCAGCACCCCGGTGACGACCAACGCGGCTTGCGTGGCCTTCACCGTACTGCCCTAGTTCTTAGATTGCCTGGTACCCGGGGGAGGGTACAAGACAAGGGAGCATCGGAATCACTTCCGATGCTCCTCTTTTTTTGGACCACCACCCCAGCCGTTTTGCGCCCGATCCCTGCCCAGTGCACCGTGAATTGTCGATTCAGATCGACAATATCTGTCAAGTCTTGGCTCCCACCCTGGGTCTCTTCACTCCACCACACAACCAAGGTAATGAAGGCAATAGAGTTGCTCCAGTAACTTCCGTGGAACAGAACCCGGTCGGATGGCCCTCGAAGTGCCACTAGATAGCTAGCCGAAAGAATTTCTCGCAGTTTGCCTGGACAAGGGGCGAGGGAAGATAAAGACATGCGGAGAACAAAGGGTTTTTCTTTAATTGAGCTTCTGATCGTGGTGGCGATCATCCTGATCATTGCGGCGATCGCCATACCGAATCTGCTACGGGCACGAATTGCGGCCAATGAAGGCGCAGCGGTAAGCTCCATGCGGACCATTAACACCGCCCAATTCGCCTACAACAGCAGCTATCCCTCTGTCGGATATGCCGCCGCGCTGGCCAACCTGGGCCCGGCAACGGCCGCGGGCTGCGGCGTCGCAGGGCCTGTGCAAGCCAATGCTTGCCTGATCGATTGGCAGCTGGCGCAGTCGTTCGCTGGAGGCGCCACTGGCACCAAAAGCGGATATGTATTTGCTTCTACAGGTATTGTGGCCAACGGCATCAACAGCACGTTTGTCACTGGATCCTCGCCGCAAAATTTCAATCTCTCCGGCGTCCGCAATTTTTGCGCGACCGATGACGGAGTAGTTCGGTACAACGCCGGCGCAACCGGAAGTACGCCGGTGATCACGACTGCGGCCTGCCAGGCATTCTTACTGCTGCAGTAGCTTTCAAGTTTGGTTAAGTACCTGGGGGAGGGTACGAAAGCCAAAAGAGGAGCTGGGTTTATCGCCCAGCTCCTCTTTAATTTTTTCGCTGTCCTCTTTCTTTGGTTGTCTTACTGGATGACCGATGACCTCGGTAACACCTATGCGTTAGTGTCACAAGCACAAGAGCCAAATATAATGTCTCTACCAATCGCGTTGAACGGTGAGGGCTTCGGTAGAGATGCCAGCCATTGAAATCCTGGGCTTGGAAAAGATTTACAGCGTAGGCTTCTGGCGAAAGAAGCCCAAGCATGCCCTTCGCCCATTGCACCTTACGGTCGCCGAAGGCGAGATCTTCGGTTTTTTGGGACCCAACGGCGCCGGTAAAACCACGACTTTGAAACTGCTGATGGGGCTGATGTTTCCCACCAGCGGCAGCGCCCGCATTCTGGGCCGGGAAATTAACGATCCGATCATGAAGGCGCAGATCGGCTTTCTTCCCGAGCAGCCGTACTTTTACGACTACCTCACCGCCCAGGAGCTGCTTATCTATTACGGACAACTTTCAGGAGTTGCCGCCAAAGAGCTCCGCCGCAAAGTAGAAGGGGTGCTGCAACGCGTAGGACTTCCCGACGCCGGCGGTGTGCAGCTGCGCAAGTTTTCCAAGGGGATGCTGCAACGCGTCGGCATCGCGCAGGCCATTTTGCACGATCCGAAAGTGGTTTTCTTTGACGAGCCGATGTCGGGCCTCGATCCCATGGGCCGGCGCGAAGTTCGAGATCTAATGGAACAACTCAAGCACGAGGGCAAGACCGTATTCTTCTCCACCCATATTCTGTCGGACGCTGAAGCTCTTTGCGATCACGTGGCTATCATCAACAAAGGCGAATTGCGAGGCGTAGGCGCAGTTGCCGATCTCACCTCCAGCGTTCATGGCAGAGTAGAGCTGGTGTGGCAAGGAATCGTAGTACCAGTTTCGTTACGCGCCTTGGGAGCGGAGTGCCATGTCACCGGCGACACCGTCCGCGCCATCGTTTCCGAGGCTAACCAGGACGCGGCGATCGAGGCCCTCCGCCGGGAGCGGCTCCGCCTGGTCTCGGTGACCCCGGTTCGAACTTCGCTGGAAGATTACTTCATGCAAAAGCTGCAGCCTGCCGAGACCAGCTCCGGAGCCAGGGCATGAGCACGCGCATTGTGCACATCGCGTCGAATACTTTCCGCGAAGCGGTGCGCGATCGCGTGCTCTATAACCTGATCGTTTTCACCTTGCTGATGTCAGGCGCGGCCGTTCTGGTAGGACAGATATCAATTGAGATCGAGCGTCTCGTGGTGATCAACCTGGGGCTGACGGCGGTGTCGCTGTTTGGCCTGGTCATCGCGATTTTCATCGGGATCGGGCTGGTTTCTAAAGAGATTGAAAAGCGAACTCTCTATACGGTGCTCTCGCGGCCGGTGCGACGCTGGGAATTTATTGTTGGCAAGTTTTTCGGCCTGGCCGGGACGCTGGTCGTAAACACATTCTTCATGGCCATCGGAGTCTTCGCCGCGCTACTCTACGTCTCGCACCACTTCCTGAAGCAGGACGGCTGGGTCCTGGTGGCGCTCTATTTCATCATTCTGCAATTCCTGATCATCACCGCGCTGACCTTGTTCTTTTCTTCGTTTTCTTCTCCTCTGCTTTCCGCGGTGTTCGCGTTTTCGCTATTTGTGATTGGCAACTTTGCCGAGGACCTGCGCGGATTTGCCGGTATCACACATGGGCTCACACGCTGGCTGGCCACGGGCGCGGCGTATCTGGTGCCAAATTTTTCCGCCCTGAATGTGATCAGTTCGGTGGCCCACGCCCAGCCCGTCTCGGGACGGCTGATTCTTTACAACAGCGCCTACGCGCTGGTCTACGCCACCATGGCAATCTCAGGGGCCGTGCTGGTGTTCGAGCACCGGAATCTGAAATGAGAGCGTCGCGCCAGGTCACAGTTGCATTCGGCTTGTTGCTGGTGGCATGCGTCGCCACGTCAGTGTTGTTGCTGCGCCGGCTGGACCAGCTAAGAACCGGAGCCACACTGGAAGAAGTCCTCTACATTTCTTCGCCCAAAGCTTTGAAAAAGATGAGCCTCGGCTACGACGGCCTCTTGGCCGACATCTACTGGACACGCGCTGTGCAGTATTTTGGCGGCAAGCACCACAATGGCGCGCAAAAGTTTGATCTGCTGGCGCCCCTGCTCGAGATCACGACCACGCTCGATCCTCAACTGCTGGTGGCATATGAATACGGCGCCAACTTTTTGGCCCCGCAACCACCGAACGGCGCCGGCACGCCCGAGCGCGCCATCGAGTTGGAAGAATTCGGCATCCGCAATAACCCCAACGACTGGCGCCTCTATTACAACGAAGGATTCATCCGCTACATGGATCTCAAAGACTACGCTGGCGCGGCTGATGCCTTTGCCCGCGGCGCGCGGGTGCCCAACGCTCATCCCTTCCTGGCTGTTCTCGCCGGTAAGATGGCGGAGCACGCCGGGGATCGGCAGATGGCTGGAATGATGTGGAGCACCACCTATCAGACCACCAGGGACAAAACAGTGCGGGCCAACGCGGCAGCGCATTTGCGAGCGCTGCAAGTCGACGAAGATATCACCAACCTGGAAGCTCTGACCGCGCGTTACCATCAGCAGACTGGCCGCTTCCCGTCCAGCTTTTCCGAATTGCAGGCCGCAGGCATGCTACAGGGCACGCCGGTCGATCCGCTCGGCCACACCTACAAACTGATGCCTGATGGACTGGTGGAAGTGCGTGTGCCCGACGATCTGCCCTTCATACAAAAAGGCACGCCTCCGGGATACGTTGCGCCCGTAGCCCCCAAGTTTCTGCCCGCGGACTAACATCCACCCGCAGCCAGTCCACCCAAATATCTGTCATCCCGACCGGAGCGAAGCGCAGCGGAGGGACCTCGGTTAAGGCCGGCTCGCACAGCGATAAAGGCAGTAGGGGTCTTTGTAGCGCCGGCGTCTCGCCGGCTGTCCCGAGGGCGTCCCGCCCTCGGAGCGGTAGGCGCAACGTCCACCTGAAGCCACCATATGTTTAGCATTTAGCGAAAGGCAAAGTTACCGACGCTGCCAGCCGCAACGCGGGCGGGGGCGCCCGCGCCACACTGGATCGAATGCCACATAACTACTGCAGCTTCGCGTATTCCGCCTTGGCTTGTTTCAGGACAGGGATGTCGGGATCGGCGTCTTTCCAGAGAGAAAAAAAATCCTGATACGCCACTTTGGCTTTGACGCTGTCGCCTTGCAACGCATAGGCGCGGGCAAGGCCAAGCTGCGCGAGAGCTCCAATCGGATTCAACGCCAGCATGCGATGGTCGATAATTTTCTGAAACTCGCCTGCGGCCTTGCTGCCGTCATGCGCCGCCAGATAGGCCTGGCCGCGCATATAGATGGGATGCAGGCCAGCGGCCGTTCCCAACTCGTAAGGTGTGGCGGCCTGAAGAGCTTCGATTGCTTTTGTTGCATCATTACGGATAAGCGCCAGCTGCGCATTCAGGGTTGCCAGTAATTCGACTTGCGCGATAGTGTCTTCCGGATACCGCTTGCTCAAATCATTCGCCAACACCTGCGCCCGTGCTGCATCCCCGGTGAACGCCAGCGCCAAGGCCGCTTTGTACTGCACGTCCCGGCCGGTGGAGAGCTCGAGCGCTGCTGTGGCCCGCTGCCGGGCCTCGACTTGATGGCCGAAGAGCGCCTCCCGCAGAGCTGCTGAGGCTTCGTAGCTCGCTGCCGTCTCTTTCTCCTCTGCGTGTTGAGCCGAGGCCACTGCGCGGCGGGAAAGTTCCCGGGCCTTCGCCAGTTGCCCGGAATAGGCGGCTGTATCGGATTCGGCGGCCACCAATATGTCTTCCACTCCGGGCTTTCCCGACGCCCAGGTTGCCTCTTGCGCCATGCTCGCGGCATCGTTCTTCAGGAAGGAAAGCAGATACACGATCCAGTGCAGGTAGTAGGAATCCAGCTTTTTCGTCTGCGCCTCTTCGACCGTGGCGCGGGCCTCTCCCAGGCGATTCAAAAAGAAATAGGCGAGAGCGAGGTTCTCATAATTAATACCATTCGCCGGTTCGAGGCGGACAGCCTCGCGGGCTTCCGCCAGTGCTTTGTCATACTGTCCGAGAACGCTGTACAGGAAACTTAGGTTGGTCGGCGGCACATAGTCGCGCGGATAGGTCTGGGCCCAGAGTTCATAAGACTGGCGCGCCTTTTCCAGGTCGCCTAAGACAAAATGGTAGTAGAAAGACTCGATGGTCAGCCTCTCCCGCTCGCTCACTCTCTCGCGCAGTTCGTAGGCCTTCCGCGTGTTCTCCGCCGCCAGGGTGGTTTCCCCGAGATTGTTATAGCTCACCGCAAGCAAACCATAGGCCGTGGCGAAATTCGGATCGAGGCGGATGGCCCGCTGAAGCAAGGGCACGGCGCCGGGATTATCGTCTCTTTCCGCGATGGCCTTCGCTCCCAAGCTGTAGGCTTGCAGCGCCTCAAGCGAAGGCGTACTTGCCTCTTCGAGCGGCGTGGCGTATTTCTGCACTGAGCTGAGCGATTCGCCCAGCTTGCCGCGCACACTGACCGCCGCACCGTCCAAGGCCTTCAGAACCCCTTCCTTGTTCGCCGCCTGCTCTTGCACCTCCGCCAGCACATCTCCTGTGCTGCAGTTCGCTGCCTTCAGTCCAATCACGTATTGACTGCCCAGTCCCGCAATCGAGCCGCTCAGCATCGCCTTGCTGCCCATACGCTGGCAGACCTCGCGTGTAACCTCCGTGGTCAACCGCTCCCCCGTTGGACGTCCCATCAGCTTCAAAGTCTCATTTACCTTGTTCTCGGAAACGAGATCGAAAAAGGGTGATTGCTCAAGCTGCACTGAGAGTCCTTGCTTCAAGGTGTTGTCGAATACGCTGTCGCCGGTCTTGTTGTCGAAATCGGCTAGGACAATGCTGTCTTTGTCGGTGAGGCGATTGTTTTGATGCGAGCGATAGTAGAGGCCACCCGCAACCATCAGGGCGAGCGTGACCACAGAAACCGCAATCTTCCAAAGCTTCCCAGCCCGAGCCACGGGAGCCACTGCCGCAGTGCCACTTCCCGAGCCCGGCCGCCGCGACTGTGACCACTTTCCGAATCCCGCTTCAGCCGTTGCAGATCCGTTCGCATGTCGGCCGCGTGCTGGTAGCGCAGATTGCGATCCTTCTCCAGAGCCTTGTTAATGATGTCTTCCAGCTTGGCGGGCACATCGGGATTCAGCCGCACCACAGATGTCGGATTCCCATCGAGAATTGCCTTGAAAATGACTCCCGAACTCTCGCCGCGGAACGGCAGTGTCCCGGTCGCCATCTCGTAGAGCACGGCACCGAAGGAAAACAAGTCGGTGCGGGCGTCTAGTTCCCTGGCCCGGACTTGCTCCGGCGACATATATGCAACCGTGCCCAGCGTCGCCCCTGGACTGGTCAGGTGCTGGTCGTCAATTGTCAACGTCTGCGTGTTCGCCGATGCGTTCTGGCTGGACGAACTGGCCGAGGGCGCGACCTTCGCCAGCCCGAAATCGAGAATCTTGGCGTGCCCACGCTTGGTGACGAAAATATTCCCGGGTTTGATGTCGCGGTGGACGATGCCTCCGGCGTGGGCGGCGTCCAGTGCGTCCGCAATTTCGATGGCCAGGGAAAGCAACGTCTCATTTTCCAGCGGGCGACCGGCAATCATGTGCCGCAGGGTCACGCCCTCCATAAATTCCATCACGATGAAGGCGCGGCTATCCTGCTCTCCAATATCGTAAATCGTGCAGATATTCGGATGGTTCAGGGCCGAAGCGGCCTGGGCCTCGCGCTGGAAGCGCGCTAGAGCCTGCGGGTCGCGCGCCACATCATCGGGCAGGAACTTGAGGGCGACGAAACGATGCAGTCGTGTGTCTTCTGCCTTGTAGACAACGCCCATCCCGCCGCCGCCCAGCTTCTCAACGATGCGGTAGTGCGAAATGGATTGTCCGATCATCAACAGGCGGCGAACTCAGGGCTGCAATGGTAGGGGCGCTCTCCGGCGAAGTCAACGCAGAGCCCAGCCCTAGAGCCTCGTGCCAAAATCTCGCAGGTAGTCCCTCACTTCTTTCTGGAAGCTTTCAGCCCTTCGATTTGCTCGCCGGTTTCTACAGTGAAGAGCTCAAAATTACTGAAGTCGTGACGTCGCTGATAGCGGTGACCGTGATAGTCCATGTAGAGTTCCGCAATCCGGGGCAGCCACAGGCGAACATTCTGTTTCCGAAACTCTACGGCCGCATACTCGATGTCGGAATGCTCCCTTAGCAGGCGGATCTGCCCTACGGGTTCGAGCAAGTCGGTCTGGAGGCGCAAAACCTCGTAGTTGTCCGCCGCGATCCAGGCGCGGCCTTTCAGCTTCACCGGATAGACACCGCTCCCGACCCGGTAAACGTGAAACAGGTTGCTCCGGTTCGCCTGCTGCGCGAAATGGAGCTGCCATGCAGCTCTGGATCCCACGACTGCCAGACCTTCGCAGCTCATGGCAAAGTCCTCTGCATAAAACCGGTGGAAGATCAAAGCGAACGCGGCCGTACCGCTGTCGACCATTTGAGTCTCGGGAGTTTCAGTCAGGCTCCGATCAGTACGGTATTCCTCGACGCTCGGCGATCCGGAGGCCGCCTGGTTGATCTGGGCCACATAATTGAAATTGTTTTTTCTGGCGCTGCGGCGGCTGCCTCTCCTGCTTATCTCTACATGCTCGATTCGCTCGCGGGCGCTGAACCGATGTATGTTCGCGACCAACTCCTGCACCCGGTCGCTGGCTCCGTTCAGGATTTCCGGCAGGGGACAGGGAATGTCCGTGCGAATGGGTGGCACTGCCTGGTCAATGTCCGGCGGCGCCGCCCAGGGCCGCGACGCTCCTGGTGTCGCCCCGGCACCGAACACGGAGCCTCCGGCTCCAAGCGCAGCCAGAGCAGTCACAAGCAGACACCTTGTCGTGAGCCTGCCGAATCCAACCTGCATGGAACGCCCCTGCCAAATCGTTGATCGCCTTGGGGGGTCTCGGGTGAGATCGGATCGGTCAACGCGGCATTGTTGCCGCCATCATACTCGCCTCAGGTCTTTCCTACCAGAAGAACTGCCTCGACTTGCGAATGAAAAACCGTGCCCCTTACCACTCGACCTCGTCGGGTTGAAACGTGGTTTTCCGCCAGCCGGGAGTTTACAATGTCGTTAACCGGTATTGGCACCGCCCCCCGCTCCGGCAATTCGATCCCGGCCATATCCAGTGAAATTGAATTCCGTCGTTTTGCCCCTCATCTCCGTTTTGCTTCTGCTGACGCCAGCCGTCGCCGCGAACCCTGCGCCTGACGTTCACGCAATTGCCCAGGCTGTGGACAACCACTACAACCATCTGCAAACTCTCCACACTGAATTTGTCGAGACCTATCGTGGCGCCGGAATCGAGCGCACCGAATCGGGATCGCTTTGGCTGAAAAAGCCGGGCAAGATGCGCTGGGAATATCGTTCTCCCAAAGAGAAGCTCTTTTTGAGCGACGGCAAGGACGCATGGTTCTACCTTCCGGACGATCGCCAGGTGCGGCGAACCTCGGTCCGGAAGCTGGACGATTTGCGGTCCCCTCTGGGTTTTCTTCTGGGCAAGACCCGGCTGGAAAAGGAACTGGACGGGCTCTCGCTCGCGCCGGACGTGGCTCCGCTAACCCCGGGTAACGTCGTTCTGCGGGGCGTCCCTAAGTCCATGGCTGACCGAATCCGGGAAGTTATTCTGGAAATCACGCCGGATCATCGCATTGCCCGCATCCAATTTGAAGAGGCCGACGACGCAGTAACCGAGTACCGCTTCAGCGAGCAACAGGAGAATGGGCCGATTGTGGATCAGCGCTTCAGATTTACGCCTCCAGAGGGGGTTGAGGTGATCGAAGGAGAATTCGGACAGTAAGCTCAATAAGTCAGTAAGGTCCTATTTATCAGCGGTTTAGGTATCACCTTAAGGGTCAAGGTTGAGGGTGTTACTAGCGATACCCACGGGGCACAGTCATAAGGGCATATTCACGGGAAGTTAATCCTTCCGAATGCTAGACTTGGGAGGGCGGAAGGGTAACCAGGCCAGGACATGGCCCAATTTCTGGTAAAAGTCGCGGATGATCGCGGGCACATGGCTCAGCAGGTGGAGCATGGTTACTCGGAGGCCGAGGTTCGCGAGCGCTTTGTGCAGCAGGGTTACCTGGTCTACTCGGTCAAGCCGAGAGGGATCCTTTCCGGGGGCAAGCTACAACTCGGCGGAAGGAAGGTCAAGCAGAGCCAGTTCGTGATCTTCAATTCGCAGTTTCTTACCCTCATCAAGGCTGGATTGCCCATCCTCAATTCGCTCGATCTGCTGATCAAGCGGCAGAAGGATTCGAACCTCAAATCCCTGCTGCAGAATGTTCGGGAGCGGGTGAAGAGCGGCGAACTGCTCTCCGATTCCTTCGCCGCGCAGGGAGTGTTTCCCAAGATTTATACGACCACGCTGCTGGCGGGAGAAAAAAGCGGCAACATGGAAGAAGTGCTTGGCCGGTATATCGCATTCCAGCGACTCGCCCTGACCTTCAAGAAGAAGTTGGCGGTGTCTCTGGTTTACCCGGCACTGCTGGTGACGATGGTGCTGGTCATGGTGGTGTTTCTGGTGACCTATGTAGTGCCCGAGTTTGCCAAACTCTTTGAAAATCTTAACGCATCTTTGCCTGCAATCACGGTATTGATGTTAGCTCTGGGCACGCGGGCGCAAAAGTATGGTCCTTTTCTGGCCATTGGGATCGTGTTGGTGGGAGTGGGCCTCTGGCGCTGGAAAAGCACGGACCGCGGCGCCGAGACCATTGATGCCGCGATCCTGAAGCTGCCGCTACTGGGCGATATCTGGCTGAAGTATCAGGTGGCGAGTTTCGCGCGCATGCTTTCGACCCTGCTGGCGGGCGGTCTGCCGCTGGTGCCGTCGCTTGAAACCGCGGGAGCTTCGATGAGCAGCCGTCGGATTCTCAACGGCATCGCGGAGAGTGCGGCCCGGGTACGTGAGGGGCAGACGCTCTCTGGAAGCCTGGAGGAGCAGCATATGTTTCCCGACCTCTCGGTCGAAATGATCGAAGTTGGCGAATCCACCGGAGCCTTGCCGGCCATGCTGAATTCGGTGGCGGAATTTTATGAAGAGGACGTACAGACGGCTCTGGGCGCGACCATGGCGCTGATCGAGCCGGTAATCCTGATTATCATGGCGGTATTCGTGGGTGGAGTGTTGATTTCGCTGTATCTGCCGATCTTCTCGTTAGGTTCGAATATTCACTAGGGCTTCGAATATTCACTGACGGGAGCCGGCAGCAGATTTGGAATGGTGAGCATGGCGGAAACGAAATCAGTAGTCGCGCATGGTGGCGGAAATGGCGGGGCCAGGCTGGCTCCTCCGCCCCACGCTGCCGACGTGGAAAAAGCCCAGGACGTGGCCCGGCGCTACCGCTGCGAATTTGTCGACCTGCACAACTTCCAGTTGCACCACGATCTGTTCAAGCAAATCCCAGTGGAGTTGATGTTCCGTTACAACTTCGTCCCGCTGGAAGAGACCCCGGACGGACGTTTGGCCATCGCCATCGCCGATCCCAGCCAGCTGATGATGATCGATGAAATCAGCCTGCTGCTCAGCAAGCGCATCCTCACCAAGGTTTCCACGCTGGCACAGATAAGCGAAATCCTCAAGAAGACGGAACAGTCGAAGCGGGTGCTGGAAGAAGCCAGCGAAGGCTTCACCCTGGCGGTGGTTTCGGAAGACGAGGCAGGCAGCGAGGACAGCATCTCCATCGACCGGCTGACCGCGCAGGGTGACATCAGCCCCATTATCCGCCTGGTCGATACCACAATCTTTACCGCGTTGCAGCGGCGCGCCAGTGACATTCACATCGAGACTCGCGACGACTCGGTATGCATCAAGTTCCGCATTGACGGCGTTCTCACCCAGGCCATGTCGCCGATCGGGAAGGAGCACCACTCCACCATCATTTCGCGCATCAAGGTGATGAGCGAACTGGATATCTCCGAGCGCCGCGTTCCGCAGGACGGCCGCTTTCGCGTGAAATACGGCAATCCCGAGCGCCCCATCGACTTCCGTGTCTCCATCATGCCCTCGATTCACGGCGAAGACGCAGTGCTGCGCGTACTCGACAAAGAGTCGATGAGCGAGAAGTTTCACAAGCTGGTGCTCGACGTGGTGGGTTTCGACGAAGACGATCTAAGAAAGTTCCGGCGCTACATCGCCGAGCCCTACGGGATGGTGCTGGTCACGGGCCCCACCGGCAGCGGCAAGACCACTACGCTGTACGCGGCGGTGAGTGAGATCCGGACCGAGGAAGACAAGATCATCACCATCGAAGACCCCGTCGAATATCAGATTCGCGGCATCACCCAGATTCCGGTCAATGAAAAGAAGGGCCTGACTTTTGCCCGCGGACTGCGCTCCATCCTGCGCCACGACCCAGACAAGATCATGGTGGGCGAAATCCGCGATACCGAGACAGCGCAGATTGCGATTCAGTCGGCGCTTACCGGACACCTGGTATTCACCACGGTACACGCCAATAACGTGGTCGACGTGATTGGCCGCTTTCTGAACATGGGCGTCGAACCCTACAACTTTGTTTCCGCATTGAATTGCATTCTGGCGCAGCGCTTGGTCCGGCTTGATCTGCGAATCCTGTCGCACTGTAGTGCACTATTCTCCGGAAACGCTTGAAGCCAGCGGACTGGATCCGGGACAGTGGTCGAAGGTACCGTTCTACGAAGGTCAGGGATGCATCGAGTGCGCCGGCACCGGGTTTAAGGGACGGACGGCTATCCACGAGCTGCTCGATCTGAGCGACCGTATCCGGGAAATGATCCTGGCCAAGAAGCCGACCTCGGAGATCCGCCGGGCCGCGCGCGAAGAAGGCATGCGCTTCCTGCGCGAGTCGGCTCTGGACAAGGTCAGGTTGGGCATGACCACGCTGAAGGAAATCAACAAGGTCACGTTCATCGAGAATATGCGGTAGAGCAGTCGTCAGTCATCAGTCTTCAGGAAATCGCCTGCGACGTCCTGACGACTGAAGACCGACGACTGGCAACTGTACTCTCGTGCCCTTCCAGCTATTGCAATTAGCCCCTCGACCGCGTTTTACTTATAGATAACTACACCCTTATGAGTCGTGTTCCTCAGTCCGGACCCAAGCCAAAACTGGCTTGCGAGATTTCTGCGGACCGCATCCTTGCAGGCCGGGTGGCGGAGAGCGGTGGGCGCGCGCTGGAAGCGTGTGTTTCGAACGAACTGGCCCCGGGCAGCGTGGTTCCCGATCTGATTGAAACCAATTTGCGGCAGCCCGACGGGGTGTACGAAATTCTGCGCGACACCTTGACCAGTCTGGGCGGCCGCTCGCATGACGTGATTGCAGTGCTGCCCGATGCCGCCGTGCGAGTCATGCTGCTCGATTTCGAGACCCTGCCCTCCAAACGGGAGGAAGCTGAGAGCGTGGTTCGCTTCCGGCTGAAGAAATCCCTGCCCTTCGACGTGGACAAGGCGCAGGTTTCCTATCACGTGCAGCCCTCGAACGGTGGACTGCGGGTAATTGCGGCGGTGGCCTTGACCAATGTGATTGAAGACTACGAAGCCGCCTTCCGCCAGGCTGGTTTCGAGCCCGGCGTAGTAATGCCTTCCATGCTAGCGGCGCTGGGCGCGGCCAACGCGCAGCAACCTTCGCTGGTGATCAAGGTGGACGCCCGCACCACAAGCATTGCCATCCTGGACGGCCAGCAACTGCTGCTGTTCCGCACTTTGGAGAACACGCGGGGCGTGACCATCACAGGCGAGCAACTCGCGGAAGAAGTCTATCCTTCGGTAGTATTCTTTCAGGACACCTACCATCTGAATATAGGCCAGATTTTTGTAGCTGGTCTTCCGGAGTCGGGCGGAGCCGCACCCGCTCTGCGGGCCCAGACCGGAGCCCAGGTAAAGGACCTGGTTTCCTCGTCGCAACTGGGAGGGATTGTAGGCAAGATTCCGCAGTGGAGAATGGCGGGGGTGGTGGGAGCCCTGCTTTCCTGACATGCGTATTGACATCAATCTCGCGACCCATCCCTACCAGGATTCCGGGTCCCTGTGGCTGCGCTGGGGCGGAGGCCTGGCGGCGCTGGGTCTGTTTACCCTGATTCTCGTCTATAGCGCGCTGGCGGGTTGGGCCTCAGCGCGGAAAGATCGCAACCTGATCGAGCAGCGCCAGCAGCAGATCGCCGACCGCGATCAGGAGAAGGCCAAAGCCGAAGAAATTCTCGATCTGCCGGCCAATCGCAGCACGCGCGACCGTTCCCAGTTTCTTAACGATCTTTTCCAGCGCAAGGCGTTTTCCTGGACCCGGGTGTTCGAGGATCTGGAGCGGGTAATGCCGGCCCGGCTGCACGTGGTATCGATCCAGCCGGCGATGGCTTCCGACAACGAATTGGAAATCAAGCTGGTGGTGGCCGGGGAATCAAGAGACCGCGCCCTCGAACTGGTGCGCAAGATGGAGAGTTCGAAACGCTTCCAGCAGACCCGAATCGAGCAGGAGAACTCCCAGCCGGGGCAGACCCCCGGCGACAATGTGCAATTTGACATCAGCGCCTCCTACGTTCCCGATCTGACGGGCGGGGACCAGGGCGCCGACCGGGGCGGAGACCGAGACAACGATAAGCCGAACAACGATAAGAACGACAAGAAGGGTGACCGCTGATGCCCGACCTGCGCGACGCACGAAAGAAAGTGCAGATTGCGATTGCGGCTCTTCTTGTCGTGGACGTGGTCGCAGCGCTCGTGCTGTTCTCTCCCCTGGTGGGATCAGAACAGTCGAGGCGAGAACAACTGAATCAGTTGTGGCGTGAGTTGCAGCAAAAGACGCATGAGGCCGAGCCGCTCAAGAACGTAGACCAGAAGATTGCTGGGGCGCGCAAGCAGATCGAAGATTTCTATAAGAACCGGCTACCCGAGCAGGATTCCTCGATTTCCGAGGAACTGGGCAAGCTGGCGGGAAAGAGCGGCGTCAAGATCGGACAGATTCGCTACAAGTGGAAAGACCCCGAGCCCGTGGGCTTGCGTCCAGTCGAGATCGAAGCGGAATTCTCCGGCGATTATCTGCAACTGGTGCGCTTTATCAACTCGCTGGAGCGCGATCCGATATTCTTCATCATCAATAGCGTGGAACTTGGGGGCGAGCAGAACGGCGTAGTCAGGCTGCAAATGAAACTTGAAACTTATCAGAAGGCGAGCGCCTGATGCAGTTGGGAGCAGAGAGCCGAAACAAGACGATCGCCGCCATCGGCCTGATGGTGCTGGCCCTGGTGTTTGTAGTGGTGCGCTTCTTTCCCAGTTCCCCCGCCGCAGCAAAGTCTCCTGCCCCGGTCGTGGCTCCCCGCGAGACCACACGCCGGGTGGTCACGGGTAGGACCAGTGCCGGGAAAAAAGTCGCTCCGATTACAACGCGTTCGCTGGACCCGACTCTGCGTTACGACTGGCTCCGGGCCAGCGAGGACACCAAGTACACGGGTGCGGGACGAAATATTTTCCGGGCCCAGATCGACATTCCAAAACCGGTGGTGCCGGTCCATCAGGTGGTTGCTCAAGTCCCGCAGGGCCCGCCGCCTCCGCCTCCGATCAATCTGAAATTCTTCGGGTTTGCCAACAAGCCGGGTGAGCCTAAGAAGATCTTCCTGTCGCAGGGAGAAGATGTCTTTATTGCCGGGGAGGGCGACATCATCGATCGCCGATACAAGATTCTGCACATTACTCCGGTCTCAGTTGAAGTGGAAGATGTGCTGAACAATAACCGGCAGAGTATTCCGCTCACGCAGGGATAGGGCTGGTCGTTGGCCCTTGGTCTTTGGTCGTTGGCTCCTGGCAAAACGACGCTGCCAGCGACCTCTCTGACCCAGAAGACTGATCCAAAAACTTAATGACTCAGGACAAACTACCAACGATCAAATGCCAGAGGCGAAGGGCCAACGACCAACGACCAACGGCCAACGGCCAGCCCGATCCTGTGGCGTGTCATTTTCATCCTCGGCGGGCCGAACGAGGCTATATTCTGCTGTTGCTCATGCTGTTCGTGGCGCTGATGGCGATTGCCGCTGGCGCGCTTGCGCCTACCATTGCCTTCCGGGTGCGGCGCGACCGGGAAGAAGAGATGATCCATCGCGGGGTACAGTACTCGCGAGCGATTCGGCGCTACGTAAAGAAGACTGGGCGCTATCCCACCCGGCTCGAAGACCTGGAAAATACGAACAATGTGCGCTTCCTGCGGAAACGGTACAAGGATCCCATTACCGGCGAGGATTTCAAGCTGCTGCACGTGGGAGAGGTGCAACTGACGGGCGCGGCCGGTATAGCGGGAGCGGCGGCGATTGGGGGCGGCACGATACCCGGAGCATCGCCGCTGGGCGCAGGATCATTGAATGCCTCGATGAATGCGGCTTCGATAGCTACAGGGATGCAGAATTCATCGCCGCCCGGTGCCGCCGGCGGTATGTTGCTGGGAGGACCTCCAAACCAGGCAGCAGGCGCCGCAGCCGGAAGTGCTGCCACAGACTCCGGATCGCCGGACACATCGTCGGACTCGTCACTCCAGACAAAGACGGGGAAATCCAAGACCGGCCAATCCGACGCCGACCAGCCCGGTCCTTCGACCGACAAATTATCCAGCCAGGTTTTTGGCGGGGGCCCGATCGTGGGTGTGGCCAGCACCAGCAAAGCTGCAACCATTCGCGAATTCAATCACAAGAGTCACTACAACCAGTGGCAGTTTATCTATGATCCCACCATGGATCGCGGCGGTCTGATCACGACGCCGGCGCAGCCTGCGTTGAGTGTCGCTGCTCCTCTCCAGCAGCCGAATAATTCTTCTTCCTCTCCATCTTCATTCGGGCAAAATCCATCTTCTATGAGCACGCCGGGCATGGGCACTCCGGGTTTTTCCACTGGCCCTCAGAGTCCGCCGCCGGCCCAGCCCGCACAGCAGCAACAGCAATAGAGACATTTCCAGAACAAGCTGCGGAAATCCGCTGGACAGCCGGGGGCGGCTGTCCCCACGTGGTCTTCTTAGCGGCTAGCCCGAGCGTCAACGATCTTGTCCAACTCGATTACGCCGATCCATTGCTCGTTTCGGGTTTCGGAGTAGACCAAGCTCCCGCGCAGGATCTGGGCGGCGGCGGCGGGAGGCAGGTCGCGATGGTACCCAAAAAACCGGGTCTTCCAACTTTGCCACACGCGCCAATCTTCCAGCAACGGATGCGCCGGTTCGCACTTCGTGGAAAATACCAGGGCAACGTCATATTCCGAGCGAAGGTCAGCCGCCATCATGAGTTGTTCGGCGGCAAAGTTTTCAATTCGCACCACTCGCATCGGGCGGGTAACGTAGCCCAGGTAAGGGCGCGTCAATTCGTCGCTGGCGGGCCAGGCGGTAAGGATTTGCGCCATGGGATAGCGCGCTTCCAGAAACGTTTCTGCGTTCTGGTGCAACACAATGAAGTCCCGGTAAGCCAGGTTATCTTCGGGCGCGAAGCCGTACGGAGGATTGACGAACCATCCGGCCACGAACATCAGCGCCACAATCGCGATCACGCCCCGCCACATCCGCACTCTGCGCCACAGCGTCGAAACGCAAATCAGGATGACCAGCGGAACCACGGGCAGCATATATCGCGCCAGCTCCGCTCCTCCCACCAAGGCCATCGCAAGCACGTATGCCAGAATCACAGAGAGCATGGCGAACTGGACAGCCAGGGCAATCCGCGGACGCGGGCCGCTTTTGTCTGCGATCGGAGGCAGCCACATGGCAAACAGCGCGGCCAAGGTGAGCAGCAACAGATGGAAATAGCCCAGAACTTGCCACAGCCGCATCAGCAAAGCCAGCATGATCCGCAAGGGATGAATCGTGGCCTCGACGTTGTAGCGAAAGAACTCCGGATTTCCGAAAACAAAACCGCTGCGCCAGTAGTGGTAGCCGTACCAGGCGGTGAGCGGCAGCAGCGGAACCAGAAGCCAGAAGAAATTCTGCCGGCGCGCCGGAAAGAGCTGGGCTTCTTTCTTGTATCCCGTGGGCAACCATTGCGAAAGAATCTCCCACGCGAACAACGCCAGTGGCGCGAGAATCGCCGTCTCTTTGGCCAGCGCAGCAAGTGAGAACCACAGCGCGGTTTCACCAGCCCGGTCTTTCAGGTAAGCGCGCAGACCCCAGAAGGTGAGACCAGCGGCAAACAGGTCAAGGTGGGCAAGAGAGCTTTGCGCAAAGAATACCGGATACAGCGCCGTACAAAGGGTGGTCGCGATGGCGACTTCGGTATTGGCGGCAGTCTCCGCCAGCCGGAAGAGTCCGAGAAGAGAAAACGACGCGGCCAGGAGCATGGCGGTGCGGGTCACCACCGGCGCGTAACCGGCAACTTTCCAGCACAACGCCAGATAGGCCAGCACCAGCGGTGGGTGGGCGTTGGAGGGGGTGGAGTGCGGGATCAGGTTTCCGCCCAGGAGCAGATCGCGGGCCGCGGGCACGTAGTAGCCGGCCTCGTCCCAGAAATAGGGCAGATGCAGCAAACGCGCATGCAGGACCACAAGCGCCGCCAGCGTGATAGCGAATACGAGCCCGGAAGGGGTGCCGCGCGAGAGGTAGCGAGCAGTTCTCAAAGCCAATCGTTCTCAAAGCCAATCATTCTCAAAGCCAGCGGAAGACACTGTGTCTGCCCGCCTAGTGCACTTGCCCGGTGGCCATCATGCGCGGATCCAGCTTGATCTCGCCAAACGTGCCTTCATAGCCGGCGACGTTCTGTTGCAGGATGGCCGACAGCGCTTTCGCCTGCTGCGGGCTCAGATAGATGCCCTGAAAATTGTTGACTTCCATCTGGGTCTCGCTTTGCTGCTGCAAGGTACCGAATACCAGGAAGAAGTCCCAGACGTTCACCCGCACCTGCACGCTGTTGGCATAGGTCTCGCGATAGTCGTTCGTATTCTTCAGTGTGATGTTGGGCTGCGTTGGGTTCGTCATAGGAGTGTCAGTGTAGCGGGATTGCGGCAGGGAAACAAAGGAACACGTAGGGGCAGACGTCCTCGTCTGCCCGGCGGAACAGCGCTCCGCAGTTTCCCGCGAGCCGCGCTCGCCCACCCGGACGAGGGCGTCCGGGTCTACATGTCTTGGTGTGGATGACGCGTTGTAGCGTGGATGAAAGGTTCTAGTATGGCCGAACGCGCAGAAACAGCATCACGCCGACCGGATGCGAACCGTAGACTGGCTGCAAAACCTCCGGCACGCCGTACCAGATAAATTGTCCTCCCAGCCCGGTAGAGAGATGCGGGATGTGGCCCACTTCCCTCTCGTAGCCGGCGCTGTAAGCCTGTACCCGGGTGAAATAGCGTTCGCTAAATCCGGCCGGCTCGGGGTTTTCCCCGAGAAGAAGCTCGTTGGTGCGATCCAGGTTCTCGATTCGCGTCCAGGCGTAGTTGCGGTCGAAAAATCGGAGCGTCGATTCCAGCAAATAACTGTTGCCGACGTTCCCGCCCGCGACATCCTGATTTCGCCCCCAGAGCAGCAGCGAAGCCCAGTTGCCCCTTCGCAGCGGACGGTTGTACTGCACTGAAGCAGTCATTCGCCGGACGTCTTCACCGGGTGCAAGCGCCTCCGGGCTGTGAAGTTGCGCGATCGAGTATTGCAGGCTCCAGTTCTGGCCGGGATTGACCGTGACCCGCGTTGACCAGGAGTCGATCTTTCCCGAGTTGATGTTCCAGCGAAACTCATCGGGCTCCCGTCCGTGGAAGCCGGAGGCTTCCAGGCGCACGCTGCGGTGGGTAATGCCGACAGTGATAACGTCTGCGGCGATGTGGGTGGAATCCTGGAGATGATGGCCGAGCGGGGCAATCGGGTCTTCCGACGCCGACGCCCGATGAGGATAAGCGATCGGCCCCATCGCGGGGCCGCCCATCGGAGCCGCATAGAAAGACAACAGCGTGCGATCTGCAATCTTGTAGTCGTATAAAGCGGCCAGCTCCATGAAGAAGTCGTGGGGATGCTGACCGTCCACGATGGGGCGTCCGAAAGCAGTCTCACCCTGCTGGAAGAGTTCGGGATAGCGCCGGCTGGAAACGGTGACAGGCTCGAAGCTGAGCATGGCCCTGATGGTGAGCGTGCCTTTGCCGAATTTTCCTTGCGCCATCGGCATCCACCAGTTGGTGGAAAACAATTTATCCTGGCCTCGATGCCCGGTCTGCTGCAACTCGTTCAGGAACGCTTCGCCATGAAACATGAAGGTCCAGTTCCCCTTGGTCTTCATCAACATGGAAAACGGAGTGGAGTTGGGCTCGGCGTCAGTGCCCGACGTGGCGTGCTGCAACAACGATTCGATGAGCGAACCCGCCTGCATTCCGGACATGTCCCCGGGCATCCCTTCCATTCCTGGCATGGACGCGGTGGAATCTGGTTGCGATATCTTCTTCTCATGGCCGCCGTCCTCTGCGGAGGCAAGCCTGGCTGACGTCAGGAGTGAGGTAGCCACGAGCGCAGCCGCAATCAGCTGCGAAAACATTTTCCGCACCAAACAATCTCCTTGGATAAGGATTTTATAAAAAGTGATCTTCCTTGAATTGACTTGTACGGGTGGCGAAGCAGCGGCACGGAATTCTGGCGCTGAAGGCAGCGCTAAAGCGCTGCTCCACCCTAAAGCATTTCGTGCCTAAGGCCAGTCGTGTGAGGTCTAAACGCGCAGCGGGGTAATGTTGGGCGGGCCAGAGGAAGAGGTTGCTAAATCGCGCGGACGGTGGCCGCGAACATGGAAGGCCGTTGCGGGAATGCGGATTGGATGGCCAGCAGTCAGATCCCCAGCACCTAGTTGCGCCGCGAAAGAGAATTGGAGGAGCGCAGAATCGTGCCCGCTTTGGCAGCAACGGTAGCTAACCGGTTGGGAAACTGGAGCCGGGCTATGCTGGTGGCAACCGGCCGCCGGTGCCTGCGTCGCAATCATCTGCGACGCATCCTGCCCGGCAATCGATAAGACGACCAGCGCACCGAGCAAAACGGCCGAGAGCATGCTGGAACTGAGCTTGGTCATCCTTAATTTATTCGATCTGATTATTCGATCTGGTGATTCGATGCATCGGCTGGTTTCGACGATACAGTTGAAATGGCAACATCAGTTAAAATAAGGGCACGCCGGGATGGCGGAATTGGCAGACGCGTTGGACTTAGGATCCAATGCCCAAAAGGCGTGCAGGTTCAAATCCTGTTCCCGGCACCAGCAGTTGCGCAAGACTGGCATCAGCCAGCAAGGCTGCAGGTTGAAACACCAAACCGCAGCGGCTAAAGCCGAACTGTCCTCAGGCCGTTTGTGGCACGACTGAAGTCGTGCCCTTCCCAAAAATCGCACGCTTCACTCGATACGCTTACCCCTGCTCGAGGGTCGCGCTCTTCCCGGACACATCCCGGCGTCTAGGGTTGGACTGAGTTCAATCCCAGGTAAACCGCCCAGCCGGCAATGACCAGAATCATCACACCCGAAACCGCGCCCAGCGCCTTTACCAGGGGAGTAATTTTGTTCACCTTGGCCATGAGTTCCATCTGGTCCTTGGCCATTGCCGAGGCAGAGTCATCGAGGAAGAGTTGATCGTCTTCCTGCATGGTCAGGGTGCTGCGGTATATGAGGAGGACGATCAGAACGCCGGTCACCACGCCCCAAACAATCAGCAACCAGAGCAATCCTGGAGTCATAAACCACCTCGATACTTATCTCGAGCCGTTCCCAAGGCCGCGTTGCGGATGCCGACTCCGGACCCACAACTGACCTTCGAATAAGGGCCCCGACCCGGAATTATAGACCTATTGGCAATCTATGGCGGCTTTTTTGAGATCGCACCGGCCGGAGGTGCGGGAGCATCAAATGGGCAGAGGAAAGGGTCAGCCGGTAACCACCCTGAAACCTGCCCCCGGCATTTAGCGTATGTACGAGGCTGCGAGCTTTGTTATAATAATGGGTGAGTCCTTTCAAGGAGATACCTATGGCCACGACAACCACCCCGGAAGTAAAGCCTGCCGAGACAAAGAAGGCACCCATTAGCTTGACCGCCAACGCTGTCTCCAAGGTCAAGGAGATCATGGCGCAACAGAACCCCGTCCCAACCGGTCTGCGGGTGGGCGTGGTTGGAGGGGGCTGCTCAGGTTTCTCCTACTCCATGCAGTTCGAAAACGGCGCCGGCATGATGGACAAAGTGTTCGACATGGACGGCCTCAAGGTCTACGTGGATGCCACTTCGGTGATGTATCTGAATGGCTGCATCGTCGATTACGTCGAAAGCCTCGAGGGCGCGGGCTTTAAGTTCGAGAACCCGAACGTGAAGAGCACCTGCGGCTGCGGATCGTCGTTCAGCGTCTAAGTTCGAAGCGAGATTGTGAAAGCCCCGCCCTTGCGGCGGGGCTTTTCTTTTACCCAGGAACTTGTCCCCATGAACTGGGAGCGGGCTCCAAAGCTCCAAAGCAAGGAAGGCTCTCTATGAAGGAATCCGGGAACTCGCGGCGTGAGTTTCTTAGGACCGCGGGCGCAATCGCCGGGGCAGCCCTGCTGACCGGGGAGAAAATCCTCGGCCAGGCGGAAACACCGGTTATGCCCGCCGAGTCAGGGTCCGCAGATTACACGCTTCACATCAAGACGTCCCCGATCGAGCTGGCGCCGAACCGAATCGTCTCCGTCACCACGTACAACGGCCAATTCCCCGGCCCCCTGTTGCGACTGAAAGAAGGCCAGCGGGTTATGGTGGAGATATACAACGACACCGACACCCCGGAGCAGTTGCACTGGCATGGTCAAAAGGTGCCCGCGGATGTGGATGGCGCTTCCGAGGAAGGCACTCCATTCATTCCTGCGCACGGTAAGCGGCGGGTCGCATTCACGCCGCAACCGGCCGGTTTCCGCTTCTATCACACCCACGTACGAGCCGGAGCGAACCTGTCCGCGGGACAGTACAGTGGCCAGGTAGGCCCCGTCTATATAGAGCCCAAGCACGAACCTGGCGCCCATGATCGTGAAGTTTTTCTGGTTCTCAAGGAATTCGAGCCGACTTTCAGCCGCGGCGGCGATATGGCCATGGATTTCCTGACTCCGTCCACCCCGGTCGAGACGCTCAAGGAAGTAGGCGAGTCAGCGATGAAGGCTTCTCTTGCCAGGGGAATGCCCCATGGTTATGAAGTGGGCTATGGCTCCTTCACCATCAACGGTCGAATGCTGGGCCATGGTGAACCGATCCGTGTGAAGCACGGTGAACGAGTTCTGCTTCACATATTGAATGGCAGCGCCACCGAAATTCGCAGCCTCGCGCTGCCGGGGCATTCCTTTCTGGTCGTGGCGCTGGACGGGAATCCCGTGCCGAATCCGGTGCGCGTACCGGTGCTCTGGCTGGGCACCGCTGAACGCATTTCCGCGATCGTCGAGATGAACCACCCCGGGGTCTGGGTGCTCGGGGATCTTTCCGACGATGACCGCCGTCATGGCATGGGCATCGTGGTCGAGTACGCCGGTCGCACCGGAAAATGGCAATGGATTGCTCCGCCGCACTCGCGCTGGAATTACTCGCGTTTCGCGAAGCCCGGGGCCATCGCTGCTATGCCGGACGAGACCTTCACGATGACATTCGCCAAGGACAATGCCGCCGAAGCAGGCTTCAATCGCTGGACCATCAATGGGACGGCTTACCCCATGACGGGGGAGAGTGTGCCGGCCTCATTTCACCTGAAACAGGGCAAGCGTTACCGCATCCAGATGCGGAATGCGAGTGACGACATACATCCAATTCATCTGCATCGGCACAGTTTTGAACTGACGAATCTGGCTGGACAACCCACTGCCGGGATTCTGAAAGACGTCCTAATGCTCGGTGGTTACCAGGAAGCGGAGGTGGACTTCGTCGCCGATAACCCAGGTCTCGATAACCCAGGCCTCGATAACCCAGGCCTCACGCTATTTCACTGCCACCAGCAACTCCACATGGACTTCGGATTTATGACTTTGTTTGACTATGTGTAGGTGCGTGCAGCTACGAAGCTGCCATCAGGTGGCAGGAATGGGTCTTGAGCACCAGCCACACTTCGCGTCCGGGTTGCAGTTGCAGGGAATCGCGAGCCGCCAGCGTGAGATGAATTTCCATCTCTACTCCGCAATCCACTTTCGCTACCACGATGACATCGCGCTGCGCCAGAGAGATGACTTTGCCTGGAATGATGTTGCGCGCACTCAGCCCGACGGGCGGAAGCGAAGCCAGCAGGATGTCCCCGGCGCGGATCCCAACCTTCATCTTCGACCCTACTTCCGCTCGCACTAAGGGCGTTTCCAGCTCGATCCTGCTTCCCGCGAGTTGGCACGCCATGGTGCCGCGCTCGGCGTGAGCAGCCATTACAGTGGCATCGAAGATATTCTCGAAGCCGGCCAGTTGAGCCACAGTTTGCAGCCGCGGCGCGGACATTACCTGGTGCGGTGTTCCCTGCGCGATGGCCCGGCCGTTTTCCAGAACGATCACTCGTTCCCCCAGTGCAAACACTTCTTCCCGACTATGGGTAACGTAAACCACGGGAATACGATGCTCCTGGTTCCATGTCCGCAGGTCATCGACGATCGTGGCTTTGGTGGCTGCATCCAATGCTGCCAGCGGTTCGTCGAGAAGAAGGATCGCCGGATCGATTACCATGGCGCGGGCCAGCGCAACCCGTTGGCGCTCCCCCCCGGAAATCTGTCCCGGCCGGCGCGAACGCAAATGCGCGATCCGAAATGACTCCAGAATTTCATGGCTGCGCTGCCTCCGCACCTTGCTATCAAGGGACGAGATGCCGTACTCGATGTTGCTCTCGACGCTCAGATGCGGAAACAGCGCCAGATCCTGAAACACATACCCAACCCGGCGAGCCTGCGGCGGCATATTGATCTCGCCCGCGCTGTCGAACAGGATTTTCTCTGCGATTGCGATTCGGCCCGCATCCGGCCGGAGCAGGCCGGCAACGCAATCCAGCAGCGTTGTCTTCCCTGCCCCTGAAGCGCCAAACAGGATGGTGATTCCCGGCGGAAAGGCGACAGCCAGGTCAAGTTCGAAGTCTTTACCCAGGCGCTCGCGAATTTGGACGGACATTTCCCGAACATCTGGGGCGGTGGTCGGCAAGGCGGCGTTGGTCAGCGTTGACTCCATCATCGGTGTTCACTGCAAAATCAATTATCGCTTTTACTTCCACACCCAGACTCTCCGGTTCAGAGCGTATACCACCGAAAGCACTAAGAATGAGATCACCAGGAGCACCAGCGCGGTGCTGTTCGCGCCAGCGTAATTGAAGGCCTGCACCTTATCGTAGATGTCGATCGAAACTGTACGCGTAACGCCGGGGATGTTGCCTCCAACCATCAGCACGACGCCAAACTCGCCCAGTGTGTGAGCGAAACTGAGCGCCACGCCGGTCACCAGTCCGGAGATCGACAGGGGCAAAGTCACGCGAAGAAAAGTTCTAAGCCGGGAAGCACCCAAAGTCTGCGATGCCGCCGTCAGCCTGGGATCTACCGCTGCGAACGAGGCCGCAAACGGCTGTACCGCAAACGGGAAACTATACAAGATCGATCCAATCACCAGACCTTCAAAGGTAAACGCCAGCGTGTGACCGGTCAGCGCTTGCCAACCTCGTCCCAGCGGGCTGTGCGGCCCCAGGGCTACCAGCACATAGAAACCGAGCACCGTGGGAGGCAGAACAATGGGCAGGGAAAAAACGGCTTCCGCGAGGAACTTCCAGCGCCAGCGGGAATAGGTGATCCAATAGGCCACGGGAAGCCCAACGATCACGAGCACCGCCGCCACCAGCGCAGCTAGTCTGAGGGTAAGCCAGAATGCCTGATAGTCCATCAGCGTTTTCCTCCAGGTCGCGTCCGCCCGCGGACAGACGCAGCAAGCTAAACCCAGGGCTGAATATTTTTGGCGATAGATTGCCGCAGGTTGCGATTGTTTCATCTTAAGCTGGATTTAATGTAAGTAAACTTTTGTAAAGCATACGGAAAACGCCGGATCGATGGTGCAAGATGTACCATTCATTTAGCTGGAGTTACGGCCAGGGGCGTTTCACTTTACAGTCCACGGGATTCGACTCGCAACCCGGACTCCGGTTTCGGGTTTATATGTTTATGGGACGCGTGCTATCGCTCAAGACAATCTGTTCAGATCAAACGAGGATGATGTCGTGAACCTGCTCAAACGCCATTGGCTGATCGCGAGTGTGGTGGTGGTAGCCATCGCCGTCTTCGCTGCCTTTCAGTTCAAGGGCAACGAGAAGCCGCAGTATTTCACGACCAAGGTGGACCGTGGTGACATTCGCGAAGTAGTGGAAGCGACCGGCACCATCAATGCCGTGACCACAGTCCAGGTGGGCTCGCAGGTGTCAGGCACGATTTCGCGTCTGAACGCCGATTTCAATTCGCGGGTGAAAAAAGGACAGGTCGTGGCCCAGATCGATCCTTCATTGTTCGAGGGCACGCTGCTGCAAGCCAAAGCAGATCTGGCCAACGCCAGGGCCAACGTGATTGCATCGCAGGCGAATCTGGACAAGGCGCAAGCTTCCGCGGTGCAGACACGAGCCGACTATGAGCGGACTGCCGGACTCGCCCAAGAAGGCGTGATGAGCCAGCAACAACTCGACCTGGCGAAGGCCAACGCCGATACGGCCGATGCCTCGGTGTCCGCGGCGAAAGCAACCATCACCCAGGCCGTGGCACAGGTGCAGCAGAAGCAGGCGGCGGTGACAGTGGCGCAGACCAATCTCGACTACACCACCATTCATGCACCCATTGACGGCACGGTGATCGCGCGCAGCGTGGACGTGGGCCAGACGGTGGCTGCGTCCTTGCAGGCGCCTACCCTGTTCACCATCGCGCAAGACTTGACCAAAATGCAGGTTTACGCCAGCACGGATGAGTCGGACGTCGGTATGATCCGCACCGGACAGGTGGTCACGTTCAAAGTGGACGCCTTCCCCAAGGACACATTTAGCGGCCAGGTGTCACAGGTACGCCTGAACGCCACCACGGTGCAGAACGTGGTCACCTACAACACCATCATCGACTTCGACAATCCGGACCTGAAGCTGTTTCCCGGCATGACCGCCTACATCACGATTCCGGTGGCCAGTGCGACAAATGTATTGCGCGTACCAAACGGCGCGCTGCGCTACAAGCCGGACATGCCCGCGGATCAGGTCCGCGCCCTGTACAAGAAATACGGATTGATCTCAGGACAATCGACGGGTGCACAGACCGCAAGCAATCAGGGATCCGGGAACACCGGGGCTGACAGCAAACAGCGTCGCGCTCAGGGAGAGGGTACACAAGGTGGCGGAGCGCCGGCGAGTGGGCAACAGACGCGCACTCCGCGCGTAGACGTTGCCGTAGTCTGGAAACTGCGTCCCGACAAAACTCTCGAGCCGGTGAGGATTCGCACCGGCATCACCGACCACACCATTACCGAGGTCGCACAAGTGCTCAATGGTCAACTCAACGACGGCGACGAACTGGTCACTGGCGGGATGACGCCCGGTTCAACCGGCGCCACCCGCGCCCCGGGTCTGGGTGGCGCTACACCGCGTGGAAGGTAAATGGCTACGATCCCACAATCCGTAGTTAGCCCGGTCGGCCAAAGCGGCCAGCCCAGCCTCATCCAGATCGAGGACGTACACAAATACTACGATCTGGGCGAGACCAAGGTGCACGCGCTGCGGGGGGTAAATGTGCGGATCGAGCGGGGGGAGTTCGTCGCGATCATGGGCGCCAGCGGCAGCGGCAAATCCACTTTCATGAACATCCTGGGCTGCCTGGACAAGCCCACTAGCGGACGCTATCTGTTGGATGGCATCGCCGTCTCCGAGCTGAGCAAGAAGGAACTGGCGACCATTCGCAACCGCAAAATTGGTTTCGTGTTCCAAGGCTTCAACCTGCTGTCGCGCACCACGGCGCTGGAGAATGTCGAACTGCCCACGCTGTACGCGCAGGTCAGCAAGGAAGAGGGCCGGAAACGGGCGCGCGAGGCCCTCGAACTGGTGGGACTGGCAGATCGCATGGAGCACTACCCTTCCCAGCTTTCGGGCGGCCAGCAGCAGCGGGTTGCCATTGCACGCGGACTGGTCAATCATCCGTCAATCCTGCTGGCCGACGAGCCCACGGGCAATCTGGACAGCCGGACTTCAGTCGAGATCCTGGAAGTGTTTCAAAAGCTCAATGACGATGGGCTAACCGTCGTGATGGTGACGCATGAACCTGACATCGCAGAATTTGCCAAGCGTGGCATTCACTTTCGGGACGGCAGCATTCGCCGCGACGAAGCGGTCCAGAGCCGGCCGGTTGCGGCGGAGGTCCTGAAAAACATGCCGGCGCTCGAGGATTGAGAATGTGAATGTGAGATGAGTATGAGAATTCCTGTTGTGGGGCTGACTACGGGGATGAACATCACGATGGTTCACCCGTCACAAGCGCAGGGAGCCCTCCACCAGTACGCTTTGCGGGTGGAGGTCTCTAATGGAGATTCAAGAAAGCTTGCGGATTATTCGAGCCCTGGCCGATGGTGTAAATCCGGAGACCGGCGAAATCCTGACCGGCGAAGTGGTGTACCAGTACCCCTCGGCGGTGAGAGCGTTGCACCAGGCCATCGCAGCGTTGGAGTTCGTGGAGGAACGGGAACGCAACAAACGCACCTTGCCGGCAAAGGCGGGCAAATCGTGGACGCGCGCGGAAGATCAGCAGGTTTGCGAGGAACTGCGCCGAGGGATTGATTTTCAGCAGATTGCGAAGACGCACAATCGAAGCGTAGGTGCGATCGTCGCGCGCCTGGTGAAGTTGGGAAAGATTGGTCCCGGTACGCCGGTAGATATGTTTGATCCACGAGTGGCATAGCAGGTTGGACTAGCAGAAGAGTGGCACAGACGAGATTGTAGGAACGAACTATGGATTTACTTGCGATCATCCGCATCGCCATGCGGGCCCTGGCCCGGAACAAACTGCGCTCTATCCTGACCATGCTGGGCATCATCATTGGTGTCGGCGCAGTCATCGCCATGGTAAGCGTTGGCCAGGGAGCGCAGCAGCAGGCGCAACAACAAATTGCGGCCATGGGCTCGAACATGCTGTTTGTGCAGTCGGGCACGGTTAACCGCGGCGGTATGCGCATGGGTTGGGGAGCAACAAAGACTCTGGTTTACGATGACATGCTGGCTATTTTGCGGGAATGCCCGTCAGTCGCGGCAGCAGCGCCGGGCAGCCAGGCTTCCGCCCAGGTCGTCTTCGGAAATGACAACTGGGCAACTAACGTCAACGGCACCGAGCCGCAATACTTCGACATCCGCAGCTGGCCCTTCGCCGAGGGCACCTCATTCACTCAAGATGACGTGACCACCGCCGCCAACGTGGCTGTCATCGGCGAGACGGTTCGCAAGAACCTTTTCGGCGCAACCGATCCCATCGGCCAGACCGTCCGTATCAACAATCTCTCGTTCAAGATCGTGGGCCTGCTGACTCCGAAGGGCACATCGGCTGCTATGGGCCAGGATCAGGACGACGTCATTCTGGTCCCGATCACCACTCTGCAAAAGAAAATCACCGGGCAGGACTGGCTGCGCTGGATCATGGTTTCAGCCGCCTCGAAGGATGCCAGCTACACCGCCCAGCAGCAGATCACTGCGCTCTTGCGCGACCGGCACCGCATCCGCACCGGACAGGACGACGACTTTTTCGTACGCAACCTGGCCGATATGGCCGACCTCGCGGATCAGAATGCCCGCCTGTTCACCATCCTGCTGGCTTCGATAGCCAGCATTTCGCTGATTGTCGGCGGAATCGGAATCATGAACATCATGCTGGTCTCGGTAACGGAGCGCACCCGCGAGATCGGCATCCGCATGGCCATTGGCGCTACTGAGGGCGATGTGCAGCAGCAGTTTCTGATTGAAGCGGTCGTGCTCAGCGTGGTGGGTGGCGCCATCGGAATTTTGTCGGGCATGGGAGCTTCGTACCTGATAACGCAAACCCTGGGATGGCCGGTGCTGGTATCTCCCACAGCAATTTTCGCCGCCGTATTGTTTTCGATGGCAGTGGGAGTCTTCTTCGGCTTCTATCCCGCCCGCAAAGCGGCGCGCCTGGATCCGATCGAAGCGCTGCGGTACGAGTAGCGGGCGGCAGGCGCCGGACGCCGGACTTCCAACACTTGACCTCATGGACGGGCGAGGACGCCCGTCGCTCCATCGGAGGAAACTGGATTTCTACCGCCGCGCAAGCCACAACAGATTTTGATCAATGTAGCGACGGGCGTCCTGTCCGTCCAGCACTCGAAGTCCGAAGCCTGACGCCCGCCGTCGTCAAGTCAACTTTCGTGTACTGCACGCTTGCCTCTCCTCACCTCGCCGTTGATTCCCATTTCGAGAAAGAAATCCGCTCCCGGTCTCAGCCGTCACTGCAAATGCCTGGCAGCACGTGATAGTCGTTGGTTCGGCGGTTTTCCCGTCCCAGGTGGCTATGACCTTTGACGTTCGCGTTCGCGTGGTAGTGTGCCTGACATTTTGGGCCGTCCTGGCTTCCGGTCAGGGTCCAAGAATTCACTCCGAGTATGGGCCGCTGGCTGGTCCTGACGGCGACCTTCCCCGTAAGCGCGAATTGTGGTTCCGGCACGGACGTGTATTCCCCGGACAATCTTCCGCAGCCCTGCGCTATCGAGCTCACCGGCAAAAGATGCAACAGCGGACGTTGCGCGCCGCGAAGCTTCGCGCGGATGCTGTGACCGCATTGCCACACGACACCTCGACTACCACCTGGACGCCGCTGGGCCCCGCACCGCTGGCCTCTGACGCCAGCGGATTCGGTATCCAGGATTACGGTTGGGTGTCTGGCCGCGCTACTGCCGTCGCAGTCGATCCCGCCGACGGCAGCGGCAACACGGTGTACCTCGGGGGCGCCTATGGTGGAGTCTGGAAGTCCACGAATGCCGGGCCGTCCAGCTCCAGTCCTTCAAGTGTTACCTGGACTCCGATCACCGATGACCAGCCCACACTCGCCATAGGATCAATCGCCATTCAACCCCAACTGGCCAGCCCCGATCCAAGCAGGAGTGTGATTCTGGTAGGCACCGGAGAACCAAACAATTCCGCCGACTCCTACTACGGTCTCGGCATTCTGCGTTCTGCCGACGCCGGCAATACCTGGACGCTGATTTCACAAGACGCCACCGGTGCGCACTCTTTCGCGGGTCTGGGCTTCAGCAAGATCGCATTCAGCGCGCTCAATCCCAACCTGGTCGTCGCCGCCGCCGCGGCCACGCCCGAAGGAGTGATCGACGGATTGGAGGATCCGGTGTTTTCCAATCGCGGGCTCTACTACTCGAATGACGGCGGACAGTCCTGGAATTATGCCATCCCCAGGGACGCAGCTCTGCCCATCGCGCCCAGCTCCGCGACTTCGGTTGTGTACAACGCAACCGCGGGCATGTTTTTTGCCGCGATGCAGTGGCACGGAATTTATTCCTCCACCGACGGGGTCAACTGGAACCGGCTGAACAGCCAGCCGGGCGGGCTGAGTGCGGTGACCTGTCCCGCGATGCCCACCACTCCGGGGTGCCTGTTGTACCGCGGAGAATTTGCCGTCGTGCCCGGGCGCAACGAAATGTATTTCTGGTACGTAGATGGAAACGGTAACGATCAGGGAATCTGGAAAACTACCACCGGCGGTGGCAGTTGGACCGAGCTCAACGAGACAGGCATCACCAGTTGTGGCGATCTGTTGGGCGGTTGTGGAACCACTCGCGGCACTTACAACCTGGATCTGGCTGCCGTTCCCGACGGACAAACTACCGACCTGTACGCCGGAGCGGTCAACCTCTACAAATGCAGAATTACCACTGCGTCGCCGGGTTGCGGCGGGGTTGCGCCCGACACTTTCATCAATCTCACTCACGTTTTCGGCTGTCCGCCTGATTTCGGCTCGACTGCCCACGTGCATGCCAACCAGCATGCCATGTCATTCCTCCAGATCAACAACAACTCGCAGGTCGTGATGTACTTCGCGACCGATGGCGGAATCTACCGCGCCCTGGATGCCTACACCGGATTAACCGCAGGCGCCTGCGACGGCAAGAACCAGTTTGACAGCCTGAATGAGACCCTGGGCTCGATGACCGAATTCGTTTCTTTCTCCCAGCATCCCAGCGATCCCAACACCCTCCTAGGCGGTGCCGCAGACAACGGCTCGCCGGCAACCAGCACATCGCAAAGCAGCACCAGCTGGCTGAATGTGAATGGCGGCGACGGCGGTTTCAACGAAATCAATCCCGACAATCCCAACGAGTGGTTTACGGCCAACACTGATGTGAGCATTCAGCGCTGCGAGCTGGGCGTCGATTGCCGGGTGCAGGACTTCGATAGCGGGCTGGTGGTCTCCAACACGACCGTGGGCGGCGATGCGGGGGCATTGTTCACTCCCTTTATCCTGGACCCTCAAAACTCCGGAGAACTCATTGTGGGAACCTGCCGGGTGTGGCGCGGAGCCACGGATGGCACCGGGTTCGTGTTGCTTACCGGTGATTTTGAGCCGGGAGGAACGGGAAGTTGCACGGGTGGTGAAGTTAACCTGGTGCGCACGCTGGCAGCGGGCGGGATCAAGAGCACCAGCGGGTTTTCCAACGTGATGTACGCAGGCACTGACGGCCTTGGCCCTCTTGCTACTAGCGGAGGCCGCATATGGGTCGCCACCAACGTGAGTGGCGGACCGGGCGCCTGGTTCGACCGCACCGGAAATACAAATCCGCTTGGCTTTCCCATCTCGGCTGTGGCCGTTGACCGGTCGGACGCCACCGGTAAAACCGCATTCATGACCATCATGGGGTTTCATGTTTCCCATGTGTGGAAGACAACCGATGCGGGCGCCTCCTGGAAAGATTTCAGCCAGAGTTCATCTGGCATTCCAGGTATCGTTTTTATGAATGCGGACACGCCCAGCACCTCGTTAGGCACCGATGCCACGGCCTTCGCCAGTAGCACCACGAACCTGCCCGATGCGCCCGCGAACGCGGTTCTGGTGGACTCGGCCGCGAGCATCGTTTATGTCGGCACCGATGTCGGGGTCTTTGCCAGCAGCACTGCCACCCCGGGCTGGACTGAAGTGGGACCGTCTCCCGACAGCGGCCAAGCTGGTTATTTGCCCAATACCGCAGTCACGGCGCTGCGCATGTTCAATTCCGGAGGAACCAAGAAGCTGCGCGCCTCCACCTATGGTCGCGGCCTCTGGGAGTTCACTCTCGTGGCTGGCCCGGATTTTCAATTTGCCAGCTCAGACAATTCTGTGATCGCGTTCGCGGGGCAGACCGCCAGCTTCACCGTCGGGCTCCGTGCCGAGAACGGCTACAACAGCGCCGTCAATCTCAGTTGCACGCGCCGAGCCACGCCACCACCGCCAACCTGTTCGATTATCCCGCTCCGCTTGACGCCGACCATCACCGGCGGAAACTTCAGCGTGAGCGCGACTGGTCCGGTTGGCGACTACTTTTTTAACGCGCACGGAATTGGCAGCGATACCAATACCGTGACCCGCGATTTTGCTTTGACCCTGCACATGGTGGACTTCAATCTGACCGCCCCCGCGCCCGCGAGCTTGACCATGAACCAGTCCAGCACTTCCGGGCCTGTCGCGTTTCAGGTGACCGCAGCGGGCGCGTTCAATGGGGCAGTGGCTCTGGCTTGTGCCGGCTTGCCGGCAGGGGCAGCGTGCACATTTCAACCCGGCGGACCAGTGAGTCCAGTCTCCAGCAGTCCGGCCCCGGTAACTCTGAAGATAAGCACCAGCGCAACCACGCCTCCGGGAACATTTCCGATTACGATCAACGGCACCACAACAGGCGGGCCGACGAGGAAACAGACTCTGTCGCTGACGGTCAACGCGGGCAGCAGCAGCAGTCCGGACTTCGCTCTGGCAGTCAGCAATCCAACACTGACCGTAGGTCCGACCGAGTCTGCCGTATTCAACGGCACGCTCACAGCTTCCAATGGCTACAGCAGCCCGGTCACGCTGACCTGCGCCGATGGCGTGCCCCTAACCTGTGTGCCTTCTCCGGCAACGGTCACACCCGCTGCGTCCGGCGCGGCCTTCACGGTAACTGCGAGCAGCGACGTGCAGAATACTTTCAGCTTCAACATCGTGGCCACAGGAACCGACACAGCGGGCATCACCCATTCGTCCCTGGTGAAACTGATTGTCGGCTTCGATTTTGCGTTGAACAATAATTCCCCTGCCCAGGCCGTTCTGGCAGGCCAGACTGCCGCGTTCAATCTGGACGCGGTTCCCCTGGGGAACGGAAGCATCTTTCCCGCTGACGCAATCTTGTCGTGCTCCGCTGCCGGCATGCCTCAATTGAGCACATGTTCTTTCACCCCCAACCAGGTGTCTTCGGGAAGCGGTGACACCAACGTGGTGTTGAACATCGCGACCGTTGGAGCGAGTCTTGCAGGGGTGCGACAGGAAGGAACGACGCAGCGGCTCTGGTATAACGCAGGACTCACTCTCGCTGCCATCGTGCTGGCGTTCGCCCGATCCAAGAAGCTGAATTGGCGAAAGCAGAAAACTGCTCTGCCGCTCGCGATCGTCCTCATGCTGCTCGGGTTGTTCGCCGCCTGCGGCGGTGGGAGCAGCGCAGGCAATGGCAGCGGCGCGGGCCATCCCGGAACTCCGCCAGGAAATTACAGCATCACCGTGAACGCCGTGGTTGGCTCCGTCACACGCAGCGTCCAGGTTGTGCTGACGGTGCAGTGAGGGAGCAGCGGTATGCCAGAGGCTAAAGCCAGCTGCATGGGCTGCTTCACCACAAACGGAAGCGGGGAGGGCACGACTTCCAGCTGTACCATGCAGCACCGAACCCTCGTCGGGCCTCGCCCCTGTGTTACTCCAGCCGCTCCGGCATCACAATAACCGCCGTAACTTCGCTCAACCTAAGCGACAATGTATAAAGAACAGGCGGCTTCCGCCTTTTCTGCATCACTATGCCGGATCAACATTTTGACATCATCGTTATCGGTGGAGGAATCGTCGGCCTCTCGACGGCGATGCACGCCACCCGCACGTTCCCGAACTTGCGGCTGCTGCTGGTCGAGAAAGAAGACGCGGTTGCCCGTCACCAGACCGGGCACAACAGCGGCGTCATTCACTCCGGCGTCTATTACAAACCTGGGTCGCTGAAGGCAAAGCTTTGCGTTGAGGGAGCGGCCGCGATGGTCGAATTCTGCCGTCAACACTCTCTCCCGTACGAGGTTTGCGGAAAAGTCATCGTGGCCACCAGCGACGAAGAAATACCCCGCCTGAATACTTTGCACGAGCGCGGACAAGCCAACGGCCTTGCTGGAGTGCGGTTGCTCCAGAAGGAACAGGTGCGCGAGATTGAGCCGCATTGCGCCGCAGTGCTCGGACTGCAGGTGCCGAGCACCGGGATCACCGACTACGCGGCTGTGTCCAGAAAGTATGCCGAAATTGTAGCTGCACAAGGTGGGACCATCAGCACGACGACGGAAGTGCGAGGACTGGTCCGGCGGGGTGCGGAAATGATCGTGGAGACAACTCGCGGCGCATTCGCGGCCGGCAACGTGATCAATTGTGCGGGATTGCACAGTGACCGGGTCAGCCAGATGGCCGGCCAGAAACCGGAAGTGAGGATCGTGCCCTTTCGCGGAGAATACTACGACCTGATTCCCGAAAAAACGCACCTGGTGCGCACTCTGATTTATCCCGTGCCCGACCCCAGATTCCCTTTTCTTGGCGTCCATTTCACCCGCCGCATTCAGGGCGGCGTGGACGCCGGACCTAACGCCGTTCTGGCCTTCAAGCGAGAGGGCTACCGCCGCACCGATTTCAACCTGCGCGATCTGGCCGGCACTCTGACGTATCCCGGCTTCTGGCACATGGCGGGAAAATACTGGCGCGACGGGGCCAGCGAATTTTATCGTTCGCTGAGCAAGAACGCGTTCGTAAAGGCTCTGCAGCGACTGGTGCCGGAAATTGCTGCCGCTGACCTGGTCGCGGATGGTTCCGGAGTTCGCGCGCAAGCCGTGCGCCCGGACGGATCGCTGGTGGACGATTTTCACTTCGTGCAATCGGAGAAAATGTTGCACGTGTGGAACGTCCCCTCGCCTGCGGCAACCGCCTCCCTGCCCATAGGGCGGTATATTGTGGAGATGGCGCGAAACGGTTTCCAACTCGCCTAGACAGGTTGCTGAAGATTTGGCAGCGGTCAGTTTGGAATTCTGCGCTCCTGCATGGGCACTTCTGGGATTCGCGGAGATTAAGATGGCAGGTAGGTATCGGGCTGACTTTAGATTTTGGGTGGAGCAGCGCTTCAGCGCTGCAATAAAGGCGGCGCCTTGCGTGCGGCTTCAGCGGCTGAGGTAATTCAGGGGCTGAAGCCCATCGCCAGACAGCAGCGTATGCAAGCCTGAAGACCTTCTCCACCCTGTTGTTGAACACTCAGACATGGAGGACACATCGGATGGGGTTCGATTTTTCGGGAAAAAGAGTGGCGGTGCTGGGCGCGGGCAAAATCGGCGGGATTCTGCTCAAGGCGCTGCTGGCCAAGGGTCTGCTTTCTCCCAAGTCGACCTTTGCCACGGTCCAGCATGAGGAGAGGGCACGCACTCTGGCGGAGAAGCTGGGAGTCTCGGTCGGCACCGACAATCTGGCTGCGGTGCGCGATGCCGATATCATCTTCGTTTGCCTGAAGCCGCAAGTGGTACAGGAAGTGATGGAGCAGATTCGCCCCAATGTTTCCGGCAAGCAACTCATCATCTCGGTGGCCGCCTCCGTGCCCACCAGTCAGATCGAGAAAGCACTGGGCGGCGAAGTGGCAGTGGTTCGTGCCATGCCCAACACACCTTGCGCCCTGGGCTGCGGCATGACCGGCCTGAGCAAAGGCAAGTTCGCCAATGCCGGCCACGTCGACGCCGCTTGCGCTCTTTTCAATGTCGTAGGAAAAACCGTGGTGGTGGACGAGAAACTCATGGACGCGGTCACGGCGCTTTCGGCCAGCGGCCCCGCCTACATCTACATCATCCTGGAATCGTTGGCGGAAGCAGGTGTGAAAGTGGGCCTGCCTCGGGATGTCGCCACACTGCTGGCTGCCCAGACGACTCTGGGAGCGGCCACGGTGGTACTCGAAACCGGAGACCATCCAGCTCTGCTGAAAGACGCCGTGACCACACCCGCCGGATGCACCATCGACGGCATCATGGAACTGGAGGAAGGCAAGCTTCGCGTCACCCTGATCAAAGCCGTAGTGAAAGCGGCCCAGAGAGCCAAGGAACTGGCCTACGGATAGTCCACGGAGGTTTACGGAAGCTGGAAGTTCACCGTGATCCGGGTCTCGAACTCGACCGGCCGGCCTTTAAGATTGTGCGGCCGGAAACGCCATTGCCGTACTGCATCAGCCGCAGCATTGACCAGTAGCGGATTCCCGCTGATTACTTCCACTTTCCGAACCGAACCATCCACTCCGACCAGAGCGTTGAGCACAACCGGACCATGAATGTGCTGTTGCTTCGCCTCTTCCGGATAGGTGGGCTCGACCCGTTCCAACAAATAACTATTCTCCGCCGCAGAACCGACGGGAGAGGCGGCAGAAGCCGCGACTGCTGGCTCCTCCTCGCGCTGCGCCGCAGTTTGAATGGAACTTTGAACGGAACTTGCGGCAACGGAATCTGGCGCAATTGAAGCTGAAGTCGCGCCGGAGTCGATTTCAGCATGAGTCGTCACGCCTGTCGGATCCCGATAGACAACCTTCCCGTGTTCGTAAATCACCAGGCCACCGACTGGCGCTGCGGGCTCGGGTTTTCGTTTCGCGACCGTTTTAGTCGGGGCTGTCGCTGCTGGCGTCGAACGCACCGATTTCGCGGGTCGGGTCGGTTCTTCCATGCGAGGCGGGGCTGCCGGAGGCTCGGGATTCGCTTGCGCTGCAGGCTGTGCCGGCTCGGAGGTTACCGGAAGCTGGGGCTGAACTCGGTTGACTGCCAGGCTCCAGCCCACGCGCCCTACCATCCAGCCCAGGAGCACTGCCAGGGCAATGACCGCAACAGTCAGAGCGCCGGTGCGGTAGTCACGGGGGCTGGCTCCCTGATCCTGCTCCGATACCGGGATGGCCTCGGGCTCCGCGGCTACCGGCTCCTCAGAATCCGTTATTCGCAGTGAGGAAGAGGAGGAATCAGAAGAGGAAGAGGAAAGTGTATCCGGAGCGGGCACCCAGGTTCCGCTCTCCACCGCATCATGCAAGATCTGGGAAATCCGGTCAGTGAGGGATTGCAGCGTCTGGAGATCGGAATCGCTGAAAGCCTGAGGCTCGGAGGCGAAAACTTCCAGAATCCCCCGCAAGTTCTCGCTGTCCAAAACCGGCAGAACCACGATGGACCGGATCCCAAGATCTCGGCAAACCATCGCATTGACCCGGATGTCGGTCTGCGTATCGTCGCAAAGCTGCATCTCGCGACTCTGGACGCAGGCACCCGAAAGACCGGAGCGGGTATTCAGGCAAACCCCGGCGCTGGGGGCCTTTTCGCCGGACGTGGCCCGGCACACCATCTTCTCCCCGCTGGCCAGGCCAATCACGGCTCCGGTCGCCGCGGTGGCAAGCAGCGCCTGATCCAGTATTTCCTGCAACTGGAGATCGAAGGCGAGGTCGGCAGGCAACTCCCCCGGGCGGTCAAACGCTAAGCTGAGGTTCGACTCCGATTCATTTTCCGCGGGGTCCGCTTCCATCCACTCCGGTCCGCTGACGCGGGTGTGGACCACGCCGGGATAGCGCGTTGGGTCTGGCTTTAACATGAATTGACGAGCCACTGCTAGTGGCTGGGCGCGCACGATGACTAGCCAGAGCGATTGAGCGGAGTTTCGCCTGAAACGGCCTCATTGTCAACACAAATGACCGCTTATGATTGGCTCAAAACAAAGTACTTATCAAGGTGGAAAACTGGAAAAACCGAGCTTATTCGTAGCGCCGCCGTCCCGGCGGCTGTCCGGTGGGCGTCTCGCCCACCGAGCCGAGGGCGGGACGCCCTCGAGACAGCCGGCAAGATGCCGGCGCTACTTTGTCCGTCTCATCGGTGTACACTGCCCCGGCGAGATCTGAGGTGTGAGGGGAAAGGGCTGACAGCTTTGGGCTCAAATCCGGCATCGCCTGTGCCGCCTTCGCGATCCGATCAATGGCACGCGTTCACCGCAAGTTTCTTAGGCTGGACGCTGGATGCGTTCGATTTCTTCGTGCTTGTCTTCCTCGTGGACACGCTGGCAGCCCAGTTCCACGTGACTAAAAGTGCGATCGTGTGGACTGTCACTGCAACCCTGGCCATGCGGCCCGTAGGCGCGGTCGTGTTCGGAGTGCTCGCCGACCGGTACGGACGCCGCAAACCCCTGATGGCCAACGTGGTCTTCTTCTCCGTAGTCGAACTGCTCTGCGGATTTGCCCCGAACTACACCGTGTTTCTGGTGCTGCGAACCATCTACGGAATCGGGATGGGCGGCGAATGGGGCGTGGGGGCTTCGCTCGCCATGGAGAGCGCTCCACCAAGATGGCGTGGGATTCTGTCCGGAATCGTGCAGAGCGGCTATTCCATTGGCTATCTGCTGGCCGCGGTGGCGGCGCGCTTTGTCCTGCCTGCCTTGGGATGGCGGGCCATGTTCTGGGTCGGGGGCGCACCGGCGCTATTGGCCTTCTACATCCGTTTCCGGGTGCGGGAATCAGAAGCCTGGAAGCAGCATCGTGTCCCCACCGTGGGGGCGATCCTGCGCACCGCCAGCGGTCACTGGAAGATTTTTCTTTATCTCGTACTGCTGATGACGCTCATGATGTTTCTCTCGCATGGCACGCAGGATCTCTATCCCGACTTCCTGAAGTCAGCACGGGGCTTCGACCCCAAGCTAGTGGCGTATCTGGTGATCCTTTTCAACATCGGAGCGGTGCTGGGAGCGATCCTGTTCGGACATCTCTCGGAAAGCCTGGGTCGTCGGCGCAGCATGATCGCCGCGCTGTTACTGTCTATGGCCATGATCCCGGCATGGACCTTCGGAGGATCGCCGCTGGCCCTGGCCATCGGAGCTTTTGTGATGCAGGCAGGGGTTCAAGGGGCGTGGGGCATCATTCCCGCGCATCTCAGCGAACTCTCTCCTGACGCCGTCCGTGGACTGATGCCCGGCTTCGCCTATCAGTTGGGAATTCTCATCGCGGCACCGGTCAATAACGTCGTCTATGCAATGCGCAAGCCGCTGGGATACGCCTGGGCCCTGGCGGCATTCGAGATCGCTAACATAACCCTTCTGATGACCGTCATCGCCCTGGGTTCTGAACGTAAAGGGAAGAGTTTCGCGCAGCAGGAGAGCACGGAATTGCGGCTATGACCGCCCTGACCCAAGCCGCTTCGGTGCCAGCGCGCCAACCCTCGATCAGCCTTATAATTGCTCGTATCGATTGGATTTGTTGCTTCGCGTCATTGCCCGGAAGGCTGCTACAGTTTCACTTCATGACGTCGTGGTAACTTCATCTGATTAAGTATCGTAAGTGTTGGAGCATTTTGATGCGAATTGCGATGGTGGGTTCAGGTTACGTGGGTCTGGTGGCGGGGGCGTGCTTCGCCGATCTGGGCCACAAGGTGATCCTGGTGGACAACGACCAGGCCAAGGTGACTGCCTTGAAGGCGGGCGAGTGCCCGATCCACGAGAAGTTCCTGCCCGAACTGCTCAAGCGCCATCGCGACCATAACTTGACCTTTTCCGATGATTTGAGTCAGGCGGTGTCTGCCAGCCAGGCAATTTTCGTGGCGGTAGGCACTCCGCCCACGGATCAGGGCGAAGCCGATCTCTCCTACGTGGAGTCAGTGGCCCGCGGGATTTCTGGAGCCATCAACGGCTACAAAGTGGTTATCGAAAAGAGCACCGTCCCCGTCTATACCAGCGACTGGGTGCGCAAGATCATCTTACGCAACGCGGCGGCTCCGGATTCCTTTGACGTCGCCTCCAACCCGGAATTCCTGCGCGAAGGCACGGCGGTCACCGATTTCCTTTATCCCGATCGGATCGTGCTGGGTGCGGACAGCGAGCGCTGCGCCAGAGTTCTGCGCGAGGTCTACGCGCCTCTGACGGACGGCAGCTACTACCAGCGAAAAGACGCCATTCCCGCTCCAGACCGGGTGCGCATTCCTCCGCCGCTGATCGTGACCAGCGCCAAGAGCGCGGAACTGATCAAACATGCGTCCAATGCCTTCCTGGCGATGAAGATTTCTTTTGTCAATGCGGTTGCCTCCATTTGCGAATCAGTGGGAGCGGACGTGCAGCAGGTCTGCCAGGGAATCGGCAGCGACAGCCGCATTGGTCCGCGCTTTCTGAATCCCGGAATCGGCTACGGCGGATCCTGCTTCCCCAAAGATTTGATGGCGTTCCGCGCGGTCGCACGCGAGTGCGGCTACGAGTTCCGGTTACTGGACGAAGTCATGCGCATCAACGAGGACCAGCGTCAACGCTTCCTGCGCAAGGTCCGCACTGCATTGTGGACACTGCGCGGAAAACGTCTGGGCGTGCTGGGACTGGCTTTCAAGGGCGGCACCGACGATATCCGCGAATCCCCTGCCATTCTGCTGGTGCAGGCGCTGTTGCAGGAGGGCTGCCTGGTTGCAGCCTACGATCCGGCGGCGGCGGATCGGGCGCGAGAGGTTCTTCCCGCCACTACGGAATTTGTAAGTGATCCCTACGCAGCCGCAAAGGGAGCTGATGCGCTGCTGATTCTGACCGAGTGGGAAGAGTTCGCCTCTCTCGACCTGGACCGGCTGCACAAGGAGATGAAGTATCCCATTGTGATCGATGGCCGCAATCTTTACGATCCCGGCGCCATGGCGGCCCGCGGCTTCACCTACTACAGCGTGGGCCGGCTGGCGGCAATCCCTGTGCCTCCGGCAGCCGCGGTGGCCACCTCAACGAGGAAAATCAAGAAATCATGAAGCCGCCACGCGCGCTGGTAACCGGCGGAGCCGGTTTCCTGGGCTCACACCTGTGCGATGCCCTGCTCGGAGAAGGCTATTCCGTGGTCGCAGTGGATAGCCTGCTGACCGGACGGCGGTCGAATCTTGATCATCTGAACAACGAAACCCGCTTTGAACTTCAGCAGCTCGATATCAACCAGCCGTTTGACTGCGGCGCCGTGGATTACGTATTCCACTTCGCATGCCCCGCCAGCCCGGTCGACTACACCTTGCACGGAATCGCCACGCTCAAAGTCGGATCGGTGGGCACATTTCACGCGCTCGAGATCGCACACAAGTATGGCGCGAAATATTTCGTTTCTTCCACTTCAGAGTGTTATGGCGATCCGCTCGAGCATCCCCAGAAAGAAACCTACTGGGGAAACGTCAATCCCATCGGGCCGCGCTCGGTGTATGACGAGGCCAAGAGGTTCACCGAAGCGGTGACCATGGCCTATCACCGGTATCACAAGCTAGACACTCGCATCGTTCGCATCTTCAACACCTACGGCCCGCGCATGCAGCTCAACGACGGCCGGGTGATTCCGAACTTCATGAAGCAGGCCCTGCGCGGAGAAGACCTGACCGTCTATGGTGACGGCAGCCAGACGCGCAGCTTCTGTTACGTCAGCGATGAGACTGAAGGCTTCCTCCGGCTGGCCAAGTCGGCGGAGCATATGCCAGTGAACATCGGTAATCCTACGGAGTTCACCATCCTCGAATGCGCCAAACGTGTGCTGGCCGTAACCGGATCCAAGAGCAAGATCAAGTACGAAGCCTTACCCCAGGACGATCCCAAACAGCGATGCCCTGACATCACCAAGGCGAAGACTTTGTTGGGATGGGAACCGAAAATCGATTTGGAGACCGGCCTGCGATTGTCGCTGGATTATTTCCGCAAAGCGGCGCAGATCTGACGCAAGCTAGAGGAGCCCGGCCAGGTCAGGCAAGGCTGTCTTCGGAGGCCTGACAGGCGATCAGTTGCGAAACCTGGTCACGATCGTCCGTGGTGTTGAGATTGAACTGCACGCCCATCCCGAAACCGGGATGCATCACCTGTACAACCCCTCGTACCCGCAACTTCATGTCTCGCGTGCGCACTACGATTTCCAGCGCTGTGTGCGGGGGAAACGGAGCCGGCGTTTCGACATAACAGCCTCCGCTGCTGATGTCGCTCAGGGTACAGCGATTGGGCACGCCCTCGCCCAGACGAAAGACGTCGGCGCCCAGACGGCAAGCGTATCGCGACTGAATGCGCCGGTTCGAAGAGGATGCGGACAGCCCCAACCCCGCGAGATGGGTGGCCACCGGAGGCTCCTGCTCTTGCTTGGACTTGGGCGCACTTCGTTCCGCCCTCTCCAGCCGGGCCTGACTACTCTTGATCCATTCATTCATGGTGCGCCGTGACGTCTGGGGCACGTCCACGAAACGGATTCCGACCCGTCCCGAAGAATCTTGCCAGACCACGTCGCCCGAAAGCCGAACTGTAGTTTTGTCTCCCGGCAGACTGAATTGGAAATAAACCTTGCAGCGCGGCGGCAGCCTCCGTTCCGACTGAATTGCCAGGCCGTCCTCGCTTAGATCGAGCAGCGTGGCAACAACATTTTCCGCGCTGGCGTATGCGATCGAGGCGGGAGCATGCAACGAGACTCGCAGCTTGCCCCGCTTTTCTCGCCGCATCAGGCCGCGAGCGGCGCGCAGACTGCTTCCCGCTCGTTCCGCGGAAACCGGTTTGTACACGATGAAATTTGCGCCTTGCCCAAAGATGTCGCGGACCTGTTCCCGTCCGTCCACCAGGGCGATGATCAGCGTGCCCCGGTTCATCGGGAGTCTGCGCACGGTGGTGATCAAGTCCAGGGCTGCAGTCTGATCCTGGCAATCAAGCACCACAGCGTCGTAGTGCTGCCTGGCCAGGCGGTCAGCGGCCGCAGTCAGGTCTTCGCAATTTTCCACTTCGATGCTGAGCTCTTTCAGGATCTGGCCGAGCACCAGCACCGCTTTTTTTTCTGCACACACCACCAGTGACGTCAGCGCCATACCGTCAGAATGGTAGAGTTCCCCGGTAAGCTGAGACAAGTTACTTGAGTCACGCGGAGCCGAATTTGGCACAGGTGATGACTTTCGTCATCTGGAGATGCCCCGCAAAACTGGCTATGTTCGGACTAGGCGGTTACCCTACGCTTGCAACGAGCCTCTTCTTCTGGCTCAAAAGGTGATCGAAGATGTCATCACGCACCGGCAATTTGATGATCGGCATGGGTGCGGTCGTGCTGGTCATGGGAGTGATTGTGCTGCCCGCCGCTCTGGGCGATCACCCGGAACCCAGTCTGCTAGCAGTGGGAGCCTGCGGAATATCTCTGGGCTCGGTGATTGCGGCCTTGGGCATCTATGTGAAAGCCCGGGCGATGCAAGTCCCGAATGCTCCAGGCGCGCCCTCAGGAGAATCCAGGAACTCCACCCGCCGGGTTCGGGGCGGCTGTGACGTTTGCCACGGTGACCTGCCGGTGATCCATTGCAAAGTACACCAGGTCCATCTTTGTCCGGATTGTCTGACCCAACACTACGATTTTCGCACCTGCACCTACGTTCCCAGCACCCGCAGGACGGGGTCCAAAGCAGGCAAGAGTATCGCCAAGGCACGCGGCGCCTAGCCAGCCTCGGGCCAGGATTGATGGCCAAAGTGACCACAGTTCTTCTAGTCAGTTACGTTACCCAAGACGCACGCAAAGCGGCTACCTTGGTGCGTTGACCCCCTTCTGTCACACCCCTAACATGAAACCTAAGTCTGGCCGCGGCAATTGCCGGTTGCTCCCAACTGGTTGCGCCAGAATCAGTTCCCTAATTCAACAAGCGCCATACGAGGTCCCGTTACGGTTATGCATATTGCGCTCGGTAAGAAGGCAGTTCCCGGCATAACGCCACAGCGCCGCAGCCGTTGGAACGGCTTTTCGCTGATCGAGACGATGATCGTCCTCGCCGTAATGATGATCGCCAGTGGCATGTTCTTCATGAGCCTGCAGCCCGCTTTGAAGGACACGCGTGTGACCAACGCCTACAACACGACGTTGATGACACTGCGCCGGGCGCGGGAAGCGGCCATCGCCGAGCGCCGCACTTACGTGGTGACTTTTAATTCCGCGGTTACACCGAACGCAATCACGATCACTCAGGCTGCCACCGGCACCATAATCGCGACCGAGACTCTGCCTCCCGACATTTTTTTCCGGACGGAACCGGGCATCCCCACTACCGCCGCTACTACTCCGGATCACTTTGGCACCGGGGGCACAGCCATTGATTTCGATCAAGCCGTGGCTGGCGGGGCCAAGAACGTTATTTGTTTCCTGCCCGACGGCTCGGCCCAGGATGTAAACAGCAACAGCAACAATGGCATCGTCTATCTGGCTCGCACCGGCGACCTGTATACCTCGCGCGCCATCACCGTGTGGGGATCCACGGGTCGACTGCGCGGATACCGCCTCTATCCCAACGCCGGGGGCGGCGTGATCTGGAGGCAACAGTGAGAGTTCACGAAATATCGCGGCCGGGGCGCGACCAGCGTGGATTCACTCTGCTGGAAGTCCTGATTTCGATGTTCATTCTGACCGTCGGATTGGTCTCCATGTTGGGAGTGTTCGCGACCGCGATGGCGGCTACCCAGACGGCGCAACAGGACATGATTGCGAAACAGTTGGCTCAACAGGCGATGGAAACCATCTTCACCGCGCGCGAAACTCAGAACATCGTCTGGAGCCAGATCCAGAATGTGGGCGGGCCGGGGAGCCCGGGCATTTTCAGAACTGGACTTCAAGCCATCAAGCAACCGGGAACCGACGGCATCATCGACACCATCAACGATGGCGGTTCTGCCCCCCAGACCATGACTCTACCGGGGCCAGATGGGATCGTGGGCACTCCGGACGATGTGATCGTGGGTTTGACCAACTACCAGCGCAGCATCGCAATCACCAATACTGCCTCGGCTGATTTGCGGCAGATCACCATTACCATCCAGTACACCACTCCCCAGTTCCGGTTCCCCAAGCAGTACGTACTTTCCGGTTTCATTTCGCAGTATCGATAACTCAATGAGGAAACAGATGCGGAGCCCATCCACAACTTCCAGTCACGGCTTTACCCTGATCGAGATGATGATCTCGCTCACGCTGGGCCTGATCCTCGTCGCAGCGGCGGTAAATCTGTTTAGTAAAGGGATGAGCGCGACCTGGGTGATTTCGCAGCGGGCAGAGTTGCAGCAAAATGCGCGCGCTTCCTCAAACATGCTGTACAAGGACGTCAGCCTGGCGGGTTCGGGCCTGCCCACGGGAGGCGTGGCCCTGGCTTCGGGCACGGCCTCGAAGCCGATTTACGGCTGCGACTACACCGGGGCGTGTCACCTGGGACCGGCCAACACCGGCTCTATCACTTATCCCAATCAAGTCGACCCGGTCAGTGGCAACACCATAAATTACCTCTACGGCGTAATCCCGGGATGGAAGCGAGGAGTTACAGTGAATGCCGCCGCCGGGGCCACCGACGTAATCACAACCGTCTATTTGGACACGGCGTTTCTGCTTAGCGATTACGCCGTAAAGTTCAACGACGTTAACGGCAATTCCGTTACCTTCACCTTGCCCGCTCCGGCACCCAATCCCTTGGACCAAGCGGTAAACAATACCGGCGTGGGTTTGCAGCAGGGTGACCTGGTTCTGTTCACCAGTAACACCGGAAGCGCGTATGCGGTGGCCGAAGTGACCGCCCCAGTGCCCGCCGGAGGCGGCCCCTCATATACGGTAGCGTTCGCAAATACGGACCCGCTGCTGTTCAACCAGAACGCCGCCACCAGTAACGATCTGAAGCAGATTGCGACGGCCGCCGGAACCGCCGGCCCCGCGGCGGGCGTTACCGCCACTCGCATCTGGGCCATCACCTACTACCTGGACAACACTACGACGCCGGGAACACCCACGCTAATGCGCCTGGTCAATGCCCGGAAACCGGTGCCGGTGGCGGAAAACGTGGCTGATTTGCGATTCACCTACGACACGTATGACAGCAGCGGAAACCTGCTGAATGCGACCGGCGACGGAGGCCTGGGGCTGACGCCTTCGATCTCGCCCAGCCAGATCCGCACCATTAATGTCGCGCATTTGACCGTGCGCAGCCAGCTTCCGGGCAAGGTCGGCTACCAGTCGATGGACATGCAGACTTCGATCAGCGCCCGCAACATGAGCTTTAACGACCGCTACAAATAGGCGGCGGAAACTTTGGCAAGGAATTCGATTCGCGCAGTTGGAGGAATTTTGGGAGCTCTATGAGGAACCAGACGATGAAGCGCACGGACCAGAGTTCAAAAGGTTTTACCCTGATCGCATCGTTATTGCTGTTGCTGCTCTTGACCGGAGTTTCGATTGGGCTGTTGATGATGGTCCAAACCGAGGGCAGGGCCGGAGGCAATGACGTTGAGAACAGTCTGGCCTATCGCGGTGCCGAAGGCGCAATCGAGAACATGACCTCGAGCCTGGCCGCAGCCTTTCAGAACATCCAGGCTCCCCAGGCCTCCGACATTACTGCTTTGAGTTCGCAGGCACCCAGCATTCCGGGCATCACCTTCCCGGCCGGCGGTTACACCCTGACTCCGCGAACCAACCCCGACGGCAGCCTGAAGACCTCATACGGGCTGATCAGCAGCGGGCCGAACCAGGGGTTGTACGCCCAGATCCTTCCCATTGATCTCGCGGTTACCGCGCAACGCCCTCTGGGCGACCAGGTCCGCATGTTGCGCACGGTTGAAGTTGCTTTGATCCCGGTATTCCAGTTCGGCGTGTTTTCCGACAGCGACCTGGGCTTCTTCTCCAGCCCTCAACTCGACTTTAACGGCCGGGTGCACACCAATGGGGATTTATACCTGGGCGTCTCCAGCACTGCTACCCTCACTTTCCACGATAAGATCACGGCCTACGGGAACGTAGTCCGCAACCAGCTTCCCAACGGACTTGCTCCTTCCAGCAGCTACAACAACGACGGGCCAGTAGACATTCTGTACGCCAGCGCCGGTTGCGACACGCCCCCCGCGACTCCGACCGCCTGCCGGCCGATCGCAATCAACGAGGGAAGCGTAGTCTCGGGGCCGACTTCGGCGCAGAACAGTAGTTGGCCGACCATTTCCAAGACCACGTATCACGGCTGGATTCTTGACGGAAACTACGGCAATCCTGGCGGCACGGGAGTAAAAGCGCTAACTCTCCCCTTCGTGGGCGGCGGCGCACAGCCTTATGAAATCATTCGCCGGCCGATCGCTGGCGAGTCCACGTCAATCAGCAGTTCCCGGCTGGCCAATCAGGCCCAAATTCGCGTGTTGTTGAGTGACACGCAAGCCGACTTGCACATGCCCGACTGGAACGGAGATCCCACCCAGGACGTCGCACTGGATAACACGACGGGCGGCAGTGTTTATGCCGGAGTCGGAGTACCGGTACCCGGAGTCGCTGGTGGTAACACGTTCTTTGCCACCGCAAATAACAGTTCGACATATAAGAACCCGGCTACCGCGCCGATGTTCCGCCATATCGACAACCTGAGTTATCGTCAGGACTTCACCTCGTCGGCCTACTAGACCGGTCGCAGTGAGGCAGTCACGGCCCCGAACCTGTCATGCAGGCTCGGGGCTTTTCTTTGTAGCGCCGGCGTCCCGCCGGCTGTCGCGAGGGCGTCTCGCCCTCGCAGCGGACGGAACGGCTTGTCCTGAGCGTAGTCGACGGATGCCCTTCGAAGCCGGCGGAGCAACGGCGCTACAAAGAAGTCCTTCCGTGTATCATCTTTGCTCCTGAGCTTTTTTTCGGAGGGATCGCTTGCCTCAGATCAGCGCGATTTTTTGGGACGTCGGTGGAGTGCTGCTTACCAATGCCTGGGACCGCACCCAACGGGAGCGCGCGCTCGAGCAATTCAAGCTCGACGAAGAAGAGTTTCACGACCGCCACGAAATGCTGGTCTCATCGCTGGAGCGCGGCAAGATCGGATTTGACGAGTATCTTGATCGCACCATCTTCTACCGCCCCCGCCCTTTTGCCCGCGAGGTCTTCAAGGACTACGTATTTTCCCTGTCCCAGCCTCACCACGAGGTGCTGGCCCTGGCGGAACAGCTAGCCAAGTCGGGCAAGTATTTCATGGCCACCATCAATAATGAATCGAAGGATCTCAATCTTTACCGCATCCAGACCTTTGGGCTGCGCGAGCTCTTCTCCGTGTTTGTGAGTTCCTGCTTTGTGGGATTGCGAAAACCGGAGCCGATAATTTATCGCCTGGCGCTGGAACTTACCCAGAAGTCACCCGGAGATTGCTGCTTTATCGACGATCGCGCGCTCAATCTCGAATCCGCGCAGCAACTGGGAATGCACACTATCGAGATGCAGGATGTAGAGCAACTGCGGCGGGACTTGCGGAAGCTGGAAGTAGCAATCTGATTTGATAAGAATTTTGATCGATGGAGCGTCGGGCGTCCTCGCCGTTCACGGGATCCTGTCCTGGACGGGCGGGACGCCCGTCGCGCCATCGATTCAAAGCATTACGGCTTGCGCGGCGGCCCAGCCATTGGCTTTCCTAAAGGCACGCCGGGTTTGGCCGTCGGTTCGGCGGCGATGCCCAGGCTCAGGTCGCTGCACCAGGTGTCAGCCAGAATCTTCCATTCGCCATTGCTCTGGCGGTTGAGGAGAACCAGATATTTGCCGCGCTCTTCCCGCCGCTTGCCCATGGCCACCGGGACCAGCGATTTGCAACGCCCGGCTTCGTAGCCGAAATCTCCGAATAACTCCGACCGCATCGGATCGAGTTCCACGTCGCTCATTCCGGCATCCAGCAGACCGAAGAAAAATTCGCGAATCGCTGCCGTGCCCCGCACCGCGGGAACATTCGGCCGCAGCACCATTGCGTCAGGCATGTACAGCTCGACCAGATCGTCCAGTTGTTTGGTGTTGCAGGCCAGGGCCCAATCCTGACTCAGTTTGCGCAGAGCAGTTTCCGCCCGGCTTAACGACGCCCCTCCCAGGGGAGCGCGAGCCCGAACCACATCCCGAGCGGCGGCGTCACTGGCGGAGGCTCGCAGATCAGGACCAGCCCCCAGTTCCATACCATCCGTGGGTGAAAAGTAATGGTGGTGATAATGATGATGGTAATGATGCTCGCCGGGTTGCTGCTCCGACGCGGGCTTGGTGGTGGGCCGCGCACCTCCCGGGTCTTCGGGCGCTTTCAGCAGTGAGACGCCGCAAGCGGCGCAGAAATTATTTCCTTTGCGATTTGGGCTTCCACAGGCCTGACAGGTCTGCCGGCCCGTGTTTTCAGATTCAGGGTTCACGTTCACGGATTCTTCCGCACTTTGCTCCAGAGCCAGCCGCTGCATCGCGCGGAGGATAGCAGCCTTGGAATCAGGGCCCACCTTCGGATCATACATCGGGCCTGAGTTCCCCCTCGGCTACCTCCGCACGACGAGCCTGATTTCCCGTCTGCGTTAAGACGCCTGGTTCACAAAAGTGATACCGCTCATTCTAGTCGAAAACTTTCCTAGCGACTGGAAAACTCCACCTTGGCTTCAGCGTCCGTAGGCACACCATTACACATCGCTGGACGATAACGCCAGAATCGCACCGCATCCAGGATCGTACGATCTTCGTTCGTCCCGGCGCTTTCCAGAATCAGCGCGCTGTGCACCCGGCCATCGATCCCGATGATGAAGCTGACGCTGACCTTTGAATTCAGGTCGGCTTCCTCCAACAAGGGATCGGGCGTGGCCAGCGCCTGCGGCGGCTGCGTCGCTGCGCAATTTGCGCGACTCACGGTCTGCGGGATGGCTGCGAACTCTGAGTCGTGAACCGCTGAATTCCAGACGCGACGCTCCCGCTCGACCAGGGGCGCTTGCACTGCACCCGGGACTGAAGAAAAATCAACCGAAGCGCGGCAAATTATGGGTGCCGCAGCTATAAGCATGAGAGACCAGAATTTGCGGAGTGGCATGTTCGTAATGAGTCGTGACTTGAATCCGGCAACCCGGCTAGGTTCACGATGCCCTTTTGAGGGCAATCGGGATGCCAGGGGATATTGCGCAAGTAATTGATAAATATAGATTTGGATGATGACCAGGCGTGGTTCGAGGTAGGGGGATGAAAAATGTTGCGCCTTTAGGTGGCTGTCCTGGATAAATTTGAAGTCAAACTGGAGGCTTATCTTCCAGTTGGCTTATGCACTTACACTTAGCTCGATGTGAACAGGACTGCACCGCCCCGGCTCAACCCTGTAATGTATGATCCAAGCTGATTTTGCGCGGCAGCAGCTTTGTCCCCAGGCAGGACGGCCTTGTCGCCGTTTGCCTCGCCTCATGCGGTCACCCGGCACACTCCGATTGCTTTTGGTGGTCACCCTGCTTGGGTTCTCGGCGCCCCTGAGGTTGTTGTGCCAGACCGCCAGTCCCAGTCAGATCGCCGGTGTGGTCACAGATCAGACTGGGGCCGCGATTGTGTCCGCGGAAGTAGTATTCACCGGCGGTTCCGTGGTGGCGAGGCAAGTCACGGACGACCGGGGCGAATTTGTTTTCTCCCAGATTTCGGCCGAATCCGGGGTCTTGAAAGTTTCCGCCACTGGATTTCAGGTTCGCAGCTTGAATTGGCCAAGCCCCGATTGATCGGCGAAGTACCGACCAACACACAGGCTCCGCCCCACTTCAGATCGTGCTGCTGCCGGCCACTGCGGCCCAGCAGATAACGGTCGCCGCCAATCGCACCGGCGTGCGCGTCATTGAAAATGCGACCAGCGTGACCATCCTTTCGTCCCCGGATCTGGACGCAACCGCCGCATTCCGGGTGGACGACATACTTCGCCAGGTGCCGGGATTCAGCCTGTTTCGCCGCACCACCAGCCGGACCGCCAATCCGACCACTCAAGGTGTCTCTCTGCGCGGCCTGGGCGCAAGCGGTGCCAGCCGTGCCCTGGTGCTCGACGACGGATTCCCTCTTAATGATCCTTTCGGTGGCTGGGTCTACTGGGACCGTACTCCGCGCGTGAGTATTGACCGCATCGAAGTGGCCAGCGGCGGCGCCTCACATCTTTACGGTTCAGATGCCCTTGGCGGCGTCATCAATATTCTTCGCGCGCCGGTGGATCGAAATGCGCTTTCGCTCGAAGTTGCCGGTGGAAATGAGAATTCGCCCGATGTATCTCTTGCCGCCAGCCGGAAAGTGGGAGCGTGGGCCTTCGGGCTTACTTCGGAGCTCTTTCGCACGGATGGCTACATCGCTGTCCCCGCCGACCTGCGGGGCGCGGTCGATACGCCAGTAAACTCGCAAAACGCAATGGGTGACGTGACCGTCCGGCGCCAGTTCGGCGATCGCGGAGCCATCTTCGCTCGCGGGTCGGTATTCGGCGAGTCACGGGATAACGGCACTCCCCTGCAGACCAACAGTACAACCATTCGCGAACTTGACCTCGGAGGGAATTGGGATGGGCGTGCCCTGGGCTCATTCGAGCTGCGCGCGTATGCCAGCCGGCAGAATCTCGACCAGTCGTTCTCCTCTATAAGTTCCGATCGCAGCAGCGAGAGCTTGACCCGCACCCAGCGCGTGCCCGCCCAGGATGTGGGCTTCTCCGCGCAATGGGGACACACGCTGGGAACGCGTCAGCATCTGGTGGCCGGGCTCGAAGAATCGAACATCCACGGCCAAACCAACGAGCAAGGATACTTTGGCGGCCACCCCACCACTACGTCCGCGGGCGGAGGCCGGGAGGTGACCTGGGGTGCTTATGTCGAGGACATTATCCGCATAGCTTCAAACTGGCTGCTTACGGCCGGCGGGCGCGTGGACTACTGGCAGAATTTTGATGCCTTCGCGCCTCCCAACCCTGCACAACCGGTGGGCGCAGCTCCCCTGCCCGATCGCAGTGAGTCCTTCTTCAGTCCTCGCCTCGCGCTTTTGCACAAGCTCACCAACCACGTCTCTCTGACCGCTTCAGGCTATCGCTCTTTTCGCGCGCCTACTCTGAACGAACTCTACCGCGGGTTTCGCGCCGGCAATGTCTTCACCGAGAACAACGCCAACCTCCGTGCTGAGCGCCTGACCGGCGCGGAAGGCGGCGCCATCGTGACGGGCTGGAACCAGCGGCTGATGCTGCGCGGCAATTATTTCTGGAACGAAATCACTCGGCCCATCGCGAATGTCACGCTGACCACGACTCCCAGCCTGATTACCCGCCAGCGTCAGAATCTGGGCAGCACGGTTTCGCAAGGAGTGGAACTGGAAGCCAGCGGCCAGGTAAGCGATTCAATCATGGTCTCCGGCGGCTACGAATACACCAATGCGACAGTCACCAGCTTCACCGTCGACCCGGCTCTCGCCGGACTGAATCCGAGCCTGGTGGGCCTCAACATCCCGCAAGTTCCCCGGCACCAGTTCGATTTCCAGGTGCGCTACTCCAGGCCATTCATTCTTCTCGGAGTACAAGGGCGATTCGGCGGGAATCAGTTCGATGACGATCAGAACACGCTGCTACTCAGGCGCTATTTCACTCTGGACTTGAACGCAACTCACACCCTGCGTCCAGGAGTGGATGTGTTTGTGGCGGTGGAGAATTTGCTTAACCAGCGTTATGACGTCGGACGAACCCCGGTCTTGACGGTAGGTCCGCCCATTCTCGCGCGCGCAGGACTGCGGCTGCAATTCGGATCGCGGTAGGTTCTTCCCCGCCTCGCCACCCTTCGAACAAAACTTGTCGTCCAGCAACCCTCGTGCACTGGCGCGAGAAATCCCGTGTGCGCATGCGGAGGCCATACGCGGCGCGGTCAGAACGCTTTGAGCAGTCCTTATTGGATGGCGCTTCCTACTGAGGAGAACGTGTTGTTGGCGTTGCTGCCCACCAGACGGATGGTGCCAACTACGATTACCAGAATCACAGCCAACATCACCGCGTATTCGGCGATATCCTGACCCTGGTCGTCATGCCACAGATTACGTACGATGCTCTTCATGGCTCCAGCCTTCCTGTGAAAACCAGTTTTGCCTTCAATCGGGCAAACTGATCCGGGGAGTATTTGAGGCAAAACCTCAAGGCTAGTGGGTAAAGCGGCTGGTGCTTACCGTGGTTGCGTTGGATTCTGCGCTCCCTCGCTTGGCTTCTGTCAAGCGAGGGCTGTGGATATTCAGGCCGTGTTTTAGCCTGGCAACGGTCACGCAAATACTTCGGCTTCGCGGAATGCGGTTCCCTGGCTGTCTTTCGCGGAGACCGTCGGCGGAGTGGTGAGCTGCCAGTCGATATTCAACATCGGGTCGTTCCAGGCGATCGTGCGCTCGGCCTCTGGATCGTAGAAATCGGTGGCCTTGTAGAGCACGTGAGCGCCCTCCGTCAAGACGCGGAAACCATGGGCAAAGCCCGGAGGAATCCACAACATCTGCTGGTTGGCTTCCGAGAGGCTCACTCCGTTCCAGACACCAAATGTCGGCGAACTTCGGCGCAGATCCACGATCACATCCAGAATCTCGCCCATGACCACCCGTACCAATTTGCCCTGCGCGCGCACTTGATAGTGAAGGCCTCGTATCACGTTGCGCGTGGAAAAAGAGTGGTTGTCCTGCACGAAGCGTTCCTGGATGCCCGCCTCCGCCATGGTCCTTTCGTTGTAGCTCTCTAAAAAGAAACCTCTCGAGTCGCGGAACACCCTGGGTTCAAGAATGAGCACCCCCGGCAGCGCGGTTCTTATAACCTTCATGGCAGAAAGGATCGTTTGAAAGACGTTTTCAGAACACCTTTTCCCTGAGCAACTGCCGCAGGTACAAACCGTAGGCGTTGCTGTTCATCGACGATGCGGTTCTTTCCAGCTGCTCGGCGGTGATGTATCCGTAGCGAAAAGCAATCTCTTCCGGGCACGCGACCATCAATCCCTGGCGCGTTTCAATGGTCTGTATGAAAAGCGCGGCCTCTAACATGGCCTGGTGGGTTCCGGTGTCCAGCCATGCCATGCCTCGGCCCATTACTACAACGTCCAGCTGCTGGCGCTTCAGGTAGTGCGAATTGACATCGGTGATTTCGAGTTCTCCGCGGGCCGAGGGCTTCAGAGATTTTGCGATATCTACCACCTGATTGTCATAAAAGTAAAGTCCAGTGACCGCGTAGCGCGACTTCGGCGCGCGCGGCTTCTCCTCCAGACTGATTGCTTTTCCGTGCGAGTCGAATTCCACCACTCCGTAACGTTCGGGGTCGAGCACAGGGTAGGCGAACACACGCGCACCCGCACTTTGCTCGCAAGCTTGCAGAACAGTCTTGGCGAGATCGTGTCCATAGAAAATGTTGTCGCCCAGCACTAACGCGCAACATGAGGAACCGATGAATTGCTCGCCCACAAGAAACGCCTGCGCGATGCCTTCGGGCCGCGATTGCACCGCATACTGAAAATTCATTCCGAAGCGCGAGCCGTCACCCAGGAGATGTTTGAAGCGGGACTCATCTTCGGGTGTGGAGATGATGAGAACATTTCGAATTCCCGCCAGCATCAGCGTGGACAGCGGGTAATAAATCATGGGCTTGTCGTAAATCGGGAGCAGTGATTTGCTGACCGCATGAGTCACAGGATAGAGACGCGTGCCTGATCCGCCGGCCAGAATGATGCCCTTATACTCGCGCTGTTCAGGATTTTCAGTTGACATGGAGAAAGACTGTCGCTGCTTCGCGTTTCTTTTTGTCGACACTTCTTCACTGCACGCGCAACTAGACTACTGCATCGTCATCGTTCGAGGATAGCTGCGGGTTTGTGATGACTATGTTCTGCAATCGAAAACTAAAAAACATTTCTGCCGTGAATGAATGTTCCGCCCGTTTTTCGATTACAACATTCCCAACAAAATCTGCGTGTGTGTAGCAAATTGGGAAGCGCGTCGGAGCATTCCCCGAACCTGATGACCCAGGTAACTACCGTTCCTCTTTAGTAATGGCCGTCTGGCCGCTTTGTACATTCACTCCCGTTATCTACCCCGCTTCCAACCCTCAGAGCACACTGCATTTGGCTGCACTATCCCACGTTTCAACCGGGTAACGGATTGGCACTCGGAATGGTGCAGACGAGGTGAAAAATCCCCCGCCGTATGGCCGTACGGCTTATAGAGGCCTTCCGTGAAGGAGTTCGGCACACGCTGCAACCTGGTACTTATACTTCTCGCTTTGACCACCATGCTGGGTTGTGGGGCCCTTAACGCCAGCAAGCCCACCTCGCAACCGTCCTCCGGGCTGGTCCCTTCCGCGGCTGTTTTGGATTTCGGGGCCACCAATGTCGGAGATAGCGTAGTCCGCACCAACACCATCGTCAACAACACCCGCTCCCCCATCGTTCTCACCCGGGTCCAGAGTAACCAGGCCGACTTCAAGGTTACCGGAGTGACTCTGCCGTTAACCCTCGCTCCGGGTAAGCGCATTTCTCTTCAGGTGGTTTATTCGCCACAGAGCAATGGCGACTCCCAGGGTGCGGTCATGCTGGCCGGCAACATGCTCCTGTCATCTACTGCATTCACGTTGAGAGGCACAGGCATCGCCACGGGGCGGCTGAAGTTGACTCCAGCGAGAATAGGCTTTGGGAACACAACGGTAGGCCACACGCAAACCCAATCCGCCAGCTTGTCTAACGCCGGCACGAACACCGTCACCATCTCGCAAGTGGCGATATCGGGAACGGGGTTTGCCCTCACTGGTTTGAGCGTGCCCCTGACTTTGAACCCGGGACAAAGCGTCCCGCTGGGCATAAGCTTCACGCCTGCCTCCGGCGGCGCCAAGAGCGCTACCATCTCGCTGATCGGCACCGCTGCCGTAAGTACCGGAAAAAAGCGGCCGGGAATCGTCACCGTTGCATCGACCACCACCCCAACCACCCTCAATGTGCCGGTTTCAGGCACTGCGATAGCCGCCGGACAAGTCGCGGTTTCGCCGTCGAGCCTGGCGCTGGGCAGCGTAAAGCTGGGAGCGAGCCAGACTATGGCAGCGACCATCGCCAACTCCGGTGCTTCCACTGTCACCGTAAGCAATGCAACCATTACTGGCCGTGGCTTCCGGATGAGCGGACTCAGCTTTCCAATGGCCCTGTCTCCGGGACAGAAGAAAAAATTCTCGGTGACATTTACACCGCAGGCGCCCGGGACCGCAAGCGGGACCGTCGTGGTCGCGAGCGATGCACCGAACTCAGTCGTGAATGTCCCGGTTTCGGGTGTGGCAATCGCGGCTGGCGCGTTATTCTCGAATCCTTCCAGTCTCAGTTTCGGAAGTGTTCAGGTTGGTCAGAGCCAGACATTGGGTGAAACACTCACCAACTCCGGCGGCTCCAGCGTGACCATATCGCAAGCCAGCGTGCCTGCGGGCTTCGCGATCAACGGCTTGAACCTGCCTCTAACTCTGGCTGCGGGCCAAAGCACAGCCTTCAGCGTGACCTATAGCCCGCAGTCAGACGGACCAGCCAGCGGCTCTCTCTCCATCGCAAGCGATGCTTCGAATCCTTCGCTCGGCATTCCGCTGGCGGCTACCGGTCTGGTTGCGGGATCGCTCACGTCATCGCCATCGAGCCTCGCCTTTGGCGCGGTTCAAGCAGGCAGTCCTAAGACGATCTCGGAAAAACTGAGCAACTCGGGCGGCACCAGCGTCACCATCACCGCCGCGAACGTCTCGGCTCCCGCTTTTACTGTAACCGGCTTGAACCTGCCGGCAACCCTGGCACCGGGCCAGAGCACGACGTTCAGCGTGACCTTTACACCCCAGGGCGGGTCGTCCACCGGCAGTCTTTCTGTCGCCAGCAACGCAACCAACAGCACGCTCACAATTCCGCTGATCGCAAGCACCGCAACCGCCGGCGTCCTGAGTACCAGCGATTCCAGCCTTGACTTCGGCAGCGTAGCGATCAACGGCAGTGCCACCCAATCGGAAACACTGACCAACACCGGGGGCTCGAGCGTTACCATCAGCCAAGCCAACGTTTCCGGCACAGGCTTCCGTGTCACCGGATTGAGCTTGCCCTTGAGCCTGAGCCCGGGACAAAGTTTTACCTTTGGCGCAGTCTTCACTCCAACTTCTGGCGGCAGCGCCTCCGGATCGATTTCCGTGGTTTCTGACGCTTCTGATTCCCAGCTCACCATTTCTCTGGCCGGCACGGCAAGCGTTTCCGGCCAGTTGGCGGTGAGCCCGGCTACCCTAGACTTCGGCAACGTGACCGTGGGACAAAGCAAGAGCTTGACGGCCACGCTCACCGCCAGCGGATCCGGCGTCACGGTCTCGGGCGCCAATATGAGCACAACGGAATTCACCGTGAGCGGAATCTCGCTACCACTCACCCTGGCTGCCGGCCAGAGCAAATCCTTCACCGTGAATTTCAGCCCTCAGGCGAGCGGCGTTGCCTCCGCCAATGCATCTTTCGCGAGCAATGCTTCCAACTCGTCCGCAGTGCAGGCTCTGACCGGCAGCGGTACCGCTGCGCCGCAACACAATGTGGCTTTAGCCTGGAATCCAAGCTCTTCGACTGTTGCCGGGTACAACGTTTACCGCGGAGCCACGAACGGCGGACCCTACGCGAAAATCAGTTCCATGAACGTCGACACTACCTATACCGACAGCTCGGTCGCCGCCGGTCAAACGTACTTCTACGTCACTACGGCGGTGGATGCGTCCGGAAAAGAGAGTGCGAACTCCAATCAAACCCAGGCCGTGGTGCCGAGTCCGTAAGACTCTGTCCGCAGAATGTGGGTTTGCAAACCTTTGAGTAAAAGGGGGGCGAAGACTTCACGCCCCTTTTTTATTTCGGGGATCAAATCAAAGACAAGATTTTTCCACAATAAATCCTCAGGTCGGGCCACTGCCATACTGACGAGAAAGCACGATAAACAGGGCTGATTCGAAGACTCGCAACTTCATTTCCACTTCTCCGTCCGAGCACGGCGCCTGCGGCGCACTGGAAACGGTGTCCGCAATCCACGCACCGGCTACGACCCATAGCGATGTACTTGTGACATCTGTTCCAACTTCAGTCCCGGGTTTACCTTCCTGTCAGACAGGCGCTTCCAGGATTCCGCACAAGTTGGGGTTCGATCCGCGCGAGTTGCAGAGTTCCGCGATTCGCGCTTAAGGAATTCCCTTTTTTACCCAGGTATCAGGACGCCGGACCCCAGATCTGGCGTTGAATTCGTTCGCAGGACAATCTTGTAGTGAGGAGCGTTGCACGCATGCACGAACGATGGCTTACAGGACTGGTAATTTTGGCAGCAGCAATTTCGATTGGTTGCGGTGGCGGAAGCCTCAGTGCGAGCGGACGTGCCAAGAAACCGGTCGTAGCTCCCGGTGAACTCGCCGTGACTCCTGCCAGCCTGAGCTTTGGCGCGGTGCCGGTGGGTCAGAAAGTAACCAAGACGGCAACCCTGACCGCCGGCGATTCCAGGATCAAGGTAATGTCCGCCAACTGGAGCGGAGAAGGATACTCGGTAAGCGGGATCGTATTTCCAGTTACCGTGGCCGCCGGGCAGAGCGTTTCCTTCAAGGTGAGTTTCGCCCCGCCACGCGCTGGAGGCTCAGCGGGCAATATCAGCTTCGTCAGCGACGCCACGAACTCCCCCCACGGCGAGAAGTTCAGTGGCAGCGGGACAGCACAGTCGCGGGGGCATGCCGTCACTCTTGCCTGGCGTCCCAATTCGGGGGCTGCGGGCTATAACATTTACCGCGCGGCAACGCCCAAAGGGCCCTACGCGAAGATTAACCCCGCTCCGCAGCTCGTGGCTACCTTCACCGATGCCTCGGTCCAACCCGGACAGACCTACTTCTACATGACCACCGCTGTGGATAAGAAAGGCCAGGAGAGCAAGTTCTCGAACCAGGTACAAGTGACTCTTCCCAACTCCTGACCCGGCAGCAAAGTTCAAATTGTGGATTTCAGACTGAAGATTTTGGGGGATCTTCCCTATAAATCACGGTCTGAAATCTGCAGTCTGAAATCGTTAGCCGGTCGAAGCGTATGGGGCCCGCAAGGAAACCGATTTTCCAGTGGCGATGGCTTCTTCAACAGCGATCGTGGCTTCGGAAACCTCGATGAGTTCTTCGAACGGGATAGGGGAGGTGGCGCCCCGGCGGATGGCTTCCAGGGTCAGCTCAATTTCGCGGGCATGTCCCTTGTCGCGCCGGGCCTTGGTCCGCCTGGTCTTTCCGTCACGGGCCAGCTCAAGCGTGCAAAAGTCGACTATCCGTCCTACCTTACCTTCACAGAACACCTCGAACTGCTCTTTCGGAGTTGACCTGTCACCATTGGCGAGATAGGAAACGCTGGCGATCGAGCCGTCCTGGAAGGCGAGCGTAGCCACAACATTGTCCCGGTTGTAGCGAGCGCCGTCCGGCAGCGCATTTGCGGTTACGCTGACAATGGGCGTATCGATCACGCAGCGTGCCCAATCCACAAAATGGCAAAACTCGCCAATGATCCGTCCCGCTCCGCTTGTATTTTGCTGCACCCAGTGATCGTGAGGGATATATCCGCCATTGACCCGCACGTGAACCATCATGGGCTCCTGGCGGCCGGTGAAAAACTGCTCCAACTTTTCGGTGAACGGAGCAAAGCGGCGGTTGAAGCCGACCATCAGGAATGGAGCCTGATTCCCTTCCTTCTCGGCCTGATAGGCACTGCGGATCTCTTCCAGTTGCTCGCGGTTGGTGGCCAGCGGTTTTTCCACGAACACCGGTTTGTGATTGGAGAGCGCCGCAATCACGTATTGCGCGTGGCTGTCGTGGCGGGAGAGCACGAACACGGCGTCCGCATCTCTATCCTGGAGCAGGTCTGCAGGCGGCACCGCCCGGGCAAAGCCAAATAATCTGCGGGCGATTCCGAAGTAACGCCGGAGGCGGTGGCAACCGAGTGCAGCGTCACACCACGAGTCTCACGCAGGGCCGGAAATATCGTAGCGCGCGCAAAACTTCCGGCGCCGATGCAACCGATCCGGAGTTGGCTGCCACGAGGCGCGTTCGAAGAGGGCACAGTATCGCCCAAGGGAGCAGGCATCGTGATCACAGCCCGATTGGGATATTCCACCAGGACCGTGTACGCTGCCGTGCTCTTCAGTTCCTGATAGGCCGCGCTTCCCTTCTCCACCGGACACCGCCTCTCGGTGAAAGGCGTTACATTGACCGACCCCGACGCCAGCAACTCCAGAAAGGCCTCCATGTTGCGCTGCTCGGTCCAGCGTACGTAGCCGACGGGATAGTCCACGCCGTCTTCTTCGTACCGGGGGTCGTAGCGGCCGGGTCCGTAGGAGCGGGACAGCACCAGCGATAGCTCTTTCCTGTACATGGGCGCGCGGGAGACCCCGAGATTCACCGTGCCCACGACCACGATACGACCGCGATCGCGACAAATATTTGCCGCCAGTTCGATGGGTTCTGCAGATGGAGTTGCCGCCGTGATGATGGCGACATCCGTTCCGTGACGGGTAAATTCCTGGACCCGCGCAGGCGTATCACGGTCTCCGGAGCACAGCGCCAAATCTGCACCAAAGGCCTTGGCCTGTTCCACCCTCTGAGGATCAAGATCGATGGCAATTGCGCGACAGCCCGCTGCTTTGGCCAGCTGAATGGTTAGCACTCCGACCAGTCCGGCACCGATCACCGTCACAGTCTCGCCCAGTACGGCCTGACTTTGACGGAAAGCGCAATTGCGCCGGTGGCGGTCAAAGAAGCTGCTTCCAGTGGAACCCGATCTGGAATTCGAGCCGCCAGATTCCGGGGGATGAAGTTCACTTCGCAATGGCTGGCATAGCCGGCGCCCGCACAGGCAACACGATCGCCGGGCTGAAACTCGGTCACGCCCTGCCTGCAGCGATCACGGTCCCCGCACAGCTATGTCCCAGCGGAGCCAGCGTATCCAGCCGCGATTGGCACTCGCTGGTACGCCGCCTTCACGCCCGCCGTACGCGCGAAGTCCACCACCTGACGGACGAGGTCGGGACGAGCCAGGGCTTTACCCAGAAGAGATTTTTCTACTTGTTCACGATGAGCAAGCTCGGTGCCTGCGCTGATAGCGGAAAACGCGGTCCGCACCAGGATGCCGCCAGCCCGCAACTCAGGCTGTGGGACCTCGTGCCCGGCGACTTCACCGGATCGAACATCTTCCAGAATGGCCCGCATGGGTAGATTCGTCATTGTCTCATTACATGGCAACGGGCGGAAGAAGCGTGTGATGTTGGGGGAGCCCTACGATCATGTAGGGACGGGCGCCCTCGCCCGTCCAGCCGGGCAAAGCCCGGCAAGATTTGAATCCCTGAAAGATACTGTCGAGCTTCGCTCGACCTGGACGGGTCAGAGACCCGTCCCCACACGAGTCAAAATTTCAGCGCAACTCGACCTACATTTTCGGTAGTGGGTCAGTTTGATTCGGTTCTCCCATGATCCGCAGGGCCGCAAGGTTGTCATCCTGAATGCAGTCTTTCGTTCCGCGAAGCGGGATGAAAGCAAGTGAAGGACCTCTGTATTCCGCGCCGCCCTCACATGCACGGTCGGCGCAAGTCCGGCGCGAAACGCATCACCGGATCTGGCAGGACTTCGGTGCTGCTGTCGTCCCGCAATGCACAGGTCCTTCGTCGGGAGTCCTTCGCCCTTGCGAAGGACTCCGCTTCCTCAGGATGACCGGGTGTGAGAAGTTGAAACTGACCCACCACCACATTTTCCACATTGTTGTTGATCCTCCGGGCTCACGGTAGAATCGAGTCCCCTCATGTTCAGCACTCTTCAGCAGGCCCTCGCCTTTGGGTTCCTCCTCGTAGTTGCCATGTCAGGAGTCTTTCTCCTTGCAGCCTTCTACCGGCAGGGGGAACCCACGCGGCTGGCGCGCTGGGAACATCTCATCGCCCGTCACTGGGAATTCACGCCCGAAGTTATTGGAGGTTTCAGCTGGTCGCAACTGGCCTTGGTCAGCCTGCTGAGCCTGTTCATGGAAATGCTGATGATCCGCTGGGTGGCGGCGGAGGTATCCGCGTTTGCCTATTTCAAGAATGTAGTGTTGATCGCGTGTTTCCTGGGATTTGGCCTGGGCTGCTATCTTTCCCGCAAGAGCATCAACCTGCTGGCGTTTGTGTTTCCGGTGTGCCTGCTGGTCGCGCTCATCAAGCTGCCGTGGCATGCGCTGCGGCAGGTCATCGTGGAAATTCCCTACTTCATCGCCCCTACATCCCAGGTTTATCTCTGGGGGATGCCTGCAGTACACGTAGGCATCACTGCATCGCTCAGCGCAATTGTGCTGATCGTATTTCTGTTCGCGCTGATCGCATTCGTTTTCGTTCCGCTCGGCCAAATCGTTGGATGGTCGCTGGAGCATTCAAGCAATGGAATTCTGGCCTACACGGTGAACGTTCTCGCCAGCCTGGCCGGCATTTTGCTCTACACCCTGCTCTGCTTTCTTTACCAGCCGCCACCCGTGTGGTTTGCCTTCAGCGGCGTAGTTGCGGCCATTCTGTTGTGGAAGGTGCCCCGGTTGCGCTGGACCTCCGCGGCAGCGTTCTTATTCTGCGTTGGCTTCGCCGCCTTTGGCCCGGCAAAACCGAGCCGTGTGCTGTGGTCTCCGTATCAAAAGATCACGCTCTCGCCAAGCCCGGACGAGCAGCACCCGATCACTTACGATTTATCGACCAACGACAGCTGGTACCAGAAGATCATCGATCTATCGCCCGCATTCACCGCGGCTCACCCGGAACTATTTCGTACCGTTCCGGTGGAATGGAACGCCTATAACATTCCTTATCACTTTTATCCGAAGCCTCCGTCGGTTCTGGTACTGGGAGCGGGAACGGGAAATGACGTGGCCGCGGCGGTTCGCAATGGCGCGGAGCGGGTGGTGGCGGTCGAGATTGATCCCCTGATTCTGCAGGTCGGGCGGGACTTGCACTTCGAGAAGCCTTATCAGTCGCCGAGGGTGCATGCGGTGGTCGATGACGCCCGCAGCTACATCCAGAACAGCCATGAGAAGTTTGATGTAATTGTTTTCTCGCTGCTCGATTCCCACACTACTGGTTCGTACTACTCGAATATCCGCATCGACAATTACGTGTATACGCTCGAATCTCTGCAGGCTGCCAGACGCCTGCTCAATCCGGACGGCATTTTCATCGTCAAGTTCTGGGTCTCCAGTCCATGGATCGCAGGCCGTCTTTATACGCTGGTGAAGACGGTCTTCGATCAATCCCCGGTTGATGTGAGCGCGGTCAGTTCGTTCTACACCACGGCCGGACGCTTCTTCATCGCCGGATCACCGGAACGGATCCGGCAGGCGATGACTGATCCCGCGTTGCAGTCCTATCTGCTCAACAATCCGGCGGTCGAGAACTCCGATGTCCGTATCACCACCGACGATTGGCCGTATCTGTACCAGCGTGACCGCGGCATACCGCTGAGTTTTGGCCTGCTATCGGTCATCCTGGTGCTGTTCTGCTGGCAATTGCTGCGGCGGACGGGCATGCCGCTGGCCTCTCTGCGCTGGCACTTTTTCTTCCTGGGTGCGGGGTTCATGCTGCTGGAGGCACAGATTGTGAGCAAGATGGCCCTGCTCTTCGGCACAACCTGGCTGGTGAATTCAGTGGTGGTGGGCGGTCTGCTGTTGCTGATTGTTGCGGCGAATATCCTGGTGCAGAAATTTCCCGGCTTTCCTTATGTGGCAGCCTATGCGGGCATTTTCATCTCGCTTGCAATCGCCTATCTGATTCCGCTGGACAAGTTCTTTTTTCCCTCGATCTGGCTGAAAGCCATCAGTGCGACCACGGTACTTTGCCTTCCCGTCTTCTTTGCAGGAATCATATTCATCCACAGCTTCGCCGAAGCGCACTTCTCCGGCGAGGCTCTGGGATCAAATCTGTTTGGGGCGCTGGTCGGGGGTTTGCTGGAATCGATGTCCTACTGGACAGGAATCAGGTCTCTGCTGGTGTTGGCCGCGATCCTCTATTGCGCTTCCTGGCTCACCCTGGGATGGGAAATACGGCGAGGCAAGAAAGGCGCGCTGCCACAGCCTGAGCTCGCCCGCTCCCTGTAACAGCAGGCAGGAGTGCGTCGCAAAGAAAACCGGTCTTGCCAGGCGTTCAGGATGAAATAGCGCTGGGAAAGCGCGTTTTGAAGTCCAGCAGTCCCACCCATTCCGGTGTAATCGTAACCCGAACCATCGAGGAAATCCGGGTGCGAAGCTGAGCCAGCCAAGCCCGGGCTTGCTCCGGTTCGAAATAACGATCGGCGGCAGCGGCATACTCGGGCACAATTCCGTCCACAGTTTCGAGCCGCGCCGTGCCGCGCACCAACAGCACTTTGTGCGGAAACTCGTTGTTGTCGATGGTAAGGGACACCTTCGGATTCTTGGCCAGAGCTTTCAGTTTCGGCGCCTTGGGCGGAGTCCCCATCACCAGCTCGCGCCCGTTCCAGTGAAACCAGATGGGAATAACCCGAGGTGTTCCGTCCATCCACACATACGCCAGCCGGGCCGGGATTTTCGAGTGCAGAAGTTCCTGAGACGCAGGGTCCTGCAGGAGTGCGAGATCCCCTTGTTTGACCTTCATAGTTCACCCCTTAGGTTTTCGGCAACGCTGTGGGATTTGCTCACAACTGCTTGGAGCAGGATGGAATTCTCCGCTTGTTGCCCGGAGAGGTCAAGCGCCTATCAGGTTGAGGATTCTGAACTAACGGATCAGCACGCAGCCGATCGCTCCTGACTCAGAGTTTGCTCAGGATCTCGGCAATCCTCTGCCCAGCATGTCCGTCCCAAAGAGGCGGGATCGTGCCTTGCTTCGGCTTGCCCTGGAGAACCTTGCTGAGTTCCGAGCGCAACTTCTCTCCGTCCTGACCGACCAGAATGTTAGTTCCCAGGGTCACGGTAACCGGACGCTCCGTATTGTTGCGCAAGGTCAGGCACGGTACTTTCAAATAGGTGGTTTCTTCCTGGATGCCACCGGAGTCAGTCACGACCACCGTGGCGCGGCGCTGCAGCGCCAGAAACTCGATGTAAGGCAGCGGTTCGCGAAGATCGAGCTGGCTGGCGTCGAAGCCAAATTCTGCAATTCGCTGCCGGGTCCGTGGATGGACGGGAAAAACAACCTTCAGTTGGCTGTTCAGTTCGAGCAGATATCCCAAAATGCGTTTCAAGGTCTGATCGTTGTCTACATTCGCCGGGCGATGCAGGGTGACCAGAACGTAGCGGTCGGGCAATCCGTTCAGGTTCAATGCCACGGCTGCCGGCAGCAGGCGAACCAGCGAATCGATCATGACATTGCCCACACGATGGATTTTGCTGGCAGCGACGCCTTCGTGTTCGAGATTCCTGTCGCCGTCTTCTGACGGGGTAAACAGCAAGTCGGCCAACTGGTCGGTGCACAGCCGGTTGATCTCTTCCGGCATGGTGCGGTCGAAGGAACGAAGTCCGGCTTCCACATGGCCCACCTGGATTTGCAGCTTGGAGCAAACCAGCGCGGCAGCGACCGTCGAGTTGACGTCGCCGTAGACCAACACCAGGTCAGGCTTGCGTTCCAGAACCACCGGCTCGAAGCGGCTCATGATGTCCGCAGTTTGGCGGGCGTGGCTTCCCGATCCAACGCCCAGGTTCACATCCGGCGCGGGAATCTCCAGTTGCTGGAAGAATATGTCCGACATATTCGTGTCGTAGTGCTGGCCGGTATGAATGAGCGTCTGTTTTATTTTGGAGTACGGCTTGAGCGCGCTCAGTACCGGCGCAACCTTCATCAGGTTCGGCCGGGCCCCCACTACGTGAAGAATGTGCATGCGACAATCCTGAATTGGAGTGTACTCTTGCGAAAAGTCGAGTCAATTGCCCTTGGTAACATCACTTCTGGATTGTGCAGGCAACCACCACGAGAGGCACAGCGAGATCCAGCGAAGGGTTGAAACCGCGCCGTCGCGGCCGATTCAGCGGGAACAGGTGACAGTGGCCGCCCGATCAAACCGGATCTTTTCGGGGCTGCGTTGGCAAGTCGCGCCGCCCACCGACGGGACTCTTTTCCACTGACTCCCGCCAATTCCTCAATTTGGTGGCGACCTGCTGCATGTAGGCCGCGGCCTCAGCAGCATTTGAAATCTCTCGATACACTTCCGGCCCCACCGTCGCAACCACCTCTTCGCGCACTTGACTGTAGGGCGTGTCGAGCGCACCGGTCTCGGATGGCATACCCCAGGTAAGTCTCTGAATATCAAGGTCGGCCATGACCTCATTCACTACATCCGTATCGACAGTCCTTTTCCGGGTGGCGCAGGCCAGGGAGAGCGCATTGAAGCAGAAATTATTTACATTCCTGGGTATTCCTTCGGTCGCAACCGCGATGGACTCGTAAGCCTCGTCTGTGAAAATGGTGCTGCCCCGGTACCCCGCAATGCGCAGCCGATGCTCTACATAGTTCTTTACTTCGGCGTGGGAAAGCGGCGCCAGTCCCTGAACAATCGAGACCCTCTGCCGCAGCTGGGAGAGGCGCGGACTAGCCAGCTTGTGCGCCAGCGCCGGCTGGCCTGCCAGAATGATGTGCATCAGCTTGGCCTGCGAGGTCTCGAAATTAGACAGCAGGCGCAACGTTTCCAGCACTTCGAATTCGAGGTTCTGGGCTTCGTCAACTACAACGATCAGACGATTGCCTTCCTCCGCGATCTTCAGCAGACGCTTGTTGAACTCGTCGTACATGCGAACCAGGTCCTGCGTGTCCTCCTCGCAACCCAGTTCCGCCAGCAGGAGGCGCATGAATTCCCGCGAGTTGCAATGCGTCTGAAAAAGAAAAGCGATGCGAGCCGTGCTGCGGAAGGTCTCCAGCAGATGGAACAGCATGGTGGTTTTGCCCATGCCAGGTTGAGCGATCAGACCGATAAAGCCACGATTGGCCTCGATGCCGTAATACAACGAAGCGAGCGCTTCCTTATGCGCTTCGCTGAGATACAAGAAGCGCGGGTCCGGCGTGACCCCAAAAGGCTGCTCCTTCAATCCAAAGAAATTTAGATACAAGGCCCGTTCTCCATGCGTTTTTCCGAGCTATCCGGCCGCCACAAAACTAGTTCCGCTTCACCCACGCCCAGGAGGTGCGCAAGGCAGTATGAAAGGTCCGTTCCACGAGGGATTTCGGACAAAATGATGCTGCTTCCAGGGGAATCTCACGAACGTTGAAGCCAGCCTTGAATCTCTGCAGTCCAGGACTGTCTTCGCCCGCACCTCCCAGGTTAAAGACTTGCGCTCCCTCGTGCTTAAGAATATCCGCCACCCGCGATATCAGAAAGGGGGAAGCGCCGAGTTGCATGCCGTCCGGCAGGGTTCCGGCAGACTGATAGTAAGCGCCCTTGCTGGACCTGAGCACCAGGATTGAAGAAAGAATCCGTTCTCCATCGACTGCCTGGAAAATTTCACCCGATTTGCTGGCCAGCAATGCCAGGAGTTCGACCGCCTTTTCACGATCGATCATTTCGCCCCGCTTGGCACGTCGCTCCAGGGAAGCATCGATGAGTTCCAGATGCCCAGCGCATCCGGATTCGTCGCGTACGCGTCGAATGCAAAGTCCAGCTTTGACCGCGCGAGAGATATTCCGGCGGTGCTGGGTGCTGACGCCGTCCAACACATTTTCGCGTCCAAGATCGAGGATGTACTCGCGACGATTCCGACGCAGCAGTTCGCCCGGTAGACGTGGAATCTCAGCCTCCGGCGAGGCATAGGAATCAACCTGCAATAACCAGACCCCCGATTCGCGGCAGAGCTTGAGCAGACCCTGCCAGAAGGTAGGCGGATCCGGCAGGATAGGCAGTGAAGGAATCTTCAGGCAACGGCGCAGGAATGATCCGGAAAAAAAGCCAATGCAGCCCGACACCACGTCGTTTCCATTGCACAAGCTGATGAAGCAGGGCCGCACCCCCAGAGACCGGCTCGCGCTTGCGTATTCCGGGGTGTGAAACGGATTGGTCGGATCGCTCGCCGCGAGTTGTTCAATCAGCGAGGCTGGCGGCACGGGCGTTGATCGAAACTGCAGATTCACTCTGTTCCTCGCAAATCGTTCTTTCCAGACTGTTGGCATCAATCAGGAATTTACATGCCCAGTTGGGGTACTGGAACGTCAAGTAGCCTCCCGAAACCGGGAAGCTGCCCTTGACTGCTCCCCGTGTCTCCGGTGGACCGTCAAGACGCACGGTGGAACGCACGTAGCGGTTGGCGAGCAACCCGGCGTGCCTGAAACGTATCTCGCCGGTCGCACGGTACAGCAGAAGCCAGCAGGCCGCAAGCTGCGCGGTGCCCGTCAAACAAGCCCATGAAACTGTCCCTTGCCATTGGCTGTTCAGCCGGCCGGGCAGAAAGCCGTCTGGCCGCAATGCAGTTAAGGCTCCCTCGGCTGTCCGGCAGGCATCATGAAGAATTCGACCGTCCCCTGAAAATTCGTAGGCGGTGATCAACCCATGCAGAACGTAACCCAGAGTGTGGGTGAGTGGATTCTCTGGCGCGGACAAGCAACAGTTCGCGAACCAGCCTGCGCTATTTTGTTGGGAAAGCCCCCAATGGATATTTCGCATGGCGGCTTCGGCATACCCACGAGTCGTTTCCAGGCGGGCAGCATCGAACAGAGCCCGGGAGACATGCGCCTCGTAGACTTTCTCCCCAGGCGCGGCGAACGGCGTGGGGAATTTTCGCCAACAACCGTCGGGATCCTGGGTGTTTACCAGCCAGTCCGCGGCCGCCATCATCGCGTTCCGGTATTTGGACCCAAATTCGCTGACCCCAGCCGCCAATCCCATCAGGATCTGACCGGTGTTAAACGTGACCGGAACAAGAGGAGCGTCGCCGATTGTGCCGCCCTGAAAGGCACCACACGGCATTTGGATACTGACCAGCCAGTCCAGCATCCGTCTGGCCCGCTCCAGCAAACTGTGGTCCCCTGAGAGTCGCGCCTCGCGAATCAAGGTTGGAATGATGTAGCCGGTGGTCTCCGGGTAAGAGGTGCCCCAACCAGTGACCAGGCAATAGTGCCTCGCCACTCCACCATCAGCCGACAGCGAGTTGTCCTGTGCACGCCCGATCCACGCGAGTGCCTCGGAGATCACACAGTCAAGCGGTACATCGGCGCGAACCTGTGATCGCTGTTCGCGGTGAACTTCAGCGCGCGCGGCCAGCGAAATTCCGTATCGCGCCCGCCAGTTTGCAATTCGTTTCGTGAAGTGATCCCCCATCGCCGAAAACGGAGAGCGATTTGAATGCTTCATAAGACACTTCTATCTCGTATTTACATTTAAGAATTAAGAACCACTGACTTACAACTATGGGGGACTCCTAATTTACCAAAATCTCAGGCGAATATAAAGGGGAGTTAACGGGTAACGTGACATTCGTTTGTGCTTTCACTTTCGATTCGGCACCAAGGCAACCATTATTCGGAGGTAAGTCAGTAACCTCACCCCCTGGGGCGGGATACAGAGTCTCATTTCATACCCGGGAGATTACTTTGGTCACCTACGCTTTCAAAGAATCGGATTCGAACGCCGCCTGGCCTGAGGTTTACAAGCACTCGACAGTCGAGTGGGCATGGGCCTGGTCGAGCGGAGCTTAAACCTCCCGAACCGCCATCTCTGCCGCTCCAGGTCGATGGCGTTCGAACAGAAAAGTCCGGTCGAGCACCGAAGTCTGGCCCTCGGTACTCACTCTTGCGCCTAGACAAAACGGTAAGCCTAAATTAGGGTGATTTCTCCATGAAATCATCCGGAAGTCATGCTCACATCTCCTGTAGAACCCGTTAAAAACCTTGTGCCGCACCGCGGACTCGACAAGTCTCTGGTTCACGGCATCGCATGGACAGGAGGGGTGAAGTGGCTGACCCAGGTGCTGACCTGGGCGTCCACCCTGATCGTGGCGCGCCTGCTTTCGCCCGCCGACTATGGACTGGTCAGCATGGCCTCGGCTTATCTTGGCCTGATTACCATTGCAAGCGAATTCGGGATCGGCACAGCGGTCATCACCCTTCGCGATCTTTCACAGGAGCAACTGGCTCAACTCAATACCGTGGCGGTCGCCCTGGGTCTTGGGGGCTTTGCCGTCTCGGTCGTGGCCGCCGCCCCCCTGGCACGGTTCTTCAGGAGTCCTCAGCTGCCCGCCGTTGTGATTATCCTTAGTCTGGCCTTCGTGGTTACGGCGTTTAAGTCGGTTCCCACGTCGTTGCTGCAACGTGAGCTGCGCTTCAAAGAAATATCAGTCATCGACGGCGTACGGGCGATTGTCCTTGCCGTCGCTACAGTTTTCTTTGCGGCCATTGGACTTAGGTACTGGACGCTCGTCCTGGGCGGACTCCTGAGCGCCGTAGTCAGCACGATTCTTACCCTCATTGTCCGGCGCTGTAATTTTCGGCGCCCCCGCTGGGAACCTCTACGCCATGCCCTTACCATCAGTTGGCATATTCTTGTGAACCGGTTCTCCTGGTACGCCTACTCCAACGCTGACTTTGTAGTGGCCGGAAGAATGTTGGGGCAGACTGCATTGGGATCGTACACAGTCGCCTGGAACCTTGCGAACACCCCCATCCAGCAGATTACGTCGCTCGTCGGCACGGTCACCTCCGCTCTGCTGGCGGCCGTCCAGACAGAATATGCCACAGTGAAGCGGTATTTTCTGAACCTGACGGAAGGCCTGGCTCTGATCACCTTCCCGCTCACCATTGGCCTGGCTTTGGTGTCGCACGATTTCGTTTTTGCCATCCTGGGCGCCAAGTGGAGCGGCGTGGTTTCGCCATTGCGGATTTTGGCGCTTTATGCCTCCGTGCGCTCAGTTACGCCCCTTCTGTCGCACGTCTTGACGGTGACGGGAGAAACCCGCTTCGGCATGGAGCTCTCTATCGTGGCTGTAGTGTTGTATCCCACCGCGTTTTATGCCGGCAGCCACTGGGGAACCACCGGCATCGCCGTCGCCTGGATGGTGGTGGATCCCTTACTGAACCTGCCCGCCTATCACCGGGTATTTCAGAAACTGCACCTGACCACCTGGGCGTACCTCGAGTCGCTGCGACCTCCGATAACCGGATCGGTGCTCATGGCGCTTGCCCTGATATTAGGCAGGCCGTTCCTGCCTCTCGGCTGGCCGATGGTGCTCAGACTTCTTATCCAGGTTGGGACTGGGGGGATTGTGTACGTCTCCGCGCTAATGGTTTTTCATCGCGGACGACTGCGCGCTCTCTATCAGCGGCTTCAGGCGGTGCGGGGGGTCAAAGGGGAGGGTGATCTTGGTATGGTGACGCTCTGACTCCTGGTCCAACTGACACAATTCAAGGTTGAAGATAACCCTTCAGCTCGGCCCACAAGCGTCGTCGCGACGTGACCATAGAGCGCAGCACCGAGCCGGTCAAGGATATCTTTTCTCCGAAACCCAGGTCTGAGCGCATGATACTGATGAACTCGTCCTGGCTCCGGCTCCAAACCGGGAAGACCTTCTTTCCGTTGGCAGTCCAAAGCTGCACCAGGTAGGCGAGATCATGCGTGTTCTGGCTGGAAGCCGCGGGATGCAATCTTCGTAAGAAAAGCGGCTCGGGAATTTCGACGAACTTGCCTTCCAGGGCAAGTTCTCCCAGAAGCGGGTAATCGCCGCCCGGGTAGCTGGGCATCAGACGGGTTTTCGCCAAGGCTTTAGAACGAATCACTCCAAAGATAGCGTTCACCCAGGAACCCGCATGAATTACATAGCGGACGCGTTCGCGAGCCAGATTAGACTGCAGTTTGAACCCGGGATCGGTGTCTTCGAGTGGAGCTCCATCCTGATCAATAAACCTGGCTTTCGCGTAGGCAAGAACGGTACTCGGGTCGTGCTCCAGCACCTCCAGGCAACGAGACACATACTCTGGCTCGTGCAGATCGTCGGCAGCCGCCCACTTGAAATACTCCCCCCGCGATCGAATAAAGAGATGGTTGTAGTTACTTGCCAGGCCAATGTCCTGGCTGGCGCGATAGTAACGCACCCTTGGATCCTTTTCGGCATACGCCCGGCAAATTGTCTCGGTTTGATCGGTCGAGGCGTTGTCCGAGATGATCAGCTCAAAATCCTCGAAGGTTTGGGCCAGAAGGGAGTCCAGAGTTTCGGCCAGAAAACGCTCGCCGTTACGCACCGGTACACCGATACTTAGGCGGGGTTTGCTGCGTTCCATTTCGGCTCCACCGGCTCCTACAAGCCTTATTATAATGTCAAACAGGAACAATCAGGCCCCCGTTCGTCTTCGGACGCGACTGCCCCGCGCGCTCCCGGCAGCTAGGCCGGCGGCACTTCCCATAATCACCTTGCGACAATAAAACGCTTCGGCGTATTTTTCGGGCGCGCTGCATTCCACTCCACGCAACCTCAGAATCGCCTGGAAAGTGTCCTCGGTGAGCCAGGCCTTGTTGCTTTGGGTCTGGAAGACATCGCAAATGTACTTTATCTTCCGGGCACAGATCTCCTGCCCCAGAGGGACGAAATAATTCGGTGAACCCAGATCACCGTCGTACTTTGGGATCTCGTATTCGAGGATCAAATGTCTGCGGAACGTGTTCCAGGTCAAGTCACTGATCGTGCGATGATCCTGATGCCGGTCGTCACGGTAGTGAGTAAAGACCAGGTCGGGATTCACCTTTTCTTTGATTTCTTCGAAGAACTCCTTGATCCTGGCTCCGTCGTAGGGGAAAAATCCATCACGGAAGTTCTTCACCATTACTTCCCGATGCCTGGCCTGCTTGAGGAACAGGTCTGCGCTGGTACGGGCTTCCCTTTCGCGTTCGCGCCCCGAACTAAAAACGGTCCAAAAGACGTCCAGCTTCCGGTAGAGCGAAAGCAAATGCAGAATGGTGCCGCCGCAGCCAATTTCGATGTCGTCCGAGTGCGCCCCGAGACATAACACCTTGAGCGGGCTGGCCGGATCCAGGGGCAAGTTTAGCGGCAGCATGCGGTCCCAGTCGGAGCGGTGTGCTCCTTATTTCTTGCCATTCTTCCAGACCTCCCAGGGGGCAGCACCTCCGGAATACAGACCCTCCAATTGCACCCGGTCCTTGAACGTGTCCATACTGGCCCAAAAGCCGTCGTAGGAATAACCAATCAGCTCCCTTTGCTCGAGCAACCGCTGGAAGGGCTCGATGACCAGCTCCTCTTTCTCACGGATGTAATCGAATATCTTCTTCTTGAAGATGAAATAACCGCCGTTAATGCGCACGCTGCCATTGTCAATGGCGTGGATCCCGGACACCAGGCTGCCGTTCCCTGACTCCACCGAAACCAGGTGATAGCTGAGGTTGGGACGGACACAGAGGAAACTGGCAACCTTGTCCTGTTGATGAAAGTGCTCCAGCTGCGCGGGCAGCGGCAGGTCGGTCAGGCCATCGCTGTAGTTGGCGAGGAATTCCTCTTCTCCGCCCAGATATTTCTCCACTGCTTTCAATCGCTGTCCAATATTGGAATTGATCCCGGTGTCAGCGAACGTAATTCGCCAATCCTGAATATCGCTGTGCAGCAGCTCCAGGTTCTTGGCGCCGCCGGACAGGATAAAGTCGTTGGAGACGCATTCATTGTAGTTGAGGAAATAATTCTTGATGGCGTCGGCGCGATGCCCCAGGCAAAGAATGAAATCCTTGTGCCCGAAATGAGCGTAGTACTTCATCACGTGCCACAGAATGGGCCGGTAGCCGATGTGCACCATGGGCTTGGGCAGATCTTCGGCATCGCGAATGCGCATGCCCAGTCCACCGCAGAAAAGAACAACTTTCATGAATGTCCTCCCTCCTCGCCGTTTCGTAACCCGTCACTCGGACGCGAACTTGCAGCGGCAATTTTCACGGGTACACCTTCACCTCGGGAATGGGTACCACGAATTGACCTTTCCACTCCCGGATGTAAGACATCCCGTTCATGATTTCATCCTTCAGGTTCCACGGCAAAATCAAAAGATAGTCCGGCTTGGTCTCGCGAATCTTGTCCACCGGAAAGATCGGTATGTGGGTGCCAGGAGTAAATCTCCCATGTTTGTAGGGATTCCGGTCGACCGTGTAATCCAAGAAGTCGGTTCGAATGGCGCAATAGTTCAGCAGGGTATTGCCCTTTCCCGGCGCTCCATAGCCCACGACCTTCTTGCCCGCGCGCTTGGCTTCGATCAGGAACTCCAGCAGCTTGCGCTTGGTTTCTCTGACCTGCTGTTCAAAGGATGCATACGACTCGATCCTGGCCAGCCCCGCCTTTTCCTCGCGCGTCCGGAGTTCGATGGCGCGTGCGCTGACCGGCCGGGATTTGCTTTCCGCGTGCCGGGCATAGATCCGCAGCGAGCCGCCGTGGGTCGGCAGCTCCTCCACATCGAAAAGCGTCATGCCGTGCGCGGCAAAAATCTTTTCCGAGGTGAGAAACGAGAAGTAGGAAAAGTGCTCGTGATAAATGGTGTCAAACTGGTTCTCGTCCATCAAACGCATCAGGTGGGGAAATTCGATGGTGACCACACCCTCGGGCTTGAGCAGGATTTTAATTCCAGCGACGAAGTCATTCAGGTCGGGCACCTGCGCCAGCACGTTGTTTCCCAGGATCAAGTCGGCCTGCTTGCCTTCCGCAACCAATTGCCGCGCGGTCTCGCGGCCAAAGAACTTCACCAGGGTGGGCACGCCCTTCTTTACGGCTACCGCCGCGACATTCGCCGCCGGCTCCACTCCTAGCACCGGAATCTTTTTTTCCACGAAATACTGCAGCAGATACCCGTCGTTGCTGGCCAGTTCGACGACCAGGCTCTTCGCTCCCAAGCCGAACTGCTGCGTCATCTGGTCGGTATAACGCTTGGCATGCGCCAGCCAGCTATCCGAGTAGGATGAAAAATATGCATACTCGGTGAAAATGTGTTCCGGCGTGACGAACGCGGGCAACTGCACCAGGAAGCACTTTTCGCAAACCGTCACCCGCAAAGGATAGAACGGCTCCATCTGGCTGAGCTGATCGGCGCTTAGAAAGCTCTCGCACAACGGAGACATCCCGAGGTCGACAAACGTCGACTCCAGGGCCCCGCCACAAAACCGGCAGCTGGACTGATCCGAGTTGGAATGAGTCGACATGGAATGATCCGAGGGGGAAAGCTTCAAGCTGGAATGATTGGAAGTCAGAACGCTCACTAGTTTTAGTCCCTTCCTGCTTTGATTGTCATGCGCGAACAGATTGCGAACCGGCTCGCGCTTTATCAGACGCGGACTTCCGCGGTCTTACGTAATTCCTTCTCGTACCAGGAAACCGTCTTCTTCAGCCCGGCATCCAGCGAAGTGACACATTTCCAGCCCAGACTTTCGGCAGCCGGTCCTGTGTCCGCCACCCGCACGCGCTCCATCGGCCGGTCGGGCAACGCTCCAAAGCGCGGCGCAGCCGATGCTCCTGTAATTTCAACCAGCTTCTCCACCACCGTCCGAATGGGAACCAGTTCACCGGAACCAAGATCAAACGTGCTGCCTTCGATCCCGGGAACCAGCGCGGCTGCAATCATTCCTTCGATCACATCGCCGACATACACCCAGTCCACCGGCCGCTGCCCGCTCGACAGCTTGGGCGATTGCTCCTGCAGCAGGGCCAGAATCACGTGCGGAATCAGCTTGTGGATGCGCTGGCCGGGTCCGTACGCCATGAACGGTCTCACCATGACCACCGGCGTTTCGTAGAGCGCGTGAAACATGCGCGCATAAACTCCCGACGCCCACTTCGCGGCAGCATACGGACTAGCCGGGGGAATGTGCGCGTCCGCAAGCGTCGGCTCCTCCAAAGAAGCCGCCATAATCACCCTGCGTGTGGTCTTGCGTTCCGCCACCGCGGTCAACAGGTTCACCGTTCCAGCCAGATCGTGCTGAAAGGTGGGGAGCACTTGCTCGAGTCCGGGAGCGCCCACCCCATGACCTGCGAGATGAAAAATAATCTCGGGGTGCAACTGATCCAACAGCTCGCGAACATCGTTCACATCGGCGAAATCCACCCGATGCCAGCGGATCCCGGGCGAGTTCTCAGGAGTACGGGCGGTGGTAGTGGCGTGCAGCACCACTCCCAGCTCCGCCAGGCGTTCACACAAGTTGGAGCCGAGGAAGCCGCGTCCCCCGGTCACCAGCACTGTCCGACCCGCTAGATGTGCAAGATCTGCCATGATTATTCCAGCCCTACAATTCCGCTCCTCGCTGTTTAGTCCGCCGCATTGACTGCGTGCGGCGGAAGATCGTACATCGCAACCACGTCATCCGGGATGTGCACCAAATCCGTGCCCCGCAGGTAATCCCGCATGGTAGTGCCGGTGCAATCCGAATCCACGTTGGGAGCTCCACGCCGCGCCCGCGCGTCACCCAAATGCACGGTACGAAAATCGATGCTGAAACGGGTCTTACCGGAATCGTTCGGTACCGAGGAATGCATCTGCGCCCCGGAAAAAACGATGATGCCACCGGGTGGAGGAATCAGCCGCACCTGGGGATCGAGTTCCATGGGCTCTTCCGCCTTGGGCTGTTTGCGCGTGTCAGTCTTCACGTGCTGCGCCGCGGTCTGGCGGCTGGTGCGATTCCACTCGTCATAGTTGTAGTCGCGCGAGCCATTGCGCACGGCCTGACTCCAGTAGCGCGGATGAAAGGCCATGGCGTTTGCCGGCACGATCCGGTAAATCGGAATCCACCAGTTAAGCTGGCAGAACGGTGCCGAGTACCAGGTGTCGCGGTGGGGATGAAAGGCATACGCGATCCCGGACGTCAGGTAGTCATCGGAAGTAGAGCTGCGCATGCGAGGCACATCAAAATACGTTTGCTCGAGATCGCAGCCCAAGGTTTGCAGAATCTCCTGAATATATTGCTTGGATTTCGGGTGATGGATGAACTTCGGCTTCAGCTGCGCCAGCAGGGCCGCATACTCCTCGACTGGCATGTGATATTGCGCCGTCTCCGGATCGACCGAGCCGAAGGCCTCGCGAATCATTTCCTGCGCGAAGTCTACGAACGCGAGGGATGCAGGACAAGAGTTGTAAACAAAGAGCTGCCCTTCATAAAGGCTTTTGCGCCGCGAATCGTCACTCACCACCGCGTCGGTAAAAACGGAATTCATCTTAATCCTCCTGATTCAATTTCCTGATCCAATTCCCAATTTTGTGCTCAGGCTGCTGCCTGCTTGCACTCTTTCAGTAATGCGTGTTCGCGGAGCGCCCGCGCCGCAAACTCGATGGCATCGAAATCGAGCTTCGATCGCTCTGCGATATCCAAAAGCGAATGGTCGCCATCCGACAGGTTCAACACCCACAGCATGGCCATTTCAAGCGCGCCTGCATCAGCCTGTCCGCCAATAGCGCGATAAAGGCCGCGCTTACCCAATTGCGGCTCGCACTTGGGATTCTGGTTTTGGTATGTCCGGTTATTCTCCAACACTCCGAGTATCTTGCGGCATATCGCAAACGATTGCGCCAACGCTTCAGGGCGCACAAAATCGAGGTTGTCGGCCGAAGTGTGGTACTCCGGAAAAGTGCCGTGCGGAGTGCGCGAGAACCTTCCTACAGGAAGATTGATTCCGGGTGAGCAATATTGCCGCTCGTCATAGCCATAGGGCGAGAACTCCGCGATTTCGAAAGCATGCCCCGATTTCTCCAGCACGTGGACGGCGGCACGATCAATTGCAGCGCTGCCGCGGCGGCTCTTCTTATACGAGAACCTGCCGGGATCGCCCACACCTGCCAGCACCAGCCCGTGCCTGATGCGCGCAATCGCATCCTCGTTCAGGCTCAGCCAGGTAATGGCTCCGATCGTTCCCGGAATAAACAGAAAGCGGTAAGAATAATGATGCGGCTGTTCCGCCAATTCCCTGGCCAGATGCACCGCTACCGCGATGCCCGAAAGATTGTCGTTGCACAGCGAGGGATGGCACGAGTGGCACGAAATCAGGATTTCGTGCGGGCTTTCGCCGGGCAGCAAGTATTCGCCATAGCTCAGGTGCCCGTCTTCGAGCGACGAATCGATCATCACCTCGTACTCGCCGTCAGGCAGAGTTTCGAGCTGGCGCTGGCTCAGGCAGAATCCCCAGGTTTCTTTGTAATAAGACGTGCGATAAGGAATCCAATCCGGACGATCCGGAAGCGTATGTAAATGTCCTCTCAATTCGGTCAGCGACATCCGCGCGCGGACTGGAACGCTGTAATTCACGACGTGCAGGTTGGAGCGCCGAAAATCGACCACTCGCTCCCCTGCCGCATTCTTGACGTAGGCGTCACGAATGTTCCACTCCCGGGGCACGGTCCAGTCAAAGACCGGCGTGCCGGTCGGGACTTCGCGGATCGTGATCGGAATTTCCTGTTGAATCCGGCGCAAGGTAGCGCGCAACCCTTCACCGGTAATGCTGCGGCAGATGGGATAAAGCTCCTCGATCAGGCGATACATCTCCTCGCCCGCCAGGGCAGGAGTCGCGGCAACCGGCTTGGTGGTGGCATTCACTTCGTGTGCAAAACTGTGACTTGTATCAACGCGTCACCAGCGGATACTCCTGGTCACGCGGAATGATGGTGCGCTCGGCCGGTGGCCACTCGATCTGGAAGGCCGGGTCGTTCCACCTCACTCCGCGCGCCGATTCCGGATGATAGAACTCCGACATCTGGTAAAAAACTTCCGTATCGTCCGCCAGCGTCTGAAAGCCGTGCGCGAAGCCTTCAGGAATGTAGAACGCCTTGCCATTGTCGGCCGAAAGCGTCTCCGCAACGTGCTCGAGGTAGGTCGGCGAACCCGACCGCAAATCGATGATGACGTCGTAGATCGCGCCCCGGGTGCAGCTCACCAGCTTGGCTTCTTCATGCGGCGCAGCCTGGAAGTGCATTCCCCGCAGCGTACCCTTGCGGCGGTTGAATGAGAGGTTGCATTGCACAAAACGTATATGCAAGCCATGCTCGGCGAATTCGCGCTCGCAAAAAGTGCGCACGAAGTAGCCTCGGTCGTCCTCCCTTCGCTCGGGCTCGATCAGAAACGCGCCCTTCAGCCTGGTGGCTCTAAAAATCAAGCTCTTGCGTCCGCCTCTAACGCGCCAGCTGCAGATTGGTCTCCTGCGCCGCTGCCGTCCAGCGCAACGCGGAGTCCAATTGCTTGTCCCGCAGCAGCCCGCGGATGTAATCGATGCGCGAGTAGCGGGTGCTTTGAAAATCATCCAGCGAAAGGTTGACGCGCCGGTAGGCGTCGTACAGCTCTCGCACGCCCTTGCGGGCGTTCCACTGCGGCTGGAATGCCGGAACCAGCCGGCGAATCTTGCTGCAGTCCACCCGGTAACAACGCTTGTCAGGCCCGGCGCCGGGAGCAAACTCGATCTTGCAGTTGGGCACAACCTCCTTCACCATTTCCGCCAGTTCGTGAATGCGGTAGTTTTCCTCGTTGATGCCCACGTTGAACGCCTGATTGCACACCACGCTGGTGGGGGCAGTCATCAGCGCCAGAAACGCTCGCGAAATATCTTCGATGTGGACGATCGGACGCCAGGGCGTCCCGTCGCTCTTCATCAGCACCTGGCCGGTGGTCATGGCAAACGCCACCAGATTGTTCAACACCAGGTCGAAGCGCAGTTTGGGAGACACTCCGTACGCAGTGGCATTCCTCAGATATACCGGGCAAAAATGTGCGTCCGCCAGTGCCGAAAGGTCGCGTTCGACCAGCACCTTCGATTGACCGTAGGGCGTGACCGGATTGAAGCCGCTGGTCTCATCCAGCATGTCATCCCCGGCCGATCCGTAGGTGCTGCACGACGACGAAAACAGGAAGCGTGGGACCCCGGCCTCTTTGGCTTTGCGCGCCAGGCGGACCGATCCGAGATGATTGATGTCGAAGGTCAGTTGCGGGTCAAGGTTGCCCAGCGGATCGTTGGACAGCGCCGCCAGGTGGACCACCGCGTCAAATCCCTCCAGGTCCGAGGCTTCCACATCCCGCAGGTCCTTCACGATCTCTGGAACCACAACCGGCTCGGCCCCGAAGGTGCACGCCCGGTAGAGATGCGTATCCAGTCCGACCACTTCGTGGCCGGCTTTCAGAAACATTGGGACCAGAACCGTCCCGATATATCCCCCATGTCCAGTGACAAGGACTCTCATAAATGACCTTTCTCCCGATTACTTTGAAACTCGCTCAAACTTTGGTTCGCTAACCAAACCTTTCACCGCCCTTTGCCGAGCTTGCACGACAGCTTCCGAAATAGGGCGATATTACGCTTCGTTTAGTGTAGTGCCGTTCAGACAACCGCTGATTAACCTTCGGGTTTACTATGCCCACCTTTTTGTGTCCAGATCACCCCAGTACCGTATGTGCGAAATCGGACTGCCGGCTCAAATACTGCTTGATGTTAGCCTACCCCATGGCAGAAGTGCACGGTTTAGCCGCCAATTGCGCACCGGCTGAAGGGCTAGTTGCGATCGCGGAAGTGAGCCGTAAAGTGATGCACCAGCAACTGAAACATCGGCATGCTAAGGTTCGCACCCACGCCATAACGCTGCAGCTCCAGAAGAGGGGTACTCGCGTCGTTGGCGCCGGGTGTGGTCGTCACAGCGGCCAGAATTCCACGGTTCCGCAGCAGTTCAACCGTTTTCGAATCGTAATCCTGTGCCCTGCCATTCGGATACGCAAAGAACCTGCAAGGCTGCCCGGTCAGGCGTTCGACGGCGTCGACCGAGCCTGAAATTTCTCGCGATTGAGCCTCCGGCGAAAGCAAACTCAGGATGGCATGAGTCTCCGTGTGCGCGCCGAACTCCACCAACCCTGATTGCAGCATGGTCCGGATCGAGCCGGCGCTCAGGATGCGAAAGGGCGACTCTGGCTCGAACGATGAGAGCGGATCCACGTCGAGTTCCTCATAAATTCGCTGCACCAGCGAGCGGATTTCTTCGGGCGAGCGCTTCTTGAGCGAAGCTTGCAGCCGCGCCGAAGCGACCGCTCTTCCCCGGGGTTGCGACAAGTCCAGATCGGCGGCCTCCCATCGCATCGATTGCTTTCGCGTGCTCGACAAGGCTCGAATGATGTGACAAAACCAGATAGCGGCGGACGAATCCACAAATCCAGTGGTCAGAAAAATGGTGGCTGGAACTCCATGTTGTTGCAGCACCGGAAAAGCTACGTCAAAGTTGTTCTGATATCCGTCATCAAATGTCAGCACGGCGGTGGGCTTGTCCACCGCTCCCTGCTTGAGCAATCCGATCGCGGACGACAGGGATACGATGGAAAAATGCCGGCTGAGATACTCGATTTGCCGCCGGAATAAGGAGCAGTCGAGAAAACACCAGTCGCCTACCGGAAGCTGCTCCCGCACCACGCCGTGATACATGAGGATCGTGAGGCCATTGCGGTGGAGGCGGGAGTGCAACAGGCGGTGTAGACGAGTGGCTGAGACCAGCGTGGCTCCCAGCGTTTTCGCAGAATTCATCATGCAGAAGGCGCACCAGAAACTATAGTGTTACGGACAGCTCCTTTTGCGGACGCGAGTCCAAAGAAGGCATATTTTTGCCCACCATCCCATCCAGTAGCTGAGCAAATCGCCGCGCCATTTCCTGCTGTGTATACGCTTTGATCTCGGAATCCAGACCTTCGTAGGCCACCTGTCCGCTACTCTGGAACTGGGCGTAGGCCTTGACCACCTCACTGCGCAGTTGCTCTTTCGACAGGGCGTGAACTCCGGCGCGGGTTTCTTCCAACACTTCCGACATCACCCCGCGGTAGCCGCTCACCGCCAGAATCGGCCGCTTGGAGCCCAGATACTCAAATAGCTTCCCAGTATGCTGTCCCCGCTCATTGGGATCATGCCAGCCCAGGAGCAACAGCATCTGCGACTCGGCCTGGCGCCGCAGCGCCTCGTCCCGCTTGACCATGGGATTAATCTTCACGACATCTTCCAGGCCGTATTTGCGCACAATCTCGATCAGCCACGGTTCGGGGGCGCCGTAGAACCGCACGTCAACATCGGAGCGGACGAGAATTCCCGCTCGGATCAAGTCGGAGAGTACTTCCAGCAAAGGAGTGGGATCGCGTTTTCCTTCGTAGAGCAAGCCGGTGTAAGTGATTGAAAAAGTTTTAGTCAGGGGCACCGGCAGGAACCCAAAATCCTCCGGATCATAGGCATTGGTGATCCAGTGCACTTGAGTCCTGGGGACTCTCTGCTGCAGGCGTTCCGCCCAGGGCCTGGACACCGTGACCACCGTGTCCGCCTGGTTCAGGATTCGCGCTTCCAATCGCCGGTCGAAAAAGTGAAAGACCGAGTTGTTCCCGTCATTCCTCGCCGACGTATCCTGGCTCCAGAGATCTCTGAAGTCGGCCAGCCACGGCACCCCCAGCATTTGCTTGGCCTGGGCGCCGATCAGATTGCAGGTAACGGGAGGAGAGGTAGTAAGGATCGCGTCGATGGCCCTGTGCTGTTTGAGCTGAGCGATGGCCTCTGCGGCGAAGGGCATCCAACCTTTGCTTCCGTCGGGAAATACGAGCAACGGCTTGAGCCACTTCATCAGTCGGGTATGCGGAAGCACTCGATTTGGGGTTTTTGCTCGCGGCAAACTGAACTGTTGGTGAACGCCCCGCTTGGGGTCAAGCCCGAATCTGGACTTCCACTGTCCCAAGACATCCTGATAGTCGGTCTCAATGATCTGCACCGGAGGCCGCGGCCCGTCCGGCAGTCGCGGAGTTAGCACGATGGGCTCCCAGCCGTAGCGGGGAAGATGTTTCGCCAGGCCCAAGGGACGAAGCGAGCCAATGGCGGGGCGCGGTGGAAAATGATAAGCGATGATTAGAACTCGTCGCATAAATGACTTGGGCTCTGACGCCAGTGAACGGGCGAGCGGGCAAATATCGAGTCGCCTGAAGGGCCAGGACGGTCTAAAGCGTCCGATTATCCGCAAAGTGGACTGGCCGCGATTCTTGCTGGATTACACGATCGAGGTACGTCCAACCGTGTCCCCCGTAACCCGCACCTGGAGGCATGCACTTGACATTTTGCCAAGAATAGCCGATGTACCTTCGACATCTTTCGAGATTTCGCGTTCTTGACGAAACTAAGGAACTGTCTCGAGCCATCTGCCAAGATAAGAAATCAGTTCCTGAATTCGCCCAACCCGGGCCGCTCTTGTCTACGTTCCCCGGGGTTGCCGCTTTACGCCGACCGCTGCGGCGGCGGTGAACAACTACTATGTCTCGACATCGGCTAGCGACTCAAACAACGGAACCAGTCCCAGCACGGCTTGGCGTACCATTGCCCACGCTGAAGCCGCTTGAGCCCTCGGCAGTTGCGGCACATGCGCGGCCGACGACGGCTCGTATAGCGAATCTAACGTGGGTGCCTGCGTTCATGTTCTAGCCGGTAATCATCCCGCCTCGACCTCCACCTGCCCGGCTGATTCAATACCGCACACGATTTGCGGTAGTAGGAATGGAACCACAAACGCGCGTATCGTTTTCCTTTCAGAAACCTATCGTGACGCTATTCTGAACGGAAAGTTCGTGGAACGCGGCGACAACGTCTCTGTGGTGGGTTTCACCATCACCTGTCCAAGCTGCGATGCAGGGATATGGTTTGGCTTCGGAGCAGCCGCTGTAGGAGCATCCAATCTGGGATTTAACAACAGCGCCCGATTCAATTATCTCCACGACGTCGGCCAGACCTACGACGGTCGCAAACAAGGTCTTCTTCGGCTGCCCCACCGCAGCGGCCATTTACACCAGCTACGCTGCGAGCGGGATCGTATTTGACAGCAAGCAGATTGACCATGTCGCGGCTACGGCACGTGACCCCGGTGTTCAATCCTGCCATGAAACTCACGGCATCTAAGTGTCCGGTCCAGGCAATACAATCATCAACAACATCATCTCGCGTGCTGGTGGTTTGGGATACGGGAGTATTCCGGCAATCTTAGCGATAACACCTTCAACAATAACATCCTGATCGGCAATCTGCCGACGCATGCAATCGTGCATACAGACGGATCGACCAATCTTCCGGGCCCGCTGTCGCCAGGCGACACAGTCTCGGGCAATCTATGCGGAGGTGGCGGGCAGGGTTGCGCGAATTCGACTACGGTCGCGGCTGCTTCTCTGTTGGCGAACTATACCGGGGATGCTTCAGGAAACTACCAACTCATCGCCGGAAGCCCCCATTGGTGCTGGCACGAGCAGCATATGCGCGGCTTCGTCCGGGCAGAATCCCTGCGTTCCGACCATTGATTTCCAAAGCATCGCACGATCCAATCCCCCTCGGTAGGAGCCTACGAATTTGCTACCGGTGGCAGCGCGCCAGCGGCGCCAACTGGCTTAACTGCTCTCGTACAATAGCGCTCACCGAATCCGTCGCTAGAATAGGGGGGCTGACCTGAGCCCCCAGAGCCGCCACACGCAGCACCTTAGTCGGGAGTCAAGCTGCCGTCAGGCATTACGGTGCAGGCGGATGTCGTCCTCTTCCTGGTCAACACGCTCCAACCGCTCCATGTGCTCTGGAATTTCGGGGAGAGGCAAGCCTCGCACTTGTGGTGCAGCCCCGCCAAGGCGACCGCTCGCCTTGCGGACAATCTTGGTTGAAATCTTACTGCCGATTTCGACTCGCTTTGACCACAAAAAGCCGAGTGTGCGACGCGACTGAGCAAATCCTTTGAAGCTCAGGCATTCAGTCGAAAGTAGGTTGAGGTAGAAGGCGATCGTGTTTCCGCCTAATGCGCTGTGTTCACGATCGAGGAACATCCCCGACACTTCCATCGCACCCCAACCCCAGGTGTACGAGAAGGTGAACCAGAGCACCTGGCTGCACATGACATACCGCGCATTCAGCCGAAATTGTTCGGTTGCGTCCACGACCTCGCATCTTGCCGTGTTCGGGTAAATCCTGGCAACTTTATCAAGGTCGTGGAGGTACACGTCGAACGGTGCGATACGGCCGATCAGGAAGCGGGTGAAGCGCGAGTGCAGCATGCGGAGCATCCGACTTACGGCTTCTTCGATTGCGACTGAGCTCGTCGAGAACGGTGTGGGATCAATGCTGAGGTGTTGAAGGTCACTCATGTATCTCCGAACCGCTTCGGTAGAGTTGAATCGCCGGATCGCGGAGTCCCACTCATCACCTGGATACATGAAGTGAACGCCGGGCAGCTGTAGCTGTTCCACTCTTTGCGGCGTAACCGCGAATTTGTTCATCCAGCTATTCTCACGGTTACAAAAGTAGATGAAGCTCGCGAAGGCGACCATGGCCTCGGGTTTGAATAACTTAAGGCGAACCTGCAGGTCGAGGATTTTGCGCTCAGCTTCGCCGAGCTCATCGGCGTGGTTACCTATCCAGTTGGCGAATGAAAACTGTGTAAAGAGCAATGAAATCGGACCGCCGACGAGCTTCCGGACTTGCCGCAAGTGTCCGGGACCGAGCACGCAATCGTTCAGGTTAAGAATCCGTTCCTTCTCGGCACGAACAGCCAGCCAGGAATCCATCGATCCTACCGAGCCGCACATCACTTCCATGCCTCCCCGCAGCGCGACCCAGTGGTGCAGTGGGAGCTCGTGCACGTTCGTGTACCCTAAGCCAATTAGTACTTTAGGAATTCGCGGCGACGCATGTTTCTGGTATAGCATTGCAATGCGGCCGCGCTCCTGCTGTGGAATACTTTTTAAGGTCGGGAAGTTGAGATGATCCGGGTGCTGGTGGGAGAACCAGAAGTAATCGATCTTCTCGAGCGGCACAGATGCGGGCGGGCTCAACAGCGACCAACCATTATTAAAGGCCTTGCCCACCAGCCAGGGGTCGGTGAGTAAGGTCGTCCCCTTGGACTCGACACTGAAACTGGCGTGGCTGATAAATCTTACCTTCATATGCACTCGCAAATTTCGATCAGTTACACGACCTTTTATAAAGAAATGCCGGTTAAAACGCTACTTTTCTCGCCTCCACTATCAGCGTTCCACGTAAGACGGGAAACCGCCTCTCCAATATTCGTTCGATAAGAACTCCGCCCAAGAAACTCAGCCTGCTGAATCGCAGATAGCCAGGCGGCGAGCTAAGGTGCTGAACCTCACACTCAAACCCGCAGCTGTGTAGTCCCTCTTTAATAGATTTCTCATCGTTGAGCTTGTAATGGGTTGGAAATACTCCCGTGCTTGTGCGTCCCGAACCGAAATGAGCTACATAAAACGCGTGAAACCAGTGGGGTGTCATTCGCGCCGCCAGCATTGGGTAATAATAGCGGTTCGGTGTCTGAAATAAGAGACGCCCGCCGGGTTTGAGAATTCTGGCAATCTCCCGGTTGCACGCTAGCGGCGATTTTAAATGCTCTGCTACAGAAGTGTGAAATACGAGGTCGAACGACTCATTAGCAAATGGCAGGGCTTCCGCCTGCCCGACGCGGGCATCGTCCAAATATTGATTGTCGAGGACTCTTGCGTCTGGATCAATGCCGGCATATCGCGCTACCTTACCTCGGAGGTCAAAATGTTTTTGGTCACCCTCGCCGGATCCAGCCCCAATTTCCAGAACATGGTCCGTCGGGCGGATTTTCTGCGCTAATAATTCCCGGAACAAATTAAGACTGTAGTGCGGGTAAAAGCGTAACCCGAGTCTTAATACCGCGGGTGACACGGTACCGTCGAATATGTTGTTATCGGTCACTGAAGCTATTGAAGTTGACACGTTTTGGCACCTTTCCATAAGTAGGACAAATGTCCTCGGTTGCGTTTATATGTCAATCCACTCTTGGGGGGGAATGTTCCTCCAAATTTGCCAGGAACGACTGCCTCCCTCCTAGAGCGAGACCGACCTTTCTTTGAAGCATTCTCGAAGCCGCCATCATGCGGCACCTCGGACTGCGAGCGTACCCCTCGAAGCGGGTGGCGGTCTGCATGAATTCGTCCACACCGGTCTGCAGGGCGAGCGTTTTCAGCTGAGCAATATGAAAGTTGTGGTACAGCATGCTTGCTATGCACGGCGTTCCCCGTTCCGAAATCCAGTACCAGCTCCAGAAGCCGTTATCGAACAAGGGTAGAGCATGGCGAACGCTCTCCACGCCACTATCGAACAGCCTTTTCGCGGATGGGAAATCGCCCATCAGGGTAAGATCACGCAATCCCCAGAGTGCGAAGATCATGCCATTCAACACGTGATTCAAAGGTTCCGTGACATATTCCTCGTACCAAGAGACGTCAGCGGCGGATATGCCTCCGACAATGCCACCCTGTCCGATCGATTCTTCGAATGGGACCAGACACGCTATCGCAGCGTCAAGAAAAGCCCGGTCACGACTCTTGTACCAGGCTCGGGACAACACGCTCATGGCTTCGCCTTGAACCATTGACGAGATCTCGCCCACATGGCCAAGGCCAGGTTTCTCCGCTCGCAGTAGCAGTCCCCCGTCGCCGCGGGCCTGGCCGGTCCGCAGGATGTATGAAGCTACGGCCATGAGTTTCTCCAGGTGGCCTTCCCTTCCGGTGAGCAAATAAGCATCCCAATGGGCCAAGGCGAAGCCGCAAATCATCGTGTAGTTGTGTACGAAGCCTATGCCTCTCCGTCCCCGCTGGAGGGGTAGCCCAGACTTGTCGAAATGCGCGAAGTGGCCCGAGTGCAACTGGGGCTTGAAGTCAATGCCGTATCTTCCGAGTGCGCCAGGATCAACCGTCAGTGGACTATCAACAGGCGTTCGTAAGTAACAGTCATGTCTCCTGAAGTAAAGGGCCAGCTTGCGGTAATTCTCACCGATTGAATCGACGTTTGCGTTTAGGCGAACGCCGTCCACCAACGCCGACCATAGGCCTCGTGGGCGGAAAGACGTGACTTGGGTAGTGGGCATAATCAGAATCACAGCTCCCTGCTGCTTTCACGGCAGCGGCTTTCAAGAGGAGTATTACTATTGCTCGTTCCTAAGCAAAGACTCATAAACTGCGACAGTGCTCTTGCCGCTGCGAGCCCAGGTCAGATTGTGCCTGAGATCACGCATCGCAGTCTCCATCCTATGCCTGCGTTCAGGATGGGCAAGCAAATCCCCGAGCGCTTTGCTAAAATCCTGGACGTCATCACGCTCAACGAGATAGCCGTGAACACCGTTGCGAATGGTTTCAGGAATTCCGCCGATTCTGGTCGCAATCACTGCCTTTTCGAACCCAATTGCCGACATCAGCGCGCCGCTCTGATCGATCTCGCGATAGGGCAGAGCTACTAGCGTAGCACTCTGGTAGAGCACAGCTACCTCTTGTTCGGAAAGGTATCGCAGATCCCAGCTCACGCGGGAATCAATCCCCAGCGACTTGGCTAGGTCCTGCAGGATGGCAACTTTCATTTTTGAAGGCCCGGCAATTATGACTCTACTGGTACGCTGCAGCTCCTCGGGCAGAAGCGCGAAGGCACGCAGTAGCACATCGAGGCCTTTGTAGATCTGAATCGATCCCAGATGAAGGATAATGCTCTCCGACGCGGGGTTGGACCGTGGAACCGGCTGCACCGCGACTCCACGTTCAAACACCGCATGCGGCACAACGTAAAGCTGCTCGGGCCGTGCCCAACCGCGATCTATCATCCGGCTCCTGCTGAACTGGCTATGCACGATGATGGCAGAGAAATGACGAAAAGCTTGCTGCAACCCTTTTACGTTCAGCACCGACGCTGGAGCGCCATGATAGGGCTCGGTGTTATGCATCGTCATTACCAGCGGTGCGATTCGGCTCAGAGAGCCAAGAAAGAGTCGGTCAACCAGGGGGAGAGGTAGCCATTGAAAATGGATGATATCGGGCCGTGACCGTCGCAAGACCTGTACCAATCGCCTCATGTCCATGAGGTGCTCGACGGCTTTTGCGGCTTTCCAAAGCGTACCCGAGGGAAAGCGGCTGCCGCTACCATGGGCCCAGCGGTAAAAGTGCTTCTGCACTCCAAAACTTCCTTCAATGTTCCACGAACCGTGTCGAAACTCACAGCGCACAAGCGTGACCTCGGATCCATTTTGGGTGAGGCCATCACAAAGCGCATAGTCGTACCACAGACTGTGACTGCCCGAATCCACCATCGTAACGGAAAGGGCTTTCCTGTGGACAGCCTCCGAGCCAGGTCGGGAGAGATCGACGTCCAATGATGCTCCTCCACCAGTGCCTGCCATTCTCTGATTCATTGCATTTGCTCCGAAGCGGCGCTGTGATCCAGCAAAGAACGATAGAGCTCCAAAGTGCGGGCGGCAGTTATCTCTGCTCCGTAATACGTTTGTACTCGCTCTTCCGCCGCCTGGGCCACCTGGTGCAGCAAGGACGGGTTCCGCAGCGCCGCCAGGCACGCATCAGCGAGAATTTCAGGATCAGCGGAGTCAATCAGAAATCCACTGCCATTTGCCAAGGCTTCTGGGATTCCGCCGACAGCGCGGGAGACCACAGGGACGGCCAGGGCCATCGCCTCCAGCAGCGTCATAGGCAATCCTTCATGATCCGAGGAGATCACGAGCAGGTCCATAGCACGGATGACATCGTATATATCGTTTCTATGCCCGACGAAGAGAACCTGATGCTCCAAGCCATAGTCACGCGCCAGTTGACGCAGATATTGCTCCTTGCTGCCTTGCCCGGCGATCACGAACTGTGCGTCTGGCATCTTCCTGACAATGCAGCGCGCCGATGAGAGGAACAGATCCAGCCGTTTCACGGGTTCCAGTCTGCATGCGGTGCCGATGACCGGCGCTTCCTCGTGCAACTGCAAGGCCCGTTTCGCATCGCGGGTAGTCAAAGAAGACTCTACGTTCTGCAGGTCAATGCCGTTGGAGATCACACCAATCCTGTCGCGGTCAAGAAAGGTAGCTACATACTCGGCCACATTCGAGCTGACGGCGATGACGGCGTCAGCCCTGTATTTTGCCGTCAGATGATCCATGCCGAGCAGAAGATGCCGGCGGAATTTCCGCAAGCCTTTGAAGGGCTCCGGCCGACCATGCTGAGTTCGCACCAAGTGCGGCACCCCAGCGCATTGAGCGATTGCCACCGACAGAAGGTCCTCTTTATGCTGATGAGAATGGAGGATATCGACTTTCCACATTTTAGCAAGCCGGCTCGCGGTCCTGATGATGCCCAGCCAGGTGTGGCCATGCTCGGAGATAACTTCCACACGGCTGCAATACTTACAGAGCTCATCTGCCAACCGCCCGTCGCTGAGCAGGATGGCAGACAGACAGATTCCTTCACATCGGGATAGCGCCCTGAATAACGTTGCCACGTATGATTCGGCGCCGGCCCAAGCACCGCCGTTCACGATGTGGCAGACCGAAATCGGAGCAGATCCTACCGGTTCATCGGTCTGGCGGGCGAGTAGTGTTTCTGGCGACATGAATTAGTTCACTGAATTGAAGATGGCCCGCACGGATGAGCGGGAGCCCACAATGGTAAAAGTAAAAGTAAATTGCTATCCTTGGTCCAATCAGCGCCAATCGCCACTCTTGAACTTCATCCGACAGCCGGAGGACAGCGAATGCTGACCCACTTTCTCAAGAGCGTGTATTATCGCAGGTTGTTCAATCGAGCCTTACCGCTCAGCGACATGGTGCAGTGTGCAACCTACATCAGGAGGGGGGATACCGTCATCGATCTGGGCGCGAACTTGGGTATCTACTCCAAGACCCTCTCTCGCATCGTAGGGCCGTCCGGCCAGGTCCACGCAGTCGAGTTGATGCCGGAAACGTTCTCATACCTGCACGGCAACGTAGGGTCTCTGGGGAACGTGTTTTGCTACAACGCCGGAATTTCGGATCGCACTGGAACGCATTACGCTCAGAAACCAGAACGGCTTCCGGGCGGCGGTGGGCACATTTATCGAGCGCATCTCGCGGAAACGGGAGTCCGGGTTCGCACCTACCGCCTGGATGATCTATTCCCCGACCTCTCCCCCACCTTCATCAAGTGCGACGTTGAAGATCACGAACTGGCCGTGATTCACGGCGCACGGCAACTCATCGCGCGCTGCCGCCCGATCTGGCTGATGGAGACGGATGAGGCAGAAGTATTCCGCGCCATGAATGGACTTGGATACCAGCACCAGCCGGTTGGCAACGACTGGTTATTCGTCCACCAGGAAAATTGTGTGAGCGTTGCGAGTTGAGCAGGTCTGCGAAGAATGCGGCGCAACCGGACTGAATGGCGGTCAGCGGGTGCCGAAAGAATCGGCCGGACCGTATCGTCGGAAACCTCATGCTGAACCAACCAGCGCGTTTGCTCTATCGAACGTCCGCCCATTCGTCATGCCGCTGTTGGCAGCAGTCTGCGTGTAAACACGCACGGCTATGACCAGCAGTATCATGGAAAACCAGAATACCTTCGTCCAGACGACATCAATGAACAATCCCCCAGCGAGAATACCAAAACAGGCGGCTTCACAGGCAACTAGCATCGGGGACAGGATCTGTTTCTTTTTCTTCGGGACAGCCTTCCCGGTACTGTACTGCGAGCGCAAAGCGAGCAGGAACAAAAGGAATCCGACCAGGCCCAGCTCCGCTGACACATTGAGGTAGCTGTTGTGAGAGTCCATCTGAACTCCCGGAAACACTACCGCGTCTCCCGCGTAGCGGTTGTAGGCCAGGGGAAAATTATTGATGCCCACGCCGAAAATGCCATAGTGTTTGAGAATGCTTAAGCCCACAATCCAGACATCAAGCCGGCCAGCGCCACGGTGTATCTCAGTTGCCTGCAACCTCTGCCAGAGTCCTCCCGGGGCTGCCACAAGCAATAGCGCAACCACCAAAACAACCGGCACTACAACTCGTGCCTGGAAACGAAGCCTGAATATGTAAAACATCACCAGTACTCCGAGTCCGATCAAACTACCGCGAGACATGGTTACGAAAATTGAATAGCTGATCACGGATATGACCACCAGCAAGAGTCCTCGCTTTAACCAGCCGCGGGAAACAAGAAAACACCCGATCGCCAAGGAAAGAGGCAGAAGAAGCATGGTGGCAAAGTAGTTGGGGTCGGATCCATGGTTGCCCATCATGAGGGTGCCGCGTATTTTGTTTCCTCCAGAGTAATAGAGTCCCTGAGAGAATCCCCTGATCATATACAGCGCAGCCCCAAATCCGCTGGCAATTGAGAAGAATATGACCGTCTGCAGTTGCCGCCGGTTAATAAGCGAGCAAGCCGCGACAGCATAAAACAGCAGTAGCGACCAAGCATTCGGTAGTCGCAACAGAGCTGTTTGTGAATCCAATGCCCACAGCGCAGATATGCTGCCCCACGCCACAAACGCCACCCACCAAGCTACGGCTTGGGGCGGGCGCTCTCTTACTCCAGAGATCACCCTCAGCGCCAACACGCCCGCTGCGGCAATTCCCACAAACCAGGTCAAGCGTGGTGCCCCGCGAGTTTGAGCCGAGAACGAGGATGGCGTCGAACGGGAACAGCAGCGCGTAGCCTCCCAGCGCGACCTCGATCGGCCATAGCAGCACCAAAGGGACGACGGCAACTGCAACGAACACATACCATTTCTGTTCGGCGGCTGATACGCCCAGGACAATGGCCATCGCTACAGTTGCTGCCAACAGGTAGCGGGAGTTCCAGAGCTGGAAACTGCCGTCCAGCCGCAGTCCAATCGAATTGCTAGGTGCTGCCATTTTCATTTCTGTCCAGAATGCAGTCTAAGTGCGCCACATGGTTGCGCTGATTGCAATACCGTCTCGCGCAAGCTCGAGGTCGAAATCAGCGGCAGCACACAATTCCAGCGCCAGCGGATCCGAGAGCAATCCCAGAGGATACGTCTGATGCACCGGTATCAGCGGATCGCAGAGACATTTAACAGTTCCGATACAATGTCGTCGCTGGCGTGCCCAAACCCGAACGGCGATGATGCTACATCGAAAGACGCCGGCGGTTCGTGGATGAACTGGAGGATTTTTTGCGCATCGACTCCAGCCAGCCGGTTTGCTCCGATTTGAACCGTCTCCGGCCACTCAGTCTCCTCGCGCAAGGTGATGCACGGCACTTCTAAGTAGAACGCTTCTTTTTGAACGCCGCCAGAATCCGTGAGGATTTTGCGAGCATTTTTCTCCACCAAAAGCATATCAAAATAGCCGAGCGGAGGCACCTGACGCACCCGACCGCCGGGAAGATTCATTTGCGACAGGGTCTTGGCCGTCCGGGGATGCACCGGGAAGACAACTGGCAAATCAGCCTGCTGCAGTGCTTCCATGATGCTGCGAATATTATCGGCGTTGTCGGTATTTTCAGCACGATGCAGGGTCAGCAAATAGTATCCACCGGGTTCCAGCCCCAGCGTCTGCAGGCTGTTGTCTGGCAATTGCTCCGCAATCGGCAGGTTGTGCAGCAAAGCGTCGTACATGACGTCCCCGACATTGACGACGCGGCGGCCCAGCGGATCCTGGACACCGCCAATGCCTTCCCGGCACAAGTTCGATGCCGCGTTGAGGCAGGGCGCCAATAACAATTGGCTCAGGTGATCGGTAACGGTGCGATTCTGCTCCTCAGGCATGTTCCGATTGTAGCTGCGACAGCCAGCTTCAACGTGGGCGACAGAGATGCCCAGCCGGGCGGCGATGAGCGCGGCCGCCACCGTCGAATTGGTATCGCCGTAAACAATCAGCCAGTCCGGCCGAATCTCGCCCAGGGTAGTTTCTAGACCTTCGAGCAGGCGGGCCAGCTGTTGCGCATGCGACCCCGAGCCGACCCCCAGATTGTAGTCCGGTTCTGGAATCTGCATCTGGCGGAAAAAAATCTCCGTCATGTTGGAATCGTAGTGTTGGCCGGTATGTACGATGTAGTGCTGGAAGCTGCCTTCCTGAACCGACCCCTGCCTGGCTTGAAAGGCCCGGCAGACGGGCGCAAGCTTCACAAACTGAGGCCTGGCTCCGACCACACTGACAAAACGTACTGTTCGGGGGCTGGGATTCATGGATGTCTAGGTCGTCTGGGTCTCGAGCTCGCGTCGCGCCGCTTGCTGCAGATGGCCTTCCAGTTCGGCCGCTCGCGCGGTACGCGAAAAATGGGATTTAACATAGGTTCGCCCGCGAACTCCCATGTGTTTGGCTGCTTCTGTGTCGTTGATCAGACGAAGGATTGCGTCGTGAATCCCCTTGGAGTCGCCGGGTCGAACACATAGCCCGGCGCCGGCTTCTTTAATCAGATCCTCGGCCTCTCCCGGGATGGCGAGTACGACCGGCTTGCCGCACGCCATCGCTTCGAACATCTTGGTGGGAAGAGCACCGCGGAAAAGCTCCAGATCTCGTAAAGGCACCACCACGCAATCGGCAGTGTTCAGTAAAGCGGGCATGGTTTTCTTAGGCAGCGGCGGCGCAAAAACCACATTACTTAATTGCATGTCTTTGGCCAGCTGCATCAGACGAGCCCGATCGGCACCGTCGCCAGCAAACACGAAATGAACCTTGCCAATGCCCTCATGCTGGAACAACCGCGCCGCTTCCAGGAGGCTATCCAAACCCTGGGCCAGTCCGATATTGCCGGCATAGAGCGCCACGTACGCGTCTCCCGCAACGCCTAAATGCTTTCTGAGCCCGTTGGGCTCGATACCGGTGCAGAAAAAGTCAGCATCAACGGAATTGCGGAACAAAACCACTCTTGAACTGTCGATCCCCTCGGCCACAATCTTCTCGCGGATCCCGGCAGTCATCGCCAGGACCACGGCAGCGTGCCGGTAGAAACAGTGCTCCATCTTCTTCAGCACCCAGATAAGCGCGCGGTTGCGGAGCACGCCCATCTGCACCGCCGAGTCTGGCCACAAGTCGGAAACGTTGAAAGCATAGGGCGCACGTTTCATGAAGCTGATAAATAATGCGGCCACTCCATTAAACATGGGATGGGATTCCACCAGCAAAACGTCGGTGGAGGGCATCCACAGCGCGGCCAGGCTGGCAAACAGAGCAAAGGAAAGACTGCTAATGATCCGGCGGACTACGCTGGTGTTCGGCGCAGGGTAGGACCAGATGCGGTGTACGTGAATCCCATTGTCCTCGCCACTCCAATAAAGTTTGCCCCGCCACTCCTCCGGAACCACTCCAGAGGGATAGCTCGGAAACGTTGTCAGCACATGTACTTCGTGGCCCATGCCTGCCAGCCGACTGGCGAATTCATGGGTCCGAATTTGGGCTGCCCCAATTTCAGGGGGAAAAAGGAGGTTACGAAAAGAATCTTCAAGGTATTTCCTTCTGGGGTCTTAGCGGTGATTTCCTTCGAGGAATTACGGGGGGCGTAAGGACCGGAACAGCGTACCCGCTGGCGAGTCCCAACCCGAGTTCGTGGGTGCGGGTTTAGCCCCGCTTCGAGGTTGGGAACTGCTAAACAGCGTTCGGGAGTTGAACGATTAGGGTGCCGTCCAATCTGCCCTATCCGGCCAGCGTATCTTGTTGTCTCGAGAAATTTTCGTTAGCCAGTATTGCCGAATTGATCGGAATGGCGCGATGGCTGGCGCTATGGGCGGGACGCTTCCAGGATCCATGCCGGAACAGGATTTCTACGGCGGTGGACAGCAACAGCATCATATCGCTGCGGAAGGTCGCCCGGGCCGCATAATCTACATCCAGTTTCACCTTCTTGGGCAAAATGGTTTGAATGTAATAGCTTTCAAGCTCTTCGTCCCGGATCTTCTTGGGCAGAATCTCCTCTTCGTGCCGGAAGGACACCGTGGCCGCGCCGGTGACGCCAGGACGGATCGAGAGAAACTCCCGCAGCTCGCTGCTTTGTCCCAGCAAGCGTCGCAGGTGGGGACGGGGACCTACGATGCTCATATCTCCCCGCACTACGTTCCAGAGTTGTGGGATCTCATCCAGTTTCCATTTACGCAGCAAACGTCCCACCCGCGTAACACGCGAATCCCCGGCCCGCGTGAGCGAGACACTGAAGCCCTTTTTTTCCGTCGTCATCGTGCGGAACTTGAACATACGGAAGTCCGCCCCGCCGAGTCCACAGCGATGGTGAACGTAAAAAGCCGGCCCTGGAGAGTCCAGCTTGATTAGCAACATGATCAGCGGGATGAGCGGCGCAACCGGCAGCACGAGTGCGGTTGCGGCAGCAATATCGAAACATCGCTTTCCCTGTGATCGGCTCCAGGCGCTGGGCCGGAATGGCGTGATGGTGGCCAACTTTGGCTGGTCGTCCTTGGTTGGCAACATCGTGGTTTGTGGCATGAATTTGGTCCTCCTAGACGGCTATGAACGGCAGTGGGATGACAGGGGGATCAAAAGGCGAGTCCGCGAATTAAACAACTACAGGCGAGCCCACTTGGATTTCGGTGACTACCTTAGTTTCGTTAGCCTTGGGTTGACACGAGGTGCAGTCAACCAGATATACCCGGTCGCACTCGGTACAGCTCACTTCACCTTGCTGCGCCGGCAGCCGGCAGCCGCAATAACACACCCAGCCGGCCTGGGTCGCGGGAACCCCCATGACCAGCGCATAGTCGGGAATGTCTCGGGTCACCACCGCACCGGCCGCCACAAAGCTGTAGCGTCCCAGGGTGGTGCCGCAAACCACGGTGGCGTTGGCTCCGATCGAAGCCCCTTCCTTCACCAGCGTGCGTTTGTACTCGTGTTTGCGAGTGACGTGGCTGCGCGGATTGATGACGTTAGTGAAGACCATGGACGGCCCGCAGAAAACGTTGTCCTCCAGCTCAACCCCGGTGTAAATGGAAACGTTGTTCTGAATCTTCACGTTGTTGCCGATCTTCACTCCGGGACTAATGACCACGTTCTGGCCGAGGTTGCAATTCTTCCCCAGCCTGGATCCGCTCATGACGTGAGAAAAGTGCCAGATCTTGGTTCCATCGCCCACCTGACAACCCTCATCGACAACCGCGGTGGGGTCGGCGAAAAAGTTGCGAGCCGCCGGCGTACTCACATCGACCGGCTTGCCGTTGTCGCGCAACGAGAGTTCGCAGGCTTCCAGCACCTGCAGTACGCGCACTCCGCTCTGTCCGTCAGTGCGCGGTTTCTGCCGGCTCGCCATGCAGTCCAGGAAGTGCTGGCTTTCGCGGCGCAGCGGCTCCTCGGCGGGCAGAGGAACCACCTCGCCCTCCTGCTTGTGGGCAATCGGCACGCGGTTCACCCAGTCAATGCGGTGGGTATACAGCACCAGCTTGCGCTCGCTTTCCGTGTCATCAAACACCGCCATCTTGCGCCCACCCACAATCGTCAGTTTTTGTTCTTTCAGGGGATGCAGCCAGCTCACAAAGAAGTGGGCTTTCACCCCGCTCTTGAACTCACAGGTAGTCAGCGTGGTATCCACGCTGCGCGAGTCCAGATAGCTGCCTCCATGACTGGATACCGTCGAAGGCACCTCATTCAGCAGGAACAAGATGGCGGAAATATCGTGAGGTGCAAAACTCCAGAGAATGTTCTCCTCGGTGCGCAATTTCCCCATGTTCAGCCGGGAAGAGTGGATGTATTGAATTCGGCCCAGCTCTCCGGCGTGGATCATCCGGTTCAGGGCGAGCACCGCGGGATGGTATTCCAAGATGTGGCCGACCATCAGAATGCGCTTGCGCTCGATGGCCAAGTCCACCAGTTGCTGGCCTTCGCTGGCGTGTAGGGCCAGCGGTTTCTCCACATAAACATCCTTGTCCATGAGCAGGCAGCGGCGGGCCACTTCGTAGTGCTGCGCCGCCGGCACTGCGATAACGACTCCCTGCACTTCCGGATCGTTCAGCACCGTTTCCAGATCTCGCGTGGTGAGCACCTTGTACTTGCTGCGCACTTCCTCGAGAGCCACTTCGTTGGCATCGCAAACCCAGCGCAGGGTACCCAATTCGTAAAAATTACGCACCAGGTTCTTACCCCAGTATCCGGATCCGATGACTGCGACTTTTCCCGTTGGACTATTCATGACTCTCAGGTCTCCTCACGAAATCACGCGTAAAATTCGGCGATCGCGTTCACTACCGTACTTTGCTGCGACTCGGTCAACTCCGGAAACACCGGCAAGGCTAGAACTTCCCGGCAAGCCCGCTCGGTTTCCGGAAAATCGCCTTCCCGGTAACCCAGGTAGGCGAAGGCCGGCTGCATGTGCAAGGGGTACGGATAATAGACTTCCGTGGGGATACCCGCATTTCGCAGGTGCTGCCGCAACTCGTCCCGCTCAGGTACGCGGAGGACGAATTGGTTGTAGACGTGACCGCAGTCGTCCGGACAAAAAGGCAGTCCGAGAATCTGGTCCAGACCGCGGTCTTGAAACAGGGCGCGATAGCGATCGGCATTGCTGCGCCGGCCGTCAGCCCAACTGGCAAGATACTTCAGCTTGACCCGCAGGATGACGGCTTGCAGCGCATCCAGCCGGCTGTTGATTCCCAACTGCTCACAGTTGTATTTGGTGCGGGTGCCATGCCCGCGAAGTATCTTCAAACGGTCGGCGATCGCGGGGTCGTGGGTGACGACCATGCCGCCGTCGCCAGCGCCACCCAGGTTCTTGGAGGGGAAGAAGCTGAAACAGCCGCTGCTGCCTAGGCTGCCCACCGGCCGTCCCGCATAGGTCGCGCCGATGGCCTGGGCGGCATCCTCGATGACCGGCAACTTGTGCCGGCCGGCGATGGCCATCACCTCGTTCATGTCCGCCGCCAGTCCGAACAAATGCACCGGCATGATGGCCTTGGTGCGGGAGGTGACAGCGGCCTCCAGTTGGGTGGTGTCCAGGTTGTAGGTGCGCGGATCGATATCCACGAATACCGGCCGAGCTTTCTGGCGAGCAATCATGCCGGCGGTCGCACTGAAGGTAAACGGAACGGTGACCACTTCGTCATCCTGATCAACCTCGAGCGCCATCAGCGACAGCAGCAGGGCATCCGACCCGGAGGCGCAGCCGACGGCGAACTCGCAGTTCGCCAACTTCGCGACTTCCTTCTCCAAACCTTCCACCTCGGGTCCGAGGATGAAGTGTTGTGATTCCAGAACGCGGTGCACGGCCTCGAGAACCTCCTCCCGGATGGTGACGTGCTGCGCTTTAAGATCCAGGAACGGGAACAGCAGCGCTGGAGCCGCTTTGCCGGACGCGCTCGCCGAGGGAATGGGTTTCTTGTCGGTTGTCATTGATTGTGGCATGGGTAGTAGTAGGTTCGTCCTCCTGGACTTGAATCAGCATCAGCGACGTCAGCCGGCAACGTCGGCAACTTACATATTTAAGGGGGAGGGTAGCTTGTTTTTCCCGGCTGATGCGTTTCCTGCGGACCGTCCGCAGCCGCACCACCGGCTTGCAGTAGATGGTGTTGGATTATTTCTTCGTCGAGTAGTCGCCGTACCCGTAGCGATAGTACTTGTAGTCGGCCGCGCCCAAGTCAGCTCCATTCAGCACGACCTGGAGAATCGGCGCTCCGTGAACTTCCGAGATCAACTCAACGCTGCGGCGCATCGCCTGACGTGTGGTCACTCCAGCTCTTCCCACCAGGACCACAGCGTCTACCAGGGTCGACAGCGCCCGCCCATCGACAAACGGAAGGATCGGAGCGGAATCGATGACCACGAAGCCGAAGCGTTCGCGCAGCCCGCCCAGAACCTGCTCCATTTTTTCGGAGCAGATCAGTTGGCCAAAATTACCCTTGGACCGGCCCGCCGGCAAGATGGATAGATTGCTCATCCCGGGAATCTCCAGCAAGGAGTTCTCCAGCGTCCCATCCCCGGTCAAGATATCCCCCAGCCCTTGGCCGGTGGAGACGCTGAACGCGCGCGCTACTCTGCCCTTACGCAGGTCGGCATCCACGAGACAGGTGTTGGCGTGTTGGGCCAAGGCATAGGACAGGTTTAACGCAACTGTAGTCTTCCCTTCTCCGGGTTGGGCGGAAACGATCAGCAGAGTCTGGGGAGGATTGTTAGGCCATGACAGCATGATGGACGCGTACAGGGCCTGTACCGCCTCACTCTCAGGCGAGTTCGGTCGCTCCAGGAAGAATGTGTTGGTCTGGCTATCCTCAGCAGGAGACGGCAGAAGACCCACAATTCTCTTGGGCCAACCCAGGCGTTGCTCGGGGTTGTCGGTTTCGGCGATGACCGGAATGACGGAGACATTCGCACTTCCAATCCATCTCCGGATATCTTCCGGGGAGCGCAAAGTGTTGTCCAGTTCCTCACAGAGGAAAGCCAGCCCGATGCCGCCAGCCAAGGCCGCGAGCAGACCCACTCCCAGGTTCAAGAGCGGGCGCGGGCGAATCGGAGTGTCCGGAACCCGGGCCGGGTCAACGACCTGAATATCGGCCGATTTCGAGGCTGCGGAAATTCCCGCCTCCTTGATCTTCCCATAGAGAGTGTTGTAAAGGGCGACGTTGGCTTCCACTTCCTTTTTTAGGGTGGAGTACTTGGACATCCTGTCCAATTCCTGGCTGGTCCCCTTCATTTCCGCTCCCATCATGCTTTCACGTGCCTGGGCAGCGGCGTAACTAGCGCGCAGTGAATTGACAATCGCCTTCTTCTGAATATCCAGCTGAGTCTGTAATTCATCCACCTCGCTCTGCAGCTTTCTCGCCGTCGGATGATTGCTGCCGTAAATCACGAGCGCTTGAGAAAGAGCAGCCTTCGACTCCGCTAATTTCTGGCTCAGTTGCTGCACCACAATGTTGGTGCGCACCTCGGGGAGCGAATCGGGACTGTCAACGTTCTTCAGCAGCGCCTGCAGCTGAATCCTCTCCGATTGCGCCATGGTCTGCTGCCGGCTGAGTTCACCCATGTGTTCGGTGAAGGTGCTCTTATTGCTGTCAATATCGGTAACGCCGATGGATTGCTGAAATTGGGTGAGGGCCTGGCTGGAATCTTCCATCTTTTTCCGAATGTCGTCCAGCTGGCGCGAGAGCCATTCCGAAGACTTCATTACAGCATCGTGCCGGTTTTGAAAGCTCTGATCGATAAACGCCTGTACTGCGGTGTTGGATACCTGGGCGGCGAGCTGGGGATCCGGACTGGTAAAGCTCACCAGGATCAGCCGGCTGGAGGTGTCGCGTTTGACGTTGAACGCACTCTTAAAGTTGCTTAAGGCGATGTACTCTTCTGGAGAAAGTTGCTGAGCGTCGGAGGAGTCAAGATTCGACCCTTTCAACGCTTTTGCGCTCAGCTTGCCCATCAGAGCCGGGTTCTGATCGAGTCGCAGCTTTCGAATGACCCCAATCGCCAAACTGTCTCCTTGCAGCACTTGAGACTGAGTCTCCAGATACTCCGCGTCAGTCGCTCCCGTGGCGCCATTCAAAGAGAACTTTTCTCCGGAGGGGTCAATTTCAACCCGTGCGGTGGCTTCATAGATGGGTGTACTGAAAATCGTGACCGCGGCCACGGTGACCATGACGACGGCGCCAAAGAGTGCGGACAATCTCCAGTGCTTCTTGAGAATTCCGAACGCGCGCAGCCAGTCAAAGGCCTTGGCATCATTCAGTTCAGGTGCACCCATCGCCAGTTGCGCCGCGGGATGTTCAACGGGGTCAACCGTGAGAGCGGACGATTTCCGTCCAATTCCGTTTGCCTGCCTGCCGCATTAATTCGAAATTTCTGCTCACTCTACGCTCCCCGGCCACTCGATTGGTAGTCTGTTCTCGAAGTCTAACTGTTGTAGCTCGGTTCCCGCAGCCTGGTTCAGCCCTGCCCAACTGCTCATCTGCATCAGATCATCATTCGCCTTAGGGGTGGGCTCCGTAAATCGCCACTCCGGATGCGGTTTGAATAATCATTTCCAGGGTACGCCGGCCCGCGCTCTTGGCCGCACTATTGGGAACGAAAATGATGTCTTCGGCTTGCAAACGGACGTCCGGAGTCTTGGAGGCCAGCATGTCCTTCAGCGCCAGCGGCAACTCTTGCGGACCGTTTGGTGTCTTGCGGATCAGCTTCGCATCTGTTCAATGCTGCGGTTGGGTTAGTGCCTTCGGCGACAGCGATCGCCTGCAAGACGGTCATGTCGGTGCCGTTGTCCATGACCACGCCACTGGGTTTGTGCACATCCCCGACCACGTACACCACGCCCGCCCGCGATACCACGATGGTGTCGCCGGCGAAGATTTCCACGTTGCTCGTGGCGGATTCGTTAGCGTTGTTCGACAGCGATACGCTGCGGGGCGATTCCGGGTGATCGCGGCGCGCGATGCTCACGAGCCTCCCGGCCTTTGCACTGGTGCCGCCCGCCATTGACAGCACATCAAACAGCCGCCGCGAACCCAGAAGCTGATACACACCCGGTTTTTGCACCTCGCCCAGAACGGAAACGCCCTGGGTTGCATATTCTTTTTCAAATATCGTGACTTGAGGCTTGGTGTAGAAGCCACCTTCTTCCAACTTCTTCGCAATCAGGATTTGGCGCCTGGCTGATGGTGAGTCCAGCGAGGTGCACGGGACCAATAAAGTTCAGGGTCGCACTTCCTTCCGGATCGACCCGCACGTCCTGGTCGGAATCGGCCGCGCCGAAGACGCTCACCTTCAGGAGATCGCCCGCGCCGATCATCAGCACCGGCCCGGCGGTTTCCGGCGGCGCGCTGGGTGTCTCGGCCCGCGGTGGGGGCGGGGTTACCGACGCGGTGGTCTGAGCCATGGTCCCGCTGGTTCGTGAACATTACGAGCAGCGCCAAAAGTACAGGGGTAAAACCGAACCAACGGATTGTTATGGATTGCCGCATGATTACACCTGGTCGTCGATCAGTTGTGAACTTTGAAACGCGATCAGCCGGCTTTTCAGAACAAGCAGGCTGCAACCAAATCCAGCCCACATCTTGCCGACCTTTATTCTATTCCCTCCGAGATGTACTGAGCTCTCAATCTAGATGCCCAGATGCTCCCTCGGGCTGGCTGATTTCTATTCTCTTTGGAAGGTGACGTTCCCGCAGTGACCCGCCGTTGCCGTAACCGGAGAAGTCGCTGGAGGGAGGACTCATATGGTATTGCTCGATCTTGTACAGCAACGTCCGGTAACTGACTTTCAGCAGCCGTGCCGCCGCTTTCCGGTTCCAGCCGGCCTGCTCGAGCGCGGTAGAGATCGCATTCCGCTCGGTCTCTCCCTTTACGCTCTGGACCAATGATTTTAGGCCGGAAATACCCTGTTGATGTTCGGCCGGTTCGATCCGTCAATCGTGCCTGTTCTTCGCTCTGCGGCAGGTAAGAGTTCCAGAATGCCATATCGCTGTCTCGTTCGGCGCGTCCCAAGTCCAGACCTGCCGTCTCCCATCACCAGGTAGCGCTTCACAAATCTCTCCAGTTCGCTGAGATTTCCCGGCCAGGAATGGCGCTGACAAGCATCGAGCGCAGCGGCCGAAAAGATTCGGGCCGGCAGGCTGTAACGCCGAGCCAGCTGGTTCATGAAATAACCCAGCAACAGAGGGATCTCCTCTTTGCGCTGCCGCAAGGCGGGCACATGCACGGTGAATGCGCTCAGGCGGTAGTAAAGGTCTTCCCGCAGTCTACGGTCGGCAATCGCCTGTTCAATGTTGACCTGGGTAGCAGCCAGTATCCGAACATCCATCTCGATGCGGCTCTGGCCACCCAGTCTGACAAAATATCCGTCCCGCAAGGCCTGCAGCAGCTTGGCCTGCAGGCTCATCGGCATTTCCGTGATCTCATCCAGAAACAGCGTACCGCGCTGGCAAAGTTCGAGCTTGCTGGGCTTGGTCCGTCCATTGCCGTTCGCCACTCCGAAGATCTCGCTCTCCAGCACATCCCCGGGCAAGGTCGCGCAATTCACCTTCAGGAACCGAAAACCAGACCGGACCGACAGCTTGTGAATAAGGCGTGCCGCCAGCTCCTTGCCGCTACCGTGCTCTCCCAGGATAAGAACAGGCGCGCTCACTTGTGCCAGCAGTTCCGCCTGGGCGCGCAGTTTGCGCATGGTGGGGCTGGCAGCCACGAAAAAACATGTCGTCACCGATGTGCTCAATCTCGTCGCTCACGGTTTCGCTTTCGCCGCTGTCCGTGGAGCAGAAGAGGGAACGCCGAATCGCATTATCGAGCTGCTCTGGCTGAAGCGGCCGGATCATGAAGTCCTGTGCGCCGAGGCGAATGCGCTTCCAGCTTCTGCTGGGGGTCCTCGGAACTGGCCAGCACCAGCACGGGAAGATCCGGGCGGACCCGGCGCAGCCAGCGTAGCGTGTGCAAGGCCATCGGAGTCGTCTGCTGTCAGATCGAGCAGGACCAGGTCCGGACCAGGTCCGGCATGGACGCGCTCCAGCGCTTCCCAGCCACTACCGGCGATTTCCAACTGCCAGGCGTGGCTATCGCCGCCGGTCCAAGGCAGATCAAGGACAGAGCTTGCCTTGCTGACGAATAAAATTTGGGCGCAATCCATAGAGGTTCCGGCCAGAGGGGGACTGCCTTACAGCAGAACTTCCAACAGAGGGGGCAGCTTAGAGGTCAGTTCTTAAAGCGCTTCAACATCGTATCCTTCTACGCGCACCGCCAGAGATCGTTGGATCGCATCGACCGAGATAATCAGAGTGCGGTCTCCATCGACGGAAAGCAGCACGCCTTCAACACCTTCCAGGGAGCCGCCACGGACGCGCACTCGCTGTCCGATTTTCAGAAACGGATGCGCCGACCATGGAACCTGCTGTGTCAGCCACCGCGCGCAGAGCATCAATCTGTTCTTCCGGGATGGGAATCGCTTCGCCCGCGCATGCTGACGATACCGAACACTCCATTGGTGCGATACACGCGCATTCGCTCTTCGTTGTTGCTGACCACCAGCTTGACGAAAACGTAACAACTGAATAAGGGCAGTTCTACTTTTTTCTTGCGGTCACTCCAACGACGTATCTCGGTGACCAGACGGAAGAAAAGTGGTCAAGCCTTGTTCCTGAAACCGTTCGGAAATCACTTTCTCGTTTCGAGCCCGGGTCTGCACTGCGTACCAGTTTGCTGATTCCTGCTTGATCATGGACGTCAGAAGTCCCAGATGTGATTGCCGCCGCTTATAGCTTCGCCCTCTGAGTCACATGACAGCTTGACCCCAAAAAGACGCAGATTATTTTCAGGAGCACAACAGGGGGGAGGACCCAATCGGACACTGCCCGTGTTCGACTGTTCGAGATTACTAGGAGATGCAAGCCTCTGCAAGAGGCACGTCCACTCGGCGAAGTTAGTCTCTTGACTATACACACTATAGTACCTACGCTATAGGAATAAACGACTAGAGAATATAGGCTCTATAAGAGCCATCGTTCCCAGAACCTCGTCTATTGAGGATCGAGTTTGACGCTACCTATGCATATTAATGATAATACGATGTTTATGTTGCACATTCCAACGATGAGTTTCAAGCCTGTTCCAAGAGCTATCCAGATCCAACAATCCCTATTATATCACAATGAGATTGCATCTCTGGGCGTTCCGCTAATGTTGCAAAGCCGTTCAACTCTTCCATTGCTTCACTGGGCGGATTTACGCTAAACTTCGCGCAGCGCCCACTGATGCTGTTTTATCGGCATCATGTTGCGTGGTCTCCCACGCAAACAGTGGCTTTCTCCTCCCCTACCTACCTTGGAGAAAATATTCTCCCCGGTGAAGCATTTGTTCTCAGCCACCGTCAACTAATTCGATCACAAGGATGGAAGCGGTCGACTCTAAAACCTGCTGAAAGGAATCATGCAACTCACTGACAATTCCGGGGGGAAAGTGATTCGCGTGCTGGTTGCCGACGATACTCGGATTCATACTCAGCTCCTGGCTGACGCATTGGGACGCGACCGCCAACTGGAAGTCGTCGCTCCGCCCGCTCGATCCCGTGACCTGGTTGAAACAGTAACACTCCACAAAGTGAATGTGGTGGTGCTCAGTTCCAATCTCGACGAGGAGCCTCTCCGCGGATTCGAGCTGTTGCGGCAGTTGCGCGCGTCCGATCCGGGTATTCTCGCCATCATGTTGCTCGACTCCTCCAAGAAAGACACCGTCCTGCAGGCCTTTCGCGCCGGCGCCAGGGGTATCTTCAGCCGGCACGATTCCGTGGAGACTCTCTCCAAATGCATCCGAAGCGTGTACGAGGGACAGATCTGGGCCAACAGCCAGCAGATGTCTTATGCGGTAGAGGCGCTGGCGACTTCTCCCGTGGTTCGCGCGGTCGATGCCAATGGTCTGAGTCTGCTTTCCAAGCGGGAAATGGACGTGGTTCGCAGCTTGGCCGAAGGACTCACCAATCGTGAAATTGCCGAGCGCCTGGGTCTGAGCCAGCACACCATCAAGAATTATCTTTTTCGTGTATATGACAAGCTGGGCGTTTCCAACCGCCTCGAACTCGTCTTCATGACTTTGACTCAAGCGGGTGCGCAACCGTCGCTCGGGCAGACTGCTTCAGCTTCCGGCAACCGATCTCGGGATCAACACCTGACGAAGTCAGGGTCGGTCACGAAAAGGGCTGGCCCGCGGCCAACCGGCAACACTGAAGAATCAGAGCTTCGCCTCCAGGTATCGGCCTTGAGAGCGGAGGAGCGCAAGTTAGAGAAACAAGATGAAAAATCGAGTGAGACCGTCAAAGCAACCACTCCTCCAAACGCCACCGACCCGCTGAACTGAGGAGCATGTTCGACCCCGGACGGACTCGAGGCGCTGTTTCCCCTCGCGGCCGTCTGTAGCTTCCAAACAAACAAATTCAGAAAATTGAATGGGCTGCCACCCGGCATAGCAGCTGTATGACTCTCGACGCCTCATCGTGCCGCTGGAGATCGATCGGGTGTTTGACCTGGCATGCGGTCCTCTACCCGGGCCGCTCGTAGCGTAATCAGGGTGATTTCCGGAGGACAGTTCAGGCGCATTGCTATCCGGATCGTTCCAATGCCGACATTGGTGTACAGGGCAAGCGCGCCGATCCGCCTTAGTCCCCGAGGGTATTTGCGCGCGAGCTCCGGCAGATAGGGGGCGCCGATGAAGGGGATGCGAATCTGGCCGCCATGGGAGTGTCCCGAGAGTTGCAGGTCTACGGGATAACGAGACACGTAGTCCGCCCAGTCTGGCTCATGAGCCAGCAGAACAACCGGCTCGGTCGGCGGGATTCCTCTCAAAGCCAAATTGAGGTCGGGTTTTCCTGCCAGAATATCATCCACTCCGGAGAGCCAGAGCCTTTTGCCCTCACGCTCGAAGGAAACGCAACGGTTTCGCAAAACTGGAATAGCGTGGGACTTGAGAACATCGGTGATGTGGAGCGGGCTTGTATCCAAGTCATGATTTCCGAGAACCGCGAGAACCCCTAAACCCGCGCGTAGCTGGCCGAGCAACTGGGCGCAAGGTTCGATCGGCCTCGCCGCTTGGGCTACGCTGGAACGGTGAGACCTGCCCCAAGGCGCGGTGACGAAGTCGCCAGTCAACACGACCAGGTCCGCCTGCAAGCCATTGACGATACTGATAGCTTTACGCAGTGGCACGACAGAAAAATAATCATCGTAGTGAAAATCGCTCAGTTGCGCGATCCGCAAGCCGTCCCACGATTCGGGCAAACGAGATATGGAGACGTCGATCGAGGTCAGTTGCGGCCGGTTTGCTTCCAGGATCGTGCCATCGCCAGCGATGGTTAGAGCACCCACTGCGGCCCCCGCCGCACCCATCTGCAAGAATTTTCGCCGCGTCGAGAACAATGACATGCCCCAGTTCGTCTCCTGTATCTGCAGATATCGACCGCTGTAGCCACGTCCTGATTTGACCGGCGCTCAGGGGTGAGCCTTGGCCAGCCGAAATCCGCATTCCAGAGCTAGCCCGGTCTGCCCGAAGCCGTGAGAGCCGAAGGCACCAACTACTTCTCACTCGGACGTACCTGTGGTCCGCAACCTGAAAGTCGAGAATCGTGGAACCGTCACCCGGGTGGGCTCTGGTGAGAATGAACCGCGTGACTAATCGGGATATTAGAAAAGCGGGAGAGGCCGAGTGAAACGTCCTCTACGTCATTCAGACTAACGTGATCCGCGACAGGCTACGGCTTGGCAACTTGCAGTTCCAGTTCACTGCTGCGGTACCATTCGATGGTGCGGCCGAGACCTGTTTCGAAGTCCACCGTGGGTTTGTACCCGAGATACTGTTTTGCCTCTGAGATATCAGCCAGAGAATGCTTTACATCCCCGGCGCGGCCTGGCTCATATTTCACATCACCGGAATATCCAATCAATTGCTTGAGCAGGTGGAACGTTTCGTTCAAATCGATGCTGCGGCCGGTGGCCACGTTGAACATGCGCCCGGCAACGTCTTGCCCCCGCGCCTCGCACGCCAGCAGGTTCGCCTGGACCACGTTGTCCACGTAGGTGAAGTCGCGACTCTGGCTGCCATCCCCAAAGATGGTTGGCTGTTCCCCGCTGAGCATCTGAGTGATGAACTTGGCCAGCACTCCGGAGTAGGGCGAGGTCGGATCCTGGCGCGGACCGAAGACGTTGAAATATCGCAAGCTCACCGTCTCCAGGCCATAACACCGGAAAAAGGAAGCCAGATAATATTCGCTGGCCAGTTTGGCCACGGCATAAGGCGAAATCGGATCAGGCAACATTTGTTCCCGTTTAGGCAAGGTCGGAGTATCGCCATAAGCAGCGGAAGACGCTGCGAAGACCACACGCTTAACTTTCGCGTCACGGGCAGCGACCAGGAGATTCAAGGTGCAATCAAGGTTGGCGCGATTGCTGCCGATCGGATCCAGAACCGATTTTGGTACCGACGGAATGGCTGCTTCGTGCAGCACATAGTCCACCCCGCGGCAGGCGCGGTGAACGGCGTCGAGATCGATCAGATCTCCCTCGTGGAGATCGATCTTGCCCAAAATGTCCGTCAGGTTCTCGCGTTTGCCTGTGGAAAAATTGTCGAACCCCCGCACCCGTCCGCCCTGCGCTAGGATGGCTCCCGCCAGGGTAGAGCCGATGAAGCCTGCAACGCCCGTAATGAGGTAGGTGGCCACTAAAATCCATGATACAGGATTGGATCAGCCACCGACCACACGTGGAACCCCACGAACTGTGGGGACAGCCGCTCCGGCGGTCCAGCGGAGTAACACTGCGCTATTGCTTGCTCTCGGCAAAGAAACGGTCGAGCGTCGTCGCCGATGGAAAATCGAGTTTTGAAATGAAGAGTGGCAGGGTCTGATGGACGCGCGCTGGACTCGCGCGGTCTTTACCCACACTTCTAATCCGAGAGCGAACTCTACCCCGTTCGCCAGCCGGCCTGCGGATAAGTGGGCGGCTCTTTCGAGCCATTCCCACGGACCCATCAATCGCTTAGATTTGGAGGTATGCTATCCACTTTGTCGGTGACCTTTCCTCGCCTTGCTACGATCTTCCGTAATATTTTTCTTCTGACTGGTTTGCTGTTTCTGCCCACGCTGTCGCTGGGCCAAGCCTTTGTTCAGGAAAATCACAACACCACAGCGGCTTCCGCCGCTTCGGTAAGCGTGACCTATGCCAACGCAGAAACCGCGGGTAACTTGAACGTGGTGGTTGTAGGTTGGGCCGATACCGCATCCTCGGTAACATCGGTGGCGGATGACAACACAAACACTTACGTGCTCGCAGGCACGAATGCGGGCAGTGGCGTGTCGCAAGCGATCTACTACGCCCGGAACATTGTGCTGCCTGCCAATGGCACGCCGACGGTTACGGTGAATTTCAATCAAACTGCAAGCTTTCCGGACGTCCGCATCCTGGAATACAGCGGGCTAAGTACTACCGCGCCCCTGGACAATTGGACGGGGAATTCCGACGTTTCCGCTTTGGCGGACAGCGGGAACGCGGTCACCAGCACCACCAGTCTGATCGTGGGCGCCGGTACAACTTCGACTCATTTCACCGCAGCCGGAACCGGCTTTACCTTGCGCGCGATCACCAACCCCTTCGGTGACCTCGTTGAGGATTCCAACGCTGCTGAGGCCGCCGGCACCTACAACGCCACCGCTCCTTTGGCGACCGGTGCATGGGTCATGCAGATGGCGGCGTTCAGCACTACCGGGGTTACGTACACGAACTCTCCGGCCGTTGCCTCGATCGCTCCCATTACAGGACCCAACATTGGTGGCACCAGCGTGACGGTCACGGGCACCGATTTCCAGCCCGGCGCGGTGGTCTTGTTCGGCACCGCCCCTAACGGGATCTCGGCATTGAACTGCGTCGAATCAGCAGGGACGACGATCACCTGCCTGACGCCGGCTGATACGGTCGGCTTGAAAGACGTTACCGTCGTGAATGTGGATGGCAAGCTGGGCTCGGCCGTGGGGGCGTACACCTACACCGATGTGACGCCGACAATCACCGCGATCACGCCTGCGGCGGGGACGACGAATGGCTCGACGATAACCATCACTGGGACTAATTTTCAGGTGGGAGCGAAGGTTACGGTCGGCGATTTGCCCGCCGGAAATGTCACGGTACCGGACAATGCGACGATCATTGCGAACACGCCCGGGTTTCCGGCAGGAACGGTTGACGTAACGGTAAAGAATCCGGACGGCGGCACGGTCACCCGCCCGGGCGGTTTCACCTTCGCATTGGGCTCTGGACCGATCAACTATATTCAACGTGGTGGCACCGCCACGGGCGTAGCTTCGACAAGCATTCCGGTGCTGATGCCCAGCCTGCAGTCCGCCGGCCACCTGAACGTTGTCATCATCGGATGGGCCGATACCACAGCTACGGTCTCCTCAGTCATCGACACTGAAAATAATACGTATGTCGCGGCGCTCGCTCCCGTGGTCGGCACAGGTCTGAGCGAAGTTGTCTATTATGCGAAGAACATTGCGGGTGACAGTGCTACTCCCAACCAGATCACGGTGACATTCAGCCAGGCGGCACAGTTTCCCGACGTCCGGGTACTGGAATACAGCGGCCTGGATACCAACAGCCCACTGGACACGGCAACCGGCAACGCGGGTTCCGGTCTCCTGGCCGACAGCGGCGCTTGCACTACTACAACGGCGGTAGAGTTGATCGTCGCCGGTGGCACCGTAGGGACCAATATTACCGACGCTGGCACCGGGTTTACTCTCCTGGCGCTTACGCGGCCGACGGGCGGCAACGCTCAGCATCAGATAACGTCGGTGGCCGGTAGTTGTGAAGCCACCGCGCCACTCTCAACCAGCGACAATTGGGTAATGCAATCCGTCGCTTTCAAACTGCCGCCGCCTCCAGTACCAGACTTCACTTTGGGCGCCAATCCAACCAGCAGGACGGTCACCGCCGGCAATTCGGTCACCTACGCGATCTCAGCGACCGCGGTGAATGGTTTCAACAGCGCAGTCTCATTGACCTGCTCCGCTGGTCTACCGACAGGTGCAACCTGTGCCTTTGTCCCGAGTTCTGTGACGCCGGGCGGCTCGCCGGGCACATCCACGCTCACCATCAGCACGACCGCCGCGGCCGTGGCGGGAGTCGCTAATGTGACAGTCACCGGAACTTCCGGGTTGCTAACCCACAGTATCCCGATCAGCCTGACCGTCAACCCGGCGCCAGACTTCACGATCTCAGCAGCGGCGCTGGCCCCGGCCACTGTTGTGCAGGGCGCGGCGGCGACTTCTACCATCACCGTCGCTCCGCTTAACGGTTTCACCGATGCTGTGGCCCTGACCTGCAGCATCACACCGGTGGTTACTACCGCCGCCCACCTGCTCGTTCAATCCCACTCCGGTGCCCAACGGTTCCGGCACGTCCGTGCTGACAGTCAACACCGCCGCGACTACACCGCCCGGCGCTTTCAACATCACTGTGACCGGAACTGCGGGTGCGGTGAGTCACAATGCTTCCCTCAGCCTCACGATTACCGGGCCTCCGGATTTCACGGTTGTGGCATCGGCGTTTTCGCCCGCTACGATCGCTGCCGGGGCATCGGCCACCTCCACGATTACCATCGCTCCGCAAAACGGTTTCAATAGCAGCGTGAACTTGACTTGCAGCATCGCCCCGGCCGCCAACCGTGGGCCCACATGCTCATTCAACCCAAGTTCGGTGGCTGGAGGTTCGGGCACATCCACGCTGACGGTCAACACCACCCCCGCCACGAGCGCATCGGTTGGGCCGAGGTGGCGCGGCGTCTTCTATGCGATGTGGCTGCCGATAAGCGGGCTGGCGCTGCTAGGAACAGGCTTCACCTCACGCCGCAAGAAATTGCTGGGTCTGCTGCTTCTGTTTCTGTTGATCTCGGGGCTCATCTTCCTGGGGGCCTGCGGAGGTGGGTCTCCCCCCGGCGGCGGCAACGGTCAACCCGGTACGCCGGCCGGAAATTATACGGTCACGGTCTCAGCCACGTCAGGATCCTTGACCCATACCGTTCCCGTCACCGTTGCGGTGCATTAGCGAACTCCAGCATCCCGCCGAATCTGGGCCTCGTCCACGGGGCCCGGCGGCTTTCTCCAATTCGGGTCGACCGATTCGATGCGTGACGTCCCCGAAACACTGAGCGGACACCATCCAACTTCGTGGATCGGTTGCTGAGAGACTGCCGTGCTTGATCCGCAAAGTCATTCTTAACCAGATGCACGCCTCGTTGCGCCGCAGAAGTACACGTCCGAGCGCCATCTCCGAGTATTTTGTTGCGCAGACGCTGCTGGCCTTCGGTTTTGCCGCCGCGACGTTTTTGTCTAAGTGACTTCAGGTTTTTGACGATTGCACAGGTATGAACGACGTCAATCGCCCGCAGTCGCCTTTCGATTTCCTGCACGGAGAAGAACAATCAAGTCAGTTCTTCCGGTCGCCCATAACGGTCGCAACGTCCGGCATGGCGCCCCAGCCGCGAACATCCGCGCCTTGGCCATTCATCCCTGCCTTGCTCCTTCTCGCCATCCTTGTCGCCGGGGGGGTTCCGCTGTCCGCACAAACCGTCGTGAATCTTCTCGGGAACAGCACGCCAACCGTCATTGACGGAGGCAATTCCGCTCCTGTTTTGCTGGGCGTGAAAATGTTTTCTGACGTGCCGGGACAGGTTCTCGGCTGCAGTTTCTACAAATCACCAGGCAATATTGGCGTCCACGTGGTGATGCTGTGGGACTCGGCGGGCAAGTTATTGGCCACCCAGCAAGCAACCGCAGAGACGGCTTCGGGGAAGCAATCGGTTCGATTCTCATCTCCGGTACCGATCGCCGCCAAGCAAACATTCACCTGCGGATACTTCGCCCCCTATGGTCACAATTCCTTCGACTCCGCTGTGTTCGCCCAGCCGAAGGACGTTCCGCCACTGCACGCTCCTATCAATGCCGGCGTGTACACTTATGGCCCGCAATCAACCACCATGCCGACGAGTTTCTGTTGTTTGTCGAGCAGTTACTGGGTGGATGTGCTGTTCGCTCCTTCAACCGGCTCGACGACCTGGATCAGTGGAGTGAACGTCAGCCCAAGTGGTGGAAACGGGGCCAACGTAAGCTGGAATACGGCGGTGCGATCTGATTCGCAGATCGAATACGGGCCGACCAATGCATACGGCAGCACCACTTCCCTGGCCCCAACTGCCGTCACGGCCCATGCCGTGTCGCTGAGCGGCCTGGTACCGGGGACGGCTTATCACTTGCGGGTACGGTCGCGCGATTCAGATACGCCACTCTGACCGGAGGCGGAACTACAAAGTCCGTCACCGTCGCCCTGGAAATAACCTCGCCGCCGGTGCAGCACACGGTTTCGCCGTCCTGGAAGGCCAGCACCAACACTCATGTTGTCAGCTACAGCCTGTACCGCTCGTCCATTGCAGGAGGTTCGTACGGTCTCCTGGCAAGTGCAATCGGCGGAGTGAACTACATCGATCAAGCAGCGCAATCGGGGGCCACGTACTACTACGTAGTGACGGCGGTGGACGATCAGGGACGAGAAATGCCTATTCGAACCAGGCGGTAATGACCTTACCGTAGCGGTCTCCAGTCCTACTGGACAAAGAAAAAGGGCCAGCCCGAATCGTGGGGAGGCCCAGATATGAATCATTAACTTGTGACCGAGTTTACCCGGCGACTGAATTGGAAACGGTGTTTGTCGGTCTGGCCAGGATGTTAAACGAATAATCATCCGGGTCTGTCGGGGTGTACGGGATTGTGCCGTGCTCCGTAATTCTCTCCAGTTTGTAGCCGTGAGCAGTGAGGAAGCGAGTGAGCTCGGCGCACGAACTTCCAAAACGCTGCTGGGCAGTTTCCTCGTACTCGATGACAATCGAGGGACGATGCGGTCCACTCAATAGCTTTTCTGCGCCTCGCAGCACGGCACTTTCCGCTCCTTCCACATCGATCTTCAGCACGTCTACCCGGGAGATTGCGTGTTTGCTCATATAGTTGTCGATGGTCGTGCATGGAACCTCTACGGTCTGGCCAGAAGCGCAGTATTGCTTGGTCAACGAGGTCGATCCCAAGTCCCCGGGCTGCGCCATATACAAGGTGACTGGCTCTTCTACATCACTAAGGGCAGACTGGTTGACTTGCACTGATTGCGCCAAAGGCTTGACGTTGTCAGCCAGGAGCTGGAAGATAACCGGCGCCGGTTCGAAGCTGTGGACAGTGCAGTTCAGTCCGCTGGCGAGCAGTGTGTATTGCCCCACATTTGCTCCCACATCAAAGAAGGTCATGCCGGGCTGGAGCAGGCCAGCCACCGCCCTCACGGTAGAAGGCTCATACCATCCGGTACGCCAAATCTCATACCCGCCGATGTCGTTCCACACAACATTGATCTTCATGCCATTACCCAATTTGGCCTTCACCCGCACCAAGTAGCCAACCGCTCCGGCCAAATGGTTGAAGATTCGATGTTGTTTACGATGAAGAGCGAGGTATGACCTTGCCATCGCTCCCAGAGTCAGCTTGGTTATGAATGGATTTTTTTTGGCTAGACGAACTGCTAAGACGCCTGGGTGAAAGTGTTGCATGGGTCTAGAATCCTTTTCTGGGAGAGGCACGAATTGGACTTTTTACGGCCCACCGTGCAGAAAGCCTTTCCAGCTTTATCCGGAAATTTCCATCCTCACCAATGCTTACCGGCACTCGATTATACACAAGAGTGCACCAGTTTCGGAGCATTCTTGTTGGTCTTGAACGCGATCGTTGTTCACGCTGGAGCTCGGGATCTTAACTATCAACTTATTGTAGTTTTAACAACTTACAGCCACCTCTTGACACGGAGGACGAGGCCACTATGAGGTCTTCGCCCGGAACCACATCACGGTGTGTTTGCTACCCGCCCCTTACCGGGAGGGGGAACTCGCGGAGTCTCTCGCGACGGTCGTGCGCTCCTGGGTTGAGCATCGGGGGAGGTCGGTGCGCCGCCTTCAGCCGAGAATGCGTTCTCGCCGGCCACGGACGGAATCGCCGCTTGGTTGATCAAGAACTGCGTGCCGTCACTCGGCGCAGCAGCAGCTTCGATCAAGCCAGACACCGCAGACCCGGCCGAGTCGTTGGTAGTGGGAATGCCCGCGACCGATGCAACTGCCGCAACCGGGGCTGGGCTGTCTGCACCGCCGGTCTTCTCTGAAAGGAAAACTTGAATTCCCTCGGGTTGCTCCGAGCCGACGATTACATAGTCGAAAGGTGATCCCAGCAAAAGGGCCGCCAGTACGGTCGCCGGGGGCGCCGGACCAAGCTTGACCGTAGCCCGTTCGTTCGCCGCACTGGCAGGAAACTCGGTCATGCCCCCGATTCGGAAGTGCACAGCGTTGAGGATCTCAGCCAGGCTACAATTTTCTGCCACTATAGTGAGGAGTCCCCGTTCATAGATGACATTCGGCGGTACCGGAGGCACGGCCACAGCTACAACCGGGGTTTGATGCATAGGCTGCAAAGGGATGTCCAAGAAGGCTGACTTCCCCGCAGTGCGAAGAGCATATGCGAGCGGGACAAACGTGTCGACGACAATTCTTGTAACCGGAGGTTGCGACTGTAACAGCCCAATACGCACCGATTTCACCGGACCGGTATTGATACTAATCACGGGTTTCTCTATTTTGAAAAGCGCGCCTGCAGCGTCCAACACAATTCGGTCCGGGTGGGTCAGAACTGTGGCCTGAATTGAAAGCGTGCGGTCTGCTTCGAAATAAACCATAATTTTATCCGGCAGCAGGTCGACTTTCAGGGAAGTAATTAGTGCAGGCCTCTGGGACTCCGCAACGACGGAGAGGCAAAGTGCTACAGACACCAACAGGCCCACGATAAAGACACGTGGGGTCAACCACTGGCGCGGGTATTTCCGCAGTGCCGCGCACGCGGAATGCAGAAGGGTTAACGGCGCCACACCCAGAACCTTAGGGAATTTCATATCTTTAGGGTTCGCATTAGCCGTGCAAACGAAGCGCACACAGATTTCTGCGAACTCGTCCTATTCAATACACACTCCAATACCCGCCAGGTACTCCTCGCGCGGCATTTAGGGCGCCGGGAACTGTGTGAAAACACCAACCGACGGTACGCCGTTGCCGTTTACCAGGAAGAGCATGTAGTATCCCGGCGGCGCAATATTTGCGTTCGCCGGCGCTTGTACATTCAGACTTCCGGTGGATGCAGTGAACGAGAGCGGGATATACCGCTGGTTCTCATTAAAAGCATGGGTGACCGAGCCCAGCCGCAGCAGCGCCACCGAAGAAATATTCGCCGCATTGGGTGTCTGCACCGTGAATTGCGAACCATAGCTCAACGCGCTCGGGCTCGAAGTCACCGTCGGGCGCGCCCCTTTGAACAAGTAAGGCGGCGAATAGATTTCGGCATTCAGCTGATTGATGCTGCCACCCCCGAATTCTCCGCTGCCGCTCACCAGCACACGCCCATCCGGCAAAAGCAGCGCGGTCGAATGGTAAACCCGCGCAATCTGCATGGACGCCATGGTGGTGAAGTTCTCCGTCGCCGGCGACCACATTTCGGCTGCGTAAGCCGCCGTCGACTGATCGGCCGGATTGGTCGTCCCTTCTCCCCCCGTGATCAAAACGTTGCCGTCCGGCAGGACAGTCGAGTTGTGATACGTACGTGCCAGCGCCATGGGATTAACCGCGCGCCACGCCGGAGAACCTTGCGTCATATCGATTACATACGCAGTGGCTGCTGAGTTCTTGTAAGGCGCAGCCGAGTTCGCGGACGTCCCCGTTTTCAGGATCTTGCCGGGCGCGTACATCACCGCGCTGCCCGCGTCCAGCACCGTGGCATCAATCGTGGTCCAGCTCTGGGTACTGATATTCAGCGCGCGGGTCGGCACCGGCAGTTCATACGATCCCGTGTTGAGCACACGCCCATCCGGCAGCACGAACATGTGCGGATAGATCGGAATGTTCAGGGCAGCGCTGCTCAGCTGGGTCCAGGAGTTCGCCTTGGGATCGTAAATCTCCGGAACGGTTGCATTGCAGCCCTCACAGTTGATCGCTCCCGAACTGACCAGCATCCGGCCATCCGGCAATGCCGTGACGGTTGGGTACCAGCGGGCAAACGACATGGCAGGCACGGACGACCAAGCCAGGGTTGTCGGATTAAATATCGTTCCGTTCTTGAGGCCGAAGTAGTCCTGCATGTTGTGTCCGCCGGCGATGAATACTCTTCCATCGGGCAGAAGACCGTGTCCGGCGCAGAACAGGTCGGCACCGCTGAATGACGTCGTCTGGAAACTATTTGAGTTCGGGTCCCAGATCGTGCCCAGGGTGGTGTTGTTGGTGGCATCGTGGCCATACGCAAACACTTTGCCGGTCGGCATGAGGGTCACGTGGATGGCCAGAATGGGCCAACTGGTGATCGAACTCCATTGCCCCACCACCGATGGATCCGTCGAAGGAGGCGGTCCCGCTCCACGCAACGCGATCGTCTGCATGATCCAGCCGCCGCTGCTGGTTAGTTGCGCTGTGCCTGTGTAAGTGCCCGGTGCGGTCACGATCTGATCTTCGGCCAAGTCCCCGTCGGGATTGGTTATGACGCGGCTTATGAAGCCATTTCCGGCGTTATTGGTGCTGGTGGTCACGTAATTGGCAGCAAAGATCAAATCGTAGGCGTTCGTGGTAGTCAGAGGGCCGGAGCTGCTGGTCGCACTGGTACCAGACGCTCCTGCCGTGCTTTCCAGGGGCGACACCGGGTCCAAACCTCTGTACTCCAGAATGCGAACATCCGGGAACGGCGACGAAGCGCTAAACTTAACGGTAACGCTGTTCGCGCCCGCCGCCGCCGCTGCGATGTTCTTGGCAATGTAAATAACCTGGCTCTGAACCCCGCTCAGGATCGTCGGTCCCACGGCCAAGCTGTAGGCATTTCCTTTCGTGTCCGTCACCGACGTCACTGAGGTTGTAGTGCTGGTCCAGCCGATGGCTACGATGTTGGTATCCCCTGCTACTTGCGAGGCGGTATAAGTGGCCGAAACCGAGGTTTGCGGCGTTGACGGCACGGCGTAGTTCATTTGCACGAACGCTATCTGTACCGAGGCCCCGATGGAATAGGTTCCTGTAGCCACAGCGCTGTTGGCGGAACCGGAGGCTGCGGCCATCGCCATGATAGTTGTGCTGGTGGTTACTTGAATGGGTGAGGCATCGTTGTAGACCGGGGAGGACGTCGTCGGCGTAGTCCCGTTTAGCGTGTAGTAGATCGTCGCCCCGGAGGTGGCATCCTGGAGATGCACCGTTTGTGCCGAAGCATATACGCCCGGCGCCGGGCTGAAGGTCGGTGTGGCCGTCGCTCGCCTGCTGAATCGTGTAGGCTCCCGTGGCCACAGAGCTGTTGGCGAACCCGCTGGCGGCTGCCATCGCTCGAATCGTTGTGTTCGCACTTACCTGAATTGGTGTCGCGTCGTTGTACACCGCCGACGAGGTCGTGGGTGTACCGTCATTGAGCGTGTAATAAATTGTAGCCCCTTGAGTCGCATCCAGCAGATGAACTGTCTGGGCCGTAGCGTAGGTTCCCGGAGCAGGATTGAAGGTGGGTGTAGCCGCGGCGCCCAGTCCGCCACCGCTGCCGCCTTTCAAGGCGATCAACTGCATCACCCAGCTCCCGGACGTCATCGGCGCGGTCGCGCTGTAGCTTCCCGCGGTGCTAACCACCTGATCCTCGGCAATGTCTCCGTCCGGAGTGATCATGCGGCTAGTGAAACCGGTTCCCGCGGCGCTGGTATGGGAAGTCACATAGTTCGCCGCGAATAGCAGATCATTGGCATTGCTGGTGGTCAGCGTTCCGGAGTTGCTCGTCGTGCCGGTCCCTACCGCTCCCACCGTGCCATCCAGCGGATTGGACGAGGCCAGCCCGCTGTACTCGAGCACCCGAACATCCGCCCAGGGCACGGCCGCGCTGAACGCTACAGTCACGGTGTTGCTTCCCGCCGTAGCCGCTGCAATGTTGCTGGCTACGTAAATGGCCAGACTTTGAAGCCCGCTTTGCCGCGTGGGACCGATGGCCAGACTGTAGGTGTTGCCCTTGGTGTCGGTGACCGAATTGATGGTTGAGGTGGCGTCCGTCCATCCCATGGCGACAATGTTCGTGTTCCCCGCCGTCTGTGCCCCGGTAAAGGTGACCGGGACCGAGGACACAGATGTTGACGGTACCGCATAGTTCCCCTGGACAAAGGCAATCGATGCCGAAGTTCCGATCGTGTAGGTCCCTGTCACCACTGCGCTGTTGGCGAACCCGCTGGCCGCAGCCATCGCCTTGATCGTCGTGTTCACCGTCACCTGGATCGGGTTCGTGTCGTTGTATGCCGCCGACGACGTCGTGGGCGTGCTCCCGTCGGTGGTGTAGTAGATCGTCGCCCCTGTGGTCGTATCGTTCAGATGCACCGTTTGGGCGGACGTATAGGTGCCCGGCGCCGGAGTGAACGTTGGCGTCGCCGCCGCGGCCTGCGAACCTGCCGCCTTCAATGCCACCAACTGCATCACCCAATTTCCTGAAGCCATGGTCGCGGTCGCGCTGTACGTCCCCGCCGCCGTGACCACCTGGTCTTCCGCAAGGTCGCCGTCCGGGGTGGTAATCACGCGACTGGTAAAGCCTGTTCCAGGCGCGGTCACGTGTGTGCTCACATAACAGGCGCCGAACAACAGATCATTGGCGTTCGTCGTGGTAACGGGTCCCGAATTCAGCGCCGTTCCCGTGCCCGTCGCACCCGCTACCGCTTCCACCGGTGACACCGTGTCCAAACCCCGGTAGGACAGAATCCTCACGTCCGGGTAAGGCGCGGCGGTGTTAAACGACACCGTAACGGTGTTCGCGCTGGCTGCCGCGGCCACCACGTTCTTAGCGACGAAAATAGACTCGCTGTGTACTCCGGATTGACGCGTCGGCCCGAGGACCAAGGTGTAAGCGTTCCCCTGGGTATCGGTGACGGAGGTTGCAGATGACGTGGAGTCATTCCACCCAACGGCAACAATGTTTGTGTCGCCCGCCACTTGGGCCGCGGTATAAGTCACGGACACCGACGACTGGGGTGTCGCTGGAACTGAGTTGTTCTGCTGCACGAAAGAGATTGCTGCCTTGGAGACTGGCGAAGCCAACAGCAGCGCAGGCAGGATGAACCGGCGCAAACCACCAAACGCAGAGCCAGCACGGAGGCTTTCAAAAGCGCCGGAAATTCTCGACACAAACAACTCCTGGACACTAGTCTTATCGGGGGACTGAATACCAGGGGGAGGGCCGTACTCGCTCGGCTTACCCACAGGTAACGTATGCCTTTTGAGTACGAACGTAACCATTATAGCGCAAACTATCGTACTCGCTCAAGCTGAGTTTTCAATGAGATGCTAGGTTACCAGGACGGGTTTTCCAGGAACTGAAGGTCTTTCGGGGCCCGGGGCCGCTGCACCCCAACAGCCGTTCCGTTTTAACTGTCTACCTGTCGTCTATCCGGAAATCGGTGCGAAAACGGACGAGCGCAGCTGCCAGGACCCGATGGCGATTCCCAGGGGCATTCAATCGCGGAGCCCCGCCATTGCACTAGGCGACCAGATCTCGCCGGGGCCGAACTGCCAAGCCATCACTGTGGCAGTACATTTCATGATCGAGGACATGGACCATGCGATACTTGTCGACCCATGGTTCGTTGAAGCATGGCCTTGGCACGTAGTATTTCAGACCATATATCTCAGATACTTTTCGAGTCTTGTGGTCCTGGTTAAACTCCGAGATCGCCAACCGCTCTCCGTTGTGTTCTCCATACGTAAAACCCAGAATATCGTCGAAGAAACAATGAATCCTCGGCAAAAGAAATTGAGGATCGGCTTCGAAGATACGCAGGGCATGTTTGGTCGATGTATAAAGGTCGAGATCGACCGAGACAAACGCAATCGGTTTCGGCTGGTAGGTGGCCAGAAATTTTGGCACGGTCTCTTCGACATTTCCCAGAATCAGCTCAGCTCGATGAAGCCGACTGCGGAGCTTTTCCACATCCATGGGATACGTTCCTTCAGTAAACAAGTTGGGACAATCGCGAATGTCCCTGGGAGCAGGCAATCCCATGCCGGTGTCGAAACCGTAGACTGTGGTCTTCGCTCCAAGATGACGTTCAATGCATTCAGCGATCAGGTCAAGCGCGACCAGGCCACGGCCGCCTGCCACTCCGAATTCAATCAGCGACACGGAATCAATTCCTAAATTTTGCGCCAGTCGAACTCCTTGCAGCGCACCCCAAAGATAGCCGGGATAAACTCCCTTTGGTAATTCGCGCACTATGCGCATGTATAGAGCGTTCAGCCACGGGTACGCGGACTCCGCATCATTGGGCACCAGCGTATCCTGATCCTCGTTCAACCATTTGTTGGCGACTCGCAAGCCTTTTCTTACGATTCTTCTCAACATGTGATCCACCCAGAACCTCAGTCTTCGGCCTCTGAACGAGGCATCTTAGCACAAAGCATATCCAGTCACACGAACGGACCTGCTTCTCATGAGATGCTTGAACAGGGCTACAGACGCCAGAAGAGCCCCGAAGAAGAAGCCCCCGCAACAGGCTACCGATGAGCTACCACCCTGATTTCAAATGACTTTAGCCACAGCTTTCCTGTGACGAACGGTCGAGTTATAAGCGATATCGTTCAAAAGAACATCAGCAACCTCAAGCTGATTCTCCTGATGTCGCACCCGGAGGGCGGCGCGCTAATAGCGTTGTTGTGTGCGATGGTTCATCTGACGGGATTCCTGTCCGGCTCGAAGTTTTCGTTCTACCTTGATATTTTTTGGACTCTGCCGCAAGGAAGGCAAGCATGAATGGCTTTGACCTATCCATTTCGTCTTTTATCAATGGGTTCGCTCAACGATCGTTTAGATTCGACCAAAGTGTGGTCTTTCTTAGCGACTATAACTTGCTCAAGGGAGCAGCAGTTTTCGCGCTCATCTGGTGGCTATGGTTTCAGAGCGAAGATGTTCGGAGGAAGCGCGAAGCTTTGCTGGCAGCAACGATTGCGAGTGTCCCGGCCCTGGCGATTGCCTGGACTTTGTCCCGCTTGATCTTTCGTCCCCGCCCGTTGAACGAGACGCAATTTCTGTTTCGGGCGCCCATTGGCGAAGACCCAAGCGGATGGGTAAACGCGAGTTCCTTTCCCAGCGATCATGCTGTGCTGTTTTTCGCCTTGGCGACCGGAATCTTCTTGGCCTGCCGGCGAGCGGGCTGGTTCGCCTTCGTCTACGTCACAACAATGATCTGCCTGCCCCGACTCTATATCGGAGCGCACTATCCGACCGACATTCTTGCAGGTGGTGCGATTGGAATCTCCCTGGCATGGCTGGCAAATCGTCAGGCTATTCAAAAACCGCTGACGAGTTGGGTAATGCAGTGGCTGGATGCAAGGCCGGCACAATTCTACGGCCTCTCTTTTCTCGTGACCTACGTGATGGCCGAGCTATTCGATCCCATACTTAAAATGCTTAAGTTCGCGAATTTGATCATTCACGGACACTCTCCCCCTTCTTAACGGGCGGCCAGCTTGAACAGGGCGCGGCCCTCGTCGTGGGGCCGCGGGAATCTCCCTGGTTCGTGTCGCCACCCGCCTGGTGATTCACAACCTCGGGATCGGGTAAAGGCATTGCTAGTTGACGGTTGCGGTGAGGCCCGTGGGCGCGGTGGGACCAGTACCCGTGGATGTGGCACACCCTCCACTAAGCCCAGCGAGACCTAATGCCACACAGGGGTCAGCGATGTGAATGTGGCCCGTAATGTCCTTTCCATTCACGGTAGGAATGCCCGCCGCCCAGTTGAAGATATAACCCATTTCTCCCGGGGTGCCGCCGCCTGACGTTGGGACATTGTTAGCAGCTGCAAACGCCGGGATCGGCCAGGTCACTCCATGGAAAAAGTACGCTTGACTGCCCTCGGCGCGGAGCGCAAGCCCGCCTAGCTTGCCAGCACCGCCCGTGTCACCAACGTATGCGCCGTAGGTCGACATCGCAAGGAGAATCCCCTTCTTCCATGCGGGAATGGCCATGGCGTTGATTTGTGTTGGTGTGTAGTCGAGAAATATCAGCGCACCTTGGGGTGGTCGATTCGTGGTAGGTGTGCTGGAATCATAAGAGGTCGCACATTGACCCGCGCCGACGCCATAACCAGGGAACACTACGCCATTCTCGCAACGAACCAGCACATACAACGGGTGATTAATCTGACCCTGTATCAGTTCCTGCGCTCTCAGTTCCAGCGCCCAAGGGGCGGAGCCCAGGGAGTTCCCAGCATTGGATATTCGAGCAGTGGCGTCATTCCAATTCGCGTACGTACAACTGTAACCAACGCTCAAGTTGCACGTTCCGGAACATTTGGGCAGAGCAACATTTCCTGACGCATAGGTGTAAAACTCAATGATCGCGTTTTGCGTCTGGTCGAACACCGATAGGAACTGGTCAGACGCGCCTGTGCTGAATTGAGCCCCTGATGGTATATGGAACGATTTGCCAATCGGACTGTGCGAAGAAGTGGTTCCCGAACGAACAGTGCATCCGGTGATGTTGTACACAGGATCTGAAGCCTTCGCATAGTACCGAGGGGGCTGAATGTCGCTTAATCCAGGCGTTTCGAGATACGTCGCTCCCCAGCTTGAGGAACTGAGATTTCCATTGTCAGTGAGTGCGGTGCGGGCGATCACATCAGAGTTCGTCACCAGGTGTGACATTACATCTGAGGGTAACGGCGCGTTCCACAAGGAACCCGCATATGGAACACAGCCAATCGGCTGCTGATTGGAAAGCGACCATGGCCCGCTACAAGATTGCGCAACCGAGGGCAGGGCGAATGCGAACAGCAGCATGACGAGGATCAGTAGATGATTACGCATTAATGGGTCTCCTATTCCTTATGGGCAGTATCGACTCATGTTTCGCTAAGTAGGAGATTACTAAAGGGCAGGTGCGCGCGGTTACTCGGTTGGACATGGCGGGTCGACAGGTTCCCGCATCGCCGACACAGGTTTAAGGCACGATCATCGCAGTGCACGATTGTCTCACTGCACGATCAGTGTAAGAGAAGTGGTCTGTGTCGCGGGACCCGAGCTGGCCGTTATCGTCAGGGTGTAGGTTCCAGCTGGGGTTCCGTTTGGATTCGACTGCTGACCGCCAGTAGCTCCACCGCCCATGCCGCCACCGCCCCCGCAGGAGGTCAGGAACAACGACAGCGCCAGTGGCGCGAGCCAGAGATATCGCCGCTTCAATCGTCCAGGCACGCGTATTCCAGGCAGGATTAGCATCCCTAACGTCGCCAGGGCTAACGTCCATGACCAGGGAGCAGGCGACGAGACAGGCAGGTTAAGTGCCCCAATGGTGCGGGGCGTGGTTGTCACCGTGACCTTAAAGGTTGCGGGGACGGTGGCACTAAATGGCTGGCTGGCAGGTACCGAGCAGTTCGCGCCCGTCGGTGCGCCGGCGCAAGTTAAATTAGCAGTCCCGCTCATCCCAGCCCCTCCGAGAGAGAGGGTGTAGGAAGCGGTTTGTCCGGCCGTCACAGTGGCCGAATTTGAATCTCCAGAGGGCAGCCCGAGTCCCAAGCTTGAAGTATAGGTATAGCCATTGGCTAAGGTGCCGGTGTGATTGTCGGAGTTAGTGACCACTACGCTGACCGCACCTGCTACGTGTACCGGAGTGGTCGCTGTGATCGAGGTGCCGTTCATTAAAGTCACACCTGTCGCCGCTGTCCCTCCCAGCGTCACCGAGGCTCCGGGCAGAAAACCAGTGCCGGTAATGGTCACACCGGTTCCGCCATTGACGGTTCCAGAGTTGGGTGTGATCGAGCTCACCGTCGGCGACGGGTTGGGCGCTGTGAAGGTATAGCCGTTCGCCAAGGTTCCGCTTTGCGCATCCGTATTGGTGACTACGACGCTGACTGCACCTGCAGAGTGGGCCGGAGTGGTCGCCGTGATCGACGTGCCATTCACCACGGTGACACCCGTCGCGGCCGTCCCGCCCAACTTCACCGTGGCTCCGGACGAGAAGCCCGTGCCCGTGATGGTCACCCCGGTCCCGCCGTTGATGGTTCCGGAACTGGGCGTGATCGAGGTCACGGCAGGCGCCGGGTTGGCAGAGTTGTAAGTATAACCGCCAGCCAACGAGCCACTCTGACCATCCGTATTGGTGACCACAACGCTGACCGCCCCTGACGAGTGGGCCGCGGTGGCAGCGGTGATCGATGTGCTATTCACTACGGTCACGCCGGTTGCCGCTGTTCCACCAATGGTCACTGTGGCACCCGAAAGAAAACCCGTGCCCGTGATGGTTACGTTCGTCCCGCCGTTAAAACTTCCAGAGTTAGGCGCGATCGAGGTCACCTCCGGTGCAGGAGCCACGGCGGAGCCGCTCAGCTGGGCGAATTTTGCCACCGACGGTACGCCGTTGCCGTTTACCAGGAAGAGCATGTAGTATCCCGGCGGCGCAATATTTGCGTTCGCCGGCGCTTGTACATTCAGACTTCCGGTGGATGCAGTGTACGAGAGCGGGATATACCGCTGGTTCTCATTAAAAGCATGGGTGACCGAGCCCAGCCGCAGCAGCGCCACCGAAGAAATATTGGCCGCGTCCGGCGTCTGCACCGTGAATTGCGAACCATAGCTCAACGCGCTCGGGCTCGAAGTCACCGTCGGGCGCGCCCCTTTGAACAAGTAAGGCGGCGAATAGATTTCAGCATTCAGCTGATTGATGCTGCCGGTTCCGAATTCTCCGCTGCCGCTCACCAGTACACGCCCATCCGGCAAAAGCAGCGCGGTCGAATGGTATACCCGCGCAATCTGCATGGATGCCATGGTGGTGAAATTCTCCGTCGCCGGCGACCACATTTCGGCTGCGTAAACGGCGGTCGACTGGTCGGCCGGATTGGTCGTCCCTTCTCCCCCCGTGATCAAAACGTTGCCGTCCGGCAGGACAGTCGAGTTGTGATACGTACGTGCCAGCGCCATGGGATTAACCGCGCGCCACGCCGGAGAACCTTGCGTCATATCGATTACATACGCAGTGGCCGCTGAGTTTTTGTAGGGTGGTTCCGAATTCGCGGAGCTGCCCGTTTTCAGGATCTTGCCGGGCGCATACATCACCGCGCTGCCTGCGTCCAGCACCGTGGCATCAATCGTGGTCCAGCTCTGGGTACTGATATTCAGCGCGCGGGTCGGCACCGGCAGTTCATACGATCCCGTGTTGAGCACACGCCCATCCGGCAGCACGAACATGTGCGGATAGATCGGAATGTTCAGGGCAGCGTTGCTCAGCTGGGTCCAGGAGTTCGCCTTGGGATCGTAAATCTCCGGAACGGTTGCATTGCAGCCCTCACAGTTGATCGCTCCCGAACTGACCAGCATCCGGCCATCCGGCAATGCCGTGACGGTTGGGTACCAGCGGGCAAACGACATGGCAGGCACGGACGACCAGGCCAGGGTTGTCGGATTAAATATCGTTCCGTTCTGTATGCCGAAGTAATCCTGCATGTTGTGTCCGCCGGCGATGAATACTCTTCCATCGGACAAAAGACCGTGTCCGGCGCAGAACAGGTCGGCACCGCTGAACGACGTCGTCTGGAAACTATTTGCGTTCGGGTCCCAGATCGTGCCCAGGGTGGTGTTGTCGGTGGCATCGTGGCCATACGCCAAGACTTTGCCGGTCGGCAAGAGGGTCACGTGGATGGCCAGAATGGGCCAACTGGTGATCGAACTCCATTGCCCCACCACCGATGGATCCGTCGAAGGAGGCGGTCCCGCTCCACGCAACGCGACCGTCTGCATGATCCAGTTGCCGCTGACCACAGGCGCGGTTGCAGTGTAAGATCCGGTCGCGGTTACAGTCTGATCCTCCGCGATGTCGCCATCTGGGTTGGTGATGACGCGAGACACAAAACCATTGCCGCTGTTGGTGGTGGTCGTGCTCGAGTAATTGGCAGCGAAGATCAGATCGTAAGCATGGCCAGTCGCAACCGGCCCGGCGCTACTGGTCGAACTGTCCCCGATGGCGGCCGCGGTGGCGTCCACGGGTGACCCAGGATCCAGGCCGAAATACTCCAGAATGCGGACATCGGCAAATGGCACCGCGGTGTTGAAGGTCACCGTGACCGTGTTCGCTCCCGCTGCGGCGGCTACAATATTTCGACCAACATAAACTACCTGAGTCGCAAATCCGGTCAGTACCGTAGGTCCCACGGCCGCGGTGTATGTGTTCCCATTGCTGTCCGTCACCGACGTCACCGATGAGGTGTCGTCGAACCATCCGATGGCCACGACGTTGGTATCGCCGGCGAGTTGTGAACCAGAGTAGGTCACCGAAACCGAAGACTGAGGAGTCGACGGCACCGCGTCGTTGACCTGGACGAACGCGATTGTCTGAGCCCACCCCGCGGAAGCGAAAGCCGTGAGGATTACGAAAAGACCCAAAACGATCTGAGCTACGTACGCTGAGACATTGCGGGACATAGGCCGTTTGGGAAGAGGGGACCCACAGGAGGAGGTGGACATACGGAGAGTAATCGATTTTTGCGTATTGGTCAATGAATTTTCGCCTGACGCTGGAGCAGTTATTTTTGATGCATCGCTGCCTACATCGTGGCCGGTTGTTCGAAAAGCGGGCTGCAACTTTTTGAACACCTGTTAAAGACAAAAGTTGCTACCCGCACTTGACATATGTTTACAAAGCGCGAACTCATGGGCCAACCAGCTTTGCGTCCCACTTGTGGCGAAAAACCGCATGCCTGGAAGCCAGCAATTCGCGCACCACTCCAGACGGATTTTGCGATTCGTACTCCCGCACTGTCGGGGCCTCTGCTAAGGCCTCTGCATACTGACTGATCGCAGTGTGGTTCTCGTTGGTCAGCGGAAGAACGTGTGTGGAAAAATCCTGTCGATGGATGTTGCCCGCTCATCGGCAGTGAAAGATGTTTTCCTCCTTGGGTGAATGTCTTCCCCTCGCGGGGGTCACAGGTTACTTTGGTAACCTGCATTGCGCGGTGGGCGCGGTTTTTCACGCGAGTCTGAAGTCTCGCCCGGGATTGTTGCCAGCTGAGTGCGAGATTTCTCCGTGGCGAAACTCCGCGGAAAATTACGCGTGGTATATTGGTGCGCGCTAAGAGAGGCATCTCTGGCCGGCTATTCTGTGCCGTGCCGCTCACTGTTGCAGACGAAGTCTGTGAGAAACCAGATCTGCATTCGAACCTGTGAAACTATCGGTAGTCATGCCGGTCTACAACGAGCGCAACACTTTGCGTGCGGTTGTGGAGCGCGTTCTGTCGGTCCCGCAAGAGGTGGAATTGATTTGCGTGGACGATGGTTCGCGCGATGGATGCAAAGAAATTCTGGCCGAGTTACAGAGTCAACATGCCAACGTGCGAGTGTTCGTGCAGCCGAAAAATATGGGGAAGGGCGCTGCCCTTCGGCGTGGCATACGGGAAGCCACTGGAGATTTTTTAGTCATTCAGGATGCCGATCTCGAATACGATCCGGCCGACTATTCCAGCCTGCTCGACCCCCTCATCCAGGGCAAAGCCGACGTAGTATATGGCTCGCGTTTCTTGGGCAGTCGACCGCATCGGGTCCTTTACTTCTGGCATTCGGTGGGTAACCGGTTTCTTACTCTGCTTTCGAACTGCCTCACCAACATCAACCTGAGCGACATGGAAACCTGCTACAAGGTGTTCCGCCGGGAAATTGTGCAGGCGATTCCCATCGAGGAGAACCGCTTTGGGTTTGAGCCGGAGATTACGGTCAAGGTCGCCAAGCGGCGGCTGCGGATTTACGAAGTGGGCATCAGTTACTCGGGGCGCACCTACGAAGAAGGAAAGAAGATTGGATGGAAGGACGGCGTGCGGTGTCTATGGTGCCTGCTGAAATACTCGATCAAGGAACGAGCCGTGGCCCTGCCACCTTCCATTGGCTAATCTGCCCCACGTTTCCAACGTGCGCATGAAGTCATCAAGAGGGGAGTCTTCCGGAAGAAGGAAATGATCTGCGTCTGGAAGTATCTGCTGTTGGTGGAAAATGGCGATTTACGCCAACGATCCCCAAAGTCGATGTTGCCTCGTGAAGTATGAGTAATCCGCAGGACTGCAGGCGAGGTCCAGAGTAGGTATTGCAGGTCTTAGCCAGCTTTACGTTTCACAAACCGCCAGTATTTCTTGGCAAGCTCCCAGTGTTCCATTAATCCGGGCATGGGATCGTTCCAGTGCGAAATATCGGAATGAACGTAAGGCGAGAACCCGGAGAGGTATTGCCAGGTGGCACGCACCTTCCCGGGATTAGTCCCGGTGGCTGGGGGTTCCCCGCCCCGGTAGTACTCCAGCAGCGCCATAAGGTCACCGGCATGCCAGCAAGTCTCACTTCCGATGCGAATTTCTCCGGGAACAGGCGTTTCGCCGTGGAGAAAGTATCGATAAACCCAGTACGGGAAATCCCAACCGGCATGCACCGAACCCTCGGTGGAAGCCCAGAAGCGTCCGTTAGTCTCCATGTACCATTTCTTTTGGCCGTCGTGACTGACGAAAAAGGAGACATGCGCAATACCGTCCCAATCCAACCCCCGCAGCAGGTCGCGGGTGTGCTGCACCAAGTCCGGGCGCGGGGTGACAATTCTCCGCAAGACGCCTAAGCCTGCTCTGCGGCGGATCGATTGGTAGGCGTGGACCGCAATCAACTCCCCGCGGACCGCAAAACAACAAAGGCAGTAGACCTCTCCCACGGCATACTCCTGGAACAGCGGATACTGACCATCCCGGCAATGTTCTTGGACATAGCTGTGGAGCTGCTGCTCAGTATGCGCGTAAAGCACTTTGAAGTTGAATCTTGGTCTGTCGGGATGATTTGGAATGCTTGCCGGTTTCAAGACAACGGGCAGGCCCAGCACCTGGATCATCTCGGGAATCTGATCAGGGTGCTGCAGTTCAAACTGCTTGGGGCAAGGAATCCCCAGCTGAGTGGCAAGCTGAAGATTGAGCCGCTTGTCGATCACCTGCTGAACTGCCTGCGAGCTGGGCATGGCCAGCTTGGCCTGGCTGGGCAGGCTGGACCGGCAACTGTTCAAGATCAGCAACGCCTGGTCACTGGCGGGTATAACCAGCTTTATGTCGTACTGTTGAATAATGGCCGAAAGATAACTCACAAAGGCCGGCGCCTGTGTGATTGGGTAAGGCGCAAGCACGTGGTGGTGTCGCACGGGCCGAGAGTAGGATGCGGGGCCCTCATGCTGGTCACTGACGACCACAAAAGATACGCCGTGCCGAGCCAGGGAACGGGCGACCGCCAAACCCTGGCGATTGTTTCCTTGCAGTATCAGAGCCTCAACCCGATCTCTGGAACTGTTCTTCATTGATGACCGTCAGGACGAGGCTCGTTCACAATCAGCCTAGCCGCTTTGACGGTCCACGTGAGTGGCCGGGAGGGGCTACTTGTGTTCGAATGTGGGCACCTCAAGATGTTTGGCAAAACAAACATATCGCAGTTTTTCTCCCGTGCAGCCGGCCGAACGCTTTTTTCCTCATCACCGCGTCCAGCTCTCACCTGTTTTCGCGGCCCAGCAGATCGGATCTAACGACTGACCCGATCGGTCTTGAGGTCTTTACTCGTGATCTTTACTTGTGACCTCTAGTGGATGTGCATTTCCTTACGCAGAGGCAGTGGTGACTCGGTCACATGTTTCCTCTGGATTATGTACTTGGGTGTGGGCACGCGCTCCGGATGGAACTCAATTTTGGCGACTGCCGCGGCCGCACCAGAAACCTGCACCCAGCTCGCGACTGATGGCGTGCCAGTCTTGTTCACCAGGAAAAGCATGTAGTAGCCCGGAGGGGCAATATTCGAATCCGGTGGTCCTGTCACGGTAAGGCTGGCCTGCCCTGCTGCGAACGACAGACCCACATACCGTTGATCCATGTCGAAGGAGTGGGTCACTGAGCCCGCCTTCAAAAGAACTACCGTGGCGACGTTGGCAGCATCCGGGGTGGGCACATTGAATTGCTGACCGTAGGTAATTGAGGTCGGCGCACCGGCACCGATGCTGGGCCGGGTTGCAGCGCTACCATCCGAGTTAAAGAGGTATGACGGCTGGTAAATCTCAATATGGTTTTCAAATACACCCTGTGCAGGATTACCGCCGGTGATCGCGACGCTACCGTCCGGCAAGAGCAACTGCACGTTGTGATAAAGCCTGGGGAACGCATTCGATCCGGCGGACGAGAACGAGTTGGTCGCGGGATCGTAAATCTCTGCCTTCAGGCTTGCGGTGGTCGCGTCCTCGTCTTGCGCCGAGCCTCCGTCCACCAATATTTTGCCGTTGGGGAGGATCGTGGCTTCGCTCTCCACCCGCTTCTGAACCATTCTTGGCCCCTGCACCCAGCACGGAGCGTAAGTCGGGCAATCCGCAGAAACCTGAGCGCCGGCCGGACTCAGATCGATCAGTTCCGTGGTGTCGGTTCCAGGATTGTCGCCGCCCATGATCATGACTTTGGGGCTGTAGTTGTTCTGCGGCGTGAGCGGCAGCAACACAGAGCTGCCATAGGTGCGCTCGCCGTTGGGATCGTTTTGTCCCGGATAGATGGTCCAGGCAACCAGAGTCCAAATCTGGCTCGTAGGATTGAAGTCCAGCGTCGCCGATGAAGGCGCGGAGTAGAAGACGTGGCCGGTGGGAAGCAAGTGCATTCTGGGATACAGCGGAAACTGAAATCCTGAAAAGTTAGGGATGCTGGGATTCGCCGGAATCTCGGCACTCCATTGCTGGCCGTCCCAGATTTCGCTGGTGTTGTTGTACGCGCCGTTCGTGTCGTTCAATCCAGACGTGGTCATCATCCGACCATCATTGAGTTCCGTCATGGTTGGATACCAGCGTCCATGCGCGGTCGGGGTTACATCGATAAATGACTCACTGGCGGGATCGAAAATCGAAGTGTTAGGCAGGCCTGTGAACGGGGTGTCTCCCTGAACTCCTACCACGGCGAGTGCTCCGTAGCCTTTGGTGCCGCCATTGATGAGAACTCTGCCATCCTGCATGATCGACATGCCGTTGCAGAACATGTCCCAATTTGCGGGTATGGCAGTGGTGGTATTGGTGGACAGGTCAAGGAGCGCCGCACCCTGAGGATATTGCGGCCCCTGAGGACAGCCAGCCAGTCCCGGAGGACAATTGCCCGAGCCCGAGACGACCAGAATCTTGCCAGTGTGAAGCAATGCCGCGTGGATCGGATTAATCGGCATGGTTTGCGGCAAGGTGGTCCACACGCCGTTGGAATGAGAGTTGGACGTTGGGCTCGGCTGGCCGCCCGGGACCGGAGCAGGAGACGAAGTGGAAGAGGAAGCTCCACCGCCTCCCCCGCATCCCGCCAGGGAAAGTGCAATCAGGACAATCGCGCCCAACATCGAAATTTTTCTGTTCGAGCTCATATCTTGCCAAGTCTCCGAAACGGTTAAGTACCTTGATTTAGAAAACTCCCGCACAGCAGAAGAATGTCCAGTCATTCCGCACCGGCAGCGTCGGCCTGCATAGTTGCAAGCCGGGTCAGGTAGGGAAAGAACGGTGTGACTTCAAACGGCATCTTTTCCTGCGGCGAGAGCAGAACCACCGGCTTGCTCTTCATCATTTCCAACCGGTTGCTCCAGGGATCCAGCTTGACCCTGCCGCCGAGCGGCAGCGCTGCGATCTGATCGATGCGTTGCATCTCCAGTTCCGGAGCCGAGCTCAGCAGCGCTGACATGCGGCTGGTCTTGCCGTTTTCCATGCGGTTGCCCATGTGGGGCCGGATCAAGGCGGTGAGTTCAGGTGCGCGCGCCTGCAACGCTTTCAGGAACAATCCGGCGCTGGCCAGCTTGTCCTTGTAAGGAGAGTTGGCAAGCAACTCCATCGCTTTTTGATCTGCGGCTTCTTCTTCCGCCGAACTCCGGCCAAAATCCATGCGCTGGAAAGTATTTTCGTCGGGGAAAAAGAAGCGGTCATTGAAGGCGAACTTGGTGTCGATGCGATGACCTAAAGCGATGTGGCTGAGCTCGTGAGCCAGGGTCATGGCCAGAGAAGCCTCATCCGGAAGAACGTCGAGCAAACCACGGCTGACCACGATAGTGTGGCCGATGGTGAAGGACTCCAAAGGTGAGGTCAGCAGCACACGGCAGCGAACGTCAGGAATGATTTGAAGGTTGTTGGTGATGATCAGGTTGTTGATCACGGTTTGCAGAATCTTATCCACATCGCCCACCGGCGCGAGCAGTCCGACTTTCTGCAGATGGTCGAGTGCATTGTCTTCTGCGGTCCGTTCCCACATGCGCTGCGCTTCCACGGGACCGGCTTCTTTGGCGGCATCGGTATGATCCTGGACTGCGTCGATCTGAATGTCCGCAAACTCCTCGTTATGTTTGAGCGGCTCCGGATCGTAGCTCCACAGCCGGGTCTGTGCCTTGAAATGCAGGCCGGGGAGCAGCGGTCCAACCGCCTTGAAATTCGACTCTTCGATGAAGACATACGCCGGCAGCCACAGGCCGGGCTGAAGATTCAAGCGCCAGCTGTCAAAGTGCAGGTAATAGCTGTAGCGGGAATGAGGCGAATAGGTTCCGTTGAATCGGACAATGTTGTAATCGTGGTCCTCAACCCAGATTCTTCCCAGGAAGCGTCCGCCGGCGTTGTCTTTGGGCTGCACGTCCATCACGATGCAGCGCACTTCTCCGAGGAACTCCTGGCGCACGAATTTGAAGTCGTAGTTCTTCTTCTGGAAGTCCCGATCCAGCATGACCATCTGGGCAAAGCCGATGGGCAGAAATTTGCGGGAAAAGAGACTGGGGAACGGATTCAAGACGTGAAGATTGATGCCGGTCTGCTTCTCAAACAACGTGTCTTCCACGCCGCCGCTCATGTCCAGGCGGCCCAGGAAATACTGGTCGCTGGAGGGGGCGACAATCGCGTTTTTGTCTGTTTTCAGGTTCTGGATATAGGTCTCGGCCAGGGGATGCAGGTGCTGCATCTGCTCCACCACGGCGCGCTCGCGGTCAATCACCCGGTCCGCCACTTCATCCATCGAAATCCGGGGCGTCACGGCGAACGAGTCACTCTTGGTGACCCCGTAGTTTCCATACACCGTGACCGAACTGGCTGCGTTGGTTTTTACCGGAAAGGTCGCGCTGGTCGCGCCCGCCGGAATTTTTACGCTGGTAGGCACCAAAGCGGCGCCGGCCGGATCCACAGCTATGGACACCTCCACACCGTCGCCGGGGGCAGGCATGTTCAGGGTCACCGTGCCTTGCAGCGGACGGCCTTCGGTTACGCTGGCTGAACTCAGGCTGATCGATGACAAAATCAAACCCGCATCCTGGCCGGAGACGGAGCTGACCATGCTCAAGCCCACGAGCAGTGCAAGAAGAATGGTTCCAAGTACGCGCATAAGATGTTTTGACCTCGTTGCTTCCGGACCTTTGGCTAGCATGTGAATGATGGCTGAGATACTTCCGAGACCAGGAAATGGCATGTTTAGCGACCCGCCTTTCGACCCAACAGATTCCAGTTAAATGAGAAGTTTGTGAACACCGAGAGACCGGCGGCCGACTGTCCCGACCGGAAACGGTTCTCGTGCAGATATGCCGCTCCCACTTCGGTGTAAATGTCTCCGCGCGGGAAAATTAGTTTTGCGCCGCCGCCAGCCGTGGCTTTGTTCTCCCAATCGAAACCTTGACTGTCGTGGAAGACCGTCGCCTCGACGTAGGGCACCAGGGTGGCGCGACTGAAACGCTTTGCCACTACGCCCTGGGTGACGTAGCCCAAACCAATGATGTTGCCTTTTTCCACTGGGGACAGGTTGCCGACTTCCATCCACGAACTTCCGGGGAAGCGGCTGGATTTTTCCACCACCGGTTGCCAGCCAAACCAATCCTGGGCAAACATGGTCAGTCCACTGCTGTGGAAGCCATTGAAGCGGTCCTCGTAAGAGTAGGCAGAACCGATGCTGACCACGCCCTTGCGAAAGTATTTGTTGATCTTCACTCCAACTTTGGGTTGGATCTTGTTGTTCCAGTCGTAGCCTTTGGTGTCGAGCATCAGGCCCAACCCGACGAAGGGGGTCACCGTAATCGATCCCGAGTAGGTGGAGAAGATTGCCGCACTCTGCTCGGCATAGGATTGAACATAGAAATTGTTGTGTTCGATCGGACTCAGATTGCCTACGGACGTCCAAGCCTGACCGGGCAGTCCGACCGCATCCACCAGACTGCCTTGCAACGCCGACACGGCCCCGTCCTGAGCAACCGAGAAGGTTTTCAGTACGAGCACCGCGAACAGCATGAATAACGACTTGATTTTCATAACCCCACTTTTCCAGTTAGTACCGTTTCACCGCGAACCAACCTCTTACCTGCTTCTTCTGAATCACGACTTTCCAAAAGCTGTATAGGAAGACGGAACAATCCACGAAACGCAACAACGGATAGAGCAGCGAATAAAGACAGACATCGATCCGGCGATCGCACACGGCACAGATCAAGGACAAAAAAACGAGAACCACCATGTCCATGCCGACTCCGTAAAATGCGAGCCTGGGATAGAGCACCAACCAGACCGGCAGCAACAGAAACAGGGTGGCGAAAATTATGCCTTCCCCCATCAACAGCTTGTATTCCAGATCGATCTTGGAGAGTCCGGTAATCATTCCGTACTTCATGCCCACCTGCCAGGCGCCGGTGTGCCAGCGGTACATCTGCTTGATGTAATCGCGAATGGTTCTCGGGTCCTGGGTGGAAACCACGGCTCTTTTCTGGTAAACGATCTTGCCCAGCTTTTTGCGGTGGACTTGAATGGTGCAGTCCATGTCCTCGACGATGGTGTCGCTGTTCCACTCCAGTTGGGCGAAGGCGTCCGCCCTAAATGCAGCGGCGCAACCTGGAGTCACCGTAATCACCCCCATGTTGCTCTGGCCGTCCTTGTAGATGGCGTGCGAAATCCAGTACGCCAGGCAGCGGTACGCAGTCAGCCAGTTGTGCGGCGTGCTCTTGGCCCGGCCGCAGACCACGGCTACTTCGGGCCGCTGAAAACTTTTCCTGATGGCCTGAAAATAGTCTTCGGAAACCTGGGTATCGGCGTCCATCAAACAGATGTAGTCATACCGCCGCACCAGTTCGGAGACGGAAGCCAGGCGGGCCAGGCTGTGAGCCTTGCCAATGTTCTTCTCGTTCCTCACGACGTTCACGCCGAAGGCGCGGGCGATCCCCCCCGTGCCGTCGCTGGAGCCATCGTCGATGACGTAAACGTCTGCCGGCAGAACTCCTGCCCGCAGGATGCTCTTCAACGTTTTCCCTATGCCCACAGCCTCATCCTTCGCCGGGAGCAGTACGCAGAGCCTTTTCACAATTGACCTTTCACGATCAGTTCTCGTGAATCGAAAGCAACGGAGTAAGATCCGTCTTTGCTGCGGCGCAGCTCATGTCCCGCCTGGTACAGGCGCGCGCGCGTTGAACCATTGACCGCTACCTTCAACACCACTCCATGCGGGAAGGGAGTGGGAACCTGCCAGGTGAACTTCGTTTCTCCGTTTGCCACTTGAGGCTGCACCGTTTCCACGATCTTCTGGGCGCGGAAGTAGGCCGCAACTTCTCCGAACGGCGCAATCCACAATCCTTTGGCTTCGGCTCTTTTCAGGTAGTCGAGGAATTCGACGAAAGTGTGGCTGGGAATTGGCTCGAATCCGGTGGAAGGATCTCCGATGCCATGGATCTGGAGCGTGGTCCAGGCGTTCATCGCAATCGTCTTGTCGATCCAGCCCTGGTAGACGGCTCCGTCGTACCTGGTGTAGCTGGGCTGGCTGGGCAGGTTGTACCAATCCGGCTGCGTGTCAGACTTGATGTAGACCAGATTGCCGTCTGCGCGTCCGCCACGAGCCGCGAAGTCATATCGCTTCACCCAATAAAGCAGGCCCGAAGAAATTTCGGTGTAGGGATACGCGAAGGTGAGAATGTCCGAATTGAAATTGCTGTCCAGAAATCTCTTGGCATCCTCAACCTCAAGCTCTTCGCTCGCCTTATTCAAGTCCGTGGCGTGCTCGTGGGTGACGGAGTGATTGCCGATTTCGTGTCCTTGCGACTGCGCCTTGCGCCAATCGTCGATGCGGGTGGTCTTCGAAACAATCAGGAAGAAAGTGGCGTGCAGATGACGCTTGTTCAGTTCCGGAATTACGACGTCAAGGTGAACCGTGCGTGCATCGTCAAATGTGAGCGATAGGGCCGCGGCATGGTTGTTCCACGGCAACACCTTGAGAGCGGGCGTTTGCGCGTAGCTGCAAGCTACGAACAAAGACACGATCAGGATCACATTGACAATTTTTTTCATGGCGTAAACGGGGGAACTTTCATGCATACCAATGCAACCCCGATGCCAACAGAAGAGTGGCAATTGCGGCGGACAATTTGGGTTTGTGGTTACTGCCGATGCGGGGCTCGCAATTGCTGCCAGGGCTGCAAGTTAGGGGACTTGGCTGGCCTGAAAGACGCGCTGGAAGCGCCATCTGGGGCAGGCCATCATGCGGTACCGAGATTACCGATGCGCGTTACCGGGGTAACTCTTACCCTCGAGCGCGATGGAACAGCATTCGCCCCGAAGAGGAAAACATCTTCCACATTTCACCGCAATGCAGGACGTATCAAGCGATGCCGGACGGAACGACAACAGGTGAACGTGACCGCGACCAGTCAGCGTGAGCATCACGAATGCTGGGCTGGACCGCTTACCTTACATATGGAGAGACGCACAAAAACGCGGGAATTGAATATCGGGGCAAACGCTTCCGCATTCTGCTCTGTAGAATGTACACTACGTTTCTTTTGAAGCTCAGCGAGAATGAGGGATTGGCATGCCCGACAAGACCCCGCGACCGCGGCCCGCAATAACATCAAGGTCCGTCCTGTACGGACGGAGAAAGTTTGAGTACCGGCTTAGAAATCACTCTTGAAGCTTTACTCACAGCGCGCTCTATCCAAAACCCATGTCCCGACCAGCGACCGACGACGGACGACCGGCAGCCGAACTACAGCGTGATCATTCCCGCTTATAACGAGGACGCGCGTCTAGCCGCCACCCTGGAGAAAGTGCTTGCCTACATGGCGGATAGAGGCTGGAGTGCGGAGGTTATCGTGGTGAATGACGGATCGCACGATAACACTGCTGAAATCGTCCACGGCTTTGCCGAGAGGAATCCCCGGCTGCAGTTGTTGGAGAATCCGGGCAACCGGGGCAAGGGATACAGCGTCCGAAACGGGATGCTGCACGCCCAGGGTGAAATACTGCTGTTCAGTGATGCTGATCTTTCGTCCCCCATCGAGGAAGCGGACAAGCTGTTTGCCGCGATCAGCGAGGGCGCGGACGTTGCAATTGGCTCGCGCTGGCTGCGCAGCGACTTGCAAACTCAACGCCAGCCGCTTTACCGGCAACTCTTCGGGCGGGTATTCAACTTTTTGTTACGGGTAACGCTGGGGCTGAATTTCAAGGATACGCAGTGCGGCTTCAAAGCTTTCACCCGGCTGGCCGCAAGCGCAATTTTCCCGCTGCAAACAATTGAACGCTGGGGTTTCGATCCGGAATTGCTTTACGTGGCGAAAAAATTGGGCTTTAAGGTTGCGGAGGTCCCGGTGGCGTGGGCGCACAGAGAAGGTACCCGCATCAACCCGCTACGGGATGGAACCAGGATGTTCCTGGAAATGCTGAAGATCCGCTGGAACGCCCTGAGTGGAAGATACGAGCGCGGGACATCGTAACACTCTCGCTCGTTCATAGCGCTGTCGCGGCACAAATCGGAACGGGCTAACCGAACATCAGACTGTCAGCAATTTCGTCGGAGGCGTCTCACGAATCGTCGAGGTGGGTTCCATCAAACGCCAACCATGATCTTACGCTTTTGTCCGTGTTTTGTTGCAGCAGGACCATTCAGCGGAAGCGATGCAAAGTGAAATGACATCCGGTACACAGCGTAATTAGGTTCCGCGCGGAATCGTCTCCGCCCTGGCTCCGAAATTCTTTGTGGTGAACTTCTAAGTTGGATCTAATCCCACATCCTTGGCATTGCCATCCATCACGACGCAGAACTTGTTCCCTGAGTCGTTCGTACGATTCCGAATCAAGCCGCAAGCGCGGCCTCCTCTTTGGCCGAATCTGTTTCACGAAGCGGTCCCGTTCACTTCGTGTAGAAAAGCTTGGCGTTGTTCGCCCGGAAGGAATCTGAAGAACCGTGAGATAGACTGCAACAACGCCGTTGGGTCCTCACTCTCGAGGTTCGCTCCCGCCAGGAAGTCCGCGCAGATCATCTCCAAGCAGTAGCCTCGGGACTTGTCCGTGCCCAGCATCATGGCCGCTGTCTCCATCGCCTGCTCGATGATAGGAATCTGGGTCTTGTACAGCTTGAAATAGATAATCTCCCACGGTTCCGTCTCCCGCCCCGTCAGTTCCTTCTCCACTTCCCGCTTGAACTGATCCTTTGGCAGTGAGCGCGCCTTGTGCAGCCAGGTTGCACAATCGAACCCCTGCCCATCCCTTCTGGCGACTTTCGCCAACTCCAACCCTTTCGTCCATCCCACTTCCTTTAGTTCCTTTCGGGCTTCCGGCGGCAGGTGCTCATGGATCGACATGAGGTAGTACGCCTTCCGCCTGGATTCCGGAAACCGTCTCGCTAGAAACTCATCGAAGGACTTCAGTTTCTCGAGCCTCCAGTACTGCCCAGCCCGCACCTCACACAGGTATCGTCCCAGTTCAACGAACCGTGTGTCCCGCTCGGCTTCAGACCTTCGCTCCCAGGCCAGGATTTCGTCGATCTTGGTCAGCACGAACAGGGCCCGTTTGCGATTGAGCTTGGGCAACATGGGCGGCATCCTAGTACGTAAGCTCGTCAAGCCAACCAAAGTCGTCTGCTCCTGGGCGTCGTACAAGCGCCGCTTCGGTCAGATCCTGCCGCCCCAGACACAGTCCGATGTAGGGACAGCTGGTACAGGGATTCTTGGGGAAGCGGATACCACTGTGGGGCAGGAACTCGGCCTCTTTGATCCGGCGAATGGAATCTTGGACCAGGTGGCCGAACTCTTCTCGTTGTTCTTCGCTGATGGTTGTCCGGAAGTACTGAATCTCGACCAGCCGCTTGCGAACAAACACCACCTGCGCCACTTCGGCGATACCGGTGACCCAGGAATAACAAACCATTTGAGGATCTAGAGCTAGCAATCCGCCTGGCTCTTCCGGATAACGGCAGGCGGTGGTCTTCCATTCGATCAGGCAGGGGGTGCCGTCCAATGCTCCGATGGCATCGACGTAGGCCACGAAGTCGTTCTGCCCGGCGAGGGGCTGGGTGAACTTTATCTGCAAGTTCCGCCGAGGCTGACAGATACGAATCCGATCGTCCTGGGCGAACCGATCAAGCAACTGCACACCGGATTGCAGCATGCGGTCCCAGCTATCGCGCTCAGAATAGTGCAGGCCGGTGTCCCGGTGCGTAGTCCATTCCCGGTAGAGCACCGCGGCGGCATCTTGCCGCTGGAAGTAGGCAGCCACGGCCTGCTCAAATGCCCGGCCGAACAGCATGGCGGCCCGGGTGTCCTTCTCCTTCCAGCCATCCAGGTAACGATGCTTGTAGCGGCGTGGGCAGGACAGGTACTGGCTGATCTGCGTGTAGCTGTACGTCACGAGGATACCTCAGACCCACGAGGATCACGGTCGGTAAAGACTGACAGTTCTTCCCAACGAGAAGCCGGTGCGAAGCCATCGAAGTTGAGGACAGAGACGCCGTGTACCGTAACTTCCCTGACCTTGACCACACCCCACAGATCTATCAGGACCTCGTCATCGATCTCGTTCTTCCCTAGCAGCTCGGCGTCATAGCCGAAGTCGCGCAGGAACCAGCTCAGCTTCCACATGGCTCTGGGTGTGCAATACAGACGCCCGGTCATGAAGCACCCGGTCAGATGCCTGGGCTTCAAAACGGCGAAGCGGATCTCGTAATAGGGCTTCTGCTTGCACCAGCGATAGTGGGCCCGATCGACCCGGACCAGAAAGATCCCGTCCGGAACCGAGTGAATGGCTGACACGTCAGCCGGACGGAGAGACTCGAAATAGCGCCTCATGCTGCACCTTCCTTGTTCGCTGGGTAGCTGTTCAGCTGGCAGAGTAGGGCATTGCGATCTTTCTCGGCCCAGTCGGCCAGGTGGGCAACGAAGGCTTCAACCTGCTCCCGGGTCGCGTCGCGGAGGGTCTTGGTGCCGCAGAAATCGACCGCGTAGGACTTAACGAGGTTGGCGTCGAGCTGATGGTGGCGGATCAGCTGGCAGAGCCGGTCGCGGACCTTGGGGCCACCGTAGTTTCCGTTCTTTCCATTGACCGGCTGAGGCGGAAGCTTTTTCGACTCGCGGACGGACGGAGCTGGCTCGGCAAACGACCCGATCTCCTCAACCGAGCAGATGCCGATGCCATAGGCCTTGCGCAGAGCGCGGTTGACCGCTCGGGTCTCGGCCACCCGCATCTCGGCGCCGTGCACAAGGGGAGAGACATTCGAGGGATCGGCATCGCCGTAGCCGATGAAGCCTCTGCAAGTTTGTGATTTATAAATGACAGCTTTGAATGTCCAACGGCAAGCAGTTTGTTCGCAGAACTCTTCGACCGCCTCAGTGTGGACGCCACAGCAACGCCTGCGGGCAGCTAGACCCAGGAGCCCCATGTGCGTGACAAACCATCGGCCGTTTAGAATTTGTAGATCACCTCGTCTCACCGAGAATCTGTAAGCCTTGAGCAGAACTTCAAGTTGCTCGGCTTGAATGCCGTGAACCCCCTTGGGCCAGATCTTCCTAGCTGCAACGAGCTCACGCTGGATGCGTTTTGATCGCCTCATTGACGTTCCCCTTTCTTTTTGTTTGTACAGTATTATTACACATTATTACTATACATTATTACTATACATTACAATAGAGAAAACGGCTGGGCGAACCTATTCGTGCGTTCGTTTAAATCGGGGTTGAGGTCAGGGTTTTCGGTTCCCGCGTCGCGCTTCGGCTAGTGAGGCGGTGGCAATGAAGCTGCTCATGCTGATTCCTTCACGCTTCGCCGCTAGTGCGATTTCTTGCTGCTCTGCCGCAGTGTAGTAGGAAGTGATGGCCTTCCTGATTACTGCTGAAAGCCTTCGTCTGCTAAAGGAGGGGGATTTTGCCTTCACGTCCGTCATCGTAACACCATCACCGCGCGCCATCTCGACTCCGATTTCCCTGGAATCGCTGTAAGCAACCGCGTGGAATTACCGGGTCTGATTGTTAAATGGAGCGATCGACAAGAAAAGGCAGCCCCGCACCGTGGCAGTGGACGGAGAGCACCGAGCCTCGTTGCTTTGACATCTTTCAGCGCTGGAACGGGGAGAAAAGGAAGCTGGTGCAGCAGTGCTATTGGCAATCAGCCGGCAGTTTGGCAAGTCTGTTGATTGGTTGCTGACCGGAAAGTGAGTCGCTTTCGGCGTGCACGGAATCCAATGCCACCGCTGGTTCGAGGGCACGGTGGAGTTCGCTCTTTGCTGAATTTCGCGCCACCCCGCCTCTCCCCGCAGACGTGATTGACAGATTGAGTTCCCCTGCTTACCCTACGCTTTAGCCAGTCCGAATACCGTGTTCGCCCTGTGCCGTTTGGATAAGGCCACCCTTCTGGACTACTGTTGTACCCTTTCTGGTCTACGGTTGTACCCCTTCTGGACCAAAGTAGCACCTGAATCACCAAATAGGACCAAGGCTTTCAGCAAGTGCACTTCGGGCTCATGCGGCCCGTGAAAAGGATAAAGTTATGTCAAAAATTGCTGGAACGTTAACGTGCGAGCTTTCCCTGACCGACGAGGAGAAGGTGAGCCTGGAGGAACTGAGCAGCGTGCTCCAGGAGGAACTGAATCCGGAAACCCAACTGGAGCAGATCGAGTTTGAATACATTTTGTGGTGCGAGTTGCGCCTGAAACGGGCGTCGAACGAGGAATCTCGCTGGGCGGACAGTTCCGGAGCCAAGAATATCGCAGCCTCGGCCGCTGCTGCACCCGCAGAGAACAAGACGCCGTCCAAATGGGCGAGTAAGGCTGATTTTAAGTCGGCAACGGCTTTTCTTGCTGCCACCCGCGACGACATCAATGACAATGCATGGATCCACACCCAGGAATGGAAGGAACCGATGATCAAAGCATTCGGAGAGGGGTTCTACGAGTCACTGGTTCAGTGGAGGCCGATGTCGAGCCTCTACGATATCCTGCTCGCGGAGGCGCTCTCCGCAAAAGGCAAGCTCTATAGCATGGAGCTCCCCCCTCAGCTCCAAACGCATCTGGAACTAGAAAAGAAGCGCGTGGTAGTCGACCCCAGACTTTGCCAGCAGATGGCAGTCAAGCTGATCGAGGAGAAGATCCGTTATCTGGAAGAAATAATGAAGAGAGTTGAGGGGCTCACTCATGACGCATCGGGGGACCGGCAGAGAGGTCGTTCATTGCGGGCGGCAGCCCGCGCCACGCCGAGGCCGCAAGAGAGCTCGAGCGGGCTCTGGATTCATATTGGCGCCTAAAGAACCGGGGATCCTGAGCTCAATGCCCCTTGCGGGGCGCTTCTGCACCGACCGCAGTCTCTGGACTTGAGCTATGAGGAGAATTTGAATGCCGGGAAACAACGGTCACGATCGTCTGCCTGGGCGGTCACATGATTCCAACGAATCGCTTCCAACTATGCTGGTCGCAACGCCGCAGCGAGTGCAGGGTGTCATTCACCAGCCGAACATCGGTCTACCGGCGCAGCCAATCTCCGCCGAGCAAGAGCAGCTGGAGTTTCGCCAATTTCCGGATGGAACACTGGTAGAACTCATCCGCGATCCGAGCGACCCCAAACGGACCAGTCTGCTGATTTGGAAGAACGGACAGGCTGAAATCCGGAGAAGCTTCCACCATCACGCCAGGGAATTTGCAGCGCCTCGACTAGAGCCTAGTTTACTGGAAGCCGTACGGCTTCCAGCCGGCGTCTTGCCCTGTGGTAGCACGGACGACCTGCTTTTGGACTTGCAGCGATGCTTCTCCGAGCATATTGAGGCAAACGATGAGCAGGTTGGGCTGCTGTGCCACTTTGCCTTGTGCAGTTGGTTCCAGGATCTATTTTCGGTCGTGCCCTATCTCTGGATCGTGGGACCTTACAGCTCGGGTAAGTCCAAGCTTCTCAGGCTGCTTCACGCCTTGTGTCGCCGCGGGATTACCGCTAGCGACTTTAGTCCTGCGAGCCTTTACTCTGTTCCGGGTCTCATCCTGCCGACGCTGATCATTGACGAATTCGAACTCCGTCGAAGCGGGCGAGATCGCGACCTGCTGCGTCTACTGCGAACTGGGAGCGCTCCTGGAGGTCAAGTCATGCGCGGCCAAAGACTGTTCAAGACCTTCTGCGCCAAGGTGATAGCCTCACGCCAAGGTCCGCCCGACAGTGCCCTAGGTAGCCGCGCGATTTTCATTCACTTGCGGCCAACTCGCAGAGCGTTCCCGGTATTGGACGACGCCGCGCTGGACGCGATCGCAGACCATTTTCAGCCTCGGATGCTCAGCTATCGCCTTCAGCACTACACCCAGGTGCACATGAATTCCTTTACTGACATGCCAGGGTTCACACCGCGGATGAGAGACCTTGCTCTAGCGATGGCGGCACCGCTGCTGGGGGATGCGGCAAAAGAGAAACGGTTGTTCGATCTGCTCGCAACGCGGAATCAAGGCGCAAAGCTGGACGTTCACGGGGAGCCCGAGTGGGTGGTAGCCACTGCGCTCTATGACCTGTGTCACGGAACTGGCGGGGCGCTAACAGCGGGCACGGTGGCCTGGAAAGTCGCCGAAGTCCTAGCAGCGGGCTGTGAGACTTACGAGCTAACACCGCGAGCCGTGGGCGAGATTTTGCGGTCCCTGGGATTTTTCACAGTAAAGCTTGGCAATCAAGGTCGCGGCTTAAGGCTGACACACGCCGTACTGCGCCAAATTCATCAAGTTGTGCGGGATCTGGGGCTCAACCGGAGTGACATTCTGCCGCACCTGGCCGTCGATGCCGGTCAAGGCGGCCTCCCTTGCGCCCTTTGTGAAGAATTTGAGTTGCTGGTGGACGATGACGGCAACAAGTTGCGTTGTGCCTCCACTTATGAGCGGTCCGGCTCCACGCTGTATTCTTGAGTAACCCGTACACAACCGGACAGATGCAGCAGCGCTGTCGAGGCCTGGTGAACATCGTGAACGTTGTGAACGTACTCATAGGAACAAGAATGCTGATACCGTAGAACAGAGGAAAGTGGTCATAAGGCGCGCGGGTGATGCTCCGCAACGCCTGGTTTCGACGAGGAGGACTGGGCAACGATCCTACGTCCGGCAACCTGATCTTCACGGTGCACGGGGTTCATCCAGCATTTTTTTATTGGCTTCCGATCGCGGAGCCGACTTCCTCCAGGGGGCGAACTACGTAGTACCAAATCGCGTAAAGGCTAAGGGCTGGGACGGTCGCAGTGAGCGCTGGAAGCAAGGGTTCTATTCCACCGAGGCGCGAGCGGGAACTGCTGGCCCAAGTCGAGAAATGGTCTCCACCCGGCTTGGAAGTGAAGTGTTCTTCATGAGAACTGGAGACGAATCGAAGTCAGATTTTAATGCTAAAGATGCGTATTCTCTTTGCGATCGAAGAATTCGAGAATTCAAAAGAAAATTACCAAACGAAGCCAACAACTGCTTTGTTTTCTGTGTTATGCGAAATTGAGGGGCGCCAGGAGAGGCGGTTTGGTTGCCTTACGATTTCACGATTGAAGGCAGGATTGATTCCAAGGCCAGATCCCGAAGTCCAAATCCAGATTTAGGGCGTCGTCGACAAATGGACTGAATTCCTTCTTGGGGGCACCTACACGACCCACCCCGCAACTGTGTTTAAGTTGGCCTGTGGAAAACTTGGAAGTTTATAGTCTGCTATATTGTGCGGGCCGCTTCTTCGTCTAAGACTTAAACTCTCGCCGTTTAGTTCGAGCTGGCATTCTCGGCTCGGGAAGTTTTGTGGTTCTTCACCACAGTAGTTCTAGCTCAAACAGGTACTTGCGTAATGCGGTGCTATTACCGCCGTGGCGTTACTTTTGATTGCAAGAAGTAACGGCGCGGGATCGAGCTGGGACGCCGAGAGGAAATCTTCAGAGCTCAGCAGTCTGAAATTTGACGTCTTTGGGCCCTGCATTTTTCTGGCCGAAGGGATTTGTCCGTCAGTCCCTATCCCCGCACTATAAGGACAGTTCATGCTGAGAACCAGCGCTTTAATGTTGGCCGTTATTTTCCTGGTTGGATGCGGCGGAGGAATAGTGCCTGTCACTCCTCCACACAGCGGATCGTCGGGCAGCAGTAGCACTACCAGCAGTGGGTCGTCAGGCAGCACTTCCAGCAGTGGTACTTCAAGCAGCGGTACGTCAAGCAGCGGTACGTCGAGCAGCAGTACGTCAAGCAGCGGTACGTCAAGCAGCGGTACTTCGAGCAGTGGATCCGGCACCGGGACCTCGAGCAGTGGATCGTCTGGGAGCGGGACCTCCAGCAGTGGCACCTCCGGCACCGGAACTTCCAGCAGTGGATCCGGCACCGGAACCTCGAGCAGTGGATCGTCTGGGAGTGGGACCTCCAGCAGTGGCACCTCCGGCACCGGAACTTCCAGCAGCGGATCATCCGGCACCGGAACCTCGAGCAGTGGATCGTCTGGCACCGGCACTTCCAGCAGCGGATCATCCGGCACCGGAACTTCCGGCACGGGAACCTCTGGCAGCGGGTCTTCCGGGAGTGGCTC
>CAWDFF010000003.1:0-82202 GCA_963801545.1 Terriglobia bacterium | reverse complement strand
GAAAAATATTTCACCGCCATCGCTCTGCCACAACGGCCAGTCATGCTTGGACTTGTCGCCCCAGATATCCAGCCAGTGTGGGATTCCCTTCGCATTCAAGATGGCCGAAAACTTGATGTTCTGATCCAGACAAATATCCCAATCCGCCGAGCCCAGCACAATATTCATTCTCCGGTAGCGGCTGAGGAACCAGTCATCGCTCATGTGCGGCAGAAAATCGGGCGGGCAATTGAAATAGCAGTTGTCATCGTAATACCCGTCCAGAAACTGATGGATATCGTAGGCCCCGCTCATCGTCACGCAGTAGGTCACCACGTCGGGATGTTTGAGCGAGAAATTCATCGCATGGTAGCCACCGAAACTGCATCCGGTGAGCGCCAGCCGCGGCGCATTGTTTTTCCAGCGCATAAAGGTGAGCATCTCGTGCAGGATATAGCGCTCGTACTGCAGGTGCCGCAGCACGCGCATCCGCGGATGGACGCCCCGGTTGTACCAGCTTTCTCCATCCACCGCGTCGGAACAGAACACCTGCAACTCCCCCGCATCGATCTTCGGCGCCAGAACGCCGATCATGCCGCGGTCTTCGTACTCGAAAAACCTGCCCTGGGAAGTGGGGAACACCAGCAGGGGTGTGCCCGCATGTCCGAAAATCAGCACCTCCATGTCGCGATTCAGTTCGGAGCTGTATCCCTTGAAATATTCGCGGTTCATGGTTCAGGTCCCTGCAGAAACCAGGGCGCCGAGTATCTTACCTGATTTGTTTCCCCTGATTTGTTTCGCGCGATTTGCTTTGCTTGATTTCCTTGGCGTCCTTTGCGGGCAAAAGCTTGTAACCGCAAAGTTCGCAAAGGCCTCCCTCAGACGCCTTCCTCGCTTCGCGCACCTTTTGATTTAGAATAAAGGTTCGCTTTTGTCATGAATGTCGCGGGTTTGAAATCCGTCACTCGTCGCCCTCCTGTAATCCTGACAACCCTTCTGATTGTGGCTGTACTGGCCTTTCTGGGCGTCAACCGGCTGGTCAATCGTTTTCACGAGCAGGAGAAAGCGCTGGCGCGGCATCTGTATGACCGCGGCCTGAAAGCGCAGAGCGCGAAGAATCCAGATGCTGCGGTCAGGTATTTTCGAGCTGCGCTCGGTTATAGTCACGACAATTTCCAGTATCAGCTGAGTCTGGCGCGCGCCTTGCGAGATACCGGGCGAACCGCCGAATCCGAAGCCTATCTCATTCGTCTCTGGGAGGGCGCCCCCCAGGACGGTGCCGTGAATCTGGCTCTGGGACGGCTTTACGCTCGCGAGCAGCTATTCGATAAGGCCGTCCAGTACTACCACAATGCGATTTACGGAGTCTGGCCAAGCGATGCGGAGTCAAAACGGCGCGATACGCAGTTTGAATTGATCGAGTTTCTGCTGGGGCATAACTCTTATCCCCAGGCCCAGGCGGAACTCATTACCATGGCTTCCGCCTTGTCCCGCGAACCCAGCTTGCGGCTGCGACTGGCAGCGCTGTTCGCGAGAGCCCAGGACTACGAGCACGCTCTGGAGCAGTACCAGGATATCTTGCGCACCGAGCGCGATATGCCCGCCGCTCTGGCCGGGGCCGGCGAAGCTGCGTTCCAGTTGGGATGCTACCGGACGGCGCAAGACTATCTGCAAAGCGCGGTCCGCGCCGACCCGAAGAATGAGGACGCCCGACTCCTGCTGGAAAGCGCAACTCAGGTGCTGGAGGCGGACCCGTTCGCCCGGCGACTTTCAGATGCAGAGCGGAGGCAGCGGGCGGATGTGGCATTTCGGCGAGCCGGGGAACGCCTGCAGAGTTGCGCCGAGAGCCAGGGTATCGATCTGGCGCCCCAGTCTCCCTCAACCGGCTTGCCGTCTCTGAAAGCGCGGTGGCTGGAAACAGAACCGAAGCTGGCGAAGCGCCACACAACGGTCAACACGCTGGACGCCCTGATGGACCTGGTTTTCGAAATCGAGCAGCAAACCCAGGCAACGTGCGGGTCCCCCAACGGCCTGGACCAGGCCCTCCTGTCTCTTTCCCGTGATCCCGCCGGGGTAGACCGGTGACGGACTCCGGCGCTACTAGCAAGCCGGAAGCAGCCCTTCAAACTCCGCCGCCCGCGCCGACTCCCCGACTTTCGCGCCGTTCCTGGTTCACTCTGAGCACCACCCGGGAAGAGCGCTTCTTCTTATTGCTGGCAGTGTTTATCGGCCTATTCTCGGGGCTGGCGGTGGTGTGTTTCCGTCTGGCTATCGACTGGACCAAAATCTCTCTGCTCGGGCCCGTACCGGAGCCTCACAGCTGGCGCCTGATCGCCGCACCCGCACTGACCGGCCTGGCTGTCTCGGTCCTGGTCATACACGTTTTCCCGCTAGTGCGCGGCAGCGGCGTGAACCAGACCAAGGCCGCGTTATACATCTACAACGGCTACATCCCGTTTCGCACCGCCATCGGAAAATTCCTCACCGCCGCGCTGGCCATCGGCTCGGGACATTCGTTGGGACCAGAAGACCCCTCACTTCAGATCGGAGCCAGTCTGGCTTCGGCCCTGGGTCGTCGCCTGGAGCTCTCCCGCGAGCGTTTGCGTCTGCTGGCTCCGGTGGGCGCCGCCGCCGGACTGGCGGCCGCCTTCAACGCTCCTATTTCCGCCGTGCTGTTCGTCATTGAAGAGGTGATCGGGCGCTGGAGCGCGGGGATACTGGGTTCGGTGGTGCTTTCGGCTGTCTCGAGCGTGGTTGTTGTCCGCTGGTTTCTGGGCTCGGAGCCTCTCTTCCGCATTCCTGCTGTAGGCCTGATGCGGCCGACGGAACTTCTGGCTTACGCCGTGCTGGGGATCGTCGGAGGATTTGCCGCCGTTATTTTTGCCAAGGGCATCGGGCATTTCCGTCCGCCCTTGCGAGCCTGGCCGCGCTGGACCCAATATCTGCAGCCGGCAGTTGCCGGACTATTGATCGGTCTCATCGGGTTCCTGGGCGCTCCCCAGGTGATGGGTGCGGGCTACGAATACATGGACCAGGCGATGCATGACCAGTTCACCTGGAAGATGCTCGCCATTCTCGCGCTGCTGAAAATCGTGGCTACAACCTTGTCATTCGTCAGCGGTACTCCAGGCGGAATGTTTGCCCCGACACTCTTTGTCGGCGCCATGCTGGGCGGCGCTGTGGGCGGAGCGGAGCGGCTCTTTTACCCGGGCCTGACCGGATCCACCGCGACCTATGCGTTGGTGGGTATGGGGGTGCTCTTCGCTGCATTCCTGCGCGCACCCATGACGTCCGTATTCATGGTGCTTGAAGTGAGCGGCAACTATTCCATTATTGTTCCGGTGATCGTGGCTAATACCCTGGCTTATGTAATTTCTCGTGGTTTGCAGCCCATGCCGATTTTCGATCTGTTGACTCGCCAGGACGGTCTTGACCTGCCCTCGCTCGAAGAGCAGCGAGAGCAACGAGTGCTCCGCGTGGAGGACGCCATGAAACCGGCGCCAACTCCGGTCCTCGAAGCCAAGGATTCTGTGGAGCAGGCGCTCCTCCGGGTGCAGGACTTGCCCGGAACTTTTCTCGTCCGCATGAGCCCCAGCGGGTGGAGCAGCGTGACAACCGATGTGCTCAAGCGGCTCGCCGGCGAAGGAAAAGGAGAAATGACCCTGGGCTCGACTCTACCGATTCGAAACCTCCCATATCTCCATCCCGATCATCCGCTCGAAGCGGCGCTCCGCCACGTCTATCAGGTGCCGCTGGTGCCGGTGGTCCATCGCGCGGACTTTCGTCGTCTGGAGGGCGTGGTCTCCCGCGAAGATGTGCTCGAAAAATACAAGATGGAGGAAGAGTCTACGTAGGGACAGATGTCCTCATCTGTCCAGCGGAGCAAAGGCTCCCGCTATTCTCCTTCGCGCCCGAAACTGTCGACCTTCGCTCAACCGGACAGATGGGGACATCTGTCCCTACACGGAACGGTCGGGCAGAAACTCGGATACTACTCTTTCCTTTTCAATACTTTACACGCCATCCAATGCTTGGTTCTCCCGCTAAACCCCTGTTTTTCCCCTTTCGTTGACATGTGCTCGGCCTTCCCCCATGTCTTCAATAACATAAGCCTAGACCAATCCCTCGACGGAAAACGCTAACCGGCGATCTCGGGGTGAAGGTCGTAAGAGAAGGGTAATTTCCGGGTTCAAACAGCCTGGTTCAAACCCAGGAATCTGCGGCAAAGCTGTAATTTGCCGTCGTATCCCAGCACTGGAAAGCGAGAACGCATGCACAAGCCAGTAAAGTATGTGGAAAAAGCGGTCACAGTCGCCGCCAAAGGCGCGTGGGTGGTGTTCAACAGCCTGAACAAGATCAAGCAGAACCCCTCGCCAACGCCAAAGTGGTCGGAGAAGCCGCTGCTCAAGTCCTACGAAAAGACCAAGCCACCGCTGGGCTGGCCGCGTATGACTGACTCGTTGTGCCCCAAGTGCATCCCTGAGATCCGCCAGCAGATTCTTGACGGCAAACTGCCCTATGAAGTGCTGATGAACGAAAAAGTCGGCGAGATCAAGGCCGAAATCGTCGAGCGTGACGGCAAGATCCTGATGGTAAAAGACTGCGCCATCCACGGCCATTTTGAAGACGTGATGTCGATTGACACCGACTTCTCGCGCCACCTGGAAGAAGTCTTCCCCGGCCGCGATATCCGCGCCCACAACGACGAGAAGCTGCACCACCACGGGTCTTCGACTGTGAAGTACGGACGCGGCTCGGTGCTCACCATCGACCTCACCAACCGCTGCAACATGATGTGCGACCCCTGCTTCATGGACGCCAACCAGGTTGGCTTCGTCCACGAACTGAGCTGGGAAGACATCAAGACCATGCTGGACAATGCCATCACCATCAAGCCGCGCCGCCAGATGTCGGTGCAGTTCTCGGGTGGCGAGCCCACGCTTTCTCCTTATTTCCTCGACGCCGTCCGCTACGCGCGCCACGTTGGCTACAACTCAGTGCAGGCTGCGACCAACGGAATCGAATTCGCCAAAAGCTTTGAGTTTGCCCAACAGGCCGCCGAAGCCGGCATGCGCTATGCCTATCTGCAATTCGACGGAATCGGCAACGCCGCCAACGCACACCGCAAGGTTGGCAACCTGTTCGACGTAAAGCTGAAGGCGATCGAGAACATGCACAAGGCCGGTATCGAGATCGTTCCGGTCGTGACCATCGTCAACGGCATCAACAACGAGCAGGTAGGCCGCATCATCAAGTTCGCGCTGGACAATCCGAAGACGATCGGGTTCCTGTCGTTCCAGCCTGTGTCCTTCACCGGACGTGACGAAGCTGTCACCGACGATCGCCGAACCGCGCAGCGCTACACTCTGTCGCATCTGGCTCACGATGTGAAGAACCAGACTGGCCTCGGCGAGCCTTCGCGCGACTGGTTCCCGATTTCGTTCATGGGAACTTTTTCCGACTGGGCTGACCTGATGCACGTCAGTGACGCCAATAATGACTGGGGCCAATTGAGCTGTGGTTGCCACCCGAATTGCGGCACCGGCATGGCGGTCATGATTGACAAGGAAACCAAGGAAGCAGTGCCTGTGACGGCTTTCCTGCACGGCGACCAGTTGGCCAAAGACATCGCCAAGGTCAATGACGCGGCTCGCGGCAAGTTCCTCACCGTGGTTGGCATGGCCCTTTGCCTGATGAAGAACTACGATCCGTTCCAGTCGCCCACACACTTCAAGCTGATGGACCTGTTGAAGAAGTTCGACAAGAACTTCAACGCCACCGGCAAGAACTACGGCAAAGTCGGTCCGGATCGCACCATTGACGACGTCATGAAGCGCCGCCAGGATCGCTGGAATTTCCTGTTCATCGCAGGAATGTGGTTCCAGGACTTGTTCAACTACGACTTCCGGCGCACTGAGCAATGCATCATTCCTTACGCCACCCAGGAAGGTGAGATTTCCTTCTGCGCCTACAACACGGGCGTGGGCTGGCGCAACATCATCGAGAAGATGCACATGACGGCCACGCTCACCAAGTGGTATGAGGAGCACGGACGCCACGAAATCTTCGCCGGTGGCAAGAATGTGAAGATGGACTCAGTCGAGCACGCGCTGGTTCTGAAAGAAGAACTGGTCACCAACGAAGAGCAGCATGATCTGGACAAGCTGGGCATCGCAAAAAATTCCCGCGAAGAAAAGATGCGAGCCCGCGACGCCAAGCAGAAGGAAGATCCGGCATACAACGCCCGCATGGCTGCGCTCTACCGCGAAGTCGTGCTGAAGGAAAAGCCGATAGTGGCGGAGAACGGTTTCATTCCGCTGGGCGCGCTTACCCAGGGCAATGGCAATGGTCATGCTCCGGCGAAGACAGAAGCGGAGCCGGTACTGGGAGACTAGGCAAGACAGGTTCTAGTTTCCGTCCAGCTTCAGAGGCCGCCTTTCCGGCGGCCTCTTTTATTTCAATGGAGCAACGGGCGTCCTCGCCCGTTCTTCGCGCGAGACGGGCGGGACGCCCGTCCTCCATCGTCCCTGCCTGCTTGACTTCGTGGAAGCTTCGGAATAGTCTCCGCGCAATGCCGGGTTGTCCTTTGGGTTGTTGCTTGGGTTAGGCCTTTCTGAATTTCAATTCAAAATAGCTTCGCGACCGAGGAGGTCAGCATCCATGAAAAAGATTACCGGGTTGCTGTTGGGGTCGTATCTGTTCATCGGGGGATTGGGCATTGTGGTGGCGCAAGAGACTACGCCACCGCCCAAAGTTCTCACCGTCATTCGTGAGTTTGTTAAACCGGGCAAGAGCGGCGCCATACACGAGAAGGCCGAAAGCGCTTTCGTGCAGGCCATGGCGCGGGCCAAATGGCCCAGCCACTATCTGGCGGTGAGTTCGATCAGTGGCAAGCCGCGAGTGCTGTTCTTTACAGGCTACGATTCGTTCGAAGCCTGGGAGAAAGACGTGCCAGCGTAGCAGAAGAATGCGACACTTTCCGCCGCGCTCGACCGTGCTTCCGTCGCGGACGGTGAATTGCTCAGCGATTACGATGCCAGTGCTTTGGTGTACAGCGACGAATACAGCCTGCGTTCGGCGGTCGATATTGCCCACATGCGCTATTTCGAAATCTCTCTGTACCGCGTGCGTCCCGGACACGATGCCGACTGGGACACAATCGTCAAGATGGTGAAGGCCGGGTACGAGAAGGTCCCCGCAGCACACTGGGCAACCTATCACGCGCAGTATGGCCAGGAGGGCAACACCTACGTGGTCTTCACGCAGATCAAATCGGCGGCGGAGATCGACCAGGGCTTTGCCCAGAGCAAGCAGTTCATGGCCAACATGGGCGAAGATGGCATGAAGAAGTTCAGCGAACTGCTGGCCGGGGCGATCGAGTACAGCCAGCACAACCTGTTTTCCTTCACGCCGTCAATGAGCTACGTTTCTGATGAGTGGATCAAGGCTGATCCGGATTTCTGGAAGCCCAAGGCCAGCACCGCCGCACCCAAGAAGGCGGCAGAAAAGCCGGCAGCCAGCCAGTAAGGCGGGCTTTCAGGCCAAAGAACTTAAAGGGCATCCGCATACATGGAGTAAACATGCGGCTGCCCTTTTTTTCTGGCGCGAGTACAATAAAGAGATTGAAGAGAGAAATTTTTCAGCTCGTCCTGGGCACAGATACCTTGGCGCCAGGCGAGCTAGCCATTGTCCGTGCTCGCCCTTAATCAGGAGATGTAAATGTCCGATGTTCACGTAGCACTGTGGGTTCGCCTGGATGCCAAGCCCGGCAAGGAAAAAGAGGTTGTGGCGTTCCTCCGCAGTGGCCTGGCTATTGTGCAGCAGGAGCCCGCGACTGTGGCCTGGTTCGCGATTCAGATGGGACCGTCGACGTTTGGCATTTTTGATGCCTTTCCCGACGAGGCAGGGCGGCAGGCGCACCTCTCGGGACGGGTTGCAGCGGCGCTCATGGCGAAAGCGCCGGAGTTGTTGGCGAAACCGCCGGCCATCGAGAAGATTGATGTGCTGGCCGCCAAACTTCCCGGCTAGAGATTCGGGATAGAGAATCTTAAGAATGTGTGACGAAAGTTTACTGTATCGTTTGTGCAGGTGTTTCCTGTTCAATGATTTGCGCATCTAACGATTATGGACAACAATGCGATATTCGACGAGAGGTATAGAGTAATCGCCATTGACGCGCAGAACCTCATTCTCCGGGGAGTCCGCAGCGGAGAGGTCCTGACCATAAAGAACGCGGATCCGGAAAACCCACTCACCGCGGAAGATTATCCGCCAGGGAAGCTCATCGCCCTGAATGATCCTTCTACTGACATCAATAGCTGATACGCGGGCAAGCTAATCTGAAGTTGCCCTACAAGCTGGAAAAGCGGAAGGAGACCCCCTCCTTCCGTTTTTTCTTTTGCGATCGTCGTCACTGGCACTCCCCCAACCGGCGTCCTTTGATCTGCCGAGTGTGCTCCTGCCCGCCCACCTTCGATAAAACTACCGTTTCAAAGCTGTCGCCGTGGTACGACGTCTTGCTCTCCGTCGAACGTCCCGGACACTCGTAGGTGTAGGAAATCGCGTCGTTCTCCAACTTGAAACCCTGCAGCGTGCAATGGAGGCTTGTAGCGCTTTTTTCCAGCGAGGCACGAATCTCTTCTGGGCTGCCGTTCGCTACCTTGACTTGCTCTGGCGTGTCGCAATGAGTGTTGCTGGCGGTGTGGCCATTGTCGGTGACAGCTACCTCCCATTGACCACTCTTCATCCGGTCGGCAGCCAGAAGCGAGGACACGGCGATCAGGACCAAAGGTACAAACGACAACAGAGCGACTGCATGGAAGTTTTTCATTAGGTCCCTTTCAGGGAGAGCGCCGGCGATCGCGATTAGGGTGGCCAGTTCATAGTACTCTACCCACGCTACTTTACCCACGGGCCAGACCGTCCTTGCTGACGCTCATCCGGCTCCGCCAGGCAGGCTGGAGTTACCTGGAAACCAGCCTTACAATATCGGGTCGAAGCGAATTAGAATCACGGCTTGGGGAAGGTTTGGAGGCCACATGGGTCCTAACAGAATGGGTCCGCGCAGAATCATTCTGGTGCTGGTCGCAGTTGCATTTTGTGGTCTGGTGGTGGGCGTCAGTCAGGAAACCCCCAGTTCTCCGAAGGAAGTTACCTTCAACCGGGATGTGGCCCCAATTCTGTTCAAAAATTGCGCGGTCTGCCACCGCCCCAACGACATCGCACCCATGTCGCTCATGACCTACAAGGATGCTCGTATGTGGGCCCGCCCGGTTCGTGATGCGGTGGTGCAGCGCAAGATGCCGCCCTGGCATGCCGATCCGAAGGTAGGTGACTTCAGCAACGATCCTCGTCTGACCGACGAGGAGATTGCGACCATTGACGCCTGGGTCAGGACCGGCGCCAGAGAGGGCGATGCCAAGGATTTGCCTCCGGCTCCCGTCTTCCCCGAAGGCTGGCACATCAAGCCCGACGTGGTGCTGACCATTCCCGAGTTTACGGTGAAGGGCAGCAGCATGGACGATTACGAATACATCTATGTCCCCACCAACTTCACAGAGGACAGATGGGTGCAGTCTGCGGAAGTAATGCCGGGAGACCGGCGCGTGGTTCATCATGCCACCGTCTCCGTGATCGCGGCCGATCAGGTGGCGAAGAAGGAAGAAGAAAACGCCAAGTCTGACGCCGGTGTAGACAAATACCATTACCGCACCGGCAGAGTGCTGCACCTGAGGCGGGATGCGCCGGTAATCGACGATGGGTGCTCGTCGCCGGATGGTGGCGGGGTTCCCGGCAAGTCGTCGGGATATCTGAATATCGTGCCGGGAATCTACCTGCCCGGCCACCTGGCGGAAACGCGGCCTTCAGGTTACGCACTGAGAATTCCAGCAGGTTCGTATTTGCAGTTCCAGGTTCACTACAGCAACCACACCGGCGAAGACGTGAAAGATCGCACCAGCATCGGTCTGGTTTTTGCCAAAGAACCGGTGAAGCACGAAATCGCGCAGTACGAAATCTGGAACAATCTTTTCCTGATCCCGCCAAACGACGACAACCACCGGGTAACCTCCTGTTTCACCCTGCCCAAAGATGTGACCGCCGTCGCCTATACCGCGCACATGCACTTTCGCGGGAAAAGCATGACCACGGAGGCCATCTATCCCGACGGCCGTCACGAAGTGATTCTGAACGTGCCGCACTACGATTTCCGCTGGCAGGAAATCTACTTCCTGAAACACCAGGTCGATCTGCCGAAAGGGACGAAGCTGGTGACCACGGCCTACTTTGACAATTCGTTGAACAACCCGCAGAATCCCGATCCTTCGAAAGCCATTCGGTGGGGCGAGCCCAGCGACGAGGAGATGATGGGCTTCTGGCTGCAATTTGCCGACCCCAAGCTGGTGGACGAAAAAGCTGCGGTCGCGCATAAGTGACGCTGTCGGATTCTGAGCCCCTTGGATCCGCGTTTGATCGGGAGAGTGTGACCATGCAAGTCACTCGACGCAGTTTTCTCGCTACTACTGCAGCCGCGGCCGCCGCTCCCGTCTTCCTGGGCGCGACCGACAAGGCAGGCAGCAAAGCGCCGGTCCTCGGCGACGGAGATCACAAGTACGAAGCCATTCACGATTGGGGCCAACTGCCGCGCTCCATCAAATACGGCAACACGCACGGCGTTTGCGAGGATTCACAGGGCAACATCTACGTCCATCACACCGTGAATGCCGCCAGCGAAAGTCTGGACACGATGGTGGTCTTCGATCATCAGGGCAAATTTGTCCGGTCCTGGGGACGCCAGTTCAAAGGCGGGGCCCACGGTCTGACTATCCGAAAAGAGGGAAGCGACGAGTTCCTCTATCTTTGCGACTACCAGCACGGCATCGTGACCAAGCGGACGTTGAAGGGAGAAGAGGTCTTCACCCTGGGTTACCCGGCGGAGTCGGCGGCCTACAAGCCTAAAGATCAAACTTCCGCAGTAGTCTACCGGCCGACCAACGTGGCCATCGCGCCCAATGGCGACATCTACGTCGGCGATGGATACGGCTCGAGCTTCATCAACCAGTACAACCAGAAGGCTGAGTTCATCCGCACCTTTGGCGGACTCGGAAAAGGCGACGATCAGATAGATTGTCCGCACGGCCTCTGGATCGATATGCGCGGGGAGACGCCGCTGCTGGTCGTGACCGACCGCGGCAATAGCCGGCTGCAGCGGTTTACGCTCGACGGCAAGCACGTCGACTCGATCCTGGGCACCTCGAAGATGCCCTGCTATTTGCACGAGCGGAATGGCGACGTCGTGATCGCGGACTTGCTTAGCAAGGTCACGATTCTCGACCGCGCGAACAAAGTGGTTGCTGTTCTGGGCGAGGGTGAATATTCAAGACAGGACTGGAGCGCGGTCCGGAATCAGGCTCCGGGAACATTTGTGCCCGGCCGATTTGTCTGCCCTCACGGAGCTTGCTTTGACCATGAAGGCAACATTTTCGTGGTGGAGTGGGTAGAGCAAGGTAGAGTGACGAAGCTTCGCAAGGTAGCGTAGTTGATTTTCGTAACGCCGGCGCTACGAAAGCGAATGCACCAGGTTCAACGCATGGTTCGGTCTAACGGCTTTTCTGGCGGGGCCCTGTGATCGTGGTGGTCATGGGAGTGACGGGCTCGGGAAAGACCACCGTAGGCACTCTGCTGGCCCAGCAACTCGGCTGGGAGTTCGCAGATGCCGACAGCTTCCACTCGCCGGAAAATGTAGAAAAAATCCGGATGGGGATTGCGCTGGACGATGCCGACCGCGCACCGTGGCTCAGATCCCTGCGCCAGGCCATGGAACAATGGTCCAGGGAAAACCGGAACGTGGTGCTGGCCTGTTCGGCATTGAAGAAGAGTTATCGCGATGAGCTTTTTCTGGGCAGCGAGGTCGAGTTTGTTTACCTGAAGGGAAGTTACGACCTGATTTACCAGCGCCTGCGGGCTCGGCACGGTCATTTTGCATCGGAGACAATTCTGGCCAGCCAATTCGCCGATCTGGAAGAGCCGGACGATGCCCTCACCGTGGATATCGATCAGCCGCCCGAAGAAATCGTTGCTGAAATCAGGCGCGGCCTCGGGGTGGATCAGGGTGGTGTGAGGCGATGAATTTCTGACCACATGAGCGAAATAACAGACGATATCGATCTTGGGATTAAAGTCGTCTCCAAGGTTACCCGGCGGTTGCTGCCTTTTCTTTTCCTCCTCTACATCGTCAACTACCTTGATCGCATCAATGTCGGATTTGCGGCTCTGCAGATGCGCGGGCAGCTGGGGTTCAGCGACAAGGTCTACGGCCTGGGTGCGGGCATTTTCTTCGCCGGATATTTCTTTTTTCAGGTGCCCAGCAATCTCGCGCTGTCGCGAGTCGGCATCCGAAAATGGATTGCCGTGATTATGGTGTTCTGGGGGATGGTGTCGATATCGATGATATTCGTCACCACCCCGCGAAGTTTTTACGTGTTGCGTTTTCTGCTGGGGGTGGCGGAAGCCGGATTTTTCCCCGGCATCATTCTTTACCTGAGGCGATGGTTTCCCTCCGCGGCGCGGGCGCGAGCGGTCGCGCTGTTTGTGATGGCGTCACCGCTGGCCGGCGTAGTGGGAGGCCCGATTTCAGGTGCGCTTCTGGGAGTACACACTGGCAATCTGGCTGGATGGCAATGGCTGTTCGTGATCGAGGGACTGCCGGCCGTCCTGCTGGGAGGCGTGGTCCTGGCCTTTCTTACCGACCGTCCCGAAGTAGCGCCCTGGCTGACGACGGAAGAACGAACGTGGCTGACCGGGGAACTCGCGCGCGAACAGAACGCGCATCCTCAGGCCTCCAGACGCGACGTGTTCGCCGCCTTTACTCAAGGGAAAGTGTGGTTGCTGGTGGTGGTCTACCTGGGCGACACCACTTGCACTTATGGTGTGGGTCTCTGGCTGCCAAGCCTCATTCGCAATGTTTCAGGACTCAGCAATTTCCTCATCGGCCTGCTCTCGGCCGTTCCATATCTCGTAACCGCGATGGCGATGGTCCTGGTGGGGTCGCATTCCGACCGAACCGGGGAAAGGCGATGGCATCTGGCCGGATGCGCCTTCGCGGGGTCGTTCAGTCTGGCCTGCGCCGCCTACTCGACCTCGACTACCGCGACCATCGTCTTTTTCAGCTTGACCCTGCTGGCGGCATATTCACTGCTGGGCCCGTTTTGGGCGACCGCCACCGAACTCCTTAGCGAGACCTCGGCCATAGCCGGTATTGCCCTGATCAATTCATTCGGCAACCTGGGAGGCTTTCTCGGACCGTACACCATCGGGCAGATTCGTACCTGGACAGGAAGCTTCCGCGGGGGCCTGTTGGCGGTCGCGGCGCTGTTTGGGATCAGCGGCGTGATGGCGTTGCTGGTGTTTGGAAAGAGAATCCGCAAAGTCCGAATACCGCTAACGTCATAAGCTGTCGGGCAGTGCCCGCTTTTTACCGGGGCGGCGAGACGCCCGCGGGACAGCCGGGCTCGCCTGTCCTGAGCGGAGTCGAAGGAACGCCGGCGCTACGAAGAGCGCCTAGGGGGTGACGTGCCAATGTCCTCTCGCTTCGTCCTTTTGGTTCGATTGTTTACAATAGGTTTCGACCTGGGCGGAAGGGAAGTCCTCCCCTAAACCCAGGGGCGAAAACAATTTGGAACAGCCCAATCACAATCCAACCTCCCCTCCCCGCGTGTACTGGCGAGTGGAAGGCAGCCTGGCGGACTTGACCACGGTCCGTCCCGTGGCGTTTTTCACCTGGAACGCGCAGACCTTCCTGGAACGCTGGGTACGCCGCGGATTGGTGTTGATGATGGCGGTGCTGCGGCCATTCCTCTACGCCGCGAATCGTATCTTTGCAACTCGAATGGTGCACACGGTCCTGCGCGGGATCAGTCGGGACCGGCTCGACCTGCTGGGCGAGGAATACTTCAAGTACAAGCTGCAGCCATATCTAAAAGTTGATGGAATAGAAGAACTTAAGATACGGATTGATGCTGGGGATGAAATCGTCCTGGTGAGCCAGGGCCTGGAACATGTCATGCGCCCTCTGGCGCAGCATCTGGGCGTGAAGTGGCTGATCGCCAATCGGCTCGAGTTCCGGGATGGCATCGCCACCGGACGTCTGTTGGAACCAGTAGTGCGCCCTCGAGGCCTGTTCGCGGGCATCAGCGGCTCCGGACCCGATGGCCGTCGCGCCCCTGAACGTTTGGCTCGCGATCTCGGTCTACCCGATACCAAGGTTTTGGAGTCAGCGGTGATCTCCGCCGCACGCCATGTTATCGGCGGAGTCCGGCCGATTATTTATTTCGACGGAGCGCGCCGCCAGGATCGGCTGTCGATCCGGCGGGCGATGGCAGGGAAGCACGTCTTGCTGATCGGCGTGACCGGATTTATTGGGAAGGTGTGGCTGGTCAATACGCTCATGGAGCTTCCGGAGATCGGCCGTATTTATCTGCTTATCCGGCGGCAGAAATCCAATCCTGCAGTGCGGCGCTTCGAAAAATTGGTGGAGGAATCTCCGGTCTTCGATCCGCTCTATGCGCGATATGGCGCCGACCTTTCGCGATTTCTGCGGGAGCGGGTGGAAGTGGTTGAGGGCGATGTTTGCCAGCCCGACCTTGGCCTCGCCCCCGAAATCAGCGAGTCGCTGCGAAAGAATCTCGATCTCATCATCAACAGTTCGGGTCTGACCGATTTCAATCCCGATCTGCGGGATGCGCTGGCCACCAACGTGGATGCGGCGGTGAACGTCACGGCATTTGTCCGCAAGTCTGATCACGCTGGGCTTCTGCACCTGTCCACCTGTTACGTAGCCGGCGCGCGCGATGGCCGGGTGGGAGAAACGCTGCGTCCCAATTACACCCCGGCGGGACTCTCGGGCTTCGACGCGGAAACCGAATGGCGCGCACTGCATGACTTCGTCAGACAGGCGGAAGAATTGGCGGAGAGCGCCGAGGTGACCGAACAACTTCGCCAGCAGGCTTTGAGTAAGGAACATGCCGCCAAAGACCTGGGCGGTGCGGCGCTCGAAAATCAAATCCGGAAGAATCGTTTCCGCTGGCTGCGTGAATATCTTACCGAGGCGGGGATGAACCGCGCCGCCGAGTTAGGCTGGCCAAATACCTACACCCTGACCAAGAGTCTGGCCGAATCGCTGATTGCGAAGCATGGCGCCGGCCTCCCCATCGCGATGGTGCGTCCGGCAATTGTAGAGACTTCGGTCGCGGAGCCATTTGTAGGCTGGAACGAGGGCATCAATACATCGGCTTCACTGTCCTATCTGCTGGGAACTTCGTTCCGGCAACTGCCCACCAACGAGAGGAAGCGCCTCGACATTATTCCTGTGGATTCGGTGTGCCGCGGCATGACCCTGATCGGCGCGGCGATTGTGGAAAGGCGGCACGAGCCGCTCTATCAGCTGGCCACTTCGGTCACCAATCCCTGCGACATGCGGCGTTCCATCGAACTGACATCGCTGGCCCACCGCAGGCACTACCGTGCTCAGGAAGGCCTGGAATACTGGCTGCGGCTGCGGCTGGACGCGATTCCCGTCTCCAAGGAACGTTACAACCGCATGTCAGCGCCGGCCCAGAGGGCGATTGTGAAGTCCATTCAGCGCATCATGTCGCCCTTGCCGTTGAAGAAAACTCCGTTGGTGCGGGCGGAACGCAATCTGGAGCGGGTGGAAAAACTCATCAAACTTTTCGAGCCGTTCATTTTGCACAACGAGCACGATTTCGCCGCGGACAACGTGGAAAAACTTTCGAATGCCCTGCCGGCGGACGAGAAGGCTACTTTCGGGTACGACACCCGATCGATTGACTGGTGGGCCTACTGGATTAATATTCACATCCCCGCGCTGCGCAAGTGGACCTATCCTCTAATCGAAGGGCGTCCTTTGGAGGCGCGCCCAGCCCGCAGCCTCCATTTTGAGGCCGTCCCTGAAAGCGCGGACATAGTCAAGACTGGCACCAACGGAGCAACGTGGCGATATTCCTGACTGGTTCCACTGGATACATCGGCGCACACGTCACCGCCAACCTGCTTGAGCAGCACGGCGCCTCGTTGAACCTGCTGGTTCGCGCCCGCGACCAGCAGGAAGCCGCAGGCCGTCTGTGGCAGGCCCTGCAATTGCACCTCGATTTTGCGCGATTTTATGAGCATCTCCAGACCCGTATGCGGGTCTTTTGCGGTGATCTGACCGCGCCGCACTTTGGCCTCACCGAAGACGATTACGATCGCCTGATCCACACCACCGATTCGGTGATCCACTGCGCTGCCTCGCTGAATCGCAAGTCCGAGAAAAGCTGCCTGAACGTGAACCTGCGGGGCACGCTCGAAGTCCTGCTGCTGGCGCAGAAATCGAACTATTATCACGGGCTACGCCGTTTCAGCCAGGTAAGCACGGTGGCGGTCGCAGGGAAGCGAGAGGACGAAGTTGTCACCGAGGACCGTTCGATCGATTGGGATCGTTCCGATTACGATCCCTACGGCCGCACCAAGAAATTTACTGAGCACATGATGCGCCAGCTCCTGCCCGAGGTCCCGATTACGATTTTCCGGCCCAGCATTGTTCTCGGCGACAGCCGTCATCCCGAAACTACACAGTTCGACATGGTGAAGGCGTTTGTGTTCCTGGCCGGCCTGCCAGTCCTGCCGTTCCCTTCGAAAGACAAGATTGACATCGTGAACGTCGATTTCGTGGCGGATGCGATCGCGACCCTGCACCAGAAGGAAAATCCGCAGTACGACACGTATCACCTTTCGTCCGGCGTGGACTCGCAGACTTTCCGCCAGCTCACCAGCGCGTTGGCTGCCGCGCAGAACAAGCGTGGGCCAATTTTTCTTCCGTTCCTGCAGCGGCCTTTCAGTGCCACGGTGAACTTGTTGTCCCACCGCACAGGGTCTCTCGGCCATGGAGCCTCGCTGATGAAGGTGTTCATGCCTTATCTGGTATGGAACACGGTATTCGACAACACGCGAGTGACACAGGAACTCGGACGCAAACCGGTACCGTTCTCGCAATACAGTTATCCGCTGCTCAAGTTCAGCCGTGAAACTAACTTCACCTATCCCTACCAGGGTTGGCCCTCCACCCGGGCCGGAGGGTCCGCCGCATGATGGATCTGGTCCTCGAAGCCTGGGTCAGCAGCAGCATCGAAGCCGCCAAGCTGAGCTGGATGATGGGCAAAGGCAAATCCTGGCAACCCGGTGAGAAGCTGAAGCTGTTATTTGCCGGCTACAACGGCACCCGCAACATGGGCTCGGACGTCCGGGTTTCGGAAATGTTGCGCCAGACCCGGCACATTCTGGGCGCGGACAACACCGCTTTCAGTGTGATGACGCAAAATTTCAAGTTCACCGAAGGCTATTTCGAAGGCACGCGGCAGGTACACCTGCCTGACATTTTCCCTCCGTTCCTTGCCGACGAAGTGCCCAGACATCACGGCGTAGTGGCCTGCGAGGGCTCGATGTTCAAGAGCAAGTTTGCCAACGCGCTCACCACCATGATGATCGGGTCGCTGGGAATCGCCGCCGCGCAGAATAAGCTTTCGGTTGGCTACGGCGCTGAAGCCGGTCACATGGATCCGTTGATCGCGAAGATGTGCGCGCGCTACTGCCAGAATTCGTTCGTGATCACCCGCAATGAAGAATCGCGCGACGTGCTGCGTGAACTGGGCGTGCCGACCGAGCTGGGCACCGACACGGCCTGGACGTTCGAACCCGCTCCGATCGAGTATGGACAGGCGGTCTTGCGGAAGATTGGCTGGGACGGCAGCACGCCGGTGCTGGTGGTGTGTCCGATTAATCCTTTCGAGTGGCCGGTCAAGGCGTCGGTGGCCAAATTTGCGGCGCGTAGTCTGATCGGCGCATTCAAAGACAGCCATTACCGTTCGGTGTACTTTCACAACTCAGGTCCGGCGGCGGACCGCGCCCTGGAGCACTATCTCACCGCCATCGCGAACGCCGTCGCCGCTTTCCGCAAACAGCGCAAAGTCTTCGTGGTGCTGGCCGCCACCGAACGGCTGGACTCTCGCCCCGCAGGCCGCATTTCGGAGAAGCTCGGAGGCGTTCCCGTGCTCAGCTCTGAAGACTACAAAATGCAGGAGCTGGTGAGCATTCTGCGCGCCTGCCACATGATGGTGTCGTCGCGCTATCACGGTATTGTGACCTCCATGCCGGGGCTGGTGCCGTCGGCGGGAATCACCATGGACGAACGCATCCGCAACCTGATGCGCGAGCGTGGCCATCAGGACCTGCTGATGAACGTGGACGATCCGGATCTCGAGTCGAGATTGATGGCGGCCCTGGAGAAACTGGCCACTCAAGGCGAGGCCATCTCGGTAGGGATCGGACAGACAGTAGTGAAAAATTTGAAAATCATGGCCCGCATGGGCGTGTATTTCGAAGAAGAAGTACAGCGGCGCTATCCAGAATTTCCCACGCGCAAGGGAGAATGGGGCTGGGAAGACTATCTCCCTCCGGTGAGCAACGGGCTAAAACGCCTGGTCGAAGCGTTCGGCTGACGGCTTCCCAAGACCACGTAGGCCCGGACGTCCTCGTCTGGGCGGGCGAGCGAAGCTCGCCAGTGTTTTTGGCGTCAAACCGAGGAGCTTCGCTCCGCCGGGCAGGTGAGACACCTGCCCCTACGTGGCTCGATGAGAACGATGAATTTTCTGGAAAATATCTTCGACAAGCTCGAAGCAGCCGAAAACACGACGGTTCTCTGGGAACTCCACGATGAACATGAGTTCAACTTCGGCCCGACCGGTCCTGGACTGTTGAAGCAGGTGGCACAGGCGCGCGCCTTCCTCCGTTCCAGGGGCCTGAAGAAAGGCGACCGCTGCGCCCTGCTGGCCCACAACGGCATCGACTGGGTTGCGCTCGATCTGGCCGTGATGGCCGAAGGCCTGATCGTGGTTCCGCTCTACGCCCGGCAGGCGCCGGCAGAGCTGGTCGCCATGATGAAAGACTGCTCTCCGGCGCTGATCTGCTGTGGCGACGAGACCCTTCGCGACGGCATTACACAGAACTGGCCAGACGGCCCCTTCGCAGTATCTGTTCAAGGAAATTTTCACGCAGACCGATGCCGGGGCATTGCCGAAACCACAACTAGCCGAGTCTGACCCGGTCACCATCATCTACACCTCCGGGACTTCGGGTGAAGCCAAAGGTGTTGTCCTGACCGCAGGCAACGTGGGACACATGCTGGACTGCACTTCGGGGCGGCTGAATCTCCTGATGGAGAACAAGCCCGGGCAAGATCGGGTATTTCACTATCTGCCGTTTTGCTTCGCAGGTTCGTGGATCATGCTCCTGACCTGCCTGTTGCGTGGGAGCCTGCTCGCGCTGAACACGGATTTGGGGAAGCTTGCGAGCGAAATGCGCACGGTCGCTCCGGACTATTTTCTCAACGTTCCGGCCTTGCTGGAGCGCATGCGCAAGGCGGTTGACGAACAGCTTTGGAAGACCGGAGGCCTTGCGCTTGCAATTTACCGTCGCGCCAAAGCGGCATGGATCAGCAAGCAAACAGCGCCTTCCGGGTTTTCCGACAGGATGTGGCTGGCCTTGGCCAACGCAGCAATTTTCCCGACCATCCGCAAGAAAATGATTGGCGGCAATTTGAAAGCCCTGATCTGTGGCTCGGCTCCGCTGAACCTTGAGACCCAGTTGTACTTCAAGATGCTCGGCATTCCGGTGCTGCAAGTTTATGGTTTGACCGAGACCACCGCGATCTGCACCATGGATGATCCTCGCCGCGTCGAGCCCGGGCGCGTGGGTCCGGCGATCAGCGGGGTCGAAATGAAACTCGGCGAAAACGAAGAAATCGTGGTGCGCGGCCCGAACATTTTTCCGGGCTACTGGAACCGACCGCAGGAGACGGCCAAGGCGCTGCACGACGGATGGTTTCAGACCGGCGACCAGGGAGAGGTCGACGCGGCCGGGAACTGGCGTATCATCGGGCGCATCAAGAACCTGATTATTCTGGGCTCGGGCCACAACATCGCGCCCGAGCCGATCGAGGATGAGCTCCTGCGGAATCTGCCCGGGGCCCAGCAGGTCGTGCTCGTCGGCAACGGGCGCGGATATCTTTCGGCGATCGTCACCGGAGGTGTAAATCGGGCGCAAGTGCAGACTGCGGTGGATGCAGTGAATCCGCAGCTCCCGCACTACAAGCAGGTGCGGGCGTTCCATCTTCACGCCGAGCCCTTTTCTATCGAAAACGGATTGCTGACCGCGAATGGCAAGCTGAAGCGGGATCTGATAGCGTCACGCCTGCAGGAAGAAATTGAAGAAATGTACGGAGTCAAGCAGGCATCATGAAAGTAGCGCCGGCATACAAGTCCGTAGCGCCGGCGTCCCGCCGGCTGTCCCGAGGGCGTCTCGCCCTCGGCTTGTGTGGTTGACGAAGCAAGATGAACCAATTCAAAGGCCAAGCGGTCTCGTGGGAACTCAAGAACGGAGTCATCGAACTGGCGCTCCATCGCGAGCCCTGCAATGAGATCGGTTCGTCCACACTTGCAGAGTTGGAGAAGTTTGCCTCCGCTCTGACCGATTTGGAAGCTAACGCCCATGCGCTGATCCTCTACAGCACTTTGAACTCAGGCTTTTGTGCCGGAGCCGATCTGCGCGAGCTTTATCACGGCGCTCAGGGCATGGAGAAGCAATCAGCGGCGCGCGGCGTGAGGGAATTTCTCGAGCGCATCCACAAAGTGATGAATGCAATTGACGGTTCGCCGCTCACCACCATCGCTGCGGTCAACGGAGTCACTTTCGGCGGCGGCTTCGAGCTTGCCCTGGTCTGCGACCTGATCGTCGCGGACAAAATGGCGCGCTTCTGCTTTCCCGAATTGCGTCTGGGCCTGATTCCCGGATTCGGCGGGATCCCTCGTCTGAAGCGGGATTTGGGAAACGCCGTGGTGCGCGATCTGTTGCTCACCGGACGCAGCTTTAATGCCACGAAAGCCCAGCAAATCGGTCTGGTGAGCCAGGTCGTGACGGAGGGTGAGTCACTGAGAGCGGCTCGTGGCACGGCAGCTCAGTTGGGCAAGTTCGATCGCAATACGTCGGCCGCGGCCAAAAAATTCATCAAGCCAATTCCTTACGAAGAACTGCGGGATGAGATCGATATCTTCTGCGAGCTATTCACCCAGCCCGCGGTAGAAGCTGGATTGAAGAAGTTCGTGGAGAGCAAAGACGCGCAGCCCTACTTGCCGTGATTCGGAAGAAGGTGGTCTTCGAGTAGAATTGAGGGAGTGATGGCAGACAGCAAGCAAACGCTGGACGAAATCCTCAACCTCGCGGCGGCGCAGTTCAAAGTCCCGCGTGAGAAGCTCACGCCCGACGACGACTTCTTCAAGACACTCGGGATCGATAGCCTGCAGGCCCTGGATCTGCTTACCCGGCTTGAGCATCACTTCAACGTTGAGCTTCCCGACTACGAACTGCAGGGAGTTTCCGACTTCAGAACACTTGCCGGCCGGATTCAAGCCAGGCTGTGAACCCAATCCTGCATAGAGTTTCCGCCGCGACCGATCGCGACTGTATTAATTGCAAACTTAACGGACAACCGGTTGTCAGTTACCAGTTCTCTGTTCCCAGTTCGTGGGCAGGTTTGGGAATGGGTAGTGAAGTAATCAATAGGCCTTTCGCTGTAAGTCGCTGTCTGTGTGGTGAAATAAGTTCTTAATGCTCAATCTCGACCAATACAGTTGCCTGGGCGCTGCGCTGCGCGAGGCGCTCGAGCGATGGCCGAACGAGACCTGCCTGATCGAATCGGATCGCGACAAGGAGAAGACCCGCCTTACCTACTCCGATTTCAAAGAAATGGCGATGCCCCTGGCACGGGCGTTCGAGGACGCCGAGTTCAAGCCCGGCGATCGCGCTGCCATCATCATGACCAATCAGTCGAAATGGCTGATTTCGGCGTATGCCATATTTCACGGTGGCGGAGTCCTGGTTCCTCTCGATTACAAGCTGACCGCAGCCGAGCATCTGCAGTTGCTGGCGCACAGCAAGGCAAAGTTTCTGGTGGTTGAATACTACCTGTGGCGCGCCATCACGGAGTCGACGGGGTTCAAGGAACACAGAGTTCAAACCGTGCTGGTCACGGAGGCCCCGCCCGGGGCCGACCTTGCGGGCGCGCATCGCTGGGAAGACTTTCGACGCAAGGGTGACGCTGTGTTCGTGCCGCGCCAGCTTCAGGACGTGGCCTGCATCGTCTATTCTTCCGGAACCGGCGGTAGCCCTAAGGGTTGTGTGCTCACCCACGAAAATTATCTGGAGCAATGCAAGGCGCTGACTGCGCTGTATCCCTTTTGGCCGGGTGTGCGCTATCTCAGTATTCTGCCGACGAACCACGCCATCGACTTCATGGTTGGTTTTATCGGGCCGTTCGTTTGCGGTGCGTGCGTGGTGCATTTGCGCACGTTGCGGCCGGAGTTCGTGCGCGATGCCTTTGTCCGCTACAAGATCACTTACGTGAGCCTGGTTCCGATGGTGCTCAAGAACCTGGAACGCGGGCTCAAAGCCAAGTTTGAAGCGGCCTCTTCACTGCAGCGGTTCTTCCTGGACCGAGCTATCACGGTGAACAAGTTTTTTACCAGTTGGCGTCCTGACGTACGTTTGAGCCGGGTGCTGTTGCGCCAGGTTCACAAAGCATTCGGCGGAGAATTGCGGGCAATGTTCACCGGGGGCGCCTTCATGGAGCCGTCCACCCTGCAGTTCTTCTACGACCTGGGCGTTCCCGTGGCTAATGGGTATGGCCTGACTGAAGCGGGCACGGTGCTGACGCTCAATGATCTGAAACCGTTCCGCCCTGATACCGTGGGCAAGCCGCTGCCCGGCGTGGATTTGCGTGTGCTGAATCCCGATTCCGAAGGCATCGGCGAAGTCGCGGCACGCGGCAAGACGGTAATGTCGCATTACCTGGACGATCCCGAGTTAACCGCCGAAACCATCGTGGACGGCTGGCTGCTCACCGGCGACCTGGGGCGCTTTGACGGCGATGGGCATCTGCAACTCTTCGGCCGCAAGAAGAACATGATCGTTACTGAGGGCGGAAAGAATATCTATCCGGAAGATATCGAGACCGTCTTCGATGGCATTCCGCTCAAGGAGTACTGCATCTTCGCGGCCAATTACATATGGCCCGCGAAGAGCCTGGGCGACGAAATGCTGATTTTGGTTCTACGGTTGGAGCAGGGGCAGGAAGGCCAGCCGCAGGAATTAGGCGAAGCGCTGAAGCAGGAAATCGTCGCGCGCAATCGACGCTTGCCAGATTTCAAACGCGTGGGTGGTTGCGTAATCTGGGAAAAAGACTTCCCGCGCACGGCGGCCATGAAGATCAAGCGCATGGTTCTCGCCGAAGAAATCCGCAAGACCCTGAGCCGCGCTGCCATTCTCGAACTGTAGACGAAGAACGGTAGACCAAGACCGATGAAACTATGAGCGACCACGCGTGAGCGACTCGAGCACCTTTCTTGCGGTGGTCAACCCGGCGGCGGGCGGAGGGCGGTGCCGCAAGCTGGTTGGGCCTGCGCTCGATCGTTTGCGCGCGAGCGGAATCAGTTTGAAAGTGGTCGAGACCAGCGCTCCGGGTCAGGCTACGGTGTTAGCCCGCGAAGGTTACGCCGAGGGCTATCGCAATTTTATCGCTGTTGGCGGAGACGGGACTTCGTACGAAATCGTCAACGGGCTTTTTCCGGCAGGCGAAGGCGGGCCGGCTACGCTGGCGTTTCTTCCCCTGGGAACGGGTAACTCCTTCCTGCGAGACTTCAGCGACCAGGGGGTGGAGTTCGCGATCGAAGCGCTGTTGGCGCGGCGCTCGCGTCCCTGCGATGTTCTGCGGCTGACGCACGATAGTGGAGTGCTTCACTACATCAATCTGCTGAGCATGGGATTTTCCGCTGATGTGGCCACGCTGCGCGCCCGCCGTTTCAGCGGGTGGGGCGAGGTGGGCTACCAGTCGTCCATCTTCATCAGCCTGGCGCGTTTCCGGCGGCGTCCCTTTCCGTTAAGCGTGGACGGAGAATCCGAGGTCGACCGGCGGCCATGTTTGTTCCTCACTTTCAGCAACAGCAAATTCACCGGTGGCACCATGATGATCGCCCCCAAGGCCGAGGTAGACGACGGGTTGATCGAATATGTACGTTGGGGTCCGATCGGACGTCTGGGGCTCATCCGCAATCTGCCTACGCTCTATGACGGCACGCACATCAACCATCCGCTCGCGGAGCGGCGGCCGGCGAAGCGTATCGATTTCCAGTTCGAAGCTCCGGTCGACGTCATGGTGGATGGTGAGGTATTCACTTTGCGTTGTCAAAGTCTCGACGTGCTGCCTTCCGCCCTGAACGTCGTGGTATAAAAAAGATCGCGTGTCGAAACTGAGCAAAATGCGCGAAGCACAGGCCACGTCATCGCCCACGCGCAAGATCGTCACCGGCGTGCTGATCGTGGCCGCGTTTGCAGCGGTGATCTACCTGGGCCTGCGCAAACGGGGCAATCGCCTCGACGGATTCGCGAAGTGCCTGGCGACGAAGCAGGTGAAGATGTACGGCGCCTACTGGTGCCCGCACTGTGCCGAACAGAAAGAAATGTTCGAAGCGTCTTTTCAGTTCGTTCCTTATGTCGAGTGCGGTGTGCCGGGCTCGCGAGAGGAAGCTGCGTCTTGCAAGGATGCGGGGATCAAGCATTTTCCGACCTGGCAATTTGCCGACGGGGAACGCCGTGAAGGCACGCAGCCCCTGGTGGCGCTCGGGACCAAGACGGGATGCAGCCTGCCGTGATGGTCCCCGGTATGACCCCCTTTGCCCGGCGCGTTTTGTTGCTGATTGCGATGCTGGCGTTGAGTGGTGTCGCGGTGTCATCGGTTTCGCTCTATCACCACTACGGCACGTCACGGACGGCATATTGCGACCTTGGAGAGAACTTCAACTGTGACATCGTGAACCGCAGCACCTACTCTGCAATCCTGGGTGTTCCGGTGGCTTTGATCGGCATGATCGGATATGTCGCGCTGCTGCTGCTGGCAACTTTCTATCGTGATGAAGCCCAGACTCCGGCAAGACTGGCGCTCGCGTCTATGGCTGGATTGGGGTTTGCACTCTACCTCACCTATATCGAAGGATTTGTACTGGCGGCATGGTGCGTCTTGTGTCTGTCGTCATTGGCTTTGATTTTCTGTATCTCTGTTCTGTCGTCGGTGTTGTGGCGTCACCATTTCCGGCGATCGTAAGACCTGACTGACTCATGGACGAAAGCACACCATTGCAGGCGATTGTCACGGGCGAGTTGCGCCTGCACGAATTCCCCAGCCGGATTTTCCGCAATACCCGCATGCTTCGAGTCTGGCTGCCACCGGGATACAGCCAGCCGGAAAACGAAGGCCGGCACTATCCGGTTTTTTATCTAAACGACGGGCAGAACCTGTTCGATCCCGCCACTGCGTACATCGGTGTCGATTGGCAAGCGGACGAGGCTGCCACCCGCCTGATCGGCGAAGGCAAAATTCCTCCGTTGATCATTGTGGGCATCGACAACGCGCAGAAAGACCGTCCCAAAGAATATCTGCCTTACCGGACTTTTTATCCCCGCATCCTGCGGCCTCAGGGCAACCGCTATCCGGATTTTCTATTGGATGAAGTCATGCCTTTTGTGAATCAGCGGTACCGCATCGCGAGAGGGCCGGAAAACACGGCTCTGGGCGGATCATCGCTGGGTGCGATCATTTCCCTCTATACGGTGATGAATCGTCCGGAAGTCTTTGGCGGTTTGCTGCTGGAGAGCCCCTCGCTGTTTATTTCCAACCGTCAGCTTCTGAAATCCAGTCGTGCCTTCCGGAAGTGGCCGGCGAAGGTATTCATGGCGATCGGGACCAAAGAAGTGGGCGGTGAGGACCGCGATCAGCAGGCTGTCGAGGATGTTCGAGAACTGGAACACATCTTCCACCGCGCCGGGTTGAGAGACGACCGCCTGCTGGTAAAAATCGACGAAGGTGCTACCCACAGCGAGAGAGATTGGGCCAAGCGATTTCCCGAAGCGCTCCAGTTTTTGTTCGGACTGTCATCCTGAGCGGAGGACGAACTTCGCTTCGCGAAGTTCGTGCGCAGTCGAAGGACCCCTATTCGCAAGTCGACAGCGGGCGGCCTCGGTCTTCTTAGCGTACGAAGCACTCACTGCGGTCGATATGCGCGCGGCGCAGTCCTAGGGGTCCTTCGACTCCATCTTTCCATTCGCAAGCGAATGGAAAGACTTCGCTCAGGATGACACGGGAGGGTGCCCGGCGATGCGCCAGGTCATCCAGACCAACGCCGTCATCGCCACCACCGACAGTTGCACATGGATGATCCGCGCCAGTGGTCCCAGCAGGAACAGTGGATAGCATGCGTAAAGGAGCGGAAACACTGGAGGCGCAGAATCGCCATGTGCGAGGACCCAATCGCTGAGCAGCAGGAACGCCGGCGCGAGAATCACCAGGTCGTACACCGTCAAATGCGGGGACACGAGTACGGTGGCGAGCAATAGCGACGGGTAGCGAACCTCCAGTGATGCTCCACTTCGCCAGACACGAACTGCAAGCGCCAGAACGCCGAGAGCGCTGGCCACGTACAAGCCAAACGCTACCTGAGGCCACGGCAACAGCAGCGACCAGAAAGAGCGCAACGAGTGTGTCTGGTAAAGCCGTGGCTCGAGCAGCGGCAGGATTTCTCTCACATTGATAAGCGCATGCAGGTAGGCTCGCATGACCGCGGTGCCAAAATGCATCCAGGCAGCGGCAAGCTGGGTTGCGGCAGCAGCCAGGCCGCCAGCGATGACCTTCCACTCGCCTGCCAACACAAACACGACGGCCGCAGCTATTCCCAACTGGGGTTTGAAGATCAGCGATCCAATGGCCAATCCCGCAAGCCATCGCCGGTCGCGCCGCAGCGCGAGATATGCCAGCGTGAAACACAGAAGTGCAAGACCAGAGGTCTGCCCCCAGGCCAGCAGGTGAAAAAATCCTGGAAAGGCAATTGCCAAGATGATGACGGGCACGGTGCATCGCGACTCTTGCAGGCGAGGACAAGTCTTCCATACGGCATAGCAACAGAAGACGAAAATCAGAACGTTCAGCGCCAGCCATGCTGCCAAGGCCCAACCGTAGGACAGCCGGGCGAAGGGCTCGAAGAGAAGCGAAACCTGCGGCCCGTAAAGCGGGACATACAAACCATCCGGTGCCTGCGGCACCAGCCTTCGCGTCAGTTCCGCCTGCGCCCGAATGTCGTAGAGAAGATCTCCGCGACCTTGCAGCGCGAGGGTTCCCAGCGTATAGAAATGCAAAAAGTCAGTGCCCTTGACCAGTGCGTTGCGGTCAAGCAGACCGGGTGCAGACATCTGCACCGCGTAGACGGTCCACAGGCATATCGCCAGCAGCAGTCCATGAGCGCGAACACGCCTTGCGGTGAGCCACCTCTCAGGATTCCCGGTTCCAGGATTCATGGCTCCAGCCTGGGTGGAACCTGGTCGGCATTCAAGTACCACACCCGCCGGTCATGAAAATACCGCAGCAATTCGTGGTTGTCCTTGTCGCCCATGTCGCGGGCCCAGACCGTCTTCGCGCCGTCAATGTCAGCGGCGTTGTATACCCATTCCCGGTCCAGATCGTGATCCGGGCCGTAGCGTACGATCAGCAAATGACGACCGGGCGAGTTCTCTAACTGGTTTGCGATTGCGGCACGTTCCAGGTTCCCGCGTGGCCATGCACCTTCGATGGGCACCCGCGCAACCACCGCGGCGAGTCGCAGAACAATCATGGCGCAGCAAATCACCGGGATGACACGCACAACGGCCGCGCCAATCGGCTGTCCCCGCCAGTACCACAACCGCAGGTGGCGCATGCATTGCATGAGGACGAGATACAGCAACCCGGTCGCAGCCGCGAGATAGTGCGGTGACGTCCAGGTTTCCACCGTCGTCGCCAGCAGGAACACGATACCTGCGAGCAACGGGAATCGCATTCGCCGGTCACGAAATGTCCAGGGCAACGCCAGCAGAGGAATCGTGAGCAAGGGCCCCAGATAAAAATTCCACGCCGACCAGATCTTTTCTGCCAGGTTGCGAAGGAAACCGGCCGGCGTGCGGCTTTCGAGAAAAACCTGAAACTCACGCTGGTAGAAAGCTCGCATCACCGCGTGATGATACAGAGGTTCGGGTCGAGGCTGCTGCCAGAGGAAATATGGCGCCTGCGAATAGATTCCACGATTGACCTGGTAGGTCATGCGGAAGGCATCTCCGGTCACGCGATGATAGTAGTATCCGGTTGCCGCCGCTGCGACCGCGAGGATTACCATGATGGGCACAACTTGGCGCAAGACGATCACAAAGATGGGACGCCGCGACCTGGCCAGCCATATCGCCAAAGCGATCGCCACCGCCACGCCGAGAATCATCCCTTCATATGGGCGGCTATTGGCCAGAATTGCGAGACCAAGAGCCAGACACGCCGCATCTCGAACCTTCGCCCTCCGCCGCAGGCGAGGCAGCGCGCCCAACACCAGTGCACCGCCGAGCGCCACCACCGAGGCGCTCCAGTATCCGTTCATCCAGTAGCTGAGAATGCCCAGGCGCAGCACCGCCAGCAATGCACCGAGGATCGCCCACGCCGGAGGCAGCCAGCCCTGAAGGATCCAGCACAACGCGGAGCACATGAGCGCAGTAATGAGCCACTGACCGATCCAGGGATGTCCCAAGCGCTTGCCCAGAGCCAGAACCAGGCCTTGCGCTGGCGGATACATCGACATGTACGTGGGCTGCTGAATGATATGAAAGCTCTCAAAATGCATCCACATCGGATGGGCAGGGTTTGTGAGCCGACCGTGCGCGAAGGTGTCTGCGGCCAGAAGATAGCTGAACTCGTCATGCCAGCGAGGTTCAGGAATGCCAAGAAGAGGGATCATTGCAGCTCGCGAAACCAGAACGAGCAGCCCTATCGCCACAACGCTGAAAAATTTCTTTCGCGCGAGCTTCGAAAACCAGGGTGGGAAGAAGGGAAGTAATGGACGCTTCCGAGTCTCGCTCCTGGAGCGAATGAGAATCAGAACCAGAGCGGCCAGCACCAGAAGTAATTCGATGATGTCCAGCAGGAAGGGCGCGAGGCGGGCATAGAGTCCGGCCATGTTCATCGGGAATCTAGCCCGTGTAGGGACAGGTCTCCGACCCGTCCAGGCCGAGCTCTGCTCGGCAGTTTACCTCGCCGAGCTTAAACTCATTTTGCATTTCTTCACGAGGTATCGAGAACGCAGCCAGCGTCGGGTTCGTCGCAACGCCAAGGGTGGTGGGCCTTGACGGACCAGATTTGTGGGAACAGCGAACGATTCAGGTTCGCGGTGGAAAACTGCCGAGCTTCGCTCGGCCTGGACGGGTCGGAGACCCGTCCCCACACAGGCTGCGGCCTGCAGACGCCCGAGGTCTGACGTCAGACGCCTGAGCCCTTATTTCCCCACGCCCACCTTGTCCGTTGTCAGCTTGTCGAGGATGCCGGACGCGACGTCTATGGTTTCCTGATCCACAGTGCGGTTCTTGGAAATGGCATCGGCCAGCGGCACGGAAACAATCTTGTTTCCGCGCAGAGCGGCCATACAGCCAAATTCGCCGCGGTGCACCATGTCGATCGCTCCCAATCCATAGCGGGTTGCGAGCATGCGGTCGAAGGCGCTGGGAGAGCCGCCGCGCTGCACGTGCCCCAGCACAACAGTCCGGGTTTCGAAATTGGTGCGGCGCTCAATTTCACCCGCCAGAATGTTGGCGATCCCGCCCAGCCGGGCGTGTCCGAATTCATCTTTACTCATATCCACAACGGCCGGAGCGCCTTGCTTCGCACTGACGTCGGTAGAGAATCTCGCCCCTTCCGCCACCACCACAATGCTGAAGTAGCGGCCGCGCGCATGCCGCAAACGGATCGTCTCCGCAACTTGCTCAATGTCGAAAGGCTTTTCAGGAATCAGGATCACGTCTGCGCCGCCTGCGATGCCGCTGTACATCGCGATCCAGCCGGCATCACGTCCCATGACTTCCACCACCATCACCCGGTTGTGGGCCTCGGCGGTGGTGTGTACCCGGTCGATCGCCTCTGTGGCGATGTTCACCGCCGTATCGAATCCGAAGGTGAAATCGGTGCCGGCCAGATCATTGTCGATGGTTTTGGGGACGCCCACTACATCAACGCCCTTCTCGTGAAGCTTCTGAGCCACAGAAAGTGTGTCGTCGCCGCCGATGGCGATCAGGGCGTCGATCTTGTGCTTCTTCAGCGTAGCGATGCACTTGTCCAGCCCGTCCGGTTTCTTGCCTGGATTGGTGCGAGAAGTGCGCAGGATCGTGCCACCTCGAGGCAGAATTCCACCTACGCTGGCCAGGTCGAGGGGCATACTCTTGTCTTCCACTAACCCGCGCCAGCCCTCCAGAAAGCCGACGAATTCGTCTTCATGATGAAAACAACCCTTACGCACGACGGCGCGGATCACCGCGTTTAATCCTGGGCAATCGCCTCCGCCGGTGAGTATGCCAACTCTCATAACGTGCTCCTCAAAGGGTATGGACCTGTGCTTTCGGTAGTCCCCGTTGCTCGCTGAATCGAAGCTCGCACCGGATACACTTCTGCCGTAAATAGCTCGCAACGGAACAGTAAGATTACCATTAAATGGTGCATTTTTGTTCCCTCCAAATCCATGGGAGCCTCTCTTGCCGATTGCGCGGTAGCAGCGGATTAGCCACAATATCTTCATCTTCGCCAATCGCGGAATCCCATGCCCAAAACCGCCCGCATCCTGATCTGGATCTTAGTTGCACTTCTCGGGGCCCTGGCGCTGGCCACGATCGCCTTACATCGTGGTGAGCAGATCAACGCCATCTGGCTGGTGGTCGCAGCCGTCTGCAGCTACGCCCTCGGTTATCGTTTCTACAGCAAGTTTATCGCTGCCAAGGTGCTTACTCTGGATGCGCAGCGCGCCACTCCCGCCGAACGCTTGGAGAATGGCCGCGACTTTGTCCCGACCAACAAATGGGTTGTCTTCGGACACCATTTCGCTGCCATCGCCGGCCCCGGACCGCTGGTTGGCCCCGTGCTTGCGGCGCAATTCGGATATCTCCCTGGAACGCTCTGGATATTGACGGGCGCCGTATTCGGCGGCTGCGTGCAGGACTTCGTGATCCTGCTGTTCTCCGTGCGCCGGGATGGGAAGTCGCTTACCGAAATGGCTCGTGAGGAGGTTGGCCGCGTAGGCGGCCTGGTGGCCTATGTCGCGGTGATCAGCATCATCGTGATTCTGCTGGGAGTCTGTGCGCTGGTCGTGGTCAACGCGCTCAAGGCCAGCCCATGGGGCACATTCACTATCGCGATGACGATTCCCATTGCGCTTCTGATGGGCGTGTACCTGCGCAGGTTGCGGCCCGGCAAAGTGCTGGAGACTTCAGCCCTCGGCTTCGTTCTAGTCATGCTGGCAATCTGGGGCGGACAATGGGTCTCCCAAACTCCATCTATAGCCACCTGGTTCACGCTTTCCGCTCCAGCATTGGCGATCCTGATCATCATCTACGGATTCGCCGCCTCCGCCTTGCCGGTGTGGCTGCTGCTGGCTCCCCGGGATTACCTGAGCACGTTCGTAAAGCTGGGAACCATCGCCTTGCTGGCTCTGGGAATCGTCGCCCTGCACCCCACGCTGCACATGCCGCCACTCACCCGCTTTATAGACGGCTCGGGTCCGGTCTTCGCCGGGAACGTTTTTCCTTTTGCGTTTATTACGATCGCGTGCGGCGCGATCAGCGGTTTTCACGCGCTGATTTCCAGCGGCACCACACCCAAGCTGATCCGCCGTGAGACGGAAGCCCGGATGGTGGGATACGGTGCGATGATGGCCGAGTCCATGGTCGCCATTATGGCCATGATCGCCGCCTGCGTGCTTCAGCCGGGAATCTATTTCGCCATCAACAGTCCTGCGGGAATTGTCGGTCAGGCCCCAGAAGCCGCCGCCGCGACCATCAGCAACTGGGGATTTTCCATTACGGCGGTGGAAATGCATTCGCTGGCTCAGGCCGTGGGCGAACAGACACTTTACAACCGCACTGGCGGAGCTCCGGCCTTCGCGGTGGGCATGGCTCACATTTTCTCCCATAGCCTAGGCGGACAGGCCTTGATGGCGATCTGGTATCACTTCGCCATTATGTTTGAGGCGCTCTTCATCCTCACCGTGCTCGATGCCGGCACCCGCGTGGGCCGCTTCATGGTGCAGGACGCTCTCGGACACGTGTGGAAACCCCTGGGGCGCACCAGTTGGTATCCCTCGATCCTCTCCACCAGCGCGCTGATCGTCGGTGCCTGGGGATATTTTCTGTGGCAGGGAGTGAGAGATCCGTTGGGCGGGATCAATTCGTTGTGGCCGCTGTTCGGCATCGCCAATCAACTGCTGGCCACCGTGGCCCTGTGCGTCGCGACCACAATCATCATCAAGATGGGTAAAGCGCGTTACGCGGCGGTCACACTTGTCCCGCTGGTGTGGCTGGTAGCCGTAACTTTCACCGCTTCATGGCACAAGGTCTTTGACCCTAATCCACGCATCGGCTTTCTGTCGCACGCTGCACAGCTGACTTCCGGTCCTGGCGTGAACGCTCGCCTGATATTTAACGATCGCCTCGATGCCGTGGTCACCGGGACACTGATCGTAATGGTCGCATTGATCCTGATCGAGTCATCGATGGAATGGATGCGGGTGCTCTCCGGCCGCAAGCAGGCAAGGGTGAAGGAATCCCCCTTTGTGCCCACGCAATTCGCAACTGAGGAACAGGCATGAAGCCCTCGAGCGCGAGCAACGCGACAGCTTGTACCCACGCGCTGGCACTGCTGTTGGCCGCCTTGCGTGAGATCTTCGACGAATCCGCCTACACGCGGTTCTTGAGTCGAACACAAACGATATCGTCGCGAGAAGCCTATGCCGCCTTTTGCCGGGAGTGCGACGCGGCCAAGGCTCGCAGACCACGCTGTTGTTGAGAACCCAGTGATCAGTTTTTAGTTGCCAGTTCTCAGCGCTGACAACTGACAACTAATATCTGACAACTGAATTTCTTAAGATAAACTTCCTCTATGCGCGTCCTGGGCGTCGACTGCGGCACGGAGTACACGGGTTTCGGGGTCGTCGAGCTCGGTCAGGACGAGAGCCTGGTCTGCCTGACTTGTGGCGCCATCAAGCTCTCGCCTCGCGAACCCCTCCCCCATCGGCTGGCGATTATTTTCGAGCGCCTGGGCGACATCATCCAGGAACACCACCCGGACAACGTGGCCATCGAAGACGTGTTCTATGCCCTCAACGTGAAATCCGCGCTCAAACTGGGGCAGGTGCGGGGAGTCGCTATGCTGGCTGCATCGTCGGCGGGCCTTGACGTTGCCGAGTATTCCCCGCTCTCCATTAAGTCCGCGGTCGTGGGCTACGGCAGGGCTGAGAAACCGCAGGTCCAGCTGATGGTTACGCGCCTACTTAAACTCAGCGAAGTACCACAACCAGCCGATGCCGCCGACGCCTTGGCCATTGCCATCTGCCACCTGCATACATACGCAACGCTCGCCCGGCAGCGGGCCGTGGGCGGATGAGGCGGGCCGCTACCCCAACCCTCTGCAGTTTTTGGCATAATCTCTTCTGCATGGCTTCCGGCAAACCTGGTCGCTGGTGTTGGTGCGTTCTGTTTCTGGCCTTGGGCGGGCTTCTTTGCGCCCGGGCGCAGGAAGCAGCAGTGGTAACCTTCACCCTCGATTTTCCCGGCTCTGAGCCATCTCACTACGCGATCTCGGTTTCTTCCGAGGGCCATTCCACCTACGACTCGGATGGCAAGCTGAGCCCCGAGTCCGATCCAGATCCATTCCACCTGGATTTTTCGGTTTCCCCGGCTACCAGGAAAACTATTTTCGACCTGGCCGCTCGCGCGAAGTATTTCCAGGGAGAGATCGATTCAAAGAAGCGCGGACTGGCCTCGACCGGGGTCAAAACTTTGACCTACAAGGATCCTCAGCGGAGTGCAAGCGCGACCTACAACTACTCGCCGATTGCCCCGGTTCAGCAGGTCACCCAGTTGTTTCAGAGTCTTTCCATCACGCTCGAATATGGCCGCAGGTTGCAGTACTTCCATCGCTACCAGAAGCTGGCGCTCGACGAGGAGCTGAAACGGATGGAAGAGATGGTCAACGAGAACAGCCTGCAGGAGTTGGGGGCGGTGGTGCCCATTTTGCAGCAGATTGCCACCGACTCTTCCGTTATCAATCCGGTGCGGGCCCGGGCCCAGAGGATGGTAGAGCGGGCTGGCTCCGCAGGCACCGGGCTGGCAAAATGATTTCGCGGCGCCGCTTTTCGCAGGGCTGGACCGATTTACGGGCAACGAAGTGGTCCGAAAGATGTTCTAATGGGACAAGGGGTAGTCTCGGGAGGTGGCACATGTCGACGCGGAATTTGAGCGCTACGGTCGCGGTCGCTGTTCTGGCGTGCTGGCTCGCGGTTCCATCCTTTGGCGACTCACAGGCTCGCATCGTACGGCTGAGCCAGGTGGATGGGGACGTTCAGATTGACCGCAACACGGGACAGGGCTACGAGAAAGCCTTCATCAATTTGCCCATCACCCAAGGCAACAAGCTCCGGGCTGGACAACAGGCCCGGGCCGAGATCGAGTTCGAAGATGGCAGCACCCTGCGCATCACCCCCGGAACGGTAGTCGAATTCCCCGAACTGGCGCTGCGCGACTCGGGCACAAGATTCTCCACCCTGAACCTCCTCGAAGGAACGGCTTACCTCAATTTCAAGGGGAACAAAACCGAAGAGTTCAGCCTCAACTTCGCCCGCGAAAAGCTGGCCTTGACCAAACCGGCCCATCTGCGGATAGAACTACGAGACTCGGATGCCACGGTAGCTGTGTTCAAGGGTGACGTCGAACTGGTTGGCCCCTCGGGCAAAGTAGCGGTTGAGAAAAAGCACAGCGCGACCCTCGACCTGGCGGGAGCGGATCGCTACACCTTGGCCAGCAATCTTGAGCCTGATCCTTACGACGATTGGGACAAGGAGCAGGACAAGTATCACCAGCAGTACAGCGCGGCCGGGTCGAACAGCTACTCTCCTTATGCCTATGGCGCGAGTGATCTGAACTATTACGGAAGCTTTTACTACATGCCCGGCTATGGCACGCTGTGGCAGCCTTATCTGGTAGGGGCAGGCTGGGATCCGTTCATGAACGGCGCCTGGATGTGGTATCCCGGGGCTGGATATGCATGGGTGTCGGCCTATCCCTGGGGCTGGACGCCCTATCGTTACGGGTCGTGGACCTACATACCCTCCAACGGATGGTTCTGGCAGCCGGGACGTTCCTGGGCAGGATGGAACACTGTTCCCCGAGTCACAAATGCGCCGCTCCTGTTCAATGCCCCCAGACCGCCGGGCATTCCCGGACAGACCCTGGTGGTGAACCGCGGGACTCTGGCCCCACCGGTGGGCGTAGCCCAGAACGGTGTTCAGCTTCGGGGCAATTCCGCGGGCCTGGGGGTTTCGCGAGGCAGCGTACACAACTTCGGCAGACTCTCGCAACAGGTTCAGCCACCGGTGTCTGCGTTCGGGACAGCTCGCGTCCCCTTCGGTGGCTCTGCGGTGCGGTACCAGGGCGGCTCACGGGTCTCCTCATCCCGGAGTGCGTCTTCGGCAGGAGCAGGGGTAGGAGCAGGTTCGCATATGGGTGGTTCAAGCCGGTCGGCGGCCCCCAGCTCATCCGGCTCACCTCATAAATAAAATGGCAGCGATCAACGGCGAGGATCTGGGTGGCGGTGCAGCAGTTGCCACAGCGTCACGTTCCAAATCCTCGCAAAGCTTGGTACGCTCCAGACAAATTACCCACTATGTTTTCAGGAGGACGGGAATGCTTTCTACAAAGGCTTGGGTGCGACTCGGTTTGGTGGTGGCCGCGTTCGTCTTATTTGGTCCGCGCAGCTCGGCGCAGACGCTTTCGTGTTCCTCCGACGACGGCCATCGGCGTTATTGTCCGGCGGACACGCGGGGTGGAGTGCGTATCCTGAAGCAACGTAGCGACTCTCCCTGCCGCCAGGGCTACAGCTGGGGCTTCGACCGCGGCGGCGTCTGGGTGGACCGCGGCTGTCGCGCAGACTTTATTGTCGATTCCTATCAGTATCGCGGGCCCGCTCCGGGCAGCGTGGGCACGATTTCCTGCTCTTCTGACGATGGCCGCCGGCACTATTGCCGGGCGGATTCGCAAGGACGAGTTCGACTGGCGCAGCAACGCAGCCAGTCTCCCTGCACGGAAGGCTACAGTTGGGGCGCGGACGGAGGCGGTGTCTGGGTCGATCACGGCTGCCGGGCTGATTTCGCGATCGAGGGTGGGGGTGGTTGGGATCGGGACCGGGACCGTTATGGTAGCCGTCCCGGCTACGGATATCCCGGCAATAGCTACGATTCGGGCCGGAGCGCTGTCATGTCCTGCTCATCGGATGACATGCGTCGTCACTATTGCCCGGCTGACACGCGCGGCGGAGTGCAGCTATTGAAGCAACGCAGCGATACATCGTGCCGGCAAGGCTACAGTTGGGGCTATGATCGCCAGGGAATTTGGGTAGACCACGGCTGCCGTGCAGATTTCCAGGTTGGCCGTTAGATATCGCCGCTGACGGAAGCCCAGGGCGCCTTTCGGGCGCCCTTTTGATCTTAATAGCTTCTAATTCTCTGCAATGGCAGGTTCTCCGTCTCTCGCAATCATATTCGGCCAATCGCCGCCAATTACCAGCGTTACTTGAGAGCCTGACCGCCGCCACGTAGGCTACAGGAATCACCCAACATTGGAGGTTCCATGGCCACACCGGGCAGGGCGCCCATCCCCACCGCCGCTCCTACAACTTTTCCTCCCGTGCCAGCGTTATTGCTGGCCATGCTGCAGGTGTCGAGCCACGTGAGCGATCTGATTTTTTCTCCTGGAAGCCATCCCCATGTGGAAGTCAGCGGCCAGCTGGTGCCGGTGAAGATTCCAGGACTGTCGTCGGTTCTGACTGCGGACGCGACCCAGCACATCGCCGCAGAACTGATGGGCGACAATACCCAAGCGATAGCGATGCTGAAGCAGCAGGGATCGTGCGACATCTCTTACAGCCTGCCCGGCACGGCCCGTTTTCGGGTAAACATATTCATACAACGGGGCAGCCATGCCATCGTAATGCGGGTGATTCCCAAGAGCATTCCAAGCTTCACGGACCTGAAGCTCGCTGAGGAACTGGCTCGCATTGTCGAGCTGAAGAACGGGATCGTGCTGGTCACCGGCCCGACGGGTTCCGGAAAGTCGTCAACCCTGGCCGCCATCCTCGACCGGATCAACGAAACCAAGGCGTACCACATCCTGACCATTGAGGATCCGGTAGAGTTCATGCACCGGCACAAGCGTTCCATCATTCACCAGAGAGAGTTGCACAGTGACACTCCCAGTTTTGCTTTGGCGCTTCGGGCTGCTCTTCGCCAGGCTCCCAAGGTAATCCTGGTCGGTGAAATGCGGGACAAGGAGACGATTGAAATCGCTCTGGAAGCAGCCGAGACCGGCCACCTCGTCCTCTCCACCCTGCACACCACTGACGCCTCGAAGACGGTGGAACGGGTCGTAGGAGTCTTCCCGCTGACCGAGCAGCAAACTATTCGCAGCCGCTTCGCCAGGAGTTTCCGTTACATCGTTTCGCAACGCCTGCTCCCGCGCAAAGGAGGAACCGGGCGCGTAGCCGCCATGGAAATTCTCAAATCGACCATGCGCACCCGCGAGTATTTGGAAAAGGGCGAAGTCGAAGGCAAGAGCCTGCTGGACGCCATGCGCGACGGAGATACGGAAGGCATGCAGCACTTTGACGGGGAGATCGAGAAACTGATCCGTGCCGACATGATCGATTACGAGACCGCCATGGCCTACTCCACCAACCCGGGGAATCTGCGGCTGCAACTGGCTGACCTTCTTGGCGAAGCCCCGGCCACTGTGGCACCGCCAGCAAAGGCACACGCGAAGGAAAAAGCGAAGAAAGACACCGAACTCGAGATTGAATGAGCTCCGGTTTGAGCGCCGTCGTGATTGAATTACTGCGCTTTGATTACCCTACCTCGATTGCTGGACTTCTACTGGACTTCGATTACTGCACAACGATGCCGGCGTAGCCGACGACCCGGGTACGATCGCCGGAAACGTCACCGGAAGTCGCATATTTGACCAGGTCCGTGCGGGATGCGCCCAGCCGGCGGGCTGCTGTCAGCATCGCCACCGTCGGGCCAAAACCGCACATGCTGATGTTTTCATTCATCACCACGTCGAATAGTCCTCGCGGGTCCATGACCAGAATGCGCTCAATCGCCTTGTGATCCTTCTGCCTGGTCACAGCGTCGTTCTCATAGTGATTCATGTCGCTGGATGCGATCAGCAGCACCGGCTCGCCCAGCGCCTGCACAGCTCCGGCGATGGCTTCGCCCAGCATTTCCAGAATTTCGTAGCGGGCCGTACCTAGAGCAATCGGGACGAACGTGCAGTTTGGATTTTTCGTTTGCAGAAAGGGCAACTGCACTTCGGCGCCATGTTCAGCGCGGTGCGCCTCCGCATCATCGCTGAGAAGCGGAAAACGTTGCTTCAGCATCTCGGCCAGCGGGGAATCGATCGGGACATTTCCCAGCGGTGTTTCCCACTCACCCTGGCTCATGATGGAAAGCGGATGTCCCATGCCGGTATGGTTCGGGCACATCAGAATGCAGCGCCGCGGCAAGTCGAGCCTGGCGTACACCGCGCCCGCCACCGAGCCGGAGTACATGTAGCCGGCGTGCGGCACGACGCAACCGAGCGCGGCCACCGTTTCTTGCTGGGCAGGGAGGTAGGATTGCAGGTCAGCCCGTAAGTCGTCGGGATCGCGGGGGTAGAACCGGCCTGCAACTGCGGGATGGCGAATCGGAGCGGCCATTGCTGCCTTCTCTTCCTTTTTGTCATCCAGAGGGAGGGCCTGCTTCGCACTTGCGAAGCAGGCGCGTAGTCGATGGACCCCTATGAGCGTAGCGGTGGCCGGCGACTCGAGCGTTTTCACCGACCTGGCCCGGTCAGAAACAATTCCCGGCCACGAAAATGAAACAGTTGCCATCTATAGGGGTCCTTCGACTCCGCCTTTCCATTCGCAAGCGAATGGAAAGGCTCCGCTCAGGATGACAACCCGTCAGTGCTCAGCGCGCGAAATAGCGCCGCAGTCTTCTCCAGACTCAGCGCTTCCGCGCGCACTGTCGGTTTCACGCCTGCCTCTTCGAAAGCTGCTCGCAAGGGTTTAGGCGCATATCGCGCTTTGAGATTGTTCGAAAGAGTCTTTCTCTTCTGTCCAAAGGCCAGTTTAAGAAAACCAATGAACTCCGCTTCAGGGACACCCAGGCTCTCGATCTTCGGAGCCATCATCAGGCGGACCACCGTGGAATCGACTTTAGGGGGCGGCGAAAATGCGCCTGGAGGAAGCGTGAACATTTTCTCCACCCGGGCGTAAAGCTGGGCGGTGGCTGAAAGCAGGCCGTACTCGCTTCGTCCCGGTGCGGCTGCCAACCTCTCGGCCACTTCGCGCTGCACCATGAGCACGATCAGTTCGAAATACTGCCGGAATTCAAACAGCCGTAACAGAATGTCGGAAGTAATGAAATAGGGAAGATTGCCCACCACCCTGACCTGTTCCGGCTGGTGATTGATGCCGGGACGCGTGCTTCCAGGTTTTGGTCCGAAGAGAGTGTCGAAATCGATCGCCAGGACGTCGCCTTCGATGATCTCCACGTTGGGCTCCTGGGAAAAATTCATGCGCAACTGCGCCGCCAGCACGCGGTCGAGTTCGATGGCAATCAGCCGGCGAGCTCTCCGGGCCAGCAGGGACGTGAGCGCCCCGCGCCCGGGCCCGATTTCCAGAACCGTGCTTTGCGAAATATCCCCCAGAGCTTCGACGATGCGCGTAGCGGCCGTCGAGTCGACCAGGAAATGCTGCCCCAGTTTGGGCCTGCTCGGGCGCCTCTCCGAGGCACCGGCTTTTGTCACATTGACCTTCTTTCTAGCCGGCAAGCCGGCGTCCCGATTCGAGCATACGTCCAGGAGTCCATGTCTACCAGTGGATGATGGGGAAATGCCCCGGCACAGCGGAGTATTCTGTAACCAGCACGCCCCCAGCACGGTCCCCGCACGGTCTATGATAGCGTGTGCCAATGGCATCCTGGCCGGCACTTCATTTAAGGAGTCGCTTTCATGCGCATAGTTTTTGCTGCTTCGGAAGGTGTGCCGTTTTCGAAAACCGGCGGACTGGCCGACGTCGTGGGTGCCCTGCCGCGCGCCCTGGCTGCCGCCGGCCATCAGGTCAGCGTCTATCTTCCGCTTTACCGCCAGACCCGGCTCAAGGACGCGCAAACCGTGGTCAGCAGCATTACCATACCTTTCGACGACCGCTATCGCTTCTGTTCAGTGGTCAGCGTCGGCAAACACTCCAACGTGCAATTCTATTTTGTTGATTATGCGCCCTTCTTTGACCGCGAGGCGCTCTACGGTACTTCGACAGGCGACTATCCGGACAACGCCGAGCGATTCGCCCTGTTTTCCCGCGCCGTGCTGGAAGCTTCCAAGGTTCTGGGCGTACCGCAGATTTTCCACTGTCACGACTGGCAGTCCGCACTGATTCCCGTCCTGCTGCGCACGCAATACGCCGAGGACCCTGCCTTCCGCGACGCGGCCAGCGTCTTCACCATTCACAACATGGGATACCAGGGACTCTTCCCGCCGGATACGTTGCCTTTACTCACGCTGCCCTGGGACCTGTTCGCCATCTCCAAAATGGAGTTTTTCGGCAACGTAAACCTCCTGAAAGGCGCGCTGGTATTTTCCGATTTCATCACCACCGTGAGTAAGAAATACAGCCAGGAAATCCAGACCACGGAGTTCGGCTTCGGCCTGGAAGGCGTGCTGCGTGCCCGCTCCTCGACCGTTACCGGCATCCTGAATGGCGTCGACTACGACGAGTGGAGTCCGGAGATCGACAAATTCATTGTGGCCCGATACTCGCCCCAGGATTTGTCCGGCAAAGCGAAGTGCAAGAAGGATCTGCTCTCAACTTTCGGCATGACGAATGCCGATGCGCGCCTGCCAGTGATCGGCATCGTCTCCCGGTTTGCGGCCCAGAAGGGCTTCGACCTGATCGCCCAGATTATGGAACGCCTGGCGCGCGAAGAGATGATCATCGTGGCCCTGGGCAACGGTGACAAGACGTACGAAGAAATGTTTCTCCGGCTCAATAAGCAATTTCCGCAGAAAATCGCGGTCAAAGTCGCCTACGACAATGCCGTAGCGCACAAGATTGAGGCTGGCAGCGACATGTTTCTGATGCCGTCAAGATACGAGCCTTGCGGGCTGAACCAGATCTACAGTCTGAAATACGGAACGGTGCCAGTCGTGCGAGCCACCGGCGGCCTCGACGACACCATTGAGCACTGGGATGCCCGCACCGGGAAAGGTACCGGCTTCAAGTTCACCGACTACAACGGTGAAGCTCTTCTACTGACAATAAAGGAGGCACTGCGCGCCTTCCGCGATCAGAGTTCCTGGCAACAACTCATGCGCAACGGCATGAACAAGGATTTCTCCTGGAGCGCGTCGGCGAAGGAATACATCCGCGTTTACGAACGCGCGAGGCAGCTCCGGACGGGGGCCCCAACTCCGCCGAGCCGTCCTGAAACCACCGACTTGGAACCTATTAGCCGCTAGCGTATTTACCGCACGGCCGGGCCCACGGGCAGCGGTGAGCCCTCCCGCACGAGATCAACCTCGATTACATCTCCCGGCTTGAGCTTCACCTCGCGACCTTTTTGCAGCAGAAGAAACGTAGTGCTCGCGGCCACGCCATACCAGCGTGCGCTACCGGCAGTGGTCGCCAGGACTTCTTCCGAGAGATCGTCAGCCAGCTTTGCCACCAGCGCCGTCCCGCCAAGCTGAATTGCCAGCCGCTTCTTGCTTACGGTCGGATGGACTGTTCCTTCGCTGTCTGTTTTGGCGGAATTGCTTTCCGTGGCCGAAAGCTCGAGCCGCGCGGGCTGAACCGTGCCATCGGGCAGCTTGATACGATCGAAGACCATGCGAAGTGCCCCTCGGCGCATCATCCGGCGCGCCGGAATTGTTTCCAGATGGCCTTCTACCAGCGCTCCTTTGGGGAGCACGGGCTTGCCCTCAACTTCAACTGGTTCTTCCACTCTGGCCATGAATGAGGAGCCGCTGGGAGACTTTGAGCTGATCGGCGAGAGCACGGCGAGACGCGCTTTTTGACCCTCGAGGGATGGTTGAGTTGCGGATTCCTGAGCGACTGACGCTGCAACAGATGCCACGCAGCAGGTAAGCAGAAACCAACGCAGCAGAGTCATCGAGGACCTCGTCCGGCGAAATAGATCAGGAAACTATAAACGATACCCGCCAGAGTCGCGGTGCGGCAGAAAACATATGTGACGGATTTCTCTGCGCCCTCGCGATTCCTCTGCTCGCGAAGGATTAACCGCAAAGATCGCAAAGAAAAGCCGACCGCCGTCTTGGTAAAATCCGAACGAGATCCGGTCCCCACCCGTTTTGTGTGGGTCCGGGTCTCTGACCCGGACAGGCCGCGCTTGCGCGGCAGCTTTCGCGGGGGAGTGAACCTGCCGGGTAAAACTGCCGAGCTGCGCTCGGCCTGGACGGGTCAGAGACCCGTCCCTACACAGGCTGGACCTACCTATGAGCAATTTCCCCAGGACGATCTTCCACGTCGATATGGACGCTTTCTTTGTCTCCGTGGAAGAACTGTTCAATCCTGAATTAAAGGGAAAAGCTGTGGTGGTCGGAGGGCAGCGCGACGAGCGGGGCGTGGTTTCCGCCGCTTCGTATGAGGCTCGCAAATTCGGCGTCCATTCGGCCATGCCGCTACGAACCGCGGCCAAGCTCTGCCCACACGCGATTTTCGTCAACGGCCATCCCGATCGCTATCGCGAATGCTCTGAAAAGGTGCACCGCGTGCTGACTTCATTCTCTCCCCAGGTCGAAATGGCCTCCATCGACGAAGCCTATCTCGATATGACCGGCACCGAGCGTTTGCATGGTCCGCCACTTCGCGCCGCTCATCTTCTTCATCAGAAAATGAAGTTGGAGACGCAACTCAACTGCTCGATCGGGATCGGAATCTCGCGGCTGATCGCCAAGGTTTCGTCCGCCCAGGCCAAGCCCAACGGCGTTCTCTGGATCGTTCCCGGGCAAGAGGCAAGATTCCTGGCGCCGCTCGATGTGCGCGAGATTCCCGGCGTAGGCAAAGTGACGGAACAAAATCTGCACGGCCTGGGCATCCACAAGGTCGGAGATCTCTGTCGTTTCGACGAAGCTTTTCTCGAGCAACGTTTTGGAAAATGGGGGCTCGCTCTGGCGGGCAAAGCGCGCGGCGAAGATGCCGGCGGCTGGTTCGACAGTGAAGTCGGCGCTGACACCGATCCCAAGTCGATCAGCCACGAACACACCTACAACGAAGATACCGCCGACCCTGAGCGGCTGGAATCCACCTTGATGCGGCTGTCGGAGATGGTGGGCAGGCGCCTGCGGGAAGCCAGCCTGCATGCGCGTACCCTGCAGCTCAAGTTGCGCTACAAGGATTTTACGACCATCACTCGTGCCCACTCATTGCCGTCGCCGACCCAGCTCGACACCGAGATCTTTGCGCAAGTGAGGCTGCTGTTTCGCAAGAACTGGCGCAAGGGCGCTGAAGTGCGACTGCTCGGCGTACAGGCATCGTCGTTTGAAGCCCAGGCCGGACAGGGGGACTTGTTGGAAGACGGACGGCGACAGCGCTGGCAGCAAGCGCTATCAGCGGCCGACCGCCTGCGGGACAAGTACGGCGAGTCCAGCGTGTCGCTGGCCAGCGGCCTCCGAGGTGGTTTCCGTGAACGTATCCATGAGAACCCGATAGGCCTGCCGGGGAAGGGAAAGCCTCGGGAGTAGTCTGTCAGCCACGCGGTCGAAGAGCCTGCCCCGAGCGAAGTCGAGGGGACCCCCTATATTGAGTCAACCGCCGGCATCTGATGTCGTTTCTCCCCGAAACATTCCCGCCGCGGAAATGAGCGCATGGCAAATGCAGAGGTCCTTCGACTCCGCCTTTCCATTCGCAAGCGAACGGAAAGCCTCCGCTCAGGGTGACACTTGGTTAGACGGGTGGCACACACAGGCCAACGACCGACGGCCAACGACCAACGACCGCTAGCCAACGACTGCCCCCAAAAATACGAAGGCCGGAACTCCGGAGGTGAATCCGGTCCCGGCCTGCGCTTAGTGCAACTTGTTGGAGTGCCTAGTTGCTGCTAGGCGTCGCGTTTGCGGTGGTTGGCGCGCCTGGATTGGCGCCGCTCCCGTAGCGAGTCAGCCGCGGGAAAAAGGGCGTCACTTCGAACGGCATTTTGTCACGTGCCGAGGTGATGGCAACCGGTGCCGTCTTGATCAACTCCACATGGTCATCCCAGGCGTTCAGCTTGACCCGTCCACCCAGGGGTAGTGCCGGAATCTGATCCAGCTTGTTCGGATCCAGAGCCGGCGCCGACGTCATCAGGGCCGCCATCCGGCTGATACCGCCCTTGCCATCGGTGAAGCTGTTGCCCAAGTGCGGGGTCAGCAATGCGGAAAGCGCGGGGCCTCTCTCTGAGAGTTCTCTCAGGAATAATCCCGCCGCGTCGAGCTTCTGGGCGTAAGGAGAATTCTTCAGCAGGTCCACCGCCTTCTTGTCGGCCGCGACCTCTTCGTCGGGAACATGCCTGAATCCCAGGTTCTGGTAAGTTGACTCGTCGGAGAAGAGCATGCGGTCATTGAAAGCGTAGCGGCTGCCCAGGTTGTGACCAAGCACAATGTGTGCCAGTTCGTGCGAAAGCACCATGGCCAGGCTGGCCTCGTCGGGAAGCACGTCGATCAAGCCGCGGCTCACGATGATGGTATTGCCCACGCTGAAAGTTTCCAGCGGAGAAGTCAGCATCACCCGGGTGCGAACCGGACGGGGCAGATCGATATTGTTGGTGACCTCAAGGTTGTTGACCACGGTCATCAGGATCTTGTCGACCTCGCCCTGGGGCGCCAGCATGCCCGCATTCTGCAGGCGTTCGACTACGTTGTCCTCCGCCTGCTGCTGCCATTCGCGCTGCGCCTGCAGCGGCGAGGCGTCTTGCGCCGTGGGGCTTTCGTCTTTCACTGACGAATCCACCAGCACCTGGGTAAGCTCGTCTTCCTTGGCGTTCTTTTTCAGGTCATAACCCCAGATTCGGGTTTGCGCCTTGAACGCCATCTTGTCCTTCGAACCAGAGCTGAAATCGCCCTCTTCGCTGTAGATGTAAGACGGTACCCAGTAGCCTGGAATCAGGTTCAGGCGCCAGCTGTCCATATGGAAGAACTGTGCGTTTCGCGGCCGCGGGGCATAGGTGCCGTTGAGCCGTACGATGTTGAAATCCTGATCTTCCACCCAGATGCGGCCCAGGAATCGGCCTTTGCCGGCATCTTTTTTGGGGGTCACATCGAAGACGATGCAGCGCACGTCACCCTGAAACTCGCGATGAACATATTTGAACTCGTAGTGGGCACGGTCAAAGTCCTCGCGATCGGCGAAAATCATCCAGGAAAAACCCACCGGCTGATATTGGAACTTGAACATCTTGGTGAATCCGCCCATCATGCGGGTCTGAAAGCTCGCATCTTTCGAAAGATAATCCTGCCGGTCGACGGAATCACTCAGGTCAAGACGGCCCAGGAAATAGTGGTCCTCTTTAGGCGACGGCCCCATCTGTGGATCAAGCTTCAAATTCTGCAGATAGGTCTCTACCAATGGGGTACGCGTCTTCAGCATTGCGATCAGCCCGTGCTCGCGTTCAATTGCCCGGTCAACCACCTGGTCCATCGTGGTGACCGAAGAAGTAGTCGGTACGGGCGCGGCGGTAATGGCTGATGGCTGCGGAGAACTCGAGGGAGCGGCGGCTGGCGAGTCCGCTGGGGCTGACGACTGCGGAGCCGGCTGGGCCGGCGCCTGCGATGGCGAAGCTGGCGTCATCGTCTGCTGCGCCGTTGCGCTCAAAGCAATCAGCAGGGAAGCGGTGATTGTCCATTTCCAAGTACGCATGACTCAAGTCCTCTCTTTGCTTACTGCTTACTACGATGCTCAGTACGATCCTGCTCAGTACGCCAGTTGGAAAACCACATGCACGGTCGCGATCGAGTCTACCGGCTGATTGTAGTGCTGGGCGGGTTTAAATCGCATCTTATTTGCGGCTGCGATCGCCGCTTCGTCCAGGCCGTGGCCCATGCCTCGCACCACACGATTCACGTGCAGCTGCCCATTTGCTCCGAACATTACCTCCAATAATACTTCACCTTGCAGCCGGAGGTTGCGGGCTTCCTCAGTGTAAACCGGATTAGGTTTAGACAGAATTTCCACAGGTGTCGTTGCTGGTCCGCTGTCCGCCGCCTGCGTCTTTGTACCGCCGTGTGCCACCTGCTGCTCGTTAAAGCCCGCAGTCAGCACCGCGGCTCCTCGACCGTTGCTGCGGCCGTCGCCCTGGCCAGCCTGCGCGATTCCATTGCCGAAGCCCGCGCTGGCGATTGTGCCCTTTATACCTTTTGCTCCGCCCGCCCCGTTACCGTTTCCCGGTCCCGGCGGCAGATCGAACCCGCCGCTATTGGCCGCTACGAGATGCGCATTGGGCTTGCCTTGTCCCGGAATCCCGTTGGGATCGCCGAAACCGCCAGTCTGCACTTTCTGTATTGGAGCGTTCACCGTCGGAGTTGCCGAACTGCCAAACTCGCCAGTGTGAACGATCAACGTAGGCCGGGCTCCGCCCGTAACCTGCTTCACCACTGCGGGCGTGAAATTGTTGACATCTATCTTTGGTGGCGCCACATCCGGCTGCTGCGGCTTGGGCGCGCGAATCTCACGCGGCACCGTCAATTTGGGAGTTTCAAAAACTGGCGCTTTAGGCAGCAGCTTGACCTTCAGCCGGGGAGCAGCCTTCACTTTCAGAGGCTTAGGCTGGAGGCTGGGCATCGGGACCAATTCCGTGACGTGATACTGCCGCTTGATGTCCAGACTGTCCGGCCAGATCCAGCCAATGTTCACCATGATGATCAGCAGAAATACCAGGAAGCCATAGGCGGCGCCCAGGGCGCGCCGATCAAGTTTGCGCTCCGGCAAAATCGCTAATTGAAAGCCGACAGACGTTGACATTCATGAACTCCGAACAAGGAACCCGAGCCTGGGGAAAGTGCACCGGGTGGAGTTTTTAACTTACGGGAGAAAGGGCGAAGGGTAAACGTGCCCTGCGGGGGTGTCCTTCAGTAACTCGCGTAATGCCGAAATGGAACTCATTGAAAAAGCGGTGTTTCCACGGTGGATCTCAGACGTCCGCCGAACGCCGCCGGGCAAAGCCATAGAAAACGGGGATGCCGGCCAGGATTACCAGGCCGCCGAAGGCCGAATTCGGGTAGTTGTCGGTAAACGTGAAGTACAGAAGCACCGCAGAAGCCAGAACAAAGAGGGCAGGAACCACAGGATATCCCCAGACTCGATAGGGCCGGACGGCCTCGGGGTCACGCCGCCGAAAGACAAATACCGTGCTGCCGGCGATCATGTAAAAGAGCCACTCCGCGAAAATCGCCAGGGAGAAAAACTGGCGGAAATTTCCGCCCAAAAGCAGCAGGATGATGGCCAGTACTGCCTGCACGATAATGGCAACCGAAGGCGTGTGAAAGCGGGGATGCACTTCCGCCAAAGCGGAGAAAAAATAACGGTCCCGGGCCACGGCGAAGGGCACTCGCGCTCCGCTCATGACAGTGCCGTTCATGGCCACCAGCATCGAGATCGCCATGCCGGCAGAGACAATTCCAGCGCCCAGACTTCCCAGGACTACGGCCATGGCATCCGACGCCGGGCGCTGCGAGGCCGCGATCGCACTCGACGGCAACACATACTGCACAGCCGCATTCACCAGCATGTACAGGATGCCCACCAACGCCACGCCGAAGATCAGGGCCAGCGGAATGTTGCGTTCGGGGTCACGGACCTCCCCCGAGACCATATTCAAGTCGTTCCATCCATCGTAAGCCCACAACGCCGCGACCAGAGCGGCCATGAACCCGGCCATTCCGCCCTTGGCGCCGGAAAAACTCCCCACGAAATTCTGCCAGTTTCCTCCGCTGTAGCTGAAACCAATCACCACGATGCTCAAAATGATGAAGACTTTAAGGAATGTGAACACCAACTGAAAAGTGCCGGCCCGCTTGATCCCGATGTAATTGAGGATAGAAATGAGGATGGCTGCCGCAACGGCGACGAGCTGGCCATAGGTGATGGAAAACGGTACGGCCAAAAAGTTGCGGGTCAAAAAGCTAAGGGAAGGGAAGTTTCCCAACACACGGACGAACCCGGTCGCCAGCGTAGCAATCGACGCGGGCTTCGCGATGAGAAACCAGGTCCAGGCATAGAGAAATCCCAACAAGGGCCCGTAGCCGTCTCGAATGTAGACGTACTCTCCGCCTGCCTGCGGCTTCATGGCACCGAGTTCGGCGTAGGTCAGTGCCCCGAAGAACGAAAGCAATCCGCCCACCAGCCATGCCAGGTAAACCAGCTTTGCCGAACCCGCCGCCTGGATCATCTCGGCGGGCACCAGAAAAATTCCGCTGCCGATGATGGTGCCCACCACGACAGCTAGGGCGTGACTTAAGCGAAGATCGCGGGCAAGCTCAGGACGGGTGGGGCCTGTACGGTCCATGTGGGGTGAAAGTATACGTGATGGTTAGTAGTCAGCTGAAGGTTGGGGCAGGGGTGGCCCTTCTCTGCGTCCTCACGCCGTTTCTTTGCGAACTCTGCGGTTAACTGCTTTCCTCCTCCGCCTCGCGATAGTCGTTCACCATCCGCTTGATCCCCTCCTTAAGGAAAACGACATGGAAGTTAATCAGCAGTCCCACGGGAACATCCAGCAACCGGAGATGTGACAGAAGCTGGGCCTGATCCACCGGATGGAGAACTTCCTTGCACTTGAGTTCGACCACGACTCTACCTTCCACAACAAGGTCAGCCCGAAAACCACACTCCATCTTTACTGCTTCATACACTAAGGGGACGGCCTTCTGCCGTTCCACTCGGAGTCCGAGTTTTTCGAGTTCATAGGCAAGGCAGGCTTCATAGGTGGATTCCAGCAAGCCGGGACCGAGCTGCGGTGAATTTTGATCGCCGCGCCGATAATGGCTTGCGTAAGGTGGTCGGGCATTGAGCAGGTCCCGAAAAGCATTTAACCGCAAAGGACGCAGAGAAAACACAGAGGACGCAAAGAAAAGCAAGAGCAAGCCCAATCCGGAACAGAAGTTGCCTTTCTCAGCGACCTCAGTGCCTTACTTTGCGATCTCTGCGGTTAAGTGCTTCTCCTCTCCGCCACCAGACTGCCCGCGTACCCAACCGCATACGTCACCACCGTCCCAATCGCCACATACCAAGTCCAGGGCACGCGCGTGAAAAGCCAGATGTAAAGTTCAGTCAAAAATCCGCACAGCATCCCCACCATCGCGCCGTTCTGATTTGCTCGCCGCGTCAGCACGCCGAGCAGGAACACGCCCAGCAAAGCCCCATACGCCACTGACGCAATCTGCAATCCGACCTCGATCACGCGACCCACCTTGTGCAGCGACAGCACCGCCAGCCCGAACAGCAGCAGCGCCCAAAACAACGTCGCCATCCGGGAGAGGCGAATCTTGCGGCGTTCATCGATTTCGGGATGGCGTTGCAGATAGAAATCGATAATCGAGCTCGAAGAAAGAGAATTGAGCGCGGCGCTCAGGTTCGACATCGCCGCCGCAAGAATCGCCGCGATCAACAGTCCCGAAACTCCGTGCGGCATCTGGGTGACGATGAATGTTGGAAAAATCCTGTCCGCCTTGCCAAAGCTCGCCGAAGGCACGTGATAAAAGGCAAACAGCATCACGCCAATCGTCAGGAACAACGCAAACTGAAAGAGAATCGCAACTCCGCTGGACAGAAGTGCTGTGACAGACTGGCGCTGGTTCCTGGCCGCCAGCAGGCGCTGCACGATCAATTGATCCGTTCCGTGGCTGGCCGTGGTCAGGAAAGTTCCGCCGATGAGCCCAGCCCAGAACGTGTAAGGCTTCCAGAAATCCAGTGAAAAGTCGAAGACCCGCAGCTTGCCCGCGCTCTCGGCCAGACCGTGTATGGCCGGCCAGCCTCCGGGGACGAGATGCAGAATCGTAAACAGGCCCACCAGGGTTCCGCCGACGTAGATCACAGTTTGCACCACGTCAGTCCAGATCACCGCCGCCAGTCCACCTTCGAAGGTATAAATGAGGGTCAGCGCAGTGATGATTGCGATCGAAGCAATCTCTCCTGTACCCAGTGCGATCGCCACCACGATGGAAACCGCGTAGACGCGCACGCCTTCAGCCGCGGCACGAGTGACCAGAAAAAGGCCCGCAGTCAACGAACGCAGCGGTTTCCCGAATCGCCGCTCTATGAGTTCGTACGCCGTATAAAGATCGCCGCGGAAGTAGTGCGGCAGAAGAATGAAGCTGATAATGACTCGACCCACCACGTAACCCAGCACAACTTGCAGAAACATCAAATTGGTGTCGTATGCCAGGCCAGGAATGCTGATGATGGTAAGTGTGCTGGTCTCCGCCGCCACGATCGACAGCGCAATCGCCCACCAGGGAATATTCCGGTCCGCGAGGAAATAATCGCGCAGGGTGCGTTGCTTCTTGCGGAAGCGCAGCCCAAACAGAGTGATTCCCGCCAGGTACAGGGCAATGATCGCGAGATCAAGTTTGTCCATGAGCAGCTCGTGTGGCCGCGGGCGACTCGGCCGTGAACCGTAGCGCCGACGCTACATCAACCGTCCCAGATTAGCGGGCTTTCTTCTCCGCAGTCTCGCGATCTGTCGTGACGTACCCATCTCGTCAAGCCAGCAGACGGTTATGGTAGAACTACGCTCGTGGCCATCTTCCTCGGCATCGACGGCGGCGGCAGCAAGACCTCCTGCCTGATTGGCGACGAGACCTCAATCCTGGGAAGTGGCAGCGCTGCGGGCAGCAATGTGGTTCGCGTCGGTGAGACGCAAGCCCGTGAGGCGCTTTCCACCGCGATCCGCCAGGCCTGCGCGGTCGCCCAGGTCACCCCGACACAGATACAAAGAGTCTGCGTGGGCTTGGCTGGCGCGGCGCGTCCCGAGGTCCGCGACCGGGTCTTCGCCATCATCTCCGAACTCATTCCCGGTGAAGTCGAAGTCGTCGGCGACATCGTAATTACGCTCCAGGCCGCATTCGGCACGGGCCCGGGTGTGATCGTGATCGCAGGCACCGGCTCCATTGCTTATGGACGAAATACCGAAGGTCAGACCGCGCGCGCCGGCGGCTGGGGATTCGCGATCTCCGACGAGGGATCAGGCCACTGGATCGGGCGGACGCTGGTGGCTGCCGCGATACAAGCGTCAGATGAAGGCGAAGGCCAGAGCGCCCGCAGTCCTCGAAAGCCTGATGAAGTCCTGGCATGTGGAAACTCGCGAACAACTGGTGCCGGCCGCGAATGCCACGCCTCCTCCGGATTTTTCGGCGCTGTTCCCGCTCACGCTTTCGCTGGCGGATTCCGGCGACCTCATCGCCCGTGAAGTTCTGAGCCAGGCAGGCGCTGAACTGGCGAAGCTCGGCGGAACCGTGATCCGGCGCCTCTTCCCCCACTCTGACTCTGTACCGGTGGCCATGTCCGGCGGTGTCTTCGGAAGTTCCGCGTTAGTGCGCCAGGTTTTTTACAATAATCTGCGTTCGACGCATCCCGCGGCGGTCATCAATCCAGGCGTGATCGAGCCGGTGCGGGGTGCACTGGAACTGGCGCGCAAAGGGCAATCGTAGCCGGTGTCCCGCCGCGCGGGCAGGATGCCGCCGGACCACGTGCACTGGGCGCCACCGAAAGATACCGAGCACTACGCACAACCCATGATCCTGGACGATTCAACCGCGGCCCAAACGGCTCCCACAGCCACCGACATTTCCCTGCCGGAGGCGATTCGCCGCGCCTCACCGGAAGATCTGACAGCGGCGGCGTCCGATGCCGGACTCACCGAAGACCTGGCCCTGGTCCTGTTGAAGCGACGCGATTTGCCGGCCCAGGTCCTCGATCAACTGAGCAAGAATGGCGGCCTGATGAAGAGCCGCAAAGTAAAACTCGCGCTGGCCGAACATCCCAAAACGCCGCGGCACATCTCCATCCCCATGGTGCGGCACCTGTTCACCTTTGACCTGATGCAAGTGGCTCTGCGGCCGGTGGTCCCAGCCGACATCAAGATGGCGGCGGAAGAATGCCTCATCAACCGGCTGGAAAAGATCTCGCAAGGAGAGAAGCTTGCCCTGGCACATCGTGCATCGGGACGCGTTGCCGCCGCGCTTCTGCTCGATCCTGAGCCGCGCGTGATTCACGCCGCGCTGGAAAATTCCCGGTTGACGGAATCGGCAATCATCAAGGGATTGATGGGCCACGCCGCTCCGGCCGCCTTCGTCGTTGCCGTCTGCCATCACCCCCACTGGTCACCACGCCGCGAAGTCCGAGTTGCTCTGCTGCGCAACGACAAAACGCCGCTGGCCCGCGCGCTGGAATTCGCGCGCTCTTTGCCGGCTGCTGTAGTGCGCGAAGTCCTGCACGGCTCACGCCTGCCGGCGGGCGTGAAAGCAAGCCTCCTGAAAGACGTTGAGGGGCGTGGTGAGGATCGTGAACGAATCAAGCTTCTAACCTGGCCTGTTCATCATGGAAACGGTACGACTTCAAAGTCTGGCGGAACAACGCGCGCTTCGGACCAAATCTGAACGGCAGGATTTCTTCGCCTCAAAGGCACCACTTTGCGAGGGCACTGCGGATTTGGAAGCCGCAAATTTGGGGAAGCTAGGAGAAATGTCGGTTCCGGAAACACGGCGAATTCGGGAAGGGCACGACTCGAGTCGTGCCACAAGCCGTTGCAGAGTGATCCGGCTTTAGCCGCTGCGGTTGGCTCTTGCTAATCCCAAGGCCGAGCAATTTCTGAGGATCGATTTCTACGGAGAAGCACACCCCAGCGGCTGAAGCCGCCAGGTCTGGGCTCCCTTGTGGCACGGTGACGCCATGCCCTTCCCGGATTTGGTTGTGGTCAATAATTGAGCAGGCAAGGGTCGTGCGGACAAGCGCCTTAACTCGCCGCAGGCGCGCTGGCCGCAACTGCCTGGTCCCCCGTCCGCCTGTGTAGCAACTCCACCAATGCCTGGTACAAACGGGTCTTCATGGCGTGCCGCTCACCCGCCCGGGTTATGTATCGCACGTGCACTTCGATTCCCGAACTTGTCGGACGCAGGCTTACGGCGGGCGCCGCCGAAACCGGCTGAGCCCGGTAGCGGCTGGTGGCACGCTGCCACTCCTGTTCGGCAGTGGCTACATTAGCCTTGGTCTCTTCGGTGATCATTTTCTGGATGGAATCGATAATTGGGTACGGATTCTCACTCGACGGCACCAGAATCTCAACTTCGTCCCACAGCCACTGCCCGGTGGTCGAGAAGTTAAAGAAGTGCCCCTCGATTGCATAGCTGTTCACGAACGCGACTTTTCGGCCGGTCGGATGTCCGCTGTCCGTCCAGTTTCCGGTTTCCAGCAATACGGTTCGCAGAAGGCCGATTTCGACTACCTCGCCTACGACTCCATCGATCTCTACCCAGTCGCCGACCCGGATTCCGTTGCGGCCCATCAGCAGGAACCAGCCGATGAATCCCATGATGAAGTCTTTGCACGCAACCGTGAGTCCGGCGCCGGCCAGCCCGAGGATCGTAGACATCTGGTTGGGCACGCCAAACACGATGAGCAGAATCAATGACAAGCCCAGTGCCTGCACCGCAAAGCGAATCACTCCGCGCAGAGTGTGCAGCCGCGTGCGCTCTACCGCCAGCCTGACGAAGAAGTGATCCACCAACCGGTTGGCCAGATATACTCCGAACACCACCAGCAGGATCAGCATCACGGACTGCAGTATCTCGTGCAAAACGGCGCTCTGCCTACCTTTGACCACATCAATCCAGTTGCCGTAAGCGCTGGCGAGATCGTCCTCATCCTGAATGCGTTTATCGAGATCGCTGAGATCTTTCTGGTCCACGGAAATCTGGTGCAGGGAAGTGATCGCTTTGGCCGTGCTGCTCGTCGAACTGCCATCGTTGCCTGACGATGCTTCAATCCCGCTCTTGGCTTGCTGCGCGATCGCGTCCTTGTTGGAGGTTTCCATCGCGACCTGCGCTTGTTGCGCATCGTGGCTTTGCTTCAGCTTAATGCTGGTCTGCTTGGCCTCCTCCATGGCCTGCTGCAACTGCCGGCTCTTGCTACCCAGGCTGTTCCACGCAGAGAACTGGGCGATGGCTGAAGACGATCCAGTTTGAGGATTGCCGTTGTTGCTGCCGCTGGTCTGAGGATTGTTGGTCTCGTACTCCTTCTGGGTCGCCTCATGACGGGTGAACTGGCGCTGAATTCTGCTGAGCCGGTCGGCCCCGGTGCGGACCAGGTCTCCCTTTACGTCTTCCAGTTCGTCCTGATCGAGCTCCAGTTGTGCCTTGGTCAAGTCGATCTGCTGCTGCAGACTGTTGTGGGCACGGTCGTCCTTGGCGCCGGTGAGCTGTTTCTGCAGCTCGTCAATCCTGGCCTGGTCTGTTCTGACCGCCGCGTCAGCCTGATTGGCCTGGGCAAAGAGTTTCTTGCTCTCGGGCGTCGGCGGAGCCGGATGCTCGGTGGCCTGTCGCATTTCGTAGTTGAACGCGAGGTCTACAGAATGGTCAGCCAGTTTGAGGGCTTGACGCGAATATCGCTGCTCGTCCCAATCGGACGCGAGCGCCGCCATGGCGCGGGCAGTCAGGAGTGGTTGCTCATCTACGATCGGAGGCCGGCGCGTGTGCGAGGTGGCAGAGCTCAATTGCGCCGACTGACGAGTCAAAATCAGGCCTACGGCAGCCGCCAACACCAGGGTCAGCAGCCCCAGCGTCACGATCCATTGATGAGCTTTCATCCACATACTGTTTCGGAACTAATCCGTCTGGCGTGATTATACGTCGCGAAGGCCTGCGCCGAATCTACTTACTAGTGCATCCCCATGCCCCGACGCAGGAGCACTGGCGTAACCTGTCTCCCGGGGTGGCGGCCAATTTACAATCCGGCGGATGGGCGAGTACTTGCAGAGAATATTTGCGTCGGGAATATCAGGCGAAGACTGGCGGCCCACCTCACGCTACAGCGTCGCAGCCTGGATCATCTTCTACGCAGTCTTCCTGATCTACGCCTTCACCAAACACGGCGATTTTCTCTTCATCGATCTGGCTAATCTCGTTGTCCACGAAGGCGGACATCTGCTGTTCGGCTGGTTCGGCTCCACGCTCGGACTATGGGGAGGCACACTTCTGCAATGGCTGGTGCCATTCCTTCTGGCAGCCTACTTTCTTACCCAAAGGCAAACCACGGCGTTTGCTTTCTGCTCGTTCTTCTTCTTCGAAAACTGGCTCTACACCGCAACCTACATGGCTGACGCGCGCGCCATGGTGCTTCCGCTGGTCACCGCCGGCGATTCCGATTTCGTAGAACACGACTGGCATACCATTTTCTCCAGCCTGGGCGTGCTGCAATACGACACGAAGATCGCCGCGGCAGTCAGTTTCCTCGGCTGGTGCGGAATGCTGGCCACGGTAGCATGGCTGGCACGGCGAGGCGTGAAGGACTCCGCCACACAGCAGGGCGAAACAAACGTCCCGGTGACTTAGTTGGCGCCTAAATTTTCTCTGTCATCCCGACCGGAGCGAAGCAAAGCGAGCGGAGTGGAGGGACCTGCTTTGTCGGCTTGGGAGAGGTTTCAAAACCGACCTGCCGCTCAATCCGGTAGAATGTCCGACACTCCTATCGAGAGGAAACCATGAACCGCACTCTTCTAATCGCCCTGCTTGCATTGGTGCTGGCCATCACGGGAGTTTTCGGCAAGGCTAACGCTGAAACCGATGGCGCCGCCAAGCTTCGCGACCTGGAGGCGGAATTCGTGAAAGCCACCTCCGAACACGGCCTCGACGGATTCATGTCCTATTTCGCGGAAGACGCCTCCGAAGTGGAGAATGGCGGAGAAATCGTCACCGGAAAAGCCAACATTCGAAAATCCCTGGAGCCGTGGGGGCCGGACCTGAGTCTGACCTGGACCCCGGTTAAGGCCGAAATGGCCGCGTCCGGCGACCTGGGCTACACCTTCGGCAACTACGTGCTCAAAGCCAACGACAAGGATGGTCATCCGGTGGTGCACTATGGAAAATACGCCACCGTTTGGAAGAAGCAGAAAGACGGTAGCTGGAAAGTAGCGATGGACATGGGAAACTCCAGCCCGAACCCCGCAAAGCCTTAACGCCGGCACGCGAAGAACAGACGCTTTTCTTAGCGTCCTTTGCGATCTTTGCGGTTAGTTATTTTCTTCGGGCCGCTATGACACCGGCGCGTCCTGTTTCCTGAAGTGATCCAGAATAGCTTCTGCCTGGGAGCGGGTGACCACCGCCGAAAGCGCCGCTGAATCCGCCTGCTTGACCGCCTGCACGCTGCCGAAATGCTCCAAGAGTCGCCGGGTAGTGCTTTCTCCAACGCCAGGAATCTCGCGCAGTTCCGTGGCGCGGTCACGCATCTGCCGCCGCTTGCGATGGAAAGTAACCGCGAAGCGATGAGCTTCATCACGCACCAGTTGCACCAGATGCAGCACCGGCGAGTGATGATCCAGCACGACCGGTTCGCTCTCCTGTCCATAGACGTAGATAATTTCTTCGCGCTTGGCGATGGCCGCCAGCGGCTGGTTAATGATCTCAAGTGATTCGAGTGCCTCGGCCGCGGCGTGCAACTGGCCGAGCCCGCCATCGATCAGCACCAGGCTGGGCATTTTTTTCTTGTCCTGTTTGGTTTGCTCCTCTTGAACGCGTTTGTAGCGGCGCGTCACCACCTCGCGCATGGAAGCGAAATCATCCACGCCAGTCACGCCGCGGATGATGAACTTGCGGTAGTCCGATTTCTTCATCTGACCGTCTTCCCACACCACCATTGACGCCACCGTCTCCGCTCCCTGGATGTGTGAAATATCGAAGCACTCGATCCGTCGCGGCAACTCCGGTAGTCCGAGGGCGTCTTGCAGCGCTTCCTGGATCGCTTTCGTGTTGGGCTTCATCACCCGGAAGCGCTGGTCGTAAGACTGCTTGGCGTTGTTGCCCGCCAGATCGAGCAGCCCCCGCTTGTCCCCGCGCTGTGGAACCTGAATATGGATGCGAGTGGGGCGGACGCCCTCGCCCGAAACCTGCTCGGAAAGCAGATCCTCCAGCGCTTCCCGGTCTTCAAACTCGACCGGCACATAAATATTCCGCGGAACATAAGGCTGCCCGATGTAAAGCTGCTTAAGCAGCGCAGAGAAGAATTCCCCAGGATGAAACAAGCCCATGGAGCGACAGGCGTCCTCGCTCGTCAAGGTTTCTGCTGGACGGGCGAGGAAGCCTGTCGCTCCATCGGGGTCGAGTTCCGGCAGCTCTTCCCAGAAAAACTCCCGCCGGTCGAGCACCCGTCCGCCGCGCATGTGGAACAGATTCACCGCCAGCATGCCATTTTCGAAGTGATAACCAAACACGTCGGCGTCATCGCCTTCAACTGCCGCGATGCGCTGCTTTTCCTGCAACTGATCGACGGTCGAAATCAGGTCGCGATACTTGGCGGCGCGCTCGTACTCCTCGGTCTCGGCGGCTTGTTCCATGCGCTGACGCAAGGAGCGCAAAAGGTCGGTGGGGCGGCCTTCGAGAAACAGTTTCACGTCGCGCACCGCTTCCTGATAAATCTCGGGCGTTGTCAATCCCTCTACGCATGGTCCCAGACAACGCTTGATGTAGTACTGCAGGCACGGCCGCGGATGGTACCGGGTAAGGTCGACTTTGCACGACGGGACCATGAAGTGGCGGTGGATCAGGTCAACGATGCGATAAGCCAGGTTAGCTGGGAAGTAGGGTCCGTAATAAGAACTGCCATCTTTCCGCAGCCGGCGGGTCACGTACACGCGAGGGAAACGCTCGCCCAGAGTGAGCTTCACGTAAGGGTAAGTTTTATCGTCACGCAGCAGGATGTTGAAGCGCGGCTTCTTCTGCTTGATTAAATGGTTCTCAAGCGCCAGCGCCTCTTTGTTATTAGCCACGACGATGTAATCAACGTCCACGGCCTCGCGCACCAGGGAATCGGTCTTGGCATCTTCCCAGCGCCCCTCGCGGAAGTATGAAGACACGCGGCTGCGCAGGTTGTTGGCCTTGCCAACATAGATGACCTCTCCCTCGGCATTCTTGTAGAGATATACGCCGGCGGAAGTTGGGATGGTGCGAATTTTGGCCTGGAGGTCCATGCGCTGATCCATTTTAGATGATGGTGTTCGGGGACTGGGCGTGTACCCAAAATGACCGGGACAACCACAGTCTTGAAAGAAATCAAACCCGTTCGCACCCAAATCACTGGCGGTGTGTCAGACTCGGGCGATGGGTAGCACATTCGCAATTCGTCTGAAGGAAGAACTACTTGTCTGGCTGAAGGAAGAGTCGCGGCGAACGAGATTGCCGTTCCATTGTGTCATTCATAGGCAACCAGAAAGCGAGAAGGGGGAGAAGGGAAGTCAACGGTTTCTACGTCACGCAGGTAAGATGAATGGACCACCTGATCTCTCCTCGCGCAAAGGATTCAGTCAATAACGAACGCGGAAATTCTCGAAGGTTTTGCTTGCCCTGTGTTTGAGGCTGATTTTCCTGCACGGATGCACGAATCTGCACCATATAAAATTTCCTCAGTACATCACTCCTTTTGCACGAAAGTTGCTGACCCCGAGAGCCTGACGGCAGGCCCGATTAGACCGTAAGTGTCACTGCCTCAATCGGTTACCGGACGCTCCTGGCAATTTCCACTGTTGGCATCTACCGTGCTCTTGTACAATGCGAACGCGGAAGAAGCGCTTCCTGAGCGACGTGCTGGGGAGCAACAAGTTTTGGCATCGAAGTTTGGTAACACGAAATTTGGTAACACCAGGTTCGACGAATTTAAGTTGTTCGCGAGATGAGTGAGGAAGGAGCCCTCCTAAGATGATTCGCACTTCGTTAATTTTCCTGTTGGCGACAAGCATGGCGGCTACGGTCGGATGCGCCAGCAAGAACTATGTCCGTCAAGAGACCACGCCGCTGATCAACAAGACCAACGAACTTGATGATCTGACTGCCAAGAATACCAACGCGATCAAAGATGTGGATGCGCGGGCGCAAGCCGGTATTCAGCAGGTGACAGCCAAGGCTGCCGAGGTTGACCAGAAGGCGCAGGCGGCGTCGGACCAGGCGGCGCAGGCCCAGACCCAGGCTGACAACGCAGTCCATCGTGTGGATTCGTTGCAGAACACCGTGGCCAATCTGGATAACTATCGTGTGGTCACTGAGACCGCCGTGCATTTTGGCTTTGACAAAGACAACCTGACCAAGCAGGCCCAGGACGCCCTTGACCAGCTTGCCACCGACGTACCCAATGCGAAGGGCTACATCATTACCGTCGAGGGTGGCACGGACTCGGTTGGCCCCGCGGACTACAACTACAGCCTGAGCGAGCGTCGTGCGGATTCCGTGATTCAGTATCTGGCCTCGAAGCACGGCGTTCCGGCGCACAAGATTTACTTGATCGGGTTGGGCAAAGACAAGCCGGTCGATTCGAACAAGACCCGCGACGGCCGCGCCAAGAACCGACGCGTGGATGTTCGCTTGATGACCAATTCCGCCGACAGTGGAACTCCCGCGCAGGCGCCGGCAGCGGCTCCTGTACAGGCTCCGCCGTCCATGTAGTTTTCTTCCTCCCCGGAGGAATTTGCTGACGGGCTGCTCCGACTCCCCCTGGAGCAGCCTTTTTTCTTCGCCGTCGGGCGTCGGACCTCAGACGTCGGCCTCAGACTTCACACTTCGGAGCTCGGGCCCCCAGACCCGATCCACCCAGAATCTTCCGTGCCAGATATGCACACATGCCTTACTCCTTGAAGGTAGAAGTCTGAAGTCCGAGGTTCGACGTCCGCTTTCCAGAGGTACAATAACGTTATGCGGCGACCGATTTTTCTGCTGGGTCTTTGGCTGTGCATGGTCGCGCCGGCTCTGGGCCAGCAAGGGGAAAAAGATCCAAACAAAAACCAGCCTCCGCCGCGGTCAGAGCGCGACAAGGAGGCGGGAGAGAGTTCCAGCCGTGATACCCGGATCGACCTCAGCCCTCCCCCGAATGATGCCAAGGACCATCCCTACAGCGCTATCCCTTCGGACGACACGGACGATGCCCCTTCTGCCGACGTGCAGGAATTTCATCCTTACGATCCCCATCGCGCGTTGAAAGACATTGAAGTCGGAGATTTCTACTTCAAGAAAAAGAACTATCGCGCCGCTCTCGACCGCTACCGCGAGGCGCTGTTCTACAAACCAAACGATGCGCTGGCGAATTTTCGAATGGCGCAAGCCTTCGAAAAGCTCTCCCAGTACAACGATGCGGTCGAACACTACGACGAGTATTTGAAAATCCTTCCGAACGGGCCCCAGTCGGAAGAGGCCAAGAAGGCGGTGGAGAAGCTGAAAGCCAATCAGCCCTCGGGAAAAGATCAGGCCGCGCAGTAAACTCTCCTACTAATCCCCTGTCATCCCGAGCGCAGCGAAGGACCTAATTTTCCTGCATTTTCCACTCAACCCAAAGTCAAATGCACAAATCCTTCGCGGCCTGAAGGCCTCTCACGATGACAACGGTCTTAGTTTGACGGCTGAAAGCCGAGAGTTTATTTCAAAGCAGGATCTGATCATCATCGGCGGTCCTGCGGGAACATTGGAAGAACCCCGGGGCTTCGGCCTATCCAAGGGGACCCCTATCGCACTGCGGCTCTATGCGATTTATTTTTCCACCCGGATAAACTCTCCGGTGTTGGCATTCACCGCAACTTTGAGTTTGGCGTCGTAGGGCCCCGTGCCGTAAATCACGTGCCAAATAAGCTCACTGGTAGGGTTACTCCAGTCGACCATGTAGAGAATCGGAGTATCCGGCTCTTTGGCGAGAAGTTTCTCGCCGCCGTGTTTCTGGGCTACTTCCAGCGCCTTGTCGGAGTCGGTCTTTAGGAACACCATGTCGAAGACCTGGGTGGAAGAGTTCGTGGGACTATAGTTATCCTCGGAGCCGGGATTGATGCCGCGGGAGGGTGCGTCGGGCGAGTCTTCTCCGGACCATGCGTAAGGCTTCACTCCTTTCTGTAGTGGGGAGGCGAAGTAAGCGCGCCACACCGCCGACTTCCCGTCTTTACCCTTGGAGTCTGCGGTGAGAACGGACTCGATGCGGTAGGGTTGCGGGTCCCGGGCCCAGCCGTGGGCGGCAGTGAAAAGTTTCTGGAAAGCAGCGCGTCCGGTGAGGAATTCCGGAGGCTTGGGCTGAGGTTTTTCGGTTTGCACCGGTTTCGATGGTTCCGAGGAACATCCAGCCATCAGCACCAGGGCGAGCATCGCCATCAAGAACTTTTTCATGGCCTTCTTCCTGTCGTGACTACGAAATTTTGCAACCTGAATTGCCGGCGCTAATTCTACTAGATGGAGCAATGCGAGGTAGCCATGGATTTATATCTGGAGCGTCTGCAGCAGGCCATCGCCTCCGCCACCAACGGCATGACCAGCGACGAATTGACTCGCCATCCGGAAGGCCAGCCGGAAGGAACGTGGAGTGTAGCGGAGGTGCTCGAGCATCTCTATTTGACCTACACAGGAACTACAAAAGCCTTCGAGCGCTGCCTGAAGGCGGGCAAGCCGCTGGTCAGCCCCGTCACTCTGAAGCAGCGGGTAGGAATCACACTGGTAACGGAACTGGGTTATTTTCCGAAGGGAAGGAAGGCGCCCGAACGCGCCATTCCCAAAGGCATGTCTGCGGACAAGCTAATTGAGGACATCGGTCCCCAGATTGCCGCTATGGACAAGCTGATCGCGCAATGCGAGGCTCAGTACGGCGCGCGCAACAAAGTGTTGGATCATCCCATCCTGGGCCCGCTCACCGCCCGCCAATGGCGGAAGTTTCACTGGCTGCATGGACGGCACCACATGAAACAGATTTCGCGATTGCGATCGGAAAAATAGACGCCGCCGCCGTCAGCCTTCAGCTAAAACTGACACCCTTGTCATCCTGAGTGGCCTTCAGGCCGCGAAGGATGACATCCCGTAAGGCTCTACGGTTCTTCGAAATCCAGGGCGTACACTTCCTGACTTCCGACATCGTGCAACAGAAGCGGAGAACCGTCCGGAGTCAAGCCCATCCAGGAAACCCAGGGCTCGACCACCCGGCGAAAGTTCTGCAGATCGGCCACTCGTTCGAGTTTGCGGTCCGCGATCCGTACGCGATACACCGCCAGCTCCGTACTCGTGCCGGTATCGAAGTAAACGTATTTGCTGTCCCTCGACCACTGGGGAAACCCGACGGGGTGAGTGACCAGATCGGACCATTTTCCCGTCGCAACCTCGAAGAGTTTGAGATTTTGCCCATCGTGAGTTGCTGCGTCTATGAAGCGTCCATCCGAAGAACAATTGACCATAAACAGGCCCTCGGAGCCCGGAACAACCTCTGTCTTGGAAGTTTTGACGTCGAGGAGATGAATCGTCGAAGTGTCCGCGGCGCCTTGCGTGAAGACTACGGAACTACCTTCCCCACACCAATGGATCCGATTAGGTATCTCCAGGTTGGGGAATTCGTGCGGCGTGCTGCCATTTACGGAAACAATATATATTTGTTGACTCTTACGGGGTTCAGCGCCAACGAAGACAATCTGGCTGCCATCCGGTGAGAAACTGGGTGACCCGGCTTGCAGGGGGGCGCGCGTGAGTTGCAGCTTCTCGCTGCCATCGGTCCGGCTGCGCCAGATTTCGGCTTCCGGATAAGAGACGTAGGTTACCCATTGCCCGTCCCGTGAAAAGCTCACTTCGGTGGCTGAGATGCCGCCTAGGTAGGGAACAAATTGGCCGGATTTTGCGTCGTAGCGGACCAGCTCCGCACGGGGCTGCACCCCGACGGCAAAAATTCTTTTCCCATCCACGCTAGGCTGCGGTGAAAACAGGCTCAGGGGACCCGCCGTGAGTGGAACCGGCTGGCGGTTCACCTTGTGAAAAGGGTCTCCGGTCTCTCGAATTGCCCAGATGTCCCATCGCCCGCCTGGAGAGGGAGCTTGAAACAAATAGTATTTTCCGTCCGGCGTCCAGTTCCCTTGCTGGGGATCGCCTGCTTCATGCCAGTCTGGAAGCAGGTCATGAATCTGGCTGCCATCGCTCGATGCTTCCCAGATGGCAGTTCGGGAGGGGCTGCCGACCGTAAAACGAATCCGTGCGAGCGTCGGGAGACCAGCGCAGCCACCATATCGAAAAATTCGAGTTCGGGACTTGAGCAAATTTGTGTGATTCGCCATTTCGGGTTACTTCGATCAGCTGGTTTTGATGTCCCACCAGCAAGTTGCCATTCGGCATCCACGCGCCGTCTTCTCCCGGAATGTCTGAGAATCGCCTGGGAGCGCCTCCCACCACGGGCACCGCCCAAAGAGGTTGCTCCGATCTCCACGCCGCTAAAGCTTCCGACCACGAGCTCGGTTTTGTCCGGAGAAATATTGTTGAGGCAAGCGTTGGGAAACGGCGTGTTCATCACCACCGTATCGCCGCCCGTGACGGCGACTTGCCCGATCACGTAACGTCCGTTCACAGACTCCTGGACGTAAAGCCTGGTGCCGTCGGTGAGCACGATCGGTGTAACCGGTCCGAAGACGTTCTTCACCTGCCCGTCATGCGTGATCTGCGTGTATCCGGTCACTCGAGGCGGTGGAAGCGTTGGCCGGAAGATAAATGCGAGTACGAGGAGTCCCGCCAGCGCGAGAGCAGAAATCGCCGCGAGCCATGTCCACGAACGCTTTGGGAGAGTTATCCAGCCCGCAGCAGGTGTAAGGGTCGCAACCGAACCCGATCGCCCCGATTCGAAATCACGCCTCAGCCTTTTGAGATCGACGAGCATGTCGGAAGCGCTCTGGTAGCGCAGCTTGCGGTCCTTCTCCAGCGCTTTGTTGACAACCGGTTCCAACCCCGGAGGCAATTCAGGGTTTACGCGGACAGCCGATGTCGGAGACTTGTGCAGAATGGCGTCAAAGACCATCGCGGACGTATTTCCGGAGAACGCTGGCCGCGCTGTGGCCATCTCGTAGAGAACCGCGCCGAACGAGAACAGATCGGTGCGTGCATCCAGGTCTTCCCCGGCGGCCTGTTCCGGCGACATGTAGGCGACCGTGCCTATGGCAGTGCCCGGACTGGTCAAATGAATCTCGCTCATCACCGTCGGTGACGCGCCCAGCGACCCCGGCGAGGGTTGCTCCGGAGCCAGCTTGGCCAGGCCGAAGTCGAGGATCTTGGCGTGTCCTCGCTTGGTGACAAAAACATTCGCCGGCTTGATGTCGCGGTGAATAATGCCCTGGCCGTGAGCGGCGTCGAGACCATCGGCGATTTCCGCCGCCAACTCCAGCAGTTGTTCCGCGGGTAGCGGCCGTCCGGCAATGCGATCGCGCAGGGTTACGCCTTCCAGCAGTTCCATCACGATGAAGAACTGGCCATCCTGTTGCCCGATTTCGTGAATGGTGCAGATGTTGGGATGGTTCAGCGCGGACGCGGCGCGAGCCTCGCGCTGAAAACGCTCGAGCGCCGCCGCATCCGAACTGAGTTCCGGAGGAAGAAACTTCAAGGCCACGCGGCGGCCGAGCGTCGTATCCTCGGCCTCGAAGACCACACCCATCCCGCCGCTGCCCAGCTTTTGCAGAATGCGGTAGTGAGAAATCGTCTGGCCGATCATAGTTTGGGCCGATCCTGGTGACCGAACAAGGTTTGGCCGATCGTAGTCTGGACGAGCAAGGAAGCGCCCCGAGCTTCCGGGTTTTGCCATGTTAGGTTGCAGTGGGCGGCAAGTCAAAGTATCGGCGATTGTTCACGCCGGATCTCCAACTTCGCCTAGCGCCTAACTGCGGCGCAATTTCCACGAGTTCATCTACATGCTTCAGTAAGGACTCGCTCTCTTGTGCTGGTAAGGGCTGGTCGTGCTCCGTATCGTCATCGAGACGGCGGCTTGTCCCTTTCTCACGATTTCTCCTGCGCGTGTGGATACGTTAAGTCAGGAGTTGTTGCGGCCCTGCGAGCCGACGCGCTTTGATATCCCGCATTGGGGATTGACCAAAGAAGCGTTTGTACTCGCGATTGAACTGACTCGCGCTCTCATACCCGACTTCGAACGCTGCGCTGGCTGCATCGAGCCCCTCGATCAGCATTCGCTCGCGCGCGGCAACTAGTCGAAGCTGTTTCTGGTATTGAAGTGGGCTCATCGCGGTCAAGGCATGGAAGTGATGGTGCAGCGTTGACATGCCCATGCGAGCAACCGCTGCGAGTTCTTCCACGCGCAACTGTTTCGTGTAATTGGACCGGAGCCAAGCGATGGCCCTCGCCGTTTTGTGACTTTGGTCGCCCAGCGTTGCGATCGCGCCGAGACGCACTCCCTGAGGGCCTCGAAGCAGGCGGTACACGATCTCACGTCGGATCAGGTTGCTCAGGAAGGGTATGTCCTCTGGAGTATCGAGAAGGTCTAAAAGCCGGGAACAGGGCTTCAGCAGATCGACTGTTGTTTTCCCAATCGCGATGCCACGAGCTTGGGATGAACCCTCAAGGGCATGGAACTCCTCCTGGCCGAGAATTTCCCGGACTACTGCCATATCGAGTTTGAGCAGCAACGATAGCAAAGGCACTTCCTCGCTCGCTGAGACGATCTGGCTCACGACTGGCACATCGACGGAGCTGAGGAGGAATGTCGATTCGTCGCATAGGTACGTCGTTCCCCCGAGGTTCACACGCTTTCGCCCTTGAACGAAAACGTTCAGGCTGGGCTCGTACGTCGCGGGATAGCAAGGAGTCGGCGCAGTCCGTCGATAGAGCGTGAGACCAGGAATCGCGGTTGCCTTTTCCCCTGCCGCTTGAACATGAGCAGCAATCTTACGGGCCAGTTCAGCCCGGATCTCAACGACCGCGGAATGTTGATCTCCGCTCTTGGTTCTCTGTTTGATCAGTTGTCCAACCATTGCTCCCCCTCGTCAACCTAGAGTACCTCTGAGAACCTGAGGATGTGTGAACAAAATGCCAGGTCGCGACAGGAATAGGCAATGAATAGGAAGGATCGGGATACCGCTCGAACAACGCTCTTCTGTACGTTTGGAGTGAGAAAGCTAAGGGACACAAGAGAGTGACGAGGAGCCGAACTTGAAAAAATTACTTTCGCTCTGCGCAGTGTCTTTGCTTATCGGTATCACGACCACGACGCTATCCGGCAGCCAGGATCGCGACGGAAATGAGGCCATCCGGGGAAGGTTTGTCGGAGCGTGGCGGCTGGCTTGGCTCGAAGAGGAAGGCGCAGACGGAAAAATTCACAGGGCTGATTGTACCGGGCTGCTTGTCTACACGCGCGACGGCCACATGTCGGTCCAGGTGCTGTATAGGAATCCGCAGGCGCACTCGCAGGCAGCGACCAACGCTGCGCCGGTGCAATACGCGCAGGGCGGTTACGAGGCATCCTTTGGCACATACGAGATCGACGAACGCGCTCACAGCTTCACCTATCACGTTGAGGGTGCGCTGGTGCGGACCCTTATAGGCAAAGACCTGACGCGCGTATACGACATGTCGGGCAAACAGCTAATCGTGAAGTCGTCTAGCCCGGATGAACACTGGAGAGTTGCTTGGGAGCATTACTAGGCCGCCTCCGCAAATCATTGCACGCATAGGTTTGTGGAAAGGATGAAAAACAATGCAAAAACGCAAACTCGGAAAAAGCAATCTCGAAGTCTCGGCCTTGGGGCTCGGCTGCATGGGAATGAGCTTTTCCTACGGCCCACCCAAAGACAAGCAGGAAATGACCTCTGTTCTGCGTGCCGCCGTGGAACGCGGCATCACATTCTTTGACACCGCCGAAGTTTACGGCCCGTACTTGAACGAAGAGCTTGTGGGCGAAGCGCTATTCCCCTTCCGTGGGAAGGTAGTCATAGCCACCAAATTCGCCTATGAGCTCAAACCTGATGGAAGTCCGGGTTGGGTACGGCTGAATAGCCAGCCGGAGCACATCAAGCAGTCGGTCGAAGGTTCGCTCAAGCGGCTCAGGGTTGACGCCATCGATCTCTACTATCAGCACCGCGTGGATCCCGAGGTTCCGATCGAAGACGTCGCGGGAGCCGTGAAGGACCTCATTCAGCAAGGCAAGGTCAAGCACTTTGGCATGTCTGAAGCAGCCGCAAAGACGATCCGTCGCGCGCACGCAGTGCAGCCGGTCACCGCTGTCCAGAGCGAATACTCGCTTTGGTACCGGAATCCTGAGAAGGAAGTGCTGCCGGCTCTTGAGGAACTTGGAATCGGCTTTGTTCCTTATAGCCCTCTCGGCAAGGGCTTCCTCACGGGAAAAATGGACGAGAACACTCCGCTCGATAGCGCCGATTTCCGCAGTCAGCTCCCGCGGTTTGCGCCGGAGAACCGGAAAGCGAATCAGGCCATGGTCGATCTGCTGCAGAAGATCGCACAGCGGAAGAAGGCAACACCGGCCCAAATCGCGCTGGCCTGGTTGCTGGCACAGAAGCCATGGATTGTTCCAATCCCTGGTACGACCAAGCTGCATCGCCTCGACGAAAATATCGGTGCGGCAGCAGTCGAACTTACAATCGACGATCTCCGCGAGATTGAAAGCGCCGCCTCAAAGATCACGGTGCAAGGGGCTCGCTATCCCGAACACATCGAGCAGATGAGCAATCGCTGAAAAAGAAGGAGTTTAATGAATGGAAATCAGAAGAATTCAAAGAATCCAAGGAGTGAACCATGCCTCGCGTTATCCTGAAGCTCCTGACCCGTAAAATCGGAACAGCAGAAGATTCGACTCGCCGACGAAATCGTCAAGGACGTAAATGAACGTCTTGAACTACCGAGAAGGATCAGTTTCTGTGGCCACTGAAGAAGTCAAACCACAGATTCGTCTCGCACCTGTACCGGCCCCCGCGCCAGAAATTTTAGGCCATAGTTAGCGAAGGAGTGCATATGCCAACGCCGAACGATACTCTCACCGCCCGGCTCACTCGATCTCGAGAAATCAACATCAGTGTGATCGGCAGAAAGTCGGGACGTACCATCTCAAACCCGGTCTGGTTCGTGTTGGACGGAGACAAGCTCTACCTCCTGCCGGTGCAGGGGTCGGATACACAGTGGTACAAGAACGTGCTCAAGAACCCGTCGATTCAGCTCGAGGCAGGAGGCACAGAGACTGAATTAAAGGCCATTCCTGTCACTGACGCCAAACGGGTGTCATCCGTGGCCGACAAATTTCGCGACAAGTACGGGGCCAGCGACGTGAAAAAGTACTATTCAAAGTTCGACGTTGCCGTTCTCGCACAGATGCGGTGATGGCGTTTTTTTAACTGCCAGTCCACCCGCCGCCAGGCGCGAAGTTGGTAAGGACATGCGTCTTAAACTCCGGTCGTTTCCAAATAACGGGCAAGCCGGAAGTTGGGAACTCCGACCGGATAGAGAACGTCAACTACCCAGGTCTGTGTAACAGGCACCTGCGCGGGGAGCCCTGCTACCATTGTCGCATGTTCAATTTTGGGAAGCCGAAAACAGCTGGCGACTGGATAGTTCACATAGCGGGGGCCATCGTCGCGATATTCCTTGTTTGGTGGATGCTTCGGATGTACGTACTGTGAATGCACTCAAAACCCACCTCCGGCGTGGTCAATGAGTTCTATAAAAAGGGATGTCAAGAAAAAAGTTCTGCCTCGACCGGAGGCGAGATTTGTTTCTCGAGATCCAGCCCACTGAAGTTGCGCTTGTCTGGAGAAGCTTGGCCGATTGCCCATGCTCATAAGTTTCCTCCGCGGATGGTGGCGATGCCATCGAGTTCGAAAGAGCGGCAAGCCAAACTGGTGCTCAAGGTCAACCATGGTTCTATCCGAGGCTCGTGGCCTATGGCTATTTCTGGTTATCCGAGGGGGCATAGCGTGTAATGGGTGACTCGGTGCCCAAGCACACGGGGCCGATCTCATTGACTGATACTCCCCTCGAACCGAGCATCTCCAGAACCCGACCGACCATCATCCGAGTGAACTCCCGAGATGGAAAGGCCCGTTCACCAGAGACGCTCAAGCTGCTTGCCGATGCAATTGTTGGGGGTCGAAACTCACTCCTTTCTTCCAGATGGTTAAAGTGATGGTGGCAATCTTTCGTGCCAGGGTAAGACGGGCCATCGTCGGCCGCATCCCTTTGGCAATCCGAGCCGCATAGAAATCGTGCAAGGGGCCAGGACGCGTGCTGGCAGAGATGGCAGCACTTTTGAAGAGACTCTTCAGATCTTTATTGTGGTTGTCATTCAGACCGCGCACTGTGATGCGCTCGCGGTTGCGCTGCAGTTTGCCTCGCACACAGCGGTACTCGCCGCTGTCGTGCGTCTCGACCGCGAAACCGCTGTAGGCCCACAGCTGTCGCTTGGTACGGAAGCGGTGGGGTGTCTGCAGCAAGGCCACCAGCAGGGCGGCGCGAATCGGACCGATCGAAGGAATCTGACGCAGTAACTTCACGGCAGGGTGCTTGTGGCTTTCGAGTAGGAGTTCGCGTCGCGCTTGCAGACGCACCGGTTGCAGACTATCGAGTTGCTGGTACAAACGCTCGGCTCGAACCCGAACTCCTGGTTCCACGATCTTGGCCAACCACTCGGCGTGATGCCGGGGAGCGTACACCGTCGTACCGCTACAGGGAATGCCCCAGCTGCGGTACAGGGCTTTGATCCGATTCATCACCCGCGTGACATCTTGGGTGAGGGTCAGATAGCTGCGCCCCAGCTCTTTTAAGGTGCGCACTCCATGCTCTCCGTGGTAGACCGGCTTCAGTTGGTTGGTGCGTAACAGCTCCGCCAGCTTGCGCGCGTCGATCCGGTCACTCTTGTTGCCATCTTTCAACAGGGCAGCCTTTCGCGGATCACAGACCACCAGCCGGTCGACGTGGGGTTTCAGAAGATCGTGTAACCAGGCAGCCGAAGTTCCTTCCTCGAAGGTCAGGGACAGCGGTCCCTGCAGTCCTCGGACGAACTCGACAATCGTGGCTGCTTTGGTCTCCAGCAGGCATTCCATGATCAGCTTGCCTTGAGCATCCATCACGGCAACCGAGATGGTGGCCTGATGAACGTCCATGCCGATATACTTCTCTTGACTCATAAAGGCGCTCCTTTTCGCTAGGTTGGTGGTGCGAACAATCACAACCTATCGCAAAAGTGGGCGCCTTTTTATATTGCGTGTAATGAGATGTTAGTGCGCCGGGCTAAACCGGCATGAAGCAGAGAATGCAAAATTCTTACGGGAAAGGATTAGCGATCCGCTCGGCCCCGAGTCTTGCGCTGATACCGTGAGGGACTCAGTGAAGCGTAGACAGGGGTATAGGCGGGGTGGGCAATTGAGCTGCGAAAACATACAACCCGGACGCCGACGCGGTTAACATGCGCGGAAGGCAACATGAACAGGGGCGATAGCGCGAGTCCTTATTCAGTCCGGCGTAGTCGAAGACCCCAGACACGCCTAGAAACTTCATGCACGAGAACCGGGAGACCTCGTGGACACCTGCCGTCAAACCAGGCAGCAGGCCGGCGGGCGAAGGCAAAAGCCACACGGCTCGCATGTACGTCCCCGAGGAGTCACACAGCGGCATACTACCGATGAATCAATCGAACAAAGACAGAAAACCGTCCGCGGAGAATGAGGAGGAAAGGCCGCTGATCAAGGAGAACGCTGGTCAACCTAACACGCACCCGACACAGAGCGGGAAACGTGTGTCCCAGGGGCTGGCCGGCGTACGGAAAGCAGCCAGGGATAATAAGGAGATGAAGTTCACCGCCTTGCTCCACCACCTGACCATCGATCTGCTCCGGGAAAGCTTTTACTCATTGAAGAGGAAGGCCGCACCGGGAGTGGACGGGGTCACTTGGCAGGAGTATGAAGACGGGCTAGAAGATCGACTGACCGATCTTCATGGCCGAGTTCATCGTGGAGCGTATCGCGCGCAGCCGTCGCGAAGAGTGTACATAGAGAAAGCAGATGGACGGCAACGTCCATTGGGGGTTGCGGCTATGGAAGACAAAGTTGTCCAACATGTCGTAGTTACCATCCTCAACCAGATCTACGAGGAAGACTTTCTCGGCTTCTCGTACGGTTTTCGCCCGGGGCGCAGCCAGCATCAGGCGCTGGATGCGCTGTCGTACGCGCTCTTGAAGAAGAAGGTGAACTACGTTCTTGATGCCGACATTCGAGGATTTTTCGATAACCTCGACAAAAGTTGGATGGTCAAGTTCGTGGAGCATCGCGTCGCCGACCCCCGCATCCTGCGGCTGATCCAGAAATGGCTCAACGCAGGAGTAATGGAGGAAGGCAAATGGTCGGACACGCAGACAGGGAGTCCGCAAGGTTCGGTGATTTCACCGCTCCTCGCGAACATTTACCTGCACTACAGTTTCGATCTCTGGGTGGACGTCTGGCGCAAGAAATGGGCGCAAGGCGACGTGGTAGTCGTCCGCTACGCGGACGACATCATCTTAGGATTCCAGTATCAAGCCGAAGCCGAGCGTTTTCTGGAGAATTTTCGAGAACGACTGGGGAAGTTTGGGCTGGAGCTCCATCCCGACAAGACGCGCCGGATCGAGTTCGGGCGGTTTGCCGAACAGAACCGGGAGCGAAGAGGGGAAGGCAAGCCGGAAACGTTCGACTTTCTAGGCTTCACGCACATCAGCGGGAAGAACGGATTAGGGCGATTCATGGTGCGGCGCACCACGATCCGCAAGCGCATGCGAGCCAAGCTGCGACAGGTTAAGCAGCAACTCCGCGAGCGCATGCACGATCCCGTGCCCCAAACCGGGCAGTGGCTCAAGTCGGTCGTGCAAGGCTACTTCAACTACTACGCGGTACCAGGAAACCTCGCGAGTCTGGGGGTGTTTCGGGATCGGGTGCTGGCGCTCTGGTGGCGAACTATTCGTCGCCGGAGCCAGAAACGCCGGATCTCATGGACGCGCATCCTCGTGTTGGCGCAACGATGGTTTCCTCAACCGCGAGCGCTCCATCCCTTTCCTGATGCTCGCTTCGCCGCTAGTCATCCGAGATAAGAACCGGATGCGCTAATAAGCGCCCGTCCGGGTCTGTACGGGGGGCAACCAGTGATGGCTGTCCCTACCGTGATCAACAGTGATCAATGGAACCGACGGTGGAACCAGTCTGTTTCTATTTGCCCGTCCTGCGTGGAAGAAGGCTTGGATATTGTGCGGTGTTGAACGCCCAGACGGCCATAAGCTGTGCAGACTGTATGAGACCTGGTTCGGAACCCTTGTCGAAAGTATCGGATTGAGTGTGTTGCGTTTCAGAATATTCCGGTGCGTCTCCAATGCACGAGAATCCTGGAACGCCTGCCGCGTTGAAGGGTGCGTAATCACTTCCGAAGGTACGAGAGAGCTTCGGTTCCAAAAGGCGAAGCTGCGATGAGACGGGGGCAAGAATTTCTTGTAAGGGTCCGATATCGTTGTAGTTCTCATGCACCCCAACCGTAACAATGCTTCCGGTTCCAGTGTCGTTCACCAGAATTGCGGAGATTTTGGGGAGCTCTTCCTTGTGTTCGGACACATATAGTTTGGAGCCAGCCTCGCCTTGTTCCTCACCGGAAAACAACACAAACCGGATCGTCCTCTTTGGTGTCAGTTTGAGCTTCTGCAGAGCCCTCGCAACTTCCAGGATCGCGACGACGCCGGTTCCGTTGTCGGTTGAGCCCGAAGCCAAGTCCCACGAATCAATGTGGGCACCCAAAATAACGACCTCGTCGGGTTTTTCGGCTCCTCGGAGTTCGGCGACCGTGTTCGAAGTCTCGACCGGGGCGGTACTAAAAGTGTTTGTGATTGCCAATTGCAAACGTACATCTCCACGCTTCAGTAGTCGCCAGATGAGCGTGTAATCCTCGTGAGAAAGAAAGGCAGTCGGTATAACCCCAGGCTCGTAGTTGCCTTTGGAGGCGTTGGACATCCGCATCAGGTTATACGGATTCGCGGAATCCCTCAGGATGGCACGAACTCCCTGAGCCTCGAAGAAGTTTGTCCGGGTTTGATAGAAGGCCCTGGCCGGAGAAACGTCTGTTCCAGGCTCTGCATATGGTGCCTGAAGCTGGAATTGCGATGAAGGATGGCCCACCTCATAAGGAGGGGTAACAGGATGGGGCTCCTCCAAAATCACGATCGCGCCGGTCAGCTTCGCTTTGTATCTATCAAGCTCAGAAGCGGATTGGGCGCTGACGTACACGACTGACCCTTGGACCTCACCGTTCGTGCCCGGAGACCACCCGGCTGAAACAATCGCAAGACGGCGTGAGACGGGGGCAATCACACGAGCCTCTGCGGTCCCCCTTGTCCAAGAATGAGCAATTGTCCATTTTTCCTGGTGGACGTTAGTCAGGTTGTATCGGCGGAACTCGCGTTCTGCCCACTCGCTCGCCATATTCTGCTGCGCCGATCCAGTTAATCTCGGTCCAATGACATCCGAGAGGTATTCGAGATTTGTCATGAGTTCGTTGTGTTGACCAATCTCGGAGAGGATCTGCCCGTCAGCCTGAGAGACTCCGACCTCCTGCTGAGCGGTCAGGAGACAGGGAAACGTCAGAATGGCGAACAGACCGCAAAGAATTTGGCGAGTTGGAATCATTCACTTAAGAAAGCATATCGTAGCCACGTTAAGGGTCTGAGGCTGGGAGTAAACGCTCTGAGATACGCCAGTGTTTCCGTCGCTGCTCAACAAAGATAGCTCCTCAGAGGCGTCACTCTTGCCTGGGCGGGTGGCCCATATCTCCGGCCGAAGTATAACTCCGAATGAGGATCACAAGTTTTCCATCTTGGGTGCCCCACCTTTCGTGGTGTTCGAAAGGTGGGACCCGGCCCGAAGCCACGGACCTTCCCTGGGATCACGCATCACGGAACTCTGCTGCAGAGGACGATAAAATCCCCACTGGACGGGGCCAGTGGAATCCACCTTTGCACAAAACGCAAAGGTGGGCCACCCGCCAGCAGAGATATTTGGCGGAACAAAACCAAAACTAAAGAAGCCTCCGGCCGAAACCGGAGGCTCTACGAAACGCCGCGATCCTACTCCCGCACCTTCGCCGGAACTCCCGCCTTGCGGGCCTGTTCCTGCATGTCGGCCAATCCTTTTTTGGCGTCGTCCAGGGCTTTTTGTTTCTGGGCAATCTGTTGTTTGTACTGGGTGTCTTCCTTGTCCCATGTCCCCGAATCGCGCAGGCGATTGCCGGCATCGGCGTAGAAGGCGGCGGCGCGCAGCCGATACTCACGTTGGGTCACGTCCATCTCGCGTGAGAGCAGGTCGACCTTGGCCTTCTGCTCGTCGATCTTCTTCTTCCAGTCGTCGTTCGCTTTCTGCGCGTCAGAGACTTCGGGTTTCTTCTCTGCGCCGGGCTGGGCATCGGGAGTCGCGCCGGCAGAGGTGTCGCCGGGCTGCGCCGCATTGCCATCGGTCGTAGGCGCCGCGTTGGCGTCCCCGTTCCCGTTGTCCGTCTCCGGCTGGGCATTTCCGACGACGCTGATTTTGTCGGTGGCGGGCAGGTTATCGTTGTCGTATTTCTTGGCTGATCCCTTCTTTTCTTCCTTGCGGACACTGCGGGCGTAGTCGCCGAGGGACTCAGAGGATTGCGCGCCCGCCAGCGATACCAGCACGCCCGCGAGAACGATTTCGGCCAGAACAACGTATCCAATGCGCTTCATGAAGATGCTCCGTTTCTTTGCGTCTTCCCGCCGTCAAACCAGACGGTGGAATAGACGTCAGTCAATTCAAGCTTTCGATCCTGCCCTCGCGGCCTTGGCGCCCGCGAGAAAACCACCAATCGTGCGATCAAGGTGTGCCGCTTCAGCCGCGATGTCGGCCGCCAACTGCCGTGCCAGTCCCGGGTCGCGGCTGGCCGCCAGCTGCTGGGCGTAACCCGCGATGGTCGTAAGCGAATTCCGCAGTCCCAGCGCCATCTCGGCGGACATCTCGCCGCGCAACTCCTGCTGACGGCGAATCTCGGCCATCTCGGTGCGGTCATAAATCAGGCACGCGGCGCCCAATACCTCGCTGTCAGGTGCGTGCACTGAGCTGACAGTAATGTCCAAAGTGCGCTCCTCGCCAGCCGGAGTGCGATAACGCGCTTCCAGGCGCCGGAACCGGCTCTTCTCGCGCAGGCTGGCGTCCACCGCCTCGGCCAGACTGGCATAGGCGCCGTCCGATGCGGAGAGCAATTCGGCGTTGCGAAACATTTCCACCGCGCTCATCCCCACCGGCGAGGCGAAGCCAAGAATCTGCCGGGCCGAGCTGTTGGTCTGTCGCACCAGCCCATTGGGGGTAAAAAAAAGCACGCCGCAGGAGAGATTCGAGAGCACCGCCGCGCTGATATTCTCCGAAGTCTTGGCCCGGCGCCGTTCCTCCCGCTGCGAGCTTTGCAGTTCATGCTTCTGCTGCTTCAGTTGCTGGATGACCGCATGATAGGTATGCAGCGGGAAACTCTCGGGCGCGGAAGGTGCGTCAGGAAACGAGGCTTCTTCAGTGATGCTGCGGCGCAGGTGTTTCATCATCATCAGACCAACCACGAAGGCGACCCCGGCGGCCACGAACACCACCGCCATGCGCAACATGATGGGATTGCTCAGAAGCCTCACAGCAACCCCCAGTACCAGCGCAAGAAGCTGTTGCCATAGAAGAACGCGACCATGGCCATGCTGCCGAGAAAAACCCCGAACGGCATTTGATGCCGGCGCAGCGCGATCGCGGCCGATTCCCAGGCGCGGCGCCGTGCCGTCTGGGCCGATTCATGATTGCGCGTCATGCGCCGGCGAGTGCGCTTGATCCACACCGCCAGCACTGTCGACACCCCGAACAGCGATCCCGCAATCGAGGCTGTGAACAAGGTGAAAATTGTCAGCTTGACGCCCAGAAACGCCCCGATCATCGCCATCAGTTTGACGTCGCCAAAACCCATCCCTTCCACGCCGCGTGCGCGCAGGTAGATCGCGCCTGCGCCGTAAATGAACGAAGCGCCGACGATGGCGCCGAGCACAGCGTCCACCAGCGACAGCAAATGCCAGGAAACATCCGAGCTCACGGGCAAGGAAACCAGGCCCGGCAAAAGCTGCGAGGCCAGATCGTTGACCGGAACCATCAGGCTGAACAGCAGCCCCAACGCCAGCCCCGGCAAGGTCATCTTGTCCGGCAGAAGTTGGGTTTCGGCGTCGGTAAAGATCAAGTCCGAGCAGCAGAAATCCCAGGGCGCAGTATTTGAGCGTGGCCAGGCTGGCGCCGAAGTGTGCATAGCAGGCCAGAAAGATCGCGCCGGTCAGGATTTCTACGATCAGATAGCGCGGTGAAATATGAGTCTTGCAATGGCGGCAGCGACCCCGCAGGATCAGCCAGCTCAGAACGGGAACGTTGTCATAAGCGCGGATCAGGTTGTGACAGCCGGGACAGCTCGACCGCGGAAAGACTACCGACAAGTCCCGCGGCAGGCGATAGATACACACATTCAGGAAGCTGCCAAAGGTCAGCCCCAAGACGAAGATCGCCGCTGCGAGAACAGGGTCCACCCTTATCCTTGTGTGTCAAATCACGTGTGTCAAATCACGGTGTTAATTACGCGCAAATTCCTTCCGATTTACCTGATTATACGGGCATTCCTGAGGTGGAACTTGAGTACGAAAGTCACTGTACGTGCGGAGTCAGGTTCCTGTGGAGTTCACGAAAGAAGAGGCTGGGGCAAGGTTTTCTTTGCGATCTTTGCGCCGTCTTTGCGTCCTTTGCGGTCAAGAGCTTTAACCGCAAAGGTCGCAAAGGAAATCCGCAAAGAACGCCAAGTACTACGGTGTGTACTTGAAGCTGCTGATGTACATATAGCGGGTTGGTCCGATCGTGGCCGTACCTCCCCAACTCGTGTTGTTGGTGCCCCACATGTTGAACAGGAACGGAGCCGCAGCGCTCGGCACAGCCTGGGTATGATGGACCACGAGCGTGCCGTCGACGTACCAGTCTACAAAGCCCGGCTGCCAGACGATCTTGAAGTCGTGGGTGTTCCCCTGATCGTACCCGGTGATTTCCGTGTCCTGGAAGTTGGATACTCCCTTCCAGTTCGTACAATCCACTGCGTCCGGCTTGTTCCCCACCTGCTCCATATCGATTTCGGTGTCGGAGTTCCCCGTATAAAGAAAGCCCGAGGAATCGGAACCGGAAAGAACGTTTACCACACGGGATGTGAACTCGAAAGTGCCGTAGGTGAACGTGTTCTTGCTCATAACTTCTGACCCGCTCGACAGAATCGTGCTGCCCTGTTGAGTCTGCGTGAGAGACAAAACCAGTTCCGATCCGACAGACACATTCATAGGATCGAACGTGCCCACATTTCCGTTCACATTGCCCACCGGCGGGGCCGTGCCGCTATCGGTCTGCCACTGGTAGCCGGAAAATTGAAAGGTGCTCGGGCCGGTCACCGAAGACGGCCGCTCCCGGAAGACCCGCTGCCAGAGGTTCCCGCTGCCAGAAGTTCCGGTGCCGGATGTCCGCTGCCGGAAGTGCCGGTGCCGGAGGTTCCACTGCCGGAAGTTCCACTGCTGGAGGTTCCGCTGCCGGAAGTGCCGCTGCTCGGAAGTGCCACTGCCGGAGGATCCGCTACTCCCTGACGTGCTGCTGCCAGAGGTTCCGCTGCCGGAAGTTCCACTGCTGGAAGTGCCGGTGCCGGAGGTGCCGCTACTGGAAGTCCCGCTGCCAGTCGATCCACTGCTCGACGTGCCGCTGCCGATGATCCGCTGCTCGTGGTACCGCTGCTCGACGTGCCAGACGTGCCTGGTCGACTCGAGTGCCTGACGTGCCACTGCTTGAAGTACCGGCTGCTTGAGGTCCCACCGCTGGAGCTCCCACTGCCTGAAGTACCGCTGCTTGAAGTTCCGCTGCCTGAAGTACCACTGCTCGAAGTGCTGCCTGACGACCCCTGCTGGTAGTGCTACTGCTGCCCGACGATCCGCTGTGGGGAGGAGTGACAGGCATTATTCCTCCGCCGCATCCAACCAGGAAAATAACGGCCAACATTAAAGCGCTGGTTCTCAGCATGAATTGTCCTTATAGTGCGGGGATAGGGACTGACGGACAAATCCCTTTGGCCAGAAAAATGCGGGGCCCAAAGACGTCAAATTTCAGACTGCTGAGCTCTGAAGATTTCCTCTCGGCGTCCCAGCTCGATCCCGCGCCGTTACTGCTTGCCCAAAATCAAAAGTAACGCCACGGCGGTAATAGCACCGCATTACGCAAGTACCTGTTTGAGCTAGAACTACTGTGGTGAACAACCACAAAGTTTCCCGAGCCGAGAATGCCAGCTCGGACCAAACGGCGAGAGTTTAAGTCTTAGACGAAGAAGCGGCCCGCACAATATAGCAGACTATAAACTTCCAAGTTTTCCACAGGCCAGCTTAAACAGAGTTGCGGGGTGGGTCTGTATGGTGCCCCAAGAAGGAATTCAGTCCATTTGGCGACGACACCCTAAATCTGGATTTGGACTTCGGGATCTGGCCTAGTTGGAATCAATCCTGCCCTCAATCACGAAACGGAATCGCAAAGCACTCCGATTTCCCAAGGCGATACCGACATCCTTAGCTTTAGAAATTGGTTTGTCTCGATCTCATGAAGAACACTTCACATAGAGCCAGTGCTTCCAGCGCCCACGCCCTTCGCCTTTACGCGATCTGGTACTAAGTAGTCCGTCCCCTGGGGGAGGTCGGCTCCGCGATCGGGAGCCAACCAAAAATGCTGGATGAACCCCATGCACCGTGAAGATCTATTCCGTTCAGCCGGCTTGCATCCGGGTTAATAGTTCTCGACTCTGCTGTATTAGGTCCCGCGCAAGCTCCTGCTTCGCTCGCGCCTCGACGGAATAGAGCCCATGCTTCCAACGCGCACGCCGAGACCGCCCCAGCCCTTCGGCGGTGCGCGGTCCGGTACTAGCACCCCCATGCATGCGGCATCTTCCGTTTGCCATTGCCGGGGCCTGACACGCCGTGCTCCGACGCGTGTTGGCTCCACATCGTGTAGCGCTATTCGGATCTCCTGGAGTATTCCCGTTCTTCAGCAGCCATCTCTTCGGTGCTTTCAGCGGATCACCCGGCCTTCTTTTGGTTATTTTCATTTTCTTTAAAGACCTTTCTAGGACCGGAATAATTTACAGGCCCCACAATGGCCTGACCACCATCACTGACATTTACGCTGCCAACTGCCATCTCCTGACTGATGTTTCCTCGGCGACGCATTCAACGCCTCCATTTGCGCGGCGAACGTTCGCAAAAGTTTGTTCGCTCGGTTTACGTTCGCCTCAACAACCTCCAAATTTCCGTCCGAACGCGATGCTTGAGCCATGAACTCCATCGCCAGGTTATGAACTGCAGTCATCTGTACCGCGAGCACTCCTTCGAGGTTATCTCTCGGACCGATACTTCGAAGAATCGCCATAGCAGATGCAACATACTCTTGTGGATTGCCGTTCGTACCAAAACGCGGCATCGCAAGAACCGCCTGTGACAGGAGAAGCACGCCTGCATCCCGGTCCTCTGTTCCAAGAGCATCCTTGAAACGAAATAAATTGGCGAGGCCATGCTTGACACCCTCACCTTCTTTCCCAACTGTGGACAGGTGGGCACCCGGAATTGTCCTTGCAAGAGTTTTCTTCGTCGGCTGAATATCTGAGCGATGCGCTTCTGGTTTCTTGACTTTCGGACTAAAGCGCTTAACTGTTTCGTGACGTTCGGGATCTGACATATTTCCCCTCCGGGGCAGAGCCGCGATGTCTGCTGATTCAAGAATGCACGTTCAGATGACCGTCGGATTGATGCAACTAGCTCGATTGCTGAGCCGACTGCAAAAACTCGCCCGGAGTCTCTACAAGCCTACTTTCGCCTCAGAGATACTGTGCGGTCCAACGCGCGGCTTCACCACAATCCCTCCTCAGTTTCTCTACCCGACCTGCTAAACGTCATGCTTGAGAATGTTCTCGCTGGCGATAAATCGTGCAAAAACACAATAGGCCCACCAGTTAGTGGGCCATGCACACGTGTACATCGGCTTATGATAATCGAAAAACTGACAAAAGTCACTTCTTTCACTCTTTCAATTTGTTCATGTTTTTCACTGCGAAAATGAGCCCTGAGATCGCTTCATTTAGTGATATTGCATGCAATATCATAGACACGTGGCGGCCTCTTATGTGCTCGACACTGACGTGATGGTTGCGGCTTTACGGAGTGACCGAGGTGCTTCCCGCCCGCTTTTGCTGGCCGGTCTGAATCAGCGGCTTGAATTGTTGCTCTCGGTTCCGCTCATCCTTGAGTACGAAGCAGTCCTGACCCGCCCGCAACATCTAGCCGCATGTGGATTGAGCAGTACCGAAGTCGGGCGTGTCCTCGATGACCTAGCGGCGGTCGCAGACCGGTTCGGCTTGTGTTTCGATGGCGGCCAAGTTATCGGATCCTGATGACGACATGGTTTTGGAAACGGCAGTAGACGGGAGTGCCAGCGCAATTGTGACTTTCAATCAGGGTGATTTTGCACCCGGCACAAGAGGCTTTAGCTGCGCGGTAATTCTGCCGGCAACGGCGCTACAACAGATTAGGAGTTCGAACCCATGAGACGGAGCAATTTTGCTTTACGGTTACAGCCCTCTTTGCTGGAGGAGTTGCGCAAAGCTGCGGAATTGGACGGCGTGGCTCTAAACCAGCTCATCAATGTGGCAGTGGCGGAAAAGCTTTCTGCCTTGCGTACCGAGGAGTACTTTCGGGAAAGGGGTCGCCGTGCCAATCGCGCTGAAACTTTGCGGATTCTCAAACGCGCTGGAAAAGGGAATCCCCCTATGGAAGGCGACGAACTTCCACAGGAGTGGCAGAAGAAGCCAGGCCGGAAAGTGGCGAATGGGAGACATTCGGCCAGTAAGCGCGGGCAAAAGAAAAGGGCCGCTGTTAAATAGCGGGTTAGTTCTAAGCAGGATCTCCGCCCCTCCCCACTCCTTGCCGCGTTCCAGAGAATAGGTCTGGCTGATGCCAATGCGTTCTGCGAACTCCGCCTGCGTCATATCAAAGCCGCGCATCTCCCGGATGCGGCGACCCTCCTCATAGCCAGTTCATTGTTGGGCTGACCGGGCGGTGGGTCTGACTAGTTCCCTTCTCCTCGCAATATCCAGTCGATGCTTTTGCGAAACCTTTCGGAGAGAAGAAACAGTGTGTCGATGGTCGGGGCGCGCTTCCCGCGCTCTATCTTCGAAAGGTTCCCTTGGCTAATGCCGAGGTAATCCGCCATCTCCTCTTGGAACACATTCCCCCGGAGCTTCCTTATACGAGAGCCGATTGCCACGAGGTCGGGTTTGGTTTTGCTGGTTGCCAAAGATGCCCTTGACTCCAGGACTTATTCCTATTGACATATGCCATTGGACATATGCATAATGGCATATAACGATCTTTCAATCATTTTTAGTTTACTAGGCACATGTAGCCAATTGACTTCTTAGTGTCAGCGGGAAAGGCAGGGCAAATAGGATGAAATCGAAACGATTCAGGGCCAACCTCGAGGTGCGATGCAATCTGCGCTGGGCTCGAAAATTGTGGGCTGGGATCTCGCCAATAGCCTTCGTCGCTTTAAAGCAGATTTCGGAGCTGTATGAATTTTCTGTTCCTCTGGGCGATGTCTTGTTTCTCGATGGCAGATGGTATGTCACCCATGTGGGCTTGGTTCGTCTGGCGCACCGGAAGTCCTGCGTCGGCATCGGCGCCCATATGATTCGCAATTTATGCGATGCGGCGACTTCAAAATGGGCATTCAAAGCCACCGTGTACACGCACCAAGGCTGCAAGGGTTTTGTCGGCTATGGCGACGCCGATCCGTCCAACGTTTCTCCGCTGGTCCACGGCGCCGAGATGCGGGTGGCCGAGACCC
>CAWDFF010000002.1:0-88443 GCA_963801545.1 Terriglobia bacterium | reverse complement strand
GAGCATCCTGAGAATCTCGCACTCTCTTGCAGTCAGCTCGACCCCGCCCACGCGAACCGGACCGGGGACCAGGCCGGCGAGGTCACGTGACTCGCGCAGCACCCGTCCGAACAGCGCACGCGGCAGCGCCGCCTCGCCCCGGAGCACGCCGCACAGCGCCGCCGGGAGGCGCTCTGGGCTGGTGTCCTTGGTCAGATAGCCGACGGCCCCGGCGCGCAGAGCGCCGAGCACGTCGTCGGTGCTGTTGGAGACGGTCAAGATCACGACCGAGGTCGCCGGCGCCAGGTCAGCCAGTCGCCGTGCCGTCTCTACGCCGCCCCCCGGCATGCGGAGGTCCAACAGGCACAGGTCCGGATGCTCCTGCAGCACCGCGCTTACGGCCTCGTCGCGGCTGGCGGCTTCGGCCACGACGTTGAAGCCGCCGCGGATCAGCGCTCTGCGCACGCCCAAGCGGATCATCGGATGGTCATCTGCGATCACGACCTTCGGCGCGCCGCTTGCGGGCGCAGCAGCTGCAAGCGCGTCGCTCACGGCAGCTTGACCTCCACGACGGTCCCCGCTGCAATCGAGGAGCTCAACTGCATCGACCCACCGAGCGCCCGCGCATGACGACGCATGCTTCGCATGCCAAAGCCGAGCTCGACGCTTTCAATGTCGAATCCGCGACCGCTGTCGCGTACCTGCAAGCGCCATTCGTCACCGTACTCGAGCACCACCTCGATCTCGTTCGCCTCGGCGTGCTTGACCGCGTTGGTGACCGCCTCACGACTGGCGTGCACAAGCGTGTCGAGCGTTGGCGGATCGGGCTGAACGTTGCTCGGAACGCCGTCGGCGTCGAATGTGAGCCGGGCGCTGCGGGCGGCCAGCTGCACGCTTTCACGGACGGCCTCGATGACCGGTCGACGCTCCTCGCTGCCCAGACGGCCGATCAAGCCGCGCGCGCCTGCAAGCGCACGCTCGCCGGCGGCAAGGACCGTGCTCGCCTGCGCCGTCGCGCCTGGCCCATCCGCCAGATCTCTGGCGTTGGCCACAGCGAAGGCCAGATCCTGCATGATCAGATCGTGCACGTCGGCGGCCATCCGACGACGCTCCTCGGCCAGCAGGTCCGCAGCGTTCGCGCTGGCTCGGCGCTCGTGTGGCCGCCGCTGCAGGCGCGCGAGCGCCGAAATCAGAGAGCTGCGCGCCTTGACCGTGCGACTGCGCGTCTCGGGTGTGAACAGCGAAGCAGATGACGTCAACGCATGTCTGCGCTCGGCCGAGCCCGGCCCCGGCAAGGCAGTCGCATATTGGACTCGTCCTTGACTCCTGCGTGTGAGCATTTCCCCAGTGCCTTGCCTTCCTTGGCGGCGCTATTGATGTTGCCTTGCATTGAGCGACGCACCCGCATCGCTCGGTCCCAGTCAACTCGTCCTACAGCAAAAAGCAATAACCCCCGTCACCGCTTATAACGCTGATTTAGTATTACGGATGAGGCCGCAATTTGCAACAATTTTGTTCCACAGAGCGGTACACGTTTAGTTGACAAAGTGTCGGTTCGTCGTCTGAAGTGCCTCACTCTGTGGCGATTTCGCCGCGAACGCTCCCGATCGCCCCTACGGGCGCACAAACTTGTTCGGGTCGGGCCCGATCCTGCTACCGGCGTCGCGCGCCTCGATCGCCTCCATCTGCGCGTCGCTCAACCGGAAGTCGAAGACTTCGATGTTCTCGCGGATGCGAGCCGGCGTCGCCGACTTGGGAATCACCACGTTGCCCAGTTGCAGATGCCAGCGGATGATCGTCTGCGCAGCGGTCTTGCCGTGCTCCTGAGCGATCTGCAAGATCGTGGGGTCCTGCAGCTCAAGGCCCTGCCCGAGCGGACTCCAGGCCTCTGTGAGGATGCCGACCCGCTCGTGCTCGCGGCGCAGTCCGACCTGCTGGAAATGTGGGTGCAGCTCGACCTGGTTGATCGCCGGCGTGACGCCGGTATCTTCGATCACACGCTCGAGGTGCTCCGGTTCGAAGTTCGACACGCCGATCGAGCGCACGAGCCCTTCGGCCTGCAGCTCGATGAACGCCTTCCAGGTCTCGACGTAGCGGTCGTGTGCCGGGACCGGCCAGTGGATCAGATACAGGTCGAGATGGCTGAGCTCCAAGCGCTCGAGGCTTGCCCTGCAGGCCCGCTTGGCCTGCTCGTAGCCCTGGTCGTCGTTCCAGCACTTGGTCGTGACGAAGATCTCCTCGCGAGCCAGCCCGGACGCGTGGATCGCCTGCCCGACAGGCCCCTCATTGCGATAGGCGGCCGCGGTGTCGAGGTGGCGATAGCCGATCGACAGCGCCTGCGCGACGACCTGCTCGGTCTCCTTGGGCGGCACCTGAAACACGCCGAAGCCCAGCTGCGGCAGCCGCTCCTGGCCTGAGAGCGCGAGGCTCGGTATCTGATCGCTTGGGCTGGTCATGTTCAGATCGATGCCCAACTATGCCTGAAGACGACGCCGGCCACGTCTCAGGCGACGAGCGAGTCGTATAGTCGCGCGATGGGCGCGCCGAGGCTGGAGGGAAAGGTCGCGTTGATCACCGGCGCCGCCGGCGGCATCGGTGCCGCGACGGCGCGCAGCTTCGCTGCCGAGGGCGCACTCGTGCTGCTCACCGACAGTGATGGGCCTGGTGCTCAGAAGCTCGCGGGCGAGCTGGGCGATCGTGCGATGGCGCGGGCACATGACGTGACCAGCGAGAAGGACTGGCAGGCGGTGGCCGACTGGGCGCTCGAGGTCCACGGACGCATCGACACGCTGCTGAACAACGCCGGCGTGTTCCTCGCGGCACCACTGGGCGAGACCTCGCTGGCTCAGTTTCAACACGTGATCGACGTGAACGTCGTCGGCACCTTCCTGGGCATGCGCGCCGTCGCGCCGTCGATGAGCGAGCACCGCGCTGGCTCGATCGTCAACGTCTCCTCAGTTGCGGGGCTGACGGGCAGTCCCTATCTCACCGCCTACTCGGCCAGCAAGTGGGCGGTGCGCGGCATGACCAAGGTGCTTGCCAAGGAGCTCGCGCGCTTCGGCGTGCGCGTGAACTCGCTGCACCCCGGCCAGATCGACACGGAGATGAACGCGCGCCAGCGTGAGCGCACACCCGAGCTCGTCGACAAGCTGATCGCCGCGATCCCGCTGCGGCGCATCGGCACGCCGCAGGAGGTGGCGCAGGCCGCTGTCTATCTCGCATGCGACGAGAGCCTCTACGTGACCGGTGCCGAGCTCGTAATCGACGGCGTCGATCCGGCGGCGATCGCCCAGGTCCGTGAAGAAGCATGGCCGGATGTTCGCGATGCGGACGAGTTGCACGATGTGCTGCACACCCTAATTGCGTTGCCCGAGTGGGGACAGCCGCCCCCGGCTGCCCCACTTAGCGAAGCGGAACAGTTTTCTCTAGCCGGAGAGGCGCTCTCTACGGAGCCGCATGTTTCGTTAGACCGCCGAGCTGCGCTCGACCGGACAGCCGAGGGCGGCTGTCCCCACCTGAGTCGCGAATGGCAGAAACACTTCCAGCAGCTCCTGGAACAAGGACGCGCTGCCCGCGCCGAACATGCTGGCATGACCTACTGGGTAGCGGCGGAGCGGGCAAAGACATTCTCACTGCTCTTCCCTGACTCTAATTTTGATCGTGCAGTGCCCGAAATTCAGACCACACTGCCCTCACCAGACGATGCCCTGCTTTCGCTCGTGACTGGCTGGATGTCGCATCTGGGGCCGATCACGGCTTCGCAACTTGGAGAACTCCTTGGGCTGCCCGCGTCTGAGATTGAAAAGGCCTTGCTTCGCATGGAAGCCAGCGGTGCCGTGCTGCGCGGACAGTTTACCGACAAGACCTCGCGGGCGGGGGCGCCCGCGCCACACACACCGGGGCCACACCAGCCTGAACTTGAGTGGTGCGAACGGCGGTTGCTGGCGCGCATTCACCGGCTGACTGTGGCCACACTGCGCAAACAAATCGAGCCAGTGACCGCCGCGCAGTTCATGCGCTGGCTGTTACGTTGGCAGCATGTCGCGCCGGGAACCGAGGTCCAAGGCGAACGGGCCACGCTGGACGTGTTGCGCCAATTGCAAGGGTTTGAGATCCCGGCTAATGCCTGGGAAAGACAGGTCCTCGGCAGACGCATCGCTAACTATGATCCCAAATGGCTCGATCAACTTTGTCTCACTGGCGCTGTGGGGTGGGGACGTCTGTCTCCTCATCCCGCCACACTAGATGACACAGCAGCTGGAAAGCGGCGTGTGATTCCGACCAGCGTGGCCCCAATCACTTTTTTTGTCCGTGAAGAAGCCGACTGGATGACACCGCATCGCCCGGGCAACTCGGCTTCTGGCAGCTTAGCCTCGGACCAGCCCGAAACCCGCGGCCTGAGCGAGGTTGCGCGCCAGGTGCTGGACTTCCTGCGCCAGCGCGGGGCGTCGTTTTTCGCTGACATCGTTCGCGGCACTGGACGGCTGAAAGCAGAAGTGGAAACCGCGCTCTGGGAGCTGGTTGCCGGCGGATTGATCACGGCGGACGGGTTTGACAATTTGCGCTCCCTGATTGATCCCAAGCGCCGTGCGGGGCAAGGTAACGGACGAAGCGCGCGTCCGCGGCACAGCACCGGAAGATGGGCACTCCTCTATACCGACCAGGCTGCCGACCGCAATCGCGCGGTCGAAGCCACCTGCTGGATGCTGCTCAAGCGTTACGGCATCGTGTTTCGTGACTTGCTGGTTCGCGAGACGAATCTCCCCAAGTGGCGCGAATTGCAAATGGCTTTCCGGCGATTGGAAGATCGCGGCGAGATTCGCGGCGGGCGCTTCGTGGATGGCTTCCTCGGCGAACAGTTCGCTCTGCCGGTAGCGGTCGAGTCGTTACGGGCGACGCGTAAACTGCCGAACACGGGAGAAACGATTGTGCTCTCGGCTGCCGATCCTTTAAATCTGGTAGGAATTCTGGTGCCGGGGGAACGCGTCCCAGCCATCTCAGGAAGAACTGTTGCTTTCAAAGATGGAGCGGCCGCTCACGAGGTGGCTTCAGATTCGAAGCGCTTAACTGCGATGGGGGAATAGGAATGCTTTCGACAACACTTTTTTTGTCATCCCAGATTCATGAACCAGTGGTCAGCGATCAGTTCCTGGTTGTCAGTTTCGGGTTTCGGTAGAAAAACGAACGGGAACCCGATGAGGGGGTCCCTCGGATTCCCGATCGGCGCATCCCGGCGGAACTGCTGAAAGCGCTTCCCCCATCGCTTTTTGCCAAGCTGCCGCAGTCGTCCTAAGAGCACGTTCCCGGCCATCACTGGACCTAGCACAACAGATATTAGATTTGACTGTAACTTATTCATTGGATTAGTTTTATCCATCGTTCTGAATAGAAGACCTCCCTCTAAAATAGGCCATGACCCTATCCAAGCAGATAGAGTCTATCTGTTCGGATAGTGGAACAAGATCGCGACCGGCGTTTCAAAAGGTCGGCCCTGTGGTAAATCGAGAGCGCGGATGAGGCGCGAAAAACGTGAAGCCCAGACTCCAGGTGACCGCAGGTCCTTTGGCTGACTCAACTTATTTCCTGACCGAGGCGGAAATCCGTATCGGACGGGATCCTTCCAACTCACTGGCGATCAGCGACCTCTCCTTGTCGCGACGCCACTGCCTGCTCGGTCAGGGAAAAGACGGCTACAGGATTCGCGATCTGGATAGCCGCAATGGGACATTTGTGAACGGTGAGGTTGTATCCGAGCAGACATTGAATCATGGCGACCAAATCTCGGTAGGAGACTCGGTTTTTGTGTTCCTGGTAAAAGAAGACACCGACGAGGCGATCATGCGAGCGGTGGAATTCGACGACCACATCACCCAGGCGACTGCGCAAATCCGTCCCCAGGATGTTCTCTATCTGCAGCCTGAACGGATTCTGAAGGAATTGCCCGCAACTTCGCGGCTGGGACGAAACCTTAACGCACTGCTCAAGATCAGCCGCGTCGTGCACTCCATTTCCAACCTCGATCAGTTGCAGGCGCAAATCCTGGCGCTGATCTTTGAGGCGGTTCCCGCCGAGCGCGGCGCGATTCTGCTGGATGGCCAGGGCAATGAGAAGTTTTCGTCCCGGTTCGTGCATCCTCCAGCATCGAACCGGGGCGAGCCGCTTCGCGTAAGCCGCACTATCACACGCCAGGTGATGGAGCAGGGAGTCGCAATTCTAGGAGCGGACGTGCCGGGTAGCGGCGGCCTGAGTGAGGTGAAGAGTCTGGTCAATTTTAACGTGCGATCTCTACTGTGCGTGCCCCTGACGGTTTTTCAGAAAGTAATCGGCTGCATTTATCTCGACACCACGACCAGCAGCGCCCGCTTCGACAAGGATCACCTGGAACTGGTAGCCAGCATGGCCGGGATTTCTGCCGTAGCTCTTGAAAACGCCCGGCGGCTACTGTGGCTGGAGCAGGAAAACCTGCGACTGGCGGCGGAAATCAATCTGCAGCACAACATGGTTGGCGAAGGCAGCCTCATGAAAGATGTGTACCGGTTTCTGTCGCGGGTGGCGCCCACCGATTCCACGGTTCTGGTGAGCGGCGAGAGCGGCACCGGAAAGGAACTGGTGGCACGAGCCATCCACCGCAACAGTCCGCGCGCCAACCGACCGTTCGTAGCCATCAACTGCGCGGCCATTCCCGAGGGTCTGCTGGAAAGCGAACTCTTCGGTTATGAAAGAGGTGCATTTACCGGCGCAACCGCACAGAAGAAGGGCCGCCTGGAGATGGCAGACGGCGGCGTGGTGTTTCTGGACGAAATTGGGGAACTGGCGCCGGCTTTGCAAGTCAAGTTGCTTCGCGTTTTGCAGGAGCGCGAGTTCGAGCGGCTGGGTGGATCCCGCCCCATCGCGGTTGACATCCGGCTGATTGCAGCCACCAACAAGGATCTGGCAGCCGCAGTAAAAACCAAAACATTCCGCGAAGATCTCTATTACCGGTTGGACGTGGTCTCAGTCGTGGTGCCGCCACTGCGCGAGCGCCGCGAAGATATTCCGATTCTGGCGGAATATTTTGTCACCAAGTTTGCCGCGAAATGCAAAGTGAAGGCCAAGAGGATTTCTGCGGAAGCCATGGCCGGACTGATGAACTACGACTGGCCCGGCAACGTCCGCGAACTCGAAAACGCTATCGAGCGTGCCCTGGTGCTGGGCGTGTCAGATGCAATCCGGCCCGAGGATCTGCCGGAGTCGATTCTGGAGAAGGACCCGGCCCCGGGAGCCGAAGAGGCGAAATATCACATGGCGGTCAAGCAATTGAAGAAACACCTGATCCTTACCGCTCTGGAGGACGCGAAAGGCAATTACACGGAGGCGGCTCGCACTCTGGGAGTGCACGCGAACTATCTGCACCGGCTAGTCCGGAACCTGGACTTGCGAACCTCGATTCGCTCGCTTTCGATTCCCCACAGCGGGACGGGAAGAACCCTGGATGGCCGTGTGTGAGTGGTCGTAGCCACAGGGCGGACCACTTCAAGGTAGTTTGAGAGTCAGCAGGGTCGCGGGGTTCAGATAAACGCCTTCCCACCGCACCGCCAGGTGCAAGTGCGGTCCGGTCGCGCGGCCGGTGCCTCCGCTCAATCCGATCTCCTGGCCACGCTCGACTCGCTCGCCGGGCTTTACCTTGATCTCCGACAGGTGGAGATAGAGCGTCAGCAAGCCCTGGCCGTGATCCAGGACCACGCAATTGCCTTCGAAATATAAAGGGCTCGCGAGCAGAACCGTCCCGGCGTTAACCGCAGAGACCGGCGTGCCCTTGGGGACGGCATAATCGAGACCCTGATGCATGCTCTGAACCTTCCCGTTGAAGGTTCGCCGGGTGCCGAATACATCGGAAACAGGGGCGTCCACCGGCGGACGAAACTTTCCCGACCACTCCTGTTCGGCGCTGGTATGGCCGAACACATCCTGTTTGACGGTCTTGTCCTGTCGAATGCGTTCCAGTTGCTCCGCGCTTGGCTCCGTGAATTGCTTGGCGACCGATACTGCGATGCTGGGATACTTCGCCGGCCGGATGTTGATCCTTTTGGAAAAAGCGACTTCACTTCCCCGGGACGTAGTGCCTTTTAGTTCGAGATCGTAGATACCGGGATGCGTCTCCAGGCTGACACCAGCTACTCCGTACCAGGTCTTGCTGGCCGCGTCATAGCTGAAGAACACGTTGTGCTCGAGCCATTTCCCTGAGAGTCCGCTCAGCCGAGCGGATGGTTTCACTTGAAACACCACCGGCGCTCCGTTCACCAGCTGCGCCGGTTGCCATTGCAGGGACCAGGAGCTCGTATTCAGGCTCTTCGAGGTCGCGGGTTTGGTCTCGTCTGCCGCTAGATCGAACGCGGAAAGAAATATCGCCAGAAACAGGAGGAAGACTGCCCCCGATGACATTTTGGAAGGCCGCATTGTGCTTGCTGTCTCCATTGCGTTGCCGTGAGGCGTCCCGGCACGACAGTTCAGCCTAGCACCGCATGGCTGCGCAGGGAGTGACAATTCGCACCGCGGCGCAATTCTCTAGTGAGGAATAAAATCCAGCTGGACCTCGGTGGTCGTCTGGTGATCTGAAGCTGCATACTTCCATTGTTTGACCGCCACAGTGGCTGCATCCACCAGAACCGGATTCCCACCGACGGGTGAGATTTTCGCTACCGAGCCGTTGGGATTGATTACGACCGCCAGCCGGACGATGCCCCCGATCTCATTCTGTTTCAATTCAGGTGGATATTTCGGAGCCACTTTGTAAACCACTTTGCGCAGGTTGGGGGCGTTTTGCGACTGCACTGCAGGAATCGATGCTGCGAGCAGGAAGAGCAGGGTCACGCCAATCACAGCGTAGGTTTGATGCGTGCAGCCCGCGAATCCCGATTGTTTTGGCTGGAACAAGAAGGCTCGATCCTGCAATGATTTTCCCAAGCTGACTTGCTGAGACTAAGAAATTAGTTACCCGCTGGCAAATTACCGATGTAACCAGAATTTGTGGGGTGGGACGAGACATAACACGTAGGGACAGCCGGCCTCGGCTGTCCGGCGGAGCGAAGCCCACGGTTTAGTTCCAGAGAAGTGCTGTCGAGCTCGCTCGACCAGACGGCCGAGGATGGCCGTCCCTACGTGTTCATTTATTGGACCTCACTGATGTGCTGAGGGCGACGCACCGGACATCTTGGAGGTGATGTCTTCATCCGCCTTCTGATGCAGTTGGAAACGTTATTCAGGTCTTGCACGTTGTTCGAGCCGGTGGCCGGATCAAACGCCTTGGAATAGGTGTATGCGGCCTGAAGGGAGATGTCCCGCGTCATCTGCGACCGGAACTCTGCCTGTAACGAGTTGTAGTGCCCATTTTGCACGGTTTCCGACTGCTTGATGGAGTGGAACCCGAGAAATGGGACTAGTGTGTGGGCTTTCACGAGACATCAAGGGGTTCGAGTGGTTCAGGGCGCCTGAAATGCAAAATATTGCCTTCCGGGGACTGACGATCTTGGCCTCAATCCGACGCAAGGGCGGCGTGGGGCCGGAGAGCGGAATCATCAAACTTCACCTCCGCCATCCTCATTTCCCGGAATAAATTCAGGCTCGAAGACATCACCACCCCAGGGCTGAGGTGGGCGGTCGCTGGCAAAGCTGTCTTGTTGGTGAAGTGGTCCGCCATGAGCCGCACCGCGATTTGGCCCTGACGATGTGGCTGCTGATAAATCGAGGCGGTAATGATCCCCTTGTGAAAATACGGCGCCATTTCAGCGAACAGATCCGTGGTAATTAATTTTACTTTTCCCGCCAGGCCGTGCGCTCCCAACGCCCGGCACACCGGCAGACAGTTCACTGTATTCACATAAAGTCCGGCGAGGTTGGGCGCACGACGAAGCAGTTCGAATGTCTTCTGAAAGCTCTCGTCCTCGTCTTCGTGGCCTTCGATCACCGTGAATATGCTGCCCCCGGCGCAGTGTTGCGGAAACGCTTCCGAGAAACCATCGGTTTTCTTGCGATGATCTTCCGTGTTCAGCATGCCCGCTACGACCGCCACCTGCGAACCGGGCGGAACAAACTTACCCATCAACTCTCCGGCCAGGCAACCGTTCAGCCTGGGCTCCACGCATACGATGCTGGATCGCCGGCTCTGGGGAGCATCGGTGGACACGCACACCACGCGGATACCTTTTTCTTCCGCCTCGTCGATCAGTGGCGTGAGTCCCTCCGGATTTCCTGCGGTGAGAACAATTCCGTTGACGCCGCTCTCCACCAGTTCCCGGAAGGCATCGGTGTCGTGTTCTCCCAGAACCTGAACCGGACGGTTAATGAAATTGATTCCCAACTGGGCAACGCGCCGGGCTTCGTCGAGAACTCCGCTCCAAAGCTGGTCGTAGAAGAAGTGAATCTCCCGCGGGACGCAGATTCCAATGGTGGCGCTGGCCCGGGCTACCGACAAAGCACGCGCAGCCAGGTTCGGGGTGTAACCGATTTGACGCGCCACCTGCAAGATCCGGTGGCGTGTCGCGTCCTTGATTCCTCCTCGTCCATGCAGGGCGCGATCCACCGTTCCGATGGAAACGTTGGCCAGTTCCGCAATCAGGTGGATGCCGCGTCTTTCTTTTTTCATCCGTACGTCCCCGCCCCAAGCCTCACAGCACTCCCAGGATTCAGAAACAATCTGCAGCTTGATCGATGTCAGCGCATGGCAACATCGAAGAAATAATGTTAGTTCGACGCTGACCACTGACGCGTTTCATGTTCATGGCTTCTGATCTTACTGTACCGGGTTCAATAATGGAAAAATCAACCTTGCCCATACGTGTACGTTAACGATGTTATACTCCGTCCCGGTTTGCGCGCTTGCCCGGGGGCAGTAGCATGCGACCCAATCGCTTACTGAGCCAATCCCATACTCGAAGGAGCCCTTGCCCATGTGTGATCACGCCGGTCGGATCGCAGGGACCAAGACCAAAGGAATCAGGATGCTACGGACCGAGATCGGACGAATTAAGATTGGCCGAACTCAGATTGGACGGACCACAATCGCAAACGTGAGGATTGCGGCCGTACTGGTCGCCACCCTGCTCAGCGCGGCCGCCCAGACCGCGAAGGCTCCCGCCGCTCCGTACCTGGATCCTTCACAGCCGATCAATGTGCGGGTGGACGACTTGATTTCCCGGATGACGCTGGAAGAGAAAGCTTCTCAACTGGCCAACCAGTCACGGGCCATTCTGCGGCTGCAAGTTCCCGAGTACGACTGGTGGAGTGAAGCGCTACACGGGGTGGCTCGCGCCGGAACGGCCACTGTCTTCCCTGAGCCGATTGGCCTCGCTGCCACTTTCGATCCACCACTGATTCATGAGATGGCAACGGTGATTGGCCGGGAAGCCCGGGCCAAGCACAACCAGGCTATCCGCGCGGGAAGGCGCGACATTTACGAAGGGCTGGATTTCTGGTCGCCCAACATCAACATCTTTCGCGATCCGCGCTGGGGACGAGGACAGGAAACTTACGGCGAAGATCCCTACCTCACGGGACGGATGGGCGTGGCTTTTGTTACGGGGTTGCAGGGCGATGATCCGAAATATTATCAAGTCATCTCTACACCGAAACACTTTGCCGTACACAGCGGCCCGGAGCCATCGCGGCACACCGTCAATGTGGACGTATCGAAACACGACATGGCGGACACCTACCTGCCCGCCTTCCGTGCGGCTGTGACCGAAGGTAAAGCCGGGTCGGTAATGTGTGCTTACAACCGTGTGAATGGCGAACCGGCTTGCGCGAATGCTTTTCTGCTCGAGGACATGCTGCGCGGGGCATGGAAGTTCAACGGCTATGTGGTGTCGGATTGCGATGCGGTCGCCGACATCCACCGCGGCCATCAATTCGCCGCGAGCCTGGCGGAGGCTGCGGCCATTTCGCTCAAGCGTGGGACGGACAGCGATTGTGCCGACTTCGGCCAGACGCCGGCCGACAACTCCGATTACTTAAGATATTTTGATGCGGTAAAACAAGGCTTCCTGAGTGAGAAAGACATTGACGTAACTCTGAAGCGCCTCTTCACAGCGCGCTTTCGCTTAGGACTGTTCGACCCGCCCCAGTTGGTGAAATATGCGCAAACTCCAGATTCGGAAATCGACAGCGACGCTCATCGCCAGCTCGCGCTGAAAACGGCGCGCGAGTCGATGGTCCTGCTCAAGAACGACGGCGCGCTTCCGCTAAGACCAGAAATCAAGAAGATCGCCGTCGTGGGTCCACTGGCGCAATCTTTGCACGTGCTGGAGGGCAACTACAGCGGCACGCCCTCACGATCCACAACTGCGCTGGACGGAATTCGCAGGCAGTTCGCAGCGGCTCAGGTATCGTACTCGCCAGGCACGAACTTCTTACTCGAGGACACCACCGTTCCATCGTCGGCTTTGTCGACGCCGGACGGAAAACCCGGCCTCAAAGCTGAGTACTTTACCGACGCGGCCTTCAAAAGTGCGCCCGAGCTGGTGCGGGTGGAAAAAGACGTGAACTACGATTTTGCTCCAGGCACGACCACCAAGACAAAAACTTATTCGGTGCGCTGGACGGGTTTTCTTACACCGGCTGAGTCAGGAAACTACCGGCTGGGTTTGGATGGATGCCTCAATCGACTTTGGCTGGACGGCAAAATGATCGTCGACGATCCCAAGAGCCACGACTCGCGCCCTGCAACCGCCGAAGTGCCACTGCAAAAAAGCCATCGTTACGAATTGAAAATTGAATACTTTCCGGGCCGCGCTCGCGGCGTGAAACTTGTGTGGACCCGCCTGAGTCCTGATCCGTTGGGAGAAGCCGTCGCCGCGGCCAGGCAAGCGGATGTGGCTGTCGCCGTGGTCGGCATCACCTCTCAACTGGAAGGAGAAGAGATGGAGGTAGCGGTGCCAGGGTTCAAGGGGGGCGACCGCACCAGCCTTGATTTGCCCAAGGACGAAGAAGATCTGCTGAAGGCGTTGAAGGACACAGGCAAACCTTTGGTAGTCGTGCTGATGAACGGCAGTGCGCTTTCTGTGAATTGGGCCAACGAAAATGCAAACGCAATCCTCGAGGCCTGGTACGCGGGGGAAGAAGGAGGAACCGCGATTGCGCAGACCCTGGCTGGAGTCAACAATCCCGCAGGACGGTTGCCCGTGACCTTCTACAAGGGTGTCGAGCAGCTGCCGCCGTTTGAAGACTACGCCATGAAGAACCGGACCTATCGCTACTTTGAGGGACAGCCGCTTTATCCCTTCGGCTATGGACTGAGCTATTCGAAGTTTGAGTACAGCAATCTGAGACTCTCCGCCTCTACACTGAACGCAGGTGATCCACTCAGCGTCGATGCTGATGTGAAGAACACGAGCGACCGTGATGGTGATGAAGTCGCGGCTTTGTATTTGAGTTTTCCAAAATCTCCGTATGCTCCGATCCACGCGCTTCGCGCGGTCACTCGCATCCGCGTGCCCGGCGGCGCGACCCAGCATGTCCACTTTACGCTGGACGCACGCGACTTGAGCGGAGTCGACGGTAACGGAGATCGGTTTGTCATGGCGGGATCCTACCGGGTGAGCGTAGGAGGAGGACAACCAGGAAGCGGAGCACCGCAGGCTGCCGCGGATTTTGCCATCAGCGGTGAGCAAAGACTGCCCGAGTAGTCGACAATAGGGTCATGCCATTCTCGGCCCGTCACGTTCCGGTCTTCGCTGTGCGCGTGCTGGTCCTGATTGCCTTTCTATTTGCACGTGTTGCTGGCCACAGCCAGGAGCCCAACCAGAAGGGACCACCGTCCGCGGGCGGAGGCGTTTCCACCGGCGCCGCGCATGCCGCGGTAAAAGACTCCCAGTCGCGTCCCATCGCGGCCGGCGGCTTCGTCGACAATGCTCCCGTCGTGTTCGACGACATCACCAAACAAGCCGGTCTGGGATAAATTCCATCATCGTTCCGGAACTGCCAAAAAAGAATCGATCATCGAAACTCCGGGCTCGGGTGTGGCCTTGCTCGACTACGACAACGACGGATGGCTCGACATCTATCTTCTGAATGGCTCAACCATCGCGGCATTCAAAGGCAACGAGCCTCCGCCTCGAGCGATGCTCTTTCACAACAATCATGATGGCACTTTTACCGACGTCACAGAAAAAGCGGGCGTCGCCAACGAACGCTGGGGATTTGGCGTGGCCGTCGCCGACTACGACAACGACGGCTGGCCGGACATTTACGTTGCCAACTATGGCAAAAACCGGCTCTACCACAACAACCACAACGGCACTTTTACCGATGTCGCCGAGAAGGCCGGTGTAACTCTCGGTGGCTGGTCAGCCGGACCGACATGGGGCGACTACGATCATGACGGCTTGCTCGACTTGTTTGTTCCCGGCTATGTGAAGTTCGACGCGGACAATCCGCCCATCGCGGGGCAAGGCACGATTCCACCGAATTTTTGCCAGTTTCGCGGCATCGCAGTGATGTGCGGGCCGCGAGGCCTGCCCGGCGAGCACGACCATCTCTTCCACAACAACGGCGACGGAACTTTTACCGATGTCAGCTCCAAAGCTGGCGTCTCTGATCCGGACGGCTACTACCGCTTAGCGGCTATATTCGTGGACATCGATGATGACGGCTGGGTCGATCTGGCCGTGGCCAATGATTCGACGCCCAACTTCCTCTATCGCAACCGGCACAATGGCACATTTGAAGAGGTGGGATACGCATCGGGATTCGCACTGAGCGAGGACGGCCGCGAGCAAGCATCAATGGCAATCGCTGTCGGTGACTACAACCGCGATGGCAAAGTCGATTTATTCACCACAACTTTTTCAGATGACTACAAGACCCTTTATCGCAATGACGGTGGCGGCAATTTTACTGACGTCACTTATCAGGCCGGCCTGGGCGATCCGACCGTGCCGTTTCTGTCTTGGGGAGCGGGTTTCCTTGATTTCGACAACGACGGCCTCCTCGACATTTTTATTGCTAATGGACACGTTTATCCCGAGGTCGACAAGCAGGACTGGGGCACTACATGGGCAGAGCGTCCGCAACTGTTCCGCAATCTAGACGGCGCCAAATTTCAGGAAGTGGCGCCGGCAACCGGAAGCGGCCTGGCCGATGTGATCACGGCCCGGGGCGCCGCCTTCGGCGACCTCTTCAATGACGGCCACATCGACGTGGTCATCAACAACATCGATTCCACGCCTTCCCTGCTCCGAAATGTGGTCAAGAATGAAAATCACTGGCTGACATTGAAGCTCATCGGCGGGCCCAAGAGCCCACGGGACGCCGTGGGAGCGAAAGTTTTTCTCACCGCGGCCGGCGTTCGTCAACGCGCCGACGTAATCAGCGGCGGAAGCTATGGCTCGAGTTCAGACCAGCGTGTCCATTTCCGTCTGGGCTCCGCAACACGCGTCGAGAAAATCGAAATCCAATGGCCCAGCGGACTGAAGCAACAAGTCTCGGTGGCGCGAGTCGATCAGATCGTGATTGTCGAAGAAGGAAAGCCGGTAAAATAAGCTCTCAGCTTTCAGCTCTCAGCCTTCAGCGAAGACCTTGTGGGGACGGGTCTCTGACCCGTCCAGGCCGAGCGCAGCTCGGCAGGCTCCCTGTGGCGCGGGCACCCTCGCCCGCAGGTTTTTTCGCGGTGAGCGACTCCGAGGGCAAGATGCCCTCGGGACAGCCGGCGGAACGCCGGCGCTACAAATTCGGGCCGCGAAGATGCATGTCGGCGAAGGTGAGGAACTGGTCCCAATCGAAGGCGGTCACGGCGTGTTTGCCGGTTCGAATGTGATACCCGATGGTGTGCATCACCGGCTGATTGAGTGGCGGCATCTCGCTTGTTCCAAGATCCCGGGTGCCCAGCAGGCGATAGACCGGGCCGGCAGCAACGCACGCCAGGAACTCACCTTTGGGATCACCCCAGCGATCATCTTCAGCGCCCGTGATGTAGACGGGACGAGGTGCGATCAGGGAAATCAGCTCGTGGGCATCGACAGGAAGCTGCTCGGGATGATCACGGTACTTCTCGAAGCTGCCGCTGAACCAGTAAGGAAACGTGTCGAGGAGATTATTCACAGTTTCGCCATAGTTGCGCCGCGCTAGCGACGCGCCGCCTTCTCCCGAACAACTTGAGATCACCATGGCGAAACGGGTATCGAGTGCGCCAGCCCATAGAACAGTTTTGCCCAATCGCGAGTGTCCCATGATGGCTACGCTCTTGGCGTCAACGTCTCTATCTTTTTCCAGATAATCCATGGCGCGGCTCAAACCGTAAGCCCACGCCCCGATTGCTCCCCAGTCGTCCGGCGTAGGCTTGGTCTGCCCGGATTTGAAAAACAAGGGGCGGATGCCCTCAACATATCCGCCCTTGAAATCCGGCTCGATGTTCTGGTAGCAGATGGTGGCGAAGCCGTATCCGCGGGCCAGGGTTTTCTCGACTGAGAATTCCGTGTCCTTCCCTCGCGATTCTTCCGCTGCCTGTTGCCTTACATGTGTCTTCCATTCCCAGATGGTGGGGAGCTTGATCCCCGGGTCGTTGATCACGGATTGATTGCCTGAAAAATTCAGGGTGAGGAACATCGGAACTGGCTTCCGGGCGCCGGCAGGAATGTAGATCAGCAGATCCTCTCGCGGCCCATTCTTGTTTTCCGAAAAATAAATGGTGACTTGCTTGCGGACTGCTTTTCCGCCAAGCGCAGTCTTGTCGATGTCGAAGACTTCGTAACTAATGTGTTTGGGCGCCTTCGGACTGTGCCCGTACACATTGGCAGCAAATAGTTCGACAATCTCCGACCGCCGCCGCTTCCAGTCGCGTGCGCTACGCACCGGCTTGCCGTTGTTGAAGATCAGTGGATCGGGCAGGGTGTAGGCGCCGACTTTCGATTCGTCATAATTTGTGGTTGGTGTCTGCGCGACGGCCCAGGTACTATCAAATAACGCGCAGACTAATAACGCACAGACCAGCAATGCCGTAAGCCGGAATCGATGTAGCAGCCTCTTCAGCGCGACTGACATTTGTCTGCTCCTCTTTGTCTGCTCCTCATAGTCGGTTCCCTATTGGGTTGCGGCGTGCAACTCGACGTAATCCAGAGGCGCCCGTTCCTCTCCGTCCGGAACACCTTCGATGCGGATCTCATCCCCTGGGCGAAGAGTCAGTCCGGGAATTCTGTGACGGGTAGAAGAGTCGCCCCCCGGCTTGGTCGCGGGAAGATTGTCGTTGGCAATCCATTCATCCACCCGCCGGGTCGCCAACCAGAACCCGGAACTTCGATTCCCCGTTGTTCTGGTCGAAGTACTGCACATCCATCTCATACAATCCCGCAGGGCGGTCGAAACGGAATGACGCGGTACACGCCGAACTCCTCGGACATTCAATCCCTTTGCCGCCGGAAGCGTTTTCCCACGGAGTTACGTCCATCGCCGCGTACCCTTTGAGACTCATGGATTCCGCCTCGATGCGGTCGGGGTGATTTCCCACGCGCCCTTTCGCATCCGGAATCCCGGAGGTACGCAGAAACCAGTTGCAGATGGCATCACGCCAGACGATGGCATGCCCTGCCTGGTATTCGAGCCGGGATAGCACGTCTGCATACAACCCATCCGGCATGCGGTGTTCCAACGTTTTCCATTGCCGGACAAGATCTGCCGCTTGCTCCGCGCCTTCGTAATGCGAATCGTAGATGTACTGGATGACGGTCTTACCCGAATGCAGGCGGTAAGTGTAAGGAACATGATGGAAAAACAACAATAATTCGTCCGGTGTGGTCTGCACCGATTCGTACAAGTTTCGAACCTCCGGCGGATACTGGCCGGTGAAACCAGTGCCGGTCGCGACGATTCGATCCATACCGATTCCGTCGTGGTCGGCGCGATGCCACTGCCCCCAGCCGTTGCGCTCGGAAGATTCGATGCCCGGCCCGTAGTGGCTGCCGAGAATGTCGGTCAGAGTCTGCGCGCCGAGTGGGCCAGTGTAGTTCTCATATGCGTGCCAGGACGCAAGCAGCATGCCGGCAATTGTCTTTACCACAACCGGATCGTCGCCAAAGGTGAGCCGCGTCCATTCCTCCGCGATCGTTTCCGCGCTCAGATTCGGATCCCATGCCAGTCGCCCAAATCCGTAGAGATTGGCCATGGCCAGCGGATGCCCGAGCCAGTTCGGATCGTTATTACTGCCCATGCCCACATTGGCCACGCCAACAAACGCGCCGGCCGGACGATGGAATACTTTGCCGGCGACCAGATCTTTGACCGGAGTGCTCTCACCGTTCACGCGCGGATCGAAGTCGAGAATTTCCTTCCACATGGTAGGAAGAAAAACCAAATGCCGCTGCTGTCCGGTGTACTCCTGTGTGATCTGCAATTCGATGCCTTGATTCGTCTTCTCCATCCCACTGAAAAGGGGTGACACAGGTTCGCGTGCCTGGAAGTCAATCGGACCGTACTTGATCTGGACGATAACGTTGTCGTCGAACTTTCCATCGAGCGGATGGAAAATGTCGTACGCAGCCCGGGCGCGGTCGTTCTTCGGGTTTCTCCAATCCAGATGATGGTCATAAACGAACGCACGATAAAAAAGAATTCCTCCATGAGGCTTGAGCGCGCGGGCGATGACGTTGGCAGCATCTGCCGGCGTTCGCCCATACGACGACGGACCTGCACGCCCCTCGGAATCTGCCTTCACCACGAAACCGCCGAAGTCTGGGATCTGCTGATAGATCGTGTCAACCTTGGCCCGCCACCATTCGATGACTCGCGGATCCAACGGATCAAACGAATCCAGGTTTCCCAAGATCTTGGGGCTGCTCAGATCGACAGACACTGCAAGTTGGACCCCCCAGGGCCGAAACTCGTCAGCGATGCGGGCAAGTTGCGGAAGAAAACTGCCCTCAATGATCCTTGGATCGGCATTCACATTATTGACCGTGCAACCGGCGATCCCAACGGACGCAAGCAAACGCGCGTATTCGCCGGCACGGGTCAACTCGGCACGGACGCTTCCCTTCTCGAAAAAGATGGAGGGGCCCGCGTATCCGCGCTCGATGGTGCCGTTCAGGTTGTCCCATTGATCCACCCAGCGAATCGGGGTATGCTGCTGCTGCAGTTCGTTGAGCGCGGCCAGGTTTTCGCCAAGCGCTACCTTGCGCAGGAACGAAAACACGCCATAAAGAACTCCCCGGTCGGTCGGTGAGGTAACAATGAGGCAGTCGAAGCCTCGCACCTGGGCAGCTACCAGCCAAAAATCGTCAGGCCCGAGTGGACGGGGCGGCACCAATTTCGGCAGGACCGCATAGATCTCATCCAACGTTCCCAGAATGATCGCCTTCTTCTGGAAGTCTTTTTCTACGTCCGGGGCACGGCCAGTCATCGCGGTGATGCCGCGAATCATTTCTCCCTGCGCCGACCTGAGCACAACCGAATCTCCCAGAAGAACCACGTTCGAAGGGAGCGATTCGTATTTTGCCCGCACTGTGCTCTCAAGCGGGGCATAGCGCAGCCACGCATCGCCGCCCGTGCCGGCGTGCGCGGTTTCGAGGGCCCAACCACCAAGCAAGACGGCTACGAGAATTGCAATGTGCGGGTGGCGCATGGTGAGCTCACGCAGAGATTCCGGGTGCGGCTCAGGGCGAAGATTCTAGCGCGGCGGTTAGGGCACCCTGCATCCGGCGTCGGCCAATGTGAGGCATCACTGATCGTGATTAATAACGTTCTCGGCCAGCTTCACTCATGAAGTCCAGACCTTCACCCCAAGACCGATTTAATCGCTGGATACATCCGGCGATATGCGGCGTAACTTGCGTTCATGTTCTGCGCGACGGCAGGTTGCTGGGCCACCCGCTGCGCGACCTTCACAGTTTCGTCGCAGGCGTTGTCGACCGAACTCCACAATCCGGCTCCTACCCCGGCGAGGATCGCGGCCCCATACGCTGCGCCCTCTTCAGCCTCGAGAATTTCAACCTCGTGGCCATACACATCCGCCTGGATTTGCCGCCACAACGGAGACCGCGCCCCACCTCCGCCCAGACGAATGTTCCTTACGGGAACGCCCATCTCCGCAAACAGCGTGAACGAATCCCGCAAGCTGAAAGCAACTCCTTCCAGAATCGCTCGAACCACGTGTCCGCGGATGTGCGAGGCGGTAAGGCCAATTAAAGCGGCGCGTGCATTGGGGTCGAGATGCGGAGTGCGTTCACCCATGAGATACGGGGCCCACAACAGTCCGTCGGATCCGGGCGGAACAGCGGCGGCCTCGGTAATAAGGCGATCGTAAGGATCGCGACCGTCTTCACTTCCACCAGCATTTCCGCCTGCGCCAAAGCGATCTCGAAACCATCGCAAAGAGAGACCCGCAGCCTGCGTTACTCCCATCACGTGCCAACGACCGGGCACGGCATGACAGAAAGTGTGCAGCCTCCCTTTGGGATCGAGAGACGGACGATCCGTCGCCGCGAAGACAACTCCAGAGGTCCCGATCGTCGCACTCACCGCCCCGGGCGCCACGATCCCCATACCGACAGCTCCGGCGGCCTGGTCTCCTGCCCCGGCCACGACCGGCGTTCCTGGTTGCAAGCCCGTAGCCGCTGCCCCGGCTGCCGAAACTTTTCCGCAGACTTCGGGAGATTCAAACAACCGCGGCAGCAGAGACTTTTCTATTCCTGCCGCTTGCAGCACTTCATCGGACCAGCGGCGGTGCGCGACGTCGAGCATCAGCGTGCCGGAGGCGTCCGCCATGTCGGTAGCTTGCTCGCCGGTGAGCCGGAAGCGCACATAGTCCTTCGGAAGCATCACCGAACGGACCCGCTTCCAATTCTCCGGTTCGCTGCTCACGCACCCACAAGAACTTGGTTAATGTGAAATTGGGCAGCGCCGGATTGCAGGTAAGGCGGATGAGCGCTTGGGCTCCGATCTTTTCGGTGAGTTCCCGGCCCTGCTTTTCGGTGCGCACGTCGCACCAGATCAGGGCGGGACGAACTACTTCGTCCGCCGCATCCAGCATGACCGCACCGTGCATCTGCCCGGAAAACCCTACGCAAGCGATCTGCTCGGCGGGCAAGGCTGCGCTGGCCAACGCTTTCCGCACTGCGATCCCGCAGGCCCGCCACCAGTCTTCGGGATGCTGCTCCGCCCAACCAATCTCAGGCGAAGCAAATGGCTGGTGTTCCTCGGTAGCAGATGCGAGGATCTGACCTCGCTCGCTGATGACGACGGCGCGAGTGCCGCCGGTACCAACGTCAACTCCAAGAACACAGCTTTGCATACGGGTCAGTTCCGTTGCGCGCAGAACGCATCCGGGTCAGGTCTAGCGATCTTAGTCGCCCGCACCAGGAAAAAGGTCCGCCAAATAGACAAAATTTGGTGCGAGTCGACGAAGAAGCTGAGGCGCAGAATTCTGACTGCTCCGATAGGTACGGCTATCGCCGCCGGGAGCGTCTACCCGACGCGTGTCTCGGAGGAATCAGAACCTTACTTCCCGTCCCTGACGATCTCGTCAAAAGCATCCAGGTCCGATCGTGTACGTTAACGGCGCTGACATACTAAACACGCTGGTGCAAGATTGCAAGCACTTGCAAGGAGTAGATCGCGCGAAAAATTCGTGAACTCGAAGACCAGAAATTACACAAGAAATGGCGCTCTGCCTCTCGGTTCCGGGACGCGTTTCAAATGCTTGCACTTTTGCGGCGAGGATTTAACTTCGGATCACTGTGATCAGAAAGATTGTGGGGAAATGGAGACCTCCAGGCGGACACCCGGCAGTAGAGTCGGGTAGCTGCTGAAATATCGCTATTTCACCCACATCTGTTTGCCTCAACGTTCAGGCCTTTTTCAGTAAGCGAGTAATCCAGACCAGGATCACCGCACCCACGAATGCCACAACGATGGAGCCGATCATGCCGCCGCCCGGCCAGATTCCCAGGAGCCCGAACACCCAGCCGCCCAGAACGCCGCCGAGAATGCCCAGAATGATGTCTACGACTACGCCGTAGCCACCGCCTTTCATGACTTGGCCGGCAAGCCAACCTGCGATCAGTCCAACCACAATCCATGCGAGAAATCCCATATCGACCTCCTTGGATCCGCCCTAGGCGGCAGCGGGGCAATTTACACCCAGCGCAGCCAATACTCAAGCGCCGCAAATCAGCTCCAAGATGCGAGTACACGGGCCGGGGTCCAGCAATCTTCCAGCTTTCCGCTGGATTGCCGTCACAAACCATGACACACGAATGCCACAGTCGCAAACATTTGCCTTGTCTAGTAGATCAGGAGATTTGGTGGACCTGGTCGGGATCGAACCGACGACCTCTTCCATGCCATGGAAGCGCGCTCCCAGCTGCGCCACAGGCCCACGTGAGTATGACAACAAGTTTCACGAGGGGTTGACCAGCACAATTCTCGCCTACTGGCTATTGATAGTCAAACCCGGCAGCGGGCAACGGCATCTCTTCAGGGTCGTACATTTTGCGAAAGCCAGGAAACTTAGTATGCTGATTTACGCTTGCGGCGATTACGCATGAAACGACACCCATTTTCCAACTTGCGATACTTATCTCTGTTGCCGCTTTGTCTGGCGGTCGGCGCCCAGGTTATTTCTTCCAACCAGCCCGCAGCGCAGCCTGCAAACCAGGGCCCGGTGTCGTACTCATCCGTCAATCAGCTGAACACGCTGCTCTCGCAGTTGGAACAATCCTCGCAGGCGGCGCAACTGGATCTGGCGAAGTTGCGTATCGAAAAATGGAAGGCGGACTCCGGGACCAAGCGCCAGGCAGAAGGAAATGTAGATTCCATTCAGCGCAACCTGCAAACCGCGCTTCCGGAAATTATCGCGGAGCTGAGAGCATCACCCGAGAACCTCACTTCCACGTTCAAGCTGTATCGCAATCTGGACGCGCTTTACGACGTGTTCGAATCGGTAGCGGAATCGGCAGGAGCGTTCGGTACCAAGGACGAGTTTCAGGGCCTGGAAAACGATGTGAGCGCATTTGAGAAATCGCGGCGCGCTTTCGCCGACCGCATGGAAACTCTGGCAGGAGCCAAGGAAACCGAAGTGACCCGTCTGCGCGCGGCGCTGCAAAGTGCGCAGGCCAGCGCTCCTGCGACGCCGGCGAAAAAAATTGTAGTCGACGACACCGCACCTCCAAAGAAACCTGTCAAAAAGAAAGCTCCGCCCAAACCCACCACGCCCGCCACTGACACGCCGGCGACTAAGCCGCCGCAGTAAGACCGGCTGGACAACTACTGACAGCGAAGGGCGAGCAGGCCCTCAAGCCGGCCTACATCCGACTGCTCTCTTGTGATGGGCTTCAGCCCCTCAGGTACCGCAGCGACTGGAGGCGCACCCACCACCTTGATTGCAGCGCTAAAGCGCTGCTCCACCCGAAAATCCAGAATCCGCACACAAAAATCAAGATCCGCTCCACATCAATCCCGAGGAACCCTACATTCATCATTCGATCTAAGATATTGATATCATTACACTTCCCATCGTGGAACTCTAACTCACATACCGGGGTCTATAGATATAGATCAGGGTACGTGGTTTCGACGTGAGCCGGATTTACTTTTGGGCGGTTGGAGCCGAAAGAACCTATAATGGGGGTGACGCCGTGACCTTCATGGCGGGAGCAGCCACCTTGGGTGATCTTGCAGGCGCGATAGGAATCCGGGTCCAGGAATCGGCAATTGTGGCCGAACTCAAGGCGGGCTCGGAAGAAGCGTACGCCTGGTTAATAGGCGAATTCCACCAACCCATCTACAGTCTGGTATATCGCATCGTGACCGATCCCGCGGATGCGGCAGATACGACCCAGGAAGTTTTTCTGAAAGTGTTCCGCGGGATGAAACATTTTCACGGCGAGTCCAGCTTAAAGACCTGGATTTATCGCATCGCGGTGCATGAGGCGTCCAACCGGCGACGGTGGTGGTTCCGGCACAAGTCGAAGGAGACTTCGATCGAGCCTGCGCAGGAGGGGTTAGGCCTCTCCGGGATGCGAGATACGCTGGTTGACGAACGTGAATCGCCGTTCGATAGCGCGGTTCACGAGGAAGTCCGGGCGCGAGTCGAGGAAGAGTTGCGACAGGTGACGGAACCCTACCGCACCACGGTTATCTTGCGTGATCTGGAAGAAATGTCGTACGAAGAGATAGCGGAGATCACCGGCGTGTCTCTGGGGACAGTGAAGTCACGGCTGACCCGTGGCCGGGAAGCGCTCCGGCGGCGCCTGACGAGTTACGTAGTGGAAAACGGAGAACAGCTCGGTTTGCGAACTCCGGATTTGCCGACTACGGATTTGCGAAATAGCGGAGAGCGGGCGGAAGCCCAAGAGCCGGGCTGTGGAGTACCTGCCATTGAGGTGACGCGATGACCTGCGCCCAAGCCAGACCGTTGTTCTCGTCCTACCTCGACGGGGCCGTGACCGGCGCGCAGATGATTGATCTCAGCGGCCACCTTGAGACCTGCGATCGCTGCAGGCAGCGGTACGTTTCCCTGCGCCGCACCCAACAGCTGCTGGCCCAGGTAGGCCCCAGGAAGGCGCCGGCTGATCTGGCATTGAACCTTCGAATCGCAATTTCGCAAGAGGTCGCACGATCCAAGCGGCGGTATCTGGAGGGCGTTATGATGCGCTTCCAGAATGCGCTGGACATCTTCATGGTACCGGCGACAGCGGGTCTGGCAGCGGCAGTAGTGATCTTTGTTGTCCTGATGGGATTTCTGGCCCCTTTGCAGGCTGACAATTCCGATGTTCCCTTGATGCTGCATACTGCACCGCAGCTGCAACAGTCGGCCTTCGGCACCGCCCTGGATTCCATCAACGACGATTCGCTGGTGATTGAGGCCTACGTGGATTCGACGGGCCGAGTGCAGGACTACCGCATTCTTTCGGATTCCAAAGAAGATGACGCATTGCTGCCGCAAGTGAAGAAGAATATGCTCATTTTCACGACCTTCACCACCTTCCGTCCAGCACTCTCTATGGGCCGGCCAACCACGGGGCGGGCGGTACTTTCTTTCTCGCGAGTCAGCGTGAAGGGTTAAACGGCCCCTGCTTCAGGCTGCCTTACAGCCGGGAGGCCTACCGTCCGAAGGCGTTTCGAATAAAAAGCTGCAATAACGCGCATTGATTTCTCTGATGGGCAACCCTTACACTTGGTTAGATCGTTAGCCCGCATTCCGGCCAGCCTGCAGGAGGTTTCCCTGAGTCGTAGGTTTAGACGCACGCTTTACGCGGCTTTGTTTGCCCTGCTGGCGGAGCTGTCTCCGGCACAGAGTCAGAGTAGAGTGGCGCTGGACACCAGCGAAACTCTCTTCACCGTCCTAACTGCCATCAACACCTGTGGATACGACCAGGAACTGGGAGTCTCTGATCCGCTGCGAATTCGGGTGCGCTCCGAGGTGGCCCGGACCCGTCAGAACTCACAAGAGGCCAAGGACGCGACCGATGCGATGTGCAAGTACTACGAAGACCACCGGTCGCCGGATAACTCAAGAACGTTGGCACAGTACGTGTCCCTCGCGCTCTACCTGAACCCGCCGCCGACTTTGACTGCGAAGGCGAAGGATGCGGATCTGCCTCCGGATGTCACCGCCGTCGTCGGAATCCTGCCGCTGTTGCAGAAGTTCTACGACACTGCGGGTTTGCATGGCATCTGGGAAGGAGATCACGCAGCTTTCACCGGGTTGACCGAGCGCTACCACCAGCCCCTGGCCAAAATGTTGTTCGACACGGAAATCTACCTGAAACTGCCGTCAGCCGGGCACCTGGGGCGCGGGTTCACGGTTTACATCGACCCAATGGGCGCGCCCGGACAAACCAATGCCCGAAATTACGGATCAGACTATTATGTTGTGATTTCACCCGGCACCGGGTCTTCGCTCAAAATGGAGCAGATCCAGCACACCTACTTGCACTACTTGCTGGATCCTCTGGCCATGAAATATCCGGGCGCGATGAAGCGCCTGGAGCCGCTACTGGCTTCAGTCAAGACGGCGCCGATGGATCAGAGTTTCAAGAGCGATGTCTCGCTGCTGGTGACGGAATGTTTCATCCGGGCAATTGAGGCCCGCACCACCGGATCGGCCAAAGCCCCGGAGACCGAGCGCGCGCAGGCCATCCTGAATTCATCGCAGCAGGGCTTCGTTCTGACCCAGTACTTTTACGAGGCGTTGGTAAAATTTGAGAAAGATCCGACTGGCCTTAGCAACGCTTACGGTGATCTGGTGACCGCCATCGATCTCCGCAAAGAACAGAAACGCGCCGCCCAGATCTCATTTGCCAGCAACTCCGATCCCGAGTTGTTGCACCTTTCGCGGCCGCTCGAGGGCAAGCTGCTGGTGACCGCCGAGCAGCGCCTTACGGCAGGGGACACAGACAGCGCGCAAAAACTGGCTCAGCAGGCATTGGAAGAAAAGAACGAGGATCCGGGCCGGGCGCTTTTTATCCTGGCGGAAGTGGCCACCCACAATTCGGACATCCAGGGCGCGCGCAATTATTTCGAACGGGCGCTGGAAGTGGCGCACGAGCCGAAAGTGGTGGCCTGGTCCCATATTTATCTGGGAAGAATTTTCGATTTGCAGGAAGATCGAGAGGCGGCACTGGACCACTACCGGGCAGCCGTGAATGCGGGCTCCGCATTGCCCGAAGCCAAAGCCGCCGCCGAGCTGGGTTTGCAGCAACCGTATGAGCCCACCCGCCATCCACAGTAGGGCCGGGCGCAACATCGAAGTAGCGGTGAATTGGACTTTGCTCAAGGAGAGATCATGAAGCGAGCAGCGATACTAGTCGTGACATTGGCTCTGGTTACGTTGGCATCGGCACAAACCCAAACACCGCCGGCGCAAGCGGGCGCCCCGGCGACCACACCACCGCCCCAGGTAGGGAAACGGCCACCCCAGGCCAAGACCCAGGCCGAATTCGACGCCTACAAAGTGGCGGCAGCTAACACTGATCCCGTTGCGCTTGAAAAGGCCGCGGATGATTTTGCCACCAAGTTCCCCGAGAGCGAGTTGCGAATCCTGCTCTATCGAACCGCAATGCATAGTTATCAGTCCACTAACAAAGCCGAGCAGATGATGGAGATGGGACGCAAGGTACTGAAAATCGATCCCAATGATCCCGAAGCTTTGGTGGGCGTGGCGCAGGTTCTGGCCGAGCGCACACGGGATTCGGATCTGGACAAGGACCAGCGCCTGGATGAAGGCATGAAGCTGGCCCAGCACTCAGTGGAAACCACTGACACGGACATCACCGTGCCAGCGGGAACTCCGCAGGACAAGATCGACGAATACAAGGGATTCCTGCGCTCCAACGCCTACTATGTTATGGGCACGATCCAGTACACCAGAGAGAAGTACTCGGACGCGGAAGGTTACTTCCGCAAATCACTCGACGCCTTCCCCTCCCAGCCTGATCCCCTGGCGGTGTTACGCCTGGCCCTGTCACTGGACAAGCAGGAAAAATATCCTGAAGCCTTGAAGTTCGCCAACCAGGCGGTGCAGATGACGGAGAGCAGCCAAGGCTCGACTCTGGCCACCCTGTCCCGCAACGAACGCGACCGGCTGGTTCAGCTGACCGGCGGCACGCCAGCCAAGCCGCCTGCCAGCGCGCAGAATCCTGCGCCCAAGAATTAATCGGCGTGGGCGCCGGAATAGCGCTGCGTGAAGATCTCGCGGCGTGCAGATGAAGACAGGCTGTGGCGGAGGTGGTGTCCGCGGTCGTAGATTCGGACGCGGAGTTCGGCTGTGTCCGGCAGCTGTTCGACCGCGCAAATCCGTGCCGTGCGGCGCAACCGCATGGCTCAACCAACAATGAAGTCACGTGACATTGCGATGCTGCAAACGGCTCTGGGATACCTCTTCCAGAAGGCCGAGCTGCTGCATCAGGCCTTGACCCACAGCTCTCAGGCGCGCGAGTTGGACGCGCTGCAGGCGGTCGGAGGCCCGCGGGTCGGAGACAATGAGCAACTGGAGTTCCTGGGAGACGCGGTACTTGGGTTTGTAACCACAGAAGAATTGTTCAACCGGTTTCCCAGCTTTCGCGAAGGAGAACTCTCCAAGCTTCGAGCCCACCTGGTAAGCGAGAAGCACCTGATCCGGGTGGCCCAGGAGTTGGAGTTAGGGCACTACCTGAGCCTGGGGCGGGGTGAAGAGAAAAGCGGAGGCCGCAACAAGACCGCTCTTCTGGTGGATGCACTGGAGGCCGTGCTGGCGGCCATTTACCTGGACGGCGGATTGGAGGCGGCGCGACGATTCGTGTTGCGATCAGTCGTCAACCCGGAGCTGGACCGGATCGCGTCCAATGGCAGCAGTTTGCCGGTGACGGATTACAAGTCGGCATTGCAGGAAAAGTTGCAGGCCAGCGGAAGACTGCAGCCATCCTATGTTCTGGTGAAAGAGCGCGGCCCGGAACACAGCAAGACTTTTACGGTTGAGGCGCGTTTGCAACCGCTGGACACCAACGGCAAAGCCGAGTTCGTGGGCCGGGCCGATGGTTCCACCAAGAAAAATGCGGAACAGGATGCCGCCCGCCAGGTACTCGAATATCTTGGCACTGCGCCGGCAGAGCCGAACGGAAGGACCAAGCGTGGCAGTAATGAGCGCGTGCAATGAACCCGGGCCCAATGAAGCTGAGCCAAACGAACCCGGGCCAAATGAATTGGGGACCGCAGTAGTGGAAAAGCCCGCGCAGGCTGACACTCTGAGCTCGCTGCAATCCCTGCTGGTCACGGTCGTGATTGCCGTTTTCGTCATCACGTTCGTCGTGCAAGCCTTCCAGATTCCTTCCGAATCGATGGAGAACACGCTGCTGATCGGAGACTATCTCCTGGTCGACAAACTGCGCTATGGCGGAGGCGGATTCTGGGATTACTTCATGCCTTACCGGCAAGTCCACCGCGGGGACATTGTGGTTTTCCGCTATCCTGTGCATCCCACCCAACATTTTGTGAAGCGCGTGGTAGGCGTGCCGGGTGACCGCGTGCGCCTGATCAACCGGCAGGTATACGTCAATGGCAACCCCTTGCAGGAACCGTACGTGCGTTACAGCTCTGGTGTACACGATGTTTTCCGCGACGAGTTTCCGCGGCTCAACCTTCCAGTTCCGGGTCTGGAAGGAACCTGGTGGCTGGAGATGAAAAAGCTGGTCGAAGATGGCGAACTGATCATCCCGGAAGGAAACTATTTCGTCCTGGGCGATAACCGCGACGAGAGCCTGGACAGTCGCTACTGGGGCTTCGTACCCCAGGAAAATGTAATTGGACGGCCCCTCCTGATCTACTGGTCGGTACGGAACGCGGACCAGGACATGCCGATGGCGCCTACGCCGGGTGATAAACTCGTCCACTTCGCCTACGCCGCGACCCATTTGTTTCAGATGACGCGCTGGGACCGCACGTTTCGAGTGGTGCACTAGAAAAAACCCCAAGGGGAACAGGATAAAGATTGGCCAAGAAAGAGAAAGAAAGCGTCAAGGAAGAAAAGCCGCGCGAAACCACCGTCGAGTTCCTCGCTTCATTGGCGGCGGTGCTGGTGACGGGCCTGTTCATCATCACCTTCGTGCTGCAAGCCTTTGAGATTCCGTCGAGTTCCATGGAAAACACGCTGCTCATTGGCGATCACGTCTTCGTGAACCGGGTGCAGTTCGCTCCCGCGACGCACTGGACCGGCCCCCTGATGCCCTACCGGGAGATACGGCGGGGAGATATCGTGGTCTTTCTGTCGCCCGCCGAGCCCGGCCTCTACGTGGTAAAGCGGATTATCGGCGTCCCCGGAGACCGCATCCATCTGCGTAATGCTGTGGTCTTTCGCAACGGGGAGAAACTGGATGAACCCTATGTCATTCATAACAGCGATGAAGGGCCCAACGAATATCGCGACAACTTTCCAGCCGTGCCGCCGTCCGATTACAACCGGCTGTTTCCGGCCTGGCAGGAAATGCTACCCCAATATATTCAGGGCGATGACATTGTTGTGCCGGCGGACAGCTATTTCGGCATGGGCGACAATCGGGACGTGAGTTACGACAGCCGATACTGGGGATTCATCCCGAAGGAAAACGTGATCGGAAGGCCAATGTTTATCTACTGGTCGTTCGAGACGCCGCCCAACCAATATATGCATACCGCTATCGGCGAGCGGGTCGGGTTTCTCGCCCATGTGGTTCTACATTTTTTTGATGAGACCCGGTGGCGGCGGACATTGCGACCAGTGCGTTAAGGACGGCGCTTGCGGGAAAAACTTGAGGGCGGCACATTGAGGACGTTGTGTTGAAATTTCTTCGTTCCAGGCACGGCAAGGTGGTGGCAGGTATCGTGCTGGTCCTGGCCCTGTTTCTGACCCGTCCCGGGGCGCAACGGCTGCGCGCCCGAATCGTGCGCTCCATCAGCCTGGCCTTGGGACGACAGGTGGACGTGGGCTCGGTAACCCTCCGGCTGCTGCCTCAGCCCGGCTTTGATCTGCGGAATTTTGTGATTCACGAGGATCCAGCATTCGGTGCGGAGCCGGTGTTGCAATCGTCGGATGTGGTCGCGATCGTGCGCATGAGCTCGCTTCTGCGCGGGCGCCTGGAAATCGCCCGGCTCAGCCTCAGCGAACCCAGCCTCAACCTGGTTCGCAATAGCGAGGGCCACTGGAATCTCGAGAATCTGCTCGAACGCGCTGCCCGGACGCCGGTCGCTCCCACCGCCAAGGCGAGAAGTGAAATCCGCCCAGGCTTTCCTTACATCGAAGCCGATCACGGACGAATCAACCTCAAACTTGGACAGGAAAAAAAGCCGTACTCGCTGACCGAGGCTAACTTCGCTCTATGGCAGGACTCCGAAAATACCTGGGGAGTTCGGCTGAAGGCGCAACCGACACGGACCGATTTCAATCTCAGCGACACCGGCGTGCTCGAGGTTGACGGTTCCTGGCAGCGGGCGGCAAATCTGCACGAGACTCCGGTGAACTTCACGTTGCAGTGGGATGGGGCGCAGCTAGGTCAAGTGACGAAGCTGACCTGGGGCCAGGACAAGGGATGGAGAGGCGCCATCAGGTTCTCCGCCGTACTCACCGGCAGTCCTGAGGATCTTACGGTCAATGCGGACGCCTCCATTCTGGACTTCCGGCGCTATGACATTGCCGGCGGCAACGCTCCGCGATTGGCGGCAAGTTGCAGCGCCCACTACAGCTCCATGGACCACGTTTTCTCCCAGCTTGCCTGCGCAGCTCCGGTTGGCGAGGGCGCTATCGAGGTGAAGGGGAACGTGGCCGCGCTGTCCTCTGTCCGCGGCTACGATCTGACCATGGTGGCCCGGAGCGTGCCGGTACAGCCGCTTGTGGAATTCGCGCGCCGGGTGAAGAAGAACGTGCCCGCCGACATTGTCGCAGCCGGCAAAATGGATGCCAGGGTCACGCTACGGCGCGAAGCTGCAGGGGCGGATGTCGGGCCTGTCTGGCAGGGCGGCGGTGAGGTACAAGGTCTGAACGTGCGGTCGCCGCTCACAAATACCAGATTCGCACTCGACCGGATTCCATTTGCGGTCTCCTCGGATGCCAGCCCGCAGCTGAAACCTGAGGGTGACCGAAGTCGAGCCGGCGCGGCCGGGTTCAATGCCCAGCCTCATGTGGATATTGGCCCGTTTGGTCTGGGGCTGGGCCGGCCCGCCACGGCGACGGTGCGTGGCCAGGTTTCGCGTTCAGGTTACAACCTTTTGCTGCAGGGAGACGCCGAAGTACAGCGCCTGCTCGAGGTGTCGCAAACCGTGGGATTGCCTGCCCTTCAGACTTCCGCAACTGGAGAGGTTCACATTAATCTTCAGGTTGGCGGAAACTGGGCCGGATTTGCGGCCCCTGCAGTGACCGGCACTGCGGTCCTGCATTCGGTGCAGGCGCACCTACGGGGCCTTAATGATCCGCTGGAAATCGCCTCTGCAACTATCTCCCTGAACCCGAACGCGGCGGCAGTTCAGAAGCTGACTGCCGCAGCCGTTGGCAACACCTGGCGTGGCTCGCTCACAATTCCGAGACAATGCGATACTCCGCGCGCTTGCCCGGTACGGTTCGATCTGCACGCCGGTGAAATTGCGACTGACACATTGAGCGGCCTGGTGAATGCGCCTCCCGGAAAAGAACCGTGGTATCGCTTTCTCTCCTCGCCGACGAAGGCTTCTCCCACACAACCCAGACCCTATCTGGCCTCCGTGCACGCCATCGGAAAACTTACGGCAGATCGGGTTCTCATTCGCAGCCTGACCGCAAGCCGGGTTTCGGCTGAGGTCGAACTTGATCAGGGCCGGCTTCGGTTCTCGAATCTTCGTGGCGACGTCCTGGGCGGACGTCATACCGGCGAATGGCGAGTGGATTTTTCGGCCGATCCTCCGACCTATAGCGGCAACGGTACCCTGGAAAAGGTTGCACTGGGCCAATTGGCCGAAGCCATGCATGATGCCTGGATCACGGGTTCGGCGAACGTGAGTTATATTGCGAGCACCCACGGATGGAACAAGCCGGACCTGCTGGCCAACGCCGATGCCAGTTTGCAGATGGAAGTCCGCGATGGTTCGCTTCCCCATCTCACTCTGGCCGGGGACGCCGACCCGCTGCACGTTAACCGGTTTGCGGGCCGCGTGCTGCTGCGCGATGGGAAGTTCGAGATTGAGCAGGGCAAACTGCAGACCCCGGGCGGCATCTATCAGTTGGGTGGCACGGCATCTATGACCCGGGTTCTGGACGTCAAGCTGACGGGAGAAGGAACGCACGGCTTCGACATCTCCGGCACTTTGACCCAGCCTCATGTGGTCGTAAACCCCACCGCAGAGACTCAGGCCGCGCTCAAACCATGAAGGCCCGCTGCTGCCTTGCTTCTGGCTGTCACGCTCCTGACGCAACATTCCCTGACGCAAACCAACTCTGCTCCCAACCCAGCTCGGGTCGCAAGCGTGGAAAACAAGCTGCAACATTTGCAGAGCAACGCAGCACAGCCGCATCCGGACTCCGCGCCCACAGAGTTTACCGAGCAGGAGATCAATGCTTACTTTGCCTCCGGCAACGTCGAGCTCCCGGCGGGCGTTCGCTCGGTGGCTTTTCAGGAACAACCCGGGGTTGTGATTGCGACCTCACGAGTGGATTTCGATCAACTTAAAGCGGGCAGGAATTCCTACAATCCGATGCTCTCGATCTTCAGCGGCGTGCACGACGTGGTTGCTACCGCGCAGGCGCACGGCGCACGGGGACAAGGCATAGTCCACGTGGATTCCGTCTATCTCGACGGCGTAGAGATTCCCAATTTCGTTCTGGAATTGTTCGTGCAGAAGTACCTCAAGCCCAGGTATCCGTACCTTGGCGTGGACTCTCACTTTGCCCTGCCGGTTCGCGTGGACGCGGCGACCGTGGGTTTACACAAAGTGACTGTCACGCAAAAGTGACTTCCAGAACATCTGCCTTTCTCTGCTGACTCGAACTTTGCGCAAGTCTTTAACCGAGTGTCCCATTTCGCGCCTTCTGCGAAAAGTGGGGCTCTTTGTTCCAACTACAAACCCGCCGAGCCTTGCTCGGCCGGACAGCCGAGACGTCTGTCCCCACAGATTTCCGCTACGGTGTGTAGCCTGCTCCGCGCAATACTTTCCCGGGCAGAGATCCCGTCATCTTGCCCTGATCAATTACTGGCACGCCGTTCACCAGCACGTACTCCATTCCTTGCGATAACTGGTTGGGATTTTCGAACGTCGCCAGGTCGCGGATCGTGGCTGGATCGAAGACGACGACGTCGCCCCACATGCCAGCTTTCACGACTCCGCGGTCGGTCAGTCGCATGCGCTGTGCAGGCAAAGCGGAGAACTTGCGGATCGCGTCTTCCAGAGTGAGTTTCTTTTCTTCCCGGACATACTTGCGAAGAATGCGCGGAAACGCGCCATAACCGCGCGGGTGAGGGTGTTCCTGTCCTAGAATTCCTTCGGGCGAGGCGCCGGAGGAATCGTTGTCGATCGCCACCCACGGCTGCTGCAATGCCAGAGTGACATCAGGCTCGGACATGCCGAAGACGACAACTTCGGTAAATGCGTGGTCTTCGATCAGCAGGTCGAATAGGGCATCCATGGGATCTTTGTTTTCGATCTTCGCCACGTCCGCCAGTGTTTTCCCCTGCAGAGGAAGCAGCTTGGGATTCTGCACCGCGCTGATCAACACGGCCTCGGGCCCCGGGATCTCTTCCCATTCATTGTCCCAGTCGCTCGACGCAGTCACCATGTCTTTACGAATGCGGGCCCTCATAGCTGGATCTTTCAGGCGCTCAATCAGCTTGGCGTCGCCACCGTCATGCGCCCATGGCGGAATGAAGGCGGAGAAATCGTTGGACCATGCGGTGTAAGCATAGGTGTCAGCCGTAACGTCCATTCCCTGCCCTCGGGCGGCGTTGATCTTGGCCACCACTTCGGGCATGCGCCCCCAGTTCGCTTTTCCTGCGACCTTGATGTGCCAGATCTCAACCGGGAGGTGGCCCTCGCGCCCGATACGCAAGGCCTCATCGATCGCGGGTAGGACGGCATTGCTCTCGTCCCGCATATGCGTGGCATAGATGCCACCCGATTTTCCTGCCTCAGAAGCCAGAGCGATTAATTCCTCGGTCTTGGCATAGGGAGCAGGCGCATATTCGAGAGCGCTGGAGAATCCGACTGCCCCCTCCCGCATCGCCTGCCGGACAAGCTCTTTCATCTGGTCGAGTTGCTCCGCCGTGGGTTGCCTGTTGTCGTCTCCCAGCACAACCCGCCGGACCTGAGTGGCGCCGACAAAGCTCGCAAGATTGATCCCCATGCCTTGCTTTTCCAGCCGGGCGAAGTATTGCTGAAAATTTCGCCAGTCGGGCGTGAGGTGAAGGTGATCGTAGCGGGCCCGGTCGGCGCGGATGAGTGCGTCAGTCTGCGGCGCGGCAGAGCCGCCTTCGCCGGTGATCTCAGTGGTGATGCCCTGATAGATTTTTGAAGGCACGCGGGGATCGACGAGGATGGTCAACTCCGACTGGCCCAACATATCGATGAAGCCGGGAGCGACGACCATGCTCTTTGCGTCGATAGTGCGAGTTCGGCTTGCGTCGGTCAGATTGCCGATAGAGGCGATCTTGCCATTACGAATACCGATGTCACCCGAATACCAGGGCGATCCGGTGCCGTCGATGATGTGGCCGTTGGTGATGACAATGTCGAAGGGTGGGGTCGCGATTTGCGCCCATGAGAGATGACTTGCCGCTAAGAGAAAGATTACTGCGAGTAATCTTTTCTTCGGTGTGCTGGATTCCATCGTTCTCCGTGTCTTTCTCGTTCTTGGATTTTGAACACTCAGGGCGGGCGGGACGCCCGCCCGACAGCCGGCAAGATGCCGGCGCTACGCAAACCTTGCACGTCGCGCTGATACCACGCCCAGCGCCATCCAGATTCCCAGTGCCAGCCATTCGTAAACGCTGAAGTGACCGGGCACGAACGGAAAGACTTTCATCAGGATCATCAGCAGCGCCACCAGCGCCCCGATGGCAGCTACGAGACGTTCCCGCGGCGCGGGGCCCATCTGATAATACGACGCACAGGCAGCCAGCCAGCCCGCCGCGGAAGCCACCGAGCCCACTTCGGATATCGGCACCAGAATGGCGTCACCCAGAAACATGCACGCCGCCGTGGCCAGTCCTACGCAGATCACCGCCACCGATGGGGTTTGATTTCGCGGGTGTAACTTCGCGACCCGCGTGTCCACCAGGCCGCGACGTCCCATGGCGAAAACCATCCGGCTCGCCGCCACCAGGTTTCCATTGAAGACTTTTAACAGCGAAAGCAAGGCCGCCGCCAGAATTACACTTACGATCCAGCGGGAGCCGACCGCGTGCTGAAACGCAACCGCGGTCATGAACTTCTCCCCTGTGAGCTCCCTCCACGGGGCAACGTAACCGACTGCCGCAATCACGATGGTGTAGAAAAGAATGCCGACGATGATCGCCATCCAGATCGCTTTGAAAAATCCTCCGCTGCGGAACTCCGGGCTCGATTCCTCCGCGCCCTTAACCACCGATTCATAGCCCGTCATGTAATAGGGCACGATCTGAATTACAAGAAGAATGGAGACAAATCCGCTGTGGGTGAACAGTGGTGGAAGATTTTGCGGTGAACCCTTGCTCACTCCAACCGTGACAAACACCACGAACAAACCCAGCGTTCCGAAGGTCGTCCAGTTCTGGAAGGTCGCGCTGAGCCGGATGCCACGGTAGTTCAGCAGTGTCAGAAGGCCGGTGAGTGCAAGCCCAATGATGACATGCGGCAGATACACGGGACGGCCCGCGATTCGGTAGAGCTCCATCGAATCCAGCGCGGGAAAAATGTAACCCGCAATCCGGCCGACAGCCACGGCTTCCCACGGGCATACGATGAAGTAGGCCAAGATCATCATCCATCCGGTGGCAAAACTCACCTGCCGGGGAAAGACCTTCGCTGTGTATGCGACCTCGCCGGCAGCGTCGGGCATGGCCGTAACCAGCTGGCCGTACACGTAACCAATGGGCAGTAAGAGCGCGCCTCCGATCGCGAACCCGAGAACTCCGCCCAGCGTTCCGCCGCGCAGCAGCCAGTCGTCCATGACGACCAGCCACCCGACGCCGACCATGGTGCCCCATCCCAGCGCGAAGTAATCGACTACGCGGAGTTTTCGAGCGAGCGTGATCAACAGAGTTTTCTCAAGGTGTCAGGCTAGAACAGGCACAGCAGCTCGAAGAGCAAATTCGCCGCTAAGAGTGAAGTGATTTCGCCGTTGTCATACGGTGGCGAGACCTCGACTAAGTCGCACCCGACCAGTTTTAGACCTTTGAGGCTGCGCACTAAATCCAGGATCTGCGCGCTGGAAAGGCCGCCCACCTGCGGCGTGCCCGTGCCGGGAGCGAACGCTGGATCCACCACGTCAATGTCCAGCGTGATGTAAACGGGCCGGTTCCGGAGTTTCTTCAAATGCCGTTTGACCAGCTCGACGCCATCTTTGTGAAACTCTTCCGACGTTACGATCTTTATGCCGTGCTTGCGGGCAAAATCGAAGTCGCCCTCGGAATACACCTGGCCCCGCAGTCCGACTTGCAGGGCATAATTTTCTTCGATGAGCCCTTCCTCGATCGCATACTTCACTGGCGTGCCATGCGAATGCGGACTGCCGAAGTATCCGCTCCAGGTGTCGCCATGAGCGTCGAGCTGGACGAAAGCTACCGGTCCAAAGTGTTTGTGAATCGCGCGCAGGATAGGTAAGAGGATGGAGTGATCGCCTCCCACGCAAACTGAGCGCGCCCCGGCGCGCAGCACGTCGCCCAGTTGATCGGTGATGCGGCGATAGGTGTCTTCAATCGAAAGTGGGTTGATAGAGAGATCGCCAAAATCGCCGATGCGCCACTTTTCAAAAGGATTGACCTTCAGCACCGGGTTCCAGGGACGGATCATGGCCGACTGCACGCGAATGTTGCGCGGACCGAAACGCGGGCCGGGGCGGTATGTAGTGCCTCCGTCGAACGGAATACCAATCAGCGCGAGGTCGAGGTCCTCGGCACGTGGAATGTGAGGCAGCCGCATGAATGTGGGGATGCCGGAGAAACGCGGATAGACCAACGCGTCCACCGGCATGGGGTGCGGCTTTGCGGTTTTCTTCGATTTCATAAGTGGCGCGCAATTATAGAACATCGTGAAGAATGCGCGCCCCTCAAATCCCGCGTAGTTTCCTTTGCGATCTTTGCGGTCAAAAGCTCTAACCGCAGAGGACGCAAAGAAATCAAAGGGCGCAGAGAACGTCAGCACCCTAAGCATCAAATCGCCAACCCGAGACGGTGTGTTATGTTCTAGCTTTCCTAGTAAACCTGAGCGAGGCAACTATGCCCCGATACGAATATCGAGTTTTGAAGCCTGTCCCAGCTGCGGAAAAAGCGTTTTTGCAATGGATCGACGGGCTGGATCGCGAATTCATGAATCGTGATCCCGAGCATCGCTGCGACGTGGTCCGCGAGACGCTGCACCAGCTTTATCTTGGACGTCCGTACGTGCCTCCCGATCCGGCGTCGCCCTTGGCCACGCAAACCTTGGTCCACTCTCTTGATCCTCGCAACGCCACCTTGGAGCCCGAGTCTTACGGTGACGCAGACCCTAAGAAGTATGGTGAGCGAAAACCACTGATCTGGTTTTGGATGATGTACGACCGGTCACCCGTGGGCCTGAATCACTGGCTGGGCCACAAAGTACGGGCCATGCTGGCGCGCCACGTGTTCAAGCATTGCGGAAATAACGTCAAGATTTTTCACGGCGTGGAATTTTCCTACGGCTACAACCTGACCGTGGAAGACAATTGCACCATCCACAAGTACGTGCTGCTCGACGATCGTGGGGAGATCATTATTCACGAAGGCTCTTCCGTTTCTGACTATGCCAACATCTACTCTCACGCACACGATCTCAACGATGGCATGATTGTGAGCAATCACAAAACAGAGATCGGACCCGAGGCCCGGATCACGTATCACGCGACGGTGTTGAGCGGCGTGAAGGTGGGCGAGCACGGAATGGTGGGTTCGATGGGAGTGGCGTCGAAAGATGTGGAGCCGTTTACCGTAGTCGGAGGCATCCCCGCCAAAACGATCAAGATAAAATCAATCGCGCCCGAAGAACTCCAGAAGGCTTACGAAAAGCGTTAAGAGCACCGTTAAGGCGCACATCGGTGTCGTTGCGCGAGGCGGGTTCTCCAGTGAAGCACCTCAAACTGAATCCTCGCCGTCTCGCGCCCCGCCGGACCCGCCCGCGCAATCGCGGCTGCGCGTGTTAGTATCAAAACCAGTCTTGCATGAATCTGCAACACATCGACATCCTGAACATCGTGTTCCAGTTGATCGCATTTTTGTTTGCGATCAGTGTGCACGAATCGTCCCATGCCTGGATGGCCAACCTCCGCGGCGACCCCACCGCGCGCATGCTGGGGCGGATTTCGCTTAACCCGATCCGGCACATTGATCCCGTCGGAACACTGCTGTTGCCCGCGGTTGCCATGCTGCTTCATGTCCCCGTACTAGGCTGGGCCAAGCCCACACCGGTGGATCCGCGAAACTTCAAGAACCCCGTGCTGGACGACATTCTCACCGCGGTCGTTGGGCCGATCAGCAACTTTGTGGTGGCCAGCGGCGCCGTACTCATTCTGGCGTTTGTGAAATTTGTCTCTCCGATGGGTAAAGAGATCGTCTTCGGAATACTCCAGGGATCTTCTTTTGCGGACACCGATTCGTTCCTCGTCCCCTTTTGCAAGCTGATGTTCGAGTTTATGTTGATCAATGTAGTGCTCGGCGTCTTCAACCTCATTCCGGTTCCACCCCTGGATGGCAGTCATGTCCTACGGCATTTACTGCCTGCCGGCATGCTTCGGGCTTACGACATGGTCGGCACTTATGGCCTGCTCATTCTTGTGTTTTTAGGTGGTGGGCTGCTGATGAAATTAATCAGCCCGGCGGTAGGATTTTTTGTTTATGTTCTCGTGAACATCTGATGACTTCTCGCTCAAACCAACGCCGACGCGTGCTCAGCGGTATGCGGTCCACGGGGAAGCTCCACCTGGGCAACTTTGTGGGCGCGCTGGACAACTGGGTGCGCATGCAGGATCAGTACGACTGCTTTTTCTTCGTGGCCGATTGGCACGCGCTTACCACCGATTACGCCGACACTTCGCGGATCAAGGAAAACTCGCTGGAAGTCCTGCTCGACTGGCTGGCCGCCGGACTCGATCCGGAGCGCTGCACCATGTTCATCCAGTCCCACGTTCCGCAGCATGCTGAATTGCATTTGTTGTTTTCCATGATTACGCCGTTGGGCTGGCTGGAGCGCGTCCCCACCTACAAGGAGCAACGCGAGAATATTGCAGAGAAAGACCTGAGCACCTACGGATTTCTCGGCTACCCCGTGCTGCAGGCTGCCGATATCCTGATTTACAAAGGTGATTTTGTCCCCGTGGGCGAAGACCAGGTTCCACATGTCGAACTGACTCGCGAGATCGCGCGCCGCTTCAACATGTTCTACACCCGCAAAGGCACGTATGTCTTTCCCGAGCCGCAGCCGTTGCTGACCCCGGCCGCCAAGTTGCCCGGCACAGATGGCCGCAAGATGTCGAAGTCGTATGGCAACACAATTCTGCTCACCGATCCCGAGCCCGTGGTACGCCAGAAACTCAAGACCATGGTGACCGACCCGGCACGAGTCCGCCGCAGTGACCCGGGCAACCCCGATGTTTGCCCGGTGGGCGATCTGCACAAGATTTTCAGCGACCGCTCAACCATCGCGAAAGGTCGATGAAGGTTGCCGTTCCGCCGGCATTGGCTGCATCGAGTGCAAGGGGTGGGCGGCCGATGCCCTGGTTAGCATTCTCAATCCCATGCAGGAACGGCGAAAGAAATATGAGGACAATCCACGGCTCGCCTGGGATATTCTGGAGGCAGGCTCTTCCCGCGCCAGCAAGGTAGCCAGCGCTACCATGGACGAAGTGCGGGAGGCGATGGGGATGTCGCTCGACTACGAGGCTTCGGTTAGCGCAAGCAGTCGCAAAACAGGGAACCATGGCTGAGAACCTGAAAATCGCGCCAGAGAACCTGCCGCCGACAGAAGCCGGAAGCACACTCGCTCCGGTGGTGGAGATGCCGGCTGCACCGAAGCCGACGGAATCCAGGCCGAAGGACCCCGAGCCGAGGGAACCCAGGCCAAGAGAAGAAAGCGACTTTCCTTTCTCCGTCATGGTCAGCGACGTCTACGAGGGGCCGCTAGATCTGCTGCTCGATCTGATCCGCAAGCAGGATATTGATATCTACGATATTCCGATCGCGCGCATCACGGCGCAATACCTCGCCTACGTGGAAAAATTGCGCGAACTGGATGTGAATGTAGCGGCTGAATTTATTTACATGGCGGCCGTGCTGATCCACATCAAGTCGAAGATGCTATTACCGCGCGATCCCGACGCCTTGGCGGGCGCTGAGGACGATCCGCGCGCGGAACTGGTAAACCGGCTGATTGAACATGAGAAGTTCAAGTCTGCGGCGCAGATGCTGTTTCAGAAGCAACAGATTGAAGACGCCGTCCGCTCGAACCCCGCCATCAGGGAGTTCATGGACGCCGAGGGGACTGAGCCCGAGATTGCCGCTGACGTGATTGACCTTGTGAAAACTTTCCAGCAGATCCTGGAGCGCGCCCGTTCGCGGCCCATGATTCAGGTGGACGAGGAAACGGTCACGGTCGGACAGATGATCGACTATTTGCAGAGGCGACTTGCTCTGGAGGACCGGCCCCTGCGCCTGAAGCAAATTTTGCGCAACGTGAATTCACGCGCCGCCCTGGTCTGCATGTTTCTCGCGCTGTTGGAGATGGTGCGGCTGCAGGCGATCCAATTACGGCAGGATCGCCTTTTTGGCGACATTTTGCTGCGCAAGCATACGGGATTTGAAGCCGTGGTCACGGAATCGGCCGTACGGGATGACTGGCGATAGAGATGACTGGCGGCAAATCAGTCGTTGGCCATTCGTCGTTGGTCGTTGGCAGTTGATCGTTAATCAATGTTTTTCGGCAATTTAACCATGAGTCTTAAAGCAAAACTTGAAGCTATTGTCTACGCGGCGGAAACGCCGATTACGCTCGATCACATGGTGAAACTCGTGAAGGATTCCGTGGTCGCGGAAGCCACAGAGGCTCCGATCGACGACGCAGAAGTCCGATCGCGCGTACGCGCAACGCTGGAAGAACTCACCGCCGATTATGCCGCTTCCAGCCACGGCATTGAAATCCGCCAGGTGGCGGGTGGATACCGGATGTCCACCAAACCGGAACATCATGACCTGGTGCGCGACTTTGCCAAGAGTCTGAAACCACCCATTCGGCTTTCTCTACCTGCGCTTGAGACTCTCGCCGTAATTGCATACAAACAGCCGGTCACGGTTCCCGAGATCAGCGAAATTCGTGGCGTAGATTCGAGCGGCGTCATCGCCACGCTGTTGGATCGCAAACTGATCACTACAGCGGGACGGAAGGCGGTCATCGGCCGGCCCATTCTTTACAAGTCCACAAAAGAATTCCTGCTGCGCTTTGGCCTCAAGGACGTGAGCGAACTGCCCAGCATGGAAGAGTTCGAGAAGCTGGTGGCGGAATCGTTTCAGACCGAAATGCTGCCCCTGTCGGAAGATGCGGAAGCGAAAGAGACAACTTCTGCCGGCGCCGGTGCCGCACAAATTGAATCCGAGCCCGAGGCGGCTGATTCGGAGAACGAGCTGGCTTCCGCCGAATCGCATGCCGCGGGTGAGAATGACCCGGCCGCATAGCTCTTCTTGAAACTTGAGCTCGGCCAAATCCCTTGGAGCCAGCTACGTTTTCCACCGAGACGCTGCTGAATTTCCCATGCCCTCTGAACGTCTGCAAAAGATTATCGCCGCCGCGGGAATCGCGTCACGCCGCAAGGCGGAACAGCTGATTGCCGGCGGGCTCGTCTCCGTAAACGGACAAGTGGTCACGGAACTGGGCAGCAAGGCCGACGCCGAGCGCGATCACATCCGGGTAAGCGGCAAGTTGCTGCATGGCGCGCAGAAGAATGTCTATCTGCTGATGAACAAGCCGAAGGGATACATCACCGCGGTTACCGATCCTGAACGGCGGCCGACAGTCATGGACCTGCTTCGCGGCGTGGGCGTTCGAGTGTATCCAGTGGGACGTCTCGACTACGCCAGTGAAGGCCTGCTGCTGCTTAGCAACGACGGTGAACTCGCAGCCGCACTCATGAAGGCTTCTTCGCACGTCTCCAAGACCTACCTGGTAAAGGTCGCGGGCACGCCCTCGGCAGACGGATTAGCCAAACTCCGCTCCGGAGTCTTCATTCAATCCAAGGGTGGCAGAAGATCCAAGACAGCGCCCGCCAAGATTAAGCCCATTCGCGAGGCGGACAATCCCTGGTACGAGGTCACCCTGATCGAAGGCAAGAACCGGCAGATTCGACGAATGTTCGAGGCGGTCGGCCATCATGTGGAGAAAATCAAGCGAGTGCGCTACGGGCCGCTGCAACTGGACGTTCCTCCGGGAAAATTTCGCCATTTGACGGTTCAGGAAGTTGCTCGCCTGAAATCTGCCATCAAATGACTGGGCTATTTCGGGATGCACGGGCGGGACGCCCGTGCCTACGTCGAGCCAGGTTCAAAGCATGATCAAGCTGGATTCGAACGAGAACCCGTTCGGACCCTCGCCACTCGCTGCGAAGGCCATGCAAGCGGCGCTGGCCGATTCCAGCAGCTATCCGGATGACGAGGCGTCCACCTTACGTCTCAAGCTTGCCGAACATCACGGCGTAAAAATCGAACAAGTTCTGGTCGCGGGCGGTCTCACAGAGTTTCTGGGCATGCTCGCTCGGACGTTCCTAGCGACCGGCCTGAACGCCCTAACCAGCGAGCGGTCCTTCATCGTGTATCGCCTGGCGACGCAGGCGGCGAATGCCCAGTTGATCGAAGTCCCCGTGCGCCGAAACGGCTTTGATCTGCCCGCAATTGCCGCCGCTGTGAACCGCAACACCCGGCTTATCTTTCTCGCCAATCCCAACAATCCCACCGGCTCCCTCGTCACCTCCGAAGAAGTTGATCACTTCCTGAAGCAGATCCCGGAACATGTCGTCGTCGTTCTGGACGAAGCCTACTACGAGTTTGCTGCCGATTTTGCGGTCAGGCGCCGACGTGAAATATTCGCATTCTCTGGACTACGTGCACGAGGGCCGCAGAGTCGTAGTGTTGCGGACATTTTCCAAAGTCCATGGACTGGCCGGAGTGCGAGTCGGGTACGGGATTGCCCCGGCTGAGCTAATCGCGCTCATCTCTCGCCAGCGTGCGATGTACTGCGTTTCGAACCTGGCGCAGGCTGCAGCCTTGGCAGCGCTGGAGGACTCGCCACATATCAGGAAGGCAGTTGAAAACAACACCGCTCAGGCGGAACGGCTGGTTCCTGCAATTTCCGAGCTCGGGTATTCGACGACCGTGACCTGGGCGAATTTCCTGTATTGCGATCTGGGCGAGGAGGCCGGCAATCTTGCCGCACACCTGCAGGCCGAGGGCATCGTGGTTCGCGCGCTGGCGCCGTGGGGCGCTCCCCAAGCCATTCGCATCACGATCGGCACTCCGGAGCAGAACGATGCACTCTTGAGGGTGCTCCGGAAATTGAAGCATCCCTAGCGGACTCACTGCCGGCCAGGGGTCATCGGTAGTTGAGCGGCGCCATACAAGCCGGCGTCGCTGCCCAATAACGCAAGCGTAACAATCGTCCTGGTCGGACCGTCCGCGGCGATCTGCCCCTTCGCACGGTAATCACCCGGCTGCAGTGAACTGGGAGCGGTGGCCGCATAGACCAGGGAGCGCTGCCGCAATTCTTCGAAGATAAACGGCGCAAACGCCTGCCACGCGCTGGATACTCCTCCCCCAATAACGTACATGGGAAGATTGAACGCGTTCACCAGGTTCGCGATGGTGATTCCCAGCGCGCGTCCCACCCGGCCGAAAATTCGCCTGGCTTCCTCGTCTCCCTGAATCGCGAGGTTGTAAACCGCCTTGGCGCTGAATTCCGGATCGGAATTTGCCGCGCTGGCCAACTCGGGTGCGCGGCCCGACGCAATCGCCTCCTTCGCCATGCGGACGACCGCAGTGGCCGAGGCATACTGCTCCACGCACCCGCGGTTGCCGCAGCCGCAGGGAGGCCCCTCAGGCTCCACCGTCATGTGGCCAAACTCGCCCGCCATCCCGGTCATGCCGTGCCAGATACGCCCGCCGAGCACGATCCCACCGCCCACGCCGGTCCCAAGCGTCAACATGATCATGTCATCCACATCTCGCCCCGCGCCCAACCACTTTTCACCCAGGGCAGCGACGTTGGCGTCGTTCTCGAGAATCACCCGCGTATTCAGCAGGCGCTCGATCTGCGCTTGCACCGGAGATTCCGCCCAGCCCGGCAAATTGGGCGACTCTCGCAGCGTTCCCGTCTTCATGTCAATAATGCCCGGCACTCCGATGCCGATCCCCTGCAGCGATGCGGTATTCCTATATTTAGCGGTGAGCAGATGAATTGCATCGCACATCTCGTTGATGACATGGTCCTTGCCCAGTGCCACCCGAGTCCCAAGCGTGACCTTTTCCATCAGATGGCCTTGCTGGTTGACGGCGGCGATGCGGAGGTTGGTCCCGCCAAGGTCGACACCGATGGAAAAGTTGTTCATAGGTGAGACCGTAGAGTACCAAATTCTAGATTGCAGATTTTAGATTGCAGAGTGCAACGTAGCGCCGGCGTCCCGCCCTCACCGCCGAGGCAAGATGCACTCCGGCCGGCGGGCCTGTCCTGAGTGAAATCGAAGGAACGCCGGCGCTACTTTTGACACTTCGGGCAGTAGTGGCTGCTGCGACCCGCAATCACCACCCGCTTGATCGGAGATTTGCAGACCAGGCACGGTTCGCCTTCCCGGCCATAGACCCGGTGCTGCAGTTGAAAGAATCCTTCTTCACCATCGGTATCCACGTAGTCCGAGATCGAGGAGCCCCCCAGCGAAATTGCCTCGCGCAGCACTTCCTGAAGGGCAGCGTGAAGCCGTCGCAGGTCCTCGCGACTGAGCGACGCAGCTCGTCGCCGAGGCCGAATGCCCGACCGGAACAAAGCCTCATCCGCGTAGATATTGCCGACGCCGCGCAACAGCTTCTGATTCAGCAAGGCACTCTTGATGGGCGTCTTACGGCCACGAAACAGGCGGACGAATTGATCCAGCGAAACCTCAAGCGGCTCGGAGCCACCCGCTTCAAAACCATGCGCCACACTCAGACGTCCGAAGCGCCGCGGATCGACGAAACGCAATTCCCTGCCCGAGGCCAGCTTCACAACCGCATGCGTATGTTTTGCGATTTCCACACCGGGCTCACTAACCAGCAGGCGCCCAGTCATCCCCAGGTGAACGATCCACTGAGCGGTCGGCTGAGTGTTTGCTTGTGTGGGGCGGGCGCCCTCGCCCGCTGCTTTGCTTTTTCGCTTGAGCCTTTTGGCTGCCGCGAGCCTGCCCTGAGCTTGTCGAAGGGGCGCCCGCCGCACACCCACCGACTCCAGATCCACCACAATATGTTTTCCCACCCGGCGCACTCCCGCGATACGCCGCGATTCAAGCGTAGCTGCGATCTCAGCCGCGGAGGATTTCAGCGGCTCGGGTTTCGATCCCAGCCAGACTGACTCGATCACGTCGTCGGTGACCCGGCGAGCCAGGCCACGCGCGATGGTCTCAACCTCAGGAAGTTCAGGCATGGAAACCAGTCTACAGTCGTCAGTCTTCCGTCGTCAGCCAAGCCTTAGCCCGCCGACTGAGGGCCGACGACTGACGACTGCATTCAGAATTGCTCATCCCCTGTCCCGCGAGTTATCATTATCGGTACACATCAGCCCCGTCTTTCCCTGCAATTCAATGTGACGCAGTTCTTCGCGGGCATGGAGTGTGTGCGACCCCGCAATGCGGCCGGGGGCGGCCGCGATCCTGTTCCACGGAGCTCGCTTTGAAGAACGGTAAGACTGCGGTCATCGTAGGTGCGCAGTGGGGCGACGAGGGCAAGGGCAAGATCGTCGACGTGCTCTCGGAAGATTTCCGTGTCGTGGTCCGTTATGCCGGCGGACACAACGCCGGACACACCGTCATTATCAATGGGAAGAAATTTATTCTGCAGCTGGTGCCCTGCGGCATTTTGCGTTCCGGTTGCCGTAGTGTAATCGGCAACGGGGTGGTGCTCGACCCGGTAGCATTCCTCAAGGAGGTCGCCGCTCTCCGCGAGACCGGCGTGAAAATCGATGGCAGCCTGTTCGTTAGCAACCGCGCTCACGTGATTCTTCCCTACCATCGCATGATCGAGCTGGCGTCGGAAAATGCTCCCGGACGAGTCAAGATCGGCACCACCTCCCGCGGCATCGGGCCAGCTTACGAGGACAAGATGGGCCGGCGCGGGTTACGCGTGGCCGACCTGCTCGACCTGAAACTTCTCCGGACTCACATCGAAAACGCCTGCCACGAGAAAAACATGATCGCGCATGCGTTGTTCAACTCCGAACCGCTCGATCCGGACAAGATGTATCAGGAATACGCCGAAGCCTCGGCGAAGGTAGCCCCGTTTGTGTGCGACACCGCTGCCCTGCTGAATCAGGCCCTGGCTCAGGGCGAGTCGGTGATGTTCGAGGGAGCGCAGGGCACCATGCTCGATATCGATCATGGCACCTATCCCTTCGTGACTTCCTCCAGTGCCACTTCCGGCGGCGCCGTCATTGGAACCGGGGTGGCTCCTACCGCCATTGACACCGTAATCGGCGTGACCAAAGCGTATTGCACCCGCGTGGGCGGCGGACCGTTTCCCGCGGAGGCGCTCAATGATCAGGGGGACTTGCTCCGCGCCCGGGGCAACGAGTATGGCGCCGTGACCGGACGCCCCCGCCGCTGCGGCTGGCTCGATTTGCCACTGTTGCGTTACGCTGGCATGATTAACGGCATCTCCTGGCTGGTAGTCACCAAGCTGGACGTGTTGGATGAACTCGACGAGATTCCGGTGTGCGTCGGGTACAAGATCGATGGTAAGGTAACTGCGGAAATTCCCGCGCACGGAAGCGGGTTTGACGGAATCGAGTGCATCTATAAAACCCTGCCCGGGTGGCGTACTTCGACGCAGGGGGTCACGCAGTTCAAGAAGCTGCCCAAGGCGGCGCAGGAGTATCTGACCTTTCTCGAACAGGAAAGCGGAGCCCGCATTGGCATGGTCTCTACCGGACCGGGGCGGGAGCAGACTATATTTGTGGACAGCTTCGCGGCTGAACTCAAAGCATTAACCGGTCAGGCCGCTGGAGTTTCGGGAAAAATCTAGCGAACGGAGCAAGTGATGGTCGTTCTGGCGGTAACCTGGATGGCGAAAGTAAACCGGGAAGCTGAGGTGTCTGCATTTTTTTCCAAGCTTACCGAAGAGTCTCGCAAGGAACCCGGCTGCATCATGTACGTGGTGCACCGCCACAAGACCGAACCACGCCGCTTCTTCATCTACGAGCAGTACAAGGACGACGCTGCGCTCGAAGCCCACCGCGCCGCGCCTCATTTCCTGCAGTACGCAAAAAAGGACCTACCGAAACTTGCTGACCGTGTGGAAGGTCATCTCTACGAGCCGCTAAGCTGATCGTGTGGCGCGGGCGCCCTCGCCCGCGTTTTTCCGGAAAGGCATCACTTTCCCTTGTCCACCATCAGCACCCCACCAGAAGCGTAACTCTCCTTCGACACTTCGTGGAAAGCCACCACGATGGCCTCGCGGCGAGCGCCTGCCTCTTCCACCATCGCGTCGGTAATGCGCTGTGCCAGCTTGCGTTTTTGGTCGGCGGTGCGACCGGTCAGCATTGTCACTTGAACCAACGGCATGGAAAGCAGCTCCTGGCTTCTGGCTTCTGGCTCAATTCTTTACTGCCCCAGTTCGTATCCTGCGAAGAAAAAGCTCAACTCAAATCGCGCGGCGTCATCTGCATCGGAGCCATGAATCGCGTTGTACTCGATACTGGTGGCCCACTTTTTCCGAATAGTGCCTTCCTCCGCGTTCGCCGGATTGGTGGCGCCCATCAGCTTGCGCAGGTCGGCAATGGCGTTTTCCTTCTCCAGCGCCAAAGCCACAATAGGGCCGCTGGACATGAAGTCAGTGAGCGAATTGAAGAATGGCTTACTCGCGTGCACGGCGTAGAACTGCTCCGCCTGATGCTTGGATATCTCCAGCATCTTCATACACAGGATGTTGAAGCCATTCTTCTCGAATTGTTCGATGATGTCGCCGATTGCCTTTTTGCGGACAGCGTCAGGTTTAACAATGGTGAGAGTGCGTTGAAGTGTTTTCATTTGTCGTTGGTCGTTATTCCTTTTTCTTCTGAGAACGTCGTCTGAGAACCGGGAACTGGTATCTGACAACTGGATCTTAAACTTTCACTCCTAACACAGCGGCCACAGTCTCCCCGATGTCGGCCGGCGATTTGGCCACGCGTATCCCGGCTGCTTCCATGGCCTTGATTTTCTCGGCAGCCGTCCCTTTGCCGCCAGAGATGATCGCCCCGGCATGCCCCATGCGGCGTCCCGGAGGCGCGGTCTGGCCGGCGATAAAGCCAACCACCGGTTTCTTCATGTGCCGTTGCACGTATTCCGCCGCAGCCTCTTCGGCATTGCCACCGATCTCGCCAATCATCACCACCGCCTCTGTCCGCGGGTCGCGATTAAAGAGCTCCAGAGCGTCCAGAAAATTGGTCCCGATAATAGGGTCTCCGCCAATACCGATGGCAGTGGACTGTCCGATGCCTCGCGTGGTCAGTTGATACACGGCCTCGTAGGTGAGGGTCCCGGAGCGCGAGACGATACCCACCGGTCCCTCTTTGTGAATCCGGGCCGGCATGATGCCGATCTTGCAATGTCCCGGCGAGATGATGCCGGGGCAATTGGGCCCGATCAACCGCGATCGCCGGTTTTGCAGAAACTCCCAGGCGCGGACCATGTCGAGCGTAGGAATGCCCTCGGTAATGCAGACGATCAATTCCAGTTCGGCGTCGGCCGCTTCCATGATGGCATCCGCGGCATACGGCGGCGGCACAAAGATCACCGAAGTATCCGCCGCAGTCTGGTTCACGGCTTCCTGCACAGTGTTGAAGATCGGCCAGCCTTCGTGTGTGGTCCCGCCCTTGCCGGGAGTGACCCCGCCGACAATCTGGGTTCCATATTCCGCACAGGCCTTGGCGTGAAATGTACCTTCCCGCCCGGTCAGACCCTGCACGATCACCCGCGTCGATTTATCTACCAGAATGCTCATGGAGTCGTATCTGCTTTCAAAACCCTGTCATCCTGAGCGCAGCATTCTGTTCGCTAAGCGAACGAAATGCGGAGTCGAAGGACCCTACCCCGATGCGTTCGCCGTGCTAGGCTGCGCTCGCCGCTGCCACTACTTTCTCCGCCGCATCTTTCATAGTCTCGGCGACAATGAAATTCAACCCTGACTGCTTCAGAATCTCACGCCCGGCCTCGACGTTCGTACCCTCCAGTCGCAGAACGATCGGAAGCTGGATCTGGGTCTTCTTGGCGGCTTCGACCACGCCGGTCGCCAGCGTGTCCACCCTCAGGATGCCGCCAAAAATATTAATCAACACTGCCTTCACATTCTTGTCGCTGAGCAGGATTTCGAACGCGTGCGTCACCTGTTCAGCGTTCGCGCCCCCACCCACGTCCAGAAAATTCGCAGGCATGCCACCAGCGTACTTGATGATGTCCATGGTCGCCATGGCAAGGCCGGCGCCGTTCACCATGCAGCCCACATTTCCGTCCAGCTTGATGTAGTTCAAGCTGTACTTGGAAGCCTCAACCTCCAGCGGATCTTCTTCGGTGACGTCGCGCAACTCGCGGAGTCCCGCATGCCGAAACATCGCGTTGTCATCGAAATTCATCTTGGCATCGAGCGCGAACAGACGCCCATCGGTGCACGTAATAAACGGATTGATCTCCATCAGCGAAGAGTCTGTTTCCTCGAATGCCTTGTACAAGCCAGTCATGAACTGGACGGCTGGATTGATTTGCTGCGGCTTCAGGCCAAGTGCGAATGCCAGCTTACGCGCTTGAAAAGCCTCCAGGCCCATGCCCGGATCGATGTATTCCTTGAGGATGGCCGCAGGATTTTCAGCGGCTATCTGCTCAATTTCCATACCACCCCCCGCGGAGGCCATAAATACCGACCGGGCCTGACCGCGGTCAACCACAATTCCCAAATAGAGTTCCTTCTCAATGGGTAACGTTTCTTCGATTAGAAGCCGCCGCACAATACGGCCTTCCGGACCGGTCTGGTGCGTCACCAGCGTCATCCCGAGAATCTTGCCCGCCAGTTCAGTGGCCTGCTCGACGGATTTGGCAATTTTCACGCCGCCACCCTTGCCGCGTCCGCCGGCATGGATCTGCGCCTTGACCACAACTCCAGTGGCACCCGCTTCGAATAACTTCTTTGCCGCTGCTTGCGCCCCCTCCTGGCTTTCGACCATTTCACCGCGAGGTACTGCGACCTCGTACCTCTTCAGGATTTCCTTGGCCTGGTATTCGTGAATTTTCATATTGATTCCTGACCGGACCTATCGGCAAAGTCTGGCTTGCAGCTTTGGGCAGCGGGTGGCAACGTCGATTCTATCGAAGGCGTGAGTCATTGAGCAAACTCATGTGTGCCGGGCGGCCTCACCCGCCGCTCTTGACTTCGGTTTTGAACATTCGAAAATTCTCTTCGGCCCACGGAAATCTCTTGAGGCGCGATCCAGCTTTGCTATTCACCGGCCTCGCCGACCCCTGACGCGATGTTAAGCTTACCTCCAACCCCATGATCACTGATGCCCTGCAGCGCATTGCCAACAATCGTGAATCGCTCACGCGCGAGGAAGCGCGGGTGGTTATGACCGAGGTTTTTTCCGGCAGTGCCACCGACGCACAAATCGCAGCTCTGCTGGTCGCCCTGCACATGAAGGGCGAAACCGTCGAAGAGATTGTTGGATTTGCCGAAGCCATCCGTGCCGCGGCAGAGCCGCTGCCCGTTCATGAACATCCCACTCTGGCAGTCAGCGGAACTGGACGCGACGCGCTGGTTGACACTTGCGGCACCGGCGGCGACGCGTCCGGCACGTTCAATATATCCACCGCCACCGCGTTCGTGGTCGCAGGAGCCGGGGTGCGGGTGGCCAAGCACGGTAATCGCAGTCTGAGCTCCAAATGCGGCTCAGCCGACGTAATGGAAGCGCTGGGCGTGAAGATCAGCCTGCCGACGGCGGTTCTGGCCACGTGTCTCGAGGAAGTAGGCATGGTGTTTCTCTTTGCACCCGCCATGCATTCGGCTATGAAATATGTACAGCCGGCGCGCCGCGAACTCCGCTTGCGCACCGTGTTTAACCTGCTGGGCCCGCTCACCAATCCGGCTCGCGCTTCGGCACAGGTAGTTGGCGTGTATTCCGTGGAGTTGGTGGAAAAACTGGCCGAGGCGCTCAGCATGTTGGGTCTTCATCGCGCCCTGGTCGTACACGGACTGGACGGCCTGGATGAGATCACGGTTACAGGAGCTACCCGCATCGCCGAAGTACGCGATGGCAACGTTCGCAGTTACGAAGTCACGCCGGAGGAGTTCGGAATCAAGCGTGCCCAGCTCGAAGACATTTCCGGCGGTGACGCCGAGGCCAACGCCACCATCATTCGTGAGGTTCTTGCCGGAAATAATTCCGCTCGGCGCGATGTGGTCCTGCTGAACGCGGCCGCCGCGCTGGTCGCCGCCGGAAGAGCCGACCATCTGGGAGATGCCTTGCCACTGGCGTCGCAATCGATCGACTCAGGTAACGCAGCTGCCAAGCTGGAAGCACTGGTCCAGTACACGAGCACCTATATGTAGGACGTCTGCCCTCGGGCCTCGGACCTCCCGCGTCATGGTTCCGAGGTTCGACGTCTGACGTCCGAAATCCGGGCTCCCGCTTCTTTTTTCAGTCTTTCAATTTGCGCCAGATGACTCTCCCCATGCGTCCCCATCCGCTCGATCATTTCCGCGACGGTAAATTCCTTCTCCAGCTCAGGGTGATAGGCCGATTTCGCCAGATCCTCAGGTTTCAGGCGTTGCAGCAGCCTCAGATTGGCGTGGCGATTCAGTCCGTAGAGCGCAATCATTTCGGCAGGCGGAGTCTCCATGCTGCCAAGGTTCCGTGCCCAGTCATTCTGGTCCACGGGCGCGATCACCGGCTTCTTGTCCGCAAGCATCTGGCGCAGGCGGTACCCGTACACGATCTCGATATCGGCAAGGTGACCCAGTATCTCCAGAATGCACCACTTCTCCGGAGAGGGTTTATAGCGCTGCGTCTTTTCCGGCAGGCCTGACACGGCTGCGGCGATCTGCTTCGGACTCTTCTCCGCCGCCTCAAGATGTTTCTTGAGTTCGCTCTCCGTCATAACAGCTCCCTACATTGAGTAATTGAGCAATTGCGTAATTGAGCAATTGAAAGGCGCAGCGCTTTCCAATTGCCCAATTACCAAATTACCCAATCTCTCAATTACACACTGACTTTCTCCATCCACTCCGCTATCTGCACATTCCAACCCAGCTCTTTCGTCATGGTTTCGCGAAGCTGGGACGACGCCGCGGGCTCACCATGCACCAGATATGTAACTCCGGGCTTGGAGGTAAAAGTGCGCAGCCATTCCAGAAGTTCCGGCGTGTCGGCGTGGTCGCTGAATTGTTCAAAGGTCACGATCTGCGCCCGGATAGGCACTGTCTCAGCGAATATGCGCACCTCCGCCGCGCCGCTCTTGATGGTGGATCCGCGCGTCCCCGGCGCCTGGAATCCGATGAAAATCACGGTGTTTTTCGGATCCGGCAGACGTTGCATCAAGTGGTGCAGGATGCGGCCTCCGGTCACCATTCCGCTGGATGAAATAATAATCGCCGGATACTTTGTCGCGTTGATCTTTTTCGAGTCTTCGGTGGTCGATGCGAATGTGAAACCAGGCCACTGCAGCGGTGAGCCGAATTGCGCAATCAGCCGGCACGTTTCATCAGTGCATTCTTCCTTGTGCTTCAGGAAAACCTCAACCGCCTTGATGGCCATGGGACTGTCGCAATACACCGGAATGCGCGGAATCTGCCCGGATTCCATCAGTTCCTTCACCATAAAGACGAATTTCTGGGTGCGCTCGACGGCGAATGCCGGCACCACCACGCTGCCACCACGCTGCACCGTCTGCCGAATGATCTCGGCTAATTTTGGCCGTGGGTCGTCCGAAGGGTGCTGCCGGTTGCCGTACGTGGACTCCATCACCAGAAGGTCGGCCGTCTCCCCTTCCGTAGGACCTGAGCGAACAACTTTGCCGGGTGCTACGTTATTATCTCGCACGCGACCGATGTCGCCCGTGAACAAGAGTCTCTTGGCTTGACCATTCAGGTTGAGCTTGAGCTCCACCATCGAAGACCCAAGAATGTGAGCTGCCGGGACAAAGCGAAAGGAGAGCTCGGGCGAGAGCTTCACAGTTTCTTCAAACTGCACCGGACGGAAATACTGCAGGCTAGCCTCTGCTTCAGCCAGCGTATAAAGCGGCAAGGCGGGATCGTGTTTTGACGTCTTATGCCGGTTATGGAAATTCGCATCTTCTTCCTGAAGATGGCCAGAGTCGGGAAGGATGATGCCACACAGATCGATCGTCGACGGCGTGGCATAAATTGGGCCATGGAAGCCTTCTCTCACGAGCCGCGGAATCCAGCCGCAATGGTCGAGGTGCGCATGGGTCAGAATCACAGCGTCAATCCCGTTTGCCGGAACCGGAGTATTCTGCCAGTTGCGCTCCCGCCATTCCTTGGCGCCCTGGAACATGCCGCAATCGATCAGTGCCTGATACCCGACGCTCCCGCCACTGTCTGAACCAACGACGCCCGAACCATTGGTGTTGATCAGATGCTTGGAGCCGGTAACGGTGCCCGCCGCGCCCAGAAACTGGATATATGCCAAGCCTTCCTCCACGGGAAAACGAAAATCATTTCAGATTTGTGATGTCAGATTTCAGATTGTTCAAAACTCGCAGCCAGCTGTCACTCTTGCGGCTTCAATCTGAAATCTAAAATCTCCAATCTGAAGTCTTTACCTCGTCTTTCCCGGAATTTCAACCTTGTACACATTATTCCTCAGGTCGCTCTCCGGCACGCTGCCGTCGTTCACCACAATTTCACGGGGAATAGAGACTGCCTCGAAACGGATGGTTTCCTCCGTCTTGGCGCGGATTTCCAGCCTCTTCGTGACCTGCCCTTGTTCCATATTGAGAGTCACCGGCACCTCGGCGCCCGCATCGCCACGATTCTCCACTGTGACTGTGACCACATAATTATTCCCTGACATCTCCCGGGGATACACCGCCGCCACACGAAAATCCGGCAGGCCGTGATCGCGGTAGACCCAGTCGTCGAAAAACCATCCCAGCTCGCGTTTGGTTTGCTGCTGGATCAGTTGCTGCACATAGGAAGGCGTTTTGTCGGCGTCAGGTAGATAGGCGGCGATCGCTTTCCTCAGCGCATCTTCTCCGATCATGTCGCGCAGCATCCACCACACGTACATAGCTTTGCTGCGGTAGAGCTCTTCGATGCTGGTGCTGATCAACGCCTCACTAGAAACACTGCCTTGAGTTCGCCCTCCCGCCAATGCCGTCTCCGCCTCCGCTATTGCCGTGCGATGTAGTCCCATGAAGTCGAGCGCAGCCTCGCGCCCGTTCTCCCGCTCTCGATAGAGAGCCTGAGCAAAATGCGCCAGCCCTTCGTAGATCCACGGACGTGGCGAGTAAAAGGCGGAATGCGTGAGCTGGTGAACTGCCGTAAGCTGGGCCAGCTTGGAATCGTTGTTGAGTGGAGTCAGCAGCAGGCTTCCACTTTCATACGGCGCAGCCCCAGGATCCTTTAGCTCGACCACCTCCGCTTTAACTTCACTTCGCCCTTTCGGAGTGCCAAACCACTCGGTCACAAAAGAAGCGGCCAGCTGCGCTGCCAGTGCATAATTCTCAGCCTCCGCCTTGTGATCCGGAATGTAGGAGATATTCATCGATGGACGGTCGATACTGTCATAGTTGCCAATCGCAAAAAGCGGCACAGCTTCCGCCAGCGGTTGAAACGCACACTCGGTCACGCTTTGATAACCTTTCCCCATCTGTTCATAGGTTCGCAAGCCTCCGGCCTCGCCATTGCACAACAGGATCGTCGGCGTGCCTTCACCGGAATGACTTAGCTTGATCTTCAGCGACGCCTGCACTTCGCGTGCCTTCCATCGCGCGACCGTCTCGAACACGCTGTTTCCTTCTGACAGATTCGCCGCCTCCGTTGCCACCGGGTACCACGCCACATACCCGATGCCGCGCACCGCGGTAAACGACTTGCCGATCTGGTCCCAATCGCTGTGCCTGGCCACCTCCTCGGGCATACCGATTCGTGTTAGCCGGGTCACATCCAGCGCGATGACACCTTCGTACCCGATCTCCAGGTCCACCGTGCCCTTCGGCGGAACTTCTTTGGGCAGAGTCACGAGCGCTTCGGAAAGGGCTCCGGTGTGATCGATGTCGGATGCGTAGGGTTGGGTAACAAACTGCACCGGCTTGCCGTCGAGCTGGATCGATCGCCAGCCTAGGCTGGAAGAAATCTGCAGTGAAATATTTTTTTGCGCTGTTGCCGAATCGTTTCGTAAAGTGAGGTCACCCCGCACTGCTAGCCTCTGTTGCTCCGGCTCAATCCGAACATCGAGACTGTAGTTGGTAAAAGTAAAGGCTTCGCGATCGATAGCGCGGACCTGGGCCGCCAGACTCCAGAGAACGCAGCAGACGTGGAAAAACTTCATCTCGTACCCGTCGCCTTTTTCCTGCGCTGTCGTACGATTTCATAAAGCATGACTCCCGCCGCAACCGACACGTTCAGGGACGGCACCTTCCCCAGCATCGGAATAGAAACCAGAAAGTCGCACTTCTTCGCCACCAGGTCGTGTACGCCCTTACCTTCGGACCCGAGCACGATCGCGCAATCCATGTTGTAGTCGAGCGCGTCGTAACTTTGTTTACCGCGCTCATCGAGGCCGACGATCCACAAGTGTTTTTCCTTTAAGTCTTCCAGGGTGCGCGCAATGTTTGTAACTTTGGCAATGGGAAGGTGCTCGCTGGCGCCGGCCGAGGCCTTGGTCACGGTTGCGGTCACACCCGCCGCACGGCGCTCCGGAATTACCACGCCATCCGCTCCGGAAGCATCGGCGGTGCGCAGAATAGCGCCGAGATTGTGCGGATCCTCAATTCCGTCCAGCACCACGATGAGCGAATACTGCCCCCGCTTGGCAGCAACCACGTCATCGAGATCGTTGTAGTGTTTGCCCGAAGTAATGGCCACTACACCCTGATGGGCATTATTTCCGGCCATGCGATCCAGTTCCGGGCGCGGCAGAAAGCGCACCGCGACACCGTTCCGCCGACATTCCTCCACCACGCGTTGCAAGCGCAGGTCATGACGCTCCTTCAACACGCCGACCCATTCGAACGACCGCCCGCGCGCCTTCAGCGCTTCGGCAACGGCGTTGATCCCGTAGATGTAATTCATCGAACCGCCAGTTTACCGCAGGACCCGGACGGCGGACATCGGCCGTCAGACCTCGGACGTCGGGGATCAGACCTTCGCCGCCCGGCGTCAGACCTCAGGCGTCAGGCGTCGGACCTCGCCCTTACAACCGCAATTCAGAGATGTTAGTCTCACAAGAATTTCTTCGCGCTCTCTGCTAATTCAGCGTCCTCTGCGGTTAAAAGCTCTTAGGTCTGTGCAGCCGCACTCAGCGGACAGAAGTCCGAGGTCTGAGGTCTGAGGCCCGAGGTCCGAGGTTCGCGAGGTCCGAGGTCCGACGCCCGAGGTCCGCTTTCATTGGCACTTTGAACCACCGCCCGATATACTCGGATTGCGCCTGTGAGGAGTTGGAATGCCCCTGTCCGCCGTAATCGTGGACGATGAGCAGCTTGCCCGCGACGAACTCGCCTTTCTGCTAAAAGACGTCGGCGACGTGGACGTAGTCGCCCAGGGCAAAAACGGAGTGGAAGGCGTCAACCTCATCCGCGAACATAACCCTGACCTGGTCTTTCTCGACGTGCAAATGCCCGGTCTCGACGGTTTTGGCGTCATCAAGAAGCTGCTGGACAAGAAAGTCGTTCTGCCCAAGATCGTCTTCGCCACCGCCTTCGACCAGTATGCGGTGAAGGCTTTCGAGGTAAATGCCGTCGACTACCTTCTTAAGCCTTTCGACAAGAAGCGGGTCGCACAATCGGTTCAGAAAGTGCGGGCCAAACTGGAGTCCGGCGCCGCTTCCTCAGACAAATTGGAAACCCTGGTCAGGATGCTGGAATCGCAGAAACCGCAGGCTTCCAAGATTCTGATCAAGGCCGGGGGCCGTCTGTTTCTGGTCAATCAGAAGGACATCGGATTCGCCTCGATCGAAGAGGGCGTCATAACGGTCGTGACCAGCGGACCCAATGGCATGGAAGGACAATCCAACTGTCGCACTCTGGAAGAGCTGTTAGACAGTCTCGATCCCAATCTCTTCTGGCGTGCTCACCGCTCCTACCTGGTGAACATCAACCGCATCAAGGAAGTCGTCCCTTGGTTCAAGAGTTCCTACCAACTTCGTATGGACGACAAAAAGCAGACCGAAATCCCCGTGAGCAGGGCCCAAACCAAGCGCCTGCGTGAATTGTTTGGATTGTAGGGGTACGTGTGGCCGCGGGCGAGTCGCGCGCGACCACACGACCAAATCGCTTTTGGAAGCCTCTCTGGGCGCGAGGGGGAGGCGGCCTGCCGGGAGGCTCGGCCGCCGAAGGGCTGCCAACCACTGCTACGCAGCCAGCGCTTCCAAAGCAATTCGATTGCGGATTACTAATGTCGAACCTTCCAGACGAATCATTTCCTTCTTTTTGAGTTCGCTCAACAGACGAGTCACCGTTTCCCGCGATGAACCAATCATCTGCGCTATCTCTTCGTGCGTGAGACTGGACTTGATCCGAATCTCGGTGGTCCCGCCCTCTCTCTCGCGGCCATTACCCCACGAAAGCAGAAGGCGCGCCAGCTTTCCCACAGAGGAGCGGGCCAGCACTAACTCATGAATCTCCCGGTACGCGGACTGAAATTCCCGGCTCAAGGCTTGAGCCGAGTGCAACCCCAATTCTCCATACTTGTCCAGCAATCGCATCAGGGAGTCACGGTCGATGGAATTCACCTGGCACGGTCCAGCTGTTTCCGCCGTCACCTCGTACGGCGTCCCTGAAATTACCGCGCTCAAACCCAGCGCTTCCCCCGGCACGGCCATCTTGAGAATGAGCACCTTGCCGTCACGAGACGTCGTCGAAAGCTTGACCTTGCCCGAGCACAGCACCAACCCACCGCGCGGCATCTGGCCCTCAACGAATAAGACCGCGCCTCCCGGATACGTGCTCAGGTGGCTGGAATCGCTGAAGGCCCGAAGCACGTTGGGGGAAAGACCACAAAACCACTTGTCCTTCCTCAATTTGCACGTGACACAGTTTTCGATGATTTCTAATCCGTACGGAGTGTTCATTCTTGCCACCGCCTTGCTCGCGAGTGTATTGACGGGCCTCTATTCGGCGGAGGATTGTTGGGAACAGCCTTCGCGCAAGGTAAATCCAAGAGTCGCAGGTTGCTATGTTTGGTCTCTGCCAGCAGCGCCGCGGCGACCTGCCCGGTTTCTCCTGACGATCTCAGACCGCTGACCAGTTCCCAGCCAGCGCTGGCATTTGCTTCCTTGTGCCACTGCAAGGCACACGCGAACAGGTAAAGAGGGTCGAGGCAGGGCTCATCCGGCTGCCCCCAGAACACCGGCATTGGGCGGGTTTGCGCCCAATCCAACCCCAGTCGAGAAGCCTGATCGCTGCGTTCGAAGTCGGGTGGCACGACAGGGCGGAGCCCACGCACACCGCCGATCACCTTCAAGGGGACGGGATTTTCTCGGTGGGGCCTGTCCGACCGTAGATTGCGCTCAGAAAGCAACACGTCGACCCTCGGGTCCGGGCGTCCAACTTCGCGTACGCCAGCCGGATCGTGGCAACCTCGCATGATTTCTGGGTTATCGCTTGGCACCTACGGGTGAGTGCCCGACCAACCTTCCATAGCAGCCTGAGGGCCAAAGTCCGCCGCTCCTCTAAGCTATTGCGAACACAGACTAAGTGTCCTTCACCGCAAGTCGGTAACCGGACTTTGCTCCGTCCTGGTCTGCCATTACTTCGGCACGGTGCCGATGGGTCGTCACCAACTATCTGGTTATCTGGGACTTGCTGCTGGAATGTATCACTCGTACTCTTGGCGGGAAATTCCCATCTTTAAAATTCTGGATTGCAGCGTCGTACGCTTCATCCCCAGTCGCATCGCAGCTCCGCGAGGACCGGCGATCACTCCCCTGGTTTCGCGGAGCACGCGAATAATGTACTCCCGTTCCAGGCTTTCAAGCGTGCCATCGCTGTCCGCATTTTCGCGGACATGGCCCAACTCCGCCAAAGGAGCGTTGAGCACCGGACCGTCGGAGAGGATGACGGACCGCTCCATAAGGTTCTCGAGCTCGCGGACATTGCCGGGCCATTCCCAGTTTACTAACGCATTCATCGTGCTATTGGGGATGGTCTCAATTTGCTTATTCATCTTGCGAGAGAATTTTTGCACGAAATGCCGCACTAACAGAGGAATATCCGTCTTCCGTTCACGCAGCGAGGGCATGCGGATGGGAAAGACATTCAGCCGGTAATACAGGTCACTGCGGAACTCCTTGTTCGCCACAATCTGGGCCAAGTCACGATTGGTGGCCGCAATCAGCCGTATGTTGACCCGGATCGTGCGCGTGCTGCCTAACCTTTCGAACTCCTGATCCTGGAGAACACGTAACAACTTGGGCTGCAGCTCCAGCGGAATGTCTCCTACTTCATCGAGAAACAAACTCGCCTTGTCCGCCAGTTCCAGGCGCCCGACCTTCTGGCTGATAGCGCCGGTAAAGGCGCCTCTTTCGTGGCCAAAGAGTTCGCTCTCCAGCAACCCGGTGGGAATCGCGGCGCAATTCAATTTGACGAAGACCCGGTCTTTGCGGGAACTCATACGATGAATCGCGCGCGCGACCAGTTCCTTCCCGGTTCCCGTGTCCCCCAGGACCAGCACGGTGGCATCGCTGGACGCCACCGTTCGGGCCTGCGACAGAACCCGCTTTAGCGCCGGGCTTTCCCCGACGATCTCTTCAAAGTTAAGTTCAGTTCTAATTTCCTCTTCCAGGTAAAGTTTCTCACTCGCCAGTTTCTCCGTAAGTTGTGCGATTTCACGGTAGGCTCGGGCATTGTCCAGAGCGACTGCCACCTGCGCCGCCACTTGCTGCAGAAAGCCAATGTCTTGCGGCGCGAAGGCTTTGTCCTGTCTGCTGGCAAGATTTAGCGTCCCCAGTTCGCCCTTGCGTGTGGTCAGCGGTATACAGCATAGCGACTGGATGCCTTGTTCCAGCATCTGGCTCACGAAGCTGGACTGAATTCCCATAAGATCTTCGCGAGAGAAAATCTTGGTCTCCCGGTCCATCAAGGCACTGCCTGCCGGAGTGTCTTTTACCGGAACCGTCGTGTCCGTGCCCGCCAGTCCTTTGGTCAATGGGGAATCGAGCGGATAGAGGGACAACGAGTGTGCCCCTTCGTCATACACTGCCACGCTGGCATAGTCGTATCGGATCATTCTGCGTATTAAACCGGAAATCGCCGGAAACAACTTTTGCAGATCGCGGTTTGTCACCAGCGTGTTGTTGACCTCCAACAGCATCTGCAGCCTTTCCTTCTCCCGCGCCAGCGCCTCCCGGGTCAGCGCGTTCTCCACCGCCACGGCGACCAGCTTCGCCACCCGCGGCAGAAGATGCATGTCTCTTTCGGTGTAGGCATTCGCTCGAGAACTGCCCAGGCCCAGCGTCCCCAGGCGCTTTTGCGCTGTGGTCAACGGCAACCAGCAATACGAGCGCATTCCACTCTCGAGCAGCGTGTTGATCACCGGGAGAAAGCGCGACTCTGAGGTCAGGTCGGGCACCACCAGGGGTTGCTGATTCTGCCATGCCCACCCCGATGGTGATTCTTCCACCGGAACTTCCAACGGAGCGGGAGCGAGTCTGCTGCCCTGCCAGAGATGCAGGCGCATTACATTTTTTGTGGGATCGTAAAGCGAGAAGTTGGCGGCTTCGGCCGCTACTACCTGTCGCAAGCGCTCGGCCATCGCGACGAACAGTTCTGGCAGGGTTTGATGATGGACCACCAAGTCCGCCATCTCGAGCAGAGCCTCGTAACGACGAAGATCTGCGTTGGTGTCGAAGTGACTGTCCGAACTCAATCTATGCGAGCCACCCTGATCGCCGCCAAGCGCGGAGGATTATAGCGCTAATAGCTCGCGAGTAACCTTTAATTTTTGTCGCTTGTTCCGTTTCCGGAACAAGGCGCACTCCGCAGAGTTCATCTCGCTAGCCTGTGGAATTCAGGTTTTCGGAACAAGAGTCAGACTAGCGGTCAACATCCTTAGAGCAGCGCGGAGAGGCGAGCCGCGTGAGTGGGATACTGCATGAGCGCGAGTTGACGTGCCAAACTACTAAGATGTTGATAGTTCTCAGCTAGTTGGCCGTAAGAGAGTCTAGCCTCCGGCAGCGCCATTCTGAGATACAACTTGGTTACCGATAGCAGGGCGTAGGCACGCAACCGCAGTGCACTATCGATCAGCTGTCGCCCGGCTAACGCGATGCGCGGGTCTGTACTCCGTGCTGCAGCCTCACCCAGGCGGAGTAGAACGGCCGCATTGTGCGTCGTGTTCCGGATATATTCCGCTGCCGCTCCCAGACGCTCCCTTTGAACGGTGCGAAAATCCCGCGGGAGCAGGTTGGCGCGCAAGAACTCCTCTTCTTGCGGATCCATCAGATTGCGGAAGGCCTCGATGTCGACCGGCCTGGTCTGTACCGCCAGATCTTCCAGCGATCTCACGGAAAAGCTATTCCCGCCCTCCATGTAGAGCAGCAGGAACAGGAGCGCCATCGCGACCAGCACCAGGATGAAGGAAACAATCATTGCATTAGCAGGCGTTGCAATTCAGCGTTCCACTGTTCGAGATTATTTTCCGGTGGCTCTTTCACCGTCCGGCGCGCCGTCTCCGGAACCAGTAAGTACACCAGCCAGATCATTACGCAGCAGTGATAAGTGGCCATGTTAACCAGATCGAAAATATAACCGGCTACCGGTCCGGTGCGAACCGCTTCCGTCGCCAGGTCCATACTGGAGAAAAGTGCTAAACCAATCGCGATGCCGTAAGTGAAGCTGCGCCAGGAAAGACGAAAGTAAGAAGAGAACCCGATCAGGAGCAGCAACAAGCCACTCTGCATCAATCCCACCGCCCGATCCAGAATATGAATCGCGGACATGAAGGAAGATGTGCCGTCATTCGGAGTGTGCGCCGCCACCACAATCGCCACCAGTAATAGTACTGCCGAGGCCCACCGGAACAGCACACGACTTAATTCCTTTAGTCCAGGGTAGCTACTGAATACCTGGGAGAATATCTCAGAAATCACGGCAAAGCGTAGTGCAATGCTAACTACGGAGCCCGCCCAATATACATCCCAGTACTGGTAGCCGGAAACCGCCGGGCTGTGGTCCAGGATGAACAAAGTTGCTTCCAGCACGACTTGAAACATCGTGTAAGCCAGAAACATCGGGAATTCCCGGAATAACTTGCGCCGGATCATGATGATGGCAATAACTATCTGGAGAGCGTGGGGCGCAATCCAAAGGTAGTGCCACAGGAATGAATGAGGGTACATAACTGATCGCCGGGAACTATAAACCGTTTACCAGTTAGTCGCAAACCCTAATCCTGTGATGACGCGACCCACGCCCGCCAGTTCAAATCAGCTTTCTGTCAGTCCCTCGACAGCGCAGATTGGGTTGATGGGTTATGGTTTGCACACACCAGAAGGACATTGCGGTTTCGGTCCTCCATCGGCGTTCAGGGTGATGGGGTTGGAAAGCATACCTGCGAGCAGCAGGGCGCCTGCGAGAAGAAGGAAAAGTCTTTTCACGGTGGAACTCCTTTTCGGACTGGAATAGGGGGTTCAACCGTGCTAAGGTGTGCTTCAATCGGGGGTTTTTTGCGCTCAACTACAAACCGTCCGGTTTTCTGAAATCAGAACAATGACCCTGAAGTCGGCTCTCGAAGACGTGTTAGGAACAACGCTTGCAGCGGTGGCAGGAGTTGTGGGAAAGATCGAGTACGTTGCGAGCTTGCGGGATTTGGCGTCGGGCGCTTACTCGCACTGGGGGTTGAGCCGGGCTTACGGAGATTCGGCGGCGCAACAAGCTTTGGCCGAAGCCCACCGTCTGTTATTTCTCAGACTGCTGCGCACTCCGTTGCGAACCTTGCGCGATGACGTTGTGGCTTCCTACCAGGCAACAAATTCGGGTGGGGCGTCGGACGGCGAGTCAGGAAACGAGTCGGAAAAAAAGCTGTCGGCAGGCGAGTATATGGAGGGACTTAGGGAGCGCGTGCCGGCCTTGATGCCGCAGGATCTCGGCGGCGGCTCGGCGCGTCACTTCAGTTCAGTGCTGCGCGCTCTTTCGATTCTGGTTTCGAATCCGGCAGAGGCTCCACCGGAAGCCATTCCCCCAGCTTGAGCGCGATACCAACCACCCGCCCAATCACTTCTGCTTCCTGAGGGTGTCGCAACATCCGGGCCGCCACCGGTGACAGCGGATGGGGCTGCAGAATGATCTGGTCGCCCTTCATCGTGCACCACGAGCAGGTATAACCTTCGCGGGTCTCCACGAAATAGATCGGACGCTCATATTCGGAGCGCCACATTCCTGACTCGACTTTACTTCTGCTTTCATCCACCTGCAGAAAAGTGCCTGGCGGCAGCAAGGGATACATGGTGAAATCCTCGCTGCCGATGTAGCCGTAGATGTATTTATCGCCGCTGAATTTCGCCAGATACGCCAACGGGATCAGTCCCCATTGCACCACCATCCGGCTCAGGTTCGCGCTGCAACGAGGATCGAAAGCGGGATCCAGCCGTGTCGGCACCTCTACCTTCATCGCACCCTGCAGGGTTTCGGCTACATGAGATCGGGGAGGAAGATTCAGGTCCAAATCCGTCGCGGACAAACTGAGGTCGATGCCGTACCACGACAACACTTCGCGCGCGTCGCAACGGTAGATAACTGCCAGCGAGTAGAGCCGGAAGACGCTGGGTACGAGTCCTTTGGTTTCGATGTCGGAGAGGCGGCTGGGACTGACGGCAAACTCGTCATTTCTGTGCCGTTCGGCGATGCGCACGCTGGCAGTTTCCACCTCACGCATGGTGAGGCCAAGGCGTTCGCGCAGAGAGCGGAGGTTTTGTCCGGCGGTGAAGATGGCTATCTTGCTTTCAGGAGCTTTCAACAGAAAGCCCCGGATCAACCGCGCTCCTCACTTCACTCGAAGCCATGCTGGTACCACTGAGGAATTCGGTCGTATCAGGGATTAGGTCTCCGCGCCCCCACGATCTTGCCGCAGAACCCAAGCAACGCAGCGAACAATAAACCAAAGCTTGGCCGCTTGCAAACGACTTTTATCAAACTCAAAAATTGTGATCCTTTGGATCGATTATTTGAGAGGTTGGCCTCTCTCCTCGCAACTGCTGTCCTGCAAAGGCTCCCCGAGCGCAGCGACGGAATTGGGACCGTCATTGGCTATAATTGGGCTATGGCCCGGGGATGGGAAAGCAAGTCGGTGGAGGAGCAACAGGCTGCTGCCACCGTTCAGACTGAAGCAAAACAACGACTTACGCCGCAGCAGGCGGCTCAAAGGCGGCAGAAAGAGGCGGTTGAACTGTCGCGCCGGCTGGTCCGGCAGCAACTTCAATCCGCGCAGAATCCCCGCCACCGCCAAATGCTGGAGAGCGCGTTGGCCGACCTGGACTCCCAAATAGCACGCTTGGGCTAAGTCTGTGGTTTGGTTCGGTTTGAATGTTTCTGACGTATAATGTTGCTAATCCCCCATGAAAGCTTACGTCTACGTGTCACTAAAGAAGAGCGTTCTGGACCCCCAGGGAAAAACCATCCAGGGTGCTCTCAAGAAAATGGGATGTAAGGGATTGGAAGAGGTTCGCCAGGGTAAGTATTTCGAACTGACGCTCGATGGCGGCCTGAACCGGAGTGAGGTCGAGGCAGAGGTCACGCGCATTGCTCGCGACGTCCTGACCAATCCGGTGATTGAAGAGTTTCGACTCTCCGTCGAGGAATAAAAAAGAGGATAAACCGAATTCCCCAGTTCGGTGGTGTGTTGTTCGTCCTGCTTCGGCAGGCTGGATATTCGCAGAGCGCGCGGTAGGCGTTCTAAAGTTAGTGGCCGGATTCTAACTCACAAAAAACAGCTTCGGTTCCCCGCCGAAAATAGGAGCATTCGTATGTGCGGCATAGTGGGATATGTTGGCAAGAAACGAGTGGTACCCGTCATTATCGATGGCCTCAGGCGCCTGGAATATCGCGGCTATGATTCGGCCGGGATCGCAGTATGCGGCAACGGCGATGGTCTGCAGATTCGCCGGGCCGAGGGCAAGCTGCGCAATCTGGAAGAAGTTATTCGCCTCAAGCCCCTGGATGGCACCTACGGGATTGGCCACACTCGTTGGGCAACGCATGGCCGCCCCACCGAAGAGAATGCCCACCCGCATCGCGACTGCACCGGACGAATCGTGGTCGTACACAACGGGATTATCGAGAATTACGTTTCGCTCAAGCGGAAGCTGATCGAAGAGGGCCATAAGTTCACCACCGAGACCGACACCGAAGTCATCGCTCACCTGGTCGAGAAGTATTTTCTGAAGACCGCGAACGGTCATCGTCCCTCGCTGGAAGAATGCGTCCGCAAGACCGTGGGCCAGTTAACCGGCGTGTTCGCCCTGGCGGTAATTGCGGTCGATGAACCCAACAAGATCGTCGCCGCCCGCAATGGCCCACCCGCCGTAATCGGGCTGGGTAAAGATGAGTACTTTGTCGCGTCCGACGTTCCCGCGATTCTTTATCACACCCGCGACCTGTTTTTCCTGGGTGACGGCGACCTGGCCGTGATCACTCCCGAAGGCGTGCAGCTCACCGATTTCAACGGACAGCCCGTCGTCCGCCAGGTCCAGCACGTTACCTGGGACCCGATCATGGCGGAAAAGGGCGGGTTCAAACACTTCATGCTCAAGGAAATCTACGAGCAGCCGCGGGCCGTGCGTGACACCACGCTGGGACGGGTTTCGCAGGAAACCGGCCATGTTTTTCTCGATGAGATGGAGATCTCGGAAGCCGAGTTCAAAGCCGCGAAGAAAATCAACATCGCCGCCTGCGGAACCAGTTGGCACGCCGCGCAAGCCGGCAAGTTCATGATCGAGCGCATCGCGCGCATCCCGGTGGAAGTGGACTACGCCAGCGAGTGGCGCTATCGCGATCCCATCATCGCTCCCGATACTCTCACCATGCTGATCACCCAGTCGGGAGAGACCGCCGACACCATCGCAGCCCAGCGCGAAGCCAAAGCCAAGGGATCGAAGACCCTGGCCATCTGCAACGTGGTGGGTTCGATGATCACCCGCGAGGCGGCCGGAACCATCTACACTCACGCCGGCCCAGAGATAGGAGTGGCCTCCACCAAGGCGTTTACCGCGCAACTTACCGCGCTCTACTTGTTTGCTCTGTTCCTGGCCCAGCAGCGCGGGACCATTACTGACGATCAGGCGAAAGAGCGCATTCAGGAACTCACCCGCATCCCCGGCAAACTCGAGCATTTGCTCACCCGCGAGGAGGATTGCGAAGACCTGGCCAAGGAATACGCCCGCTCTCAGGATTTCCTTTTCCTGGGACGCGGCATCCACTACCCGATCGCGCTCGAAGGCGCGCTCAAGCTGAAGGAAGTCTCCTACATACACGCGGAAGGCTATCCTGCGGGCGAAATGAAGCATGGCCCCAACGCGCTGATTGATGAAAACCTACCGGTCGTAATCATCGCCACCCGCGATACCAAGGACGAGCTGTCGATGACGCGCTACGAGAAAACCTGTTCGAACCTGAAGGAAGTGAAGGCTCGTTCGGGAATGATCATCGCGCTGGCCACCGAAGGCGACGAAGACATCAAGGAAGCCGCCGACCACGTGCTGTACGTTCCACAGGCCCCGGAAGAGTTGCTGCCGATTCTGGAAATCGTCCCGCTGCAGTTGCTGGCGTATCACATAGCCGTGCGCCGCGGCTGCGACGTGGACCAGCCGAGGAATCTTGCCAAGTCGGTGACGGTGGAGTAGCTTTGTCATCTTGAGCTGCGCGTTTCGATTCGCATTCGCGAATCGAGACGCGCAAACCGACAGATCTCTACTCGCTCAAACTGAACCGAGCACCCCTTGCGAATATCCGCTCTGCTCGCGATGCTGGCTTTCTTGCCGCTCGTCGCGTCGCCCCAAACGCCCGCCAGCTCTGCCCTGACATTCCAGAGTGGCGGAAAGCCCATCCGTGTAGAAGCCTTTTACCCCACAACTTCGGGACGGCACCCGGCAGTGCTGGTTCTCTACGGAGGCTTGGGGATGACGCTCCGCCCGGCGGGGTACCGCTATTATGCCGCTGACCTGGCCAAGCACGGTTACGCCGCCTTTCTGGTCCACTATTTCGACCGCACGGGCGAAGAGAAACTCGGCGAAGTCGACCACTCCGATCTCTGGCGTTCCACCATCCGCGACGCGATCGGGTTCGCAGCCGCGGACCCGAAAGTCGATCCCAAGTGTATTGGAGCGGTGGGGTTCTCTCTCAGTTCGGCTCTCGTACTACACGAAGCTGCCGAGGACCCCCGTATCAAAGCGATCAGCGAATATTACGGCGGTCTCGGCGATGGTTTTCCCAAGAACGTGACCCGCATGCCTGCCGTTCTGATCCTGCAAGGCGACGCCGACGAAGGCGTTCCGGTAAGCGAGGCTCACAAACTGCAGAGCTTTCTGCAGCAGGTTCATGCGCCGAATGAGATGAAGATTTATCCCGGCGTAGGTCACGTTTTTGACGGCAATGGCGACACCGCCGAAGGGAAAGATGCCTGGCAACGAACTCTCGCCTTCTTCGATCGCTACGTGAGCAAATCTGCTAAGTGACGATTCCTGCCCACGGTGAGATCATCTAATCCAGGTGATGACACCATTTCAAACCTTCACCACGCACCTCCTGCGCACTCAGCCGTTGTCCGCTTTCACGCGGCATCTTGAGTTCGAAGTCAAGGGCATACCGCGCTTTGGCTTTGTCGCCGGGCAGTGGCTGTCGTTTAAAACCAACAAGCCTGACGGCGAAGAGATCACCCGCGCCTACTCCATCGCGTCCCCACCAGGTGAGGACAACCGCTTCGCGCTCTGCCTCAACCGGGTGCAGGACGGCTTCATGTCGAATTTTCTCTGCGATATGAAAGAGGGCGATGAGATCCGCTGCCAGGGCCCGTTCGGCGATTTCATCCTGCGGCCGCCTCTGCGCGATACGGTTTTCATCGCCACCGGCACTGGCATCGCCCCCTTCCGCTCCATGCTGCATTGGCTGCTGGCCGAGCCGGCTCGACACCAGAACAAGCAGTTTTGGCTGGTGTTCGGCAACCGCACCGAGAGGGACATCTACTATCACGACGAATTTCTCACTCTGACCGCGAAGCATGCCAATTTTCATTACCTGCCAACCTTAAGTCGGGCCGACCCGGAATGGCGGGGCCTGCGTGGATACGTCCAGGACCACGTCCCTGGAATCGTCCAGGGACGGACCGACATGCACGCCTACATCTGCGGCCTGGACAAAATGATCAAAGCCAATCGCGAACTGCTGAAGAGTCTGGGCTGGGACCGGAAATCGATCCTGTACGAGAAGTATGACTAATTCCTGCTGCGTACCTGCGCCATCAAAGATCGGCTTACCTCGCAGTAGACTTGGGCCAGCGAGAAATGAAATGCCGCTTCGCCGTGAGAATTGCCAGAGGCCTGGATGAAACGCTACAAGACGACCATCCTCATCGCGGCTGGTATCTTTGTCCTCGACGCTTTCGTCCTGAATCAGGGGGCGATTGCGATCTTCGTTATTCTGCTTACCTTTTTCGTCTTTGTGCCCCGTGCCCTGTGGGCGCTTCGCACCAGCAGAGCCCTGTACCTGGAGCGTCTGACCAGGGCCGGAATTTATCTGCTGGCGGCCGCGGCCGTATTCGCAGCCAACGTTCTGCAGAACCGGATGGCCGACCACCGGGCGATCGAACTGGGGAAGGCGTGCCTGGCTTACCATGCCAAGTACCAGCACTATCCGCAACGTCTCGACGAGCTGGTGCCCGAGTTCATTCCCTCGGTGCCACCCGCAAAATATACCCTCGTCGGCGGTTCGTTCTTTTATTCCGCCAGCCTCAGCGGAAAAGAGCCCATGCTTTACTATCAGGCCCTACCGCCATTTGGACGGCGTTTCTACCACCTGGAAACCGGCGGGTGGGGATACCTGGATTGAGCGCGGGCCCACTATGGACAACGGTCCTCAACTCTCACAATCGCCGAGGATTCCCTGCATCTTCTTCTGCATCCCACGTCGTTGGGTCCGCATCTAAAACTTGACAATGATTCACTCAAGTCCTATCATGCCTTCTACTATAGGCATCAGGCTTATGATTACAAAGCACTTAATAGTCTTAGGAGGAGCCAGTTATGGCCAAGATTATCGGAATTGACCTGGGAACCACCAACTCCTGCGTGGCAGTGATGGAAGGTGGCGAGCCCAAGGTGATCCCTAATGAAGAAGGAGGGCGCACCACGCCCTCAGTCGTAGGCTTTACCAAGACCGGCGAAAGGCTGGTGGGGCAGGTGGCAAAGCGCCAGGCCATTACCAACCCGGAAAACACGGTCTACTCGATCAAGCGGTTTATGGGTCGGCGCTACGACGAGGTGACCGAAGAAATAAAGATGGTGCCCTATAAAGTCGTGCAGTCGGGCGACCACGTCGCGGTGCTGGCGCAAGGCAAGGAGTACACGCCCCCACAGATTTCGGCGATGATTCTGCAGAAGCTGAAGAAGGCGGCGGAAGACTACCTCGGCGAGAAAGTGACCGAGGCGGTCATCACCGTGCCGGCTTATTTCAATGACGCTCAGCGGCAGGCCACGAAAGACGCGGGGCAGATCGCCGGACTGGACGTAAAGCGCATCATCAACGAGCCCACGGCGGCGGCGCTCGCCTACGGCCTCGACAAAAAGAAGGACGAGACCATCGCCGTGTACGACTTCGGCGGCGGCACCTTCGATATCTCGATTCTGGAAGTCGGCGAAGGCGTAATCGAAGTCAAAGCCACCAACGGTGACACTCACCTGGGCGGCGACAATCTCGACCAGCGCATCGTGGACTGGTTGATCGACGAGTTCAAGAAAGACGAAGGCCTCGACCTGCGGGGCAAGGGCAACGAGATGGCGCTGCAGCGTCTGCGTGACGCAGCGGAGCGCGCCAAGATCGAGCTCTCCACCACCATGGAGACTGAGATCAACCTGCCCTTCATCACCGCCGATGCCAGCGGGCCGAAGCATCTGGTCAAGAAGATGACCCGGGCGAAGCTCGAGTCGATGGTCGAAGACATCATCCAGCGCTCGGTCGGTCCCTGCAAGCAGTGCATGAAAGATGCGGGCGTGGATGCCAGCAAGATCAACGAAGTCGTGCTGGTCGGCGGGCAGACTCGTATGCCCCGCATCCAGCAACTGGTGAAGGACCTGTTCGGCAAAGAAGGACACAAGGGCGTCAACCCGGACGAAGTGGTTGCGATCGGTGCCGGCATCCAGGGCGGCGTGCTCAAGGGCGAAGTGAAGGACCTGCTGTTGCTGGACGTCACTCCGCTGTCGCTGGCGATTGAGACTCTGGGCGGCGTGGCGACGCCGATGATCCCGCGCAACACGACGATTCCGACCAAGAAGACGGAAACGTTCTCGACCGCGGCCGACAGCCAGACCTCGGTCGAAGTTCACGTGCTGCAGGGCGAGCGGCCGATGGCGGCGCAGAACCGGACTCTGGGCAAGTTCCACCTGACCGGTATTCCACCGGCACCGCGTGGCGTACCCCAGATCGAGGTAACGTTCGACATCGACGCCAACGGCATCCTCAACGTAACCGCGAAAGACACGGCCACGGGCAAGGACCAGAAGATTACGATCACGTCGTCTTCCGGCCTGAGCAAAGAGGAAGTCGAGCGCATGGCGAAGGAAGCCGACGCGCACTCGGCCGAAGACAAGGCCCAGCGTGAAGCGGTCGACGCCAAGAACCAGCTCGACTCGATGGTTTACAACGTCGAGAAGATGCTGCGGGAGCAGGGCGACAAGATCTCCGGCTCCGAGCGCGGCGACGTGGAAAACGCGGTTGCCGACGCCAAGAAGGCGCTGGAGTCGAATGACAAGGCGACCATGGACAAGGCGCGCGATACCCTGACCCAGGCCTCGCACAAGCTGGCCGAACAGATGTACAAAGCGGCCCAGGCGCAAACCCCGCCCAGCCCGGGCCCGGGCGCAGGCCCGGCACAGGGCGGTGACGGTCAGGCCAAGAAAGACGAAGGCGTAATCGACGCCGAGTACGTGGATGTAGAGGACAAGAAGTAAGGCTGTCAGGTGGAAGCTGTCAGCCGTCAGCCGTCAGCTTTCAGCAAAGGCCGTGTGGGGACGGTTCGGAGCTTGCCCTGAGCATGTCCAGGCCGAGCGCAGCTCGGCAGGTTCGTGTGGCGCGGGCGCCCTCGCCCGCGAGTTTTTCATAGCGCCGTCGTCTAGTGGGTTGTCCCGATTGCCAGTTGTGCCCTCGGCGGGGCGGTGGGACGCCGGCGCTACAATTTTCGGCCCCCAGGGAGAAGACAAATTGCAATTTGAAGTGAATGGTCAGGACTACTTCCTGAATTTTATCGAAGATGAGAGGCGCTGGTTCGTGCTCGTACCCACGCCGACGGGCTTGCAGCGAATTCCTGTGTACATCGACGGGTCCGACTACGAGCGCATCGGGGCCGCGGAAAAAGATCGGCAGAATCGGCCGAACTAAGTTGAGATTGTATGTTCTGACCAGAGCGGCAAAGCAGGTCCCTCCACTTCGCTCGCTTTCGCTCCGCTCGGTCGGGATGACAAAGTCTTGAGAGTGTCACCCAAGTTTCACTAGCGGTTAAGATTGATAGGCGATGGCCACACCCACCAAGAAGGACTACTACGAAATCCTGGGCGTGAAGAAGTCCGCCTCGGCGGACGATATCCGCAAAGCGTTTCGCAAACTTGCGCGCAAGTATCATCCTGACGTTAATCCTGGCGACAAGGCCGCAGAAGAGAAGTTCAAGACCCTTTCCGAAGCCAACGACGTCCTCAGCGACCCCAAAAAACGCAAGATTTACGACCAGGTCGGCTTTTACTCGGACAACATCGATGCCGCCACGGCCGAGGCCTACGCCCGCGGCGGAGGCGTCGCCAGTGGCCCCGGCGATGGCTTCCCCGGAGCCCATGGCGGCGCGCAGGGTGCGAACTTCGACTTTGGCGGCTTCGACTTCACCGACATGTTTGAAGGCGCGAAGAACAAAAAGGCCAGCACCTCTGGATCAGGCAGCTTCAAAGACATTTTCTCGGGAATCTTCGGTGGGCGCGGGGGCGCGGCGCAGGAGGGTCCGGAGCCCGGCTCCGATCTCGAGTATCAGGTCAACGTGCCCTTCTGGACGGCCATTCGCGGCGGCGTGATGCGCCTGAATATTACCCGGCACGATTCCTGTCCCCACTGCCACGGGCACGGCTTTATCGAGTCAGCCGGCACCTGTCCGGAGTGCGGCGGAAAGGGCCAGGTCACACAGACCGGCGGGCGGATGAAGTTTAATGTGCCCTGTCCGCGCTGCCACGGCACGGGAAAGAACATTTCTGTCTGCCCGGAATGCCATGGTGAAGGCACGGTAGAACGCACGGAACCGCTCGAAGTGCGCATCAAAGCGGGCACCCGCGACGGCCAGCGCATCCGCATCGCCGGCAAGGGCAATGCCGGGCTGCGTGGCGGGCCGACCGGCGACCTGTACGTCATCATCCGGACGGCGGATCACCCGGTCTTTCAGCGCGAAGGAGACGACATTCGCATCACGGTGCCGGTAAGCGCCACGGAAGCCGCTCTGGGCGCCAAGATCGAGGTTCCGACCATCGACGGCCGCACTCTGCTCAAGATTCCGCCCGGAACCCAGTCCGGACAAAAGCTGCGCCTGCGGGAAAAGGGCGTGCCCTCGGCCACCAAGGAGGGCGCTCGCGGCGACGAGATTGTCGAAGTCAAGGTCACCGTTCCCATGCCCAAGGACGAACGATCCAAAGAGATCCTTCGCGAACTGGCCAAGCTGAATCCGGAAGACCCTCGCGCAGACCTTTGGAAGAACGTTTGAAAGCAGTCGTCGGTCGTCAGTCATTAGTCGTCAGACCTTAGCCGCGAGCTGATTGGCGACTGATGACTGGCGACTGGCCATTGCCTCCGTATTACCTCGTAAAAAAACATTGAAGAATTATTTTTACTCTGCATCTAATTTCCCGTATGCTCACGGCTGCGAACTTGCTACCAGCCGAATTCTGATAGCGCAAGGATCGCCCCGGGAGGAAGCCGTCGAAATTGGCAACAGCTAGCGCGCCGCGTCAAAACCTCCAGCCGCCCACCGTCATCTCCAGCCGGAAAAAATCGGTTCGCCTCACCCTTTGGCCTCTGGTCGCCGCCACCTTCTTTATGGTGTCGGGCGGCACCTATGGCACCGAAGACATCGTGCACGGGGCGGGCTACGGCAAGGCCATCCTCATCCTGCTGCTGACCCCGATCCTCTGGAGCCTGCCGACCGCGTTCATGATCGGCGAGCTCTCCAGCGCGCTGCCCTTCGAGGGCGGCTACTACGCCTGGGTACGTCGCGCCATGGGCAACTTTCTGGGGATTTCAGGAGGCCTGGCTCTCTCTGGTGGCCTCGATTTTCGACATGGCGATTTATCCGACGCTGTTTGTGCTCTATCTCGACCGCCTGTTTCCCTGGTTCGCGGAGGGGCATCGCGGCGTGATGGTGGCGCTGGCGGTGGTAATTGTTTGCGCACTGCTGAATATCGCCGGAGTCCGGGTGGTCTCAACCACATCGCTTTGGCTATTTTTTGCCCTGTCGGCGCCGTTCATTCTGATCGTGGCCATCGCGCCGTTTAAGATCGGGGCGCTCGCCAACGCGGTCACCCGGCCGACTACTTCCACTACTGACATTCTTGGCGGCCTGCTCATTTGTATGTGGAACTACATGGGCTGGGACAACGCCTCAACCATCGCCACCGAGGTCGAGCGCCCGCAGCGCACCTATCCTCGCGCCATGCTGGCCGCAGTGGTGATCGTGGCCCTGAGCTACATCGTCCCCGTCGTGGCGATGTGGATGACCGGGCTCTCCTCCAGCGCTTGGGAAACCGGTTTCTGGGCGGATATTGCGGGCCTGCTCGGCGGACCGCTGTTGCGCGTCGGCCTTGCCCTGGGAGGCATGATCAGTGGCTTTGGCATGTTCAACGCGCTGGTGATGAGTTACTCCCGCCTGCCGCTCGCCATGGCCCAGGACGGCATGCTGCCGCAGGCTTTCGGCAAGCTGCACCCGCGCTCACGAGCCCCGTGGGTGGCGATCGTGGTCTGCGCCATCGGATGGGCCTTGTGCCTCGGCCTGGGCTTTGAGCGCCTGGTAACCATCGACATCCTGCTCTACGGAGCCAGCCTGAGCCTGGAATTCATCGCCCTGGTGGCTCTGCGCATCCGCGAGCCCGAACTTCCCCGTCCCTTTCGCGTTCCGGGGGGATTGTTTGGAGCGGTGGCGGTTGGAATCGCTCCTATGTTGCTCCTCGGCTTCTCCATCGTCCGAAGCCAGCATGAGCAGGTGCTCGGTATCAGCTCCTTCGCCTTCGGGATGTTGCTTATTGCTGCGGGCGTGCTCGCCTACGTTATCAATCTGACTTTGAAGCCCGCCGGCTGGGCTCCGGTAGCGGAGAAGCCCTAAGCCTCAAACCAGCCACGGATCGACACGGATTCCACGGATCAATTCGTGAGAATCTGTGTTGATCCGTGGCCTTTGTCTTTTGCTGTAAAGTAATAGCGATGACCAAGCGGAAGTCCAAGGGCGCCTACATGATCTCATCGGTCGCGGAGATGTACGGCATCCATCCCCAGACCCTGCGTTTATATGAGCGCGAGGGGCTGCTCAAGCCTTCCCGCACCGAGGGCAATACCCGCCTCTACACCGACGAAGACTTGCAGCGTCTCGAGTTCATCCTGTCGCTGGCTCGCGATCTGGGCGTAAACATCAGCGGCATCGCCATCATTCTGCAAATGCGCGAGCGGATGGAGGAAATGCAGATCCAGATCCACGACTTTGTGAAGTACATCCAGGAGGAAGTGTTATTGCGGGCAAGCGCGGTGGCCGATCCTTCCAGGGGCGCGATTGTGCCGGTGCGAAGGCATTTGGTGCCGCCAGTGCCGCCGCCCCACAGCAGAAAACGCTAAGCGCCTGTGCTGCCACTAACAACTGACAACCGACAACTGGTTTTATGCTCCCCTTCAAACTCATCTACAGCAAAGATTACTTTCTGCCGATCGGCGCTCACGTCTTTCCGGCTGAAAAATATCGCCGCGTACATGACCGGTTGGTCTCCGCCGCCGTCGCCGAGCCTTCCGATTTCATTTCGCCGCAGCCGGCGTCGGACCAGGACATCCTGCTGGTGCACACACCGCTGTACGTGCAAAAGTTGACAACCGGGACGCTTTCCCCCACCGAAGAAATGCAGATGGAGGTTCCCTATTCGCCCGAGCTGGTTCGAGCCTTCTGGCTGGCCGCGGGTGGTTCGATTCTGGCGGCGGAACACGCCCTCAGAGATGGTGTGGCGGTCAACATTGGAGGCGGCTTCCACCATGCCTTCCCCGACCACGGCGAAGGCTTTTGCATGATCAACGACGTCGCAGTTGCCATACGCCGCATGCAGCGCGACGACAAGATCCGCACCGCCATGACCGTAGACTGCGACGTCCATCATGGCAATGGCACGGCCGCAATCTTTGCCGGCACCCGTACGCCCAGCCAGCCGCTGCCCTCGACTTCGGCATCGACGGTAGGTTCGCCCGCGGGCTCACCACCCGCAGGCCCGACCCCCGAAGGAAAGATGCGCCACGCCCATGCCGGCGAGGTGTTTACCATCTCCCTGCACCAGCACAATAACTATCCGGTGTGGAAACCGCATTCCTCGATCGACGTGGATCTGCCCGATGGGATTGGCGACGATGACTACCTGGCCTGGCTGGACAACGCCATCAGTTCAGGCCTCCGGCAGTTCGAGCCAGACCTGATCTGCTACATCGCGGGCGCCGATCCATATTGCGAAGACCAGTTGGGTGGGCTGGCGCTGAGCCTCGAAGGACTCAAGCGGAGAGACGAACTCATGTTCCGCGTCGCTCGCGCGCGCAATATTCCGGTGATGGTGACTTACGCCGGAGGCTACGCCCGCAACGTGGAAGATACAGTGACCATCCACTGCAATACCGTGATCGCCGCCCGGGAAGTTTTCGCTTTGCCTAAAGCCTCGTAGGATGTGGCGCCCACGTCTTCCTACTTCTGTTTCTCTGCTTCGCTCTTCGCTGGATCGCCTCGTTCGCTCAAGTTCTTCAACTGCGTGAACTGCCCGGTCAGGACCGAATCCACAGGCTCGGCGAGGGTATTCATGCCGGAAGGGAGATAACCGGCAACCGCGTAGGTCATCTCCAGTTTGGTGCCGCCATCGGCGGGAGATAGTTTGATGGTCATACTGCCGCTGGATGCAATGCCCTGCAAAGGCCCCAAGCCGCCGCCCATGCGCAGGGTTTTTCCCGGTGCGACAAAGAGCACCTCCAGATGCCGCACGCTGCCCCCGTTGGCAAGCTTTTCGCAGAAACATCCGCCAGCCTTCTCTTCGATAGTCATGTTGTGAGCGTCTCCGGAGTAGGTATGCGCGGAATCCCACCAATCCCCAATATGAATTAGGCGGCGATAGACCTCTTCCGGAGAGGCTTGAATAGTGAAAGTGGCCTTCACGGTAAATCCGCCCGCCGACGAATCGGCGACGTGGCCGCCGCCAAACCGGCGCCGGCTATACAGAAGATCAGGGCCAGGACGATCTTGCGAATCATGGATAGCTCCTTTGGGCCGCCCTCTTGGGGTTGTTCCTGCACTTCGCCAAAACCCTTTGACGCAGTGTTGTCAGGGAGACCACCGGGTGCCCCGCCCTCGTCTCTCCGCTTTTTGGAGAGACGGGGTGGGGTTTTCCAGAAACAGTCCTTACCGTCAGGGCTGAGTAACTCCCCACCCTGTCGCTCCAAAACTACGGAACGACGAGGACGAGGCACCATTGGTCTCTCTCCTGTCGGTCTCGCTGTTAGAATAGTCCTTCACATTTATGTTTGAGAATCTTTCAGAAAAACTACAGCGCGCGTTCAAGACCCTGCGGGGTGAAGCCACCCTCAATGAAGAAAACATGCAGGAGGCGCTGCGTGCGATTCGCCTTGCGCTGCTTGAGGCCGACGTCAATTTTAAAGTCGTAAAGCAGCTGATTGACCATATCCAGGAAAAGGCGGTCGGCCAGCAGGTGGCGACTGCGCTCTCGCCGGCCGAACAGGTCATCAAGATTCTCCGTGATGAGCTGATCGAGATTTTGGGGCGCGATACCGCCAAGGTCAAGTTCGCCTCCCAGCCTCCGACGGTCGTGCTCATGGCCGGCCTGCAGGGATCGGGCAAGACGACCACGTCGGGCAAGCTGGCGAATTGGTTCAAGAACGGCGGACACCGGCCGCTGCTGGTCTCTGTCGACGTCTACCGCCCTGCCGCCCGCGAGCAGCTCAAGATCGTGGCCCAGGCGATTAAGGCCAATATTTACGAAGGTGAAGTTGGCGAGGCCAACACCGCCACGGTCGAGCGTTTGGCGAAAGAAGCTCGCCGCGAGGCGATCAACACCGGCTCGGACGTGCTCATTGTCGACACCGCGGGCCGCCTGCATATCGACGATCAGCTGATGGATGAGATGCAGTCCCTCAAACGGCTGCTCAATCCGCAGGAAATCCTGTTCGTGGCCGATGCCATGACCGGACAGGACGCGGTCAACTCCGCCGACGAGTTCCATAAGAAGCTTTCACTCACCGGAGTCGTCCTCACCAAGATGGACGGTGACGCCCGCGGCGGGGCGGCGCTTTCCATTCGTCAGGTTACCGGCCAGCCCATCAAGTTCATCGGCGTGGGCGAAAAATACGACGCGCTGGAACCCTTCCATCCCGACCGAATCGTCTCCCGCATTCTGGGAATGGGCGACATTCTCTCGCTGATCGAAAAAGCCGAGCAGAATGTCGACAAGAAAAAAGCCCAGGAGATGGCCAGCCGGGCTCTTTCCGGCGACGGATTTTCTTTGGAAGATTTCCGCGACCAGTTGCGCCAGATCAAGAAGATGGGATCAATCCAGAATCTGATGGGCATGCTGCCCAGCGTTGGCCCTTTCGCAGGCATTCAAAAGCATGCCGACAAGGTGGACGAGAAGCAGCTCAATCGCGTCGAGGCCATCATCAACTCGATGACCCAGCACGAGCGCATGCATCACGAGGTCATGAACGGAAGCCGCCGCAAACGTATTGCCCGCGGCTCCGGTACCAGCGTGCAGGAAGTCAACAACCTGCTGCGCCAGTACGCCCAGATGCGAAAGATGTTCAAACAGATCGGCAAGCCCAGCTTCGCCCGCAAGCTGGCAGGGATGAAGATGCCGGGAATGTGACCGCCTCAGGCCACTGACTTGCTATAATCGCCGGGCGTCGTCCTCCCAATCAGCAATGATTCGAATGAAAATATTCTTGTCTCGGAAATTTTTCCTCTCTCCTGTAATCCTCTCGCTTTTCATTCTGCTGCTGTCAGCTAAGGACGCTCCCGCGACCCCGCACCGCCCGTGCTGCGGCGAAATCACGTCCGGCCGGCCAGCATCTGGCCGAGTTTCTGGATGGTATGAACGTCGAATCGCTCTGGATCGCACATGAGCACGTGAATTGGGAAACTGGAGAACCTGACCGGGGCGCAGCCTACGAAGGACCGGGCAATCACACGCATTGCAGCGCGTTCGCTGCGGCCGCGGCGAAGCGACTGGGCGTCTACATTCTGCGGCCACCCGACCACGGCCAGGTTTTGCTGGCTAACGCTCAAGCCAAATGGCTGGCCAGCGAGCAAGCCGAGAGCCAAGGATGGCATCCATTGGCTGGGGCGCGGGCGGCGGAAGAGCAGGCGAATCGCGGCAACCTGGTCGTAGTCGTTTTCGCAAATCCCGATCAGCACGAACCGGGACACGTCGCCATCGTTCGGCCATCCGAGAAGTCAGCTGAGGCACTTGAACGTAACGGGCCTGACATCATCCAGGCGGGCAACCATAACCACACGCGCACAATTGTCAGGATTGGCTTTGAAAATCACCCTGGAGCCTGGCCCGACGGCGTTCGATACTACATGCACCTGCTGCAACAGCACTGAAAGCCCAAATCCGGGTCTACAAATTGGTATACAAATGAAGTGGCGGTCCCTCGAAGAGTCCACGCCCGGCACGGACACCCGCTCATTGCGTGAAATTTTTGCCGAGCGGAAACATTTGATTGCCAGGTATGTTCCGCCGGAAACCCAGGCCGTTCACGCCCGCGTGATCGCGGACCTAAGAGGAAAGCATCTGGCTGAGGGTGCTCTCGCCGTCGGTTCCAAAGCCCCGGCCTTCGAACTGCCAGATCACAATGGCAAGCCGGTTTCCTCGACTGATCTGTTGAGCCGGGGCCGCCTTGTCCTCTGCTTTTTCCGCGGCCGCTGGTGCCCTTTCTGCGTAGGACAACTGGAAGCAATGAACCTGATTCAGCCCGCGATCGAACAGGCCGGAGGATCACTGCTCGTAACCTCGCCCCAAACGGTTCAGCAGTCGTTCTTCATGGCCGACCAGCACAAGTTGCGCTTTCCGCTACTGAGTGACTCCGGAAACAAGGTAGCCCGCCAGTTTGGGCTCGTCTACCCCGTCCCCGAAGAGCAGCAGGCAATTTACCGCCGGGCTTTCGTAAACCTGCCCTTCGCCAACGGCGACCAAAGCTGGGAACTGCCCATCCCCGCCACGTTCATTGTTGACCATGACGGAACGGTTCTCTACGTTTCTGCCAATGAGGACTACACCGAGCGCCCGGAGCCGTGGGAGATTCTTCACCGGCTCACAGGGCCGGCCTGAGTACATCCAGAAGTTTTTCAATTACGATTGAACCAATTATGATTGGACATGGGTGACGCGCCTCTTTGGAGCGCTGGTGGGAGCAATAATGACCAGCGCAGCCGGCTCGCCGAGCTGACCGCGAGCACCACCGATCCCGTCAAGGATCTCCCTCTCCGCCGTGATGTCCGCTCGCTCGGCATATTACTCGGGCGTGTCCTGGTCGAGCAGTCGGGAAAGTCGCTGCTCGAAGTGGTCGAGGAGCTGCGGCGCATCTTCATTCAGCATCGCGAGCAGCCGCGCCCGCAAGCTGCAGGTCCGAATCTGAATGATCTGGATTTCAGAGATCCCCTGCTCATCCAGGCGCAGAAGATTGTCTCGGGCCTCACCATCGAAGAGGCTCACCTCGTCACTAAAGCGTTCGCCATTTACTTCGAACTCACCAATCTCGCGGAGACCACGCATCGCAAACGACGCCGCCGCGCAGCCAAGCTGCATGCCGAGCAACCGGCGTTGGAAGGTTCGTTCCGAGGTACGCTCAAGCGCATGCGCGCTGCTGGAATCAACGCTGATCAGGCATTGGCCGTTCTGCGCAAAATAAAAGTCGCACCCGTCTTCACCGCTCATCCCACCGAAGTGGCGCGCCGCACGGTGCTGCTCAAGCGCCGCCGCATCGCCAAGCATCTGGAACGGCTGGACCGGCTGCCCTTGACCGAAGCAGACGCCAGCCGGTTCGAATCGTTGATCTTTGCGGAAGTGACCTCCCTCTGGCAGACAGATGAGGTTCGCCTCGAAAAGCCCCTGGTCACCGATGAAATCCGCATGGGCCTTGACCACTATCCAATGTCGCTCTTTGCCGCCCTGCCCCGGGTTTACGACGAGCTCGCCGACTCTTTTCGCCAGGTCTACGATTTCGATATCGACCACCGCGATCTCCCTGGACTTCTCTCCTTCGGCTCGTGGATCGGCGGCGACCGCGATGGCAATCCTTTCGTTACCCCCGGGTCCACGCGTGAGGCCTTGCAGCGAGCCCGGAACACGATCCTCACCCACTACATCACGGAACTCGAACGCGCAGCCGATCAGCTCAGTGCCTCTTCCCTGCGGGTGCCAGTCTCCGAGGCGGTTCGAGCGCGGCTCGCGGACTACAACGCTCTGATGGGCGAGGAGTCGTCGCGCCAGTCGCGGATTTCCAACTCTGAACTCTATCGGCGGCTGTTGAACCTGATCGTCGTACGGCTGCGTCACGCCCGCCAAGCCCTCACCGATCCCAAGTCATACCGATCCGCCACCGAATTCGAAGCCGATCTCTCGCTGTTCCGCCAAAGCCTTGCAGCCAACCGCGGCCAGGGTCTGGCCAAACTGATGCTCGATCCAATTCTGCGCGAAGTGCGCACCTTTGGATTTCATCTCTCGACGCTCGACATTCGTCAGCACGGTCGCGTGCACGCGCAAGCGGTGACCGAGATTGGAGCTCAGCCCATCAACCCCGGCGGTCCAACCCCGGGAATTTCGGAATCCAGCCAGGATGTTCTCGACACCTTCCGCGAAGTGGCAGAGTTGAAGAAGATTTACCCTTCCAGTGCAATTCGCAACTACATCATTAGCGGAGCGCAATCCGAAAACGACGTGTTCGTGGTCGCGAAATTGGCCACGGCCTGCGGCGTCCAGGTCGCTGCGTCTGCGGATGATCCCGGGCTTATGCCCGTTCCTCTGTTTGAATCCATCGATGACCTGCGCTGTTCAGCCACAGTTATGGGACGCGTCTGGAGTGCGCCGGACTATCAGCCGCTGCTCGACTCCTGGGGACGCTGGCAGGAAGTCATGCTCGGTTATTCCGATTCCAACAAAGACGGCGGCATGCTGACCAGCATCTGGGAGTTGTACAAGGCCCATCACGAACTACATCGCGCAGCCCGCGAGCATAACGTGAAGCTGCGCCTGTTTCACGGCCGCGGGGGCACGGTGGGCCGCGGCGGCGGCCCTACCCACACCGCCATTCTCGCTCAACCGGTCGGAGATTTTTCCGGTGAAATCCGGATCACCGAACAAGGCGAGGTCCTCAACTGGAAATATGCCGATCCCGTCCTCGCCGAGTGGAACCTGGAGATCATGATCGCTTCGTGCATGGAAGCCATCACCCGTACGCGCGGGCCGGAGCCCGGAGCGGACCAGCGCTGGACCCCTGCCATGGAACAGATGTCCGCCGAGGCCTTCACTTTTTATCGCCACAACATCGCTGAAAATTCCGATGTCATTGAATATTTCGAGCAGGCGACGCCGGTGAACGAACTGGAGCACGCGCGTATCGGCTCGCGTCCTCCACGGCGCAGCGAAGGTCGCCGCCTCGAAGATCTCCGCGCCATCCCATGGGTCTTCGGTTGGATGCAAAGCCGCCACGCTGTCCCCGCGTGGTTTGGCATAGGTCATGCGCTGGAGCGGTTTGTCACGGAAAACGCCGCCGGCGCATCTCTCCTCTGTGAGATGATGCGGAGCTTCCCGCTGTTCTCAGACTTGATTCGCAACGTGGAACTGGCCATGTCCAAGGCCGACTTGACCATTGCGCGCCTCTACGCCGAACTGGTTACCGACGCAGATCTTCGTGAACGCGTCTGGCGCATGCTGGTCGAAGAGTTCGAGCGCACCCGCCGTATGATCCTCACCATCACCGGACAAAAAGAGCAGCTCGAAGGCAATCCGGTGCTCGCCCGCTCGATCCGGCTGAGAAATCCTTACGTCGACCCCATGAGCCTCGTGCAGGTCGAGCTCCTGCGCCGGAAGCGCGCCGGCACGGGCGCGGACGGCGTGGACTACGCACTGGGCGCGACCATTAACGGCATCGCCGCCGGATTACACAATACGGGATGATTCACGGTGACTTCTCGCGCTCATGCTGGAGTCATCGTTGACCTCGCCTGTTGTCATCCTGAGCGGAGTAGCTGCTTCGCTTCGAGAAGCAGCTATACAGTCGAAGGACCCCTATCTTCTTCACGGGGTTTCGCCGTGGAATCTTGTGGAATCTTCCAGACAAACACCTTCCGCTCCGGGCACGCCGTCAAGATGATAGGGGTCCTTCGACTCCAACCGTTCATTCGCAAGCGAATGAACGGTCTGCGCTCAGGATGACACTGGTGGTTAGCGCCCGGTTGACACCAGTTCTTTTTCCGTGCTTGGCTCGTACTCGACGATATACCCCGCCACCGCGCTGGCTGCCACGGTCAGCGGACTGGCTAGATACATCTGACCAGGCCCGCTGCGGCCGGGAAAATTCCGGTTCTGCGCGCTGATCACGACTTGCTCGGGCCTGGTGGTCACCCCCGGCCCCGCATTGATGCAGGCACCACAACTTGGCTCGATCACAATCGCGCCGGCTTTCTCGAAGGTATCCAGATATCCCTTGCGGATACAGTACTCGCGCGTCTCCTGCGATCCGAACTGGATGTAGAACTTCACCGACTCCGCCACCCGCTTGCCCTGGCGCAGCGCATCGGCCAGCACGCGGGCGTACATGTCCATATCTTCGTTCTTGCCTGCCGTGCAGGTGCCGCCGTAAGCCAGCTCGACCGGTACAGGCGTATTCAGCTCGCGGACGTACTTGCCATTTCCGGGATCGCCCGGCGTCGCCACTATGGGCGTGATCTCGGCTGCATCGAGTTCGATGGTGTGGGCATACTGTGCGTCGCGATCGCTGTACAGGCCCTCGATCATTGACTCGGCTTGCTTTCGGTCCATGCCCCGCCGCTCGACCAGAAAATCCACTGCCTTCCGATCCGGCGCGACAATTCCGGTGAAGCCGCCGATCTCGGCTGCCATGTTGGTCATGGTGGCGCGCTCGTCCACGCTCAGCTCTTCGATCGCCTCGCCTGCGTACTCCATCACCTTGGCGAGCGCCTTGCCGCTGCGTACGTAGTCCAGGCTTAGAATCTTCAAAATAAAATCTTTTGCGGTTACGTTGGGATGCTTCTTGCCGCGAATGACGATCTTCACCGACTCCGGCACCTTGACTCGCACATCTTTTGTAATCCAGGAGTTGAAAACATCGGTGGTGCCGATGCCAAAAGCCACGCAGCCGATCGCGCCTACGTGTGGAGTGTGCGAATCGGAGCCGATATTCAGCTGTCCGGGCAGCGCATAGCTCTCCAGCACGATGGAGTGGCAGATACCTTCCGAACCCTTGCGGTCGCTTAGCTCTCCATGCAGCTTGATTCCCTGCTTCGCCGCGAATTCCTGCTGCTTGAGCTTGAGTTGCGTGGCCAGGTCGAGAAGGCCGAGTTTCTTTTTCTCTTCCGAGATCACTTCGTCGAGAAAGGTCAGGTGATCGCGGAAAAACAGAATGCTTGAGGGATCGTTGACTTTGGCTTCCTTGCCTACATAGCGCTCAAAGAAAATTGCCGCCATGGGTGTGACGTATTCGTGACTGAAGCGCAGGTCGGCGCGGGCGAAGCCGGTATCGCCGGGCTTCACGGCGCCTGAGGAAGCTGCGGGGCTTTGATCCGCTGGACGGGCGGGGACGCCCGTCGCTCCATTGGTTTCGAGCATGTGGCGGGCGAAGATTTTTTCCGCCAGCGTCATGGGGCGCTTTGGCGTTTGGATCGGGGGCAGAAAAACTTTCTTCTGCATGCGGGCGACGTTGAACGGGAACAGGCCGCCGTATTCGATCACCTGGCGCGTGATCTCATCTTCTCCGGCTGTAAACTCGCTGAGCGGAATTTCTTCTCCTGCGCGAATCTTGTCAATCAGCGAGAAGTTGGTCGAGGTCAGCAGGCCCAGGTTCTGACAATTCTGCTTGTAAATGCGCTCGATGTTTTCGGCGATGACCAGGCGGATTCCGGCGCACATCTCGGCGTAAGGCGACTGCTCCCGGCTGGATCCCTTGCCCCGCCGCTTACCGCTGATCGCGCAGACAAACCCTCCTTTCTTGACCTCGCTTCGCCCCACCGGCAAGGCGTTGCCGCACTTAAGGCCAAGATAGGGGATTTCGCCGAGCGTCTCATCGAAATAGAAACAGTAATGCGCGGGCGTGATCTCGTCGGTAGAAATGTCGTCCCGCAACTTGGGATTGTTGGCCGGATTCTTTGTATCCCAAGGCAGGTCCTCGCCTGCGAATTGCCGCTTGATGAGGTCAGGGTCTTCGGTGAGAAACAGAATGCGCCCCTGCAGGCGGACTCTGTCAGGGCGTTTTTCGATCTTTCGTTCCAGAAGCGAGTTGATCACAAATGAGCCCAGTGTCTGAAGTTGCGGCAGCTCTCTATTGTCATTTTACGCCGGACGGGCCTAGTGATGGCCGTGTTTGTGGTCGTATTCTTCTCCGGCCGGAATGGCAACGCTCAACTGGTTTTCCTTCGGCGCCAGCGGACAGGTGGCATAGGGCGTGACCGCGCACGGAGGATTGTAGGCGCGGTTAAAGTCGAGCACGACCGTGCCGTTTACCACCGGATCGGTCTGCAGGAAACGGCCTCCGGGGTAGGTGTCGGTCTTGCTGGTGGGATCGCGAAAAACAAAGAACAACCCTTTCGCGGGATCACCACCAAGATCAGTAAGTCTCAGTTCCTGACCATTGATTTTGAATACTGCAGTGCCGGCGATCGGGGTCGGCGTCACATCGCCCAGCACGTTGGGAACGTCGACGGTCTGTTTGCCGTCGCCGGGAAGCCAGGTTGCGGTCACCCGGTATGACAGATCAAGCGGAAAGAACGACGGACCGCGATACTGGCGCGCGGCTTCGCTCTCCACATCTTTCAGGCGGACGCCGATGCGCTGGCCGCGCACAATCACGTGCAGGCGCAGACTACCCATCTCGACCATGGTGGGATTGCCCGACGTGTCCGGCTGGAGTTCGGCGCTGGTTACCGGTTTCCCTTCAACGGTTGCGTTGGCCCCGGGAGCGAACTTCGCGGTTACCTGTTTTCCTTCCAGGGTAAAGGTTCCGGCGTGCGATGGCCCTTTGGGAAAGACGATGATGTCTTTCGGATCACTGCCAAAACTGTTCTCGCCCGGTTTGAGCCAGAACAACCCCGCCAGGGGCAGCCATTCCTGCTTGAGGTCCTCGACCAGCTCGCCTTTCCACTTGTCGAATGCCTGCTGGTAGGCAGGGTCGACAGCCGCAGGGGCTGTCCTGTCCGCCGCGAGAGCAAGCACACATAAGACCGAAACCGCTACAGCCGCGAACCAGAGTCTGCGCTTCATACTTTTCTGTACTCTTGCACCTCGGGCAGCGGTTCCAGGCCTCGCCCTTCGAAAATCTGCTTGAACTCATTGAGCAGCGCCTCATGCACCAAGCCATTGGTGGCGAGGGTCTCGCGGCTGTTCAACTGAAACGGGCCGCCATGGAAATCGGTCACTTTGCCGCCCGCCTCTTCGACCATCAGCACACCTGCGGCCGTGTCCCAGGGATTGAGATTGAACTCCCAGAATCCCTCGAAACGTCCGCTGGCTACGTTGCACAAGTCCAAAGCCGCCGAACCCGCTCTGCGCACGCCATGCGTGTGCCGTTGCGAAGGCCCCGCTGATACTCGGGCCGGCGCTCGTAGCGCGCCCTGCCAAGCCAGGCGTCGAACTCCTCCTCGACAGCGCGCTGGATGATCAATCTGGCACCGAGCTTGGCGAGCCCTGACAGCGACTCCCGCGGGTTCTCGCCAACTCCCACGGCGAGCAGCTCATCGATCTGGTCTTCTATCTCCGCCGACGGCGGTCAACGTCACGGCGTAGGCCTCCTTCTTCGTCTTTGGCAGACTTGAGGGAACCTACGCCGTCACCTCGACAGCACCCGAGGCTATTTACAGCACTTCTGGGACGCGACCCCGGGCGCCGGGCAGGACAAACGTTAATCGTCCAAACCGAAAGCACACGGGCCTCAAGACGACGCCCCTTTCGCGCGAAGGCGCCGGCCGGCCGGCTTGAGCCTCGGACTTGGGAGCCATGTTGAGAGTGTCGGAGGCGGGCCGTGGCGCACCACCCCGAGTTCGCTCTCGACCGCCTCGATACGCTCGGCTGAGACTCGTGGCCCATCGGCCGGAGGTTGCAGCCAGGGCCATGCGGCCGGCTCGGCGAGGGCGCGCACGTAGTCCTCGATGCCCGCGGGCGTCGAGAGCACGAGCATGCGAGCGGTGTCGGACTCGACGCGGAAGCTGTGGGGCGTCCCTCCCGGGGCAAAGGCCATAGCGCCGGTCCGACAATGGCGCGGCTCGTCCTCGACCCAGACGGTGACCTCGCCGTCGAGTACGTAGAAGCTCTCATCCTGAGGGTGGGAGTGAAGCGGCGGTGACGCGCCGTAGGGCAACGTGACCTCGAACGCCGCAAACACCCCACCCGTCTGCCCGCCGTCGAGCAAGATACGCGCGAGTGTGCCCAAGAACCAAAGCGGCTGCGTCTCTCTGACGACCCGAGGTGTGATGGCGGCACGCTCGTTCATCTTCAGGTTCCTTCGACCGCGGATACCGTAGTCGATTTGGGGGCTAAAGCGAGCGTCCGAGCGACACCCGAGTAGACGAGCTGAGGACGATCTGGGACTGCCGACGCCGAACGGGCCCAGGCTTCTGCTTTGCGCAGGCGGAAGCGATCGTCTCGCCGTCCTCGGCCGACGCGCCTGAGCCTCGTCCTGAGCGCAAGCGCTGTGCAGACATAGCGAGAGTTGCTCCT
>CAWDFF010000001.1:0-421536 GCA_963801545.1 Terriglobia bacterium | reverse complement strand
TCGCGCAGGATGCCAATCTGCGACCCGTCGGGCGACAGGCCCCAATTGGTGGTTCGCTCCCGGCTCGATGGGAATTTGCAGCAACTCTTCTCCTTTGCTCTCGTTCCCTGATTGGCCGGCGCGAGGGCTACGATCTTCGGGTGGGCGACCATTCGTGAATTGTTGCGCAGAGACCGGAATCGCCGAAACTCCAGAGTGCGTCCTCCTAAGATTGAGGGATGGATCAAAAGGAGGGCCGTCGAGTATGAAGTGTCTATGGAGTCTGCACGGCTGGCTTTAACTTCGCAAACTCGACCTTCGCTTCTTGCAGGATGGGAGTATCGGGATCGGCGTCCTTCCAGAGAGACAAGAAATCCTCATATGCGCTTATGGCCTCGGTGTTTTCGCCGGCCATCGCGTAGGCCCGGCCGAGTTGTAAGTGGGCGAGGTTTCCCACCGCGAACGTCGCTAGTGGCCGGTGAGCCAGGATTTTCTCAAACTCAACGGCGGCGGCAGCGCCCTGGTGGGACAACAACAACGCTTCGCGCCTCGAAGATACACGGGATACAAAGTTCCGATCGGCGGCGGACTGCCCAACTCGTAAGGAAGAGCTGGCTGCAAAGCCTGCAGCGCGCCAGCTCCGTCCCGGCGGTTCACTTGGATTGCTCCTCGAATCGTGGGCAGCCAGTAGGATTGCGCGAGCGTGTCGAGGGGAAACTCATGATCAAGTTGATCGGCAATCGTTCGTGCCCGATCTTCCTTCCCGGCACCGGGCAATGCCAAAGCTGCAAGGATCAGTGTGTCCCGATTCCGGGCCAGCGCCAGCGCAGCATCCGCTTGTTTGGCGGCTTCCATTGGATCGTCAACATCGGTCTCGTGCAAAGCGCCAAGGACCTGCCAAAGGGCCGCAGTCTCCTTCGACCCACTCTGGGCTGCCGACTCGGTGGCACGCCGGGAGAACTCGCGAGCCTTCCTGATATGACCCGCTGCGGCTTCAACGTCAGCCTGGGCTGCCATAAACATATCTTCAATGCCTGGTTTCCCCATACCCCACGCCAGCTGTTGTTGCGTCGTGGAAACATCGCCGCGCAGAAAAGCAATCGCCTGGATAATTGTGTGAAGGCCAGCATCTTCCAGATGGCGGGTGAATGCTTGATTTACAGTAGCCGTGGCTTCATCGAAGCGATTCAGCGAGAAGTACGAAAGCGCGAGATTTTCGTAAATCAAAACACCATTGGACTCCACCCGCAAGGCATCCTGATGCTCGACCAGAGAGTTTTCATTCTGCCCGAGGTCCATCAGTATGTTACCTAGATTTGTTCGAGGTGTCGCGTCGGTGGGATACTCGCGCTCCCACTGTTGATAGATCGGAATCGCTTTTTCAAGTTCGCCGGTGAACCCGCCATAGTAGTGACCAAGAATGTGAAAGCGTTCGCGTTCACTCACGCGTTCCCGCAGTTCGTAAGCCTTGGCGAAGTTGTCGGCAGCCAGGCCCCGTTGCTGCAGATTTTCATATACCGTTCCCAAGTTGGCGTAAGCGCTGGCAAACTTGGGATCTAACTCGACGGCCCGCTTCATGTAAGGAAGAGCCTCGGACTCGCCCTTGGTGTTCCATGCTTTCTGTCCCAGACTGAGTTCCCGAAGAGCCTCCAGCGACGGAGTAGTCGCTTCAATCAGCGGCACGTCGAACTTCTGCACCGTGGTAAGAGACTCACCAAGTTCGCGGCGAAGTTTGGTGGCCGCCTCGCCGAGCGAAACCAGTACTTGTTCCTTGCTGCTCGCGGTCAGTTGCTTCTGGGCAAGAGTCTCTCCGTTATGGCAGTTGACCGCCTTCAGTCCCACGACGTATGCGGTACCGAGGCTGCCGATTGCTCCGGCAACGTAGGCTTTGCTGCCAGAACGTTGGCAGACTTCGCTGGCCACTGCCGGCGTGAGAGGCGTTGAGGGCTCACGGGTCATCAGCTTTAGAGTCTTGGCGATCTTGCCTTCAGGAAGAATGTTAAGAAAGGGCGATTGCCGCAGAGTGACTGTCAGCGCTTCCTTAAGAGTGTCGTCGAAAATGGGATCGCCAGTGGAGTTAGTAAAATCCCCGAGCACGATTGTGTCCTCGGCTGTAAGCCGGTTCGAGCGGCCGGACAGATATATGAATCCGGCAATCGTCAGAGCGGCCACAACTATTGCTGCGACCGCCCATAGCTTCCAACGGATGGGAGAGGAGACTGCTTGGGTGCGGCGGACAGTCGCCGAAACTCCATTCGCTGAAATCGGCAGGACGTCGGAGTTTCCCTGTGCGGTATGAACCACAGATGCGGATCGCTTCTCCTCCTCGAGTTCCGCCTTGACGGTTTGGAGATCGTGGCGCATCTCAGCGGCAGTCTGGTAGCGAAGTGCGCGGTCCTTCTCAACCGCCCTGGTGATGATGGCGTCCAGTTCTTGCGGAATGCCGGGTTGAAGTTGACAGGCCGGCACGATGGGCAGGCGTAACACTGCTTCCTGAATTGCCGTCGTGCTGCTTCCTGTAAAGCCCTTGCGGCCGGTGAGCATTTCGTAAAGCACGAGGCCAAAAGAAAACAGATCTGTCCGCGCATCCAACTCTTCGCGTCGTACCTGTTCCGGGGAGAGATAGGAAGGCGTCCCCATGGAATCGGCGGTATGAGTCAGGCTGATCTCCGGGCTCGGATATTTTCCCGTCTCCTCCCGGCTCTCGTTTTCCGGGGTGCTCACTGGCGCCTCGGATTCAACGAACTTGGCCACGCCGAAATCCAGTATCTTGGCCTCGTCGCGGTTCGTAATAAAGATGTTCGCGGGCTTGATGTCGCGGTGGATGATGCCTTTCCGGTGGGCGGCATCCAGTCCGTCGGCGATCTGAACCCCAAAACTTACGACTGCTGTCAGGCGGCCTGGCTCGGAAGAGGTAGGACCGGTCTCAATCCATTCGCGGAGGGTCTGCCCTTCCAGCAATTGCATGACGATGAAAGGCTGCCCGTCGTGTTCGTCCAGTTCATAGATGGCACATATGCTGGGGTGGTCGAGTGCTGAGGCGGCGCGCGCCTCTCGCTGGATGCGGTCGAGCGCCTTGGGATCACCAGCCAGCTCGCCCGGCAGGAATTTCAGAGCTACGCGGCGACCCAACTTGAGATCCTCCGCCTTGTAGACCACTCCCATGCCCCCGCCGCCCAAGACCTGCAGGATGCGGTAATGGGAGATCTTCTTGCCGATCAGGATGCCTGCGGTCGGAGCTTCCGCCGGTGGAGGACCTATTTCTTCCACGGGGGCGATAAACCGATATCCCCGACCGGTGAGCGTTTGGACGAAACGAGGTTGCTCGGGATCATCCTTGAGCACCTGGCGGATCTTGCGGATGGCGGCATTGATACTGTTGTCGGTGTCGAGGAAGACATCTTTGCCCCAGACCTTCTCGACGATTTGATCCCGGCTGACGAGCTGTCCGTGCTGCGCGATCAGCAGCAGAAGCAGCTCCATGGGAATGTGTTCGAGTTTCAGGGGCTGGCCAGAGCGGCGCAGTTCATAGGCACGGAGATCAAGCTCAAACTCGCCCCCGAATCTGACTAATTTTGCGGAGATTGCCCCACCTGACGCCATCACGACCGCCCCACGACGAAGGGTGCCACATTTTACATCAGACACGGGTTCCGTGTTCTACCCCAATGCTTTCTGCGAGTTACGGTCATTCATGACAATTCAGATGTTCTTCACTCCCCCGCTATTGGAGAAAACTGCCGGCTGAAGCAATATGCGCGCACCACTTCGCGCTCAGAAACACAGCAAACAAAGAATTCGAGGAGAAAAATTATGAAAGTATTTTCGAGATTGACCGAGTCGAGCGTCATGTCCGTGGTGGCTCTCGCCCTTGCTCTGATGACTCCAGCGTCATCTTATGCAACCGCCACGAAACAAGTGGCGCGAAACCTCTTTATCACAACGACCACGGCCGAGTGTTGCGTCGTTCTTGGACCAACGGTCAAGATCACCGAGCCTACCACAGTATCACCCGTGATTGTGACTTGGAGCGCCGACTACATCGTGTTCGACACGGTCCAGTTTGCCCTTAGCCTCAATAGCGGGCCATGCCTGTTTTATGGACCATCGGTGGCAAACCTGTTTGCCAACGGAACCGCCAGTTCGTTCATCAGCGGGACATTCCAATGGGTGGTCATGCCCGCCGATGGCCTCAAGACGGGCTCCAACACCTTCACGGTATGTGGAGGAGGTGTAGGCAAAGCCGTAACCTTCAGCGTCGGTTCGAACACTCTCACCGTTCAAGGTTCGAATTGACGAATCGCGGGTTCCGGTCCCCCAGATATCAGAGCGGGGGACCGGAACGGACTCATGACTCCAGTTGGCGACTTGGTGAGAAATCAAGAAACGCAATTTCTATTTCCAGGAGGCAGCATATGGCAAGCCAAAGGTGGATTTCGGGCGTTCTGTCCTTCTCAGTGCTCGTTTTGGGCGCACTCGCACTCTCCAGCAAGACGCCTTCAGCCGGACATGCCGACGATGTGCAAGCCATCCGCCAACTCAACGAACAATGTCTGCATGCGCACGACATCGGGGATGCGGTCACCCTCGACCGCATTGAAGATGCGGACTTTACCCTTTCCGGCGATTTTGGAGTCGTCAGCAAGCAGCAGCAGTTGGACGAGGTCCGTCACCGGACCGGGACGCCGGAAGTCGTTACCCGCAAGATTGACCCGCAGCAGTTCCGCTTCTACAACGGCGTCGCTCTCATGACCGAGACCGACCGCCCCACCACCAAGGACGGAACGTTCGCGTTCCAGTCAACGGAAGTGTGGGTCCGTCGCGGCGACTCGTGGAAACTCGTCCATCTCCATTACTCGCGTGCGGAGGAGAAGCAGTAGGCACTTTTGGGTTGCAGCAAGGTTCGCGAACGGTGTGGTAGGGAGGGAAGCGATGTTTACAACGCTCACTGGTTTGGCAGCATTGTCCTTCAGCATCGGCGGGTACTTCATGAAACTTTCTGCCGGGCTCACCCACCTCCGCCCGACGGTACTGATGTTTGCCTTCTTTTCGGTGGGGACGGTTCTGCAGACGGTCGCTATGCGAGGGGAGCAGATGGCGATTACCTACATTGTGGTTCTGGGATTTGAAGCCATCACAGCCCTTGTCCTGAGCATGGTTCTTCTGAATGAGGGCGGTTCGGTATCCAAGTTCGCCGGGGTCGCACTTGTTGTGGCGGGAATCGTTCTTCTCAGAATTGGAAAAGCATAACAGCGTAGGCACCCAAACTGCGCGCACAAGGAGCACGTCATGAAGAATCACTCCGGAACTAAAGGCCCAAACGCCAGTGATGAAGCTCACGTCATCCACCCGCAAACAGCAGCGCGGCTTCGTTTCATAGAAGCTCGCTACGCTACAGAAAGATGGGTATGTTCACCGCGCGCCTGTGTCGCTTTTTCCGCACTTTCGGCCTGCATCCGGCTCCGGGAAAAATTGGGCGATCTCGCAAAGAGATCACGATTGGCCGCACCAGTTCGCAGGGGTCGTGCCAACAGCATCCAGCCCTCTACACCGTAAAGAGTGTCATTCGTGATTGCGCGCTGTTCTTGTGTTCTCGCTTTCGTGCATGTTCTGCAGGCACAGCAGACGGCATCTTCGGCAGACGTGGCAGGCAGCGAAGCTTTGCTCCTGGAAAAACGTCTCCTGCTAGCTCTGGGCACATACCAGGCTAAAACGGTATTGGAATGATTCATCACTATTCGGTCAGAACAAATGAATGGGAGGACTATTGATGAGAGCTCAAACGAGAGTGATCCTTGTCGCTGTATTTGCGTCTGCGATGTCAATTCCGGCGTTGCGCGCGCAGATGATCGACAACACGCAAGCTACGAACACCGCGAATGCGGGGATCAACAAGTCCCTGTCGGATGAGATCGGAGCCGGGCGCGGCGATGTGCTGACGCCGGGCTCGTCGATCTACATCATCAATCGCGATCCCTTCCGCTCGATTCGACGGGGACGTCAGCTGTTCCAGCGAAAGTTCACGCAGGCGCAAGGCCAGGGACCGAACGAAGGCGATGGCGTTGGCGACATCAATACCAATCTGGCCATTGGCGCAGGATTGTCCGACAGTTGTGCCTTGTGCCACGGTCGTCCGCGGGGATCGGCGGGTGCTGGAGGCAACGTCGTAACCCGCCCGGATAGCCGCGACTCTCCACATCTTTTTGGATTGGGGTTGAAAGAAATGCTGGCCGACGAGATCACCACTGACTTGCGCAGCACGCGCGATCTGGCGGTCGCGCGGGCACAGCAGAGAAAGAAGTCGGTAACCCTGAAGCTGTTCAGCAAGGGCGTGCAGTATGGAAGCATCACCGGGAATCCAGACGGTTCTGTCGATACGTCGAAGGTCGTGGGAGTCGATACCGATCTTCGGGTGAAGCCGTTTTTTGCCGAGGGCTCGACGATTTCGATCCGCGAATTCGTCGTGGGTGCACTGCACAAGGAGATGGGACTGGAGGCCTCTACTGATCCCGACCTGCTGACCGCAAGCGCTGGCGGCCGCGTAACCACGCCTTCGGGCATGGTGCTGGATGGATCGAAGGATAAGATCAGTCCGCCTCCCGCGCCCGACGCACAAAACGGAAACGAGATCGATCCGGCGCTCGTCGATCATCTCGAGTTCTACCTGCTGAACTACTTCAAGCCGGCGCATTACCAGCAGAACTCGACCACCGACCACGGACGTGCAGTATTCAATAAGACGGGTTGCGCCTCCTGTCACATCGCCGATATGACGATCAATCATGATCGCCGCGTGGCCGATGTGGAGACGGTCTATGATCCGGTAAACGGTGTGTTCAACAGCTTGTTCGCCACCGCGAGCACGCTGTATTACACCAAGGATGACGGCAGTGGACAGCCGTTGTTGAAACTGCCCTTGGGGAATTCTTTCGTGGTGAAAGACATCTTCACCGACTTCAAGCGGCATGATCTGGGGGCGAACTTCTACGAGCGGAACTGGGATGGAACGCTGCAGACGCAGTTTCTGACCCGACCGCTGTGGGGTGTCGGGAGTACCGGACCGTACGGTCACGACGGTCGCAGCATGACACTGAACGACGTCATTCTCCGCCACGGGGGCGAAGCCCTCACCGCGCGAAACGCGTTCGCCGCGCTGAAGCCCAGCGATCGGAGCAGCCTGATCACGTTCCTGAACTCGCTGGTGCTGTTTCCGCCAGACGACACGGCTTCGACCTTGGATCCAGCAGATCCAACCAAAGCCAATTTCCCGCAATTCGGTCATGGCAGCATCAAGCTGACAGTCCTATTTAACGATCCAACGGACCCAGAGTAGGCGGGGGCCAACTTTGCAAGGCTCCTCGACGGCGAATTCGGCAGTTTCTGCGGATGACGGTAACGTAAGGTACGTTCTCACGTGGACTCTTGAGGACATTGTCCAAAAGTCGGCTTGGGAGACATTTAGCGCTACTGACGGTCGCTCACGCTCGATTTCCTCCAAGCCCGTTTGAACGAAGCCGCTTTGCGGCGGACGCTTTCGCGTGCGGATGTCAGCAGCAGTGCTGTAACGAGACGAACGATAAGGTGGGGTCATAAGGAGCTAACCTATGACCCACCTTCGCAAAATGATGCTCGAGGAACTCGAGCGTCGTAATTTCGCTCAGAGTACAACACACAGTTACATCCGCACAATCGAAGATTTCGCGCGCTACTTCAAGCGCCCTCCCGACCAGCTCGGTCCAGAGCACATTCGTGAATACCAGGCCTACCTATTCCGCGAGCGGAGACTCGCCGCAAGCACTGTCACGCAACGGCTGGCCGCGCTGCGTTTCTTCTTCACTCGGACGCTCAAGAAAGCCATGGAGCGTGGCCGAGACACCTTATCCGAAGAAGACGCGACACCTGCCCAGCATCTTGAGCCCAGAAGAAGTGGCCCACCTCATCGACTCGGCCCGGACTCGATTTCATCGCATTGTCTTGATGACGCTCTATGGCACCGGGGTACGGCGTGCCGAGTTGACTCGCTTGCAAATCCCCGATATCGACAGCCGACGCATGGTCATCCACATCCGCGGCGGGAAAGGCCGTCAGGACCGAGATATCATGCTCAGTCCCATCCTGCTCGAAGCTTTGCGCGACTACTGGCGCGGGCTAAGGCGCAAACCTACATGCTGGTTATTCCCCGGCGGACGCTGGCACCCGCCAAAGGATCCCATCACCCCCAAGATCGTCTAGCACGCCTGCCGCCAGGCCGCCCGACGCGCTGGCCTGCAGAATCGGGTCCATCCCCACACCCTGCGCCACTGTTTCGCAACCCACTTGCTCGAGAACGGTGCTGACCTGCGCACCATTCAGCTGCTCCTGGGACATCATGATCTGAGAGAGACCTCGATCTACCTGCATCTCTCGCAACGTCACCTCCAGGCCACGGCCAGTCCTCTGGATTCGCTCAAGCTAAAAGGCAGGTCACCGCAGGAGGAGTAGATGAGTCGGCCGCTCTTGGAGGTGGCCGACCTGGTCCGCAGCGCAGGAACTGCTTTCATCGAGCGCAACCGCCAGTGGATCCGCTGGCCGCACATTAAAGTGCTGCTGGCCATTGCACGGTGTCGCACCGCCGCACTCGGCGGCCATATCGATCAGTGCACCCGCTGTGGACATCGCGCCCATCTCCTATAACAGCTGCAGAAATCGGCATTGCCCGAAGTGTCAGACCGGCTGCCCGCGAACACTGGCTCGAAGCACGGCGCCGCGAACTTCTCCCCTCGCCCTACGCCCATGTCGTCTTCACTCTGCCTCAGCAGCTGGCGCCACTGGCTTTGCAGAACAAAAAGATCATCTATGATCTGCTAGCTCCGTACCAGTGCAGAAACTCTCCTCGAAGTCGCCCGCAATCCCCAACGTCTCGGGGCCGAGATCGGCTTCTTCAGTGTGCTGCATACCTGGAACCAGAAGCTGCAGCTTCATCCCCATGTTCACTGTGTCGTCCCTGCCGGCGGCCTCTCGCTCGACCACACCCGCTGGATTCGCATCCCGCCCTCGCTTCTTTCTTCCGCGCCCGGTGCTGCGGCGCGTGTTTCGTGGCAAGTTCGTCGCTGGCTCTCAAGTCCGCCTTTCTCAACCGCCAGCTCCTTCCCGGCGATCTGGCACCGATCGCTCAGCCCAAGGTCTTCGCTTCCTGGCTACGACCACTATTCCGCAAGAACTGGGTGGTCTACTGCAAACCACCCTTCGGTGGCCCCGAATACGTGCTCCAATATCTGGGCCGCTACACCCATCGCGTGGCCATCTCCAACCATCGCCTGATCTCGTTGGCCGACGGCCAAGTCACTTTTCGTTGGCGCGACTCGGCTCACCACAATGAACAGAAAGTGATGAGCTTATCGCTCGATGAGTTCCTGCGCCGCTTCCTGTTGCACTTGCTCCCCAAAGGCTTCGTCCGCATTCGCCATTTCGGCTTTCTCGCCAACCGGCGCCGGGCCACTCTCCTGCCACTTTGCCGGCAAGCCCTCGCAGTGGTGCAGCCGCAAACCCAACCAGACAGCATCCACCGCCAAGGAAACCAGACCGCTTTGGCTCTGTCCCAACTGTGGCGGGCCCATGGTGGTCATCGAGAGACTTACCGCCGCCCAACTCCAACTCCGCTCGCCACCCTTGTCTCGCCGGAGCCGCCGCATGAAACGACCATTCCAAGCTCTCTCACTCGGTGCACCTCACCACCGGCAGGCGTGGTGCGCCCCGCTTGCCCCCGAACAAGTCGTCCGTTCCCAACCTCAGCCCAAAATCCCGTTCCCACCACACGCAAACTCTCAACCAAACCAATCCTCGACTCGCTCTTGCCGACTCCAGTAGCTGTTCCCGAAGCTTCTCTCCTAACCCCAGCACCATTGAATAGGCATAATCGCCTCCCCACGGGCGGCTCCCTTCAAACCGCTGTATCGGACGCGCCCCGCAGCACCGCGCCTACCTGCACACTCACTGTGGGGCGCATCCGATACAGCACTAGGGTTTCTGGATAGCTTCCGGTTTGCCGACTATAGATCCAGAATTGCCGCTAGTCGCCGGTTCTTGGACTATAATCGCGTCCACTCTATGGCTCTCACCTCTTTCACGAAACTCGGGCCATACGAAGTCATCGCACCGATAGGTGCAGGTGGAATGGGGGAACTTTATCGCGCACGCGATGCGGCTCTGGGACGCGATGTTGCTATAAAGGTCCTACCGACTGTTTTTTCAGAGGATGCCGATCGGCTTTGGCGTTTCAAACAGGAAGCTCAGGCCACAGCCGCGCTCAATCATCCCAACATTCTGGCCATCTTCCATGTCGGCGAGCAAAACGGAATTCCCTACATCGTCTCCGAGCTACTGGAGGGAGAAAGCTTGCGCGAGCGCCTGCGGGCGGGACCCCTGCCCGTGCGCAAGGCCATTGACTACGCCGTCCAAGTAGCGCGGGGACTGGCTGCCGCCCACAACAAGGGCATCATTCACCGCGACTTGAAGCCGGAAAACATCTTTCTCACCAGGGATGGAAGGGCAAAGATTCTTGATTTCGGCCTGGCCAAGCTGACCCGACCGGAGGCGCACGCCTCTAACAGCGACTCACCCACTCTCACCCGCCATTCTGAGCCTGATGTGGTGCTGGGCACTGTTGGCTACATATCCCCAGAACAGCTGCGGGGACAAAGTGCCGGTCCAGCATCCGACCTTTTTAGTTTCGGCGCTATCTTTTACGAGATGCTTGCGGGTAAGCGCGCATTCTGTGGCAGCACCGCAGCCGAAATCATGAGCGCGATCCTGAAGGAAGATCCTACGGATCTGGTTGAACTGCAACACCACATTCCTCCTGCTGTCGAACGCATTGTCCGGCAATGCTTGGAAAAGAACCCGGAAGAACGCTTCCAGTCAGCGCAGGATGTGAAAATCCAACTGCAATGGATTGAAGAAACGGCGCCAGCGAAACCAAGAACGCGCCGTTGGGCGTTGGACTGGCCGGCTCTGCTCGTGATTGGGGCGCTCGCGATCGCGCTGGCCGTAAGCATGTTTTGGGGTTTTCGTCGCGGTCTCAAGGAAGTGGAGTCCGTGCGCTTGCGCTCCTCATTATTGCCCCCACTCGGAACGAGTTACCAGCCTTATAGCTTTGCGCTTTCACCCGATGGCACCCGCCTAGCATTCGTCGGAGTGGACAAAGACGGGCAGACCGCGCTTTATGTGCGCTCCCTTGCTTCAGCGGCGACGCAGAGTTTCGCAGGTACATCAGAGGCCTCCTATCCTTTTTGGGCACCCGATAGCCGGCGCATTGCTTTTTTCGCCGAGCGCCAATTAAAGGCGCTTGACCTCGCGAGTGGGAACGTGCAGGTCGTCACCGAGGCGCCGCTCGGACTAGGCGGAACCTGGAACCAGGATGATGTCATCCTCTTTGCCATGATTGCCGGGCCGCTACTCCGAGTGTCGGCCGCTGGCGGAACGGCAACGCCAGTTACGGCGATCAGCGGTGCGGGAGGGCACCGCTGGCCGTGGTTCTTGCCCGACGGGCGTCACTTTATATTTTGCGAGGACCGGAGCACAGCCAATAATCCCCGTGGAAATGGCATCTTTTTCGCAAGCCTCGACTCAGCCCCAGCGCGGCTAATATCTCAGGATCTCCCTTGCGACACGCAGTATGCGGCAGGGCACTTGCTCTTCCTTCATGATCGCAACTTGATGACGCAGCCATTTGATGCCGAGCGGGGGATAATTACCGGTGCGGCCGTGCCGGTTACGGGACAGGAAGTCGAGACGGATCCCGCCTTTGGGGGAGCGGGATTCACCTCCGCCGGGACTGGGGAGTTGGTGTTCCAATCGGCCGCCGATTTGGGTTCGCGGCTAATTTGGTTCGATGCCAGTGGCAAGGCGATTGGTCGGATCAGTGAAACCGGTTTGATGGATCCGAGGCTCTCACCCGACGGTCAGCATGTGGCGGTATCCTCCGATGACGCGCATAATGGCAGCCGGTTGATCCGCGCACATGACCTCAAGCGGGGTGTAAGTACGCGGTTGACAGATTCCGGGCAAGAGGAATTTCCGCTGTGGTCGCCGGATGGGAAAAGCGTCGTCTACCTCGGACGGCCGCATGTTGGAGATGCGTGCATCTGTCGCGTGGCCGCTGACGCTTCCGCGCCTCCGGTTACAGTGCTGAAAGGCCCCATTCTGGCCAACGACTGGCACGATAATTGGATCGTTTACATGAACTTCGAAAAAGGTTTTCCTTCGCTGTGGGTGTACAACTTGGACAGCCGCGAGCGACGCGAGCTTGGCGACGGCTCGGAAGCGCAGTTCTCTCCCGACGGCAAATGGATTGCGTTTACGGCGGGCGCCTCAGCCCAAGGCGGTCAAGTTTATGTCGAAACGTTTCCTGGCCCGGGACCGCGCATTCAGATTTCCAGCCAAGGTGGCGGACAGCCGCAATGGAGTCGGAATGGCCACCAGCTGTTTTATGTCCAAGCTGACCGCAAGTTGATGGTGGTGAATCTTGAGCTGCGCAATGACGGAATCAATGCCAGCGCTCCCAGCGTGGTGTTTCAGACACGTATTACAGCCCCGCACATCGCGCTCTTCCAGTACGCCGTCGCAGCGGATGGCCGATTTCTGGTCAACTCGCTTCCGACCGAGTCCCCTTCAGCCCTGACACTGTTGACGAATGCAATCAGTGCTAAATGAACTGGGCTGCCGCTGCTCGCCGTCACCTTGGCCTTTGTCCTATCGTAAGATCCCCCAAACTAGCGAGGAATAATGCTCCGTCAAATATGGGGCAATCACGTGGATCGGGAGTTGCGGGCGAGTGACGGGCAACCCGGACTTAATCCGGGCCAGAAGTCGGCTTCGAGGAGATCACCCTTGGTCCCTTGATCTCCTCCAAGCCCGTTTGGATCAATCACCAGAGTCGGTGGTGCAAAGGCCCGCTGTAGCCAGTTAGGGGTTGCGTTTGCCGACGATCCGCTCGGCATCCGCGGACACACGAGTGCAGCCGCAAGATGCTGTGATGGACGACCGAAGCCGGGAGAGAAAACTGGAACGTGCCGGCTCTTGCCAACAGAGCAATCTTGTATACACTCGACAAGCCCGAACCGGGTGCTAACGGTTTTCGTATAAGTGATTGATATGAAGTCATCCAACAATCAATCCTTCTTCTTCCATGTCGTGGCCGGACTGCTGTTGCTGTTGATGGCCGTTCTTTCTGGCGGGGCTGCTTTGCGGGAGTCTGTCGCGATTGACGAGGTCGCGCACATCGGCGCCGGGCTGAGTTACGTGCAGAAACTCGACCTGCGGCTCAACGAGGAACATCCTCCATTGGCTAAGGTGCTGACGGGAATTTCGTTGGCACTGCGGGGAACCCGCGCCGACTATTCCCACGTTTCCTGGACAGCCAGCCGCCAGCTTCTCCCGCATGCCTTCATGGGCGAGTGGGTTTTCGGAGAATGGGTGCTCGAACGATGGAATGATCCCGTCACGACGTTGGTCTGGGCGCGAATTCCGATGCTGCTTCTGACACTGGCGCTGGGCTGGGTTATCTACCTGTATGGCAGCCGCCTCGGAGGGCCATGGGCCGGACTGCTTTGCCTAAGTGTCTACGTGAGCATGCCAGTGTTCCTCACATTCGGGCCTTTGGTTCTTACGGACGTGGCGGTCACGCTGTTCGCTCTGCCGAGCCTCTGGTGGTTTGCGGCAGTCTGGGAGGAGCCGACCCGCCGGAACCTTGTGCGATTCGGGGCGTATCTGGCGGGCGCACTGCTCTCGAAGTTCTCCGCCGGCCTGCTGTTCTTTGCGTTCGGACTGTTCGCGTTAAGCACGCGCTGGCTTCCCATACCTGGCCAGCCGGCGACCAAGGTGGAAGGCCGGGCTTGGCGCCGGCTGCGCTGGCGGGCGACGATAAAAGGTATCCTCATAGCTGCGGCAGTCGTTTACATCTTCTACTTCGTTTTTTCCTGGAACCAAACTACCGATGTGCTCTATTTGCTAGGGCACGGATCGGCGTGGGTGCCGGTGCGGAGGCTGCTGATGCCGCCCTGGCTGTATCTGCGAGGGATTCTCATGCTCGCGGTCACCTTCGTCCGGCCCACTTTTATCCTGGGCCACAGATATCCCTTCGGCGTCTGGTTCTACTTCCCGGTCTTGTTTGTCCTGAAATCGGCTTTGGGATTTCTCGGATTGCTCCTGCTGGCCTCCGCGATGGCTTGGGCTCGAAGGCCGTGGGGCGACGCCAAGTCTCCGGTCGTTCCCGAGGACCTGCAGTCGCGTTGGCGGGCGCTCTGGGTCGCTCTCGTCGTGTTCGTGGGCGCTTCGATGCTGGGTCACTTCGACGTCAGTTACCGTCACTTCACGATTCCCCTAGTTCTGCTAATTCTGCTGTTGGCGCCTTTGCCGCGTTTGTTGGGCGAGTTGCGACACTCGGCCCCTTTCGCAGGACGTTTGGCAACGGCGGTCGCCGCGCTGCTGGTTGTGAGCTGCCTGGTTGCTGCAGTGCGGGCATACCCTTATTACTTCACCTATTTCAATGCGCTGGGCATGGGAAGGCCCGCATACGTGCTCGCCAGCGACTCCAACGTCGATTGGAATGAGGCGCTGCCGGAAGTCAGGCAGTTTGCCGAGAACCACGGAATCCGGAATCTGCAAATTGACACCTATGGAGCCAACGATCCCGCAGCCACCGTGCCCGGGTCCGACATATGGAACTGCCAGCGGCCCGCCGCAACCGACGCCGGGCAATGGGTGGTCGTCTCGGCCGACATGATTCTCGATTCGCACAACTGCACTTGGCTCTTGCAGTATCCGCACGAGGTGCTGGCGGGCGGCGGCATGTACGCTTTTCGCCTGCCCTCGCCTATTCCTCCAGGCGGACAAGCTGGTGGGCCTCCACTGCCCTCTGCTCAGCGCGAATTTGTCGGTTTCCCCGCGGACATGCGAGTCATGCAGCTGAATCTGGAGCGACATCCGGAGAAATTCCCCGGGTTTATGGCGAAAATGGAACGGCAGTTCCGGGAAGCGATGAAAACGGGGAAAAGGCCCACCCAGGAGGAGATCGACGGGCTACAGCGGGAGATCTGGATGCCGTAAGCGCAGCAGGTTCGGGTCGTTCGGTTGAGAGCGTCGGACATTGAGCGAAGCCGCGCGGCTCCCGAGGCGTAGGTCGTTATGTTTGGCTTCGCCGAAGCAATGAGGCGCGCCCCGGTTCATCCCTTTAGCTATCGCGGCGCAAGCCGAATATCGCAAAAGACTCTATTGGTGTAGGTCACTTCACCGACTAACGTGCGTTCGGAAGCCGAGGCACGCAGCTAAGCCGTCTTCTTTTAGCGGCGGGCAGACGCTTAGCTGCTTTTTTCTAGGCCGCATCCATCTGGCAAGTCAAGCCGACCATGGTTATTGTGGGCCATTGGGAAACACGTCACTTTGACTCGTCCTCGTCGAAGTTGCCCGCCTCCGGACGAATTACGCGCAAACCGGAATGTATGGTCCGCCGCTTTGTCGCAAGCGAAAAATGAGGTAACTGGTTGGTCTGCGCAAATGTATTCGGCCTTCGTTGGAGCACAAGGCTCCTGGCCATGATGGAATGCGCTGCGCTCTCGTCCTATTTAGTTAGGCAGCCTTGGAAGGCTTTTCCGGTTGACAGGTTGCGAGAGCGCCGGGTTCGACCATTGTGTCATCTCATATTCGCCAGCAGACCTGGCAGAAAATCATCGATTCCGTAGCAGCCGCTGGTCTGTAGATGTGGGAATCGCGAATGCGATTTCCAAGCCTGGCCTCAGCCAGGCGTCATGTGCAGGCCAGTTATGCTGTAGCTGTACCGACCACGATCGGGGGCCGATAGGGTTCATTCTTGGCGAGCACGGCCCAAGCCATGCGGGCCAGCTTATTGGCTAAGGCTACTGCGACCACGTTACTGTGGGCGCGGGTTGTGAGTTGGGCCAGCCACGCACTCAGACCGGAAGATTGTTTCGCGCTCTGTTGCAAGACAGCACGGGCCCCTTGGACCAGGAGTCTTCGCAAGTAGGAGTTCCCCCGTTTGCTAATCCCCAGCAGCTTTTGCTTGCCGCCAGTGGTGTATTCGCCGGGGACGATTCCGAGCCACGCGGAAAACCCTCGCCCTTTTTTGAAAGCTGCTCCATTGCCGATCGCGGCGATGATGGCGGTCGCCGTCACAGGTCCGATGCCAGGGATCGTTACCAGCCGTCGACAGGCTTCGTTCTCGCCCGCTGTCTTCTGAATCACCGCATCGGCTTCGTCGATCCGCATTTGCAAGTGATCGAGCTCCAGCTTCAGTTGCGCCAGCAGCAAGCGCACCGCGCCCGAGAGCTTGGCGCTGGCGTCTTCCAAGATCCCGGGTAAAGCCTCATCCACATGGCGTCGCCCCTGCCGCAAGGTGATTCCACGTTCGAGCAGCAAGCCACGAATCTGGTTGATGACTGCTGTCCGACGCATTACCCAACGCTCTCGTACCCGATGCAGGGACTGCAGATCCAGTTGATCATCGCTCTTGATCGGTACGAATCGCATCTTCGGCCGCTCGACTGCCTCCGCAATCGCCTCGGCGTCAATGTAGTCGCTCTTGTTCGTCTTTACATACGGCTTGACATACTGAGCCGGCATCAGCCGCACCTCGTGACCCTGCTCTCTCAGGGCCCGCCCTAGAAAATGGGACCCTCCGCAGGCTTCCATGCCAATCAATTCGACCTGCAGGTTCGCCGTGAAGTGCAGCAGTTGCTTGCGGGAAAACTTCTTGCGCACCACAACCTCGCCGCGTTGGTTGAGTCCAACCAGATGAAAAAGGGTCTTGCCGAGATCAATGCCGATCGTGTGTAGTTGCATGGGGACGCCTCCTTGTTCACCTCCTTTATACCCAACCTGCTGGCTGGCTAAAGGCGGCGGACCATCCCATTAGTTAAGGTTCAGCCGAGCGGTGGAAGCGTTGCGTCTCAAATCGGCGGGTACATTACCTTGGGTAAGTTTCTCTTGGGGAAAACGCCGCAGCAAATCGAGGAAGCCATCGGACTACGGCATGGGTCACTACGTGGGGGCGCCAGAATTTACCGGTTCACTCGGCTCCCACTGGTGGAGGAGTACGAATACGAGCTCACCGCACTTCACCCCGGCGGTCTCGCTTACAACCCGGCTCACAGTAATCGAGCCTACCCTCCCGGCAACCGTGCCATTCATCAATGGACGATCAAACCCGGAACGCAGATTCCGGTTGATTCGACCAATTTTTTGGACTTAAAGCCCGGGCAGCCGTTCCCCTACAACTGGCTTCTGGCTTGATCAGTGTGGCTCACTCTTCACGGCGCGTATTGCAGGACCGAGGCCCTGCTCCACCCAAGAGCAGAGTTGCCGGCAATCTGTCTTGCCGGCCATTTTCCAGGAGTCTCAGCTTCCCGAGACTGACGCGACCGCCCAGGTTCCATCGCTTTGCCTGCTTAGTTTGATACTTACTGCGTTCACCTGATCGGGTTGAACTTTACCTTTCAAGGTATAGCGCATGGATTGGAGGCAAGCGACCTCGGCAGAGTTGCCGGTGATGCGGATGTCTTTGTCCTGATAATTAATAATCACTTTGATTGCGTTAAACGTGTTGAATGTGTCTTTGAGTTTCTTCTGCTGGTCCCGGGAGATTCCGGGCCAGGCTTTCTTCATGTCATCCAGGCTTTCACTTTCATACGCGCTTTTCCATCGGTCGAGGGCTTGCTTGACGCCTTCGCGATCATGCTCGAAGAGACTTGGCGGGGCATTGGACGGCTGTGACGCGATGGCTGGCGGTGGCGACACGTTGATCGGCGGGAAGGAGTCTGTGGTGGTCCCGCCGGGTCCTTTCGCGGTCAGCCGGTAGGTGGTCGATGCGGAAGGACCGACCGGTCGTGAGCCACTTGCAGGCAGCGATCCCAATCCCTCGATACTGACGTCGGTTGCATTCTGGGTTTCCCAGATCAGCGTTGCCGACTCGCCCTGCCGGATACTCTGCGAGCTAACCCGAAGTCTTGTCGATGGCGCCGGCAGGGTTGTCGAGGTAGAGAATTTTGTCGGCGGCGCAACTACCGGTGTCGAACCTCCGGGGAGAGCAGTCAAAGGCGGGTTCGCCGGGGGTTGAGCCGGGTGCGTAGCAACGGTCGTAGGGAATTTCAGATCTGAGCCGCTCAGATTCAGTGTATCGCCCGCACGAAGACGTTTGCGGATAGCTGCTGATTTCTGGCCGTCTTTGGTCAGAGCAATTTCGTAGTCTCCAATATCCAAAGTTCTCGAGAAACTGCCGTCAGTCCCAACCGTGCCCAGGGGCTGGTTATTGGCGAGGACCTGGGCTCCGGGCAGGACTCCGGTCATACTGAGAAAGGCGCTCTTGGCCATGCGCCGCATTTCGAGGCTGATGGTGGCTTCCCGGCCCTTGGTTACTCTCACGCTTTGCTCGAAGGCGGAGACGAATCCGGATTTTTGCGCCATCACGCTGTACTCCCGGGGATCGAGCGGCAAGCGCAGCACGCCTTCGGGGCCGGTCTGGCCTTGTTTCTTTCCGTTGATCAGGATCTCCACGTCAGGCAATCCGGTCTTGACCACGAGCGTCCCTTGACTGGAGGTGGCAACCGGGGGCGGGACTACTGGGGTGACATTCGACGGCCCGCCAGACGGGGCCTCGACTCCGCCTGTCGCTTTAGTCAGAGGCTCAAGGTTCAGAGAAACCGTGGACTCGGGCTGCCCTGGTGCGACGGTCACCGATTGGGAAGCATCCTGGTAGCCCTCAAGTTGAGCATGAAGTTCATAACTGCCCGGGCTGAGCTGCAAGCGACAATTGGGCGTGATGCAATTGCGCGCCCCGACTTTCACCGAAGCGCCCTGTGGTTGGGTCTCGACTACCACGACCGACTTTGCGGCGGGCCAATTGGCTCGGATCAGCCAGGCTGCGACCGCCAGCACTACCACCACCGCAACAGCGATCCAAAGTGTGGAACGCGATCCTACGGGAGGTTTTTCCGCTTGTAACTCAGTTTTCGGGTCCCACGTGGATGTGGCGTCGACGGATGTCGTGTGTATGGTTTGACCGGGGAGCGGAGGCGGTTCCAGGACGGTCGCATTCCCAGCCTGCGGATAGATCTTGGTGGGTGCGGCGCCAGGCCGGGAGGGCTTGATCTGCCCAGCCTCCTGAAGCATCGTGATTGCGGAACCCAGGACTTTTGACCCCTGCGAAGCCGCGGCTTGCACTTCGGGATCGCTGCCATATTTGCGCGCCAGCTCCTGCACCCGGTCGCTGAGGCTGGTCAGCTCGCCGAAACTTGTTTGCTGCCGGTTCGACTGCGCCAACTCTTTCAGTTCGGCCAGATCGCGGGCCCGTTCGCGGTTGAACTCCTCCAGTCTCTTCTGTTCTTCCGCCTTCCTGCCTTGCTCCGCCTGCTGGCGCTTGGCCGCCTCCTGTGCCTTGCCCAGCAAGCCCCGCAAGGCTGGATCGTCGCCCAACTTCTGCAGGGCGGCCTCGAGCTGGTTCGCGGCTTCCGCCGGGCGATCTTTCTCGAGTAGAGAGCGGGCCTTTTGAATTTCCGCCTCTAAATTCTTGCGGCGCTTCTCTTCCGCGCCCTGTCCCCGGGCCAGTTGTTCTTTGGCCTTGGACATTAGGTCCTGCAGTTCCCTGTTCTCGGGATAGCGCCGCAGAGCTTCTTCGAGGGTCGCGATTGCCTTAGCGGTGTTTTGGGAATTGAGTAACTGGTCAGCTACCTTCAGTTCGCCGATGATCGCGGCCCGTTCGCGCCGGGCTTTCTTCTCCAGTTCGTCTCGTGCGGCTTCTTCACGAGTCAGCTTTTCACGGGCGCTGATCGCCAACGCTCGCAGTTCCGGCTGCTCGGGATAGCGTACAAGCGCATCCTCGGCGATTTTCAGTGCGCCCTGTATCTTTCCCTGGTCCAACAACTTTTGCGCGGCGGCAAGCTGCGCCTTGATGTCGGCCGCCGCTTCCACTTTCCTGCGTTCCTCTTCCTGGCGCTGATTCCGCTCGCGAACAACCGCCTCATTCACGATGGTCGACAGGGAGAGCAAGCTGGGATCGTCGGGATATTTCTTGAGCGCTTCCTGCAGAACTCCCGAGGCTCGATGGCTGTCGCCCTGATCAAACAGGCGGTGGGCCACGTCGAGTTGCGATTCGACGTATAAGCGCTTCTTCCATGCCTCACGCTGCTTTTCTGCAAAAGCGCGGAGCCTGATCAGTCCGGGATCTTGCGGAAATTTCGCCAGGGCTTCGTCGGCCTTGGAGCATGCCGCCCCGTACTCATCGCGGTTCAACAGATCTTCGATTTCGGCGGAAGCTTGTTCCAGCGCCTGTTTGCGCTTTTCCTGCTCGCGAGCGGTGGTGGCGAACCCGATCATCTGCTGAACGTCGGCGGCTCCGGGGTCAAGCTCCTGTGCCTTCTTGAGCAGCTCGAGCGCCGCGGTGAAGCGACGCCCGGAGACTTCCTTTCGTGCATCGTTGAGCAAAGCTTCCACCGCGCGGCGCTTGGAGCGGTCGGCCAACTCTTTGCTCACAATCGCCTTCAGCGCCCGCGCTCGGCTGTCGCTGGAATCGACCGCCAGGGCTTCTTCCACCGCCTTCTTGGCGACTTCAAGGTCACCCGCCTGATTGGCCGATTCGGCACGGTGAAGCGCGTCATTCAACAAATTCTTCGATTGGCGTACGGAGTCACGCAGCTCGATCAGCTCTGCGTTGCTGCGGTCGAGCTCGATGGCCTGGTCCAGGTAGGACAGCGCCTCATCCCATTCGCGCTGTCCCAGCGCCTCCTCGGCGCGGGCACGCAACTGCTTTAACTGATCTCGCTTCTGCTGTTTCTGAAGCTGGGCCTGAATCTCGCGCACTAGTTCATTGGCGCGAGTGTGCTGGCGATCCAGTTTCAGCACCTGCCGCAGATTTTCTTTGGCTTTGTTCCAGTCCGACTGGGCCACGCAAGCCTCAGCTGTGTGCAGGTATCCGACAATAAGCTGGCGCCGGGAATCTTCCTGGATACGCTGGATGTCGAAGGCGAAATCCTCGATCGATGCATAGCGGTCATCGCGTTTCTTGGCCAATGCCCGGGCAACGACCTGATCGAGCTCAATGGGGTAAGAGCGCAGAAATAACGATAACGGGGGAATTGGATCATGCAGGATCTTCATCAGCGTGGATGACGTGTCCTTGCCCCGAAAGGGAAGCTCGCCGGTCAGAAATTCAAACAGCACGATCCCGGTGGAGTAGATGTCGGTGCGCGAGTCGGTGTCTTCTCCATTGATCTGCTCCGGCGACATGTAATTGATACTGCCCATGACCTGCCCGGTCTTGGTGAAGCGTTCGTTGCCGAAGCGGGCGATACCGAAATCGACAATCTTTATTCCGCCGTCTTTGGTGACGACAATGTTGGCAGGCTTGATGTCGCGGTGGATCACGTTCCGGCGGTGAGCATAGTCGAGGCCGTCACACACCTGCACCAGGAGGCTCAATTTTTCAGCGATCACCATCTCGTGGCGCGAGCGGATTACGGCTTCCAGACTCTCCCCTTCGAGAAACTCCATCACCAGGTAGGGGACGCTCTCCTGGTCTCCCAGGTCATAGACCGTAACAATGTTGGGGTGCTGCAGGCTTCCTGTGGATTTGGCTTCGCGATAGAAACGCTTCAGCAGATCGGGATCGTCGCCGAAGCCTCCGGTCACCATTTTGATGGCAACCAGGCGTCCGATGGCCGGGTCTACGGCTTTGTAGACCACACCCATGCCGCCCCGGCCAACTATTTCAAGGACTTCATACTTGCCGATCTTGGTGAGCCGAGGAGATCCCATGAGTCTAGAAGTTACCCAAGGCATTGAAACGGCAGGCCAATCTCACCTCGCTTCGAACCTGGAGAGATGCCGCGCCTGGGGTGCAAATGGGGAAGTGACGGAGTGGTAGGCTAAACACTTTTGCTGTCTATTAGTTGGGGGAGATCCAAGTCTAGCTACTCGGTCCGGCCAGAGATTCGCCCTCCCAGCACCCGCCTTGCTGGCTGTAAGGTACCACGAAAAGTGGGGTGCGGCCACTTATGAGAATGGTTCGGCGGGGGTGGGGCTCAAAGGAGAGTCGTCGACTTTGGTGCGGATACCAGTCGCAAACTGAAAGAGAGCGAGTGGTTTGGCGGATTGGAAATCAGTTTTCAGTTCGCAGTTTTCAGTTTCCCTGCCGCGACCTGTCGTTAAGTCCAGTTGGACTGGATTCGCGAGATGGTCGCTCCCGATATGAAAATCGGCGGCATTTTTACATTGCCGGCTTTCACGTAGTCCCCTTCGACGTTGGGATAGTCCTGAAAGACGTCGCCAGGAGTGTGGTCTTCCAGCCCGCAGGCGTGGATGAATTCGTGAAAGAGGATAACCTTCATGATGTTGGCTCCAACCGGGCGCAATCCGCCCGGGAGACTCTGTTTCGGCTCCTGCGGAAGGAAGATGAATGCTTTCTCTACGACCGTGACCGCTGTCGTTCGCGTAACTGTCCTGGTCAAGCCGTGCATCCTGAAACCGATAAGTGAATCGGGATAGTCCTTGCCGTCATAGTTGAGCGCGATCGGGCCGTTTGCGGTTGACACTTTGACATCGGCTCCGCCTCCGCCGTCAACCGGAGCGTGCTTGGATTCCTTCAGAACAACACCCAGCTGGTGTTGTTTGGAAAGGCGGTTGAACTCTGCAATGCACTGATGAAAAACCGTGCTCCAGATTCCAGCAATCTTGCCGTCCCGATAAACTGCCAACTCCCCTTTTTTCTTGACGCTGTCAACCCAGGGATAGTCCATCATTGCTCTCCTTCAATACTCGTTGTAGCGCCGGAGTCCCTCCGCCGCTACTAAACCGATTACGCCGGATTCCACTCATTGGCATCGATCTCAGGAAAACTGACCTGGCAATCTCCAGGATCGATGTCCTCGAAGCGCACGCTACCCTGCTGGTTGAGCGTGCCGCTCCGCGTGGATCCGTCTGACAGCTCCACCTGGTACTTGGCGTTGGGGACAGGCTTTCCATTTTCATCCAGCAGTTGAACCTCGATCCAGGTCGCCTGGGGGCTCTTGGCGGGTCGTGGCGTCGAGGCTGGAGCGGGCTCGCCTTCTCCCACGCCTACGGAGGTGTACCGGGCGACGTGCTGAAGAATCCGAGCCCTCCACTTTTCAACTAATTCCTTCTGTTTGCCGGTGCGGGCTGCCTCCGCCCACTGTTCCTGAATGCTCTTGGCGGCCGCTTCGTAAATGCGTACGCTCAGCTTCTCGATGTTCTCCAGTAACTGGGCTTTTTCTTCCTGCGTTCCGTACTGCCAAACGGCATCTGCGCCGCTCGGCTCAATTTCAGAGTCCTCGCTGGGACGTAACCTGCGATGCAGTTGTGGGTCAAACCACTCAATTGGGATGCGCATCTTGCGCAGCACGGTGAACACACCGGGAGCCGCGGCAGCCTCACTGTACGCAGCCTTGGCCGGATCAACCCAGCGGTCATACAGGGTTTGAATGGACTTGTCCGGCAAAGCTTCTCGCAAGGAGTCCAATTGCTCGGCCAGCGTCTCCTCAACCTCGGCCAGTTGCCGCTCGGAACGTTCGTCTTGCTCGGGCCCCAGCTTCTCGAGTTCAAGCGCAGAGAACTCAAGCGACCAGGGAAAGGTCCGGCCCGCAGGAGACGCAGGATGCGGCAGTCCCAAAGCTAACCAGTCAAAATTCCGGCCTGTGGGGGAACCGGGATGCGGCGGTCCGTAAGATGGCCAAGCAAAGCTTCGACCCGCGGGGGAATTCGGGTGTGGGACGCGCAACGGAGAGCCGCGTTCCAGCCAATCGTCCGACATGGAATCGGAGGGTATCATGTTCCGAAATCCCAACCAGGTCCCTCAAGTAGGCGGCGGAGCCGGTGGGAGAAAAATAAGTCGGCACATAGACTACACCAAGGTCGGGTTCGTCCGTCAGTGCTGGCCGGCAGGAGGTTGGCTGGCGAGTACGATCATTGCTTCCAGCGTTTTGGCTCTTTGTTCATTGGTCAAGAGAAGATAGCGGCGATTGCCGCCGGCAGTTAAGTCAAAACGTGAACCGCCGTCCGGCAATACTGTAATCGTCCCGGGGGACGAAAGGGAGAAGTACCCATCATCGGGGCGGACGGCATAGAGCACTGCGGTGAGGTCCCACGTGGGACGGTCGTATGGCATTTTCATGTAGGAGCGATAGGCATCGGCGACGGGATGGTTTTGAACGTAAGCGAAATCGTGTTCGATGCGAGAGGCCGGAAAAAGCATCGCAGCGCCAATTTCAAATCCACTGACGACAATCGGAGTGGGCCATTCGTGGAAGAGCTTCGCCGCGGAAGGCACATCTTGCGCCAGATTAAATTCGGGTTTTCCGTCGGAAAAATTCCCCGCCATCACGGAGAGCAGCCTGACTTTCCGGTGAACCAGTTCGCTCCCATCCTGCGAGCTTATTGCATCGGGTTTTGTATCCAGCAGCCGGGCGAGATTTGTGCTGAAGCCAACTTGAACAATTACGACGCTGCCGTCCGCTTGTCCAGCGAGCGTGCGGCGAAGCAAAGAGACGGCCTCCGGCGCCTCTGCGCCATCCAGAATGCGGTGCGGATACACGAAAGCGCCGTCGGGACGCCTTCTCTCTGAAGGCACCTGGATCATCGGATTCGATTCTGGAGTTTTTCCGTTCCGGACCATTCCGATGGGAATTTCCGGACGACCATAGAATGTATTCACCAGGTCCACGTAAGGGGCTGCCCATTTATTGTCCTTGGTGACGGTCACGGCCAGCAGATTGACCTCGTGACGGGCCTGAAAGGCGTGCAACATGGCAAGAGCCAGGGCATCGTCGACATCGTTGCCCATGTCCGTGTCGAAGATGACGTTGACTGCCGCCTGGGCTGAGGAAATGGCGGGCCGGCCGAGAACAATCAGATAGATGGCGAAGAGAATGAATTGCTTCATTATTGTCTAGTCCCCTTTGTTCAACCCTTTCTTCAACCCCCGGCCCAGTAATTGCTTCGAAACAATACAGTCTCATTGGGCGCTGGATTTCTGAGGCGCACTCGAATCTGGTGCAGGCCGGGATGAGGACTCTTCGGCTCGAAGCTCAAGAGATATCGGTTATGCAGGTGATTGGCAAAGTTGTTTATGTCGGTCTCGAAGCCTTTGCGCGACGAGAATAGTTCGTACTCGCCTCCGGTCATAGCCGCAATCGCCTTGGGGACATTTTTCTTCATCGCCTGTCTCGCCATCAGAAGAGGAGCAAGAACATCGGGAGCAGCGTTCCATTCGTCCCGGTTGGCCCCGCGCTCCGTATCCAGCACCTGAGACAGCGACGGTGAAAAGGGGAGCGCGTAAACCGCAGTATTCGTAACCCCAACCAGCGAAATCACATCATCGAGCTTGGCAAAATGGCTGCCGTGGTCGCGAGTTTCGCTGATTAACAGCAGCACGCGCTGTTGTCCTTCCGGCTGTTTATTAAGCAGCTTGAGTGAATAGGCCACGGCATCGAGGATCGCTGCTCCACCATCGCCAGGCTGTAAATTCTTCAGGTCCTCTTCGATCCGGTCGCCGTTACCCGCGAAATCGCTCACGAGGTTCAGTTTGCTGTCGAAGAACAACAAGGCAGCCTGGTTGTTCTTGTCGCTCAAGACTGGATCAAGCATGGATGCCACTCCACGCATTCTGCCAAACTCGCGCCACGCTCTCCGTCCGCATTGGACCGCGATTACCATCGAGACGGGCGAAGCTTGTACAGCCTCGTCCAGATGAACAGCTTGCTCGACGCCATCATCCTCCATTACGAAATCCTCCGCGCGCAGGCCGTACACGGTGTTCCCCTTTTCGTCTCGCACCAGCGTGGGCACGAGCACAACGTTGGATACCGCGCTGAATGTGGGCTCCTGCTGCGCGTTCGCTGGCCCGAACACCAGCAGGAATATCGCAACCAGGAAGGTGGCTCTGGATGGGTTCATAACGCGAAGGTCAGAGCAGAATAACCGAACCGGTCCGGGGACTCCAGTCTGGCAGCACTTTTCCCGGCTGAGGCGGCGCAGCGCTGCTGTAGAATTCGCCCGTGCCGTTCGCGCTGAATAAGTCAAAAGGCGTTCATATCGCACAAGGAGTCCGCGCATGTCCGATTCATTTCTGAAAGACATCACTCGTCGAGGATTCATCACCAAGGTTGGCCAGGGCCTGGTGGCGGCTAATTTAGCTGGTACTTTTCTGAAGAGCGCGGCGGCGGAGCTGCAGGTCCCTGATCCCCCGGGAAAGAAATTGGGTTGGGCCATTGTGGGCCTGGGCAGCCTTGCGATCAACCAGATCCTGCCGGCTTTTGCCAAATGCGAAAAGTCGAAAGTTGTCGCGCTAGTCAGCGGGCATCCCGACAAGGCCAACAAGCTCGCGATGCGCTATGGTGTGAATCCCAAGAATATCTACAACTACCAGAACTACGACACGATCCGGGACAACCCGGAAGTGGACATTATCTATATCGTGCTGCCCAACGGCATGCACGCTGAGTACACCGTTCGCGGATTCCAGGCGGGCAAGCATGTGCTGTCGGAAAAACCCATGGCCAATACACCGGCGGACTGTCAGCAGATGATTGACGCCGGCCGCAAGGCCAATCGCAAGCTGATGGTGGCTTACCGCTGCCGCTATGAACCTTTTAATCAGGAGGCGATCCGCATGGCGCGCCAGCAGGAGCTGGGACCCACAAAGGTGATTCTGGCCGACCACGGGTTCAACATCGGCGATCCCACTCAATGGCGGCTGAACAAGACGCTAGCAGGCGGCGGATCGCTTATGGATATCGGCATCTACTCCCTGCAAGCGGCGCGCTATATCACCGGCGAGGAACCCACCGAGATCAACGCGATGAGCTATACCACGCCCGGAGATGTGCGTTTCAAAGAGGTTGAGGAGACGATAAATTTTCAACTTCGCTTCCCCAGCGGAATTCTGGCAAATTGTTCTTCGAGTTATGGCTATTCCGGCCAGAACCGGTATCGGGTGGTGACGACCAAGGGATGGTTCGAGCTGGAGCCGGCCACGCAGTATGACGGCCTCAGGATGTACCTGCACCATGACAACATCACCGAGGAACGACTGCTCCCAGTGCGCGACCACTTCGCGCTTGAGATGGACCACATGTCCGGTTGCGTGATGGAGAACAAAGAGCCGCTTACCCCTGGCGAAGAGGGACTCCGCGATTTGACCATCATGATGGGGATTTACGAAGCGGCGCGGACGGGCAAGGTGGTGAGGCTGTAGGATCGGGCAGAGACTTTCCTTTCCCGCACTCCCGAACCGTAGCGCCGCCGTCCCGGCGGCTGTCCGGCGGGCGTCCCGCCCGCCGCGCCGAGGGCGAGACGCCCTCGAGACAGCCGGCAAGATGCCGGCGCTACTCAACCGATCAATGCGAATTCCGTTGGCTGCGAATCTCTTCCAGCCTTTTCTTCAAGTATTCCTGATACTCCTGCTTTAACTTCGGATCTGTGGGTGACCCATAGATTTCACTTGATTTGTACTTTCCTTCGGCAAACTTCTTCCTGGTCCACTCATCGTGAATGTGAGTCTCGTCGGCATGGTCGAGCACATCTTTTACCGCCTGCGGCGGAATGAAATACACGCCTTCACGGTCGCCGACCACGAGATCGCCCGGCATCACGGTGACTCCGCCAATACGGATCGGAATATTGATTCCGGTGAGCATGACGTTTCCGATGGGCGTGGGATCAACCGACCGGAAATATGCAGGCATATCGATTTCCGAGAGTCCGTCGAGATCGCGGACGCTTCCATCCACCACCAGGCCTCCACCGTGCGTGGCTTGCATGACGTAATAGAACAGATTGTCGCCGACGATAGTTCCATTTACTTTTTTGCCGAAGAGATCGACGACCAGAACGTCACCCGGACGCAGCATGTCGATGGCGGTCTGGTTGGTGAGGCGCGCGACGCCACGGGCTTTCGCCTTGGCTTTGGCCACGCTATCCACGTCGGAACGCTCAGGCATGAACTGGACGGTGAAAGCGCGCCCGACCATGGTCTTTCCGGGATGCAAGACTTGAAAGCCGTCTGCATACTGGTTGTGAAACTCCTTCTGTTCGAGAACCGCCCAGACCTCTTCGGACGACAGGCCGCGCGCCCGCTCCAGCATGTCATCCGGCACGTTCGGCCTGCCGTCCGGTAAACGGTCGAATGGATTCTGAGCGGTGTAGTCGATCAGGTCCTGATTAGGGAAGGTAAACAATTGCGCGTGGGCGACGGACGCGAACAGCAGCATCGTACTGATGATGAGGATGATTGTCGTGTGAATTGAATTTGTCATTGTGATTCTGGGCCTCGATTATCTCCGCCCGCCGCAAAGTCTCAAATAGGAAAAGATTTGTCAAACCCAAAACATGATGGAGGCCGGGCGCGTCCTCACCCGGCTGGACGGGCAGGACGCTCGTCTTCCATCGAACCAGAGTTGGAAAGTTGTTGAATCGATCTTGGTCGCACATTACTCTGCTTGCGACTTGCGGGAGAAAGGACGAAAGGGGTCCATGAATAAACTCGGGCAGCCCTCGATCAATCGTCGTGACGTTTTGAAAACCTCGGCGGGGGCGCTGGGAGCGGCACTTTTGCTGGGTGATCCGATGGAGGCGTATCCCAGGAACGTCAACTCCAATTCGAGTCCCTCGGGGCTGAAGATTACCGATCTGCGGGTTGCGACCATCGTAAAGCCCGGGCCCAGTCCTTGTCCCATCATTCGAATCGATACCAACCAGGGCGTCTATGGACTGGGAGAAGTTCGCGACGGGGCCAGTCCAACCTACGCCTTGTTTCTCAAGAGCCGAATCCTGGGCGAGAACCCGCTGCAGCTCGACAGGATTTTTCGCAAGATCAAACAATTCGGCGGCCCGGCGCGCCAGGGTGGCGGAGTCTGCGCGATCGAGATGGCGATGTGGGACATCGCCGGCAAAGTCTACAACACGCCGGTTTACGCCATGCTGGGTGGTGGCAAGTTTCGCGACAAGATTCGCATTTATGCTGACACCACCGAATCCAAAGATCCCAAAATCTATGGGCAGCGAATGAAAGAACGCAAGGAAGGCATGGGCATCACCTGGCTGAAGATGGATTTGGGCATCGAAATGGTGTCGGATACGCCGGGCACTGTCACTGCGCCTTCCGACTTGAGCCAGTGGGAAACGACGCAACTGGAGCATCCTTTCCTTGCGATGGAAGTCACCGACAAGGGCATTGCGATGCTGGAACAATATGTTGCCGCGGTGCGAGAGGCCGTGGGCATGGAAATTCCTCTGTCGATGGATCACCTTGGCCACCTGGGCGTGAAGTCGATCATCCGGCTGGGCAAGGCGTACGAGAAGTACAACCTGTCGTGGATGGAAGACGTGATTCCGTGGACCTACACCGAGCTGCTGAAGCAGATTTCCGATGAGAGCCCGACGCCGATTCTTACCGGCGAAGACATCTATCTGAAGGAACCCTTCCGCGTTCTGTGTGAGAGGCATGCGGTCAGCAAGATTCATCCTGATCTCGCTACTTCGGGAGGGATTCTTGAAACCCACAAGATCGGCGACATGGCCGAGGAGTACGGCGTGCCCATGGCGATGCACTTTGCCGGAACGCCCGTGAGCTGCATGGCGAACGTGCACTGCGCCGCCGCCACGTTGAATTTTCTGGCCCTGGAAAATCACTCGCTCGACGTGGGCTGGTGGTCGTCCCTGGTGGAAGAAGGTGTGAAAGCGCCGATTGTGGAGCATGGATGGATCAACGTTCCTGACCGTCCGGGCCTGGGCGTGACTCTCAATGAGGATGTGGTGCGGCAGCACCTCAAGCCAGGTACCGGCTACTTCGAGCCGACTCCGCAGTGGGATGAGGAACGTTCGTGGGACCGGCTGTGGAGTTAGGTAGTGTTCTGATTCCACTACCAAGGACGCGAAGGTACACGAAGCAAACCCTTGAGATTCACGCCTTCGTGTAACTTCGTGTCCTTGGTGGTTCATGAATTTAGTCCAGCCAGGAGGAGAGGATGACGAAATCTTTTCACGCGAGACCCTTCCGCGCCATCGGTTTCGCGCTGGTTGTTGTTCTTTGTCTGGCGGGCCTTGCGTCGATTTCGGCACAGGGCGCGTTCTCCGCACCAGCGGGAACCGATGAGGCCGCATTACTGGACGGATTTCGCCACGTGGAAGTGGCATCCGTCTCGGACGCAATCGAAAAGATGTCAGGGCAGCGTATGTATATGTCGCATCGCATGCGGCCGATCTTCCCAGCAAAGTTTGCGGGCATCGCGCTGACGGTGCAATTGAAGAAAGAAGAGAACCAGGATCCTGCGGCATTGCAGGGCATGCTGACCGCCATCGATCAGGGTGGCCCGAATTCCGCTTACGTCATGGTGGTCGAGGACGGTGTCGACATCGCGGGCATGGGCGGATTGATGGGCACGGCCATGGCAGCGCGAAATTTTTCCGGAGCCGTCATTGATGGTGGAGTGCGCGACGTCGCCTATTTGCAGAAGATCGGCTTTCCAGTTTTCGCGCTCGGGATCGTGCCGTCGACTTCAATCAATCATTACCGCTTTACCGGTGCGAACGTTCCGGTGGTATGCGATGGAGTTGCCGTAAGCGCGGGCGACTTTATCGTGGCGGATGCGGATGGGGTTGTCGTAGTTCCGCGCGCCAAAGCAGCTGAAGTTCTGGCGATTGCTCGGGACATGGACTTCAAGGAACATTCAATGTACGCGGTAATCGAGAAGCTGAAGTCAATTGTGGAAGCGGTTAAGCAGTTTGGGCGGCTGTGATGGAGTTACCGGAAGTACGTCGGCGGCTGAAGCCGCCGCGTAGAGTCAGCTGTTTTAATGCAACGCTAAAGCGCTGCTCCACCTTCTGAATGACGGTTCTGGATGGACAGCGAACCGCAGCGGCTCAAGCCGGGTCTTTTTTTTGCCCCACGGCACGACTGAAGTCGTGCCCTTCCCAAACCGATCCAAACCGTCAGGGCGAAGGTCATTATCATTCGCTGGAGAAAGCAGGGGTTCGGCATGGACAATGTTTCTTGTGCCGCTGGCGTTCGGGAGCTCTACTTCTTCGCCTGATCCACAGTTTTCCAGTAGGCCTGGTGGCCGTGATAGTCGTCGTCGGCCAGATTGGCGATTATCAGGCGCTTGAGTTGCAGCGGGTCCACCGTGCCCTGGCGCTTGTACACGACTTCGCCATCGGGACGGATGAGCAGGGTGTATGGAACCGCCGCGCTCCAGTCAGGATCAAACGCAGCCAGTTGCGGGTAGATGTCTGTCGAACTCAGGATGCGGTTGGTGCTGGTGGCGTGCTCGTTGGTGAGCACCTTGAGCACACCGGCCTGCTCGTCGGGATAGTTGATGCTGACGGTCACCAGATCGAAGGCGCGGTGTCCGTACATCCGGTACATGGTTTCGAATTGCGGCAATTCTTCGCGGCAGGGACCGCACCACGTCGCCCAAAAATCCACCAGCAACAGTTTGCCGGTGGAATTTTTGCGCAGCGCTTTGAGATCGTCGGCGCTTACCGGTTTTACGTCCACCGGCTTGCTTTCGATTTCTTCCAGCTCTTTGCGACGGCCGGCTTCCTTGTAGATCCACTTGGTCGAACATCCCACGGACGGAGTCTTCGAGACGGCGACGGGCTGACCCGCCAGAAGAGCATCAATGGCCTCGCGGGCGTCACGTTTGGTGACTAACGGCTCGCGCATGTTGTTGTCGACGCGGCCTTCGTAACGCAGTTTACGTTCGGAGTCGAAGACAAAGAGATGGGGCGTGGCCGTGGGTCCATATGCAGTCGAGATTTTCTGGGTGTCACCGTCATACAGATAGGGAAAGTTGAAATGCCGATATTGGGCGCGGATCTTCATGTCTTCGAGCGAGTCACCCACGTCGGTATATCCCATTTCGTTGAGCCGAACCGCGTCAGGATTGTTGGGTTCGATGGCCACAACAGCGACACCCTTGTCTTTGTAGTCTTCCGCAATCTGCTTGATTCGCGTTTCATAGAGCTGCGATGTCGGGCAGTGATTGCAGATGAAGGCGATCACCAGCACTTTGCTGGCGGCATACTCTTTCAGACAATGAGTCTGGCCATCCACGCCCGGCAGACAAAAATCCGGCGCGGAGGACCCGACAGCCAGCGTCGGGTGCTGTACATCATTGGCAATGATGCGGGCGCATTGCAGTGCGCCAAATGCCAGAAAAGGCAGCAGTAGCAAAGCCAGCAGTAGAAAGATTCGGAATTTCGGCTTCATGACAAGCGGATGAGGAGCGGTGTGGGATGAGTGCATGACTGCCCTCTTCGCGATATTCATTGTGACTCCTTTTCAATCTACTCGCTCAATCTACTCGATAGGCTCGACCAGCGGAATCGGCTCCGGTGACTGGCGGTCGGGCATTTGCACTACGATGATCGCCGCCAGCACGAATATTATGCCCACCACCTGCAAGGGGCGCATGATTTCTCCCAATGCGACGGCGGCGATCACAATGGAGAATACGGGCTCGAGGCAACTGACCACGATAGCGCGGGTGGGCTCGAGATGCTGCAATCCCGCGAAGTAAAAAGAGAACGGCGCCATCACAGAAAGCAGCGAGAACAGCAGAAGAAAGAGCCACTGTTCGCCGGAATAATGCGCCGCAACCACCTTCCACGGCGGGTTGACCAGCAGCCAGAACAGGGAGGCGCTGCAGGTGGTATAGAGCAACACGATCCAGCGGTCATGACGGGCCAGAATGTCATGGCCTCCGATGTTGTAAAAGGCGAAAGAAAATGCTGCCAGCAGGGCGGCAAGCACACCGATCGTATCCAGACGCAAACCGCCGCCGAACACACCGATCACCAGGGCAATTCCCGTCACCGCCAATCCAACTGCCGCCACGCGCTGTAACGTAGGCCTTTGCTGCCCGCGGGCGACGGTGTAGAGCAATACCCAGATCGGCGCGGTGTATTGCACGATGATGGCGGTAGCGACATTGGTCTTCTGGATGGCCAAATAATAAAAGTAGTTGGAGGCGGCGACGCCCAGAATGCCGATCAGGAAGGCTTGACGAAGATCGGCGGCGGGAAGACGCAGGCGCCGCTGTCCGCGCAGGAGGCCAAGGACGGGGAGCAGAACGAGAAAAGAAAATCCGGCGCGGCTCTGCGAGAGAATCAGGGGATCGATCGGACGGAGAGCCTGCACGCCCGGAAGCCGCCCGGTGAAAGCGGCGCGGCCGAGGCTGGCGGCGACTCCCCAACAGAGTGCAGCGGAGGCGATGTATAGATAGCCGCGGACGGGTTTGCGGGGTGCAGGCGACAATCAGTGCTCCGAATAATGAGCTTCTAATCAACTGCCGAGCTTCGCTCGGCTAGGGCGGACGAGGGCGTCCGCCCCTACATGGTCCCGAGTACGTTTATCTCCGGTTGTCTGTTCTGGGCTCGGGATGGATCAGCACGCGAAACAGTTCCGGGAACTCCTGTTTGAAGCGGATTTCGAGTTCGGTAGAGATATCGTGCACGCTGGAGAGCGGCAGGTCGTCCGCCATGGTGCAATGGGCGGAAACATAGATACGGCCGCGCACCCGCTTGATCTGGATGTCGTGCATGTCGAGGATCTCAGGGAACTCGGCGGCGACCGCCTTCAGCCGCACTTCCAGCCGGGTATCGTGCACCAACTCGTCACCGGGTTCGATGGTGGCTGGTTCGCTCTCGATGTGGGTAATGATGGATGAAATCTCGGGCACGTCTTCCCGAATCTCGGATTCAAGGACGGTCACGCGATCGTGCGCTTCCTTGAGGCTCAGGTTCTCGTCGAGTTCGAGGTGCTGCTCCACGTGCAGGCGGCCGTGTAAATCCTGCACGCTCACGTCATGCACATTGCAGTTGTAGCGGGTGGCGACGGCACGGACGCGGTCGAAAATATTCTCGGTACGCAAGGCACGCGGTACGGAGTGCACGATCACGTCAGCGTCGGGGAGGACGCCGTGGACGGCATTGGTTACGGCTGCCGCCATCTGTTCCGAGCGCTGGAAGGTAACATTGCGAGCCAAGCCGATGGAGAGATCGGCAAAGTAACGGTTGCCGGCGCGACGAATGCGCACCCGGTCCACTTCCAGCAGTCCGTCCACCGAGGACACCGCCGCTATAATTTTGTTCCGCACTCCTGCTGGCGCAGCGTCGAGCAGGCCGTCAATGGTCCGGCGAGCCAAGCGCGAACTCACGTACACCACTACCCCGGCCACGAAAAGCGCAGCGACGGGATCGGCATCGCGGAGCCAGTCGATGTTGTAGATCCGTCCAAACATCACCAGGAACAGGCCGAGAACTACGATGCCACTCGACCAGATGTCGGTGGAGAAATGAAGCGCATCGGCTTCCAGCGCCTGGCTGTCATATTTGGCTGCGATTCTGCCCAAAGCCCGCGAGCGCCAGAAATCTACGCCCATGGAGATGAACATTACGACGAATGCGGCCGCACTGGGCTCAATGTGGACGTGGCGGAAGAAGAGCCGCCTGACCGCCTCGTAGATAATCCAGACGCAGGTGAGCAGAAGCAAGCCGGTCTCGATGAAGGCGGAAAAATTCTCCACCTTGCCGTGACCGTACTGGTGGTCGGCATCGGCGGGTTTGTCAGAGACGCCCACCGACAGCAGCGTGATAATGGCGGCAATCAGATCCAGCGCGGAGTGCGCAGCTTCCGAAAGTATTCCCAGGCTTCCCGTGGTAACGCCCACTACGACTTTCAGGGCTGTGATCGCGATCGCAGCCAAAACCGAGTTCCCGGCTACAGCGCGTTTTTCGGCGCGCATGGACTTCGGGCTGTAGACCGCGGGCGATCCCGACATAGCGGCATTATAGAAGACCGGGCGTCGGACTTCGGGTGCCGGACTCCAGGCGTCGGACTCCGGACCTCAGACCTAGGGCGTCAGATGTGGATCGTTGTTGGTCCTTAGTGGTTGGTCGTCGGGCGCTAGTCGTTTGCAAATCGGCTCGGCATTTTGAAGCAACGACCCCACGACACCCGAGGCCTCGGAGTCCAAGGGCCGACGCCCGAAGTCCGGCGTCCGAGGTTCGATGCCCGCTCTATGCTACGATTCTCGGTGCATCTCTCGTTTCAGTCCCGGAGGAATTCCGATTTGATGACTCACCGTGCGTGGATTTGCTTATTGTTTGCAGCCACATTGTCGTGGGGACAGGCGGCGAAACCGGAGGCCCCTCCGGCGGCACCGCCGGCAGCACCTAAGATGGCGCCTCCGTCGCATACTGCAGCCGCAAATACCTCTGAGGGTGCGGGCGTCTCCCCCGACGCCGCCGTAATCACAATCCCGGGATTGTGCGAGAAACCTCCGGTCGACAAGTCCAAAGCTGCGAGTTGCAAGACGGTTGTTACCCGCGCCGAGTTCGAACAAATCGTAGAGGCGGTCGCGCCCAACATAGCACCTGCTGCCCGTAAGCAGTTGGCTACCCAGTATGGAACTGCTCTGGTCATGGTTCACAAGGCGCACCAGATGGGGTTGGATCAGGGACCCAAGTTCCAGGAACTGATGAAGGTCGCGCGGGTTGGCGTGCTGACCAAGGAACTTAGCCAGAGCTTGCAGGAACAGGCAGGACACGTCACCGACAAAGAAGTCGAGGATTATTACCACAACAACGAACCCGCGTTTCAGGAAGTCGATCTGCAACGGATTTTTATTCCTCGCAGCAAACAATCCGACGACAACAAAAGCAAGCCCGGCGACGAGGCGGCCAAGCAACGCCAGCAGGAATCCGAAGATGCCATGAAGAAGGAAGCGGAGGCCCTGCGGGCGCGGGCGGCTTCGGGAGAAGATTTCGACAAGCTCCAGGAGGAGGCCGCGGCGGCAGCAGAGTTCAAGGCCAAGCCGCCCACCAAGCTGGGCAAGGTGCGGCGTACCAGCCTGCCGGCCACCCAGGCAGAAGTGATGGACCTGAAGCCGGGCGAGGTTTCACAACTGATTTCCACTCCCAACGGATACCTGGTCTACAAGGTTGGAGAAAAAGACAGCCTCCCGCTGGATAAAGTCCGCGAAGAAATTGTTTCCACGCTGCGCTCGCAACGAATGCAGGCTTCGATGCAAGCGATCCAACAGTCAGCCACGCCTGAACTGAACGAAAAGTACTTTGCCGATGCGCCGGCAGCCGCGCCGCAGGGAAAGGCTCCATCAGATGCAGGAGTAAAACCTCTGGCGAAGGCTCCCGAATCTGGTCCGAAATAAATGGGCGACTCAAAACCAACTGTGGTGGTCACGGGAATCTCCGGAAACCTGGGAGCTCGTCTGCTGCCACAACTGACCGATTTTGACGTGATCGGGGTGGACATTACGCCGCCGGTGACCGATCTGCCTGTGCGATTCGAGCGCATGGACCTGGGCGACGAGGAATCCTGCCGCCAGCTCTTTCTTCTGCTGCGCGATTGCCAGCCTTCGGCGGTTGTGCACCTGGCCTTTGTGCTGGATCAGGTGCGCGCGGGAGTGCGCGACGTCGACCGCATGTGGCAAATCAACGTGGCCGGGACGGCGCGTGTGATGGAGGCTGTGACCGAGGCCAACCACGAGGGCATGATCGTCCAGAAATTCGTCTCCATCAGCAGCGTTGCCGCTTACGGTTCGGACCTGTCCGGACCGGTGACGGAAGAACATCCGCTGGGAGGCCACACGCTGCCCTACGCGATTCACAAGATGGAATCCGACAAGGTGGTGCAGCAGCGAGCACCGGCGCTGCGAGGCTGCAGCGCCTATATGCTGCGTCCGCATATTTTTGCCGGAGCCAGCGTGCAAAACTACATGCTCGACGCGTTCCGGGGCACGCCGAACGGAAAGAGCGACCGGGCGGCGAAAATGCGTAGCCGGGGCAAACGCCTTCCCTGCATGCTGCCAACCGGACCGAGATATCTGGAAAATCGGATTCAGTTTGTGCACGTGGACGATGCGGCCAGATTGATCACGTACATACTGCAGAAGACGGAACCGGAGTCGCAACGTTTGACCGTCATGAATGTGGCGGGTCGCGGCGAACCCTTGACCTTCGGACGCTGCATTGATTTGGCTCAGGCAAAGCTGGTGCGGGTACCGGGCAAATTCGCCTTCAAGCTGGCTCTGCGAATGCTGTGGGATCTTGGAATAGCGGCCATCCCGCCGGAGGTGGCACCATATATGACCGGTGAGTACATCATGAATACCGATCGCCTGCAAAAATTTCTGGGGGCGGATTATGAGAACGTCATCCGCTACACCATCGCAGACGCATTTGCCGATTGCTTCAAGCCCGAAGCGCCGGTAGCGGTGGAGCAACCTGTGACCGAAAAGCAGCTGTAGCGCCGGCATCCCTTCGGCTGTCGCGAGGACGTCCCACCTTCGCATTTAGAAGTGAAAATCCAGGTCAACACCTAGGGCAAGATGCCCTCGCGGGACGCCGGCGTTGCGTAACCCCCTGAGGGAGCCGCCGCTGTTCTAAGCGGGTTTCTGGTTCTCTCACCCGATGAGGGAATAAATCTCCCCCTCGCTGGTTTACCCTATGGAGGTGTCGAAAGGGCGCACAGCGACGTTTGAAGAACTGGCCATGCCTCTTTTTGACCAGCTCTACAACTTCGCGCAGTGGCTCACCCAGAACCGAAGTGAAGCCGAAGATCTGGTACAGGAGACGTACGTCAAGGCGCTGAAGGGATTTTCGTCGTTCCAGGCAGACACCAATTTCCGCGCCTGGATTTACCGCATCCTGCGCAATACCTTCCTCACCTCGCGAACCGGCCTGAAGGCAACCGCGACGGTGCCGCTGGACGAAGAAGGCGCTCTGGAAATACCGGCCTCGGCAGGCACTCCGGAAAGCATCTTCATCGAACATTCCCAGGAGCAATTGTTGCAGGGCGCGATGGAAGAACTCCCCCTGCACTTTCGCGAGATCCTGCTGCTTTGTGAAGTGGAAGAAATGTCGTATCAGGAAATTTCAGAGGCGCTTTCGATTCCCATCGGCACGGTGATGTCGCGCCTGTCGCGTGCCCGGAAAGCATTGCGCGACATTCTGAAACAGAAAATCGGTGGCGAGGGAAAATAGGGAGCTGACATGGCGGACGAATACACGACGAAACTCGCCACCTACCTGGACGGCGAGCTTTCCGGTGACGAGATGAAAGCCGTGGATGCTCACGTCAGGAGCTGCAGTTCGTGCGCCGCAGACGTGCTCAGCCAGGTGCAGCTGAAGCGGGCCGTGCAGTCAGCCGGAAGGCGCTACCGCCCCGACCCGGAGTTCCGCGCAAGAATGCAGCGGCAAATCGGTGCCCAGCCAAAGCCTGCTGTTTGGCGGGTCTGGCTGACCGCTTCTGCCGTGCTTGCATTGTTGTTTCTGGCTTTTGTCGCCGCGACTTACCTGGGACGGCAGCGGTTGGAAAGAGACCAGGCCTTCGGCGAGATCGCCGATCTTCATGTGGGTACACTGGCCAGCGCAAATCCCGTCGACGTAATTTCCACCGACCGGCACACCGTGAAGCCGTGGTTCCAGGGAAAGCTTCCCTTCACCTTCAACATCCCGGAGCTGCAGGGTTCCGAATTTGTGCTCGTCGGCGGACGCGTGACCTACCTTGGACAAGCGCCCGGAGCGCACCTGATCTTCCAGATCCGCAAGCATCAGGTTTCGGTGTTCATCTTTCGAGATCAAGATATCAAGGGTTTTCGGGGTTCAGACCCGGGAGTGCGCAAGCGACGGTCCTTCGAGGTTGAATCGTGGAGCCAGGATGGCCTGCGCTACTTCGTGATCGGCGACGCCGGCGCCGAGGATATTAAGAATCTGGCAGGGCGTCTTAAGTCGGCACAGAGTTCGTAGGACAGGTCACACCTTCCAGCTGTTGCGTTCACATCGTTCGCCGCATTACTGGCGCATTCTTCGCTGGTCCTTATTCGGGTCCACGTCATGCCCGTCGAGAAAGAGTCTTGACAGCGCCTCGCCCCGCGTTATATATTACCATTAAGTTATATAACGTGTTGGTTCTTAACATTATGGATCCCAATCCCCTTGACGTGACGTTCGCGGCGCTCGCCGACCCCACCCGGCGGGCGATCCTGGCCCGGCTTGCCTCGGGTGAAGCATCGGTGACGGAACTCGCTGAGCCATTCGCCATGACCCAGCCTGCGATTTCCAAACACCTCAAAGTGCTGGAGCGTGCGGGCTTAATCTCGCGAGGCCACGATGCGCAGCGGCGGCCCCGCCGGCTGGAGGCCAAACCGCTCGCTGAAGCCACCGAATGGCTGGAGAACTACCGCCAGTTCTGGGAGGGCAGGTTCCAGCGCCTGGACGCCCTGCTCGACGAGATGAAAATCCTGGACCAGAAGAGCGGACGCTTGAAGTCCTCTGACCATCTTGCCGCTGCTGGTAGCAAAGTTAAGAGGAAAAGCCCGAGAAACACCGGGAGCCTGGCCCGAATCAAAGTCCCAATTAAAAGAAAAGGAGATCGCTCATGACGACCCCTGGAACGATGAAACTGACGACGCGCGGTGACCGGGAGATTGTGATGACACGCGTCTTCGATGCACCGCGCCGATTGGTCTTCGACGCTCTTACTAAACCCGAACTGCTGAGGCAATGGCTACTGGGGCCGCCGGGATGGGCGATGGTGGTCTGCGAGCTCGCTGTGAAGGTGGGCGACCGGTACCGCTACGTGTGGCGCCATGAGAGCGGAGCCGAGATGGGGATGGGCGGTATCCTCCGCGAAATCGCTCCGCCGGAGCGGATTGTGGCCACGGAAAAGTTTGACCAGTCCTGGTATCCGGGCGAGGCGGTGGGCACGATCATCCTGGTCGAGCAGGACGGAAAAACCACACTCACGCAAACCATCGTCTATGAGTCGCGGGAAGCGCGTGACATCGTTCTAAAGTCCCCGATGGAGCAGGGCGTGGCTGCGAGTTACAACAGGCTCGCCGAGGTTTTGGAGCAGCTGAAAGGGGCGAACGAATGATGAGCGAAGCGCCGAATCCCCGACGTATTGGCCGAAGCGTCGCCGCGCTCCTGGCGGGTATGGTCACCGGTGCCGTTCCCGTTCTCGCCACCGACGCGGCACTGCACGCAACCGGGGTCTTTCCATCGTCGCCCCAGCCGGCGAGCGATGCACTCCTGCTGCTCGCCACGGCCTATCGGGTGGTTTACGGCGTCGCGGGCAGTTACCTCACGGCCGGGCTGGCACCGAACCACCCCATGCGGCACGTCCTGGTGCTTGGCGTCCTCGGCACGGTGTTGGGAATTGTAGGGGTTGTGGTGACGTGGGGCCGCGCGGATGTGGTCGGGCACGAATGGTATCCGATAGCCCTCGCGGTACTCGCAATACCACAATCCTGGCTGGGCGGAGTTTTGCATCGCAAATGGCAGGCGTCAACTTGAATAATGCGAGGGCGGGACGCCCTCGCGACAGCCGGCGGGACGCCGGCGCTACGAAAAATAGCATTCGTGGAGAAAACTGCCGAGCTTTGCTCGGCTGGGCGGACGGGGGCGTCCGCCCCTACGTGGTTTGTCTAGCCTACTTCTTTGCCCGGTATAAGCCTGCGATGCCGAAGGTGTACGGTGTCCATGACGCTTCGCGGAAGCCGACTTGGCTCATGCGTCGCAGCATCTCGTCCGGTGCGGGAAAGCGGGCTACCGAAGCGGGCAGATACGCGTAAGGCCCCTTTATGCCGGAGATGAGCGTGCCCATGGCAGGCAGGAAGTATTTGAAGTAGAGCCGGTAGAACTTTCCAACAGCACCTTGCGGTTCGCCGAAATCCAGAATCCCGCATTCTCCGCCGGGACGCAGCACACGCATGATCTCGCGCAATCCAGCATCGTAGTTAGCGAGGTTACGAAATCCGAAGGCGGATGTGACCAGGTCGAAGTGTCCGTCTGGAAAAGGCAGACGGAGGGCGTCGGCCTCGACCCAGCGCAACGCCGTACCCGCCGATTTTTGGCTTGCCCGCTGCAGCATGGCATGAGAGAAGTCGGCGCCCAGGATGGTCGGTGAAACCTTCCCTGCCCGGCGGCGCAAAGCGAATGTCATATCTCCCGTGCCGCAGCACAAGTCGAGGACCTGGGCTTCCGGCCGGGAAAGGATGTGAGCGAATGTGCGCGCCGTTTTTCTCCACCATAGCCGATCCACGTTGAAGGAGAGAACGTGGTTCAGCAGGTCGTAGCGCGGCGCGATAGAGGTGAACATCTCGCGCACGGCCCGCGCTGAGGACTGCTGGTCGGTGGCGCCCTGCGGGGCCGCGCCGATCACCGTGGATTTTATTGATTCGCTCAATACGATTCGGCCAATTTGTGAAGTCCCGCTTACTGGACGGGCGGGACGCCCTTCCTCCACAAACTCTTCTAGCCCGAAAGGCGGCGTAACTCGTCTACCGCTTCGATGACCGCCTGCTCGGGCACGTCGTTTGCGATTTCCACTTTGCCGATCTCCCGCGGCAGCACGAAATGCACTACCCCGTTGCGCGTCTTCTTGTCCGACTGGAGCAGGCGCAGGATGGTGCGGCTGTGGGCTTCAACTTTCGGCAAGGGGCCCAGCGCCCGCACCGCATCCTTGATGCGTTCGGATGTTGCTTGGTCGATTCTGTCGACCGTGGCGGCAATTTTGGCAGATGCGATCATTCCCCACGCAACTGCTTCACCGTGCAGGAAGTGCCGGTATTCGGTCTGGGCTTCGAGCGCGTGGCCGATGGTGTGGCCAAGGTTCAGCACCCGGCGCAAACCATTTTCGCGCTCATCGGCGGAAACCACCTCGGCTTTGAGCTTGACCGATTCTGCAATCACCCACTCCAGTTTGGCCGGGTCGCGCCGCAATTTCTTGATATCAACATTTTCCAAGGCACGGAACAGATCCGGCTTGCCGATCACACCGCACTTCAGCGCCTCGTAGAGACCGGCACGGAACTGGCGGTCTGGCAGCGTAGCGAGGACTTCTGGATCGATCAACACGACGTGCGGATGATGAAATGTTCCCACCAGATTCTTCCCCGCGCGCAGGTTGACCGCCGTCTTGCCTCCGATGGAGGCGTCCACTTGCGCCAGCACCGTGGTCGGAATTTGCACCAGGTCTACGCCGCGCATGTAAAGCGACGCCAGCAGGCCGGCTACGTCGCCGACCACACCCCCTCCCAGGGCGACGATGATGGAGTTTCGGTCCGCGCCCAGGCGGCTTAACTCCTCCGAGAGCTTTTCCACTGTGGCAAGTTTCTTGTGGCGCTCGCCGTCAGGCATTTCGATAATTTGTCCGGAGAAGCCGGCGGCGGTAAGGGAGGTCATCAACTTCCTTCCCCACTTGCGGCGGACAGGCGGAACCGTGATTACAAACACGCCGGTGTGGCTGGGCTTCGCGAGAGAGTCGCCCCCGGCCGCACTAACTCGGCTGAAAACTTCGTGTAGTTTTTCTCCTGCGTTTTGCAGCAGGCCGCTTTCGATTACCGCGTCGTAGGGGCGCGGCGGAAGCGTAATGGTCACCCGAGTCATGCCTTGTCATCATAATCCAAGTGGCGTGGCAGGCTGGGGCATGGGCCGCACCAGCGTGATAACATTTGGCGTTTATGAAGTGCGCGCCGGCCGAGACTGACTTTGTAGTGATTGGTGCGGGGGTGGCCGGACTGCGAGCCGCCATCGAATTGGCCAGCGCAGGCCGGGTCGTAGTCCTCGCCAAGCGCGAGGTGACCGATTCTGCCACGCAATGGGCGCAAGGCGGGATTGCCGCTGCACTCAGCGATGAAGACGAAATTGGCCTTCATCTGCAGGACACGCTGAATGCCGGGGACGGGCTGTGCAACGTCGCGGCCGCGACTGTGTTGGTGGAAGAGGCTCCGGAGCGCATTGAAGAGCTGATCCGTTGGGGCACCGAGTTCGACCGGGAAGGCACGAAACTTACCTTCGGGCGAGAAGGCGCGCATAGTCGCAATCGCATCCTGCATGCCCACGGCGATTCCACCGGCCGCGAAATTCTTCGCGCGCTCTACGCCAAGGCCAAGACGCTGGCGAATATTTCAGTCTGCGAGTTCGAGTTCTCCACCGACCTGCGGCTGGAGGGCGGGCGAGTGTGCGGCATTCACCTGATTGGGGGCACAGGCGAGAAGACGGAGATGACCGCCTCTGCCGTGTTGCTGGCCAGCGGAGGCCTGGGGCAACTCTATCGCAACACCACCAATCCGCCGGTCGCGACCGGAGATGGCGTAGCCATGGCGTGTCGCGCAGGCGCGGAAATCGGTGACATGGAATTCATTCAGTTTCACCCCACCGCGCTCTATCTGAAAAATGCGCCGCGCTTTCTGATTTCCGAGGCGTTGCGCGGCGAAGGCGCGTATCTGCGTAATGGTGAGATGTTTCGCTTCATGCCCAAGTACCATCCGATGGCGGAACTGGCGCCGCGTGACGTGGTGGCCCGGGCGATCGTGCACGAACTGGAAGTCAGCCGGGCAAAGGACCCGGTGGTCTATCTGGATCTCACGCATCTCGAAGCGGCGCACCTGGAAAAACGGTTTCCCAGGATCTACGCCACCTGCTTGCGCTACAACGTCGATATCACAACTGACCTGATTCCGATTCGGCCGGCGGCGCACTACGCGATGGGCGGGGTCCGCACCGATCTGGAAGGCCGCGCCACTCTGCCGGGACTGTATGCGGCAGGAGAGGCTGCCGCGACCGGAGTGCATGGCGCCAATCGTCTAGCCAGCAATTCCCTGCTCGAAGGTGTGGTCTTCGGCGCCAGGGCTGGAAGCAAGATGCGTGATGAATTGCGCCGCCCTCCGGCCAGAGTGCAGACCAAGCCACGCGCGGCCTACTCCAACGGCCCGGTCGACGCAGGGGTCGAGGAACTGGTGAAGGAAATCCAGGACTTGATGTGGCAGGATGTGGGCATCGTGCGCGAGCGCCGCGGACTGACGCGCGCTCTCGAAAAGCTGAACAGTCTGGGATCGCGGGTGGTGCATCCCAAGACGCGACGGGCTTATGAAGCTGCGAACCTTCACGCCGCGGGCACGATGGTTGCCCGTTCTGCCTTAGCTCGGGAGGAAAGCCGCGGGGCACACTATCGCACGGATTTTCCCGCTCACAATGATGCGGAGTTTCTGAAGCACTCGGTTGTTATGGGCGAGAAAATCCGGTTCGCGTAAGAATTTTGCGATTTCCTCAAGAACGACTGCCGGGCGTTGCCCGGCCTGGGCGGGCGAGGACGCCCGCCCCTACGCAGTCTTTGCCTGCTACGTAGTCGGTCGCTTCTTCGGGTGCGCCAGGGATGCCAGCACCGAAACGAGCAAGACTCCTGCCACGATCGCCAGGGCGATGGCGGTTGGAATTTCGTAATAGTGCGACGCCAGCATTTTCGCTCCCACGAACATCAATACCAGCGACAGCCCGTAGTGCAGGTAGCGGAACATTTCCATCATGCCTGCCAGCGCGAAGTACATGGAACGCAAACCGAGAATGGCAAAGACGTTTGAGGTGTACACGATGAACGCATCGCGGGTAATGGACAATATGGCGGGAATGGAATCGACGGCAAAGAGCAGATCACTCGTCTCCACCACCAGAAGAACGACAAACAGCGGCGTCGCATAGAGTCCCGAACGGCGAACGAAGAACTTGTTGCCCTCGTAGTCCTTGGTGACCGGCACCCAGCGGCGGAACAAGCGGAGAACTGGGTTCTTTTCGGGGTGAATTTCGGCTTCTCCCTGGGAGAACAGCTTGATGCCGCTATACACCAGGAACGCGCCGAAGACATAGACGATCCAGTGAAATCTCTGGATCAGTCCCACGCCAGCCGCGATGAAAATCGCGCGCATGACCAGCGCCCCCAGGATTCCCCAAAATAAAACCTTGTGCTGGTGGACCGGCGGCACCTGAAAGAACCGGAAAATCAGGAGAAAGACGAACAGATTATCGACACTCAAGGACAGTTCGATCACGTATCCCGTAACGAACTCAAGCGAAGGCGTGCGGCCATGCCAGAAATAAATAACGACCGCGAAGACGGCTGCCAGCGCGATCCACACCACGCTCCACGCCAGAGCCTCGCGGAACTTCACCGTGTGTGCACGGCGATGGAAAACGCCCAGGTCGAGGACCAGCATCGCGAGGACAAAAAGATTGAATAATATCCAGAAGAGGATCAATCGGGCCCCGTCTCGAATTTCGGTTCAGCGGCCAACCGCGGACAATTCTTGCGATTGAACAATCCTAGTCCTTTCGTCCCATTTTGCCGGTTTCCCAGCGCTCCCACATGCCGAAGGTTTTCAACTGCTCATCGAGATGGGTTTCATGGAGAGTCTGCTCAATCTGGGCGTGGTGGAGACGCGGGCCCGGCCGCGCAGACGAGTTGGCGAGGCCGAAAGTCAATGCAGCCGCTTCGGCAACGTGTTTCTTCAGTTGGACCAGATCGACTTTGTCGAAGGTATCGGACATGGCGTGGTAGTTGAGCAGGTAGTTGTACTCCTGCTGATTGGCGACGAAGGTGGGCACGCCTTGCAGCATGAAATCAAAGTTGTCGGTGCCCCAGCTCGCATCGGTGGTGAGTGTCGTCGCGTCGAATTGTTTCAACGGAGCCACCAGGGTGGCGGCGGCATTCACAACGTCGCGGCGTCCGCCAAGCGAAAAGCCAGTAATGCGTCCGATACCTTCGTCGAGGACCACGACTGCAACGGTGTTGTCCAATTCCGAGTTGTGGGCAATGGTGTAGGCCCGGGAGCCCAGCAAGCCTTCTTCTTCCCCTGAGAAAAGGATAAAGCGGATCGTTCGTCGAGGACGCAAACCCGATGCTTTGATGGCGCGCAGAACATCGATCACCAGCGCCGCGTTACATCCGTTATCGAGTGCACCGGTGCCTAATTCCCATGAATCCAGGTGCGCGCCCAGCACGACAATTTCATCCGGTTTCTCGCTGCCCCGGAGTTCAGCAACAACATTGGCCGCAGTGATCTGGCCGCCGATGCGGTTGGGGATGGAAAGATCGGCGTAGAGGGTTTGGCCGGAAGCCAGCAAACGCGCCATGCGTCCCGCATCCTCGCGCGCCACCAGCACCATGGGGAGCCGGTCCAATTCGCCCTCGTTGGAGTTGGTGTGGCGATAGAGAAGATCATTGGGGCGCGTGGACTGGAAAGCAATCGACAGAGCTTTGCCGGCAACCGCGCGGTCAATGATGCCGGGGGCGCGCAGATATTCGGCGAAGAGGTCGTCCCATTTTTTCATTTCCTGCGAGTGCACCAGAAGCAGCGCACCGGCGACGTTGCCCGCGCGGGCGAAATCTTCAGCGGTTCCCTCTCCCACGTCGATCACGCGCACATGCCGCTGGGCGGACAGCGCGGGAGCCCAGGCAATCGATACGGCGCGTACCCGGAAGCGCGCTACCGGGAGCGGAGCGCGACGTCAGGTCTTCATGATTCTCTTCCACCTTGTCTCCGGGCTGGGTCGCGATAACGAACAACTCGGTGGCGCCTTCCGCCCAGGAGGCCGGGAGGTTGAAGTTCTCGGTGTGGACACTGTCCGCGCCACCTGCTTTGAAGGCGTCAACGCCCCAGTCGACGGCCCGCTGCATGGCGGGCGTACCCGGGATTCGACCACCCACCTCGTCCGTCAAGCGATGCAAATTAGCTTCTAGGGCCGATGGCTTAAGTGCTTCGCTGAGAACCCGGTCCGTGGCATCTTGCGCCAAAGCGCCACACAGGGGAATGGTGAAGAGAAGAAGAAGGCATAAACGTTGTCGCATGATGCGGCATTAGAAATGAAATGAGGGAAAAGAGCAAAGATGGTCGTTGGTCGTTGGCCCGAGCAAAAGATGGTCGTTGGCTGTTGGTCTTGGACCACTGACTGTGGAGCGACGCAGAGTCTGAGAAAAGAGTGTTGACGACTCTGGCCAACGACCGACTCACTTTTTGTCCAGCAGACGCACAGTCTCCAGTATCACGAGCCCCACGATCTCGATGCTCTTGGGGCTGAGCTTGTCCAACGTGTCTTGCGGAGTGTGGTGGAAGACGTTGCCGTAGCCGTAGTCGAGATCGATGAGATCAGCGGAGGGCACGCCGCGCTGGACGAAAGGCAGATGGTCATCCAAGATGGCGCCGGTTTGCCCGAAGAAATGAGACTGATAGCCCAGGTTTGAAGCTGCCTGGTAGACAAGATCTTCAAGCCACGGTGTGGAATTGCTGTCGCGGTCTATGTTCAGATCGGCGTCGCCGATCATGTCCGCCAGCAGAAGTGCTTTTATTTTTTTCAGGGTGCCGTCCTGCTGCCATTTTTCGGCCAGGTGGCGCACGCCATAGAGGCTGTCGGTGGCGGTCCAGTGTCTTACCGCCTCTTCTCCGTCAGTCCACAACAACCAGACGCTGTAGCCGTCGCGCTTCTTTCCGCGGAGCTGGTTCGCCAGTTCCAGCAGGATGGCGGTTGACGAGCCGCCGTCGTTTGCGCCGACGTAACCGGTGTCGCGCAGCGGGTAGTTGGTGTCATAGTGCCCGGCAATGACGATAATTCCGTCGCGGGTGCCGGGAAACTTGGCAATAATGTTGCGAACCGGGAACTTGCCTTCGACGGTGTCGGCGGTGAAGGCGTCGTCTTCTACATTGTCACCCTTCAGGTGATTGAGGATGTAGTTCTCCAGCTTCTTGTGGTTCGCGCTGCCGATGGGACGCGCACCGAAGGCCACCACCTCGCGCGTGTATTGCATGGCGCGCGCTGCATTGAACGATTGCGCTGAAGCCTGCTGGATGCAAACCAGCAGACCCAGCAGTAGCGCAAAGGCCACGTAGCGCCGGCGTCCCGCCGCCTGTCGCGAGGGCGTCCCTTCGACTTCGCTCGGGGCAGACCCGCCCTCGCATGTCGGCGTTTGAAAGGCTGCCGAGCTGCGCTCGGCCGGACAGCCGGGGGCGGCTGTCCCCACGTGGTTATTCTTTGTCATCGCTCTTTCTTGCCTGGCGTGCTTTACGTTGCTTGGGGTGCACCATCCATGCGATGCCAATGCTCAGGACGTAGAGTGCCACCATGGGCGCGGCGAAAATGCACATATTCAGAATGTCGGTGGTCGGGGTGATGATGGCGGCGATGATAAAGATCACGAGAATCGAATAACGCAGATTGCGCCACATCCAACCGGCATTGACGATGCCCATCAGCGCAAGAAAGAAAACCAGAATGGGCATTTCGAAAATCGCGCCCATCCCGATCATGATGGTTAGAAACAGGTCGGTATATTCGCCGATCGTGATCATCGGCTGGAACTGCTTGCCATAGTCGATCAGGAAGGTGAGTGCCGCCGGGTACACCATCTTGTACGCGAACGCGCCTCCCGCCAGAAACAGAAAGACGGTCGAAAACATGAAGGGAAATACGTAGCGCTTCTCGTGGCGGTACAAGCCGGGCGAAATGAACATCCAGACCTGGTAGAGCACGAAGGGCGAAGTCACGAACAAACCGGCCAGCGCCGCAACCTTCAAGTAAAGGTTGAAGGGTTCGGTCGGGTTCAGATAGACCAGCTTTTCGGCCATCCCGTTGCGGTGCAGGGCGTCCATGATGGGACGCTGCACGAAGCCGAAGATGAATTCGTGGTAGTTCCAGCAGGCGAAAAACCCGACCGTAACCGCGAGTATGGAATAGATAAGCCTGCGGCGCAGTTCCTCAAGGTGATCGAGGAAGCTCATCGCAGTCAAACCGTCGCGTGACTCTTCGGCGGGAGGAAGCTCGCCTGCCATTTCAGGCATCGGGGGCCTTGGCCAGTGAGGTTGTCTGAGGTGGCAGAATCTCCGGCGGCGAAATCTGGGTTGACGAAATCTGGGTTGACGAGATCTGGGGTGACGAACTCTCGACCGGCGAATTCTCGCCTGCGGAAATCTCCGCCGGGGCCCGGCTGGAAGCTACCGATCCTGCGGGCGCCTGGACCGGTGGCAGAATGGTCTGGCGGTGGTTTTCCACATCGAGCTGGGCAATCTCTGATTCGATTTGTGCCTTGAATTCGTTCGACGCCCGCTTGAATTCATTGAGGGCGCGTCCAATTTGCCGGCCGATCTCGGGCAATTTCTTGGGCCCGAACAAGATCAGGGCAAAGAGGAACAGAAAAATCATTTCTGGAAAACCCAGGTTCATAGTTTCCATGATACTGCCGGAGCGAATTGCCAGCAATCTGCGGCGTCCACTTTCGAAAGTGTTAGACCCGTGTAGTGGCGAGCGTCCCCGCTCGCCAGCGCAAAGGCCAGCCCGGACGGGCGTGGACGCTCGTCGCTACATCGCCGAAACTGGGCGAGATATGCTCGCTCCCCGGACTTCGCACAGTTTCTGGCGGGCGGTGCGCCCACCTATCGAGCCGGCGAGCCTGCCCTGAGCGTAGTCAAAGGGACGCCGGCGCTACGGAACCCCCAAGGCCGCTTTGCGCATCTAAAGCAGAGTACGGGTTAGCCGCCAAAAAGCCAGTAAATCGCATCCCCTCAGGTGGTTACTTTTGAGTGCCGGAAGGCGGGGTGAGCGTCCTCGGCTGCGTGTTATACTGCGCTCACATGCGGTGTTCCCGGGTATCCTAACTTTCCGGCGAAATTTACCGGCTAAGGAAAAAACGATGGTTGGTAGTTCTCGTCGCGCACTATTCCTGGTTGTATTGATCTTAGTCACCTGCGGCTTCCTCGGTATCGTCTTCGGACAAAAGATTAATCCTTCGGCCGCCCCCGGCGGAGATACCGACGTCCGCGACAGCCTGCGCCAGTTCGCTACGGTGTATGACGTCGTAGAGCAGAACTACGCCGAGCCGGTGAATCCGGACAAGGCGATCTATAACGGCGCCATCCCGGGCATGCTGCACGTGCTCGATCCGCACTCCAATTTCTTCGACCCGAAGGCTTATTCGCTGCTGCGCGAAGATCAGCGCGGCAAGTACTACGGCGTAGGCATGACGGTCGGGCCGCGCAACAATAAGGTCATCGTGATTGCGCCCTTTGTCGGAACGCCCGCATATCGCGCCGGCATCCGGCCCGGTGACATCATCGCCGCCGTCGATGGCAAGCCCACCGACAACATGACTACTGGGGACGTGGCCGACCTGCTTAAGGGGCCGAAAGGCACCACTGTCCACATCACGATTCTGCGTGAAGGCGCGGACAAGCCGCTCGAGTTCGCCGTAGTGCGCGATGAGATTCCGCGTTACAGCGTCGACCTGCACTTCCTGATCAAACCCGGCATCGGCTACATGCACGTGTCCGGCTTCAACGAAACCACGGAACACGAAGTTGCCGATGCGCTCGACCAGATGGGCGACCTGAAGGGTCTGATCCTCGATCTGCGGCAGAATCCCGGCGGCCTGCTTAATGAAGGCGTGGGCGTGGCCGACAAGTTTCTGCGCAAGGGCCAACTGATCGTTTCCCACCACGGCCGGGCTTCTCAGGAAAAACGCTACACCGCAGCGCATGGCAACGGCGGCAAGGAATACCCGCTGGTAGTGCTGGTGAATCGGGGAACGGCTTCGGCGGCGGAAATCGTGGCCGGCGCAATTCAGGATCATGACCGCGGCTTGATTGTGGGAGAAACCACCTTCGGCAAGGGTCTGGTGCAAACCGTGTATCCGCTTTCGGAAAATACCGGCTTGGCCCTGACCACGGCGAAGTATTACACCCCGAGCATGCGGTTGATCCAGCGCGATTATTCCAACGTCTCGCTCTACGATTATTACTTCAACCGCGAGAAAGAAGACGCTGAGAACTTGGCCAATCGCGAAGTGAAACTTACCGACAGCGGCCGCACCGTCTACGGTGGCGGCGGCATTACGCCAGACGTCAAGATTGCCCAGGTAAAGAGCAATCACTTCCAGGACACGCTGCTGCAGCACTACGCGTTCTTCAATTTCGCCAAGCACTATGCCGTGACCCATCATCCGGGCAAGGGTTTTGAGGTAGACGACGTAGTACTGCAGGACTTCCGCAAATTCCTCGATGACGAAAAGGTTCCGTACACCGAGGCAGACCTGCTGGAAAATAACGCCTGGGTACGGTCCAACATCAAGAGTGAAATCTTTGTGGACGTGTTTGGCCAGGAAGAAGGCCTGAAAGTGCGGGCTGAAACCGATCCGCAGGTGACCAAGGCGCTGGAGCTTCTGCCGCAGGCCAAGCAACTGGCGGAAAATGCGCGTCGCGTGGTAGCAGAGCGCGGCAGCGGGCACCCGCTGAGCCAGTAGTCGATCGATGTAGTAACGGGCGTCCCCGCCCGTCCGGCAGACTCTCGACGGTTGAGGAAGGTGAAACGGGCGTTTCCAGGCGCAATCCGACTTCAAACCACTGCGGTTTGCTTACGTGATTACAAAAAGGCCCGACGACTCGGGCCTTTTCCCTTTGGCGTTGAGACTCTGCTGGGCGGGCGAGGACGCCCCTCCCTACACGATCCTGCGCGGGCGAGACGCCGGCGCTACTTTACCCCCTTTTCTTCGCATTGACTTGGGGGCACTAACCGCGCATAATCCGCTGTTAAGGCTGGTCTTGACCCTCCCCGGCCGCCAGATCCGGACTTTCGGATGGCCACCCCAAATGCCAAAATCCGGCTGGTTTTTGTGCACGCCCAACCCGCGTGGTTGAGCCGATGCTGAAACAGGGGGTTTGGATGTTGGCGACAATTCCTGCCGTGATCGCCGGGTGGACCGACTGGCGCTCCCGCCGTATCCCCAACTGGCTAACGGTGCCGGCCCTGCTGCTGGGGATTGGCGCAAATTCGCTTGCCCTGGGCCGGTCTGGAGCCAAAGAAGCGCTCCTGGGCGCAGGATTGGGCCTGGGACTCTTGCTGCCGTTCGTTTTGATACGCAGCCTGGGCGGAGGCGACTGGAAGCTGGTAGGCGCGCTGGGGGCCTTTTTAGGACCGCCTCGGCTGATTGCCGTGCTAGTGGTGACGATCTTTGTGGCGGGCGCGATGGCCGTCGTGATGGTCGTCTGGAAAAGGCGGGTGGGCCACACCCTGCGCAATCTTGGACGCATGCTGGCCGCGCTGTTTACTCTTCATTTGCCCGGCCCGGAGGTTTCGCTGGATAACCCCGAATCGCTCAAGGTACCGTTCGGAGTGGCCGTCGCAGTGGCGGTTGTTCTTTATACTGTCAGACAGGTGTGGGGAGCGTGATGAAGGGAAGTACTTACCAGAAGATAAAGTCTTTGAGCGGGCTCCTCAAGGGAACCTCAGGCGCGGAGATCGCAGAGGCGGCCGTCATTCTGCCTTTGCTGTTCATGCTGCTTTTGGGGATCATGTGGTTTGGACGGGCATTCAATATTTACGCGACCGTGAATCACGCGGCGCGCGAAGGAGCACTGGCGGCAGCGGCTCACAGTTGCGCGTCCTGCGGAAACGCTACTCAAACCGTGGCGAATGTCCGAAGCGTGATTGATCCCATTCTGAGCGCGTCCCACCTTGATCCCGCCCAGGTACAGAATTTCAATTTGCAGCATGTGGTCCTGAATCCTGCGTCTCCATTACCGGAGCTTGGAGCGGTGGTCACGTTCGACTACCCCTTCAACTTCAAATTGAACGGGCTCTCGTGCTGTCCTCCCACGCTTTCTCCCATCACTACCGGCGTCCTGATTAATGCGCGGGCGCAGGCGAAAGAGGAGGAGTAGCGGTGTCGCTCAGAAGCCGATTCACGCTGGCATCGCTTTATGCGCGGCTCGCAAGCCTTTATTCCGCAAAGCTGGGGTTCGCGAAGCTGGGCGGGAGCGAGGGCGCTGAGATTCTGGAATTTGCCATTTCCCTTCCCTTGCTGCTGGTGGTTGTGGTCGGAGTCTTCGACTTCGGCACGGCCTTTACGGTCAAGCAAAAGCTGGGCAACACCGCTTTGCAGGGGGCTCGCGTGGCCTCGAACCAGCCGACCGCCGATCTTTCGCTGGCCGGGGGATGCAATGCTCCGGCTTCGATTTGTTCGGTGCGCGACGTGGTAGACAAGAACCTGGTTGCGAGCGCCCTCAACGATTGCGGACTGGCCACCGCCAACGGCGTGCCCGGAGCCGCGCTTACCTGGACGTTTACGACCACAGGAACCTGTGCCGGACCGTTGACACTCACCATCGAACGCGGATACACATACACCGCCACGTTGCCCAGCCCGCCCTTTTTTGCGGCGCTTTATACGATTGAGGCCACACGGCTGACGTTGAACTATCCCTACCGGTGGCAATTCAACCGGGTGGCCCCGCTGGTGGCGCCGGGCGCGAACTATCCGGCAGTGTCGCAGATCAACTCAGTCGCCATCATGCAGAATCTGAATTGAGAATCTGAATTGAAGGGTGCAGCAATCGTGATCCCCGTAAACAGATCCGGTCGGAAAAACGAACGTGGAGTAACCATCGTCCTGGTTGCGTTCTCGTTGTTGGCTCTGCTGGGCATGGCGGCGTTGGCCATCGATATCGCGACCCTGTATGTAGCTCACGGCGAAGCGCAACGGGCGGCGGATGCGGCCGCCCTGGCCGGGGCCAAGATGTTTGCCTTCTCGGGATACACCTCGGCGTCCGCTACCGTCGCAGCGGCGGACATCTGTCAAAGCGGTGGTCCCGGCCTTGCGGCAGCCGCCAACCGGCAGGCCGAGGCGGTTGCGGCGCAGAACCAGGTTGCGGGACAGGCAGCAGTAGTCCAGACCATCACCTGCGATACCACCCCGGCGAATCCGCAAATTGCGGTGACGGTGCATCGAACCGCCCTGCCCAGTTTCTTCGGAAAAATCTGGGGAGGCGCGGCCAACAGCGTAAGCGCCACTGCGGTTGCTGAGGCGTACAACCCTTCGGGGTCGACGGCTCCGATCCAGGTGACAGGTGTTAAGCCCTGGCTGATACCGAATTGCGATCCCACCAATCGGGCAGCGAATCCAGGTGACTGTGCAGCCGGCAGGCCGCTTTGTAGACACCAGCCACCGGGGCGATTCAGAACAACGGGTCCTTCGTGGGAAAGCCGATCACTCTGACCCATGTCACTCGCAGGCGGTACACGGCCAGATGCGCACGCCGCAGCAGGGACGCTCAACTACTACCGGCAGACGTGCCGATAAACCCGCCCGCTCCGGTCTGTCCGTCGACGAGTGAGGTTTCCTGCGCGCAGGTGGGCAGCGACGATTATCACGACAACATTGCGTGTGCTTCGACCTTTCAATTCAGTTGCGGCCAGACCGTTGGAGCGGGTCAGACGGTCACGGTAGGCGGCGGATCCGGTCTCCATACAAACGAAGGAACTCAATGTCTCATCCACGCGAGTGGTCAGGGCCCCGCAACTGGGCCAAGGACAGCATTACTGCCCGCCGGTGGCAACGCCCGCTCCAGTCACCATCACGCGGAGGCAGACAACAACCCGAATCCTGCCTTCAAGGTATCACCAGTATTAGCCGCAGCGACTCGATTGTTACGGTGCCGATCTACCAAGTGTCGGAAACCCCAACCTTTGCCCCGGCGGGTCTGCACCGGAACAGGGACGATTGTGGGTTTCTTGCAGCTCGGAATTACAGCAGAACGCAGCAGGGGCAGCCTAACGGACAGGTCGAAGGGCGTTATCATGAACGTTGCCGGCTGCAACACGGGGGCTGGCGGAACCCCGGTTTCTGGCGGTGGAGTGTCTGCGATTCCTGTGCGGCTGATTCACCAATAACCTGGATTTGCGATGTAGTGACGGGCGTCCACGCCCGTCCCACCTGGCCTTGGCTCTGGCGAGCGGGGACGCTCGCCGCTACATCGAAATTCAAGGGCTACGTCGAGATCGGGTCTATTGTGGCGGAGGATTGTCCTGGGGTTGAGGACCCTCCTGCGGGGCGGGTGTCTCCTGGGCTGGTGGCGCCTCCTGTTGCGGCTGCTCGGGTTGCATCTGTTGTTCCGGTTGGGGCTCGGGTTCCGGATCGTTCTCGGTGACGGGCTGTTGCGGAGATGGCGCCATCGCGGGCTGGGATATGCCCGTCGAGCCGCGGAAGCTGAGTATCACGCTCTTTAGCTTGGCGGGATCGTTGTCTGAGCCTACCAGGATGAAGTTGAAGCGGGAGCCGTTCAGCAGAGAAGTCAGGGTCTCGCGGACCGGCATCATAGCGATGTTGGCTACCACCTGCTCCTGCGCAGCCCCGAGCGGAATCGGAATGTCAGCGCCAATCTTGCGGCGCACCTCGTTGAGGACCTGCGCCAGGCTCACGCCTTCAGCCCGAATACTTAACTGTCCATTCCTGGAAACGACTTCGAGCTGGGAAGCGGGCTTGGCCGACGGCGCCGGAGTGAAAGAAACGGGATCGATATGCGCCGCCCCGGGCACTGCCGCTGCCTGCTGCTGGCCGGTCATCAGTTTCACGATCACAGTCTTGCCGGCGGGAAAAATCCGGTAAGGCTGCGGGCTCTTCAGGTCGATGACCACACGGGTGACTGGCGGGTTCTGGGAAAACAGGCCGATACGGACACCGATGACTTCGCCCCGATTGATGGCCTGATTGTGCAGATCCGGGGCCGGGAGGGCATCGGGAAAATCGAGTACCAGGCGGTCGGGGTTGGTAGTCACCTGACTTCGCATCGCGACCGACTGGCTGGTCGCAATCTCGACTTCGATGCCGGCATTGCTGGGGGTGACCGTGACCTTGCTGACCCGGGCCACAGTTTTGACTGCAACCTCGGGCGCGGCCAGGACAGATGAGGAACCTCCGGCGAGTGCCAGCGCCAGGATCAAGATTTGCAGGATCAGCGCGTGCAAGATCGACGTTTTTGGGGAAAAACTCGGCATTATTACCATTACTCCAAGCTCGATTCTAGCAGTCTGAGCCCAGTCTGGCCGTCACTTTGGTCCTTCTGAGTAAATGATCTTTGGACAATGTGAGCTGTTTCGGGAAGGGTCGAAAACGGGAGAAGGAGGAACAGGATCCGTTAGTAACCGCGCCCGGGCGCAGCGATCAGCGTGCGGCGATCAACCCACGTAGGCGCGGACGCCCCGTCCGCCCGGCGGAGCAACGCTCTTCAGTTCTTCCGGCGAGCTGCGCTCGCCCACCCGGAAGGGGGCGTCCGGGTCTACGCATATTGTGGTTGCGGCCGGCGCTACCCAAACTACTTCTTGTCAGCGCTAGCAGGGACGCTCACCGAAGCTGAAAGCTTCGTGATCTCGTCCAATCGCTTCTGCGCGTCGGCTACTTCTGAAGGCTGGGTGGCTACCCGAAGATAACTCTGGATATGGGTGGCCGCCTCCTGATACTGATGCTCCTGCATCAGAACAACTCCGAGCAGGTATTCCATCTTCGGAAACTGGTGGTTGTCGTCCACTTTCAATCCCTGGCGGGCGCTCTTCTCCGCCGCGGGGAAGTTTTGCAGGTAGTACTTGCCCAGCGCATTGCGGAACCAGGCATCGGGAAAGCTCACCGGATTCAGGGCCAGGAGCTGGTCGGTAACACTCACTAATGCCGGCCATTGTTCCTGCTTCGTATCCAGCTCAGCCAGACCGCGATATGGATGGACGAATTTCGGGTCCGCCGCAATAGACTGCTCGAAGGATTTTCGCGCTTGCGCATCGTCCTTCTTTACGAGCTGGACGCGGCCCAGCTCAAACCATGCCTCCGCATATTTCGGATAGATCTCCACTGCTTTCTCCAGCAAGGGCTGGGCCTCATCCCACTTCTGCTTGCCGGCCTTGTCGCGTCCCTTCGCAAAAGCTTTCTGGGCATCCTTGGGCGCCATCGCGCTGGTGGCGCTGATGGTCAGGCCCTCGACATGCCCAAGCCGGTGCAAGGTCAGGCGGCCAATATCGGTAGTCTCGAAGGTCGACATCCTGCTGCTCAGATCGATTGGCTGCGAGGTAAACCCGGAAAGCTCAGCCTGAAGCTCGCAACTGCGCCACTCGCGCTGGCTTCCGCGGACGGAGCCGCCGGGGCTGTAGGAGGAATCCACGTCGGCGGAGCTGATGCCGGCCGCCGCAGCGGCAATGCGGTCGCCAAATTCAAAGGTGAAGCCGCCGTGCGAGTCGGTATGCGCCACCGTCTGCCGGCGGCCCTGACAAACCGTCTGAATTGTGGCTGCTTCGGTGAGCTGGCTGCCATCGTCCAAAACCACCTTGCCGGAAATAAAGGCGGTTCGCCCCACCGTCGAATCGGGAATGTTCATGGTCGGCTGCATGGGAACATTACCGGTGGTGCTGGGGCTGGTGGTACCGGTGGTGCCACGGCCGGGCGATTTGCTGCCCTGGGCAGAAGCAAAGATCGTCAAGGTCAGGGTGAGGAACGTGCAGCAAGTGAGACGGTAGTTCATGGCTAGCCCCCGAGGAACAAATTAAGTGGATTATACGTCTGTGTGGAGGCCGGGCGCACAAGGTTATTTCCGGAGGGCGCTTCCAGCTTCTGGGTACTGGGTACAGCCTCTATGCCTTTTCGATTCTGTTATAGTTTTTGGCACCCCGAGGTTCTCTCGATGTCACGAATCGTTCGCTGTGGCCTGATTCAGGCGCGCAATGTGCTCGGTCCCGAACACTCGCTTTCCGAGATTCGGGAAGCTATGGTCCGCAAGCATGTGGAACTGATTGAGCAAGCGGCTGGCCGGCAGGTTCAGATTCTGTGCCTGCAGGAATTGTTCTACGGCCCCTATTTCTGCGCGGAGCAGGACGCACGCTGGTACGAACTGGCTGAGCCTGTCCCCGACGGCCCCACGGTCCGCCAGTTGCAGGAACTCGCCGCCCGTCACCACATGGTGATCATTGTTCCGGTATACGAACAGGAACTGCCCGGCCTTTACTTCAACACCGCTGCGGTTCTCGATGCCGACGGACGCTACCTGGGAAAATATCGCAAGCATCACATTCCCCACTGCCATCCCGGCTTCTGGGAAAAGTTTTACTTCACGCCCGGCGATCTGGGCTATCCCGTCTTCGCCACCAAGTACGCCAAGGTGGGCGTGTACATCTGTTACGACCGGCATTTTCCTGAGGGGGCGCGCGCCCTGGGCTTGAATGGAGCGGAGATTGTTTTCAATCCGTCTGCCACGGTAGCCGGTCTTTCCGAGTATTTATGGGAGTTGGAGCAACCGGCGCATGCCGTGGCCAACGGATATTTTGTCGGCGCCATCAACCGGGTGGGCGAAGAGAAGCCCTGGAGCATCGGTCAGTTCTACGGCAAGAGTTATTTCTGCAATCCTCGCGGCAAGATCATCGCCCAGGCCAGCCGTGATCAGGATGAGGTGCTGGTGGCCGATCTCGACCTGGATGAGATCCTGGAAGTGCGCAAGGTCTGGCAGTTCTTCCGCGACCGCCGGCCGGAGAGCTACGGCGTTCTAACCTCTCAGAGCGGCAAGGCCAGCGGCGGGGACTAACGGGCTGCCCGAAGGTAGTCATCTCAGGGGCTGAAGCCGTTGAGATGCGTCCGTAACCTAGCCTAGCCTAGCCCTCCAATTCGTCACCTGTGTGACAACGTGCCAACCCACTATGTGAGAGACGATCAGTTTTGCTGGTCAGTTTAGCTCACCGATGCTGATTTGAGGCACTGATCTGTATTGCACATACTCCGCAAGGCTACAAGCATACAGTCGCCGTAAGCCGGGATGCAGTAGGAAAACCCGGACTGAGGAGGACGACATGCATCGTATGCACAAATATCTAGGATCGCTTCTCCTAGGTGTGGCCCTTATTGCCCCGGTAGGGCTCCAGGCCGGCAACAATTTTCGAGACGACAGCCGTCAAGATGCCCGAGAGCGGCGGTATTACGACCGGGACTACAAGGACTATCATCGATGGGATAACCGCGAAGACGGCAGGTACCGGACGTGGGGGACCGAGAGGCATGAAGTTTATCGCCCCTTCTACAAACTCCACCGAGAGCAGCAGAGAGCATACTGGAAGTATCGCCACGAACATCCGGATCGTGACGATCGCCGCTGACTCGCCAGTTCTTTCACTATGCGATAACTCCCGGGATGGTCGCCCACTTTACGACTATCCCGGCACGGGACTGTTGGTGTAACCGCCTGTTGACATCAACGAATAGGATGTCATCCCCACACGCCCACCTGATGACCGAACTCTCCTCTCACCGTCCAAGGGATAGAGTCCTGGAAAGGGTGGTTGCAACATGTCCATTGCTTTGAACACGCCCCGAAGAAATACGCCCCGAGGCTTGCCGCTGGCAGCTCTGACACTGACGGTGTGTCTGTTGGCTGCGCCCCTGTTCGCCGCTCCCATGACCGATACGGATCGCGAACACCTGCTGGTGCACTTCGAGATGACCACGCAAATGGTGGCCGAGCAGGTACGTGGGTTGTCCCCGACCCAACTGGAGTACAAAGCTTCGCCGGACCGGTGGAGCATCCGGCAAGTTGTTTCCCATCTGGCGGTGGCCGAACCTGACTATTGGCGGGAGATCCAGAAAGCCCTCAAGGCGGCCCCGGATATGAAAGACAAGAAATCGACGTCTACTGACGCCGACATTATGTGGTACGGCATCGATCGCGTGGTGCATACCAAAACCGGCGGTGGGCACGAAAAAGTCGACACCTACAAGGACCTGGACGAGGCTCTCGGGAAGTTTCAGGCGCTGCGCGCCACCATGATCGAATACATCAAGACCACCACAGACGACATGCGTTCCCACAGCTTTGGTGACTATGGAGACGTGATCGATTGCTGGCAGTGGATGCTCGAAATCTCCACTCACGCTGAGCGGCACATCCAGCAGATTCGAGAAATCAAGAACGACCCGAAATTCCCGAAGAAATAATCGCGACTTAAGGCTTGCCACTCATCATGTTCTCAACGTGTGTGGCATTTCTTTTTCTTTTCGGGATGGGTTGCCGAGCTTGTGATCAGAGACTCGGAAACGTGTCTGCAGTTGGCGTAACAATGACACGCATTGGCAGTGAGGACACCATGATTGAAGACTTATTCGACCTGATCGGGGGACGTAGCACCATCCAGGCTGCTACCGAACTCTTCTACGACAAGGTCTTGCATGATGATAGCTTGCGCCATTTCTTTGAGGGAGCTGACATGGCACACCTCCGGTCCCGACAGGCTATGTTCATTTCCATGCTCCTCGGCGGACGAGTGTATACCGGGAAAAGTATTCCTGACGCCCACGCCCGCTCCAGAGATCACGGTCTGAACGATTCGCACTTCGACCTGTTCCTCAAGCACTTTCGCGTAGCCCTGGAAGAAGTGGGAGTCAAGCCGGAGAATGCCGAGAAAGTCATGAAACGTCTGGAAAGCAAGCGAGGAACCGTACTGAACCAACGAGTGTAATGACACTTCTCAGCGGGTAAAGTCTTAGGCGCGCTCATCGCAGGGTGAGGCCCTGCTCCACCCAGACCCGGTTCCCACGACCGGATTCAAACCCCATCAGAAACTACCGCCTGGCCATTCCTAGGCACCGGTCGCGAACTGCACGTGCATCGGGTCCGGCATAGGGAAACGCCGGCCGTCGCTCCACCCGCGCGCAGTCCAGATGTCATACCACCAGTCCGGCAAGGTTTTCGTCAGAGGCTTTTTTCGTGGATTGTGCTCCGGGTCCCAATCGATTGCGATCCCATAGGCGTGCAAGGACAGCTTGCTGCCGGCCGTAATCTTGCGGAAGTTGAACCCTCCACCGTGCTGATCCAGCTGCCGCTGATGCAACCATGCCCGAATATCGTCATCGGTCGGCACACCGCCCAGTTGGGTTGCGGCCCGATTCCAGATGTCGTCCATGACGGCCAGGAACGTATCTTCCAGCAAGCGGTGCATCCTGATGCTGGAAACCGCTACCAGGCCGGTGTCGGCCTGATAGAACAGGCGCCAGCCGTCGGGCGGAGCCACCCTGCGAATATTTGCCCCTTCCCAGGCCTCATTGAGCGTCCCATCGGAGTTCGCGGGATTTCCGAACAGGGCCTCGATCTCGGCCCGTCCGTTTGGAGTTTTCATGGCGTTTTCTCCTAAAAACCTCATTGCGCATGAGGGTTCGATTCTGATAGCACGCGGATTGCGCGCTAACAGGGCGCGCAGGGGGACTCGTACGGGTATTTCGGAGGGAAGATCTTGATCGAGCCACGGTTCGGCTCGGGAAGGCTAGGGATTTGCGCGTAGCTGGCGGCGCAGGAAACTGTCCCGGACTGACCGCCCGTGTATAAAGGTAGGTTGCAGTTTTCATGAGAGCCATGCCTACTTCATACGCCCGCGCCGACATCGAATCCAGCCCGCTCTACAATCCTGATCTTGCGCCGACCGTCATGCCCGGAGAGGCTGCCATCGGCCATCGCGGAGCCCGCACATGGGGCACGTATAACTACGCCGCGCTGTGGGTTTCGATGTCGGTCAACATTTTGACCTACATGCTGGCGGCCAGCCTGATCCAGGGTGGGATGAACTGGAAGCAGGCAGTGTTTACCGTCTTTCTGGGGAACTGCATCGTGCTGGCGCCGATGCTGCTGAATTCGCATCCCGGCGCGCGCTACGGAGTTCCCTTCCCGGTGCTGGCGCGAGCTTCGTTTGGAGTGTTGGGAGCGAACATCGCGGCGTTCTTGCGCGCCCTGGTCGCATGTGGCTGGTTCGGGATCCAGACATGGATTGGAGGCGAGGCCATCAATGTACTGCTGGCGACGGTCTGGCCAGCCTGGAAATCAGTGCCACACGGTGCCAGCATCTGCTTCATGGCATTCTGGCTGATCAACCTGGCTGTGATCCTGAAAGGGATCGAGTACATCCGTTTTCTGCAGGGCATCAGCGCGCCGGTGTTGCTGGGCGTGGGCTTGTTGTTGCTGGGCTGGGCGTACGTTCAGGCCGGCGGGTTCGGGCCCATGCTGTCGGCGCCGTCACGGTTTAACAGCTTTCCCGAGTTTCTGAAGTTTCTGATACCGGCGTTGAACGCAACTGTCGGATTCTGGGCTACGGTTTCACTCAATATTCCGGATTTCTCGCGTTTTGCCCGCAGCCAGCGGGCACAGGTGATCGGCCAGGCGCTGGCGCTGCCCACCACCATGACCCTGTATTCTCTGGTTGGCGTGCTGGTGACTTCGGCGACGGTAGTCATCTACGGATCGGCAATCTGGGATCCGGTACAGCTTTTAAGCCGATTCCACTCGCCGCTCGCAGTGGTGGTTTCGCTGATTGCAATTCTGCTGGCCACCCTGAATGTGAACATCGGGGCCAACGTGGTTTCGCCGGCCAATGATTTTTCCAACCTGTGGCCGCGCAAGATTAGTTTCAAACTGGGTGGCGTGATTACCTGCTTCATGGGCATTGCCATCATGCCCTGGAAGCTTTTGGACAACTACAAGACTTTTATCTTTGGCTGGCTGGGCGGATATGCGGCATTTCTGGGGCCGGTGGCAGGCATCATGATCTGCGACTACTGGGTGATCCGCAAACGATCGCTGCTGGTGGATGACCTGTACCTCCGTGGCGGGGCCTACGAATATTCGGGAGGCTTCAACTGGAAAGCGGTGGCTGCGCTGGCCCTGGGAGCGGCAGTGGCGTTGTCAGGGCTGGTGATTCCGGCAGTGCGTTTTGGGTACGACTACTCTTGGTTCGTGGGCTTTGCTGTATCGTTCGCGACCTACTATGGATTGATGGCATGATTTTCTTAAAAGCGAAAACCAGTTGGCAGTAATCAGTTCACAGTTCTCAGAACTTTTCGAGACCTGAAGGCGCTTTGTTGAATCTTATCTAGTAGGACTATGGACCAGAAAACTCCACGCGTCGCGATTATCGGAGCCGGCTTTGGCGGGCTTACGGCTGCGCGCTCCCTGTCGCGTTACCCGGTGCAGATCACGCTCATCGATCGCCAGAACTTCCACACTTTTCAGCCGCTGCTCTATCAGGTGGCGACCGCCGGACTGTCTCCGGGAGAAATTGCCGCGCCCATTCGCTGGATCCTGCGCAGACATCACAACGTCGAAGTGCTTATGTCGGCGGTGCAGGGCTTTGACCTGTCGCGCCGGGTAGTGAAGATGGAAGACGGCGAGGTCGGCTACGACTACCTGATTGTGGCGGCCGGCGCCAGCCACGCCTACTTTGGCCACGACGACTGGGAGCCTTTTGCGCCCGGCCTCAAGACCATTGAGGACGCGCTGGAGATCCGGCGCCGCGTGCTGCTCGCTTTTGAGCTGGCGGAACGCCAGGCGGACACCGAGAAGGAGCAGGTCCAGCTGAATTTTGTGGTGGTCGGCGGCGGTCCGACCGGGGTGGAGTTGGCAGGAACTCTCGCCGAGATTTCACGCCAGGTTTTGGCCAACGAATTCCGCTCTATCGATCCCAAGAAGACCAGGATCGTGCTGCTCGAAGGCGGGCCGCGTATTCTTCCTGCCTATCCCGCAGATCTTTCCCGCAGCGCCGAGGAACAGCTGCGCCAGCTTGGAGTGGAAGTGCAAACCTCAGCCATGGTGACCCTTGTGGAACCGGGAGCGGTCCATGTCGGGGGAACCAAGCTTCCGGCGGCGGTAATTCTGTGGGCAGCGGGCGTAGCCGCGTCGCCTCTGGGAAAAATGCTGGGAGTGCCTGTAGATCGAGCCGGGCGTGTGCTGGTGAATCCTGACCTCAGCCTCCCGGGAAATCCGAATGTTTTCGTGATTGGGGACCTGGCCGCCCTGAAGGACGAGGACGGCCATTGGCTTCCGGGTGTCTCGCCTGTGGCGATCCAGGAAGGCACAGCCACCGCCCACAACATCGGACGCGAGTTGCAGGGTCAACCTCGAAAGAACTTTCACTACTGGAACAAAGGCAGCCTGGCGACCATCGGCAGAGCAGCCGCGGTAGCCGATTTCGGAAGGATTCATATCTCGGGTTTTCTGGCCTGGCTGGCCTGGCTGTTTATTCATATATTTTTCCTGATTGGTTTCCGCAATCGCGTGATCGTGATGATCCAATGGGCGTGGTCATATCTGACTTATGAACGCGGCGCCAGGCTGATTACCGGCGACAAGCACTTGCCGGGCTGGGACGAATTGCGGGGGGAAGAGGAAACGGAAGCGCAAACTCCCACCCACTAGCCTTGAGTGACTCCAAAAATGTAGCGCCGGCATCTTGCCGGCTGGCTCGGGGGCATCTTGCCCCCGGGGGCGGGGGGATGCCCGCCCGACAGCCGGCGGGACGCCGGCGCTACATTTGCCCTCCCGGCTTCGATTTGAGAGACAATAGGGCTGTGAGGCTGGGCGATGAAATTGTCTTTTAGTTCCCGCTTGCTGTGTGGCTTACTTGTAGGAATATTTTTGTGCGTGTTTTCGGCTCGCTCCTCCGCCGAAGTTCTCAAGATTGTCGTCGACGACACCATCCATCCCATCACCGAGGAATACATAGGCCGCGCTTTGGCGGAGGCTGAGCGTAATAAAGATCAGGCTTTGCTGATCGAATTGAATACTCCCGGCGGTCTGCTCGATTCCACACGTCACATCATCGAGAAGATCCTGGCCTCGCCGGTTCCGGTGATCATTTACGTTACGCCCAGCGGCAGCCGGGCGGCCTCTGCGGGATTCTTCATCCTGGAGAGCGCAGATGTGGCAGCCATGGCTCCGGGCACTAATACGGGCGCGGCGCATCCCGTAACCATTGGCGGCGGCAAGGTCGATGACGTCATGAAGGAGAAGATGGAGAATGACGCTGCTGCCCTGATGCGTTCGGTGGTTTCGAAGCGCGGCCGCAACGTCGATGTGGCCGAGAGCACCGTCCGGCAGTCCAAATCATTTACCGAGCAGGAAGCGCTTTCGCAGAAACTTATCGACTACATCGCCCCCAGCGAACAAGACCTGCTTAAACAGATGCAGGGAAAAACCGTCAAGCGCTTCGACGGAAAAACCATCACCCTCAATCTCGCAAACGAATCGATTCGTACGTTCGATATGACGCTCAAGCAGCGGATCCTCGCCTTCATCATGGATCCGAACATCGCGTTCATACTTCTCGCGATCGGAGCCCTGGCGCTGTATGCCGAGTTCAACCATCCCGGGGCGGTGGTGCCGGGAACGGTGGGCGTGGTTTTTATCCTTCTGGCAGTTTTTGCGCTGAACCTGCTGCCGGTCAGATTCGCGGCCGTGGTCCTGATTCTCGCCTCTTTTGCGCTGTTCGCCCTGGAAGCCAAGTTTTCCGCGCACGGGGTTCTGGCAATCGGCGGGATGGTAACCATGATTCTGGGCGGCCTGCTGCTGGTGGACGGGCCCATTCCGGAAATGAGAGTACGTCTGCTGACCGCTCTGTCGGTGAGTGTCCCGCTCGGGGCCATCACGGTTTTCCTGATGAGCATTGCTTTGAAGGCTCGGGCCAACAAGGTGGTCACGGGAGCGCAAGGGTTGGTCGGAGAAATCGGAATCGCGCAGACGCCGCTCTCGCCCCGTGGGAAAGTGTTCGTTCACGGTGAGATTTGGGATGCGACCTCCACGGTCGGTGTGGCCGCGGGCCAGGCGGTAGTGGTTCGCGAGGTGGAGGGATTGCAGTTGCTGGTAGATCCATCACCCTCCATGCGGCACACTCCGGCGGCAAGCCTGGCATAGCAGACTCGTTGTAGAAGGGACCGCGCCGGGACGTTAGGAGTTCTACGGCCTTGGCTACCGCTTGCTCAACGACTTCCGATCGCTGTGGCTGAACCGCGGCCCGATATACACAAGAAGCGCAATCACAGCCAATACGAACACGAAATGAATAACAGCCACGATCGCTATTTCGGGAGGATGGTGCTCTACCCATTCCCGCCACGTCAGCAAAGCCGCTCCCGCAAAAGCAATGACGAGTTTCCGCGTCGCCCACAACCCTCCCCAGAATCCCACGCGCGCTGAACCAGCGGGGTCCCACAGTAGATGGTCGAAAATCCAGAGCGCGAATTTCTGAGCAATCGGAAGGGCCATTTTTGCAGCGTAACATCGCTTCAGCGGGATGATCAAGAAACCGGATCGCGGGTGCTGACTCAAGCTGGCAAGGCTTGTATCTGCGCATTGCACTCGGTTGGCATCATGCGAGGCACCCCCACGCGCTCGTGAGTTGCCGTCTCCGGCAGCGATTTGCGGTACAATCCGCGACAGATGCGTTTCTGACATTCAGGACGCGGGGGTTTTGGATGGGTCTTTCATTCTCGGCCATCGCTACTATCATTGCAGTTCTCTATCTCCTCAGTTCGATCAAGATTCTGGCGGAATACGAGCGGGGCGTGATCTTCCGCCTGGGCCGCCTTTTGGGACATGAAAAAGGCCCCGGACTGATTCTAGTGTTTGCGCCGATCGATCGCATGGTGCGCATTTCGTTGCGCCAGGAAGCGATGGAAGTCCCGCCGCAAGACATCATTACGCGCGACAACGTCACACTAAAAGTGAACGCGGTCATCTTTCTGCGGGTGATCGATCCGCGCAAGGCTGTAGTGGAAGTTTCGAATTACGTCTACCAGACTTCGCAATTCGCGCAGACTACGCTGCGCTCTGTGCTTGGAGAACAGGAACTCGACGAACTGCTTTCCCATCGCGAAAAGATCAATCTACGGTTGCAGAGCATCCTGGACACGCACACCGCGCCCTGGGGCGTGAAGGTCACGAACGTGGAAGTAAAGCAGGTGGACATGCCCGAGTCCATGCTGCGGGCCATGGCCAAGCAGGCCGAGGCGGAACGCGAAAAGCGCTCGAAGATCATTCATGCCGAAGGCGAATTCTCCGCCGCCCAGCGCCTGGTGGATGCCGCCGCACTGTTGGCGAAGGAACCAGTCAGCGTGCAGTTGAGGTATCTGCAGACACTGACCGAAATCGGGGTGGAGAAGAACACCACCGTAGTCTTCCCGGTTCCCGTGGACTTCTTCTCCGGAATGCAGAAGATGTTGGGTACGCCCGGCGCAGAGGCAAACAAGAAGTAAGTGATTTTGAATAGATTCGGACGTGATGAGGTTCGGTGACGATGGCGGCTAGTGAAGATACAGAAATAACTTTGGGCACGGGCAAAATGCTGGCCCTCTTTTTCGGGCTGGTGGCGTTGTGTGCGGTGTTTTTCGGGATGGGATTTTCACTGGGAAAAAGTTCCGTCAAGCCCGAAAACGGTGACCTGCAAGGGACGACCACTTCGTCCGGTGGCTCGCGTCCACCCGCCGTCAAGGCTGCGAATCCCCACCCCCCCTCTGACCTCACCTTCTATAAGGCAGTGGGACAGAAAGATCCGAATGCCCAGCTAACTCCGAACAGTGGGCCCGCACCTACGAGCGCAAGCGCTTCCTCAAAAGCTCCGCCGGCCAACGACAGCGACGCCCCGCCACCCGATCCTACTGGAGCGCCGACTTTGAACGGCTACTACGTGCAGGTGGCCGCAGTCAGCAAGCAGGAAGACGCCGAAGCGCTGGTAGATGCGCTCAAGAAAAAACAATACGCCGCCTTCTCCGCCAACGCGCCGGGAGACAAGCTGTTTCACGTGCAGGTCGGGCCCTTTTCCGACATCAAAGAGGCGGAGAGCGCCCGCGGCAAGCTGGTGAGCGATGGGTACAATCCGATTTTGAAGAAGTAGGATTGCGAATTCGAGATTTTAGATTTCAGATTTTAGATTTTTCGCTATTGGAACAGGCCCTGGAAAGGATTTGGAGGCTGAAATCTGCAATCTAAAATCCACAATCTGAAATTGTCTCTCAATCCCTAGCTAAACCTCTGCTCCTTCCACGGATCGCCGTACATGTGATAGCCGTTCTGCTCCCAGAATCCGGGCGTGTCGTGGTCGAGAAATTCCAGCCCGCGCAACCACTTCACAGACTTCCAGGCATACAGATGTGGGACGATGAGGCGCAGCGGATAGCCGTGCTCGGCAGTAAGAGGCTCGCCGTCATGATGCGTTGCGAGCAATACCTCTTCCCGGTCGAGGTCGGCCAAGGGGACATTCGCAGTGAAGCCCTGTTCGGCGTGAACCAGAACGTATTTCGCCTCCGGTTTGGGATGCACGCAAGCCAATAGTTCGCGAAAGGCGACGCCGTCCCAGCGGTTGTCGAAGCGGCTCCACCGGGTGACGCAATGGAAATCGCTGGTGCGCTGGATCTTGGGAAGGGCGTTGAACTCTTTCCAGCTCAGCCTGAGGGGCGAACCAACCAATCCGGTGATGCGCAGGTCCCACGTCTCCGGATCAAAGCCTGGCACCGAACCGTAATGCAACACGGGCCACTTGAGCGTGAGCGACTGGCCCGGAGGGAGCAAGCCTTCGCTCTTCTTTAACTTCTCCAGCTGTCGACGATCAGCGCCTTCGAATAGCATAAATCGGACCTCGGACTTCGGGCGTCGGACCTCTGCCCCAGACTGCATATTGGAGTAGGCTGGCGCCACAAAAGTTTCATACGGCTGCCTGTGGTCCGAGGGTCGCGGTCTGAGGTCTGACGCCCGGCTCCATATTGACATCTGTCGATGCATGGTCTATTCCTGGCTGCCATGAACCATTCTGAGCAGGAACTGGATCGCATCTTGCACGCCATCGCTGATCCCACCCGGCGTAGGATTTTGCAGGCGCTTAAGGAGCACGGCGGCTGTTCGATCGGCAAGGACGTGGGCTTATGCGCCTCCGACATCGAGCAGCGCATTCACCTCTCCCAACCGACGATCTCGCATCATATGGCAGTCCTGACTAAGGCGGGAGTGGTGGAAGCCAAGAAAATCGGGCTCTGGATGTGGTATCGCAGAAACGAGGCGGTGTTGCGGGAGTTTGGGCGCTCGCTTCGGAAGAGTTTGTAGTCGTTGGATGGAAAAGTCTGCCGACATGGCAGGTCGCCAGCATATGCCAGACGTCCCCACGGAAGGGGGGAGCCGCTGCGGTGGTTGTCGATTTCAGCCGTCCCTACGGGACGGGAATCATTTTGTCCTGCGACCCGGCGTTGAAACGCCGGGCTACTATCAGCCGTCACTACGGGACTTAGAAATTCCCGCATCCAGTTCAAAGCCTGAGGTCTGAAGTCCGACGTCTGAGGTCCGACGCCCGACCTTCTATCCTGCGGTGGCGGCGAGTGTCTTTTGCAGCAGGCGGCGGGCTTGGGAAATTAAATCGCCAACCTCGAAAGGCTTCACCAGGTAAGGGATGTTGTTATCGTGCAGGAAAGATCGGATCTCTGGTTCGACTGCGTTGGAGAAGGTGAACATGAGGTGCTTTTCCAGTCCGGGGCGGTTCTCCGCGATCCAGCGATGCACCTGGGGTGCGTTCCCGCCGTTGGGCATTTTGCCGTCGATGATCACTGCGTCGAACGAGTCTTTCAGAATCGGGTCTTCACTTCTTCCAGATTCATCAGGCTTACGACCTGGGCGCCGGCTCCGGCCAGCACGTCACGCTCGAATTCAAGCACTGCCTCTTCATCTTCGACCAGAAGAACATTGCCCTCGATGACAAACTTTCGCGGAGAAGCGGGCTGGACCGATTCCGGAACGCCAGTGCGTCCGGCGGCCGGCAGCCGCACTTCGATGACGGCGCCGCCGTCGGTGCGATTGCGCGCGGAAATGTCTCCGCCGTGTTCCTTGATGATGCCGTAGCAAATGCTCAAGCCGAGGCCGGTGCCCTTGCCCACGCTCTTGGTGGTGTAAAAAGGATCGAAGATACGGTTCGGCTCTTTGATGCCGGGACCGGAATCCTGAAACTCCGTAACCACGTTGCCGTCCTGCGCATAAACCCGTACCTTCAGTGTGCCGCCCCGGCCTGCTTCCAGCATGGCATCCACGCCGTTGTTGATGATGTTAAGAAATACCTGCTCAAGCTGGTGCGGGTCGGCCGTAACCGCCGGGATGGCAGGGTCAATGTCCCGCTCGACCTCGATGTCGTTAACCTTCAGATCGTAGTCACGCAGCGCCAGGGTTTCTTCCAGCACCTTGCGAATGTCCACCTGATCCTTCTGCGGCTTGCGCTGGCGAGCGAATGACAGCAGGTTCTGCACCACGCGATGGGTGCGCTGGGCCTGTTTGAACAGCTTGCTCACGAAGTCCGCGGCCCGTTCCGCCAGCCCTTCGCTTTCGAGAAGCTGGGCATAGCCGAGAATCGCAGTGAGCGGATTGTTCAGCTCGTGCGCCACGCCGGCGATCAGCTGCCCGACCGCAGACATTTTTTCGCTCTGCAGCAATTGCTCCTGGGTATGCCGCAGATCTTCGTAGGCGCGGCAGGTCTCTTCATAGAGACGAACTTTCTCGATCGTGGTGGAGAGCTGCCGGCCAATCGCAACCAGCAGACTCTCGTCGTTGCTGGTGTACTCGCGGCTCTCCCGGCTGCTGATTCCCATGATGCCGATGGGTTTGTCCTTGCCCCAGAGCAGCACCCAGATCCAGGAGGCCAGCCCATCGGCGCGAATGAACTCAGCTACCAGCGGCGGGCAGATGGGGCAAGTAATCCGTGGTGATCACCTCGGTACGGGAGCGGGTCACCAGTTCGCCGAAGCCTTCGGTGAATTTCACTTCGGAGAAGCGGGCGCGCTCGGCGCTGCGCTGGCCCCAGCCGGCGCGGCGGCGGAAGGTCGTCTCGTCGAGATCGCAAAGATAAATCGAACCGGTCTCAGCGCCCAGCAGCGAGATCACCTGCCGCAGGGTCAGGTTTAGAATCTCGTCCAGATCGAAAGACTGGGTGGCGATGACCGCCATGGCGTTCAGTGCATTCAACTCCCGGTTGCGGCGGCGGATCTCGTCTTCGGCGCGCTTCTTCTCGGTCATATCGAGCAGGAATCCCTGGTAGCGCTCGATCTTCCCTTCCGAGTTGCGGGTAGCGAAACTGCTCTCCATGGCGGTAAGGAGGGTCCCGTCTTTGCGGCGCAGGCTGACCTCGAAATTACGGACGTAGTTATGCAGCTCCACTTCGCGACGGAATATGTCGCGCCGCTCGGACGAGGCGTACAGCGCGGTGTCCAGGTTCATGGCCATCAGTTCTTCGCGGTTGGTGTGACCCAGCATGCGCACGAAGGCGTCATTACAATCGAGCAGCTTGCCTTCCGGCGTGGCCACAAAAACTCCTTCCTGCACTTGCTCGAACAGCAGGCGGTATTTTTCTTCGGCGATGCGACGGTCGGTAGTGTCACGCACCACGTGAATGGTGCCCTTCTGCTTGCTTCCCTGCTCCACATACGAGGATGTGGACACCATGCAGTAGCCGCCGAAGCCGGGATCCTGCCCTTCGTGGAAGCCGTCCTCCGAGCCCACACAATAGGGGCATCCTTGCCACGGCGTCTGGCGTGGCAGCACCGCTTCACAAGGTTGACCGACAACATCGGCTGGAGCCCGGCCCAGACGTTCCAGCAAGGCATGATTGGCTTTCATCACGCGAAATTCGGCGTCGTGCAACAAGACCAGGTCATGGATGGAATCGAATGTATTGGTCCATTGCCGGTGCGAGCGCAGGATCTGCTCCACCAGCCGCAGGTTCTCGACCGCCAGTCCCAGCTGGTGCGCGGTGGTGGTCAAGAATTCCATTTCGTCTGGAGAGTAGGAGAAGTAGTGACGGCTGCCCAGGGTCAACGTGCCAATCACCGATTTCTTGCCCAGCACCGGCACCAGGACCACGTGATTAAATTTTTCAGTCTTCAGATATGGGCGTACAGATGGCTGCGCCGCGGAAGTTTTGACTACAACCGGCGCCGCACCGCTGAGGGTGCGCTCGAAGTCATCGTCCATCGGAACTGACATGCGCTCCTGAAGAAAGCCCTGGGAAAGGCCGATCTGCTGGGAGATGACCATCCTGTCGCCTTCCAGCAGGCGAAACCAGGCTGCCTTGGCGCACATCAATCCCTTGAGTTCTTCAAGAGCGGTGGCCATCATGGGCCCCTGTTGCTGGGCCCGGGTAATGCTGTTGGTAAGCGCGTTCACCACTCCCAGCCGGCGGGTGTAGAGTTTGTAATCGTCGAACACGATCAGCAGCATGCTCAAGCCGGCAAGCAGGCACACCATTAGGCTAAATCCAGGCGGGAGGCGCAGGGTAAATGGAAGCCAGGGAAGGTGCAAAAGCAGCATGCTCGCGCTCAGCAGCCACGGACCAAGTTCCCAGCGCGCCCAGCGGTAGCGAACCAACTGGAAGGCCGCAGTCAGGGCGACGAGGCGGTAAGAGATCTCCAAGGCCGCACGAAGCGTGATTGAATCCGGCCAAAACAAGGCACGAGCCACGGCATAGCCGATCAGGGTTGCGGTAATCAGGAGCAGCGGAAGCATCAGCTTTCGGGAGTGGGTATAGACGAAGATGGCGGCTGCGAACAGGCACACCGCCAGAACAAACTCGGCATGCGAAATCGCCATCAGATAACGCGCCGTCGAACCCGGTTCCCGAAGGGTCCAGCGGGACACAAAATAGGCCAGCCAACCCAGGGTCCAGATCAGCAGGTAACGCTCACGAAAAGTACGGAAAACCAGCAGGCTGGCGGCCAGCAGGATCAGGGCGGCCGACTCCTGTGGGGATAACCGGGGGACAGGAATGTCCCCGACCGCGTGCCAGGCAGAGAAAGTCGATAGATTCATCGCAACCAGGGGTACAGTGCTCATTCCCTTAATAGCACGCTTCCCCGGAGGGCCAATGGCCTTTCCCTGACCTTCCGATTACTTTAGGAACCTCGCAACTGCGATAGAATTGCCCCTAGAATAGAGCACCCAATGCCAGTTGATCGCATCCTTGTAGTTGACGACGAGGAGACCATTCGCGAGATCGTCTGCTCCATGCTGACGACCGCCAACTACAAGTGTCGCCAGGCGGCTTCCGGCATGGAGGCACTGGCCTTGCTCGAATCCGGCGAGGAATTCGAGCTCATGCTGTCCGACCTGATGATGGCCAATCTGGACGGCATTGGTCTTCTGGAAAAAACCAAAGAACGCTTCCCTGAAATGCCCGTGGTTATGGTGACCGCGGTGCACGATATATCGGTGGCGCTGGCCGCCATCCGGAACGGCGCCTACGATTACCTGCTAAAGCCTTTTGAACGGGAACAACTGCTGGCCACGGTGCGCCGGGCGCTGGAGAACCGGCGGCTGAAACTGGAGAACCGCGCCTATCAAACCAGTTTGGAATCGCTGGTCGCAGCCCGCACCGAGCAATTGCGAAAGGCTATCGTTGATCTGGAGCGTTCCTACGACATCACGCTGGAAGCGCTGGGCGACGCCCTGGACAAGAAGGACGCAGAGACCGAAGGCCACTCCAAGCGGGTTACCGCCTTTACCATTGCAATCGCCCGCGCTATGGGATTGTCAAAAGATCAGATTGCGGTGATCGCCCGCGGTGCTTTTCTGCATGACATCGGCAAGATGGCGATTCCTGATGCCATCCTGCGCAAACCCGGTAAGCTGACCCCCGACGAGATCCTGATCATGCAGGAGCACTGTTACCACGGCTACGAGATTCTGAAGAAGATTCCGTTCCTGGGCGAAGCTGCCGAGATTGTCTATGCCCATCAGGAGCGCTACGACGGCACCGGTTATCCCCGCGGACTGAAGGGCGAGCAGATCCCGCTGGGCGCGCGGATGTTCTCGGTCGCTGACACGCTGGATGCCATCACTTCCGACCGGCCCTACCGTCCGGCGCAATCGCTGACTGCCGCGCGCATTGAAATCGAGAAGTGGTCGGGAAAGCAGTTTGACCCAGCAGTGGTCAAAGTGTTCCTCGAGATGGATGAGACCATTTGGCCGGATTTGCGAAAAGAAGTCGACGCGCAGGTCCAGCGCTTCGCCTATTCGACCGCCGCCAAGAGTTCCTCCTAAATTTGCGATGTAGCCTTTTTGTGGTCGCGGGCGACTCGCGCGAATATTCGTGCGCGCTTCTTGTAGCGTGGCGTCTCTTCCTCGGCGCGGCGGGCGAGACGCCCGCCGGACAGCCGGCGGGACGCCGGCGCTACGAAGAACCGCTTAAGCTTCGCTTAAGCTAACTGTTCAATGACCTGCTGCCCGTCTTCGGAGGCAGCAATTCGGCAGTCGCTCACATCCAACCAATCTGGCAGGTTGTCTTCGATCATCGAGGTGATACCTATGGCTACGCTTCGCTCGTGCTCGCTGTGGTGCCTGGCTCTAACATTCGCTGCGATGCCGCTCCGCGCCCAGGATGAGAGACCCTCTCCTCCGCCTCGCGGTATTCCGGATGGAACCACGTTCTCTAATTCGCCTGGAAGACAAGCTCGACGCCAGCCGGGTCCAGCCGGGAAAGCATTTCAAGGCGAAGCTCGAGGATGACCTGACGGGCCCGGACGAAACCATGCTGCTGCGGGGCAGCAAGATCAAGGGACACATTAGCGCGGTAGGCAACGGGCTGCATCCTCGTCTGCTGCTGAGCTTCGACGAAATCGAAACTCAACGCGGATGGGTGCCGCTGATGGCGACCGTTACCGGCGTGCCCGGAGAGCATGGACTCAAGACGCCCGGTGATGAGGGTGAAATCGAACGCCAGGGGAGCAACCGGCGTCGCGAAGTCGAATCTGCTGGAGTGGGAGCCGGGGTCGGCGCAATCGGCGGCGGCGCGGTCGGTGGCGGCCGAGGCGCGGCCATCGGGGCTGGCGTCGGCGCAGCTGCGGGTGTGGTAGAAGCCCTCTTCAGCGACCGCAGGCTGATGCTGCAAAAAGGCACCATGCTGGAAGTCCGGCTCGATCGTCCGCTAGAGGTTCCCTGGCGCTAGCGTGCACAGATCAGATTTTGTAGCGCCGGCATCCTGCCGGCTGTCCTGAGTGCGTCCCGCCCTCAGCCGGTCGCGCGGTCACACCAGCGAGGCGCCGCCTCGGTTGGACTGGCGCGTATCCTTAAAACGAGCGACAATAACCTCCCGCACCACCTCACGCGGAAAACACACTTCCGCACTCAGGAGAGAATCCATGAAAACCGTCGTGCTCACCCTGCTTTTCCTGATGGGCTCGCTGGCAACGGCACAGGATCGCCCCACGATTTCGGCGCAGCCAAACTCTGTTTTTGTCGGCGCCGATGGCAAGTTCGAGGCAAATCCCGACACCGCGGTGATGCAGTTTAATATCTCCGCCCAGGAGGACACCTCGCGTGCGGCCTACGACCGCGCCTCCAAATCTGCCGAACAGGTCCGCCAGATTCTGCGTTCGAACGGCATCGAACCGAAGTCGGCTGAGATCGGCTACTTCTCTCTCCAACCGGTCTATGACTACAAGACTCCGAAGCGCAAGCTGATTGCCTATCGCGTGAACGCCAACGTTTCCCTGAAGCTGAAGGATTTTTCCAAGATCGCTCCCATCGAGCAGCAACTCGCCGACGCCGACGTCAGCGACAACCAGTCATTGAATTACACGCTGGAAGACATGGATGCGGCCAAGAGCAAAGCGGTGGAGGACGCGTACCGGCGCGCGCGGGAATCAGCTACCGCCCTCGCCCGAGCCAGTGGCCGCACCCTGGGAGAACTTTCCTATGCGTCGGTGGACACGTTTGAGAACGTGCGTCCGATGCCGATGGCAGGCGCGATGATGAAAATGAGCGTGGCAGGCGCGCCCGCGCCGACCGAGGAGTTCACCCCGCAGTCTGTTTCGGTGACCGCACACGTGAACGCTTTGTTCGCATTGAAATGAACCACGTAGGGGCGGACGCCCCCGTCCGCCCTGGCCGAGCAAAGCTCGGCAGCTAGCAGAGTCAGCAGAGTTCACGACTTCCGGAAGCTTCTTCCCTCGCGGGCGAGTCGCCCGCGGCCACACAAGCCTGGCCACACAACCCGGCCACGCGAGCACACCGCTATTTGGGAATACGGTTGGCATCCAGCGGCACGGCGCGCTGGATCACCATCTCCAAGGTAGTTCCGGCGTCCATTCTCACATCATTGCCCCGAGTGAGCAGTCCGATCGCGGTACCCACACCGCCGCCGATTCCGGCCCCGATCAGGCCGCCCTTGACCCCGTTGCTCAGGCCTCCAACCACCGCCCCAGTGCCGGCCGCCGTGGCTACGGTCTTGGCCTTCTCGCCGGTCTGGCTGTCCTGGCGGATCGTGCCTTCTTCATCCTTCATCGAGGTTTTCTCGGCTCCCGGCACATTCTCGACCGCGCCCGGCAGCACCACGGTATAGCCGCTGGGATAAATCAGCGTGCTGAAATGCATGAGGACTTCGGCGCGGCCCTTGATTCGTCCGCCGCGCTTGACGTTACTGATCCTGCCCTGCACATAAGTGCCGGCTGGAATGATGATGCGATCGTTGAACACGACCGGAAATGTGGTCACCGCGTAGACAGCATCGCCTTCGCGAGCGTTCTTGGTTGAAATCGATTGCTTGAGCGCGAGCGGGACCTTGGTGCCGGAAGGGATCGTAAGCTGATCAGCGTTGGCCGCAGCAGCAGAGTCCGTCTGAGCGACAGGATTCGCTTGGGCAGTGGCAAAGCCACACAGCAGGACCAAAGCGATCAGGATGCGCATCGATGATCTCCCCAAACACAGGCCAGACGAGGCAGCGTCAGCGTGGCCCGATATATCAGTACGATGCAAACTGCAGATCGAAAGTTTGATGGAATCTTTGCCGGAGTCGCTTACGTGCTGGTAGATCGCTCGTTCTCCCTGACGTTCCCCATGAATTGCGACTGCAGCCGCTGCGCACAAAGTTCACCGCATACGTGCAGGGTGCCCTCGCGGACCGCGATTTCGTCATCCCAGGGGCAAAGGTAGAGCACTGGCCGGTTGAATTCCAGGAAGGATGCCCACATCAGCCACCAGCGGTCGGTGACGCCCTTGAGCGTCCCGCAATTGGGACCGGCACAGCGATAGAGCAGATTGGCGGCAGGTGCAGGTGGCTTGCCAGCTATCATCCTCAACTCCCCAGGTCGAACTCTCTCCAGAACATTCTAGCGGAAGTGAGCCGCGATAGCGGCATTTCTGGCTACTTGTAAATGAGGTACTTCTGCCGAACAAGCTGAAACTTTTCCAACGGCTCCCGCCAGTCCTCAGTGATGCGCCGCGGGTCCTCTCCGGCCGCCACCGCGTCATACACTGACTGGTTCACGAGCAGCTCGATCATACGCTCCATGTGAAACTGTTCCGGATAGAGCTTGTGCAGCGCCGAAGCCAGTTCCAGCCCCAGCTCAGCCGCATCGAGTGCATTACGCTCCACCAGCACGATATTCACGCCGTCGCATTTCTGACCACTATGCATACCGGCGGAAGGGGTAAAGCTGACGGGCACGAAACGCACGCCGGAAATATTCCTGGCGTTCAGGTATTGCGCCAGTTGCGCCCCTTTGATCCAGGGCGCGCCCAGGAGTTCAAAAGGAGTATCGGTGCCTCGACCCACCGAAACATTGGTGAATTCCACCAGGGCCACGCCGGGGTAGAGCGTTGCTTCGGTGAGGCTGCGCAGGTTGGGCGAGGGATTGATCCAGAGCAGAGACGTCGAATCGTACCAGTCGCCGCGCATCCAGCCTTCCATAGGGACAACAGTCAGGCGGGCGTTGAGGTTACGCTCGCCATTAAACAGTTTCGCCAGTTCGCCAATCGTCATGCCATGACGCACCGGAACGGGAAAATAGTTCACGAAGCTTTCTCGGCCGGAATCCGGGATGACGCCCTGCACGAACGAACCTGTGATCGGGTTCGGACGGTCGAGGACAAAAATCTCGATTCCTGCCTTGGCCGCGCTTTCCAGGAAATATCCCAGCGTGGTTTCGTAGGTGTAGAAGCGCGCGCCTGCATCCTGGATATCGAACACGACCGCGTCAAGGTTCTTAAGAATATCGATCGACGGCCTGCGGGCAGCGTCAGTGCCCCCGTAAACGCTGTACACCGGAACCCCGGTGGCCGCGTCGGTGGAATTGCCGACATGGGTGGTGTCCAGCTCGCCGGCCCCTCCATGTTCGGGACTGAAAATCGCATCCAGCGAAATGCCCGGGGCCTGCGCCAGAACATCAATGGTGCGGCGTCCCTGGGCGTCGATTCCAGTCTGGTTGGTCAGCAGTCCGATTTTCTTTTTGCCTGTGGGGGACCGCAGCGGGTCGAAGTTGTGGGCCTCGAGCACGTCAATACCGGTCTGCACAGTGCCGTTGCGCGTGGCCACCCGGCGAGCTGCGGTCTGGGCTTCGTTATATCCGGTAATATTTTTCCAGCGCATTTCATCATTCTCGCTGACGGTGAGGGGAAGGGTTGCGGCCACAGCCGTGGCAACTTTCGAGCGCAGGGCGATCGCACTTCCCTTCCCGCGAGGATGGACAGCATTGGTCAGCAGAATGATGTAAGTGCGGGTCGTGGGATCGATCCACATGGATGTTCCGGTAAACCCTGTGTGACCGAACGAGCCCACCGGCAGAAGGTCACCGCGATTACTGGAAAAAGGCGAATCGATATCCCAGCCGAGGCCACGCAGCACGTGGGCGGTCGGCGGCTGTTGCGGCGTGGTCATCTTCTCGACCATTTCCTTCGACAAAATCGGGCTGCCATTCAGCACCGCCTGGGCGAACTTCGAGAGATCGTCCGCAGTAGAGAAAACGCCCGCATGCCCCGCGACGCCTCCCATGCGGCGTGCCCTGGGATCATGCACAACGCCGCGCATCATCTTGCCGTCTTCGTCATTTTCCGTGGGCGCGATCTTGCGCCGCCACGCGGCGGGTGGCAGGAAACGAGTGTGGGTCATCTGCAACGGGGTGAAGATATGCTTCGCGCAGTATGCATCCAGAGTAGTTCCGGCCACGCGTTCCACCAGCGCGCCCAGTGTGATGAAATTGGTATCACTGTAGAGAAAACGGGAGCCGGGCGGGAACACAGGCTTTTCCGCGAACGCCAGACGCAGGGCAGCATCGCGACCTTTCCAGGGCGGGTCCAGATCCACGTCTTCGCGGAGCCCGGAAAAGTGCGTCAGCAGATTGCGCACGGTGACGTCCTCCTTGCCATTCTCCCCGAACTCCGCAAGGTATTTCGTTACCGGATCGTTCAACCGGACTTCACCCTTTTGCACCAGTTGCATTACAGCCGTGGTCGTGGCCACGACTTTGGTGAGTGATGCGATGTCGAAGATCGTATCGATCGTCATCGGCTCCCGGCGCGGTTCAAGGGCGCGGTTGCCGAAAGCTTTGCGGTAGATAACCCGTCCGTTATGCCAGACCAGCAGCACCGCGCCGGGAATCTGGCCGTCGTGGATGGCATCGCTGACGATGGAGTCGAGAACTCCGAGATTGGGTGCGGGCGTGGAAACGGAGGCGTGGTTCGATGCAGCCGCGGGCGTGCCGCCGGCCTGCGCCGAAGCCAGGGCGGCAAAAAGCGTGACCAACAGGCCACACGTATACAGACGCCGAGTTTTCCAGATGGAGTGGATACTCCGAATTTACACAACCCGCGCTGGATCGCTCAAGAAACCGAAGTAAGGGGTGCCGTTTGTGGCATCTGTACTCCGGCAGCTCCGCCTTTTGTACCGTCGCCTTTCTAGCGCCGGCGTCTCACCCACCTCGCGCGAGTAAACATCAATGCGGAGGTCGAACCACGAACGAACGGAGGTGGAAACCTCTGTTTCATCCCCTCGATCCCTGAACCGAATCGAGAGCGTTTTGTGGTTTTATAATACCCGCCATGGCCAGTTCACCCAGGTTCGGTCTGGCGGAGCAGTCCGCATCGCCCCATGATCTAGAGAAACCAGATCTAGAGAAACCGGATCACGAGAACCGTTACCTTGGCGTATACGCCATCAACGTGTTCGTTCGCGATCAGGATCGAAGCCTGCAATTCTACGTGGACCAGCTTGGATTCAGTCTGGCCTTTGATGTCCGGCTTCAATCCGGACAACGCTGGGTGGGCGTTGCGCCTCCCCACGGCACCGCCGTGGTTACCCTGATCGCGCCTGAGCCTGACTCCGCAGAGTACAAACTGATCGGACAACCCACCCCGGTTGCTTTTGTGTCCGAAGATGTCGTGGCCACATACACCGAGTGGAGACGTCGCGGCGTCCGCTTTCGTCATGTTCCGCGGCTGAGACGCGTCAAGTACGAAAAGCTGGCCCGAGGGCCCAGGAAATGGCCGACTGGCACTGCTCCATCGCTGCTGCTGGGGAAGCAAACGCCGATTTGGGGCGGAGTCTTCACCCGCTTCGAAGACATTGACCGTAATTCCTTCGCGCTGGTCAGCTTCGACGAAATGACCCAGGCAGTGGAGGCGCAACGACGAGCCGCGGCGGAAAAACTGGAATCCGAACGGCGCGCAGCTCACGAGCTGGAGATTGCCAAACGGGTGCAGGCTAGACTCTTCCCACAAAGCTTCCCGCCGCTGAGAACCCTCGATTATGCCGGCGTCTGCATTCAGGCTCGCCAGGTCGGCGGCGATTACTACGACTTCCTCAATCTGGGTCAGGAACGGCTGGCGCTGGTGTTGGGTGACATTTCAGGAAAAGGAATTGCCGGCGCTCTCCTGATGGCAAATCTGCAGGCGAACCTGCGTAGCCAGTGCATCGTCGGTTTAGACGATCCGCAACGGCTGCTGCGGTCGGTCAACCAATTGTTCTATGACAACACTGCCGACAGCTCCTACGCTACGCTTTTCTTCGCCGAATATGACGACCGGGCCCAGCGCCTGCGCTACGCCAACTGCGGCCATCTTTGCGGTCTGTTGCTTCGCGGGGATGACCAAGTGGAACGGCTGGACTCCACTTGCACCGTTCTGGGGCTGTTCAAGGAATGGGATTGCTCGATCGCAGAATGCCACATCCTCTGCGGCGATCTCCTTGCCCTCTACACCGACGGCGTCACTGAGTCCTTTAATGCAGCAGGAGAAGAATTCGGAGAACAGCGCTTGACCGAGGCTTTGCGGCGGCATCGCCAGTTGCCTTCGCCGGACTTGCTGACGGCGATCGTGGATGAGGTTCGGCGGTTCAGCCCCGATGAACAGCACGACGACATCACGCTGATCGTTGCCAAGTGCATGCCGGGTTAATGGAGACCAATCTTCGTCGTCGCGAAAAGCCGCAGTAAGACCCACCTTTACCCATCCCCGGAACTTTGTTATAACCCGAACATCGACCATACGATCCCTTTGTCAGAGAACTCTTCCTCGCCGAAGACCGGCCATCAAGCCGCGCCTCGCTTCCCTGCTCCCGCTTATGAGCGGCAGGATGGGATCTTTGGAAAAGCCTTTGACGTGATAGACAAGGCCATTGCCCAATCTGCTTTTCCAGCCGCTTCGATTGCGGTCACATCAAAGAGAACATTGGTTGCACTGAAGGCCTTCGGCCGCTTCACCTACGAACCCGATTCGCCTTATGTCACAACCGCCACTGTCTTCGATCTGGCTTCAGTCTCAAAAGTCGTAGCTACGACCAGCATGGCGTTGATTCTCTACCAGCGTGGCCTGGTCGATCTGGAGATGCCGGTTGCCGCCATCGTGCCTGAGTTCGTGGTTTCCGATCCGAACGATAACGAAAAAGACGCGCGCCGCCATGAAGTCACCCTGCACATGCTGCTGGCACACTCATCCGGGCTACCCGCTTACGAAAAACTCTTTCTCAAGACCAAAACCAGAGACGAACTGCTCCACGCCGCGTTTCGGACTCCACTCACGGCTGATCCGGGCGCCAGAGCGCAATACAGCGACATCGGTTTCATCGTGCTCGGGGTCGCGCTGGAGCGCATTGCCGACGAAGGTCTCGACCGCTTTTGCCAGCGCGAACTATTCGGCCCGCTGGGGATGTTGCACACCACCTACAATCCGCCCGCCGCGTGGCGAGATTCCATTCCGCCAACGGCGGATGACCGCGCCTTCCGCCACCGCATCATCCAGGGCGAGGTGCAGGATGAAAATGCCAGTGTGCTGGGTGGCGTCGCCGCGCACGCCGGCTTATTTGGCACCGCCGAAGATATAGCAACCTTTGCGCACACCATCTTGCAAGGAGGACCTCCGCTGGTTCGTCCAGAGACTCTGGCGCTTTTCACTCGTCGCGAGAGTTCTCCGCCTGGCACTTCACGCGCGTTGGGGTGGGACACTCCTTCTTCGCCCTCGCAGTCGGGAAAATATTTTTCCGCCACTTCCTTCGGACATCTGGGCTATACCGGAACCTCGCTGTGGATCGATCCCGAGCGTGAGCTTTCCATCACCTTGCTTACGAATCGAACCTGGCCCGATTGCAGCAATAAAGCGATCACCGAAGTGCGGCCCAGTTTTCACGACGCCGTGGTCGAGTCGCTTGAAGGCGCGGAGAGCAAGACTTGAAGCGAACCGCCAGAAAGACACGAGAGAACCTGAATCGCCTGGCCACCGAGCAATCGAATCGCGTCTCGACTGATCTGGACATGAAGTCGGCGTTGGAGGTGGCGCGAGTCATCAATGCCGAGGACGCCAAAGTGGCGGCGGCGGTGGAGCGCGCCCTGCCACAGATTGCCCGCGCCATTAACGTGATTGCGGACGCCCTGAAACACGACGGAAGACTGATCTATGTGGGAGCGGGAACCAGCGGCAGAATTGCAGCTCTGGACGCCGCCGAGTGTCCGCCCACCTTCAACGTCGACCCCAGGTCGGTTCAGTTTGTCATGGCGGGTGGCCCCTGGGCGCTGGCCGCAGCGGTGGAGGCAAACGAGGACTCGCGGGCACTCGGCGAACGTGAGATCGCGAAACGGAAACCGGGTCGCAAGGATGTTGTAGTCGGAATCGCCGCCAGCGGACGGACTCCCTTTACCGTCGCCGCCATCGAGTACGCGCGCCGTAAGGGAGCAACTGCGATCGCCGTCGTGTGCAATCGCAACACGCCCCTGCAAAGAGCTGCCGACTTCGCCATCGTCACCGAAGTGGGGCCGGAAGTGATCTCCGGATCGACTCGCATGAAAGCAGGCACCGCGCAAAAGATGGTGCTGAATATGCTTTCCAGCGGGGCCATGACGCGGCTTGGATATGTTTACGGCAATCTCATGGTCAACGTCACTCCGAGGAATTCGAAGCTGCTGGCACGAGGAGTGACCATTCTGCAGCGGAGCACAGGGCTGAACAGAACGGTTGCAGAGCGGGCTTTGAAGGCAGCGGGAAATAGCGTCCCCGTGGCGCTGGTCATGCTGCAGGCAAAGGTGGACCGCCGGGAAGCGGAGCGGGTTTTGAAATCAGCAGAGGGACATGTGCGCCATGCGATCGAGGCGGCACGAAGCCTGTAAAGTTTCCCGTAGCGCCGGCGTCCCGCCGGCTGTCCGGTGGGCGTCTCGCCCACCGTCTTACGCGGGCGGGGGCGCCCGCGCCACACAGGCGAACTCAAATCCGGCAGGACGTGTCCTCCCGACTACAGATTGCCACCCACGCCTTCCGCCCCTTCCCGTTAGAATAGTTGACGCCACAGGCAGGAACGAATGACAGGAATGAGCTCGTCATGGACAAATTTGTAATTCGCGGCGGCGATCCGCTGCTGGGAACAATTCGCGTCGGCGGCGCCAAGAACGCCGCCCTACCAGCCATGGCCGCGGCCCTGCTCACCGAAGAGCCGGTCATCCTGGAAAATGTTCCGCAAGTTCGCGACATCGAGACCACCCGCAAACTGCTGGCCGCCATGGGCGCCGAAGTCGAACTGGGTTACGGGCGGGCGCAGCATCGCACCACGATTTGCGCCCGCAATCTGACCACTCCCGAGGCCTCCTACGAACTGGTCAAGCAGATGCGAGCATCGTCGCTGGTCCTGGGCCCGCTGGTGGCGCGCTGCGGCAGGGCCCGTGTCTCTCTTCCGGGCGGCTGTGCCATCGGCGCTCGCCCCATCGATCTGCACATCAAGGGACTGGAACTGCTGGGCGCGAAAATCACCCAGGAGCACGGATACGTCGAAGCCCGCGCCGACCGCCTTAAGGGTGGCGAAATTGTCTTCGACAAGATTACAGTCACCGGCACCGAAGACCTGCTCATGGCAGCCACCCTCGCCGAGGGCGAAACCCTGTTGCGCAACTGCGCCCGCGAGCCCGAAGTCGCCGACCTGGCCGACCTGCTGAACAAGATGGGAGCGCAGATCGAGGGCGCCGGCACTTCGACCATTCAGGTGAAGGGCGTCAGCCAGTTGCATGGTGCAAAGCACCGCATCATTCCCGACCGGATCGAAGCCGCCACCTTCATCATTGCCGGTGCCATGACCGGCGGCGATTTAAATGTTGCCGGCTGCGATCCCCGCCACCTGGGCGCGCTGCTTGAGAAGTTGCACGAAGTGGGAGTGAAGACCGCGCATTCAGCCGAATCCGTGCGGGTGATGGGCGACGGCCCGTTCCGCGCCGCGGACATCACCACTGAAGAATACCCCGGCTTTCCCACCGACATGCAGGCCCAGTACATGGCCCTGGCCACGCAGGCCGAAGGGACATCAGTCATCATCGAAAATATTTTCGAGAATCGCTTCATGCATGCGCAGGAACTGGTGCGCATGGGAGCAAATATCAAGATCGAAGGACGGCGCGCCGTGGTCCGCGGCAAGTCTCCGCTGAGTGCGGCCGCAGTGCAGGCGTCCGACCTGCGCGCCTCGGCCTCGCTGGTGCTTGGCCGCCCTGGTCGCGGAGGGCGAGTCAATTATCGATCGCGTGTACCACATCGATCGCGGCTACGAAAACATCGAAGAAAAACTCAAAGGCGTAGGCGCGCAGATTCGCCGCATCGGAGAGATCCTGCCAAAGAGAGCGGCGGCCCCGGCATCGCGAGCGTAAGAGCCACTGTGATGTGGGTGTCTTGTGTGGCGCGGGCGCCTCGCCCGCGAGACGCCGGACCAAGGAATGCCGGGTGCCCCATTTTTCGCGTCTTTTGCGAAAGGTGGGGACTCTTCGCCGCACCCTAAGCCTTGCTTCCGGGTCATAGCTACGTCTATTTTGGCTGTGTGCCTCGGACCGTCCTGACAATCGTCTGCCTGGCTTCACTCAGCCATTCAATGCGACCGCAAGCATCCTCCCCTCTTCCGGTTGGCACGATAGTCCCCAGGGTGGTTTGCGGCGCTGATAGCAAACAGAGCTACGCGCTTTATCTTCCATCAAACTTTACGAGCACGCGAACATGGCCGATCATCTATGTCTTTGATCCCGCCGCCAGGGGCCAAGCGGCAGTCGAAGTCATCCAGCCCGCCGCAGAAAAATTTGGCTACATCGTCGCGGCTTCCAACAACTCCCACAACGGTCCCATGGGAGATTCCGCCCAGGCCGCGAATGCGATGTCGCGAGACACTCAGCAGCGGTTTCCCATCGCCGATCAACGTCGCTATTTGGCTGGGATGTCGGGAGGCGCTCGCGTTGCCACCAGCATTGCATTGTCCTGCCAGGACTGCGTCGCCGGTGTGATTGCCAACGCCGCTGGTTTCCCCTTTGGCGCCGAACCAACTCGCGGCATGAAGTTCGCTTACTACGCGGCGGTCGGCAACGCAGATCTCAACTACGGCGAATTCGTCGATCTGCGGCAAAAACTGGATGCTGCCGGCACGCGCTACCGGATTCGCATCTTCGACGGCCAGCATGGCTGGGCACCGCCGGAAGTATGGATCGAGGCGCTCGATTGGATGGACATTCAAGCCATGTCTTCGGGTACGATGCCGCGCGATCCCGCGCGTATCCAACAGACCTTCTCCAGCGCCCTCGCAAGGGCCCGCGAATTTCAGTCCCAAAACAATTTGTTGGCCGCTCTTCGAGACTACCAATCCCTGGTGCGCGATTTCCGTAGCCTGGAGGACGTCAGTTCAGCAGAAGCTTCCATAGCAGAATTGACAAAGAACAAGGCGGTAAAGACCGCCGAAAAGGAGGAAGCATCCGCCCTCGAGCTGCAGGCGCAAATGACCGCCAACCTCTCCTCTCAAATGCAGGCAATCGGCACCAGTGACCGCTATCAGGTAGACGTCGCCGATCTGAAAGGCAATATTTCTGATCTCAAGAAACGCGCGGCCCAATCCCGGAATTCAAACGACTCGAAGACGCTGGTTTTACGCCGGGCGCTGGGACAACTGGTTGTAGAAGCTTACGAATCGGGACAACACAATCTGGACGAGAAGAATTATCGCGTAGCATTGGTCTATTTTGATCTGGCTGCTGCTGGCTCGGCGAATCCGGCATGGGCATACTACCAGCGGGCTCGCGCCTACGCCATGCTGGCTGACAGAAAAAACATGCTCGCTGAACTAAAGCACTCGCTGGCAAGTGGCTTCCATGAAACCTCCGCACTGGAAGCCTCCGAGTTCCAGGCTTTTCAGGAACTGGCGGAATTTAAGGCTCTGGCAGCGGACTGGAAGAAAGCGGCCGAGAAGGAAAGACCGTGATTGGGTTAGTGGTTACGGAAAGCACTGGGAGGGACGAGTTTTGGGAAGGGTTGAGTTTCGGGAGGGTTGAGTTTCGGGAGGGTTGAGTTTCCGGAGGGTTGAGTTTCGGGAAGGGCACGACTTTCAGTCGTGCCGTCGGTCGCCGCAAGCAGTCCGGCTTTAGCCGCTGCGGTTCGCTCTTTCGTCACCCGCACTCTCTTTTCGCAGGGTGTCAGAACACCTTCCACACGAAGTGAGCAATCAAGGCGAACAGCAGGAGCATGAAGGCGGTGATCCAGATCAGGAACTTACCCGTCAGCTTTGGGGATTCGATTTCTTTCTTGTCCATAACAGGAGGATACGCCCTGAGACGCGGGTAAAGCACTGCCGAGCTTCGCTCGGCTGGGCAGGTGGACATCCTTCGACTTCGCTCAGGACAGTCTCTGCCCCTACGTGAGTCGTGGAAAGAAAAAGGCCGCGATTCTTGTCGCGGCCTTTCAAGACCGCCGAGCTTCGCTCGGCTTGGACGGGCGAGGACGCCCGTCTCTCCATCGTTTTCGGTTAGCTAGTCTCTCGATCGTTTTCCTGGTTAGTGGCGTCCACCGCCGCCGTGTCCACCGCCGCCGAAACCGCCGCGACCGCCACGGCCGGGGCCGCCACGACCACGACCTCTTCCACCACCGCCGCCGGGACGGCCACCGCGACCCCGGTCTCCACCTCGGTCTCCGCCCCGGTCTGGGCGATCTCCAGTTCGTTCGGGGCCGCGATCTCCTGCGCCGGCCCCGGCCAGGGGTGCGTCGCGATTGAAGTTGGGCTCGTCATCAGGAAAATCAGCGCCGCCTTCGATGGTTAGAGCCGGCGCGTGCGCAGGTTCGCCGCCGCCGCCCTCTCCAGTGCCTGCACCGTCGGGCGGAAGCTCGCCGCCACCCATCTTAGCGCGCTGTTCCTTGAGGATGGCTTTGCGCGACAGGCGGATGCGGTTGCCTTCGACAGCCAGAACCTTCACCAGCACCTGGTCGCCTTCTTTCAATTCGTCGCGGACATCCTTGATGCGGTGCTCCGCGACCTCGCTGATGTGGAGCAAGCCATCGGTGCCGGGAATGATCTCGACGAAGGCGCCGAAATCGGCCAGGCGGGTCACGGTGCCAAGGTAAGTCTTGCCGACTTCGGCGGTGGCGGTCAGGTCGCCGATGATCTGCAGGGCCTTGGCCGCGGACGCCTCATCATTCGAGGCCACGTTGACCTTCCCAGAATCCTCGACATCGATCTTTACGCCGGTGCGCTCGATGATGCTGCGAATCATCTTGCCGCCGGGCCCAATCACGTCGCGAATCTTGTCCACCGGAATCTGCAGGGTGTAGATGCGTGGCGCGTAGGCGGAAACCTTCTCGCGAGGACCAGGCAGAACCGCGCTCATCTTGTCCAGAATGAACAAGCGTCCGCGTTGCGCCTGGGACAAAGCTTCGCGCATGATCTGCGCCGTGATGCCACCGACCTTGATGTCCATCTGCAGGGCGGTTATGCCGTCCCTGGTGCCGGCGACTTTGAAATCCATATCGCCGTAGTGATCTTCGGCGCCGGCGATGTCGGTCAGGATGGCGTACTGCTCGCCTTCCTTAACGAGACCCATGGCCACGCCTGCAACCGGCGACTTCAGCGGAACACCTGCATCCATCAGCGCCAGCGAAGCTCCGCAGACGGTCGCCATCGAGGACGACCCGTTCGATTCAAGAATGTCAGAGACCACACGCATGGCGTATGGCCACTTGTCTTCATCAGGAAGAACATTGGAAATAGATCGTTCTGCCAACGCGCCATGCCCAATCTCACGCCGGCCTGCGCCACGCAGAAATGCAACCTCTCCAACCGAAAACGGCGGGAAGTTATAGTGCAGCATGAAGCGTTTTTTGGCTTCGCCTTCGAAGACCTCGAGGCGCTGCATGTCGTCGCTGGTGCCCAGGGTGGTGGTGACCAGAGCCTGGGTTTCGCCGCGGGTAAAGATGGCCGAGCCGTGGGTGCGTGGAAGCACGCCGACCTCAATCCAGATATCGCGGATCTGGTCGAAGGCGCGGCCGTCGGGGCGGCGTTTCTGATTGATGACGTGCTCGCGGAAAATGCGCTCGCGGAGAGTTTCGTAGTAGGTTTTCAGTTTTTTCTGGGCCGCTTCATCTTCCGCGGGGATAGCTGCCTGCAGTTGTTTCTTCAGCTCGCGGACCAGGTTGTAACTTTCCGCCTTGGGATGTTTCTGGGTGTCGAGACGATCAGCGAGGTCGGCCCCGATGCGATTCTTCAGGTCATCGTAATAAGCCTGGTCGAACTCGGGCGGAGTAACCGGCCGCTTGGGTTTTCCTGCTTTTTGTTTGAGATCGTTGATGGCGGCACAAATTTTCTTGATCTCGGCGTGGGCGAATTCAATCGCATCCACCACGGTTTCTTCCTTCACTTCCTTGGCGCCGGATTCGATCATCACGATGCCGTCAGCGGTGCCGACAACCATGATGTTGAGCAGGCTGTCTCGCATCTCGCTATAGGTCGGATTGATGAGGAATGCGCCGTTGACCAGGCCCACGCGCACGGCGCCGATGGGGCCTTCGAACGGTATGTCGGAGATCGTCAGCGCGGCCGACGCGCCGTTGATGCCGGCGACATCCGGGTCATTCTCGGTGTCAGCGGAAAGAACGAAGGCGATCACCTGGGTTTCACAACGGAAACCATCCGGAAACAGCGGACGAACCGGACGGTCAATCTGCCGGCTGGTGAGAATTTCACGCTCGCTGGGACGGCCTTCGCGCTTGATGAAGCCGCCGGGAATGCGTCCGCCGGCGTAAGTGTATTCGCGGTAGTCAACAGTCAACGGGAAGAAATCGATTCCTTCGCGCGGATCGGGATTAGCGGTAGCCGTGGCCAGAACAACGTTATCGCCAATGCGCACCACGACTGAACCGTGGGCCTGCTTGGCTAATTTTCCGGTTTCAAATGAGATCTTTTTACCGCCGGCAAGTTCAACAGATACTTCTTGTTTCATGATTCATTTCCTTTTGGCAGGAGGACACGTGCGTGCGCTTGGAAGAGACTGCACAGTGGAAGGGCAAGAGCCAGTAGCGTTTGGAGATCGCCGGAAACACACCGTTCGCGGCATTTAGCCTTAATGGGTGACGACCGTCTGATAATGATTCCGATGGCAGCCCGGCAGGTACACCCCGAGCCGGGAATGGCCCCGCTGAAACCTACTTACGCAGGCCAAGCTTATGCACAACCGTCTTGTAACGCTCGGAATCGTATAGCTTGAGGTAGTCCAGCAGGCGGCGACGCTTGCTGACCAGCATGAGAAGACCGCGGCGCGAGCCGTGATCCTTCTGGTGCGTTTTGAAGTGCTCCGTCAATTGACCAATGCGCTCGCTCAGCAACGCGATTTGGACTTCGGGGCTGCCCGTATCGGTGGCATGGGTCCCGTACTGGTCGATGAGGGACTTCTTTTGCTCTCTGGCTAGCACTAACCTAGTGCACTCCTGTCTTCTAGTTTCAATTCGTTCGTAACGTGCATTTAAGGTAACACGCTCACGACCAGGGTGTAAAGGCGCGCGCCGCGAGCGGCGCTCGGCTTGAAAATGCTGCTTCGGCGATTTTGATTTTAGGTGCGGCAGTGGGGTAGCGCCGCAATCATAACGCCACGATGTGGCTTAGGCGGCCAAGGAAATCCAAGGGCTGAAGTGTGAGGGTGAGAACCTGCCTTGTCGCCCCTCCGGGGCTTGCTCGTTTACCACTTCCACCCAGGGCTTGCGCCCTGGGCTGCAATCTCGCGCCGCTTCGCGGCTGGAATCCAGCAATTCCGCTCCACAGCTCTTTTGAAAACCGTATTCTCACGCACACACCGAAGCTCCATCGCAAGGTAGCCGTTCTTATGCGGGCCTTAAAGCGTGATCCACCCAAGCCTTGTTGTCCGAAAGGTCAGCCTGGGCGATTGGCCGCTTGACGCATCGTCGGCATACAAAAGCGTCTCTCCAGTCAGCATCTAAGGCTAGTATAATTATGCTGGGTGTTATGACAGCGCGCTGCAATCAATGCGGTCACGAGAATAATCCCGAGTACCGTTTCTGCGGGATCTGTGGAGCGCCACTACAGCCGGCAATCTCCACCCGGGAACATGGTAGAGAGCGAGTCTCATCGCCGCTCAGCGGCCCGTCTTTTCTGGGGCTAGGAGACGAGCGCTCCCGCGACCTCGACTATTTGCTGGAAGACGAGCCGCCCCGGGGCCATGGACGCTTGTATCTGGCTCTCCTCCTGCTGGTCCTGAGCGGGGCGTTGTTGGCCTGGCACTGGCAGCGCGACGGGTATCCTTGGGCAGCACTGATTCCGAAACCGACCCTGCACAACATCCCGACTGCGAGTTCCGCACCAGAGGCCACTGCGCCACCGAATACAGGTGCGCCCGTAGAACCCACTGGAAACTCGGTTCCCCCGGAGGCACAGGCTGCGACCTCTGCCGCGAGTGGTGAAGCCGCGCCGCCCCTGGTTGTTGCACCGCACGGGGAGAGCGCTCCTTCTCCCGTCCCGACGGCGACCGTGCCTGAGGCCACCCCGGCGCCGAAAGAAGGCTCCGACTCCGGAAAATCCGAGGCGAAGCCGGAAGTTGCGTCCGTCCCGACGACAGCTGTGCCACCCGCGGCTGCACCCCCGCCTACCTCACCTGGGTCTACTTCATCCGCAGAGACCGAAACCGCGGAAACCCCGGCCCCAGGGCCAAAGGCGGTTGCACCCATCGCGAAGGCCGCCGTATCTAAGCCGTCGCCCGCCACCCCTCCTGTCAGTTTTGATGACCGGATTGTGGCCGATGGCGAACGCTACTTGTACGGACGCGGAGTTCCTGAGGACTGCGCCCGCGCGCAAAGAAATCTTCAGATCGGGGCAGGAAATTCGAATCCCAAGGCGCAGACCCTGCTGGGAGCCATGTACGCCACAGGACACTGCGTGAACCGGGACTTGCCCACCGCCTATCGCTGGTTTGCCAAGGCGCTGCATGGGGATCCGGGAAACTCCCGGGTGCAGCGGGATCTGGAAGTGCTGTGGAAACAGATGACTCCGGACGAGAGACTGCTGGCGATGAAGAGCCGGTAGTTCTGTTTGATCTCTGGTCCGTTTGAGGGCTAACCGCAATATGAAGTACTAACCCCAGTTTCTAGTTAATAGTTCCCGGTTCTCAGTTTAGTGGTGATGGGTGGTTTCCGGGGAGCTCATTACCAGGCGTCCGTGTTGGACGCCTTTCGTACTGATCAGGCGGTCTGCCAGTTTTTGCACGTCTTTTGACTTGCCCCGAAGGACAACCACTTCGAGACAGCTATCGTGGTCGAGGTGTGCGTGCAGAGTGGAGATGATGACGTGATGATGCTCGTGCTGGAGATCGGTAAGCTTCTCGGGTAGGAGACGGGTGTGATGATCGTAGATAAGAGTGACGGTACCGACGACCAAGGCATCCGGAGCGACCACTGCCGACCCTACCAGGCGGTCGCGAATGAGATCACGGAAAGCCTCAGAACGGTTCTCGTAGCCTTTCTGCGCGATGAACCTGTCAAAGCGGCGAAGCAATTCTGAATCGATGGCTACACCGATACGGCTGAGATCTCCCATGAATACCTCTCTGAAGTGTTGTCCGCTCAGTTTACTCCCGTCGTTTCAGCAAAGCGCGAATCACAGCGCCTTGTCGAAGATAGGCGGATGCTGCTATGGTTTCGCGACGTAGCAGTAACTGATTGCAGGGAAAGCGGATGGTACAAGAGTAACGATGGACGGAAGCAATCCGGCCCAGGGTTCCCAACGTACCTTTGAAAGGATGAGATAACGGTTTGTCCGGCGCTGAACTAAAAGCAGGCGCGACCGATGTGGCGCTGGTGGGAGCGATCCGCGCTGGTGACGAAAGCGCCATGGCGGCGCTTTATGACCGGTACTCTTCCATCGTGTATGCGGTCGGGTTGCGTGTGCTTGGCGACACGGGCACGGCAGAGGACGTGCTACAGGAAGTATTCATGCAGTTGTGGCGCAATCCCGGAGTGTTTGACGCCAGTCGTGGAAACCTGGGCGCGTGGCTGGCCGTGATCGCTCGCAACCGGGCGATTGACACCCTCCGCAAACGACGCCCCGAAACTGATATTGACGATGTCGTGGTCTCGGTAGAACCGGATATGGCGGGAGAGGCAGAGCGGGCACGGGCCATGGAGAAGGTGCGTGGCGCGCTGGGCGCTATGCCCGAGGCTCAGCGGAGTGCCCTGGAGATGGCCTACTTTGAAGGGCTCACGCATACCGAAATTGCAGCCAAGACGGGCGAGCCGCTGGGCACCATCAAGACTCGGATTCGCGCCGGGCTGATGGCCCTGCGCAAGGCTTTTGCGACATGAGCACGCACGAACAATTCGCCGACGATCTCGCGCTGCTTGCCCTCGGGCAATTGCAGGGCGACGAGCGCGCCGCCCTGGAGAAGCATCTGGAAGGCTGCGCCGCTTGCCGGCGGGAACTCGAGCAACTGCGCGGAGACACGGCGTTGCTGGCACTTTCTGCGGCGGGTCCCACGCCACCGCGCCGTTCGCGGGAGCGATTGCTGAAAGCCATCGCAAAGGATCCGCGAGTCGCCAAAGCTGCTGGGCGTCGTTGGACCTGGACGCTGGTGCCCTGGTTCGCAGCAGCGGTGTTCGCCCTGGCAGCGGTTTTCTTTTTCCAGCAGAGCGACCGCCTGGCTCAGCGGGTAGCGGAGTTGCAGACCGAGTCAGCCCAGCAGCAGGCACAGCTCGAACGGGCTCGGGAAGTTGTCACAACCCTGACTTCGACCGACGCGTTGCGCGTGACATTGGTGGCGGCGCAAGCCCCTCCGCAGCCCCAGGGGAAGGCGATCTACGTCCGCGACCGTTCCAGTCTGGTTTTCCTGGCCAGCAACATGCCGGCTCTGCCGCCGCAGAAAGCTTACGAGCTGTGGCTGATCCCGACCAACGGCTCGCCCATCCCGGCAGGAGTATTCAAGCCTGATGCTCACGGCAGTGCGACCGTGATTCAACCGCCGCTGCCCGCGGGGATCGAGGCCAAGGCGTTTGCGATTACCGTCGAGCCGGAGCAGGGCTCGACTGCGCCTACGATGCCGATTGTGATGATGGGAGCGGGGGAGTAGATTTACGCCTCTTCGCTCTCTTTCAGCTTCGCGATGACGCCGAAGTCTTCTAGCGTGGTGGTGTCGCCCTTCACTTCCCCGCTGCTTGCTAATTCGCGCAGCAGGCGGCGCATGATTTTCCCGCTGCGCGTTTTGGGCAGCGTATCTGTAAAGCGGATGTCGTCGGGTTTGGCCATGGCGCCAATTTCTTTGGCGACCCACTTCCTCAATTCATCTTTCAGCTCGGGCGTGGGTTTTCTTCCCTGTTCCAGGGTCACGAAAGCGGAGATGGCTTGACCCTTGATGTCATCAGGACGCGCCACCACCGCCGCCTCCGCGACCGCTTCGTGTGCGACTAAGGCGGACTCGACTTCCATCGTGCTCAAGCGGTGACCGGAGACGTTGATCACGTCGTCCACGCGGCCCATGACCCAGAAGTAGCCGTCTTTGTCTTTGCGCGCGCCGTCGCCGGTGAAATAGGTGGGAGGAATCTGTGACCAGTACTGAGAAACGTAGCGGTCCGGATCGCCGTAGATGGTGCGCAGCATTCCGGGCCAGGGCTGCTTGAGAACCAGAAAACCGCCCGAACCTTCGGGCACGGGTTTGCCGTCGAGAGTGACGACTTCCGGAACCACTCCCGGGAAAGGGCGAGTAGCGGAGCCAGGCTTGGTGGCGATCGCGCCCGGAATCGGAGTAAGCATGATGTGTCCGGTCTCGGTCTGCCACCAGGTGTCGACGATCGGACAGCGGTTATGGCCGATGATTTCGCGATACCACATCCAGGCTTCGGGATTGATCGGCTCGCCAACGGTGCCCAGCAGGCGCAGGCTGTCGAGCTTATGTTTTTTGGGCCAGGCGTCTCCCCACTTGAGAAAAGTGCGGATCGCGGTGGGCGCGGTGTAAAAAATATTTACTTTGTGGCGGTCGATGATGCTCCAGAAGCGGTCGGGCTCGGGGAAGTTGGGAGCACCCTCGTACATCAGGCTGGTGGCGCCGTTTTGTAGCGGTCCGTAGACAATGTAGCTGTGACCCGTGACCCAGCCGATGTCAGCGGTGCACCAGTAGGTGTCTTCTTCCTTGAGATCGAATACCCATTTTGTGGTCAGGTAGGTGCCCACCGAATAGCCGCCCGTGGTATGCACGACGCCCTTAGGTTTACCGGTGGTTCCAGAGGTGTAAAGGATGTAAAGGGGATGCTCGGCGTCCAGCGGCTCCGCGGGGCACTCATCTGACGCTTGCGCCATCAGCTCATGCCACCAGTGGTCGCGGCCGGACTGCATATTGACTGGACTTCCGGTTCGCTTGTAAACAACCACGTGCTTCACTGACGGACAGGATTTCAGCGCTTCTTCGACGGCGGGAAACAACTTCACCTCGGCGCCGCGGCGGTACGAGCCGTCCTGGGTAATGACAGCAACTGCCTGGGAGTCGTGAATGCGGTCGACCAGGGCGTTCGAGGAAAATCCACCGAAGACCACCGTGTGCGGGGCGCCGATGCGGGCGCAGGCCAGCATGGCAATGGGCAACTCCGGGGTCATGCCCATGTAGATGGCCACTCGGTCGCCCTTTCTTACGCCCAGCGATTTCAGGACATTGGCGAATTTCTGTACCTCGCGGTGAAGTTGCTGATAGGTGAGAGTGCGGACTTCACCGGGCTCGCTCTCCCAGATGAGGGCGGCTTTGTTCTTGCGGGAAGTTTGCACGTGGCGGTCGAGACAGTTGTAGGAAAGATTGATCTGACCGCCGACAAACCATTTGGCCCAGGGATGGTTCCACTCCAGGACCTTGTCCCACTTCTTGAACCAGTGCAGCTCATTTGCGATTCCGCCCCAGAATTTTTCCGGCTGCTCCACTGACTCGCGGTAAATGCGCTCGTACTCCTCCAGGCTCTTGATATGCGCCTGCTGGCGGAAGTCTTCCGGACATTCAAATTTTCGGTCTTCGTGCAAGACCGACTCGATGTTGGTTCGGACATCGGTCGCAGCGGGCTTATCGGGCATGCTGGTTCCTCGTCTTTAGTGGACTGCTGAAATGCGCATTGCAGATTCTACAAGGCCGGGGCCAGGATGTCTGCACAGGCGAGGAGCTTAGGAATCCAGAAACCGGTCCCGGTATTTTTCTTCCGGAAGCAGGCAGGTATCGTGTTTGCCGAAGATGCGATAGCGGTTGTGGGCAACGACGTCGTATCCCCAGTCGCGCAGCGATTTGGGCAGGGCGCGCAGAAGAACGGCTGCGGCACGCCAGAATCCTCCCAATTCTCGCAACACGGAGATGACAGCATCAGAACGGGCGGTGAGGCGCTGGCCGGGTTCTTCTACGAAGTACACCGTATCCAGATCATCAGGGTCGAGACCTTGCTGCCTCAGAATTCCGGAGGCGAAGTCGCTTTGCAGCGAGGCGAAACGGAAGTGGCCGCGGGCATCGCGCTTCAGGACGAACTGAACAAGACGGTTGCAGAGGCCGCAGACACCGTCGTAAAGGAGGATCGGATTGGTGGGATCTGCCATGGGGCGGAGTGAATGACGCACGTACTGACAGCCGATAGGTCCCTCATCGCTGAACCACTCTTGAGCCCTCTTCAGCGCTAAGCGCTGCTCACCTATCTCGCCTCACTCTGGGCTTGCGCCCTGGGCTATATTCTTGCGTCGCTGCGCGGCTAGCTCGGGGTGCCGGCCCTTGCCGGCGATTCGCCGGCGGCCTCTGACAGTTGGCGATCTCTGACAGTTTCAGACTAACGCGAGGTGCCGGATTTTCTTTGTAGCTCGGGAACGTAATCTTCGAGACGCTCCCCTTCTCCAGCAGGTAGTTGCCTGGGCCTTGCTTGCCGCGAACGGTGCGGCAGAACTCGGCGACGAAGAAACCGGCTTGCAGGGCTTCGGTGAAAGCCCAGCGTGTGGCTTGGCGCCACTCCCGGGCCAGGCCGGGATCTTTTTGTTCGACTGCTCCGATATCGCTCGGAATCTGGATTGCGATCCGCTGGCGGGCCAGCGCGGCGGAAAGGTCGTTCCGGAGCGGTTTGCCGTCGCCGTTGAACTGCACCAGCGGCTGCAATCTCGAGAAGGCGTCCAGGACTTCGGGGCGGTAGTCTTTTCCCTGCAAGCGGTCACGAACCCGGCGGCTGGCGAGCGGCCACGTTACCCACAGGCGATCGGTGCTGTTGCGGTGCAGGATGCTGGACGTTTCCGGGCCGTAGAAGTCGATTTCGTAGCGATCCGAAACCACACCTAACTTGCCGAAGTTGAGGTGCGCGTTCTTGCTCTGCAGGGGATCGAAAGTCCAGGTCATTTCCTGGGCACGCAAGGCCAAAGCCCGTTCGCGCTGCGCCAGCTTGAGTTTGTAGCCCAGATCCAGATCGCGATAGGGCTCGAGAACGGCGAGCATGTGGGAGTGCAGGATAAGGTGTCCGTCCTCAACCCCCAGGAAAGCGAAGGCGAACCCGGCCAGCTTGGGGCCGTCGAAAGCGCCCACCCAGATGCTGCCCGCCTCTTTGGTCGCGATCACCAGGGTCAATGGAGTGACGTCGCGGTCGGAAAGGCCCCACACTTCGCGTTCGACCGCCTCCACTTGCTCCAGATCTTCGAAGCTCTGCAAGTCGCGAATGATGACGGGTTGGCGGGTGGCCTGGTTCATGAGGAATGGCGTACGTAAAGGCGTCCAATATACGCGAGACGGATTGAGGGACGCCAGTTGCGGGGCTCGTAACGCCGGCATCCCTCCGACTTCGCTCAGGACAGGCTTGCCGGCTGTCGGGCGGGCGGGACGCCAGCGCTACGACAAATCTCATCCTTGGACGCGGGTGGCCTTGCCGCTCCAGAAGGCTTCGCGGAGTTCGCGTTTGAGCATTTTTCCGGTTCCTGTCTTGGGGAGCGGGCCCTCCACAAACTTGATCAGGCGGGGTACCTTGAATTTGGCGATGCGGGCTTTCAGGAATGACAGCAATTGTTCTTCGGTCAGCGGTTGACCGGGTTTCAAAACAACTATAGCTGCCGGGATCTCTCCCCATTGCGGATCGGGGGCGGAGACTACGGCACACTCCAGGACCGCGGGATGGGCAAAGATCGCCTTCTCCACATCGATGGAGGAAATATTTTCGCCGCCGCTGATGATGATGTCTTTCTTGCGATCGACAATGTGGATGTAGTTTTCGTCATCCCAGACAGCCATATCTCCCGTGTGCAGCCAGCCGTCGGTAATTGCGGCTTCGGTGGCGTCGGCCTCCTTGTAATATCCATCCATCACGTTGTCGCCACGGACTACCACTTCGCCTACGGCTAGCATGTCACGCGGGACGTCCTGCATTTGCGAATCTACGACGTGAACATCACAGCCGGTCAGCGGCCAGCCAGCCGCCGAGAGGTGCGAGAGCCGGTCCTCTTCGCCGGCGTAGCTCACCGTGCCTTTGGTGTGGGCAGAGGTAGCCACCGGACAGGTCTCAGTGAGCCCATAACCCGCCCTTACGTCGCAGTGGAAAGCCTGCTCCATCCGGGCGATCAGCTCGGGCGACGATGCCGCCCCGCCCATGGTGATTACTTTCATGCTCGAAGTATCGTGCTTTCCCAGCTCCGAACAATTGAGGAGAGCATTGGCCATGGTGGGGACCAGGGTCATGCCAGTGGCCTTTTCTTCCTGGATGAGTCGCATTACGTAGGCCGGTTCGAAGCGGCGGACCATGACGTGCTTGCCTCCCGTCAGCGTGATGCTCTGCGGACGTCCCCAGCCGTTGGCGTGGAACAGCGGGATGGTGTGGAGTTCTACGCGGCTGTCATCAGAAGGCAAAGAGACCAGCAGACCCAGCGTGTGCAGGTAAAGCGTGCGATGCGAGAGCATCACGCCCTTGGGAGTGCCGGTGCTGCCGCTGGTGTAGAAAAGCTCGGCGATTTCATTTTCGTCGAACGAAAATAGGTCGGGACGCGGGATGCGATCTTTCGCCAGCAGGTCCTCCAGGAACAAGTCAGCTTGCGAGACGGGCCGGTCGATCGCGACGTAGCGTTTGATAGTGGGACAGGCCTTGCGCAACGTGTCAATCAGCGGGGCAAATTCGGCTTCGAACACCAGCATGCTGGCACCCGCGTGATTGAGAATGGTAATGAGTTCGGCGGGTTGCAGGCGCACGTTGAGCGGCATGGCAATCGCCCGAATCAGGGGCGGACCGTAATAACCTTCCAGCAGTTGATGATTGTTGAAGCTGAGATAGGCGATCCGGTCGCCGGGCTGGATGCCCTCGGAAAGAAGGCCAGCAGCCAGGCGTTCACAGCGTTCTCCGAATTGGGCGTAGGTGAATGAACTGGAACCGGAGACGACTCCTGTCTTCCGGCCGTAAAGATCCACGGCGCGGTACAGACATCGGATGGGTGTAAGCGGCACATTCATGATGAGTTTTGAGAACCCCACTATCGGGAAGTATTCGTGCACCCCGCAGGGCATGATACACGACAGGAGAAGACGGCTCAGATAGTCTTACAGACTGATCCGGAGGTTCTCCTTGATAGAGCAGGCAAAGATAGAAAACGACAACACCAGCCTTTCCGGCAAAACGCTATTCATCACGGGCGCCAGTCGCGGCATTGGGCTGGCGATCGCAGTGCGCGCGGCTCGCGATGGAGCCAACGTCGTGATTGCCGCCAAGACCGAGACGGCCCACCCTAAGCTGCCCGGAACCATCCATACGGCAGCCGCTGCGATCGAAGCGGCGGGCGGGAAAGCACTGCCCCTGGCGGTCGACATCCGGTTTGAAGAGCAAGTACATGCGGCGGTGCAGCAGGCGGTCAGCCATTTTGGCTGCATCGACTTCCTGGTGAACAATGCCAGCGCGATCAGCCTTACTGGCACGCTGGAGACGCCGATGAAGCGTTACGACTTGATGATGGGAGTGAACGCGCGGGGAACGTTTCTGTGTTCGCAGGCGTGTCTGCCCCATCTGAGACAAGCGCCGAACCCGCACATTCTCACCCTCTCGCCTCCGCTCGATATGCGAGCGAAATGGTTTGCGCCGCATCTGGCGTACACCATGGCGAAGTACGGGATGAGCATGTGCGTGCTGGGCATGGCGGAGGAATTTCGCGAGGATGGAATCGCGGTGAATGCGCTGTGGCCTCGAACCATCATCGCGACGGCCGCGCTGCAGGTGATTCCTGGCGCCGAGGCAGAACGTGGACGAACGCCTGAAATCGTGGCCGACGCCGCGTGGCATATTCTGACCCGCGATAGTCGCAGCACAACGGGGAATTTCTTTATCGACGACGAAGTTCTGGCCAGTGCGGGAATCACGGATTTGGCGCGCTACGCGTTCGTAGCGGGCAAACCGCTCAGGGCGGATCTGTTTGTTGATGACGTCACCTGAGTCCGCGGTGATGCGCGCGAGATCCTTCGCCCGGCTGAAGCCGGGCTCAGGATGACGCCAACAACTCGGAAGATTTTCGGCTATGACACGGGCGAACGCCCGTGCTCCATCAAACCCTACTCCAGCAGGTCGGGTTGTTCGCGGACGATGCGGGACCAGAGCGGCTGGAACTGGAACCAGCCTGCCATGTGCGATCCAACCTGCTGCTGTGTGATTGCGGCATCGGCGGCGTCGATCTTCACCGGCTTGCCGGCGGCTTCGGCCATGAGTTGCGCCTGGCAGCTTCGCTCCATTGTGATGAACCACCAGGCCGCTTCATCCACGGTATGACCAACTGTCAGCAGCCCGTGATTCCGCAGGATCACCGCTTTCTTGTCGGCCAGGACTTGAGCAATACGCTCGCCTTCGGAGGTTTTGTAAACGACGCCAGTGAAGTCCGCGAACAAAGAATGATCTTCGTAGAAGGCGCAGGCGTCCTGAGTGATGGGATCGAGCAAACGCTCGAGCGAAGACCACGTCTTTCCGTACAACGAGTGCGCGTGAGCGGCGGCCACGATATCGGGACGCGCTGCGTGAACCTGGGAGTGAATTGCGAACGCTGCTCCGTTTACCGGATACTTCCCCTCCACTACCTGGCCATGATCGTTCACCAGAATCAGGTCCGAGACACGGATCTGGCCGAAGTGCATCCCGAAAGGATTGACCCAGAAATGATCGAGATGTTCGGGGTCGCGGGCGGTGATGTGGCCAGCGACGCCTTCATCGAACCCGAAGCGCGAGAACAGGCGAAAGGCGCCAGCCAGGCGCTGCTTGCGATGCTGCCGCTCCTCAGCCACGGTATTAAAAGTTGGAGGGCCGGGAAGGTTGAGGGGATTTTGGGTGGCTACGGCCATGGACGCCTCCAGGCAACTGCCGGATTACTATAGCGCCGGTGGATAGGGCTCGCAACACTGCTGGGGCTGGCGAAGACTGCGGAGCTTCGCTCCGCTGTGCGGCATGGGCGTCCGGCCCCTACGCGGGCGCTGGTGGCGTCTGCGCATAGTAACGGACAACCCATTCAGCGACGCAGCAGGGCTTTGCCTGACTTTCAGTTTCGACCACGACTGAGAAGACGGCTTCGCTGGAGTTGCCGGCATCCTTTAGAGATTGCAGGGTGAAGCGGGCGCGGATTTTGGAGCCGGCATGAACGGGGGATGGAAAACGCACTCGGTTCAAGCCGTAGTTCACCGCCAGGCGGACACCATTCTCAATCTGCAGCGCCTGCTTCGAAAGATGACTGAGTAATGACAGAGTCAGGAATCCGTGCGCGATCGTCGTGCCGTAGGGTGATTCTTTTGCCGCCCGATCGCGGTCCAGATGGATCCATTGACGATCTTCTGTGGCTTCGGCAAATTGTTGAATACGATCTTGGGTGATTTCGAACCAATCGGTGGTTGCGATTTCGCGGCCTACGAAATCCTTCAGAGCATTCAGGTTTTCGATTCGCAGTGGCGGCATCGGAACATCCTTGTGGGGTGGTTCTTGCGCTCCTTCGGAGCTCGTGCTGGTTCGACCTTCAACCCAGGGCTTGCGCCCTGGGCTGCATTCTTGCGCCGCTTCGCGGCTCGCATCCGCGACCTGCGATGTTCCTGCTCTCTTACTCTGGCGACTTCGTTCCGCGTGCATCCAGCAGCATGTAAGTCACGAGAGCGGTGCCAATGGAGTCGCCGTCAGCATCGGTGAGGTCGACACTTCCGACACACAGGGTTGAACCGATGCGAAGCAGGCGGGAGCGGGCGAAGATGCGGTCCTGGGTGACTGGGCGGAAATAGTTGATTTTCATTTCGACCGTCGTGAGCGGGCGCTTGCCTCCGAAATGGCGGTTGATGGCCATGCCGACCGCCACGTCGGCCATGGCGGCTGCGACGCCACCGTGAGCCACGCCGGCGCTGTTGGTCAATTCGTGGCGCATTTCACACTCGATGGTCACGCCATCGCGATGCAGACGGGTGAGCTTAACTCCGAGCAATGTGTTGAACGGAATCCTGGGCAGGAAGTCGCGAATCTGGCGAGCGGTGAGTTTGGGATGTTTCATAACCTGACCTCGCCCTGACCTCACCCGCCTGCTAACTGGGCCGCTCGAACAGGCCGGCGGCGCCCTGGCCGCCGCCCACGCACATGGTCACGACGCCGTAGTGTGACTTGCGACGCTCCATTTCGTTGGCGAGTGTACCGACCATGCGCGAGCCGGTCATTCCGAAAGGATGCCCGATCGCGATCGATCCGCCATTCACATTGAGCTTGTCCATCGGGATGCCGAGGCGGTCGCGGCAATAAATTACCTGCACCGCAAAAGCCTCGTTGAGTTCCCAGAGATCGATGTCATCCATTTTGAGGCCCTGACGCTGGAGCAGCTTGGGGACGGCAAATACTGGGCCGATGCCCATTTCATCGGGCTCGCAGCCGGCGACCTGGAAGCCGCGAAAGATCAGCTTGTATGGAATGTGGAGTTCGTCGGCGCGCTGTCGTGACATGAGCAGGGTAGCGGAGGCTCCGTCCGAGAGCTGCGACGAGTTCCCTGCCGTCACCGAGCCTTGCCCGCTATCCCGGTCGAAGTGAGGCTTCAGGGCAAGCAATCCTTCAAGGGTGGTGTCGGGACGGTTGCACTCGTCGCGGTCGCAGCAGACTTCCTCAGTCCCGATTTTTTCGCCGGTCTTTTTATCGAGAACCGCTTTCGTAACTCTTATGGGAGCGATTTCGCCGGTGAAAAAACCTTCCTGCTGCGCGCGGGCGATACGTTGCTGGCTGATCAGAGAGTATTCATCCTGAGCCTGGCGGCTGATCTTGTAACGTTTGGCGACGACCTCGGCGGTCTCTCCCATGGCCATGTAAATCCCGGGATATTTTTGCTTCACAAAAGGACTGGGGTCATTGTCGCGAACAATCAGGCTGATGCTTTCGACACCGCCGCCGATGGCTGCATCTGTGCCCTCACTTACGATCTGGTGGGCGGCCATGGCAATAGCCTGCAGGCCCGACGAGCAGAACCGGTTCACGGTGATCGCGGCGGTGGAAACTGGCAAACCGGCGTGCAGAGCCGACACTCGAGCAATGTTGTGCCCCTGCACTCCGTGGGGCTGGCCGCAGCCGAGGATCACGTCTTCGATCTCTCTGGGATCGAGCTGGGGCGTCTTGCGCAGAACATCCTTGATGCAGTGAGCGGCCAGGTCGTCCGGCCGAGTCATGTTGAAGGAGCCGCGAAAGGATTTCGCGAGCCCGGTGCGCGAACTGGCAACTACTACCGCTTCTCTCATGTAAGTCGTTGGTCGATCGTCGTTTGTCGTTGGGTCGATCGTTGGACGAACACTATGAGATGGCTCGACATGCTACGCGGCTGCAACTTTTTGTTGGTCGAAGTCGGCGAATGTGCGTCCTTCGGCGGCTAACCGCTTCAGCAGCGGCGCGGGCTCCCAAAGTTCGCCGTGTATGCGGTGAAATTCGCTGATGCGCTCGAACACCTTATTCAGCCCGACGGTATCGGCATACCACATGGGGCCTCCGCGATAGGCGGGGAAGCCGTAGCCGTTGAGATAGATGATGTCGATGTCGACTGCGCGCAGCGCATAACCTTCCTCGAGGATACGCGCGCCCTCATTGACCAGGGCGTAGATGCAACGATCGACAACTTCTTCTGCAGAAATTTGACGCTGCGGGATGCGGCCTCGGCGGACCACTCTTTCGTCCAGGCGGCGACTTCGGGATCCGGGATGGCTTGCCTGCTCTCGTCGTACTTGTACCAGCCTGCGCCGGTCTTTTGGCCGAAGCGGCCCAATTCGCAGAGTCGATCCCCGGCGAAGGGCTGGCGGATGCCGGGCTTTTCCAGATGACGATATTCCTTGCGAATGCGCCAGCCCACGTCGAGCCCGGCCAGGTCGAGGGTGGCGAGCGGGCCCATGGCCATTCCGAAATCGTAGAGCGCTTTGTCGACTGCTTCGACGCTGGCACCTTCTTCCACCAGAAAAGTGGCTTCGCGCACGTAAGTGTGAAACATGCGATTGCCGACAAAGCCGCGGCAGTTTCCCACCAGCACGCCCACCTTGCCCAGCTTTTTCGAGAGCTGCATGCAGCTTGCGATCACTTCTTTGCTGCTGGCTTTGCCGCGTACGATTTCGAGAAGACGCATTACGTTGGCGGGACTAAAGAAGTGGGTACCGATTACGGATGCGGGCCGCGACGTAGCGGCGGCGATCTCGTCGATGTTCAGCGTAGAGGTGTTGCTGGCGATGATTGCGCCCGGCTTGCAAACGCGGTCGAGTTCGCCGAAGACTGCTTTCTTGAGCGCCATGCCTTCGAAGACGGCTTCAATCACCATGTCCGCTTTGCCGAAATCGTCGTAACTCAGGGTGGGCTGGATCAGCTTCAGTCGTTCCTCCACGACTTGCTGGGTGAAGCGTCCGCGCTTGACCGAGTTGGCATAGTTTTTCTGGATGTTGGCCAGCCCGCGATCGAGCGCGGACTGATCGGTGTCTTTGAGAAGCACCGGGATGCTCGCATTGGCGAATACCATCGCAATGCCGCCGCCCATAGTTCCGGCGCCGACGACGGCGGCTGAGTTGACGGGAATTGTCGGAGTCTCTTTCGGAATATCAGGAATTTTCGCGACCTCGCGTTCGCCGAAGAATACGTGGATGAGCGCCTTGGACTGATCCGAGTAAAGGCAGTCGATGAACAGTCGGGCCTCGGCCTCGCATCCTTCCTCGAAAGGCAGCTTGGTCGCAGCTTCGATGGCTTCGATGGCGGCGAGGGGAGCAATCAGGTTGCGTTGCTTCTTGCGGACAGTGTCGCGGGCGGCAGCGAAGATCGAGGCGTTTTGCTCCGACGTGCCCAACTTCTGATTGCGTTCGCGAGTTTTCGGCGCGGGCTTGCCTGCGACCTCGCGGGCAAACGTGACAGCGCCGGCCAGCAAGTCCCCTTCGATGAGACGATCCACGATTCCAGCCTTGAGCGCGTCCTGCGCCTTGACCGGATTTCCTTCAGTGCACATTTCAACCGCTTTCGCCACACCGGCCAGCCGTGGCAGCCGCTGCGTGCCCGCTGCCCCGGGGATGAGGCCGAGCTTCACTTCCGGCTGACCGACTTGCGCGCTGGGCGCGGCCACGCGGTAGTGGCCAGCCATCGCGAGTTCCAGGCCGCCGCCGAAGGCGGTACCGTGAATCGCCATGACCACCGGCTTGGAGCAGTCTTCGATTTTCAGCAGGCGCGGGAGCAGGCCCGGACCGAGCTTCCCTTTGCCTGCAGTCATCTTGGTGAATTCCTTGATGTCGGCGCCGGCGACGAATGTGCGGCCGCCTCCGATGACGACGGCGGCGTTTACGCTGGGGTCTTTGTCGATTTGTTCGATGGCCTGGGAAATTCCTTCGGGCACGCCGGGGCTCAGGGCATTTACCGGGGGGTTGTTGATGGTGATGATGGCGATGTTGCCGTCTTTGGTCAGTTGGATCAGGTCGCTCATTGCGGCTGGTTCTCTCCGAGATTACTCTTGTCGCGGTGTTGGCGGATGGGATGAGCCCGGCTGGCTGAGTGCAAAGGCCCTGGAACCAGCTAGGATCATATGATTAGAGTCGAAAAATCGTCAATGATCATCTGCCCGATGCCTGCATTTCAACGCGAATCCGTATTTCCAAAATCACGACGCGTGATAACCATCCTCCTCGAGTGCGTTCGCATCAGACCGTAGGACTGCAACAGTAATCATCGAAGAACATCGAAGAGTGTTCGTGCCGTCTCGCGACAGGCCCGGACTAGTGCGCGTCTGTGGGCCTTGGGAGAGTCTCGCGATCACGAGAGACTGACCAGGCATCCGGTGATGCACGAGGGTTCGACTTATGTTGGTTCGGGGAAAGTATTGATGCTGGCGGGCTTGAGGCTGTCAGAAGAGGAGGAAAAATGGGCGCGGAATGACGGGATTCGGCGTGCGAATTCATGGTTTAACCGGTGGCGTGGAGCCCCCGCGACACGGGCCGGCCAGATATCGCTTCTGATAGCAATCACCGCCGTTTCGATTCTTGTCCACGGCTATCACATGGGCACGGACGACGCTGCCATCTATGCGCCTGGAATCAAAAAGGCGTCTGATCCTTCCCTGTATCCGTTCGGCTCCGAGTTCTTTATGCACCACGCGGGACTGTCTGTTTTCCCGCATCTGGTTGCGGCAGTTACCTGGCTCACTCATTTACCCATCGAGTGGAGCATGCTGCTCTGGTTCGCCCTTGCGCAGTTTTTGCTGTTGTGGGCTGCTTACGATCTGGCGCGGCAATGCTTTCGTAGCGAGCGGGCCCGGTGGGCTGGTGTCGGCCTGCTGGCCGCAGGCCTCAGCGTTCCCGTGGCCGGAACCGCTCTTATCCTCGCGGACTCTTATCTCACTGCGAGGTCGCTGTCCGCTCCTCTTGTCCTGATGTCCGTGGCCTGTTTTCTTGCCGGGCGAACTCGCGTAGCGTGCCTGTGGTTGCTGAGCGCGTTTCTAATTCACCCCCAGATGGCCATTTACGGAGCGGGTTTCGGAATGCTGGTCGCAATCGAGTCCCGCTCACGCGAGCGTGTCGGATTCGTGGAGGCTATGCCGGTGCTGCCCGCGCTCTTATTTCCGTTCCTGGTACGTCTGCAGCCTGCGCAAGGCGCCTACCGGGAGGTACTGGCGTCCCGAGCGTACTTCCTGGTTACGACTTGGCACTGGTGGGAGTGGGTGGGCGCGATTGCGCCCCTCGCGATCCTGGCTGTCTGTATGAGCTTGCCACTCGAATCCGTGCTGCCCGCTTTCCCCCGGCTGGCGAAAACACTTGCGGGTTGGGCCTGATCTCGACAGTGGCAGCCCTCGCGCTTTCCAGCGACACGCCTTTTCTTATTTGCTGCGATTGCAACCGATGCGGAGCTTTCACCTGATCTATGTTGTGTTCTTCGTCCTGCTGGGAGGCTTGATGGGCGAGTATCTGCTCCGCGGACGAGCTTGGCGATGGATCCTTTGCTTTGGCGCGCTCTCCACTGGGATGTTTGCTCTGGACTTGGCCACCTATCCTGCCAGCCCGCACATCGAGCGGCCTGGCGTTCGCTACCGCGGCGAATGGCTTTCCAGTTTCCTCTGGATCCGCGATCACACGCCAAAGGATGCGCTGTTCGCGCTGGATCCAGAATATCTGCTGAAGCCTGGGGTGGATCTTCACGGGTTCCGAGCGATCGCCGAGCGCAGCATGCTAGCGGATCAGGAGAAGGACAGCGGAGCGGCTTCGGTATTTCCCGAGCTAGCCGATCATTGGAAAGAACAGAGCGCTGCGCAATCAGACTGGGCCCACGTCTCCGAGGACCGACTTCAGAACCTGCGAGAGCGTTACGGCGTGGATTGGGTGCTTATGGAGAACCCCACTCCCATCAGTGATCTGGTCTGCCCTTACAGTAACGGAGAGTTGCGGGTGTGCCGGATTGTCGACGACCGTCACCAGCTGTTTGTGCGGGCCCCGGGTGCGGCTAGAATCACGCGCGCCGCAGTAAAGACCAACACCCTGGCTCGAAATCCGGCCGCGGCCAGAGTCAAGCGATCATCTCACCGTCATCACAATTTTTCGTAGCCACGCTTTGCTGCAGGCGCTTGAGAAAGGCCGCCGTAGAAGAAGCTTCCCGCGCCGTATTCGTAGATCGTATTCATAGACCGCTCACGCCGATCCTCCGGTTACAATAGCCGGTCGAGTCATCCTGCTTATCGGTCGAAGGATCGCCATGTCATCTCCCGCTTCCCCGCCCCAAGCCAGTTCAGCAGACATACCTCCAGTCCCTTTGACCATTGAGGGTTACAGCGTGCTGCATCAGATGATGCGAGTTCGCTGGGCGGCCTGGCGGCAACTGTCACCGGCTGAGAAAGCCGCGGTGGTCGATGAGGCTACCGGCACCCTGACCGAAATGGAACAGAATGCCGCTGGGCCGTCCGCTCTGTTTTCTCTGCTGGGACATAAGGGCGATCTGATGCTCATCCATTTTCGGCGTTCGTTTGATGAACTGAACCAGGCCGAGCTGCAACTTATGCAGTTGCGGCTGAGCGATTACTTGGAGACCACGACGTCATATTTGTCGGTCATCGAGCTTGGCCTCTACGAGTCCACCATCAAGGCTTATCGGGACTTGAAAGACCGCGGCATCGAGCTGCACTCCGACGAGTGGAAACGGGGAATTGCGGAGGTGCTGGCGCGGCAGAAGGAAGCTATGCATCCGCGATTATTTCCTGAACTTCCTAAGCATCGCTACGTTTCGTTTTATCCGATGGACCGGCGGCGGGGTGAGGCCAAGAACTGGTACACCTTGCCTATTGAAGAACGGGCGCGGCAGATGAATGAGCATGGGCTCGTAGGGCGGCGCTATGCCGGCGAGGTCAGGCAGATTATCACCGGATCGATTGGGTTTGATGACTGGGAGTGGGGCGTGGATCTTTTCGCGGATGATCCGTTGGTGTTCAAGAAGCTGATCTATGAAATGCGGTTTGATGAGGTGAGCGCGGTGTATGCCTTGTTTGGGCAATTTTATCTCGGCGTGCGCGTGGCGGCATCGGGGTTGGGCCGGCTGCTTGGTGGGGAATTGCCAGAGAAAAGCTTTTAACCGCAAAGGTCGCTGAGAAAAACCTTTAAGAACGCGAAGAAAGGCTCGTGCTGATTTTCTTTGCGTTCTCCGTGGTTCTCCTTTGCGAACTTTGCGGTAATCTTTTGACTTGTCTCGGAGCAAACATGGCAACGCTTGGGCTCATTGAATATAAAGACGCTACCCCGGAAGTGCGCGCGGTTTATGACGACATCATGGCGACGCGCAAAACCGACTGGATCAATAATTTCTGGAAAGCCATCGCGCACGATCCGCCGATGCTGAAGCGCACGTGGGAAGACATCAAGCAGATCATGGCGCCGGGAGCGCTTGATCCCCTGACGAAAGAGATGGTCTACCTGGCGGTGAGTGTCAGCAATCAGTGCGGGTATTGCATCGCTTCGCACACGGCGGCGGCTCGAAATAAAGGCATGACCGATGCCGCGTTCAAAGAGCTAATGGCGGTGGTGGGAATGGCCAATGAAACCAACCGGCTGGTTGCGGGATACCAGGTTGAAATTGACGAGCAATTCAAAACTTAGGAGAGCCTATGGCGCTGGAATTGACCACCTCCTACCTAAAAGACTCGCTTACGTTGTTTCGTTACTACAAGAAGCTGGCTGAGCGCGCCATGGAGCAGGTCACCGACGAACAACTTTCCGCCGCTCTGGACGGCGAGATGAACTCTATCGCAATCATCGTCAAACATATGGCGGGCAACATGCGCTCGCGCTGGACAGACTTCCTGATCAGCGACGGCGAGAAGCCCGATCGCAACCGCGACACTGAGTTTGAGAACCCGCCGGCGACGAGGGCCGCGCTGATGAGTCAGTGGGAGGAAGGCTGGAATTGGGTCTTCACCGCCCTCGAACCATTGTCCGACGCCGACATGGATCGCACAGTCACCATTCGTGGGGAGGCGCACTCGGTAATGCAGGCGATCAACCGTCAGATCGCGCACTACGCCTATCATTGCGGCCAGATCGTATTCCTGGCGAAGCATCTCCAGGCCAGGCAATGGAAGTCGCTGAGCGTGCCGCGAGGCAAGTCAGAAGTGTTCAATCAGCGAGTGGCGGCTAAGGAAAGCAGCCAGCGGTAGGGGACCTGACCTCAGGCGTCGGACTTCAGGCATCGGACCTTATCAAACTGGAAACTGGGACGAGATTCAGCGAGGTTTTTTCCCGGCTTTGGGGAATTTGTGTTCGTGGAGTTTCATGTCGACCTTGCGGCCGCGGAAGGTGACGCCTTCGGCTTCAAGCCGGAATCGTTGTTCGAAGGCGTAATCTCCGCGCAGCTTTATAGCACCTCCGGCGCCCAGCACGCGTTGCCACGGCAGCCCAACCCCGCCGCGGAGGGCCGCTACTACCTGGCGGGCGGCGCCGGGAAATCCGGCGGCTTTCGCCACAGCACCATAGGTGGAGACCTGGCCACGCGGAATGCGCCGGATGGCGGCGCGGATTTTTTCGCGCATGTTGAGTTTTGGGGGCTTTTTCATCGGCTAATCTCTCGATGCTCTCCCCAGCGTTCTTCCGTGGTCGGGCATGATTCCCGCCCGACAGCGGCGGGACGCGCGCTACGCATCCTTTCATAGTGCGATCCATCCTTCGCGGATCAGCCACAGCGAACCTGCCGAAATCAGCAGCCACAGGATCACTCCCTGCAGCAGCGGGCGATGTCCCACTCTTTTCAGGGTGGCGATCGAAATGCCGCTTCCGATCAGGTAAAGAGTCGCGGTAAGACCGATTTTTGCGATTCTCGACAGGACAGCATAACTCGCTGCCCCCGCGGGGAGATAGGTGTTGCACACCGCGGCGAGGCAGAACAGGGCAATGAACCACGGCCACTGGATTTTCGCCCGGGAATGCTTGATTACTGCAGTTGCAATCGACATGGGCACGATCCACAGGGCTCGGGCCAGTTTCACCGTGGTGCCCACGGCCAGAGCGACAGCCCCGTATTTGGCGGCAGCGCCTACCACCGAACTGGTGTCGTGGATGGCGAGTGCGGCCCAAAGTCCGAACTGCGTCTGGGATAGCTTCAATGCGGAGCCGATGGTCGGAAAGATCAGCAGCGCGATCGAATTGAGCACAAAAATCGTGCCCAGCGACACCGCCATCTGCTCGGCACTGGCGCCGACAATCGGACCCACGGCGGCGATGGCGCTGCCACCGCAGATGGCGGTGCCAGTTGAGATTAAAAACGCCGGAGTTCGTTTCATCTCAAGCAGGGCGCCCAGGGCCATGCCGGCCAACATGGCGAAGCTGATGCCGAGCAGGGTATAGATGAAGCCGCTGCGACCGGCGCGGATCACGTCGTGCAGGTTCATGCCGAACCCTAGTCCGACCACGGAAGCCTGCAGGAGATAGCGCGAAAGTTTCTTCGCACTTTGATCGAACGGGTGAGGAAAGGTGAAGCCAAAGACCAGTCCCAGCGCGAGGGCAACCGGCGGGGAAACCAGTCCGCTGGCGGCCAGCGCGAGGCCGACGAGAAAAGCGGCTTTAGGGATCATGCTGACGGGAGCAAATGTAGCAACAGAAAGAAGCCCAAGATCCCTCGACTTGCATGCCCGCGCGAGCGCCGGTCCGGCAGCGTCCGGAACGACAAAGTGTCAACAGCCGGATTATGCGGCTGCGCCCTTCTTGAACGACTCGATCGCTTTTTCCTCGCTGTCGTACACCTCGAACACCGTCAGCAGTTTGGTGACCTGCAGCAGATCTCCAACGCGCTGGGTCAGGTTGGCCAGCTTCACCGATCCACCTGCGTTGTGTGCCGTAGTGTAGAGCGCCACCAGCGTTCCCAGGCCGCCGCTATCGATGTAGGAGATGTCGGCTAGATTCAAGATGATCTGGCTGTTTTCGCCGATCAGCTTCTTCACCGTATCCCGGAGAAGCGCCGATTCTTCGCCAAACACGATGCGGCCATTGCAATCGATAATGGTGATACCGTTTTCCGTTCGAGTGTTAAGTTTTAATTGCATCCGCCCTCCCAGGTATGGCCTGAGCCAGCCCAGCCCAAAAGCCTATTCCTTGGGCGCATTTCGCGCAAGGGGCATTTCGCCGGGATGCGCCTCGGGTTAATGTGAGGGTCCTTGGCACTGGCGGCGGCTAAAGCTCCTAACCGCAAAGGTCGCGAAGTTGACCCAAAGGACGCAAAGCAAACCTTGTCTTCCAGGAGACTGGGCCTGAAAGCATCACGTATAATTGATGTTTCTCCTCCAACATGAGCTACCAGGTTTTAGCGCGTAAGTACCGTCCACAGAAATTCTCCGAGGTAATCGGGCAGGAACATGTTACCCGGACCCTGAAGAACGCCATCGAACAGGGGCGGACGGCGCATGGGTACATCTTCAGTGGGCATCGCGGGATCGGCAAGACTACGGTCGCGCGCATCCTGGCCATGGCACTCAACTGCCGGTCTTCGGATAAGCCCGTCACGGAGCCATGCGGGGTGTGCGAGTCGTGTACGGAAATCCGGGCGGGAAACTCCGTAGATGTGATTGAGATTGATGCCGCGACCAACCGTGGTATCGACGAAATCCGGGAACTGCGCGAGGCTACTCGCTATCGTCCGGCGCGCGACCGCTTCAAGATCTACATTCTCGACGAGGCGCACCAGATCACCGATGCGGCTTTCAATGCCCTGCTGAAAACGCTGGAAGAACCGCCCGGACACGTGGTGTTCATGCTGGCGACCACCCAACCCGAGGACATTCCGCAAACCATACGGTCGCGCTGCCAGCACTTCAGCTTTCGCGCGGTGCGATTTGAAGAAATCCTCAACCAGCTAAAGGATCTTTCGGCCCGGGAGAAAATCGAGGCCGACGAGGACGCGCTGGCATTGCTGGCCGAAGCCGGGGACGGTTCGATGCGCGATGCGCTTTCCATCCTGGACCAGGCCATCGCTTCATCAACCGGGCGTCTGACTGCGGACCAGGTGAGGAATCTGGTGGGCGCTGCGCCTTCCGGAGTGCTCGAAGAAGTGATGCAGGCGGTGGCCCAGGGATCGAGCGAAACCGTATTGCGGCTGGTGGACAAGCTGATCAGCGAAGGGCACAGCCCCACGCATTTTGCCCGGCAGATGGTGCGGTTTCTGCGTAATGCAGTCGTGGCCAAGGTGGCCGGCAGCGACTCTTCCCTGCTGCAAATTTCGAGCGACGAACGCATGCGCGTAGCGCGCATCGCGGAACTTTTCGAGGAAGAGGATTTGGCGCGGCATCTGCAAATCATGCTGCGCACTCACGCAGAGCTGGGTTACCGGCAGGAGCAGCGCTTTCACCTGGAGTTGGGTCTGCTGAAGATGGCGCATGCGCAGCGCCTGCTGCCGATCGAGCAGTTGCTGAGCGACGCCACAGGCGCTCCACGTCTGGCGGGGAAGCCGTCGGTGGTGCCAGAGGTCAAGAGACCGGAAGCGCCGTCCGTTTCGCGCTCGCCCGGTGTATCGCCGTTCGCAGCAGATTCGGCGCGGAAGAGTGGATCGAAGCCGGAGCTTTCCGTGGACAGCGGGCCGCTTACGGGAACGCAGGTGGTGGCGGGCATGACCGCGAGCGTGGTGATGGGATCGGCGGCGCCGGCTGTGGTTGCCGAGCGCGCCCCGGAAGCAGCCGTGCAGCCGCAGATTGTTCCCGAAGAACGCCCCGATGTTCGTGGTGCCGTGCTGAATGCGTTGGCGGGCGCGGGGCAACCCATGTTGAGCGCCATGCTTGAAACCGGTGAGTGGCAGGCGGAAGGCAACGAGTTGGTAATCAAGGTGGCGCAATCGGCTACGGTGATTGAGATGTCGCTCAGCGCCGAGGCGAAGCGGCTGATCATCGCGACAGCCAGCGGAGCCCTGGGACGGCCAGTAAAACTGCGGGTAGTTTCCGGTGGAGTTGCGCAGGCCGCCGTGCCGCGGCCGATATCGGGAAATGGCGGAGGCCGGGGCCGCGCCGAGCAGGATCCCGTGGTCCGGCGCATGAAGGAAAAGTTCGGAGCCGAGATTCGGACGATTATCGATTACAAGGAAAAACGGTAATTCCTGATCGTAGAAGACAGAACGCCGAGAAAGCCAGGGATACAAGAAATGAGCGGATTCAACCTGCAGGACTTGATGTCGCAGGCCAAGCAGCAATATGAAACCCTGCAAAGGAAAATGGAAGAAACCGTGGTCGAGGGTTCCTCAGGCGGCGGCAGTGTAATGGTCAAGATGGACGGCCGCAAGCAGGTGCTGAGCATCAAGATCGACCCCGAAGCCGTGAAAGCCGGGGACCTGGAGATGCTGCAGGACTTGATCACGGCGGCCATCAACGGTGCAGGCAGAAAAGTCGACGAAGCCATGCAGTCCACGATGGGCGGGATGCTGAGCGGGATGGGCATTCCGGGAATGTGAAATTGTGAAATTGAGCAATTGAGAAATTGGGTAATTTGAAGCGCAATTTCCGGTTTTTCAATTACAGCTCGATTTCTCAATTCCCCAATTTCTTAACTTCCGAACTCAATCTTTTCTATGTCTAAATTTGCCGAGCCGATGGTGCGGTTGATCGATGAACTGAAGAAGCTGCCGGGGATTGGCAGCAAGACGGCGCAGCGGCTTGCCTTTCATATCCTGCGGTCCTCCGACGAAGACGCGGAAGGCCTCGCAGCAGCGGTTCGCGAGGTGAAGGCCAGCCTGCGACTGTGTTCCATCTGCAATAACATCACGGATGTTGACCCCTGCGTGTACTGCAGCAGCGCCACGCGGAATCAGCGGATGGTGTGCGTGGTGGAAGAGCCGACCAACATCGCGTCAATCGAAAAGACCAAGCATTTCAATGGCGTCTATCATGTGCTGCACGGATCGATTTCACCCTTGCACGGGGTAGGGCCTGATCAGTTGCGGATTTCCAACCTGATGCGGCGAGTGGACGACGGGCAGGTGGATGAGGTGATCCTGGCCACCAATCCCACGATCGAGGGCGAAGCTACGGCGACCTATCTTTCCGGTCAACTGCGGCGTGCCGGGCTCAAAGTAACGCGCATCGCGATGGGGATTCCTGTGGGCAGCGACATCGAATACGCCGACGAGATCACCATGCTCAAAGCCATGGAAGGGCGTCGCGAACTGTAAGGTTTTGCCCATGCATTCCCTCGACCGGCACGATTGACGTCGAACGCGAACGAGGGGACGCGTCCTCCGAGCAGAGATCGCCATATTTTGGAGCAGTGCGCCCAGGTGGCAACGACACTCTGGGCAAAGTAACCACGATCCCCCCGATGTTTTCCTGGGACCAGTTCCCGAATCCCCTTTTAACGGAAGGAAACCTTGCCCGGCATCCCACCAGGGAAAATCTTTTCCCTTTGGCCGGGTCATGATCGAGGGGGGACTCATCGCGTTTAATATAGCTAACACACTGCTCCTCAATGATTTGCATAACATCTAAAACGTTTCGCATGAAGCTCCGTAAATGGCAGGGGGCTTGCACTAGGTAAGGCATGTTCTTCCTGTCTCCGTCGATTTTTAGCCGGCCTGAGGGCAGCAGTGACATTTCCGGTCAAACTGGCCTGGAAGCCTCGTTGCCGGCTCGCGCCGCGTCGTGATGTAACCGCATCTCAACCGACGCCGTTAGAAACCGGGCCAACCAGCCCGGTTTTCTTTTTTTGGGCGACGGGCATCGGAAACTGCGGAGCTCCGCTCCGCTGGACGGGCGGGGACGCCCGTCCCTACATCGTTTCCAGTGATAGTTGCTTCCTAGGAGTTGGTTGGCGATTCCAGAAAGTGGTTTCGCTCCTGGTCGGGGGACGGCATGCCTGCCGGCCAGGTGCCGCCGTTGTAGTGCAGCATCCGGTTCTTCCACTTGAGAAAGTCGGTGAGGGTCTGGGGTTCGATGCGGATTTCCACGCGGCGCAGGCTGGCCAGCAGCAGGTTCATCTCATACGCGAGGCCGGATGCTGTGCGGAGGTCGCGAGCCGAAGGGCGAACCACCTCAACCTTACGCTTGCGCAATTCGAGCAGACCCCAGCCAGCCGGTAATTCGGCAGGATCAAGCAGTCCAGCAGTCGCAAGATAGAACCGTTCGCAACCCAATCCCAGCGCCTGCTTTTGCCGGAAAGGCTTGTCCCGATCGGCCAGAAAGTCAGTGCGGGAAATCTTGCACTCGATCAAGACGGAATGCGAAGCGCGCTTCCATCCAATGGCATCGGGCATCTCTCCGCTGACACAGGCCTGCTCCGAAAGAACCACTCCACAGCAATAGCTGCGCAGCCATGCGACAGCCCTCTCCACCAGTTGAGCGTGAGTCATAAGGTATCTGTATCCGGCGGCGAGGGCCGATGGAAGTGACTGAGTAGCTTCTGGGAGAACGGTTTCCGATTTCCGGTTCTGGATACTGGCTGCTGGGTACTGGGTACTGCTTTTTCAGTCTCCAGTTCTTAGTTCTCAGTTCTCAGTTTGGTTTCGTGCGCAGTGGCTTCACCATCACGGGGCGGTGATAGACCGTTTCCAGCAAGTGGCGGGCGGCGGCGATGGATTCGGCGCAGCGGTCGCGGGCAGAATAGCCCTGGGCGGCGATTTGTAACAATCCATTTTGGCTCTGGACTTCGACGCGTTGGATTCGTCCGTCGCCAGACGCATCGAAGGCATTGGCCAGGCGCAGAATCGCGGCCAATCGCAATATGTCTCGTCGTTGGCCCTGAGGCACGCCCCGGAACGCCTTTTGTCCGAGGTGCGGCAAGGCTCCACGATGATAGCGGGCAACGATCCCGGCAGTGAGCAAGTCTCGGGCACTCCATCCCAGCGGAGGCGCCAGGTGACGGATCATCCGATAAGAAGTCTTATGGTGACCTTTTTCGCCCTTCGATTTGCCGACATCATGCAGGAGCCCAGCGATTCCCAGGATGGCCCGATCCTGGGCTAAGGCCTCCGGGGCCTTTCCGTTCACAGCCAGCCCGTCATAGAGCTGAAGGGCCAGGCGCGTAACGTGCAAGGAATGTTTGAAGTCGGGATCAAGAAGCGAAGCCCACAGTTTCAGCCGATGCAGGGCAGCGGATTCGATTTGCTTACCCTCCGGCAGTTGTGCGCGCCAGACCTGCCAGAGTGAATCTTTGCCCACCATCTTTTCTCGATAGGACTCAATTCTTTGAGCACGCTCCTCACCGATTCGTTTCTGCCAGCGGGAGCGGGCCTCAGGATCGGGAAACACGTCCGCGCGGGCGGCCGCTGACCACAAAACATCAAGATCATGAACTTCGCCCAGCAGGTCCTGTACCCGCTTGAGATCCTCGCTCCAGGCAGCATGCTCGGCGGGCAGGAAATTTTCCACAATGTAGCGGAAGCGTTTGAGACCGACCCGCAGCCGGTGAAATCCCACCTGGGAGCGGTTACGCATTGCCTGGCGATGCAGCTTGTAGGCTTCGGTCCAGCGCTCGAGGGCGAGATGGCGGAAGATCAGACTTCCCTGCCGGAATCTGGCAATCCCGCGGGGCAGGGATCGGCTCCACCGCTGCCATCGCTTGCGATCGAACCCGGACAGAGCCTGCACTGCTTGCAGCTTGAATTGCTCTTCGCGGACGGCGAAGACTTGCAGGAGGGGGCCGGTGACCGGATCATCGGGGCTGTCCAGGCGATGCACCCATTCCTGCATCACGTGCACGTCGCGCAGTTCGCCCAGGCGGCGGAAAAGGCGCTTGCCTGCTTTCTTCATCTCCTTCCATTCGGGATGGGGATCGATGGCGGCGATGCCAGCGGCCATGGAGCAGCACCGGCGTAGAGCAACCCGCAGGTCGTGTACCGGATCAGGCGCGAAGGCCACGCTGGCGTGGTCGCATTCTTCGAGGACGCGCTGCATCCAGAAAGCAAGGCCAGCTTCCTTCTTGACACGCTTTGTCGGTCTGGTCGCGGTGGGCACAGGAACTCCAGATTAGCAGGCTTTCGAAGGTTATCTTCAGCGGCCAAAACCGCCATTCATGATCGAACAGTTGGATGCAGCGCTGAAGCTCGGCTCCACGCAGGTCGTGGAGCTGCGCGCAGGGGAGTCAAGCCAACCAGGGCAGTTAACGCCCAATGATGAGCCTGGATATGGCCTCATTTTGTCGATTGGTCCGTGCCGAATGGCCAAGCGCGGTATTACCTCCGTAATGTGCATCTTCTCATGGTTTCGCATTACCCTTAGCGGGTAAGAGACTCAGTCGGGAGCCGCTTATCCTAACGGCAGACACAAACAAGAGCAGCCGGGTTGCTTCAGCCCGTGCGTTTGTCCACAGTTTGAACATATTGGTGAAGTACGTCCGCCTTTATGGTTCCGACCACAAACGCACCGAGGGACAGTTCGCGATCGCCTGGAATGAGCTGCAAGAGGGCCTGCCCAAGGGGACCGAAGGGTCTTTCCTGCTTGGAGTGTCCGAAAATAAGCTCCTGCTGGACGGTATGCCGCTGGAGACGGGGCAGGCAGAGCGCAGTTTCGCGCAACTGCTGACGACCGCCGGCCTGGCCAGCATTCACTTTTCCAACCAGGTTACGAAGGAAGAATTTTCCCAACTGGTAAAGGCTTTTGCCCTAGGCGGGTCCAGAGCCCAGGACGTGGTCAAGGAGATCAAGAACACCTTTGGTGACAGCAAGACAGCATCGATCCGGATCAACGAAGTCAGGTTCGTAGCCGCCGATCCCTCGACCGGCGAGGTCAGCATCGCGGCCCAGATCGCGGCCCAGTCCCTGGGCCCGGAGTTCAAGCAGTGGCTGAATGATCCGCAGAAATTGCTGCAGCTGATCGCAGCCGCGGAGGGCGCTCAAAGCGGTGGCGCTCCCGGGGGTGCGCCGGTGGGAAGCGTTCCGAATGCCCCCAGTGGTACGGGCGAGAACCCGGGCGGCGCGGTGACCGGCGGCGCATGGGCGGGCGGAGTCGTGCCCTTGCAGGAAGAAGAGGTCATCCAGACCATTCGCCTGCTGACCCGCTTTGGCGAAGTGGGCGGCGATCCCAACGTTGATCAGGATTCACTGCAAAAGGAACTCAGCGCGGTTGACGCCAACACCAAGGTAAACCTGCAGCAATTGCTGGGAAGTCTGGCGGCGCAGGCCTCGGTGGAACAGACCGACAATACGCCTTTGCTGATGAAGGCGGCCGAGCACATGGCAATCCGCTTCGCCCTGGAACGTTTCCAGAAGGGTGAAGTGAAGGTCAATGCCGTGCACCAGATGATGGAGCACATGAGCCGGCAGATGGATACTTTGCGCCAGATCCTGAAGATTCAGGAAGACAAGATGGGCAAGGCCGGCATCCTGGTGGAATCTCACGCCGACATCCTTGACCGGATGTTCTGGGCGGAAGTGCCGGAAGCGGGCAAAAAGAGTGTACTGCTCTCCCATGAGGCGCCCTGTGTGCCGCCGCGCAACGTGCGGCAGTTCGTAGAATTGCTGCTGGAACGCGGCGACAAGGAAACCTCGGTCGCCATCCTGACAAACTACCTGAATTGCCTAGACGCCAAGGAGAGTGAAACACGACGCAAGATCGCCACCGGCATAAGCCAGTTGGCGGACCTGTTCGCGGCTGCTGGCGGAGATTTGATGGCGCTGTCGATTCGCAACATCGGAGAAGCGATCAGCAGGGAGGCAGATCCCGAGTTGCAAAGCATCCTCAGCGCAGCCTTCGTGCGACTGAGCACCGAAGCCAGCACCCACAAGCAGTTTGGCGCCTTGAACGAACTCTGCATCGCAATGGAAACCATCGCCCGGCAACGGCCAGTCCTGGCGACCGACCTGCGCCCCCGTATCGGCGTGGAAAATCGCCTGCCCGAGTTCATCGAAGAAGCCATGCAGTTGCCTCAACTCCCGGCGGACCTGCTTCTGGTTCTTCGGCGCACCTCGCAGGCTGCGGTGGAACACCTCTCCGACAGATTCTTTCGCTGTATGCGGCGCGAAGAGTGCGATCGGATCGTGGAGATCGTAAAAGAGCTGGGAGCGCCAGCCCAGCAACAGATTCGGGAAATGATGCGCACCGGCCAGCCGCGCCAGGCCGCCTCAGTAGTAGGGTTGCTCAGCCGTCTGGATGTGCCCTCCCTGCTGGAACTCTTGCCCACGCGCCTGCCTGAGTGGAACAGGTTCTATCACGACGTGGTGGTGCGACAGGTGGCATACGGCGCAGCCCACGATCGCGGACGTTCGCTGCTGGAGTTGCTGGAGATTCTTGATCCTCTGGTACTGCCGCAGGCAATTGATGAGATCGGAATGAGCGGCGACCGCACCGCAGTTCCGCCGTTGATCGTCATGGCCGAAGCGGGCGAAGCCGAGGGAAGATCTCCACTGTTGCAGTTGAAAGCGGTAGAGTCGCTGGGACGCCTGCGGGAGAATGACGCGGTGCCCGTGCTGCGCAGCCTGCTGGAAGCGAAGAAGATGTGGCGGTGGAGCAACCACAAGGAATTGCGCATCGCTGCCGGGCAAGCCTTGGCCAAGATCGATCCCCGCTATGGCAGCCAGATCATGTCGGAAAGCGGACTGGAACCCGGCGAGTTGGCGATCGCCCCGCTGGATTCAGCGCCCGCATGCCCGTGGGTAAGGCAACGGCGCTACGAGCGCATTGTGCTGCGGAAGACACTGCAGGCGACCATCAGCAGTTCCTGGGGAAAATCCAGTATCCTGATCCGCGAACTGAGTTTGGGCGGCGGCATGGGCACGAAGGAAGACAATCTTCGCGTCGGCTCAGAAGCCAACATTGACATTAATACCGGTGTCCGTCACGTTCGCGGGCAGGTCCTGCTGCGGCGCGCGCGGGTCAACGAAGTCGGATTCGAGATTGTAAACACCGATCTGGAGAGCCGCTACCGATTGCGACGCATTCTGATGGACTCGCTGGAGCACTCCCCTGGAACCAAGGAAGGCGAGTGGGACGGCCAGCGTAGAACGACATAGCCAGGACCCATCCGAACAGAGAAAAGCCTCTGCTCGCGCGCGCAGAGGCTTTTCAATTTTATGGGACCTGCTTACTTCACCTTGGCGAAGATAATAACCAGGGTGTATAGCGCCAGGGACTCGATCAGCGCCAGACCAAGAATCAGAGCCAGCTGAATGCCAGGACGGGCGGCAGGGTTGCGCCCCAGGGCCTCGGCGGCAGACGCTGTGGCCTTCGCCTGACCCAGTGCGCACAGGCCGGAAGCGATTGCCATGGAAAAGCCGGCGGTGATGGCTACCCAGTTGGTGCCGGCAGCTTCCGCGCCCTGCGCAAATGCAGGCACGGCGAAACAGAGCAATGAAAGTGTCATGAACAGGTAACTCAATCTACGCATTTCGTTCTCCTCGTACTATGAATTACCGCCAGTGGGTGGTTGACGTCATTCTCGTATGGACGACGCCCTCACGCTGAACGGCTGGGTACTACGTTCTAGTTTCTGGTTTCCAGTTTCTAGTTTCCAGTCAGCTATCAGAGTTCTGGAAACCGGAAACTCGAAACTGGAAACCGACCTTAGTGTTCTTCTGCCACGGCTCCGGCGAGGTACACCATGGTCAGGAGGACAAAGATGTACGTCTGCAGCAAAGAGACTCCGATATGAAGTCCCAGAAAAAGAATCGGGATACCGATCGGTACCAGGGAGAAAAACACCATGGTCACCATATCGCCGGCGAACATGTTGGCGTAGAGACGAACGCTCAACGAAAGCATGCGTGCCAGGTGACTGATGATCTCGATGGGAATCATGATGATGGCCAGCCACCACATGGGTCCCATGAAATGTTTCAAGTAAGCGATTCCGTGATGCTTGAAACCCTGAGTCTGGTAGTACACAAAGGCACAAACCGCGCATCCGATCGGAACCACTTTGTCCGCAGTAGGAGACTCAAAGCCCGGAATCACCCCCAGCAGATTGGAAATCAGAATGAAAAAGGCCAGGGTCATCAGAAAGGGCGTAAATTGCTCGCTGTGGTGCCCGATAATTTCCTGGCTCTGCCCTTCGACCAAGCCGTGGGCGCCTTCGAAGACATGCTGCAGCGCACCGGGCTTGTCCACGGACAGTCGCGAGCGCACCAGAACGAACAGCGCAACCAGAAACAGGAATACCAGGAGCTGCATGGCCACGCTGTTTGTGATGGGCGCCTGGGGATACTCAGGATCAATGTGGAGGGCTCGCAACAATCCCGTGACCGGGCCGGCGAAGAGATGGTTCAGGATCTCGGTAAACCACAGCTGTTCAGGCATGAATCAAGCTTTTAGCTATTAGCTCTTGGCTTTTCGCTCTAACTGCTGAATTCCATTGCTCCATTTGGGAAGATCAGATACCGCGCGCCAGTGCAACCCAGGCCTCGTAGGCGGCTTCGCACGCGATGGCCGCTACGGGCAGGAACAGGCCGGCAAAAAGCCCATAGAGACTCGCGGGAGAAACAGTGAATATAACATAGGCTCCGAGGGCCATCAAAATGTAGCGAAGCAAGAAGCGCAACACCACTCCTCCGCTTGAGCGCTCGCCGCCGGGACCTGTGGCGCGATCGGCAAGCGCGCCGATCACCCGCTTCAACCAATGAAAATTCAGGTAAGCGACGCCGCATCCGCAGGCGAATCCCACGGCAACGCGCCAGCCGTACCGCCACCAGCCGGCTGCAGTCAAGGCGACCGCCAGCACGATCATGATGCGAGAGATCCGCCCGAGCGCTCCGGAGTAAAAGGCTTCGCTGTTGGCGGCCGGAATCACAGTCTCCATGCCTGTCATTTGGAATCCGAAGAAACTACGGAGCGGATAAGTTCGATGAATCCGGCAACGATGCCAAGGATCAGCCCAGCGAGGTAGAGCCAGGTAGTATGCAGCCAGTGATCGAGAGCCACGCCGATCAACCATCCCGCAACCGTGGCAGCCGGGAACACAAACGCCAACTGGCTATACTTTGCCAGTTGCACCCAGCCATTTTTCGTTTCGGAATCCTCGTCCTTGAGAGGTTTCGCCACGAGTGCAGGGTCCTTTCCTGACACCGTGCTTCTTACCGTATCAGACCAGCGACTGGCGTGGCCTGGGCGATGCCCAACGACCAGTTCACAATCCGGATGAATTGCTCGGGAAAGATCCCAATATAGACAGTCGCGAAGGCCGTCAGCCCGAGCACCACGCGCATTCCAGCGCTGATTGGAAGCGGAGTCTTGTCCAAAGCTTCGCGCATGAACATCTGGTTCGCAATGCGCATGTAATAGTAGAGGCCAAAGACCGCATACAGCACAGCCAGCGAAGCGAGTACGTAGTGGCCACTCTCGATCAGGCTCAGGAAAATGAAGTACTTTCCGTAAAAGCCGGCCAGTGGCGGGATGCCGGCCAGCGAAAGCAGAAAGATCAGCATCAGCACGGCTTCGGTGGGCGCCCGAAAATAAAGGCCGGCGATATCGTCCATTTCGTCACCGATCACGTTGCGCTGCCTAAGCGAGGCGATCACCGCAAACGCCCCCAGGTTCATGAACGTGTACACCAACAGGTAAAGAAGAATGCCTTTCAGGCCGTCAAAAAAAGCGGGCGCGGGGTAGGTCACCGAAGCCAGAGCGACCAGGCCCAGCAGCATGTAGCCGACGTGAGCGATAGAGGAATAGGCCAGCAGCCGCTTAAGGTTGGTCTGGGTAAGTGCAGCCAGATTGGCTCCGGTCATGGTTGCGATCGAAACAAAGATCAGCAAGGGCACATAGACGGTGCGCAGCGGATAAAGGCCCCACAGGAAGATGCGCAGCAGCATCGCCCAGGCCGCCGCCTTCACTGCGACCGACATGAATCCGGTGACGCTAGTGGGAGCGCCTTCGTAGGCATCCGGCAACCATTGGTGGAAGGGGACAGCGGCAATCTTGAAGAACAGTCCAGTGGCCACGGTCAGTAAGGCGATCACCGCGATGGGATCGATGTGATTCTGGTGAGCCGCGGCCAGGCGAACCAGACCGCTTCTGATCCCCAACAGACTGGTGCTTCCGGTCAACCCGTAGAACAGCGACAAGCCGTAAGCAAATATGCCGGAGGAAAATGCGCCCAGCAGCAAATATTTCAGCGCGGCTTCATTCGACCTGCGGTCAGTACGCAGAAACCCGACCAGCACGTAAGTGGAAATCGCCATCAGCTCGAGTCCGATGAAGATCAGCACCACATCGAAGCCCGCGGCCATGCACATCATGCCGACAACGGAAAACAGAATCAAGGCGTAGAACTCGCCATGGTTTTCGTGCTCGATCTCCATATAGCGCACCGACATCAGAACGGAAATCGCAGCCGACGCCAGAAACAGGTACCAGAAGTAGATGGTGAAGCGGTCCACCACCATGGAGTTGAGGAATGCCGATTCTCCCGGGATTCCAGCGGCATTTAATGCGTACTGAATCTTCGCCACACCCGCGACCGAGAACAGAATGCCAACCAGCGCCGTGACTGCATTCGTCCATTTCCATTCACGGGGCAGCATCAGGTCCACCAGCAGAATGCCCAGCGCGAACAGCGTGAGCATGACGATAGGGAGAGACATCAAATAGTCGACCCGGCCGAAATTTTGGGCAATATTGCCGAGCACTTATTTCGTCCCCTTGGGTTGGTCATCCGCTACTTGCGCGACCGCAACAGCGGGTGTGAGTCCATCTGCGGGCCGGCTGGCCGCATTCACTGCGCGCACGCCGGGATAGTCCCTTCCTCGAACGGTTGCAACGAGCTGGTTGACCGGTTGCTCGAGAATCTGGAAGAAAGGCTTGGGATAGAGTCCGATCCAGAACGCCACAATGACCAGCGGCGCAAAGGTCAGCAGTTCGCGCGGCGTCAGGTCGTGCAGCTTTTCATTCTTGGGATTGGTAACCGTGCCGAAAAATACGCGCTGGTAAAGCCAAAGCAGGTACGCCGCCGCCAGAATCACGCCTGGCACGGCCCACGCGGCCCACTTCCAGTTTTCCATGAAGGTGCCCTGCAGGATGGTGAATTCGCCGACAAATCCGTTGAGCAGCGGAAGTCCCATCGAAGACAGAAACATGATCATGGTGATGGTGGCGTAAACCGGCATCACATTGGAAATACCGCCGTACTCAGAGATCTCGCGGGTATGCCGCCGCTCATACAGAATGCCGACGATCAAGAACAGCGCTCCGGTGGAGATGCCGTGATTGATCTGCTGCAGTACCGATCCACTGAGTCCCTGCCGAATTCAGCGCGAAGATGCCCAGAGTGCAGAACCCCAAGTGGCTGACCGAAGAGTACGCCACCAGTTTCTTCATGTCTTTTTGCATCAATGAGACCAGCGCGCCGTAGATGATGCCGACGATCGAAAGAAAGATCATCCAGCCCCGGACTTTGGGATGCATCACCACGTCGGGAAAGAATGGCAGCGCGAAACGGACGAAGCCGTAGGTTCCCATTTTCAGCAGAACGCCGGCCAGAATGACCGAGCCCGCAGTTGGCGCCTCGACGTGGGCATCGGGCAGCCAGGTGTGAAACGGAAACATCGGAACCTTGATGGCAAAGGCCAGGAAAAACGCCAGGAACAGGAGAATGGCAAATGTTGAACCGTATGCCGGGTCGTGGAAGATCAGCGGCGCCGTTTTGTATAAAGCCTGGATGCTGAAGGTGTACTGGCCGGTCTGATGGAAGTTGTAGAAGTACAGGAACAGCACGGACAGCAGCATCAGCACTGAACCAAACAATGTGTACAGGAAAAACTTGATGGCGGCGTAGAGCTTCCGCGGGCCGCCCCAGATGCCGATCAGCAGGTACATGGGAACCAGCATGGCTTCCCAGAAGACGAAGAACAGGAAGAAATCGAGCGCCATGAAGACGCCCAGCATGCCAGTCTGCAACACCAGGAACCAGATGTAATATTCCTTCACCCGGGTTTCGATCGCGGTCCACGAGGAAAGAATCGAAATCCACCCCAGGAGCGTGGTCAGCATGATGAGCAGGAAGGAAATGCCGTCGATGCCGAGCACATATCCGGCGCCGATCGAGGGAATCCAGTTGTTGGCCGCGCCCTCCATGAACTTGAATCCGGGCTCGAAGCGCTGGGCCCAGAACCATGGCACCAGCGGAATGGAAACCAGCAGGCCGGCCAGGGCAAAAATATTTCCGATCCAGCGGATGGCGTCTTTTTGCTCTTTCGGCACAAAGATAAGCAGAATCGCGCCCGCCAGCGGGGTGAAAAGAATGATCGAGAGAATGTGATTGTGCATAAAAGCAGTCGTCGGTCGTCAGTCTTCAGTCGTCGGCAACACCTTAGTACCGCCAGGCGTAATAGAACACGAACCCCACCAACCCAATCACCATTACCAGCGCGTACCACTGCACCAGGCCCCACTCCAGCAAGCGCACCGGATAGGACAACATCCGCGACAAAATCGCTGGACCATTTACCAGGACTCCGTCAATCGCCCACTTGTCCCACCAACTGGAGACCGTTCCGCTGAGCCGGGTCATCCAGCCGGCGGCGTTGATCGTGCCGTCGATCACATGCGAATCGAACCAGGAAGAGGCTTCGCCTAATCCCATCACGCCCAGGCGCACGTCTCCTACCTTGCGGCGGCCGGTGAAAACATAGTCATAGGCTTCGTCCACGTAATACTTGTTCAGCAACGTGGTATAGACGGGCAACGCTTTTTCGGCGATAGGCTCTGCGTAACCCTTGCCGGCATCGCGATAGTACTTCCATGCCAGGCCGAATCCTGCCACGGCGGCGGCAATGGAGAGAGCCATGAACCCGTATTCGAGCGGATTGGTGTGTTCTTCTTCCTTCCTCCCCGCAGCCAGCTGCGCGGCTTCGCCTTCAGCCCGGAACACGTGGGCTTCCCGGGCAAATACCGGCTCCAGGAATTTCTCGAAACGATTCGAGCCACCCAGACTGTGGGGCCAGCCCAGCCATCCGGCAGTGATCGCGCAAATGGCGAGAATGATCAACGGCACGGTCATCGATTTGGGAGATTCGTGGATGTGGTGTTCCACCTCGTGGCTCATCCGCGGCATGCCATGGAAGGTCAGAAACATCAGGCGGAACATGTAAAAGGCGGTCATCAAGGCAGTGCCGTAACCGACCAGCCACAACAAACGGTATGCACCGCCCTCGGACGACCAAGCCTGCCAGAGAATTTCGTCTTTGGAGAAAAACCCCGCGAATGGCGGGATGCCAGCGATGGCAAAGGTCGCGATGAACATGGTCCAGTGCGTGATGGGAATGCGCCTGTGCAGGTCGCCCATGTTGCGCATATCCTGCTCCCCGCTCATGGCGTGGATGACGGAACCGGAACCGAGGAACAGCAGCGCCTTGAAAAACGCATGGGTGAAGACGTGGAAAACGCCAGCTGCGAACGCGCCCACACCGAGGGCGAGAAACATGTAGCCCAGCTGGGACACGGTAGAGTAGGCCAGCACGCGCTTGATGTCGTTCTGCACCAGTCCGATGGAGGCGGCGAACAGCGCTGTGATGGCGCCAATAATCGCCACCGTCTTCATCGACGTGGGAGCCAGCACAAACAGCGCGTTCGACCGGGCGACCATATACACGCCGGCGGTGACCATGGTCGCAGCGTGGATCAGGGCGGACACCGGCGTGGGACCTTCCATGGCGTCAGGAAGCCAGACGTAGAGTGGAATCTGGGCGGACTTGCCGCAGGCGCCGACGAACAGGAGCAAAGTGGCCGCGGTGATGACGGGATCGCCGATGGCAAAGTGTCCGCTGCGAGCCAGGTGCGTAACTTCGGTCAAACTCAGCGAGCCAAAGTACCAGGCGATAGTGAACATGCCCAGCAGGAAGCCGGCATCGCCGATGCGGTTGACGATGAATGCCTTATTGCGCGGCAGTGCTGGCCGACTGCGCGATGAAAATAGAACCCGATCAGGAGGTACGAACACAGGCCCACACCCTCCCATCCCACGAACATGACGGCATAGTTGTTCCCCAGGATGAGCGTGAGCATGGAGAACATGAAGAGATTGAGGTAGCCGAAAAAGCGGTAGTAGCCGCCCTCGTGCGCCATGTAGCCAGTGGAATAAATGTGGATCAGGGCGCCGACCCCGGTGACAAACAGCAGCCAGATGGCGGACAGGGGATCAAGCAGGAAGCCGGCATCGGCATGGAACGGAGCCGGAGTGCCGTCCCGCATGACGTAGTTCATATGGCCGGTGTCGGTGCCCAGCCAGGTGTAGACGATTTTCTCGTAAGGCTTGCCCGGATTGTCGTGGGCGTATCCGAGGTATTGCCAAACGGCGCCACAGGAGAAGATAAATGCCAGAACCACGGCGCCCACGCACACTGCGCTTACGGTCGCCTTCTGCAGCTTGCGGCCGAAAAAGAACATGATGGCCGCGCCGAAGGCGGGCAAGAGCGGGATGAGCCAGATGTGGTTTAGGAAAAACATTTTAGCTGCTAGCTCCTAGCTTTTAGCTCCTAGCTAGAAGCTAGGAGCCAGAAGCTGCCTTACCATTTCAGCAAATCGATTTCATCTACGTTTACCGTTTCCTTGTTGCGGAAGAAGGCGATCAGGATTCCCAGTCCGACCGCCGCTTCTGCTGCTGCGTCGGTAATTATGAAGATCGCGAAGACCTGTCCGTGCAAGCCCCATATCCGAGAGAAGGCCACCAGGTTCAGGTTCACCGCATTCAGGATCAGCTCGATGGACATCAGCACAATGACCACATTGCGGCGAGTCAACACGCCGATGACGCCCAGCACGAAGAGGGCGGCAGCGACCACGAGATAGTGCAGCGTGGATACTGGGCCATATTGCAGCTTCCACTTCTGGCTTCAGCTTCTGCTAGAGTCAGGACTACAGCTGAACTCCGTTCTCAGATCCTCTTCTTCGCCATGACCACCGCGCCGATGATTGCCACCAGCAGCAACAACGACGCGATTTCAAACGTGAACATGTAATTGCCGTAGAGCAGGAGCGCGACCTGCTGCGTATTGGACTGCTCCGGCATCAGAATTGCCCGATCCGGAAACAACGCTCTGCCTTTGACGTACACCACTACGAACAGCACACCCAGCGCGACTGCGGCGGCCAGTCCGACCACCCATTGCTTATTGAACTGCTCTTCTTTCTGCGATTTTTCGATATTCACCAGCATGATGACGAACAGGAACAGCACCATGATGCCGCCGGCGTAAAGAATGATCTGAACGCCGGCCACGAAGGGTGCGTAGAGCATCAGGTACAGTGCCGCCTGTCCCAGCAAAGACACGATCAGCGCCAGGGCGGAATGCACCGGATTCTTGCGCGTGATCACCGCCACGCCGCTCAACACGGTGAGCGCCGACAGAAAATAGAAGAAAAATGTTGTCGCTACTGGGGCCATGACCTCTTGTCAAACCATGCTCGCCCGGACACCCTTGTCCAGTTTACCTTACCCACCCCTCGCCTGCCGAGCTTTCGCTCGGCTGGGCGGGCGAGGGCGCCGCCCCTACGTGTTCTCGGTTAAAACAGTATTCCTGCGATCGCTGTCAGGACCAGCACACCAATTCCTACCGGCAGCAGGATTTTCCAGCCTACTTTCATTAACTGGTCGAAGCGGTAGCGCGGGAAAGTGCCGCGATACCAGATGTACATATACATGGAAGTCGCCACCTTGGCGCTGAACCAGAAAATATCCTGGATGCGGTCGCGGACCGGAGGCAGGAACAGAGCTACCGCGATCAGGGCGAGTACTGCGCCGAATCCGCCCAGGCCGATGGTCTGCACCCGAAAGTAGGGATGCTTCGGCATGCGGGCCGTGCTGTAAAAGGTGATGGCGGCAAGAAACAGGAACGTCAGCCCGGGGACCAGGGAGAACACCAGGTCCCAGGTTTCTCCAGTCAAGGCGTTGGGGAATGGCCGCATCCATCCGCCCAGCCACAAAGTCACAGCGATGGATGAAACTGCGATCATCGCCGAATATTCAGCCAGAAAGAAGAGCGACCAGCGGAAGCCGCTGTACTCAGTGTGAAATCCGGCGGTGAGTTCGGATTCAGCTTCGGGCAAATCGAAGGGAGCGCGATTGGTCTCCGCCACCATGGCGATCGCGAAGATGACGAATGCAATCAGGCCCAGCGGGAAAAACTTGAATACGAACCACACATGCTGGACCTGCTGCGCCTGCACGATCCCGATCATGCTCAGGGTGCCGACACCTTCCTTATTGAGGCTGGTCATCAGGACGGCTGAAACCACGGCCAGGCCCATCGCAATTTCGTAAGAAACCATCTGCGCGCTGGAGCGCAGCGCTCCCATCAGCGGATAGTGCGAGTTCGACGCCCATCCTGCCATGACCACGCCGAGAACGCTCAACGACGAGACACCCAGCATGAACAGCACGCCGATGTTCATGTCAGTGACAGCGTGGGTGGGACCGAAGGGTACGACAATAAATACTGTGAATGCGGTGATCACTACAATCAGAGGGGCGACCCAGAAGACGAACGGGTCAGCTTCGGCCGGCATGATGTCTTCTTTGATCAGTAGCTTGAGGGCATCGGCGATGGGCTGCAACAGGCCGTGGGGGCCGACGCGCATGGGGCCCAGCCGAACCTGCATGTGGGCCAGAATTTTCCGCTCCAGCCAGTTCATTGCGATCACGGCTACAGACAGGCCGAGGAAAATCAGGACGATGTATATGAATGCCCAGAGCATATTGCCAGCTGAGCCCGGCGTTGTATCGCTCTTGAGATATGAGGTGATGTAGTCGAGCATCAGCGATCCACCTCTCCCAGAACGATATCCAGGGTTCCGATGACTGCGATCACGTCCGCCACCAGTGCGCCGCGCACCATCATGTCCAGAGCTTGAAGGTTTACAAATGACGGCGGCCGCACCCGCACCCGGTAGGGCTGCGTGGAGCCATCGCTCACGATGAAATATCCCAGCTCGCCTTTGGGCGCTTCAATCGAGTGGTAAATCTCGCCCACGGGCGGCTTCATCACTTTCGCAATCTTGGCCATGATGGGACCGTCGGGAATCTTGCCGATGGCCTGGTCGATGATCCGCAGCGATTGCCGCATCTCCTGCATGCGGACGATGTACCGGTCGTAGGTATCGCCATTCTGTCCGATGGGAATTTCGAAATCGAAGTCGGCGTAGGCGGCGTAGGGCTGGGCTTTGCGCAGGTCCCACTTGACGCCGCTGGCGCGCAACACCGGCCCGGTCACCCCCAGCGCGATACATTCTTTCGCGGAAATCTTGCCCACGTCTTTGGTGCGCTCGAGCCAGATCCGGTTGGTTGTAAGCAACTCCTCGTACTCGTCAATTTTCGGGGTAACGAAATCCAGAAACTTTTTTACCTCGCGCTCAAAACCTTCGTAGGTTTCGTAGGAACAGCCGCCGATGCGAAAGGCATGTGTGGTCAGGCGCGCGCCGCAGTACTTCTCGAAAATCTTGAGAATTTCCTCCCGGTCGCGGAAGGTGTAGAACAAGGGCGTGATGGCACCGATATCGAGCGCGTGCGTACCCAGCCACAACATGTGGCTGGCGAGCCGATTCAGTTCGGTGAGAATCACGCGAATGTAGTTGGCGCGGGGAGGCGCCTGCACGTTGAGCAGCTTTTCCACCGCCTCACAGTAGCCCAAGCCGTTCGAGACCGCTGCTACGTAATCCATGCGATCCACATACGGATTGAACATGGTGTAGGTGCGATGTTCGGCAATCTTTTCCACCCCACGGTGGAGGTAGCCGATCACGCACTCGGTGCCCAGAACTTTTTCGCCGTCCAGCTTGAGGATCACACGCAGCACGCCGTGGGTCGCCGGGTGTTGGGGGCCCATGTTGATGATGAGTTCGTTGGAATCGAGAAAGGTTTTCTCGTGCTGCTCCAGTTCCAGGTGGGAAGTCCGGTCCGTCATTGCCCGCTCTCGATCCCCAGATTAATCTGCACCCACTCCTGATCCTGCTGAATAATGCCGTAGTCTTTCCGCAGTGGGTGGCCTTTCCAGCCGTCGGGCAACAGAATTCTCTTCAGATCAGGATGTCCGTCGAACCGGATACCAAACATGTCGTAGACCTCACGCTCCAGCCAGTTGGCGGCGGGCCAGATGGGAACGGCGCTGGGTACTGATTCCCCGTCGGCATACGCGGCTTTCACCCGAACACGATCATTGTGCTGGAACGAGTAGAGAATCCAGACCACTTCAAACTGCTTCTCCCGATCCGGATAGTGCACGGCCGTGATATCCACGCAATAGTCGAACTGCTCCTGATCGCGAAGCACCTGAAGCAACTCAGGGAATGAGAGACGAGTCCGCGACGATATATTTCTGGCCGAGGTAGGTGTTGGTCTCGTGGAGGCCGGACCCGTGCTGGGCCCTGAGCCGCGAAATCATCGGCGACTCCCAGGGTACCGGAGCTGGGCCAGTGGGCTTGGGCGGCGGGGCATGTTCGGCCGCTTTTGCAGGCGCGGCCGCTGGTTTCTCGGGGGACGACTGAACGCTACCGGGAATGGGTTCTCCTGCCGCGGGCTTCGGCTCACCACTCGGCGGCGGTGTGGGGGATTTGGTCTCCTCAGACATAGCTACGGAAGGTACAAACCTCCGGCGCCGTGAAGCGTTTAGAAGAACGTTAACTTCTAACAGCTTGCAAACTAAGTGTCAATCGTGGCGGCGAGCGACGGCGAAGGATCAAACTGAAACACGTAGGCTCGGACGCCTTCGTCCGGGCGGGCGAGCAAAGCTCGCCAGGAATTGCGGTTTCAGGTTGGGCTTAGCCGAAAACTGCCGGGCTTTGCCCGGCCAAGGCGGACGAGGGCGTCCGCCCCCTACGCGGTCAGATCCATTCCAGCGCGCCTTTTCCCCAAATCCAGATGAAACCTACGATCAGGATAACGAGGAAAAGCAACATCTCGAACAGTCCAAACAGGCCCAGCGCCTTGAACTGGACCGCCCAGGGAAAGAGGAAGATGGTCTCTACGTCGAAGACCACGAACAGGATAGCAACAATGTAATAGCGGACGGTGTAGCGGCCGCGGGAACTGTCAACGGGGTCAATGCCGCACTCATAGGGCATCAGTTTGCTTTTGCTGGGATTGTCCGGCCGCACCAGCTTGGCCGCCAGCAGCGTGACCGGAAGCATGATTGCGATGAATGCGATGAAAATAAATATGGGGACGTAGTTTTGCGGCATCGAACCCCTCGGGCGATTCCCGTCGAACCTTCAACCGCCAATAGTACTGCCGACTTTCATTCGTTTCAAGGTATGTGATGGCAAGCGGGTCCCTTTGGAACTTTTGGGCGCTTGCACGGAGACTTCTTGGGCTTCGCGATCCTTGCAGCGTTGTTGTGACGATTGAAATTGGCAGATTTTGATTTTGGGCGGAGCAGCGCGTTAAACGCTGCAATAAAGGCAGGGTGCTGCGGCTTCGGCCGCTGAGGTACCTCAGGGGCTGAAGCCCATTCAAAACAACAGCAGATGTATGCGGGCCTGAAGGCCTGCTCCACCCGATTGAAGGCCTGCTACATCCGATTGACAGCTTCACCCGTCCGCGGGCCGCGGCGAACGATCAGGAAAACTACTTGTAGGTGACAGTTGAGCTCGCCAGCATATCCCGGTGGGCCGACGAGTCCACCATTGAGTCAAGAGCCGAGCCGTTGAGGGGGTTCATTTTGGCTGCATCTCGCAGCGCGGCATTAAGTTTGTCCAAACCTTCAGCGTTGGTTGCGATGATATCGACCCAGAATGCTCCGGGACCTTCGGTGTGGACCGCTTCGGTGTCAATTTCGTATTCGATCAGCGAGCCGTCGGCTAGCAGCTTCTCCAATACCGGAACGATAATATGCTTGCTGATGGTCTCAATTGCGTGATCCGGCACATCGGACTTCAGTTTGTAATATGCCACGCGCGTGTAGACGCCTTTGTATGAGCCCGGACGCCAGTTGTAATAGTGGCTGACGAAAATACCGTCCGAGTGCTTGGTGGCGCTGGCCAATACCGGCAAAGTTGGCGTACCAGACTTGTAGAACTTGTCCAGCACGTTCAATAGCGCGCCCATGGACATCGAGGACCACCAGTCGTCGTGTGTCCCTCCGTCCGCCGTGTGCACCAGATTCAAGTCGTAGCCGTAACCCACGACGGCACCGTCGGCCATGGCTTTTTCGAGAACCTTCTGGTCCGCGGCATTGTTCTTGTCCATGTCCGCCCATTGCGCGCGCGGAATACTCCAAAATGCTACATAGCTGTACATCGGCGGTTTTTCCTTCGGTTCATCCTGCGCGGACGAGGGTGCGGCCGAGGCGGCCATCACCGCGAATGTACATATGCATGCGAAAATCCCACCCAATTTTCTATTCATTCTGTGTTCCTCCGTAATAAGTCACCCGCCCTCTTGTGAGAGCCGATGCTAGACACCACTTCTTCCTGTTATGTTGCGCCGGGAACCCTACTCCGCTGGGATGGGGAATGTCAATCAACCAGAGTTCGCAGGCGAAGGGATTGGCGTTATGGTTCCAATCAAATGTCGTTGGAGAGCATGAGCCACCGGCAGAGTGGCCGTTACTTAAGGCCAAGCGCGGTCGGATGTGTGGGCTGATACAGACCAATTTCGCCGCCGCTGGGCAACTTAATCGTCGTTTTTATTCCCCAGTCTTCCTCTTCGACCTGCGAGCAGCTCACGCCTTTGGCCTGTAGAGATTTCATGAGCGCGGGCAGATCCTCGCACATGAGGTAGACGACCGAGCCGAGAAGGCGGCGTCCGCCGTGGAGTTGGCTACTCTTCTCGCTATCGGTGGGGTGAATCCCGAGTTCCGCGGGAGGCAATGCGAATATGAGCCAACCGCCGCCGGCGTCCACGGCAGGAAAACCCAGAATGTCGCGGAAGAAGGCGCGGTCGGCTTCAGGGTTGTCGCTGTAGAGGAGGACGTGTGCGCCGATAATTCCCGTCGACATGGGCCAAGTTTAGCAAAAGCGCGGTGTCTTCTGCCTTTGTAATGAACTGCGGAGCTTCAGCTCCGCCGGACAGCCGGGGGCGGCTGTCCCCACGCGGTCGTAGGTGAGACTGACAAAGGTTTTGACAGGAAGCCGCGCCATCCGCTATCTTTTTAAGGATGAGTTTCTCTACCCATTTCCACCATCACCACCATGTGCACAACGTGTTGGCGGGGGTGTCCTGAGATAGGTTAGAGCTCACTCACAGAGATTCAGCCCGCTGACGCCGATCGCGACAGCGGGCTTTTTGTTTCTGCCGACATATCCGGAGCGCATATGAATGAACCGATTGATTTCGACAAGATGCAGGGCCTGCTGCCTGCGATCGTGCAGGACGCGGCGAATGGTGAGGTTCTGATGTTGGGATTTATGAATCGAGAGGCATACGAGCAGACGCTGCGGGACGGTTACGTAACTTTCTTCAGTCGCACCCGCAACCAGCTCTGGACCAAGGGTGAGACTTCGGGCAACCGCCTGGAGGTGGTTTCTGCAGCAACCGACTGTGATCGCGACACCGTGCTGTTGCAAGTGCGGGTGCTCGGAGAAGGTGTGGTTTGCCACCGGGGGACACGGTCTTGCTTCACGGAAAATATCTCCATCCGCGGCGAGGCGGCTCGCACAGAAGGATCGTTGCCATGAAACTCCGTATTGGCATTCCGAAAGGCAGTCTGCAGGAAGCGACTCTGCAACTGTTCGCGCGCGCCGGGCTGAACGTGTACACCAACGGCCGGTCGTATTCCGCGAGCACGGCGGACCCGGACGTCGAATGCATGTTGATTCGCGCGCAGGAGATGGCCCGGTACGTCGAACACGGCGTGCTTGATGCCGGCCTGACCGGACTGGACTGGGTCCTGGAAAGCGGGCTGGAAGTCGTGACGGTTGCCGATCTCATCTATGCCAAGCAGAGCCGGGGCAAGGTGTGCTGGGTGCTGGCGGTGCCCGAAGCGTCGGCGTACCAGAGGGCAGAAGACCTGACGGACTGCATCGTCGCTACCGAGCTGGTGAATGTGACGCGGAATTATTTTGCAAAAAAGGGCGTCACGGTGCGGGTGGAATTTTCCTGGGGGGCTACCGAGGTGAAGCCTCCCATGCTGGCGGACGCTATCGTCGAAGTCACCGAGACGGGTAGTTCGCTGCGAGCCAATCACCTGCGCATCATCGATACGCTGCTGGAATCGAATACCCAGATCATCGCCAACCGCGCTGCCTGGAAGGAAAATGACAAACGGCGCAAGATCGACAATCTGGCGGTAATGCTGCGCGGTGCGATGGAGGCCCAGGGTCGGGTCGGACTGATGCTGAACGTCCGCAAACAGGACCTGGCCGCCGTGCTCGGCGTGCTGCCGGCCCTGCAAAAGCCAACCATTGCGACCTTGAGCGACGAGGCGTGGGTCGCGGTGAATACGATCATTGAAGAATCGGCTGCGTGGGAAATTATCCCGCGGCTCAAAGCTGCGAATGCCCAAGGCATCGTGGAATATCCGCTGAACAAGGTGGTGATGTGATGCGGATTCTCGAAGGCGCCGCCGCCACGCGTTATGTGCGGAAGCTGGAGCAGCGCGGACAAAAGCTGGACGCGTTGGAGCCGCAAGTACGGCGCATCATTCAAAGCGTGCGGAAGGATGGCGATCGCGCCCTTCGGCGGTATGCGGAACGCTGGGATGGGCTGCGGCCGGGTGATCCCTTACTCGTTCCGGAAAGCGAGATGCAGGCCGCGCTGCATGATTCGCCGCGGGAACTGCGCCGGGCTCTGGAAGAAGCGGCGGCCAGTATTCGAAGGTTTTGCGAGTGGCAAAAACCCGCAGAGTGGGAACGAGCAATCCAGGGTCGGACGCTGGGCCAGATGGTGCGTCCGCTGAGTTCGGTGGGATGTTACGTTCCTGGGGGCCGCTATCCCCTGCCCTCGACGTTACTGATGACCGTGATCCCCGCGCAGGTTGCGGGCGTGAATGACATCCGAGTCGTGTCCCCTCGCCCGGCACGGGCGACGCTGGCTGCGGCGGCTCTGCTGGGGGTGCGCGAGTTCTATCGCATCGGGGGCGCGCAGGCGATTGCGGCGCTGGCCTACGGCACGAAAACAATTCTCCGAGTGGACAAGATCGTCGGGCCGGGCAATCTTTACGTAACCACCGCCAAGAAAATTGTAGCTTTCGACTGCGCCATTGATTTTCTGGCGGGACCGACAGAAGGCCTGATCCTTTGCGACGACGGCGACCCTTCCTTCATCGCCTCCGACCTGGTCGCGCAAGCCGAGCACGATCCGGACGCGTTGGTGGTGCTCATCACGCAATCGTCGAAACTGGCCGGCACGGTGTCCCGATCTGTCGCTTCGCTTGCCCGCGGGAACGCGATCGCACAGCGGGCGTTGCGAAAACACGGAGCGGTCCTGCTAGCTGGTTCGCGCGAACAGGCGATTGACTGGACCAACCTCATCGCTCCCGAACACCTGACCACTACGCGTGAGAACCTGTCGAGCATTGTCAGCGCGGGTTCTATTTTCCTGGGGGACTATTCGGCGCAGGCTGCGGGGGACTATGGATCCGGCCCCAACCACGTGCTGCCGACCGGAGGTGCCGCCCGCTTCCGGGGCGGGCTCAGCGTCAGCGACTTCCTCAAGGTGATCACGGTGCAGGAGCTCTCGCAGAAGGGTTTGGGGAAGATTGCGCCGTCCATTGTTGCCTTGGCTGAGGCTGAGGGACTTCGGGCTCATGCGAAGTCGATCCGGGTGAGGTGCGGCCATGCTTGAGGCGCGCCAGGCAGTGCGCAAGCTGAGACAGTACCAGCCGCCTCTGGGAGATCGTTCCGGACTGCGCCTGGACTTCAACGAAAATACTGGCGGATGTTCGCCGCGAGTCATTGAGCGCCTGAGACAGTTGCTCCCGGATCAGCTTGCGTGCTATCCCGAGCGAGCGCCAGTGGAGCGAGAGGTCGCGGCATTTCTCGGACTGCAACCCGAGCAGGTGTTATTGACCAACGGCGTGGACGAGGCGATTCACCTGGTTTGTGAGGCGTACCTGGAGCCAGAGGACGAAGCGGTCATCGTCGTCCCTACGTTCGCGATGTATGAAATCTGTGCGGCGGCGACCGGCGCGCAAGTCATTTCAATTCCCGCCAACCAAGATTTTCGGTTCCCCACCGCACAAGTGCTGGCGCACACGATTTCGGCAAAGACGCGCCTGATTGCCATCGCCAATCCGAATAATCCAACCGGTGCTGCAGCGTCCACAGAAGACCTGCTGCGGATCGCGCGCAGTGCGCCCAACGCTGCTGTCCTGGTTGACGAGGCGTATTTTGAGTTTCACGGAGAATCGCTCTTGGAACCATGTGGGCCGGGAGCAAAACCTTTTTGTGGCGCGGACTTTCTCCAAGGCTTACGGGATGGCGGGCTTCAGGGTCGGAGTGCTGGCCGGCCCTACGGCGCAGATACAAGACCTGCGGCGCTCCTGTTCACCTTACAACGTGAATGGAGTAGCCCTCGCTTGCCTGCCGGCAGCGCTGGGCGATCAGGAATATGTTCGACGATATGTGGACGCAAGTACAGTCGAGCCGTACTCGACTGCAGGACGAGTGTCGGGCTCTCGGAATTCCCTTCTGGCCGAGCCGGGCAAATTTTGTGCTGGCGCGCATTGGACCTCGCCATGCGGACTTTGTCAGAAGCATGAAAGCACGCGGCATCCTGGTGCGCGACCGGTCCAAGGATTGGGGATGCGATGGTTGCGTTCGCATTACTGCAGGTTGGCAGGCGCACACCGACCGCCTACTCGCCGCTCTGCACGAGACATTGAAGGAAATCGGCTGGGCAGAAGAGCAAGACCAAGACCGAGACAAAGATGATAAAGACAAGAAGAGGACGACGGCATGAGACGAGCCCACGTCGAGCGCAAGACCAACGAAACCGTGATTCGGGCCGTGCTCAATATTGATGGGCGGGGCAAGTACAAAGTGTCCACCGGCATACGGTTCTTTGATCACATGCTGGAGCTCTTTGCCCGGCACGGAGGCTTCGATCTCGAACTCCGGCCCGGGGCGACCTTGACGTGGACCAGCATCACACGGTGGAGGATGTCGGCATCGTTCTGGGTGAAGCATTTGACAAAGCGCTGGGCTCCAAGCGGGGAATTTTACGCGCGGGATATTTCGTGATGCCCATGGACGAAACTCTGGGACTGGCGGCAGTTGATTTCGGCGGGCGTGCGTCCGCCGTAGTCGATACAAAAGTACGACAGCGGCTGGTCGGCGATCTTCAGGCCGAGCTGGTGCACGATTTCTTTGACGGCTTTGCCCGGGGAGCGCGCGCCAATGTGCATGCACGGGTGCTTTACGGGCGTTCGAACCATCACAAAATTGAATCTTTGTTCAAGGCTTTCGCCCGGGCTCTGCGCGCCGCTTGCTGGCGCGACCGGCGAATGGCACGACTGCTGCCCAGCACCAAGGGACTCCTATGATCGCGATCGTGGACTATCAGGCCGGCAATCTTGCTTCGGTGCGAAAAGCGCTTGACCATCTCGGGCACAGTCGGCGATAACATCCGATCCTGAAGCAATCGCCAAGGCTGACAAGATTGTCTTGCCAGGTGTGGGACATTTCGAAGCCACAACGGCGTTGTCCGGCGCGCTAGAGGAAGCGATTGTGAACGCTATCGAGCGGCATGTTCCCCTCCTGGGTATCTGTCTGGGGATGCAGTGGATGTTTGAGTCGAGCCAGGAGGCACCTCAACTTCGCGGTCTGGGGCTGTTCGCGGGAGAATGTGAAAAGTTCCCTGCAGAGGTCAAGTCGCCTCACGTGGGATGGAACCAGGTGCAGGTGCGCGGCACTTCGCGTTTGCTGCGCGGTCTACCTAAAGATGCGTTCGTGTATTTCACACACTCCTACCGGGCGCCGATCGTCGATGCCACGGTGGGCGATTGTGCGTATGGCGGAACTTTTTCCGCGGCGGTGGAGCGCGGCAATCTTTTTGGGGTGCAGTTTCATCCTGAAAAATCAGGGACCGCGGGCTTGCAACTTCTGCGCAATTTCTGTGAACTGTAAAGGGCTGAACTCAGGATGCTGACCAAGCGCATTATCGCCTGCCTCGACGTGGACGCCGGACGCGTAGTGAAAGGTGTGCAATTTTCTGATTTGCGCGATGCGGGCGATCCCGCCGAACTGGCGTGGACCCACGGCCGTGCCGGGAGCGGACGAAGTTGTTCTGCTGGATATTTCCGCAACCTTTGAGCATCGCTCCACCTTGCTCGACGTAATTCGGAGGACGGCGCGGGAGCTGTTCATTCCGTTCACCGTGGGCGGCGGCATTCGATCGCTGGACGATGCAGCGGCTGTCTTCGACGCGGGCGCGGACAAAGTAACGGTCAATTCCGCGGCGCTGGCCGATCCCACTCTGATCGGCCGGATTGCGCAGCGCTATGGCTCGCAGGCCGTAATCGTCGCGATCGATGCACTTCGCGTCAGCAACGGTAAAGGTATGTCATACGGAGTGAAAGCTACCGGCGGCCGGCACTCTACCGGCCGTGACGCCGTGGAATGGGCCCGGGAGGCGGAGAGATGCGGCGCGGGGGAAATCCTCCTCACCTCGATTGATCGGGATGGAACTCGCGGCGGCTTCGATTGCGAACTCACGCGGGCGGTGGCGAGTGCGGTCAACATCCCTGTGATTGCGTCGGGAGGAGCCGGAGCGGCCGAACACTTCGTTGAGGTCTTTCGTGACGGTTGCGCGGATGCTGCGCTGGCTGCGTCCATATTCCATCTCGGCGTGACTCCGATTGGCACGCTCAAAGAGGAGTTGCAAGCCGCCGGAATTCCCATGAGGTGGCCATGCTGATCCCTTCGATCGATCTCATGGGAGGAAAAATCGTCCAACTGGTTCAGGGAGAAAAAAAAGCGTTGGAGTTCGACGACTTCGAACCCTGGGTGGAACGTTTCTCCAGGTATCCTCTGGTGCAGCTGATTGATCTGGACGCGGCTATACGTCCGGGAGAAGGGCAGCGAGATAACCGGCAACTGGTGCGCTCTCTGGTGCGGAGGCTTCCCTGCCAGGTGGGCGGCGGGATTCGGACGACCGCGAAAGCGCGGGAAATGTTGGAAGAAGGTGCGCGGCGGGTGGTCATCGGGTCCTCGCTAATCAAGGATGGCCGCATCAACACGGCATTTGCCGGACAACTCGCAGGCGAGGTCGGCGCCGACAAGCTTGTGTTCGCGGCAGACTCAAAGGGCGGAAAGGTCGCGATCCGGGGATGGCGGCAGCTTACTGAAGTTTCCACGCTGCAGATGATTGATGCTCTCGAATCCTGGTGTTGCGCCTTTCTCTACACCAACATTGATACGGAAGGCTTGCTGCTGGGCATGCCTCTCGACGTGGTTTCAGAACTGCGGAACGCGACGAACAGACAACTGATCGTGGCCGGCGGCATCAAGACGGAAGAAGAAGTCAACCGGCTGCATGCCATGGGTGTGGACGCCGTGGTTGGCATGGCCATCTATCTCGAGCTCATGAAAGTCTGACGATCCAAGCTGCTGACCTCCTGCTTGTTTATAATCGCTGTTCACCTATTCACCCCTGGCAGCCGGGTCATCGGCTGGCGAGCAGCGAGCAACGATCACTACAAAGGAACCATTGCCCCTCGACGAAAAAATCTACGAACTGCGCCGGGAAAAGCTGAAACAGATCGAAGCTCTGGGTCAGCAGGCCTATCCGCGCAAATACGAGTTCACGCATACGATTCCCCAGATTCTTGCCGACCACTCGGAGAAGACGGCCGAGCAACTGGAGAATCCGCGGGTCAACGTGCGAATTGCCGGGCGCATCATGGCCATCCGGCTGATGGGCAAGGCCGGATTTGCTCACCTGCAACAGGGCGGACAGCGGCTGCAGATCTACGTCAAGAAAGATGCGGTGGAAGAAAAGGGCTTCGAACTCTACAAGCTGCTCGACCTCGGCGATCACATCGGCGTCAGTGGATACCTGTTCCGCACCCGCACCGGCGAACTCAGCGTGCATGTGGACGAGATCACCTTTCTATCGAAAGATCTGCTGCCGCTGCCGGAGAAGTGGCATGGGCTGACCGATGTTGAGCTGCGCTACCGTCAACGCTACGTTGACCTGGTGATGAATCCCGAAGTTCGCGAAGTCTTTCAGAAGCGCAGCAGGCTGGTGCAGTCCTTGAGAGCGTTTATGGATGCGCAGGGATTCATCGAAGTTGAAACTCCGATGATGCAGCCGGTCGCGGGCGGGGCAGTGGCGCGGCCGTTTGTTACTCATCACAACACGCTGGACATGGATCTCTTCCTGCGCATTGCGCCCGAGCTCTATCTGAAGCGACTCACCGTGGGCGGATTTGATCGCGTGTACGAAATCAACCGCAACTTCCGGAATGAGGGCCTCGGCTGGCGCTGGAATCCCGAATTCACCATGCTGGAGTTTTATCAGGCGTATACCGACTATCGCGGCGTGATGGACCTTACCCAGCAATTGATTGAGCAAGCGGCAAAAGACGTGACTGGCGGCACCAAAACCAAGTGGGGCGAAGATGAAATCGATTGGGCTGGGGCTAATTGGAAACGAATGACCATGCGCGAGGCCATTATTCACTACTGGCCCGAGACCGCGGGAGCCAAGCCGCAGATGGCGGAGTTCGGATCGGCTGAGGGGGTAGAGGGCCTGGTGCGTCGTTTCAACACAGCGCACGCACATGTCGCCTACGATCCGAAGGAACCGTCGGGGAAAACCATCGCCGCGTTGTTCGAAGCGGCGGCCGAGGAGCACCTGATTCAGCCAACGATCATCTACGAATTCCCTACCGCGGTTTCGCCGCTGTCCAAGCAGAAGCCGGACGAGCCGGAGTGGACCGAGCGCTGGGAAATCTTTGCCGGGACAATGGAGATTGCCAACGGCTTCAGCGAATTGAACGATCCCGAAGACCAACGCCGCCGCTTTGAGCAGCAACTGAAAGAGCGTGAGCGTGGAGATGAAGAAGCTCATCAGATGGATGAGGATTACATTCGTGCGCTGTCGTATGGCATGCCGCCCGCCGGAGGGGTTGGAGTGGGCGTGGACCGGCTGGCCATGCTGCTGACGGATTCGCACACCATCCGGGATGTAATTTTGTTTCCGCTGCTTAGGCCGGAGAAGAACTCAACCACAGAGGACACAGAGGCCACGAAGGCTACAGAAGGAAGTTAGATTGAACGTCCTCGTGTGGGGAATAGTTTTTGGTCGCTCGAACAAATGCATGGGTCCTTCGCTGCGCTCGGGATGACAATGTGCTCGGTGTAGATGACACTGTGTTTGGTGTGAAGTTTTGTTTCGTCTGCCGCATCAATTATTTTCTGCTGTCAAACCTCCTCGGCTTGTTCCGATCACACTAGAATCGAATGCTTATGCGCTTCGACTTTGACTCCGACACTCGCCGGCGGCTCGGCTATCGTCTCATCGATCAGATCGACGCCTTTTTCTCTTCCCTGCCGGATCGTCCCGTGCAGCTCCCTCTCGAGCAACGCAGCTATGGACCACTGCACAATCCCATTCCTGAGCTGGGTGAAGATGCCGGAAAAGTGCTCGATGAAATTTGCCGCGAGATGGTCGACCAGGGATTTCACGTCCCCAGTGCCAACTATTTCGGATTGATGAATCCGACTCCGAGCTACATGGGTGTACTGGCCGAGGCGCTGGTTGCAGGCCTTAATCCGCAGCTGGCGACCCTGGCGCGTTCACAGCTGGCGTCGAAAATTGAACTGGAAACCGTCCGCTGGATCGGCGAACGCATCGGCTGGCCCGGCGAATTCCCACACGGGTTCAATGGCACGTTCACCAGCGGCGGCAACGAAGCGAATTTCAGTGGCTTGGCTTTAGCGCTGGCGTCAAAGTTCCCCAACTCGGTGGAAGATGGCATTGCGTCGATCGGCGGCCAGCCTGTGTTCTATGCTTCCGCCGAGTCGCATCACTCGCTCGACAAGTCTGCCGGCCTGCTGGGAATCGGACGCAAGTCCCTCCGCCGGATTGAGGTAAACGATTCTGCGCAACTCGATCCGCAGAATCTGGAACGTGCGATCGCGGAAGATCGCGTGGCCGGTAGAAAGCCGTTCTGCGTAGTGGCGACTGCGGGGACCACGAACTCCGGAACCGTTGACGATCTGATTGCGATATCGGAAATCAGCAAGTGCCACGATCTCTGGCTGCACGTGGACGGCGCCTATGGCGCGTCGGTCATATTTTCCGACCAGCATCGCAATCTGGTGCGCGGCATCGAACGGGCCGACTCGATTACCCTCGATCCGCACAAGTGGTTGGCTATGCCTTTCGCCGCCGGCGTTATTCTGACGAGTCATCCCAAGACTCTGGAGCGGGCGTTTTCTGTGGCTGCGCCCTACATGCCGAAAGCCGCAGGTGCGCAGTTGCCGGATAATTCGCGCATCAGCACACAATGGACGCGGCGCATGAACTCGCTCAAACTCTGGCTGACCCTTCGCGTTCATGGCCGAAAGGGATATGAAGAACTGATCGATCGCCAACTCAGACTCGTAAAAAGCTTCGCGGACTGGATTCAGAGCTCGGACGATTTCGAACTGGCCGTGCCACAAACCCTCCCTATCGTTACCTTCCGGCTTAAGACCAAGCTCAGTCCAGAGCAATTGGCCGCAGTCCATGACGCCATCGTGGAAAACGTGACTCGCGATGGAAGCCGATGGATTTCCGAAACGTTGGTTCGGGGCCGGAGCGTGCTGCGCATGATGGTGATCAGCTATCTGACCGAGGAGCGGCACCTGCTGGGCCTAGAAACTGCTTTAACAAAGGCCGCCAACGCTCTGACTTTAAAAAGTCAAAATAAGGCTTGAACCAGGAAGGGAAGCTTGGGCGTCGCGCCGTCTCGAGGGTATCAGACAATGCACTAGGATTGGTGCATGCTTCGGCCTAAGCTTTTTACAGTTTGGGCCAATTACAGGGCAGCGCTACCGTAGCGTCCTTCCAGCCTCCTGGACGCTGGGTCGGTAGCGCTTTGCCATTTGTCACTTCGGATTGGACTGAATGTGTTCGTCCCACTTCCAGGCAGTCGCGACGATTTCATCAAGCGAGCGCTTTGCCTTCCAGTTCAGCAGCTTTTCCGCGCGCGATGGATCCGCCACCAGTTCTGCAGGGTCCCCCGCGCGGGGTGGCGCCATCCGGCTGGGCACTTCGTGGCCGGTGACGCGTTTGATGGCTGAAAGAATTTCGCGCACGGAATAACCTCGGCCGGTTCCCAGGTTCAGAGCCGTCGATTTTCCTTCAGCGAGATATTCCAGAGCCAGCACGTGGGCCTCGGCCAGATCGCTGACGTGGATGTAATCGCGGATGCAGGTGCCGTCGGGCGTGGGGTATTTGTCCCCGAAGATCTCCAGTGCCGGGCGCTGTCCGCGAATGGCCTCAAAGGCCGAGGGGATGAGGTGCGTTTCAGGATTGTGCATCTCACCGGTGGTCCCGTTTTCGTCAGCACCGGCGGCATTGAAGTAACGAAGATTGACGTATCCCAGGTTGTAGGCGGGTCCGTAAGCCTCGAGGGCCTGCTCAAAAATTAATTTGGTAATGCCGTAAGGATTTACCGGTACGCGCGGCAGATCCTCGGTCATGGGCACTTTCGCCGGAATACCGTAAACCGCGCAACTGGAAGAGAAGATAAATTTGCGTACCTTCGAGTCGAGGACCGAGTTCAGCAAGGAAACCCCGCCCAACACGTTGTTCTGGAAATACTTTCTGGGATTGACCACCGACTCGCCGACGTAGGCATGGGCGGCGAAATGCATGACCGCATCAACCCGGCGCAGCAGAGGCGCAAGTTTCGCGCTGTCGGCAATATCTCCTTCGACTAGCTCGAAGCCTTTGGCAAGTTCTGCGTGACCTGCGACCAGGTTGTCGTAAACGATGGCTTCGTAGCCCCGGCGCTTCAGGGCGTGTGCGGCATGACTGCCGATGTATCCCGCTCCTCCAACGACGAGAACGACCAATTGCGACTCCCTCGTGCTGCGGTTTGCCGGCCTGTGCCGTTGGATTCTAGCAGAGGCGGCAGTCGATCCGAGAGCGGTGGCGGGAGAAACGGGTTGGGTAAGAAAAGGCGCCGACTCTCGCCGGCGCCCGGTCTCTTCAGAATGAACTCACTAGCAACGACCCGATCAGAACGAACAGATCAGAACGAATAGATCAGATCGAACTGGTGACGCACAAGATACGGTTCGGTCTGCCCGGGATTAACTCCGGGGGCCAATACGGCATGCTGCAGGTTGGAGTTCAGGGTGCGTCCGATCCATGCGTTGTATTGGGCCACGACATTCGACTTGATCCGCCAGTAGGCGTAGACGCGGTGTTCGAGGATATTGGTCGCCGCGCGTTGTTCGCTCTCGGAGAAAGTGGCCAGAATGGAGTCCTGCTCCGAGCGCCAGAACCCATAACCAAATTGAAGATCATTCTTGTTCTTGATCTGGCCGATGCTGATTTCTCCGAGATAACCCTGGTTTTGCGAACCAATGCTGGTAATGACGTTCCCCTTCGAGTCCAGCGGATGTGGTGCCCCCTTGAGGTTATTTTCGTATTCCAGCAGCAGATTCAGTGGAAAGCGGGAGAGTCCCGTCCGCAACTGGCTGTTGAGGATGAAGTCGGCATATTCGTATCCGGAAAGGAAATGCCGTTGTCCTTTGGCGTCCACAATAGTGGCGTTGGTCATTCCGTTAGACGCGATGGCGCACGGTGGAACACTGGGCAGATTGAAGCCCGTGGCGCAACCCGGGCCTTCACCCGAGATCGGAATAGCTGGGTTGCCGCTGGTCGTGGCCTGGGTAGCGAAGGCGGATGCGTTCAGGATGGCATCCGGAAAACCCCAGTCAATCAAGGTAAATGAGGGGGTCGTTGTCAGAGGACCGAATTTGAATGTGGCCGAAGCGTTGCCACCCAGGGCGAAGGAATCGTCGCCCTTTGCGACTTCGTTGTAAAACAGTTGCATGGCTTGGACCGTAAAGTTTTTCAGAAAGGGAGTATCCAGGTCCCACGAAAGTTTCTGGTTGAAGCCTTCGGGGTTGATGTCGGGATCGAGGGTAAGCGAGGTACGGGACCAGGTATAGGCAAACTTGCCCCCAGTAAGCGAGAGCCATCTGGCGGCGACAGGATTGAAGGTGATATATCCGCGGTCGAGACCAATGGTCTTTCGCTCGAAAAAGTTGGACAAAGTTTCGTTGGCCGAGGTTGGGTCACCCAGCGAGCCGGTGGCCAACGAGAAGCCTGCGAGAAAGTTTTCGTTCAGGCGGCCATCGAGACCGAAGCGGACGCGAAGGCGGGCGCGGTTGCGGGTGACGCAAGCCGGGCAATCCTGGAAGATGTCCTCGCCTCGCACCCGGATGTCGCCACTGAAGCGGAAGCGGCCCAGGATGTCTTGCAGCGCGCTGAGCCTTTTGTCTTCCTCCTGAGACTTCTTATCCACGAGCGACAACGCGGTTCTTCGTCTCTCCTGCGCTGGTGGAGGCCTGGTCTGCCAGGCGTTGCGCTTCGGCCGCAGATTGCTGGGCTTGAGTTGCCGTCGTCTGGGCCTGTTCGGCGCTGCCCTGCACCTTCCGCGCGGCAGCGTTGGCTTGCTGGGTGGTGTCCAGCAATTGCTGCAGCTGGGCCTTGATCTGATCCAACTGCTGGCGCTGCTCCTCGGATTGCCTCTGCTGCGCGGCCAGGGCATCGCGAAGTTCCTGCACTTCCTTCGCGGTGACCCGGGCCGGAGTGGCTGCTTTCTTCGCGGCAGGCTTGGGCGGCGAAACTGTCTGCGCCATTGCTCCGCTGGCTAAAATCAATGCAGTCAACCATAAGAAGTGTTTCATTTTTTTGGTTTCCCTTTCTCTTTGGGTTCTACTCATTAGCGGCCCGCCGCAGCAGCGTCGGGGATGGAGAAGCCGTAGCCTCGCAACAGCTCCTGCAGCGCCGCAGTTTTCAGGAATGCGAAAAACTGGCGCCCGACTTCCTTGTTCTGTGACGATTTCAGGATCACCGCCCCCTGCTCGATGGCGGGATACTCGTCCGTCGGGATTTCGACATACCTTCCCTTCTCCTTCATGGACGGAGCCAGCGCCAGGGAAAGGGCGACGATTCCGACGTCCGCGCTGCCGGACACGACGAATGTCGCTGTCTGCGAGATGTTCTCGCCAAGCACGAACTTGGAGGAAATCTTGTCGTAAAGGTTCTCGTGCCGTAGGGCGGCGACGGCGGCCCGTCCGTACGGGGCGTGCTCGGGATTGGCTATCGCGATCTTGTGAACGGCGGGATCGAGCAGGACTTGCAGTCCGTGGCTGAGATCAAGCTTTGATTCGTTCGGCACCCAGAGAACAATTTTTCCAGTCGCGTAGGGATAGAGAGTCCCCGGCTCGGCCAGACCAGTGGCTTCCAGTCGTTTGGGATAGTCAATGTCGGCGGAGAAAAACACGTCAAAAGGCGCACCGTTTTGGATCTGGGCAAAGAAGTTTCCCGAGGACCCGAAAATCAGCTTGAGGTGCTTGCCCGTGTCTTTCTCGAAACGGGTGGCAGCATCCTGAAATGCAAATTGCAGGTCGGCCGCCGCGGCAACCGTGATTTCTTGCGCGGCGGACAGCCGGGCAACCAACAAAAGGGCAAAGACAGCGGTACAAAGATGCCTTGTACGCATATGACGCTCCTGTGCGGAAACTTTTGGATTGAACCGCTAGCCAGCTAGTTGTAGGGGCAACAACAGCCTGTGGAAGGCTCTGGCAGGGATCGAGAGCGGCAGAGGACTGTGCATGAACAGGCCCGCCGTGAACCCTTGTCTGCTCTGCTTCGAGACCTCTGGTCTATCGCAAGTCCAAAGGCGCCGTCAAGCCAAATACGCGTTGGCAGTGGCCTATTCATTCTTGCCCCTGCGAACGTCTCCGTGAACCACCATGGGCAGAACGCTGCCTTCTCCGCCCAGTTTTTTGCGTTGCCGTTTTCGTGACTTCTGCAAATTCGGTCCGGCGATGTCGGCAAGCGTGGTGTGCTCCAGAATTTTGGCCGCTGCATTGCGCACTTCCAAAAACACCTGATACAGGGCACGATGCTCGAGATCGCGATCAATCAGGCTGCGGAGCTGCTCTGCATCGCCAAACGGGGCGAGTGGGCCGTCAATCAGGCGAATGATCTCGCTGAGATGAATTTCGGAAGGCGGGCGCCGCAGACGATATCCGCCTTTGGCTCCGCGTACACTCTCAACCAGCCGGGCGTTTTTCAATTCGAGCAGAATCAGTTCCAGAAACTTTTCGGGAAGGACTTCTTCATAGGCAATGTCGCGAATCCGGATGGCTCCCTGATTGTAGTGCCGGGCCAGCATCATCATGGCCTGCAAAGCATAGAGCCCTTTCTGGGAGATTTTCATGTTTCGAAAATAATGCCATAAAACCCTATCGCATTACTAGGGTTTATTTGAATACCGGGCATTTTATTTTTTGATCCGCTGTTCTGGTAGAGGTCACAACAAATCAAAGGCCGCGGGCGAGGGCGCCCGCGCCACACGAACTCTAGGTCACGCGCAGGACTTGGACGGTGATGTTGTCGGGGCCGCCGCGTTTTTTTGCGGTATCCACCAGCGCGCGACAAATCTCTTCACAGCTCTTCCCGATGACGATGTTTTGAATCTCGTGATCGTGCATCAGGCCCCACAAGCCATCGGTGCAAAGCACCAGCACGTCTCCTGACTGGAGCGACACTGGCTGCTCGGGAGAATCCGGAGTGACAGTGACACCCGCGCCCAGTGCGGCGGTCAGGATATGTCTTTGGGGATGCGATTCGGCTTCCTCGGCGCGAATGACACCGGTGGCAACCAGGCGGCCGACGTAGGAATGGTCTTGAGTAACACGCGAAATGGAAGAATCACGCACTAGGTACAACCGGCTGTCTCCGACGTGGGCGTAATAAAGCAAATTGCCGAGCAGGGCTATCGCCGTGCAGGTGGTCCCCATGCCATGCAGGTCCGGATTGTTGATCGCGTGCTCCTGGATGCGATTGTGCGCGGCCTGAAAACCCTCCATCAGCCAGGAGCGAGGACCACCCATCACCCCGTCGCGATACACGGTTTCGATGGTCTCGACCGCGATACGGCTGGCGTCCTGGCCGCCTTCATATCCGCCCATGCCGTCCGCCACAATGGCCAGCCGGCCCTTCAGCGCGAACTGCTGATCGTCAGCCGATTCCCAATAGGAATAGCGGTCTTCATTATTTTCACGCTGACAGCCAACATCGGACAGGTTGGCCAGCTCAATTCCGGGCCGAACTTTCATTCCACCTCTTTACGATCGGGCATCCAAACGGAATTGTGGATTATACCGGACAAAGAGGTTCAGGAAAGCGAAGGTTGGGCCGGACTACGAAACACATAGGCCCGGACGCTCGTCTGGGCGGGCCCCGTCGCAGTTGAAACTGCGGAGCTGGCTCCGCCGGGCAGGTGGGGAAACCTGCCCCGACACAGGCCCGCGCCTACATGGGCGGTGATGGGGGTCCAGGATTATGCGGATGCACTTGCGGTATCCTACAATCTCGTCCGTTGATTGCATCGAGCAGATGAAGGCCCCATGGCGACCGCAGCACCAGTAAACCGGCAAGCGGAGCACGAACAGATCGGCCGAGCGGCTGGGCCGTGCGTGCTGGTTCTCTTCGGGGCCTCAGGCGATCTGACCAAGCGCAAGCTGGTTCCAGCGCTCTTTAACCTGGCCAAGGCAAAGCTGCTTCCCAGCAATTTTGCGGTGGTGGGCGTATCTTTCGACGACTTGAGTCCGGAAAAGTTTCGTGACCAGGTAACCGGATTCCTGCTGCCGGAAGACCGCGGCACGGAAGCGTGGACGTGGTTCACGCAGCGGCTCTACTATCAGCGTGGCGACTTCGCCGATCCGTCCACTTATTTGACCCTCGCGGCCCAACTCGCGGCGGTGGACCGAGAGCACCACACAGAAGCAAATTATCTTTTTTATCTGGCGACTGCTCCTAAATTTTTCGCGCAGATCGTACAGCAACTGGGCAAGGCTGGGCTGTCAAGCCAGGACAATGGACACTGGCGGAGAGTGGTAATCGAGAAGCCCTTCGGTCACGACCTCGACTCCGCCAAAGCCTTGAATCGTGACATCAAAGCGGTGCTGACAGAAAACCAGATTTACCGCATCGACCATTATCTGGGCAAGGAAACGGTGCAGAACATCATGGTGTTCCGTTTCGACAATGCCATCTTCGAGCCCATCTGGAACCGCCGCTATATCGATCATGTGCAGATCACGAATGCCGAGACGGTCGGGGTGGAACAACGCGGCGGATACTTCGACACAGCCGGGACGCTGCGCGACATGGTTCCCAACCACATGATGCAGCTGCTCAGCCTGACTGCCATGGAGCCGCCGGTGTCGTTCCATGCGGATGCAGTACGGAACGAGCAAGCCAAGATCTTGCGGGCGGTTCAGCCGCTGGACTCCGAAGACGTGCTCCATTCCAGCGTGCGCGGACAGTACGGCGAAGGGGTAATCGGGAACGAAAGAGTAGCTGCTTATCGTTCTGAGCCCGGGGTCGCTCCCGAGTCGAAGACCGAAACTTTCCTGGCCTTGAAATTAAACATCGACAACTGGCGATGGGCGGGGGTGCCATTTTATATTCGCACCGGCAAGCGGCTGGCGCAGCGTCACACCGAAATTACGATTCAGTTCAAACGCACTCCGTTCGAGATTTTCCGCAACGCGCCCGTGCACAACCACACCAACCAGCTGGTCATCCAAATACAGCCGGTGGAAGCCATCTCATTGAGTTTTGGCGCCAAGGTCCCCGGCCCGGTGCTGCGAGTGGGGGCGGTGAACATGAGTTTTGAATACTCCAAATATTTCGGCGCGGACGCGTATACAGGATATGAGGTTCTGCTCTATGAGTGCATGATCGGAGACGCAACCCTGTTCCAGCGCGCGGATATGGTGGAAGCCGGATGGAGCGTGGTGGACCCGATTCTGGATGTCTGGCAAGCCCTGCCCCCGCGCAGATTTCCCAACTATCCGTCAGGCACCTGGGGACCGTCGGACTCTGACGAATTGCTGGCCCGCGACGGCCGGCAATGGAGGAAAATCGAACCATGATTCTCGCAGGCGACATCGGCGGAACTCGCACTCGACTGGCGGCCTTCGAAACGGAAGGTACCAAACTGAAATGTGTGATCGAAAAGACCTACGCGAGCCAGGAACACGGCGGACTCACCGAGATCATTGCCGACTTCGTCAAGAGCGAAGGAATTCCCGTGCACAGCGCGTGTCTTGGAGTGGCCGGGCCGGTGCGCGGAGGGACGCAGCAAGATTTCGAATCTTCCCTGGACAATCGATTCGCGCGAACTGGCGCAGCAGCTCAGATTGGATTCGATGGGACTGATCAACGATCTCGAAGCCTACGCCTACGGGGTCGATGCCATGGAGTCCAAGGATGTGGTCACGCTGCGCGAAGGCTCGGAGGATGCGGAAGGAAATCGGGCAGTCATTTCGGCACGAACCGGCCTGGGCGTCGCTGGCCTTTACTGGGACGGTTTCCGGCACCATCCTTTTGCGTGCGAGGGTGGGCATACAGACTTTGCCCCCAGGAACGATCTGGAAATTGAATTGTTTCGCTACATTTTGAAGAAGTACGGTCACGTGAGCAGCGAGCGAATTCTTTCAGGGCCGGGTATCAAGAACATCTACGACTTTCTCCGCGACACCAAGAAAGCGGAAGAACCTGCCTGGCTGAAAGAGCAGATGGACAAGGCGCATGATGCTCCGGCGTTGATCTCGCAAATGGCTCAGGCAAACAAGGCGCCTATCTGCGAACAAACGATGTCAGTTTTTGTCAGCGCTTACGGAGCCAAGACGGGGGATTATGCGCTGAATTTCATGTCCACCGGGGGCATTTTTGTTTGCGGCATTATTGCTGCCAGGAACCTAAGCAAGATGAAAGACCCTATCTTCATTGAGTCATTCCTGAGCAAGGGACGCTTGCGGGGATTGCTTGAAGACATGCCAGTGAAGATCGTCCTGAATGACGATTGCGGAATCATGGGAGCGGCTCGCTATACGCTGATCCAGAAAGCCTTCGGGAGAAGCAGCAGGGCGGCGAGCTGAGGCGAAAGCCGCGAAGCGGCGCAAGAATGCAGCCCCGGGCGCAAGCCCGGGGGGAGAAGCGCAGAAATGATGAAGCCCTGAAAGGGCGAAAGCGCCGACCGTGTGTGAAGCTCAGCGTTCGAGCTAAAAGCCGTGCGATCTTCCGCGACGCGGTGGTGAAGTGCGTTAGAACCTTTCTTCCGCCCCCTTCGGGGCTTGTTCGCTTGCCCACGTTCACCCAGGGCTTACGCCCTGGGCTGCATTCTTGCGCCGCTGCGCGGCTGGGTTGTGGCGGCTCCGTCCTACTTTAAAACTCGCTCACACGTACCCTGAGGCGCTGCGCCAGTAGCAGCGTAGGAGAAAAACCGCCCGACAGTCGATCAATGTTGCGGTGGCTGAAAAAGCTGTGCTATACCGTCCAGTGGAATCCGGAGCCAGGATGGGCGGTTGTTGAGTTCATATCCCAGCTCGTAGATGGCCTTGTCCAGGACGTACGCATCCAGCATCAGGGCCAACTCATCCCGCAGGCCGGGAATGATCGAGCAATCCCCCACAAGATCAAGGTAGCCCTTGAGAAAAACGGCTGAAACCCACTTTTGCCAGTAGTGTCCCCAGGTTCCCAGAGCCTGCAGTCTTTCATCAATGGTCTTGTGCGCGTCCGCTTGCTGCAGCAGTGGCGCATATGCAGCGTAGTGAAACGAGCGCAGCATTCCGGCAACGTCCTGCAGCGGCGACCGTTTCTTGCGTCGGTCCTCCAGGGAGCGAGCGGGCTCGCCTTCGAAATCAATGATCACAAAATCGTTGCCGGTGTAGAGAACCTGGCCGAGATGATAGTCGCCGTGGATGCGTGTCAGCATGGCCGAGAGTTTGGTCCGGCCAAAAAGCTGGAAACGCTGGCGGGCGCTGTCTTCCAGGTTGAGAACCGGTTCCGCTTCCCGCCGGATGTGGTCAGGCATTTCCTGCTTGCGGCGGCGAAGCAGGCCAAAGTTGGCGGTCAAGAGACTGACGGCGGAGTTCACGAAAGCCTGCTGCTCCATTGCGGAGAACGGCTGTGGCATGAAATCCGGATCCTGGCGCGCAGAGGCCAGAGCGAGGTGAAGCTCGGCCGTCCGCCTGCCCAGCAGCGCGGCCGAATCCAGATAAGGGCCGATGCTTTGCCGCGCCTCATCTGGAACCGATTGAGAAGATAGCTCGAGGATCGACGCGCGAGGAATTTTGCCGGGAGGCAACGTGGTCACTCGCTGCGCCTTTTCGTAATATTCTGCGAGACCTCGCAGGGTAAACTGCCAGGCATCGCCCTGATTCGCCACGTAACCCTGGAGAACGCCGACTGAGGTTCGTGTTCCCTGCGCCCTGCAATATTCCACGCGGCCGGCTACCGGGGGCACATTTCCGAAAGAAGTGTGCTCGGTCAGGAAAGTACCGATCTCCAATTCCGGATTCATCCCTTCTTCCAAACGACGGAATATCTTGAGCACCAGGCGCCGGCCATAGACCACCGAGCTATTGCTCTGCTCCGCTTTCACCAGAGATGGCGTGAGCGGACCTTGTGAGGGCTCCCACAAGGGGCGAAGGGCTTTGGTCGAAATAGCGCGTATCTCTCCATTGGCTCCTGGAAAGGAAAGATCCTGAGCGATCGCGTCCAAGAGCGAGGCGAGAAAATGCTGATCCGTGAGAGCGTCGTGCAGAACGATATCTTCCGCGAATTCTTCTTGTCGAAATCTCATCTCGGATGCGGGCTCGCCCGGTCCCCGGACCAGGGGAATGTGATAGGTTTCCGCAGGCCCGCTGGCGTATTGAACGTTCGCCAGGATGAAATAGGAACGTAACGTGTTCGGACAAAAGGGAACGACGTCTGAAACCTCGACCCAGAGGATGGTGCGTGCCTTGCCCCCAAACCACCGGCGCTGCATGAGGAATTCCGGAAGGATAGAAGGCAGGGTAGTGCGCAGTGCAACCAGAAACGACTCTTCCGGAACTGAGCTGGTTAGCATGGCAATCGCTCACTAGCACTCTTGCGGGTCCCGCTGCAACTGAAGCCGTCGCGGAAAGAAGGCGAGTATTTGACCCGCCCGTCCGGTCGGAGACCCGGGCCCACACGATTCTTGCGTCCCCCGTTCTCTCCGCAGGTGACTACAGCGGTGACAGTTCGTCTTCTCGCTCTTTGCCTTCCTTTTTCTCGGGTGCGAACCGGGCTTCCAGAAATCTGCGCGCCAGGTGTTGACCGCCGATGCCGAATGCGATGGCCAAGCCGAGCATCACGGCTCCCATCACGATGGCAAAGGCCAGAAGCATGGTGGAGTCCGCCAGGCCCAGTTCCTCGAAGACCGCCGATGCGGTAAAGATAGTGATCAGGATTCGCACCGAGGAACTCAGCAGTCGCGGGGACGGCATGTCGGTGTTGACGGCCCAGAGGAGCGCGGCGCGGGAGAAGAAACTGGCGGCGAGCAATCCGAAAAACAGGAAGAACACGGCCACGATCAGGCGCGGCAGGAACACGAAAAAGCGGGTTACATATTCCTGCATGCCCAGAATGCCGAGAGCGCTGATTCCGAGCAGAACGAAGCCGAGCCAGGCCAGCCAGAAGGCGAAGCGGCTGACCAGTTCGGTGGAGGACGGCAGTGCGGCTTTATTAAGCAGTTGAGCGGCGCCAGCTCCCTCGGAGAGCTTGTCGAACTTTATCAGTCGAAGAATGCTGCGCAGGATCCACTTGACCAGGTAGGCGATGGCCCAGCCTACGAGCACGACGATCAGCATTACCATCAGGCGAGGCAGGAAGCGCGCGAATTCGCGGATCAATTCCTGCGTGGCCTGAGTTAATTCGTTCACAATCATTTCCCGCATCGTGACCTCACTTCCTTCCGTTCCAGAGTTCGACCAGGGACGGCTTCAGCCGCTCGCACGTCAGGCAAAAGTTTTCCACGTTCTGTTCTATTTCCTCACCCGAGGAATCGCGGTTCTCGACCAGGAACGTAAATGCCCTTCCGCGATAAAGCGGGGCCAGGGCCTGGACGATGTGATCGCGGCTGATGACCGACTTGTGATACGAAGCGGCGAATTCGTAGACGGTGTGAGCCCAGAGTTCGTCGCCGTAGGAAAACTCGTCTTCGTCGAGCGTAGCGATTCTTTGGAGCTCGGTAATCATTGGGGGAGAAAGAATCTGTTTGAGAACAGGCTCCAGTTCGGCGACGCCGGAGTGGAACATCCCCAGCAGGCGCTTGCGGTTGATGCGCAGCGGCTCCAGAGTTAATTCCTCGCCGGGGGCCAGCGTGGGGATGTTCTGCGAATCGGTGTGGGTGCTCCAAAGCTGGAAGTTAGGTTCGAGCGACCAGAACAACGCGCCCACGGTTTGCCGCATGGCGGCGACCAGGTCGGCGGAACGGGCGTCCAGGTGGGGCTTGGCGCCAAGAAATGTTTGCGCCAGACGGAAGCCTCCCGTGATCGCGGAGATGGTGAGGGAGATTTCGGTGCCCGTGCGGCCGGCTTCGTGGGTCCAGATTTCCTGTCCCAGAAAGTGATTGCCGAGCTGGCCGGAGAAGGCGAATTCCGAGGCATAGGGTTCTTTGACCCGCTTGCAGTAGAAGGCGCGGGTCATGGGATAGACCAGGTTGCGGATCAGCAGGCCGTCGAATTTGTGGCGGCGGTAGAGCGGGGTGACGAAATCGTAAGTTCCCTGGTAGACCGGGCGCAGCAGGCGTTCGATCCAGTCGGGTTCGATCGTGGTGGAATCGGGAGAGACCACGGCGCAGGCGGAGGCGCGCAGCAGTTCCGCGGAAGCCAGGATCGTGCGCAGGGCCGTGCCAGTCGATGGTTCTCCGGGATATTCGGCGCTGATGCTGTGCAAGGTACGCAGAGCCTGAAGGTCCGAAGAGACCTGGAGGTCGTTGATCGAGGCGCCACGAACCAGGTCCGGAGTCTGATCGCGCGAGCCACCATCGGCGTTGACGATTACAGCGCGCTCGCGCGGGAAATACTTCAACAGTCCGGCACGGATGGTTTGCACGACATGGCCGATGGTCGCGGCATTGTTGTAAGTAGGCACGCCGACGAGGATGTCCGCCTCGCCGACGTTGATCAGCTGGCGCAGAAACTCATCGGTCAGAATGCTTTCCTCGGGCAATCGTTGCCTCGCTGGCGGCTGACTTCAAGTACCAGTTTTCAGATCGCAGTTCTTAGTTCTCAGATCAAATCCTGCGTAAGCGGAACCAGTAGAACTGATAAGGTCCCAGCGTCAACAGGTAGGGTAAATCTCCTACCCGGGGAAAAATATTTCGACCGAACATTTCGATCAGAATGTTGCCTTTGAAGCGGCGCAGATCGAGTTCCACTGCCTGAGCGGTGCTCGAAAGATTGTTTACCACCAGGATGGACTCTTTTTCCAGTTGGCGCACGTAGGCCAGGATCCGGTGATTTTCGGGGTAGAGAAAATCAATAGACCCGCGGCCGAAGACTGGTGTGGATTTTCGTACCCTCACGATGCGTTTCATCCAGGAGAGCAGCGAGTGGTCGAAACGCTTCTGCGATTGGACATTGACCGCCTGGTAGCCGTAGACCGGATTAAGCATGAGCGGCGAGTACAGGCTTTCCGGATCGGCAGTGGAGAAGCCGCCGTTCCAGCCCCCATCCCACTGCATCGGAGTTCGAACTCCGTTGCGATCTCCGAGGTAAATGTTGTCGCCCATACCGATTTCGTCCCCGTAGTAAATGATCGGGGTGCCGGGGAACGACATGAGCATTCCGTTCATCAGCTCGATGCGGCGGCGGTCATTGTCGAGCAGCGGCGCCAGGCGTCGGCGGATGCCGACGTTGATCCGCATGTGCCGGTCGCGGGCGTACTGATCGTACATGTAGTCCCGCTCCATGTCGGTGACCATCTCGAGAGTGAGCTCGTCGTGGTTGCGCAGGAACAGGCACCACTGGCAGGGCGATGGAATTTGCGGAGTCTGCTTCAGAATTTCGGTGATCGGCTTGCGGTCTTCCAGCTTCAGCCCCATGAACATTCGGGGCATGAGCGGGAAATGGAATGCCATGTGAAATTCATCGCCATCACCGAAGTAGGCGCGCAAGTCGGCGGGCCACTGGTTGGCCTCAGCCAGCAACATCTTGCCGGGGAAATATTTGTCCAGCTTTCCACGCAGCTCTTTAAGGACGGCGTGGGTTTCGGGCAGGTTCTCGCACGAGGTCCCTTCTCGTTCCACAAGGTAGGGGACCGCGTCCAGGCGGAATCCGTCCACGCCGAGCTCGACCCAGAATTGCATCACCTTCCACATTTCTTCGCGAACCGCGGGGTTGTCGTAATTGAGATCGGGCTGGTGGCTGAAGAAGCGATGCCAGTAATAGGCCTTGGAGACCGGATCCCAGGCCCAGTTGGAGAGTTCGGTGTCCACGAAAATGATCCGGACCCCCTTGTACTTCGTGTCGGTATCGCTCCAGACGTACCAGTCGCGGCGCGGGTTGTCGGGCGAACTTCTGGACTCCTGAAACCAGGGATGCTGATCGGAGGTGTGGTTGAGCACCAGTTCGACAATCACACGGATGCCGCGCTCATGGGCAGCCTGGAGAAAAAGCTTGAAGTCGTCGAGATTGCCGTAGTTGGCGTGGACGGTGGTGTAATCGGCGATGTCGTAGCCGTCATCCTTCAGCGGTGAGGGGAAGAATGGCATCAGCCAGAGGGCGTTCACTCCCAATTCCTGAAGGTAATCAAGTTTCTGAGCCAGACCACGGAAATCGCCGATGCCGTCGCCGTTGGTGTCAAAAAAAGTGCGGACGTGGACCTGGTAGATGATCGCGTCTTTGTACCAGAGCACGTCCTGAGCTGATGGCAAGTTCCCTTCTTCCTGTTTACCGCCTTCAGGTAAACCAGTTTTCAGACAAAATAGTCGACGCCGTTTTCAGTCCGCACGCGCCGCCGGACACAGAAAATGTGCGCCGGCAAGCGCTGCGGATTGAGTTCGACGTAATTTCGCGGCCCTCGCCAGACGTAGCGTGCATCCGTGAGCAAGTCGTGCATCTGATAGGGCTGGCGCGGGTCGAGGTGGAACAGGTCCAGCGGCAGATCGACCCACGCCGATTGCGTGCGATACGGATCCAGATTTACGGCCACGACGATGATGTTGAGCAGGTCGTCCGTCATTTTGCTGTAGACGATGATCCGGTCGTTATCGGCGGGATGAAAACGCAGGCTCCAGTCGCCATGTAGAGCCAGGTTTTCCCGGCGTATCTGGTTCACCGTTGCGATCAGCTTGGCCAGGTTGTCGGGACGGTCCAGGTCCCAGTTGCGGATCTGATACTTTTCGGAGTCGAGATATTCTTCACTTCCCGGACGAACCGCGCGGTTTTCGCTGAGCTCGAATGCGGGCCCATAGATTCCGTAATTCGCTCCCAGCGTTGCCGCCAACGCCAGCCGGGTCATGAAAGCGGGGCGCCCGCCGTGCTGGAGATAATCCGTCAGAATGTCGGGCGTATTGGGCCACAGATTAGGACGAAAGTATTCACGGACATCAGTTTGCATGATTTCGTTAAAGTATTCAGTGAGCTCAGGCTTGGTATTGCGCCAGGCAAAATATGTGTACGACTGGGTGAACCCCAGCTTGGCCAATTCATACATCACCTTGGGGCGAGTGAAAGCCTCCGCGAGAAACAGGACTTCGGGATAACGGCTCTTGATGTCGGTGATCAGCCACTCCCAGAAGTCGAAGGGTTTGGTATGGGGATTGTCGACCCGGAAGATACGCACACCCTGATCAATCCAGTACAGCACGACGCTTCGAAGTTCTTCCCACAGGGCCTGGCTTTGTTCCGTCTCAAAGTCGAAGGGATAAATATCCTGATACTTCTTGGGCGGATTCTCGGCATATTGCACCGTGCCGTCGGGCCGGGCGCGGAACCACTCCCGGTGGTCCTTAACGTAAGGATGATCGGGTGCACACTGGTAGGCGAGGTCGAGAGCTACTTCCAGGCCCAACTCCCGGGCCCGTGCGAGCAACTTTTTGAAATCATCGAGCGTACCTAGCTGCGGATCGATGGCCTTGTGCCCGCCTTCGCGTGACCCAATGGCCCACGGACTGCCGACTTCATCGGGCGCGGCCTTCTCCACGTTATTCTTCCCTTTGCGATTCACGCGACCGATGGGATGAATGGGAGGAAAGTAGACCACATCAAATCCCATGTCGGCTACGTAGTCCAGCCGCTTGAGGCAATCCAGCAGAGTTCCGCCCCGGCCCGGCCGGAGGGAACACGAACGGGGAAACATTTCGTACCATGCACTGAAGCGGGCCTTTTCGCGATCCACCACGACCGCCAGTTCCCTTCCGAATGTGGTCGCGTGCCGGCGATCGGCATTTCGGATCATTGCGGCTTGCAACTCGGGACCTGATGCCGCCTTTACGGCGCCGGGGACGTCTCGTGCAGCCAGTTTCTTAATTTCTTTGGCGCTGGCGGCGAGGAAATCCCGGTCTTTCCCACTGGAACGCAAAGCTGCGGCCTCGATCAACTGCATTCCAATCAAGATATCGACGGAGAGGTCCTGTGCTGCTTCAAACTTTTTTGCCAGATCGCGTGTCCAGGACTGAAATCGATCCGTCCAGGCTTGGAAGGTGTAGAGATGCCGCCCCTCGGCGTTGACCCGGAACTCTGCCTGCCAGCGATCGTTCACCAGAGGCTGCATGGGGATTTCTTCCCAATCAGGCCGGGAGGCAGGGCGGTGGCGGAGGACGGCATACAGGACGTCATGACCGTCGGCGAAGATATCTGCGGTTACCTCTACGCGGTCGCCAATTATGCGCTTGATGGGGAAACGTCCGCAGTCGACTTCCGGCTGAACATTTTCAATGACCACTCTTCGGGCGAGCGCGGGTTTGATGGCGTCCCCTTCCCCGCCCGTCATTTCTGCCCGAGTCATTGACAGTGTCGACCCCCAGGATTCAGTGCTTCGCGCCACTCCCTCTTCGTGCTCCATTCCATCAGAGAAGAGGCAATTAAGTCCGGAAACATGCGTCAAGCACGTGCCGACGGTGAAAAACAGTGAGTTATGCGGCCTATTTTGAAATTTATCACATGGGGTGGCGGTGCGTACTCAGGCGCAACAGTCGCTTGGACGTGGGACTCAGATGAGATAACTGCAGGTTTTAAAAGTAGCGCCGGCATCCGTTCGGCTTTGCTCAGGGCAGGACTTTGCCGGCTTTCCTGAGGGCGTCTCGCCCTCAGCGCGGTGGGCAGGATGCCCACCGAACAGCCGGCGGGACGCCGGCGCTACTTAGATCAAATACACCGCAGTTCGAACGTTGAGAGGCGCACTGCTGAGAGCCTGAGCCGGCGTCAGCTCTCCGCCGGCGCGGATCGGAGTTGCCGCCGTACGCCTGGTCGCCGGTCCAGAGAGCGAGTCGCAGCTTCACTGCGTGATGGCGACACTGGAATCGTCTGCGCGTCGGCGGAAAAGTTACAGACGATGAGGGCGGCGCTGCCCGACGGGTCGTTTCGTCGCATCACAAGAGACTTCGACTTTTCGTCAAACTGGATTTCGGTGAGATCCTTGCTGCAGTTTCCCAGGCTGGGGTGCTGTTTGCGGAGGGAAATCAGATCTCGGTGGAGGCGCAAAATCTCTGCATGAGAAAAGCGATCGGTTTTCGACCAGTCGAGCTTGCAGCGGTTAAAGGTGCTCTCGGCTTGCGGATCCGCGAAATCACTTTCCGAGTAGTGCGCTCCCAATTCCCTTTTGCGTCCCTCGCGCACGGCATTGACCAAATGGGGATCTTCGAAGCTGGTGAAGAAAAGGAACGGCGCGGTCTCTCCGTATTCCTCTCCCATAAACAGCAACGGAAGGAAGGGCGAGCACAGAGTCAGTACCGCCGCCAGCTTCTGCTGTCCCAGGGAAGCCAGGGCTGAAAGCCGTTTGCCGCGGCTGGTATTGGCGACCTGATCGTGATTCTGGATGAAGCCGACGAACTGTTCTCCCGGACGATTCTTCGATGAACTGCCATAGCGGCGCTGGCGGTAGTTTGAGAATTTCCAGTCAAAAACGAATCCCTCACGGATCGACTTGGCAAGATCGGCCAGTTCGCCGAAATCGGTCAGGAAGCCCTGCCGCTCTCCGGTAATCAGGGCGTAAAGCGCATGATGGAAGTCGTCATGCCATTGGGCGTCAACAGCGTAGCCTCCGACGGCGCGAGGATTGATGATGCGGACATCTTCGAGATCGCTCTCGGCAATGATCCAGGCCTGGCGCTTCAGGCGCTCAGCCTGGTTATGGAACGCTTCCGACAATTCGTCGAGAACGTGGCGAGCCCCGAAATCGTAGATGCCGTGGATGGCGTCGAGGCGAAGGGCGTCGACGTGATATTCGGTGAGCCAGTACAGAGCATTGTCGATGACCCAGCGGCGGATGCCGTCGCTTCCAGGCCCGTCAAAGTTGATGGCCTTGCCCCAGGGCGTGTGGTGGGCATCGGTGAAGCAGGGCGCGAACTCGGGAAGATAGTTGCCTTCGGGACCGAGGTGGTTGTAGACCACGTCCAACACGACTGCGAGCCCTTGCTGATGACAGGCGTCCACAAGTTCCTTTAGACCGGTGGGACCGCCGTAGGAAGACTGCGGAGGGTAAAGACTGGCGCCGTCATATCCCCAGTTCCGATTTCCGGGAAATTCTGCGACCGGCATGATTTCAATCGCGGTGATGCCGAGGTCGCGAAGATACGGGAGGCGGGGAATGACGCTTTCAAACGTGCCCTCGGCCGTGAACGTGCCGGTGTGGAGTTCGTAGATGATGAAGTCTTTGAGCGATATGCCGCGCCAGCCGTGATCCGACCAGTCGAAAGAACCGGGATCGACGATGCGAGAAGGACCGTGGACACCTCGTGGCTGCCAGCGCGAAACGGGGTCAGGACGTTCGCGCTCACCGTCGAGAACGTAAAAATAATCTGCGCCTTCGCCAACGCTGGAAACTGTGGCCACAAATTCCGCGCCAAATCCGAAAGCGGATTCGCGAGTCATGGGAAGGGTGCGAGGTTGTTGTCCAAGAATGCGCACCGCCAGACTCTTCACTTCAGGGGCCCAGACGCGAAACTCGGTCTGGCCGTTACGGACCGACGCGCCGAATTTGAGTTCCCAAATACCTTCGGTTGACTTACCCGCCATTCACGAAGTCCTCGACATTAACCAGCAGGGCCACCGGCAGGTGCGAAAACACTTCGGAAACCGGAAGCGCCGGATCGCCATCCCGCGCCACCGAAGAAACGGTTTGCCCGGTCAGCACGTCGCGATAGGTGCCCGGCGGAATCCGTTTCCGCAGGAACACCTCGGTATCGCCCCAGGTTTCCGCTCCCACTGGAAGACGGCTTTGCGCGCCCAGTTGAGCAAAGAACCTTCCGGCCATCACGATGACTGTAGCGCCACGGAAGGAGCGGGCGAAAGCGATCACGCTCTTATGTCTTGTTCCAATTGCGCGCAGTGGAACGTAGTTGCCTTTGGCAAAAAGAGCGCGGTGTTTACAGCGCAACTGGAGCGCGCAGCGGGTGACGTGCAATTTGAGCGCACCGTCCGCCGGATCGGTGACTAACCTGTCGACCAAGCCTGGCGAATTCATGTCCACGGCGTCACGAACCCCCGCCAACATGGCCTGTAACTGCTCGTAATTCACCGGACGACGGTTGTCCGGGTCAGCGAGACTGAAGTTCCAAACCTCCGTTCCCTGATAAAAATCCGGCAGTCCGGGAGAGGCAATCTTCAGCACGGCCTGGGAAAGCGAATTGAGGATTCCTGCTTTTGCGATCCTCGCCTGGAATGGCGCAAAGTCGTCGAGAAATGCTTTGCCAGCCGATGGATCGAGGGCCGCGTCAAGAAATCCGCGGAAAGCACTTTCATACTCGGCATTCGGGTTGACCCAACTGGTATTGACCTTGGCCTCGCGCAGCGCCTTCTCCATGTAGCTGTGAATTCTCCCCACGAATTCCGTGTATTCCTTGCCGTTCATGGCCTGGAGAGGCCACGCGCCCACCAGGGTCTGATACAGGAAGTACTCCTCGTTCGCGCTCGGCACCGCCTCCCCATTCACCAGGATTTTCTTGTCCTCATTCAAGCGCTGCCAGGCACGTATTGCCCGATACCATTCCGCGGGAATCTCGGAGAGCACGTTGATACGCGCTCGAACGTCTTCACTTCTCTTGGTGTCGTGCGTTGAACTGGCCAGCATCGCGTTGGCCCAGGAAGTTCGCCGGGCCGCATTCTTCTCGTGGAACGAGGATAAAGAGACTCCGAAGTTTTCGGGAGACCCACCGACCTCGTTCAGCGAAAGCAAGGGGAAATAGCGATAGAACGCGGTGTCTTCCAGACCTTTCGCCATCACCGGTCCAGTGAGTTGTTGGAAGCGCATCACAAACATCCGGCGCTCGGCTCTCTCGGCATCGCCGATGCTGTCGGGATCTTTGAGCAGGAGCAGGTTCTGAATGAAATCGAAGACTGATCCGCTGGTCGCCGGATTTCGGCGCTTTGCAATCTTGATCGCGGCGCGAATATAACGCTCGTCCTGGTCATCGGGCCGTTGCGTGTCGATGCGGATGTAAGTTCTGTATACCGGAAAACAGGCAATCACTTCGCGCAATGCATCGCGCAGGCTTTCCAGGGTAAAGTCTCGCGAGCGCCGGTGCTGCTCGGAAATACGATCCAAGCGCCGGGCAAGGACGTTCAATTCGCTGGACATCGAGACTTGCATGACCAGGCGTTTGCTCTCGTAGATGAGGTCGGCATAACTTTGCGACCAGCCAGTGAACTTGCGGTAAAGGCGATGGAAGACCCGCTTCCTGGAGCCATCCACGAAAAGCCCGTTGAGCAGATTCAGAAATCCGTAGCCGATCGTCCCTTCGATTGCCCAGCCCGGGCGTAATTCCTCGTCGCCCACCAGGATTTTCTCCGCGGCAACATACAAGCGCCGCCGTACTGCGCTGCCGGCTGCAGCGGGCCCTTCGCCCGGTAGCGGGACCTGAGCCTGCAGGTCTTCGAAATATTTTTGCGGATCAAACAATCCGTCGGGATGGTCCACGCGAATTCCAGAAACCAGGCCTTTCTGGATGAGGGCGAAAGGGATGCCATGAACGTCGGCGAAGACCTCAGGAATCTCCACACGGATGGCTGCCAGATCGTTGATGTCGAAAAATCGGCGGTAGTTGATCTCGTCCGCCGCCACTCGCCAGAAGCTCAGTCGATAGGGCTGATCGTCCAGGAGCCGCTCGAGTTGATCGAAACTGTGCGCGTCTCCCTTGGAGCCGTTGATCGCGGTCAACACTTCCCGCATCGCTGCGCTAGTGACTGCGCTGTTTTCCACCAGGGCCGAAAGTCTGCGCTTGATGATTTCCTTTTCGCGCTGCCGTTCCCGGATTTTGGCCAGATCGGTTTCGTCTCGAGAGGGCAGGTAGGAGAGCGCGGTAAGAATGCTTTCCAGCTCGAGCAGATGCTCGTCACCTTCGCGTAGTTGCGGCTGCACCCTTTCGAGCACCTTTTCCAGAAGCAGGCTCCAGGAGCGCGGGGCCAGCGGATAGGGCACGCCCTGGCAATCCAGAACAAACGCACCCGCGTCATAGATCACGCGGACCAACTGGCTCTCAAGTACCAGGCCGAATTGGTCGGGCAAAAATGGCAGCAGGACCTTATTGGTCAGTTCGGCCTTGGGCGGGTTCCAGTCGATATCGAAATGACGAGAGTAGGGCGAGCTGGGGCCATTTTCCAACACATCCCACCACCACACGTTGGAAGGATGTGTAATGCACATGTGGTTGGGCACCACGTCGACAACCAGACCCATTTGGTGTTGCTTCAACCGTCTGGCAAAGTCGTGGAACTCTTCTTCACCTCCGAGTTCAGGACTGAACCGGGTGTGGTCGGTCACATCGTAGCCGTGCAGGCTGCCGGGGCGCGCCATCAGGAAGGGGGAGGTGTAGCAGTCCGTAATCCCCAGATCGTGGAGATAGTCCACGACCGCAGCAGCCTGCCGGAACGTGAAAGACTTATTGAGCTGGAGACGGTAGGTAGCGCAAGGCACATAGGCCGGTTCTCCAGGAGTTCTGTTCTTCACTTTCGGTCTTCCTCGGTGCTGTTCAGATGCCGCAATCTACTTCAATGCCGTCTGCGATGGATAACGGGATGCTATCCTAACTCACTCTATCCCGGGAGATTTGATGGAACGTTACGTCTGCATTCATGCTCACTTTTACCAGCCGCCACGGGAAAATGCCTGGTTGGAGGCGGTTGAACTACAGGATTCCGCCTATCCCTACCACGATTGGAACGAGCGGGTCACAGCCGAGTGTTATGCACCCAACAGCGCCTCCCGGATTCTGGACGGAGATGGTCGCATCCTGCAGATCGTCAACAACTACTCCAAGATCAGCTTCAATTTCGGACCCACCCTGCTCTCCTGGATGGAGCAAAAGAGTCCGGCTGTGTACCAGGCGATCCTGACCGCCGATCGGGAAAGCCAGCGGACTTTCTCGGGTCACGGCAATGCGGTGGCACAAGCGTACAACCATATGATTCTTCCGCTCGCCGACCAGCGGGACAAGTACACGCAAATCCGATGGGGAATTCGAGATTTTGAGACCCGCTTCGGCCGGCATCCGGAAGGGATGTGGCTGCCGGAGACCGCAGTGGACCTGCGGACGCTCCAGGTTCTGGCCGAGCTGGGCATCAAGTTCACAATTCTCTCTCCCTACCAGGCAGGGCGGGTGCGACCGCTCGGCGGCCGGGCCTGGCGTAAGGTCGATGGCGGCCGAATTGATCCCTCAATGGCGTATGCGGTTCGTCTCCCGTCCGGCCCAGCAATGAATGTTTTTTTCTATGATGGCCCGATCTCTCGCGCCATTGCTTTCGAGGATGTTCTGGGGGATGGCAAGCGGTTATCTGACCGGCTTTTGGGCGCGTTCTCCGATTCGCGCACCTGGCCCCAACTGGTTCACATTGCCACGGACGGCGAGACTTACGGGCATCACAAACCTTACGGCGATATGGCGCTGGCGTTTGCTCTACGCAACATCGAGTCCAGCCAGCTCGCCCGGTTGACCAACTACGCGGAATACCTGGAAAGGCATCCACCGACCCAGGAAGCCAAAGTGATTGGCAACAGTTCGTGGAGTTGCGTGCACGGCGTGGAACGCTGGAGGAGCGATTGCGGTTGCAACTCCGGAGGCCACTCCGGCTGGAACCAGCAATGGCGGGCGCCGCTGCGGCAAGCCTTCGACTGGTTGCGGGACAAGGTCGCTCCGCACTACGAGGCCGAAGCCGGAAAGTTCTTCGATCGTCCCTGGCTAACGCGGGAAGCTTACGTCGACGTGGTTCTCGATCGGTCGCGCGAGAGCATTATCCGCTTCATCACCGGGCAGGCAAAGCGAGAGCTTTCCCACGACGAAATCGTGAACGCCCTGAAGCTGCTCGAACTCCAGCGCTACCTGATGCTGATGTATACCAGCTGTGGCTGGTTTTTTGACGAGCTTTCCGGGATCGAAACGGTTCAGGTGATTCAGTACGCGGGCCGCGCCCTGCAACTGGCCGGGCAATTGTTCGCCGACGATCTTGCTACGCCTTTTCTCGACCTGCTGGCGCAAGCCAAGAGCAACCTTCCGGAACAGGGAGATGGCCGCTCCATCTACGAACGCTACGTCCAGCCCGCGATGGTGGATCTGGAGAAGGTTGGGGCTCACTATGCAGTCAGCTCGCTGTTCGAAGAATACGGAGAGAACACCCGCATTTATTGTTATGACATAGGGCGAACTGACTATCGCTCGTCCCGCCAGGGGAAATTGCGGGCCGTACTGGGACAGGCCAATGTCAAGTCAGAGATCACGTGGGAGTCGGACAAGATTACATTCGGCGTCCTGCATCTCGCGGATCACAGCGTGATTGGCGGCGTGCGAAGGTTTCAGGGCGAGGAAGCCTATCGGGTTCTCGACCAGGAACTGGAAAAGGCACTCGGCACTAGTGATCTCGCCGAACTCGTGCGACTGTTCGACAAAAACTTCAGCTCCGGCACTTACACCTTGCGATTGCTCTTCCGTGATGAGCAGCGAAAGATACTGGGCATCATTCTGGAAGAAGCTACCAACGAGGCGCGCTCCCTGTATCGCAATTTTCATGATGAGCACGCCCACCTGATTCGCTTTGTTACCGACCTGGGTGTACCCCTGCCCCGGCGCTTCCGCCTGGCTGTCGATTTCACCCTGAATTCAGATCTGCTGGACGCGTTTTCTGCTGATGATGTGGACCTGAAAAAATCCAGAGAGATCCTCGAGGAGATTCGGCGCACCGGTGTGAAACCCGACGCGGTCACACTGGAATTTGCCTTGCGCCGAACGATTGAGCGGCTGTTCGCCCGATTTGTGGCCGATCCTATGGAGCCGGGACTGCTTGCGAGGCTAGAGGAAACGATTGACCTGGTTCAAAGTCTGCCCTTCGGGGTGCGCCTCTGGGAAGCCCAGAACACCTACTACGACATGATGCGAAATTATGCCAGTCAGGTTCAGGAACGGGCGGATCGCGGCGAGGCTGAGGCACAGGTTTGGCTGCAGGCTTTCGCCAGGCTGGGTGAAAAGTTGAAGGTGAGATTTCAGGCAACGTCCGTGGCTGGCGTGGCCTGAGACGAATCCTAATCCAGAGGAATGAAACCATGTCTCAGGCGGTGGCGGCAGTCGGGGGAGGACGCTCTGGCGATCCCTGTGTGATGGTCATTTTTGGGGCGGCCGGTGACCTGACCCGCCGCAAACTGATTCCTGCGCTCTATAACCTCGCCAAGTACAGCCTGCTGTCTCGAGAATTTGCCGTCATCGGGGTCGCGCGGAACCCGATGTCCAGCGACGAATTTCGTGCCAAGCTGGCTCTGGACCTCAAAGAGTTCGTGAGCGGCCAGATCGATCCCGATCTGTTGGAGTGGTTTCAACGGCACGTGTACTACATTGCTGGTGAGTTCAACGATGCGAGCACGTACCAGAGTTTGAAAGAACTTCTTCTGAAAGTGGACAAGGACCATGCCACCCACGGCAACTACTTCTATTATCTCGCCACTGCGCCTGATTTCTTCGGCCCCATCGTGGAACAATTGGCGGCCACGGGTCTGATGACCGAAGAGAATCATCAGTGGCGAAGAGTGATCGTCGAAAAACCGTTTGGACGAGACCTCGATTCGGCGCGCACCCTGAATCAGCAATTGCTCAAGGTCGCGAGTGAGAAGCAGATGTACCGCATCGACCACTACCTGGGTAAGGAAACCGTTCAAAATATCCTGGCCTTTCGTTTCGCCAACGGAATCTTCGAGCCCATCTGGAACCGGCGATACATCGATCACGTGCAGATTTCCGTCGGCGAAACCGTTGGCGTGGAAAAGAGAGGCGGTTACTACGATCAGGCGGGAGCTCTGCGGGATATGGTGCCCAACCACATCATGCAACTCATCAGCCTGACCGCGATGGAACCGCCAATTTCGTTCCAGGCGGATGCGGTCCGCGATGAGCAGGCAAAGATATTGCATGCGGTGCAACCGTTAAGCTCGGAGGACGTGTTGACCCGCACGGTGCGCGGCCAATACGGCGAAGGCGAGATGGAAGGCCAGCATGTTCCTGCTTATCGCTCCGAGCCCGGCGTACCTCCCGATTCGCGCACCGAAACCTTCGTCGCCATAAAGCTGCAGGTAGACAATTGGAGGTGGGCGGGCGTGCCGTTTTACCTGCGCACCGGAAAGCGCATGGCTTCGCGGAGCACCTACGTTGTCATCCAGTTTCGACGCGCGCCTTTTGTGCTTTTCCGCGACACCGAAGTGGAAAAACTCACGCCCAACCAGCTGGTCTTGCATATTCAACCGGAGGAAGGGATTGCACTGCGCTTTGCGGCGAAAACCCCGGGACCAGCGATGCACCTGGGTACGGTAGACATGGATTTTGAATACGCCGACTACTTCGGCAAGCAACCGAGCACGGGTTATGAGCGCCTGCTACACGATTGCATGGTCGGCGATGCCACCTTATTTCAGCGGGCGGACATGGTCGAGGCGGGTTGGGGCGTCGTGAGTCCGATCCTGGATTTGTGGAAGGCCTTGCCGCCGCGCAATTTCCCCAACTATCCGTCCGGCAGCTGGGGGCCGAAAGAAGCTGAGGATCTGGTGGAGCGCGATGGACGGCACTGGCGGAATTTCGAGAAGTGATCCCGCACATCCGCGGCTTGTGTTTCTGAATCACGTCCGGGTTAGCTGTTCGATCAGCTCCCCGTGCTGCGGATAAAGCTTGATCAGCTGAGACCGTTTGCCTAACTCGAAGTCTTCGAAATCGAAACCGGGCGCCACCGTACAACCCACCAGGGCAAACGACTCGGGGTCACGGACCCGCGAAGCAAACCAACAACCCGCCTCGACCACCGCTTGCAGCGACTCGCCCGCCTCAGCATCGCTGCCGATCTGGAGTTCGCTGTACGAACCGTTGGCTGCGATCACATGCACAGTCAACGCGCCGCCGGTATAGAAGTGCCACATCTCATCTGACTGCAGACGATGGAATGCCGAAAAGTTTTCCCCATCGAGCAGGAAATAGATCGCGGTCGAGACCAGCCGAGGCCCGTTGAACCGCGCCGGCAAGGCCTCTCTCGGGATAGACAGGCTCGATCGATAGGTCTCGCGATAGTATCCGCCCTCGGGGTGAGCGATCAGACCCAGTGTGTCGATCCAGTATTTGGCATCTTTGATCATGAACCGGTTTCATTCTAAGTCACGCTGCGCTGCGCAACAGGAATTACGTCAGTTCAATACAGCGCGGCGAGTCGCCCGTGGCCACACGGTCACGACCACCTTGCGACTGGAAGGGCGGTAGTGTACAAACTCTGCCATGAATCGACTTGCGCTCGGAATTCTATGCGGCATCGTATTTGGCCTGGTGGATGTTCTGATGACTGTTTTCGGAAAGCACCCAGACATGACCACCACGATGTTGCTGCAGGCCTTCTCCAGTCGCTTCGCCATTGGGGTTCTGGCGGCCACTGTCACTCTCCCCGTGCATCCCATCCTTGCGGGTGCGATTGTCGGCCTGCTGATAAGCCTGCCGGATGCGTTCGGCTTAAGATCCTACGCTGGAGTTCTCGGAACCGGCCTGTTGTTCGGTGGGCTGACGGGATGGGCCGCCAAAATGTGGGGCACATAGTATGGCGGTGACCTACAACCAGATCGCGGGCCAAAGTGTAGAACGGCTGGCTGCCCTCAGTGATGGCGTATTCGCCGTCGCCATGACTCTGCTGGTGCTTGACCTTCGCGTACCCGCGATGGAGTCGATTCACAGCGAGTCCGATTTGCGGCACGCCCTGCTGGCTCTCTCACCGCGCCTCCTGATGTACCTGATGAGCTTTATTACTCTGGGAATTTTCTGGGTCGGGCAACAGACGCAACTCAACCATCTGGCGCGCTCCGACCGAAGTCTTTCATGGATTCACATCTCGTTCTTGTTCGCGGTCTCGATCACGCCGTTCTCCACCACACTGTTGGCGGAGTTTCCCAGGTACCGCACCGCACTTCTTGCCTACTGGATCAACCTTCTGCTGTTGGGAACGACGCTTTACGTCAGCTGGTCGTGTGCGATGGGCACGGGACTGGTGAAGGATGACATATCGAGTGAAGTGCCGGTCGCGATCAAGCGCCGCATTCTGATCGCGCAGGCATTCTATGCGTTCGGCGCGTCGCTCTGCATTTTCAGTACCTATTGGAGCATTGCGTTCATTGTCACGATGCAACTTTACTATGCCGTCGCGCCGCGGTTTGGCAGGCGTCCGAGCCCTGATCTGTCTTCTTAAATTCACCTCGGCTTGAATTCACTTCGGCTTTACGCTGAAGTGGCTGGCGATGCACTGCCAGCTTCCGCCCAGGTTCATCCAGGTGTCGGTGAAACGGCCGCGACGCTCCCACGGCTTACCTTTGTCGACCCCTTTTTCGTAGTAAGCGCCGGTCACGACCGCCGTGTTTCCATAGGAATGCACCACCATGTCACTGGACTGCAGCACGTCGGGACGGTAGGACTTGTCTGCCACCGAGGCAATAATCTGCGACTTGTTGTAGACCGTGCCTTCGGCCACGGTCATGACGAAGTCATCCGCCAGCAGGAGCTGCACCGCGGGCCCATCGTTGTTCAACTCGGCTCGATTCCAGAGATTCTCCATAGCGATGATTTTCGATGGCTCCTAGGGAACGCCAGGAACGGAATCATCACCCACAACAACGGCGCCGGCAAGCTTGGGTTCCATCGGAGCTCCTGACCCTTGAATCTGGTTTAGGCGAAAAAGGCTGCAGCGACTTTAGGATATACTCTCGGGCGAAATCCAAAAGAGCTTCGTTCAGCTACTGCGCGGCTTTGCACCGACGTCGAAAAGGTGTCCTCTTAGGAGGTTCGATGCGATCACTCAACATGAAATCAGGATTCTGGCTTCTGACTCTGATTCTTTCAGCGCCACCGCTGATTCGAGCTGCCGATCAAAAGCCGGAAGAACTGGTAACCCGTCATCTCGATTCTTTGGGCACGGCGGAAGCTCGTGCGGCGAATAAATCGCGCGTGATCCAGGGTTCGGCCACCTTCAGGATGCCGGTTGGGGGTGGCAGCCAACTGGAAGGCAAAGGTGCCGTGGTTTCTGAGGAGCGCAAGCTCAACATCATGATGAAGTTCGCTTCTGACTACCGGGGCGAGCAATTTATCTCGGACGGAGACAAGTGGGCGGTCGCTGCCACGACTGCTGACCACAGGCGCACTGCGTTTGGCGAGTTTGTGAAGAGCCAACCCCTCCTTTTGCAGGAAGGCTTGTTGGGCGGCGCTCTATCCACAGCCTGGGCTTTGGCAAACCTCGAGCATAACCATCCCCGCCTCAGCTCGGCGGGACTGAAAAAAGTAGATGGGCGACAATTATTGGATCTCCGCTATGAATCCAAGAGGGGCAGTGACATGGACATCCATCTCTACTTCGACCCGGAGACGTATCGTCACGTCCTGACGGTTTACTCTTTGACTGCAGCGTCAGGTTTCGGCGGCTCCGTACCCAGCGCAAGCGATCAAGTCGGCCTAACCACGCCCTCGAACAATCCCGGGAGCGACCCCACACAAAGCTCCAGGCAACGACAGATCCGCTATACCCTGGAAGAGCACTTCAGCGATTTCACTACCACCGACGGGCTCACCTTACCCTCCCACTACAACATCCATTTCACTGAAGAACTGCAAAATGGACACACCGCCATTTACGAATGGGACATGGCTGCGAAAGAAGTGTCGAACAATATGACGCTCGATCCAAGAAACTTTCAGGTGAAGTAAAGGCCGCGCGGGCTGACAGGACACGCTGGTCAGAAAATGACGGGCGGATCAGTTGCCCGATTTCTTCTTGGGAGCCTGCTCGCTTTTCGCTGCCAGAGTGCGAACATACTTCAGGACAGACTGGATTTCTTCGTCGGTAATATTGCCCTTGAAGGCAGGCATGTTGCCTTTCCCTTCGGAGACGGACTGAGTGAGTTCAGCGTCCGATTTCTTCTGAACCTCGGGGGAACGCAAATCGGCTGTCTGCAGACTCTTTCCTACAGGAGTGTTTCCGCTGCCGTCCGGTCCATGGCAGGTCACACATTTCGCCTTGAAAACGCCGGCTCCGGCGGCGCTACCCTCGGCAACCGCGAAGGAAGGTGTGATGGCAAGGAGAATCAGCACAAGTGCCAGAGCGTGAAATGGGGGCAGGTCTTGAAGCTGTAGTTTCATGGTCCCTCGGAGGTTTGATGGCTCGCCGTGTTCTAACCCAGGTCCTTGCTCGACGCAAAACTTCGTCATTCTAGCGGTTCGACTCTGTCAAATCAATGTGGGGAGTTGGACGGCGGTGCGTTAGTTTGAAAGAAAGCACGCTGCACCGCAATCTTCTGAGAGAGAGGTGGAACTGCCAAAGGGTGGAGCAGGCCTTCAGGCCTGCATTCGGCTGCTTTCTTGCGATGGGCTTCTGCCCCTGAGGTACCTCAGCGGCTGAAGCGCCACGCACCGCACCGCCTTGATTGCAGCGGTAAAGCGCTTTTCCATCCAAAACCAAAAATCCGCTCCCTGTCAAATGGTGGAGCACCCGCATATTCATCGCGAACCTCGGGGAGGGTCCAGAAAGCATAAGGTTCCAAACCGACCCACTACCTGTCGCTCAAGCATTCGCGTGTGCCAGTAGCTTCGTTCCGTCGTTGTGCCGCGATTTTAGGGGCATGGCCGATTCGTCACGACGCACCGGTACTTCCGGCGCGAGCCTTACTCATCAGGGCGGTGTAACATGTACGATCTGGTTAAAGCATTGGATGACGGCCGGAACCATGAAGAAATGCCTGGTTTTCCTAATATTTACGGCGCATCTCTTTGGCCAGAGTAACGCGGGCGGGTTGCGGCTGAAGGTCGTCGACCCGACCGGGCTGGGGCTGCAAAGCTCGGTCGATCTGGTCTCTGAGGCGAACCAGTTTCATCAGGCCTATGTGACCGATGAGGCTGGCGCTCTGGCCGCCAGAAATCTTCCCTTCGGTGTGTACCGACTCGAGGTCAAGCGTCCCGGCTTTGCCCCTTACTCCAGCACGGTCGAGATCCGGTCCGCCATTCCCGCCGAACTACGGATCCAACTGTCGGTCGCATCCCCCCAGACTGCGGTCGAGGTGCGGGACTCAGACACGCTGGTCGATCCCCATCGTACGGGCACTCTCAACCGGGTCGGCAGCGATACTCTGGAACATCGCAGTACAGCGCTGCCTGGCCGCTCCATCATCGACCTGGTGAACAGCCAGCCCGGCTGGTTGCTGGAGTCAAACGGTGTGTTGCATCCGCGCGGTTCCGAATACCAGACTCAATACGTGGTGGATGGCGTGCCACTGACCGACAATCGCTCGCCGTCCTTTGCACCCGAGATCGAGGCCGATGATGCCGGCTCCATGACCATTCTCACCGCCAACTTTCCAGCCGAATATGGGCGAAAACTTGGCGGTGTGGTTGAGATCTCGACTGCGCGGGATTCGCGGCAGGGGTTGCACGGCAAATTCGTCGCCTCCGGCGGCAGCTTCGGCACGGCCGACGGCTACCTGATGATGCAGCAGGGTTGGGGCAAGAATATGCTGGGGTTCAGCGGCGAAGGCGGTCTTACCGATCGATATCTTGATCCTCCTGTGCTCAGCAACTTTACCAACCGGGCCACGACCGGCAGCTTTGCATCCCACTACGATCGCGATCTTACGGATCGTGACCGTTTAAGCCTGATCGTTCGACACGAGCAAACCGTATTTCAGGTGCCGAACGAACTTGTACAGCAAGCGGTTGGACAGCGGCAGGACCGTGACGCCGACGAAACCATCGGCATTTTTTCTTATCAGCACATTTTTTCGGCGAATACCCTGGGCGACTTCCGGGTGATGTCCCGAGATGATTCCTCCGGACTTGTTTCCAACGATCAATCCACTCCGATCATCGCAGGTCAGCAGCGCAGCGTTCGGGAAGTGTATGCAAAGGGCAACTTATCGATTCATCATGGAAGGCATGAGATCAAGGCGGGTGCCGACCTGGACTATGGATCTATTCACGAGCAATTCAATTACGCCATCACTGATTTCAGCCAGTTCGATCCGGACACTCCTGCAGCCTTCAATTTTTCCGGTCACGGACTGGATCGTGAACAGGCGCTGTACGTCCAGGATCTGGTGCGCCTGGGCCGATGGACGCTAAGCGCCGGACTTCGTTGGGATCATTACCAGCTTGTGGTGGATCGCAACGCGTTTAGTCCCCGGCTGGGTATCGCCTGGTATTGGCCACGCGCGGACCTGGTTTTTCACGCGTCCTATGATCGGATCTTTCAGACTCCCGCCGCGGAAAACATCCTGCTGGCCAGTTCGGCGGCAGTCGGCGCGCTCAATCCGGAGGTCTTGCGTTTACCGGTGGAACCTTCGCATGGAAACTTCTACGAGGCAGGCCTGACCAAGGGCTTCCTCGGAAAACTCAAGTTAGAGTTGAATTACTACGACCGGACGTTTGACAACTATGCTGACGATGACCTGCTGCTGAATACCGGCGTGAGTTTTCCCATTGCGTTCCGCCGGGGAACGATTTACGGCACGGAGGCCAAGCTGGAACTGCCGAACTGGGGCCGACTCTCCGGCCAGGTGAGCTACTCCAACATGGTCGGCTTTGGCTACACGCCCGTCACCGGCGGTCTGTTTCTGGGCGATGACGCGTCGGGCGCCTTGGCCAATACCGGGCGCTTTCCTGTTTCTCAGGATCAGCGCAATACCGCGAGCACCCGCTTCCGATATCAGGTTGTGCCCCGTGCCTGGGTGGCATTTGGGGCTTCTTATGGCAGCGGCCTGCCTACCGAGTTCGATGGCACAATCGACGATGCGATTCAGCAATTCGGAGCGCAGATTGTCGATCGGGTGAACTTCGATCGCGGACGTGTCCGGCCTTCCCTTGGGCTCGGCGCCTCGGTCGGCGCGGACCTGGTGAAGAACGAACATATGGTCGTGCGTCTGCAGGCCGACGGCCAAAACCTGAACAACCGGCTCAACCTGATCAATTTCGCCGGGCTTTTCTCGGGCACCGGCATTGCCCCTCCACGCAGTTACGCCCTTCGCCTGGGCGTGGAATTCTAGCGGAGAAGCGGTCTCACATAATTCTCAGCGGACAGCTTCTGAAGAAGAAGTGAGCCAGTTCCCCACTTTTACGCTGGACAATCGAAAGCAAACGATATAAAAAGAAAGCGCAATCATAAGCTGCGTCCCACTGTAAATCCGTCGTACCCTGAGGAGAATGTGCTGAACGAAGAACGCCGGCGCGCGATTATTGAAGTCCTCGACCGCGAGGGCCGCGTGCTGGTTACGGACATGGCCCGCAAATTCGACACCTCCCAGGTCACGATCCGCAAGGATCTGGAAGTCTTACATGCCCACGGACTGGTACACCGAACCCACGGTGGGGCGTTGCCGGCCCGCGAAGGTGCCCTGGAAGACCCGACCCTGCGCGAAAAAGAGAAGCTTCACCGCAAAGAAAAGCTGCATATTGCGTCTGCCGCGGCGGGCCTGGTAAAGGAAGGCCAGGTCGTGATCCTCGATTCCGGCACCACCACGACTGCGATCGCGCGGGCCTTGCGCAACTTTCATAACATTACGATTATCACCAATGCGCTGAATATCGCAGCCGAACTTACCGGGGCCCCAGTGGAAGTCCTGCTGACCGGGGGCACGCTTCGCAAGAATTCCTTTTCGCTCGTGGGTCCCATCGCGGAAGAAACCCTGCGCGGTTTGAATGCCGACATTCTTTTTCTCGGCGTGGATGGTTTTGATGTGCACTACGGCCTAAGTACGCCCAACCTTCTGGAAGCCAAGGTGAACCGGGTCATGGTCGGAATTGCCAAGCGCACGGTGGCGGTCTGCGACTCGAGCAAGTTTGGACGGCGCAGCCTGTCGCTGATTGTCCCACCCACGGCTTTGCAGGAAATAATCACGGATCACGGCATTCCCAAGTCCGATTTGCGCGCTCTCAAAAAACTCGGCATTGAGGTGACGATTGTCTGATCGCAAGCCCAGGGACTTGTCTTCTCCGCCGGCGGCAGCCGGTGCTCATTCTCTGGCTGAAATCCTCTCCCAGCCAGAGTTCTGGAGCCGTTCTCTGGATGTACTGCGGCAAGAGGAATCGCTGGCAGATATCCGGCATTCATTTCGCTTCGCGACCGAATGGCTGTTCATTGGTTGTGGGTCCAGTTACTACATTGCGCTGGCCGCCGCGGCTTCATGGACCATGATCACGGGAATGCGGGCACGCGCCCTCCCCGCCTCCGAGTTGCTGCTCTTCCCTGACCTGGTGTTACCCGGCTCAGCCGAGGTTGCTGCGGTTGTAATTTCGCGCTCCGGCCGCACTTCGGAAGCAGTGCGCGCGGCGCAATTGCTGGAGCAGGAGAAAAACGTTCGCACTCTGGCGGTCACCAGTACGCTGGATCAGCCGCTGCAGCAGATCGCCACCGCCACGCTCCCGTTTCTTGCCTGCGATGAACAGAGCACGGTCATGACGCGATCGTTCACCTCCATGCTGATCAGCCTGCAGTATTTGGCGGCATGCCACGCTGAAGACCGGACGCTGGCGAACTCGCTTTTCAAGTTGCCTGCCTTCGCTGCGAAAGTCCTGGACAGCGTGCATCAGCAAGTCCGAGACCTGGTTTCCTCACGGCAGTTTGCGGATTACGTTTGCCTGGGACAGGGCCCTTACTACGGGTTGGCATGCGAGACGGCGCTCAAGGTCACGGAGATGTCGGTCTCGTACGCGCAGAGTTTTCACACTTTGGAATTCCGCCACGGGCCAAAGTCGATTGTGGCGCCTGAAACCCTTGTGATCTTCCTGCTGTCGGAGCGCGGATATGATGCCGAGTGCGACGTGCTGCGGGAAATCAAGCGGCTTGGGGGAACTACGCTGGCCATCGTGAATCGGGCGGACGAGCGCGTGCGGGCGGCATCAGATCTTCTCGTCGAGTTCGACTTTGATTTGCCAGAATTGGCGCGCTTGGCACCTTTCGTCTTCGCCGGCCAGTTCACAGGCCTCTATACCGGATTGAAGAAGGGCCTCGATCCTGACAACCCGCGCAATCTGAGCCGGGTCGTGATTCTCGATCCGAAGGAGTCTTCCGAGGCATCGGAGACCACCCCAGCGTAAGCCTTCAGGCAAGTTTCCGCGAGAGTGTTGCTGGCGAAAAGCCCAACCGTTGCTTTCGAATGCTTTCCATTTTTGCAACTTTGCTTTCGCAGCTTGAAGCGAAGCTTTGAATCATCCATATTCACCTTTTGATGGCCCGGGGCCCGACTTTTGTCTTGACAAACAACCCAGAACGAAAGTAAAAGTAAGCGTTCGTAACTATTCACCAACATTAGTTTGCAGATTCGAAACAAGCTGCTCCTTCACCCGCCGGTAGCGTAAGGCGACTGCAGGCGAGCCAGGTCCAGGAGGGTTGCCATGTCGAGCATCGTCAGTTTCCACGTCCGCGCTTTTTTTCTTGCTCTGGTCTGCATGGTCTTATCGATGCCGGCACTTGCCCAAAAGGACACCGGCAGCATCGTCGGCACGGTCATCGATCAGACCGGCGCCATTGTGGCCAATGCCAAAGTCACCGTGTCCGATGTGGAGCGCGGCATTCATTTGCAAACCACGACCAACGATTCTGGCCAATACGTCGCCAGTCCGCTTCGCGTGGGCCGCTACACGGTTACGGTGGAGCATCCCGGTTTCAAGAAGGCAGTCTCCGTACCGGTTGATTTGGATGTGCAGCAGCGCATCGCGGTGGACATTTCTCTTCAGGTCGGACAAATTTCGGAGTCCGTAGAAGTCACCGGCGCCGCTCCCCTGCTCGAAACAGAGACATCTGAACTAGGCCAGGTGGTGGACAACAAGCGAATGGCCAACCTTCCACTTAACGGCCGCAACTTCGCACAGCTCGCGTTATTGACCGCAGGCACGGCGCCCAGCGAACCCGGGGCGCGCGACGAAGGCGGCTTTGGTTTTTCCGCCAACGGCGCCCGTTCCCTGCAGAACAATTTCCTGCTCGATGGCGTGGACAATAATTCCAATCTTCCCGATCTGCTGAATGAAACCAACTATGTGATCCAGCCCTCGGTGGAAGCGTTGGAGGAGTTCAAGGTTCAGACCAATGCTTATAGCGCCGAATTTGGCCGCGGCAATGGCGCCATCATCAACGCCACCATCAAGTCCGGCACCAACAGCTTTCACGGCAGCGCTTACGAATTCCTGCGTAACGAGAAACTGGATGCCAAGAATTTCTTCGACGATCCCAACAGCCCGATCGCTCCCTACAAGCAAAACCAGTTCGGCTTTACGCTGGGCGGACCGATTGTCCACAGCCGCACCTTCTTCTTTGTCGATTACGAGGGGCTGCGGATCCGCCAGGCACAAACCCTGACTTCCTTTGTTCCGACCGATGCGCAGCGAGCCGGAGACTTCTCCGACCAGCTCGACCTGACGCAACAGACCGGGACAGATTGCGGCGGTCATCCAACCTTCGTGGGAGAAATTTTCGACGCACGGAATGCCGGGAATGGATGCGGCGTCGCCTTCCAGTATGACGCCGGCGGAATGCCGCTCAATATCATTCCTCAGAATAAAATTGATCTGCTGGCATCGGCCATCGCCAAGCTGTACCCCGAGCCGAACGTCAATGGCAACGGATTCAACTTTCTCTCGAATCCGGTGCGCAGCGAAACGCGCAACAATTTCGACGTTCGCATCGACCAGAAATATACGGACAACGACTACGGCTTCTTCCGATTCAGCTACGAAGATCAGCCCAGCCTGATCCCCGGGCCTTTCGACAGCACGGGCGGAGACGGTGGCGGTTTCTTCAGCGGCGTGGAAGACAATGCGTATCGCAGTTTCGCCACCAGCTGGACTCACCTGTTCCGGAACAATTTGACCAATGAATTTCGCCTGGGCTACAACCGGGTCAATTCACAGCGCCAGCAGATCAACGCGGACAAGACCAGCGAAGAACTGCTTAATTTTCCCGGCGGCTTCCCCGGAATTCCGAATGTGCCGGGAAACGGCGGCCTCCCCCAATTGACCTTCAACGATATTGCCCAGATTGGCAGCCCTCAGTTTCTACCTTCACACGAAGTTCAGAACACTTACGGCCTATCGGAAAACTTGAGCTGGGTGCACGGCAATCACTCTTTCAAATTCGGAACAGACATTCGTTCCGAAGAGTTCACCATTTTTCAACCCGCGGCGCCCCGCGGTACCCTCGACTTTGGACCGGGACTGACAGATAACCCGGACCCGAACGCGCAATTTACGGGCGGCTCCGGATTTGCGTCCTTTCTGGTGGGCTTGAGCGACGCCGGCAGCATCAATAACCTGCACAATATCGATTATCACCATCAGGTGTACGCGCTCTACGGGCAGGATGACTGGAGGGTGACGCCAAAACTCACCCTGAATCTGGGTCTGCGTTACGAGCTGTTTACCACCATCAAGGAGCGCCACAACGAACTCGGCACTTTTGATCTTTCCACTGGGACGCTGATCGTACCCAAAGGCGTGACCGCGCAGCTGACTCCCATGCTGGCCGCGATCGTTCCGGTGCAAGCAACTGCCAGTCCCGGGCTGATTTCTCCGGACACGAACAATTTCGCTCCGCGCATTGGCTTGGCTTATCAGGCGAGCAACAAGCTGGTCGTGCGCGCCGGGTACGGCATTTTCTATGGCGGCGATGAGGCCGGCCCGTACTCCAATCCCAGCATGGGGTTCAATCCGCCATTCTTCATCAGCAAGAATTTCAATCAGCCTTGCGGGACGCCTTCCGCCAATCCGGCAACGGTTGACTGTTCTTTGCCCGGCATACCAACTCTGTCCAGCGGCTTCCCGGCGAACTCCCTGACGGATCCTGAGCCGCCTCCGCTCTTTTTCTCGCTTGATCCCAAGCTGGTCACGCCTTACATGCAGCAGTGGCACCTGTCCACGCAGTACGAATTGCCATCAAACACTGTGTTTGAAGTGACCTATGCAGGGTCCAGGGGCTTGAAGCAGTACATCTATCTGAATGGCAACCAGGCCGCGCCCAATCCCGATCCGAACTTGCCCTTCGCCGATCGCCGTCCTCTTCCACAGCTTGATGGCTTCGTCGGATGGTTCCGTTCCGCGGGACGATCGAACTACAATTCGCTGCAGTTGCGCGCGGAGAAACGCTTCTCCCACGGACTGACGTTCCTCGCCTCCTACACCTGGGCGCATGCGCTTGACATCGCTTCGAACGCAGACCTGGGGGCGCAGAATGGTGGCGACTTCCGCTATTTCAAAGATCCCCAGGCAGAATACGGCAATTCGGACTTCGACATCCGCCATCGCTTTGTCTTCAGCTACCTCTACGAGCTTCCCATTGGACACGGAAAGCGGTTGCTGGGCGATGCCAGCGGGGTTCTGAACCAGATCGCCGGCGGCTGGCAGGTGGGCGGGATTACGTCAGTCTCCAAGGGCAACTGGTTCACGATCCTGGATACAAACGGGGTGGCAAATTCGGATGGGCAGCAACGCCCTGACCTGATCGGTGACCCGCGTGCGACGCCCTGCGTGCCAAATACCTTCTTCAACACCTGCGCGTTTGCGGATCCCGCGGCGGGCTCGTTTGGCGACGTCAGTCGCAACAGCGTGCAAGGGCCGGGTTACCAGATCTGGGACTTCTCAGTTTTCAAAAACTTCACGGTCACCGAACGCACCAAGCTGGAGTTTCGCGCGGAGTTCTTTAACGTGTTCAATCATCCCAATCTGCAATTCGTCAAGTCCGGACCGCAAAATTCGATCAACACGACGACCTTTGGCACACCGTCATTTGGATTCCTGACCGCGGCTCGCGATCCGCGCCAGATTCAGTTGGCGTTGAAATTGTCGTTTTAGGCGGGCGGGGCGGAGGAGTCGCGGCTCCGCCCAACGCTATGGGTTTCTCGCGTCCTGCACGACCGCATTCTGTAAACTGATAAGCCTCATATGAAATGCTATCTGCCGTATGCACTGCTGGCGGCCCGCCTGCTTTTCATTCTCTCTGCCGTCATGGCATTCGCCGCCCCGCAGTCTCCCAATCTCACCGAACTGCAAAGCGGATGGCGGATGACCTCGGCGAACAACGTCACCGGTGACGACTCGCTGGTCTCACAGTCGAGCTTCGATGCATCTCACTGGTACACCGCGGCACACATGCCCGCAACGGTTCTGCAGATCTTGCAGGAAAATGGCGTTTACAAGAATCTCTACTACGGCATGAATCTTGCCACCCCGGGAGATCTCTGGAAGCAGGACTGGTGGTATCGAACCACGTTTACCGCGCCGTCTGGTCGCGACGTTTACTCTCTCATCTTTAAGGGAATCAACTACCGGGCTGACATCTGGCTCAATGGGCACAAGTTGGCGAATCGCGCGACCGCAGTCGGTATGTACGACGAGTTTGAATTCAATGTCACAGAATTCATCGTGCCCGGCGGATCCAATGTCCTGGCGGTCAAGGTCACTCCCGAACAAAGCCTCGAAGGGGAAACCGGCATCGAACTGGGCGATAGCTGGCTGGACTGGATCAACTGGAAATACCTTGGCTACCAGGATCCCAAAAAAGCACCTCGACATTTCCTTTGTCCCGGACAGAAATGCCGGCGTCTGGAAGCGGGTGTTTCTCGGCAGCAGCGGTGCCATAACTATCCGGAATCCTTACGTCGGCACCGACTTGCCGCTTCCGGCTACAAATCCGGCTTCGCTGACCGTCTACTGCGACCTGAGCAACAACACTTCCCAGCCAGTGTCAGGAGTGCTCTCCGGAGAAATCTCGCGGCCGGGCAAGCCCGCAATCAAGTTCCAGCAGAATGTCCAACTGTTCCGCAACCAGACCAGGGAGTTCGCATTCACGCCTTCTGACTACGCTCAGCTACTGGTGGCTGATCCCGATCTGTGGTGGCCCTACCAGTGGGGAGAGCCCAAGCTGTATCACCTGAAACTGGAATTCAAGGTGAGTGACAAGGCCGACATCTCCGACTCGCAGGCGATCGATTTCGGTATTCGCAAGATTACCCAGGGACGTGACTCGGACAGCAGCTTTCCGGAAATCGGCACAGGCGGCAACTTCTATCTGCAAATCAACGGGCGGGATTATCTGATACGCGGTGGCGTCTATTCTCCCGATCTGCTCTTCAGAAACGATCCGGTGCGCGATGCAACCATCATGCACTACGCAAAAGATCTCGGCCTTAACCTGCTTCGCTGGGAGCTGAAGATCGCCGATGACACCATGATCGACCGGGCTGATCGTGAAGGCATGCCAGTGATGTTGGGATTTATGTGTTGCGCGCAGTGGGAACATTGGAACCTGTGGAATGCGGAGGACCAGTGGGTTGCCCGAGCCAGCCTGCGCGCGCGCATTCGCGAACTTCGCTCGCATCCGTCGGTGGTCATATGGGCCAACGGAAGCGATGGTCTTCCGCCAGATTCGGTATTACGCGACTATCACCAGATTCTGCAAGAAGAACACTGGCAAAATGCTGTGGTCGATACCGTCTCCCATGTAAACCGTTCCTGGAGTGGCATTCACATGGCTGGGCCCTACGTTTGGCGGCCGCCTTATTACTGGTTCAGCGAGAAGTATGGCCCTGCCCGGGGCTCGTCGGCCGAGGAGGGGGACAACGAGACTATTCCGCCGGTGGAAAGCCTCAAGAAATTCATTCCAGCAGACAAATTGTGGCCAATCAATGAGAACTGGTACTTCCACGCCGGCGCCAACGAGGGCAATAATACGCTGGAAAATATTCAGCGCGTGATCGAAAAACGTTACGGGCCATCTGCCAACGTCGACGACTTTTCCCGCAAAGCCCAACTTGCACACTACGAAGACGTCCGCGCGCAATATGAAACTTACGCGACCCACTGGGCCAATCGCAAAATGATGATTCACTGGATGATGAATAATCCGTGGCCATCGTTATTCGGGCACCTGTTCGATGACTACTTCAAACAAGGGGGCGGATACTTCGCGGCCAAGAAGGGGCTGCGTCCGATCAACGTGGTGTGGGACTACTATGCCAGCGGAGACCGCACCAAAGCGAAATTGTATGTCGTCAACCAGACCGCTGAAGCGCGAAATAGCCTGAAGGTGGCAGTAGAGTTCTTCAATCTGGATGGAACCCGAAAGTTCTTCACTGAAATCAGCGGCTTCAGCATCGAACCGAATACCTCACGCGAAGCCATGACGGTTCCCAGAATCCCAAATCTCGATGCGACTTATCTGGTGCGAGCCGTGTTGATGGACGCGGCTGGTAAAGTGCTGGCCGAGAACGTGTATTGGGAATCCATCACCGACGACGATCTGGGCGAGGCCAAAAACGATGAGCAGTTCAAGACCAGCCTAGCGAAGTGGGCGGACATGTCGGCGCTCAACACCATGCCGCGGGGAGATCTAAATGTTTCCACTCAGGTCACCGACGCCAACGGCGAACGAAAGGTCGCAATCACGCTGGCCAATCCCACCAGTCATGTTGCATTCTTCGTGCGCGCCGAAGTCACGCGAGGGACCGACGCTGAGGAAATTCTGCCCATCATCTACGACGACAACTATATAACCGTCTTTCCGCACGAAACCCGAACCATCACCGCGACATTTGGCACGTCAGCGCCCACCGGCCGCACGCCGGCATTGCGAGTTGAGGGCTACAACGTCGCCAAGAAGGTTTTTCCACAGAAGTAGTTTTCTAGCGGGCATGGAATTTTGGGAGCGGCGTTGAAAACAGTGGAAAACCGCATAAACATTGGTAATCCCGAGTAGCCCATTCGGGCCATTCCCCATCATCCCCCCTCTCGATAGGATGCTTATGAACAAACTTTCGGGGGAGGGGTTGTTCGACGAGCGTCCCATGACTTAAACGAGTCTGGGACGTTTTGTTTTGCGGGCTACACTCCTGTCTACGCGTTACTCTTCCGCCCTCTATCTCAAGATCAGCGAATCGGGCAGGTTAGCATCGTTCCTCGCTAGCTGGCTTCCTCAAACTGCAAGGTCTTGCGTCCCCCATTTGTCGGCATGACGCTAACTATCAGTATCCACAGGTCTTTGTCCCGATCCGGTTGGCATCAAAACTGCAGATCTCTTAACTTTCCCCCCGCTACTCTAGGCTCTCCCCCGCGAAAATTGGCGCATTCGACTGATCCAAAGCAATACCCCGGATGTAAAGGAGACTATTTTCATGCCCGAGGCACCGAGCACACTACAAAAGAACAAGACTGATGAGCACAAAGAGAAATATTTCAGTTTTCAAATCAAAGGTTGGGCCAGTTTCGATCCTATGACCAAGACGCTCGCCCGAGTTGCGGAAGGAATCGAGGAGGGTAACGGCTTTCTGACGCTGGTCGAAGTTCTGCATGTCGAAGATGACCTCGCGTCCATCGAGGATGAAGAAGTTAGGGAATGTTTTGCAAACATACTTGCAGCCAGGAGACTTGTTAAAAACGTTCATGAACTTCCCAAGCAGCTAGTGGAAGAGTTGCGTTTAGCACTGACAACCGAGGAGGTACCCGTCCCCAAAAAACCTGTTGCCACGGCGCCGGCGTCCCCGGCGGTCGAAACGTCAGAGGGTCAGAAGCCCAAGAACTGGCCATAAAAACCAGGTTTGAGAAACTTGAACTGTTAAGAGGCAAGGTAAGCATCCGATGTTCTGGGCCACGCATTTCGCGAACAGCTCCAGGGCAACTGAGGCGGAAGGTTCTAATGGAGAACCAGTCTGAGCACTGTCGTGTTGACGCAATTCGACGATTCATTTGATCAGGCTCTGGTCGCGTGGTTCGCCTCGCGGACCGGCGTCTGGTCCGGAACCGCGGCTGAATTGCTCGCTGCATTGAGGACCGGACTTGATGTCCGAAGAAGTTCGTGGCCTCAGTCTCCACTTGCCCTTTACGCTCACCTAGAATCCCATCGGCAAATCCTCCGTTCCCTTGGCGTGGATGTCCGTTTGCACCATGGCTCTCCGCGAATGCTGTCGCTGCGATCATGTCACGCTGAAAAACCCGAAAGAAAGTCGTCGTCGACACCGTCCGGAATCAGCAGTTCGCCCGATCAACCAACAAATCCGCTTCCCCTTGTTGATGACTTGAAACTTTCCGTCGTGGAGTTTGGCGAAGGAAGCCGTCAGGCGAATGAAATTGCCCGGCAAACCTCTACTGCCAGGCCAGACTTGGCAGGCCGCTTCGTAAGTGGCAGGTATGCCGAGAAAGAGACCTCCGGAGGCCGGGTTTTCGAAAATACCGGAGAAGCCCTTCTTGCCATTGCAGCCATGCGAGACGCAATTAGAGAGCAGGGTTTTGATCTGAAGTCGGCGATCGACTTGGTGTTGAGCCGAATCCAGCTTGTCTCTCGATGTTGTGGGATGGCGGTTGGAGTGATGCGGGAGAATGCTGTCATCTACCCTGCTCGGACAGGAATCGGTGTCACTATGGAGGGGCTGGATTTAAGCGCAAAGTTCTTTCAGTCCTGTATTGGAACAGGCGGAGCGCTGCAATTGCGGGACGCCCAAAGACATCCACTTTTCGGTGACACCTTCCGTGCGGAAGGCGTTGGGTCGTTGATTATTGTGCCGATATTTCACGATCGAGACGTTTCAGCGGCTATGGAATTTATTTTCGAAGAGAAACGTTCATTTTCAACCGCTTGTGTCATAGATCTGGAGTTGATCGCGAGCGTTGTCAGTGAATGTTCGACTCTTGTTGCGCAGACCGGATTGAGGCGCACTGAGGAACGGGAAATCTCCACTGGAGCAGCTGAAACCACCGAGGTCCAACTCGGACGCGCATCAGATAAGAAGGGCTCAGTCGACGCACTTCCCGTTTCCCAAGAGGACAGCAATTATGTAGGAACTCCACCAGAGACAGGCGCTGCTCCCGAGTTGACAGTGCTTGCCGTACCCGCGGCTAAATTAGCAACGCCATCCCATCTGGGACTCGCCGCGAAGAGGGTTTGGATGCGGGTGCTGAAACAAGTTGTCCCCGCCAGATACGTCGCACAGTTGCCCGACGAGAAAGCAGCTACCATCCATAGCCCGCCGTTGGAAACCGAGTTGGACGGATTGAAGAAGATCGATACAGAATCTTCCGCTGACTCGTCGAAGTGACCGTTTCCCCCCGAGATCCAACTGACGCCGATGTTCATTCTAGCGACGCGCGCACCCGTTGTCGTGTCGTAAGTTCTGTACAATGCTGTAGTTATTCTTCCTCGCCCGGGTGGCGAAACTGGCAGACGCACGGGACTTAAAACAGGTGCTGCCGCAGTTTTACTCGCTGGATACGTACACCCAAGCACCGGTGTCAAACATAGACGAGTTGGGCATGTTCTACTCCCAGGCCAATTCTGACGGCGAGTTCGTGAACAGCTGTACAGCTTCTTACGGCTCGTCAATATCCGGTTGGGGCTGGGCACACTACGCCAACCCGTCGGTTGCAAGTACGACTGACATCTATGTGATGGACGGAGTAATCACCAACCAGGGCACCGTAAACGTAACGGAATCCCTTCCTACCGACACGCTGCTGAATACGTTATTCACCGCACCGGCTGACGATGATCAGTCGGTCACCGGACCCTTGAACATCCCTTACAATCTGGTATTCGGGACCTCTCTATTGCCGAATCGGCAGGGGCCCTACATGTACAAAGACATCCCGCAGTGTTATCAGGTGGGTTGCTCGGATAGAACGAACCCAAGCAACAGCAAATGTATCAACCCGTAGGCTGACAACTTGCGCCTATCGGTGCAAACGGCCCTCCGGAAAACCCGCCGGAGGGCTTTTTTCTTGAACTCTCGCTCAGCGCTCGTCCGTTTCATCTGAATCTTCCCGCAGCGTGCCTCCGGAACATTCCGATCGGGTTCACGAATAATCGCGGATCTCGGCCAGCTTTGGGTGGGTACTCAAGCGGAAATCATTTCTTTTCAATGTCGTCAAGGTTGGCATCGCAGTTGCAATACCTTGATCAACTCCGAGAGCCGGAATAATAGGGAACGGGAAGGTACAGAACATTCATGTGGAAAATTAGACGGGTAGAGGAACAGGGCCGAATTGTTTTGAAGCTTATCGGGCGGTTGGAGGGTGATGAGCTGAAGGAACTGGAACATGCGTGTGCGTCGGAGACAGCCATTCAGAGCTTGATCCTCGACCTGGTCGACGTAAGACTCGTGGACCAGGATGCGGTCCGCTTCCTGGCAGATTGCGAAGCTCGCGGAGCCCGGTTGCAGAACTGCCCGTCCTATATCCGGGAATGGATCGCTGCGGAAACAATCAGCAGGTAGACGCTCAACTACAAACAAAACTGAGTTCCGAGCGGCCTCGAAGCGACGAATGTTTACTCAAGGGTTCTGATAGCGGCGCTTGTCGATTTTCAGGGCCTTGATCTTTGAATCCAACGTGGACGCCGCCAAGCCCAACGCGGCAGCCCGCCCCCGTTTTGGAATCCGCCGGGAAACTTCCCTGCAGCAGCGACCAGTTCTCCGCCCCGTCCTTGGAGGTTCCGGCACTGGCGGCCAGGTGAAAACATTGCGTCTGATCGGGGCATTCTGCGCGTAGCTGACAATCCTGATTACAAAGATCGCCAGGCGACAGCAGCCAGATGCGCGCCAGCGCAACCCCCGGTTGCGCGGCCAGCCCGCCAACAGTGCCATTCAGGACATCGTTGGCGCGGTGCTCGCCCGCTACCTGGGCGGCCAAAGAGAGTAGCGGTTCAGCCCGCACGACAATACCTCTTAGTCGAGCCGACTCTAAATTAAGTCGCGCTTCCTCCCGTCATTTCCCGAGATTTCGAGAATTCCCGACGTCCCGTGAGCCCGGGGCGCTGATAAGTCACTGCGCATAAGTGATTTAGGTTTGGCCTCCTCCTTGCCTATAGAAGATCCAGCGACGCAATGAAGGTAATGAGTCGCGAGACAAAGATTGGAGGATGTTATGAAAAAAGCAAGCGCGACACTGACCTTTGCGGTCGTGATTCTGCTGGCGCTGTTGGTTTGCCGGCCCGTGTTCGCAGACGCCCCGCCCGACAACGTGCAGGGTGACTGGACGATTTATTCCACAAGCATAGCGAACGGCCAGACGGTCGTTAAGCACGTGCAGATTGCACAATACGGCAACCGGATTACAGGATACTTTGAAGGCCCCGACCAATCTGGCCCGATTCAGGGTCGTGTGAACGTACATCACATCGTCTTCAGCACGGTCACGCGCAACGTTCTGACATTTCGAGGGCAGATTTACGGCGATCAGATGTCGGGCGATTACGGCTTGCACGGGAAGCATGCGCCGTGGCAGGCGGTGCGTCCGCGCAACGGCCACCATGGCAGTCCCTCCAACGACGGGAACTGTCTATGCGTCTCAGCCAGTCTTGAGCCCGTTGCATCCGCCGCGACCTACACGCCGCAACCTGCTGCACAGCCAGCCGTCAGCTACTCATCGGCGCCGCAGCCAACGGCCCAGCCAGCAAGCTACACCACACAGAGCAGCTCTGCACCGGCACCTGCGCCGCTCACTGCGGCTCAGCTCGATGCCCTGGTTGCACCAATCGCGCTGTACCCTGACGCGCTGGTGGCACAAGTGCTCGCCGCTGCTACGAATCCAGATCAGGTGTCAGATGCAGACGAGTGGCTGTCACAAAACACAAATCTGACGGGCGCTTCTCTCGCGCAGGCCGTCGACCAGCAGGATTGGGATCCCAGCGTCAAAGCTCTGACCCAGTTTCCTTCGATCCTGAACAACCTGGCGCATAACCTCTCGTGGACTTCGAGCCTCGGACAGGCCTTCGCCAACCAGCAGTCGGATGTGATGGCCGCCGTGCAAACGATGCGCGCCAAAGCTCAGGCGGCGGGAACATTGCAGTCCAATTCGCAGGTCATTGTTACTCAGCCCGCACCTAGCACGATCGTGATTCAACCTGCGAATCCCCAGGTCGTCTATGTCCCGCAGTACAACCCGACGGTGGTTTACGGCGCGCCCGTGGTGGTGCCGCTCTACATCCCTCCGCCGGTTCCGGTGGCAACGGTTGGTCTCTACTTCGGAAGTGGCATTACCATCGGAGCCTCGTTCGGAGGCGGCGGATGGGGCGGCGGCTTCGGTTGGGGCTGGCACTCCTGGGGTGTGAACTGGGGCTGCTGTGGCGGTGGAGGTTCGACCACGATCATCTACAACCACAACACCTATATCAATAACCGCACCTGGAACAACAACAACTACAACGGCTATCACCCCTGGGCAGGAGGAGCGGCCGGGTCGCAAAACCATGCCTGGTATGGCGCCAACGGCACCTTTCATCCCGACGGCAACTACAAGCCGGGCGTCGATACACACTATGGCCCGAACGGCGGATATCACCCGAATGGCTATTACGGCCCCGATGGCGGCTTTCACCCCGATGTCCCAGGCACTGGTCCGGCCAACAACCCGAATGGCGGCAACAACGGCAATCATGGTCTGATTGGCGGAAACGGCGGAGTAGAGCACGCTGGTGCCGGCAACAATGGTGGAGCGGTCGGATCGCAAAATCACGCCTGGTACGGCAACAACGGTACCTTTCATCCCGACGGTAACTACAAACCTGGCGAAGACACGCATTATGGGCCGAACGGCGGTTATCACTCGGGTGGGTATTTCGGTCCTGACGGCGGCTTTCATCCTGACAAAGGGACCGGGCCGAGCAATTTGCCCAACGGCGGCAACAACGGCAATCACGGTCTGATCGGCGGCAACGGCGCTATACAGAACCACAACGCTGGTCAGAACGGGCCCGGCGTCGCACCGAACGGCGGCTACAGCAACAACGGACTCGTGCGGCAGCCGCAACATCGGAAGCGCGGCCGGGAACGAGGGTCGCTCCAACATAGGCGGCCAACAGAACCGCTCGCGTTTCAGCGGAGATGGCGCTGCCAACCGTGCCGAAAGCAATCGGGGACGTGCCAGCATGGCGGGGCGCCGCGCCCAGCCGCGGATGGCCAGAATGCATGCGCCTGCCCCGCGCCGCGTCTCCGGCGGCGGCGGACGCCGTCGCTAAAGGGTCTTCATCGGAGTGCTTACTTAACCTCTAAACAAATCATTTGAAGAAGGAGATTGAAAATGGAATCGAATGCGGAGAAAACGACGAAGTGGACGCGATGGGCTGTGTTGGGAGTAGTGGCACTCGCTGCTGTTACTGTCCTGGTTGTGAAGCTCGAAACCAACCGCCGGGCGTTCGCCTACAACAACCAGACTACGTTTGAGTCGCCGGGCGATGCTGGAGCAGCGCTAGCCAAGGCGGCGAAGAATGACGATGAAACCAGACTGGCAGACATCCTGGGCGTTGATTCAAAAACCCTCCTCATGATGGAGGACAAGGAAACGAACAAGGCCGCCATGGATGCGTTCGTCTCCAAGTACCAGAAGATGAACCGCTGGGTCGACATGACCGATGGCAGTCGTGTGCTGTACGTCGGAGCCGACAACTTTGCCTTCCCGGTGCCCCTGGCTGAGAACTCCTCCGGCCGCTGGTACTTCGATGGAGTTGCCGGCAGCCAGGAAATCCGGACGCGCGACATCGGGCGCAACGAACTGCTCGCAATTGATGCTTGCGCTGCCATCGCCAATGCCCAGGATGTCTACTTCGCCCGCTCTGGCTCGGCGCCAGAATACGCGCAGCGCATCATCAGCACTCCCGGCAAACAGGACGGCCTGTATTGGCCTGCGTCGGATAAAAGTGACGTCAGCCCGCTCGAGGCCCTCCGCGAACTTCCCAAGTCTTCTCTGCGCGAGCTTTCCGGAGACCAGACCGTCGTCTCGACGGTTACACCCTGCGCATCCTCACGGCTCAGGGCGATGACGCGCCTGGCGGCGCCATGAACTACGTCGTCGACGGAAAGATGACCGGTGGCTTCGCGATTTTAGCTACGCCCGTCAAGTATGCCGAAACTGGAGTCATGACGTTCATGACCGGCAGCGACGGCATCGTTTACGAGCGAGATCTGGGCCCCGACACGGCGAAGATCGCTGCTTCTATTCAGGAATTCAATCCGACCGACGATTGGTCGCCGGTCGAGTAGATGTTGTCGTAAGCAGAAACTTGAAGTCGAAACTAGCACTAATAAAAGGAGCAAATCATGAAAACGAAATTGAGCTTCTATCTCGGGAAGGCTTTCAAACGTTTGGCAAAGGAAAGCTCACTTTCTACTGCGATTATCGCGTTGGCCCTCTTGCTGTGTGCCCCTGTCGCGAAGGCCAGCGAGGTCAGCATCACTTTCACTCAGGATGGGGAAGTTATGGCAGGAGGTTCGGTCGATTTCAGCGTCACGATCACAAACATTACATCCTCGACGATATTCTTAACCGGCAGCAGGGGCTCCGCAACTTCTCCTCTTTCAATCGACACTACTAACTTCGGTCTCTATCTTCAAGACAACTTCCCAGTGTCGCTCGGCCCAGGCCAAAGCCTGAAGAATATCGGCGCCTTCACGATTGCCGTCGTTCCATCAGCGCTGCCTGGCTTGTATGGAGGGAGCTTCGGCGTGCTCGGCGGCACCAACGAATCCGCGGGGGATCTCCTCGGCAGCGCCAATTTCCAAACGGACGTTTCGGTCGGCGTGGCACCACAAACGCTGCAGTGGAGTCCGGGTCAAAAATACGATGATGGCGTTGATACGAACGTTGCGGTACATCCTTCCGGGCTGGTTTTGGAGATTCACCAAAGCCATGCTGTCGGGAATTTCGGTCTCTGGTATCACGTTGGAATGCTGGAGGGGGCGAGTGTGACCTGGGGAGGAAGCCAATCCTTGGGGAGCACGGAAGGACATTGGCCTAATTTCGCGATCAGTAAGGAAGGGTACGTTATCCTTGTCCGGTCGTCTGGCCAGTTCAAAAGCGGATCCCAACTGCGTTATCAGGTCGGGAAGATCGACCCTTACGGAGGCATCAATCAATCCATTACCTGGCTGCATTATGGCGACTGGGACGCAGGCTTTCATAGCTCCATCGCCATCAATGACAATGGTGTCATCGTGGGGGTGCATGAAACGGGCCACCGCGGCACCGGCCTCTATTACCGGGTCGGACATCTTACAAACACCGCGGCTGGAGACTATTCCATCACGTGGGATTCCGGTGTGCATGGAATCCATTACGATGACGGAATCAATCCGCACATTGGCCTTAATAATCGCAACGAGGTGGTTGAGGTACACCAGGTATCTGGAGAAAACCTGCTGCACTATCGGCGTGGGACCGTCATCGGAGGCACGATTAACTTCGCGGGATCCCACCGATATGACGACAACGCAGACCGCCCTGCGGTAGCGCTTCTCGACAGCGGCTTGGTGGTGGAACTCCACGGCGGCGTATACGCCAGGACGGGGATGCTGAGCCCCTCTAACCCGGCGGGAATCGAATGGTCGGATTCCGTCAAAATCAGTGATCACAACGGCACGAACCCCGCAGTGGCGACCAATGGAACTTACGTCATCGGAACCTGGGAATACTTTTTCGATATTACGGGGCAACTCTTCTACTCTGTGGCGAGAATCCCCTGAATCGTGGCGTGCGCGAAATCGGTTCGATATCGCCCAGGAATACAGGAAGTCATCGAACCCGCAGCAGACTACGACCAGTGTCTATCAATTGAAGAGCCCTGACGCCTTCGCCGAAATGGAGTTTTCTATGCCCAAGACTTGGCTACGCTCAGGGTTCTTCTTCCGTTACCGCATCGAGATTCTCATGTGGGCCCTTATCGTAGAGATGCTGGCCTCCCCGCTCGCCGATAATCATCCGCGTGCCGGGGCTCTGCTTGGACTCGGTGTACTGCTGATTGTCCTCTACGGAATTGGCTACCTGGCAGACCGCGCGATCGTCCGCCGTATCGTATTACCTGTCGCAGCAATCTGGATGGTTGCGAGAGTCCTTGAAGCCTTCGGCGACCGCAGCAAACCGTATGCGAACCTGTCACCGGCCGTGGGCTTAGCGTTTTCCTGTTCGATTCTCTGGGCAATCTTCGATCACTTTCGCTGGCAGACGCACGGGACTTAAAATCCCGGGTCTCGAAAGAGACGTATCGGTTCAATTCCGATCCCGGGCACCAGACTTCTCAAGCAGATACACCGATGAGCGAAGCGCCAGGCGTCGACGCCGACAGCCGACTCACCCCGAGATTCACTCCGAAGTGGTCCGGGCGTCGAGCTCAGTCTTCCCATTCTCGAAGTTCGAAAGCGATGCCTGCGAAATTTGCGCGAGCTTGGCAATCTGCTGCTGCGGCACGACGGCCCACCGTGCCCGAGTCGGCCAGCACGGGCGGCGCGCTCGAATCAGCTTGTCCCTCACAACTCTGTTCTGCGCCTTTGAGAAGGTCTTCACGGATTCCAATGAGACATATCAGGAAATCCGCCCTGTGACGGGGACAGAGCTGTGCGAAAAGTACGAATCCGTAATAAAAGAGCCAGGCTGAATTGCCTGGCTTTCCGTGCTCCAGCGGAGGCTAGCGGCATAAGGGGCGAGTGCGGGAGGGCATCTATAGGAGTGCTGACTCGGGGGTCAATGAGTGTAATCGCCTGATTACGTCAACTGCGAACTGGACGCCCTTCTTCATCATCTGTCTAAAGGCCGCCGATCAGGCTCGCGTGAGAGAGTGCGACCAGGCAGGATGGGTGTACAATCTCGCCGCTCTTGAATTCAAAAAGGAGATTCCGGTTGATGACTCAGAACCCGACTACACCGAACCAAGATCCTCCAGCCCACTCTGGCATCCTGCAGATCGTGAACGGTGCGTATGTTGCCGGCGCGGTGTCGTGCCTGGCGCAGCTTGGAATCCCCGACTTGCTCGAAAACGGGGCGAAATCAGCTGAGGAATTAGCTGCCCAAACCGGCGCTCAACCGGACGCGCTCTACCGCCTCATGCGCGCCACCGCTTGCGTTGGAGTCCTCGCGGAAGGGTCGGACAAGAAATTCTCACAGACGCCCATGTCGGCCGTTCTGCGCACCAACGCGCACCCCAGCCTACGAGGGCTCGCCATCATGACCGGCCGGGAATGGCACGAGCGGGGATGGTCCAGGCTGGAATATTGCGTGCGCACCGGAAAGCAGGCACTCGACGAGATTTACGGCATGACCATCTTCGAGTATCTGAAGCACAATCCCGAGGAATCGCGGATTTTTGACGATGCCATGACCGGGCTTTCCAGCATCGATGGCCCCGCTGTGGCCGATGCCTACAACTTTGCCGGCGTACAAAACATTGTCGATGTCGCCGGCGGCCACGGCCTTCTGCTGGCCACGCTGCTCGGGCGGAATCCGCACTTGAAAGGCACGCTCTACGAGGTACCCCATGTGCTGGAGGGAGCTAAAACAGGCGCCCTCAAGCCATATATGGACCGGTGTACGCTGGCCTCCGGCGATATGTTCTCTTCGGTCCCTGCAGGCGCCGATGCCTACATTATGAAACACATCATTCATGATTGGCCGGATGATGCCTGCGTCAAAATTCTAAAAGCCTGCCGCCAAGGCGTAAATCCCGGCGGAAAGTTGTTGGTGGTAGATTGCGTGATTCAGCCGGGCAACGACTTCTCTCCCGGAAAATTTCTGGATTTGCAAATGCTGATTTTCCCCAGCGGACGCGAACGCACTGAACCAGAATTCCGCAAATTGTTGGAAGCGTCGGGATGGAAACTCTCGCGGATCATTCCCACGGCGGCCGGGGATTCGATTGTTGAGGGAGTGGCGTAGGGTTTGGGTGTGAGCGACTCTGGTGAAAGGGCACGGCTTGAGCCGTGCCAGCAAGGCCAGCTTTTGGGCACTCAACCAAGAATGACTAAGCTTGTTCCCGGAACGCTTGCAGAGCAACATGTGAAACAGGCAAGTCAATGAAAGCTGTGGAGTTGGCGGTATCTCAATAAGGCATACTCTGACTCGGCATCCGTGGGCTGTGTGCTGGCAAACACTGGATCCATGCGGGTTTGAGAACATAGGGGTTGGAACTTAGAATCCCGGTCTCGAAAGAGACGTATCGGTTCAATTCCGATCCCGGGCACCATTGCTTCGTCTTTCCCCCAGGTTCCTAGAGTTTTTTTGCGGCGGCAGTAGACCGTTTCGTCTGGAAAACTCTAGACGCAACTGTTAGCATGCCGCGCATGTTCAAACTACTGGCTGTGATGTTGATTTTCCTGGCGGCGACATCTTCCGCCGCGGATCTGCCGAGCAAAAAGTATTTGAACCTGGCTGCGATCAAGACCATGGTGGCCGGGGCGGAAGCGGAAGCAAAGAAGCAGAATGTTGAAGTGACCATATGTATTGTGGACGAGAGCGGCAACCTGCTTTTTCTGCAGAAAGCGGATGCTGCCTCGCTCAACACCATCCAGTGGGCGCAGAAGAAAGCCCGGCATGCTGCCTTTTACCGCGCTCCGTCGAGAGAAGGCGCTGAGACCATGAAAAAAGGCAACGTTGAAGCCCTGGCTTTTCCGGATTTCTTCCCAAATCAGGGCGGGCTGCCCATCCAGGCGGACGGCCAGACCCTGGGCGGTATTGCCGCCAGCGGCGCGAAGTCTGAGATCGATGAAGCCATCGCGCAGGCGGGACTCGACGCTCTGTTCAAGAAATAGTCTGGCTGAGTCAACCAGCAGATCGCGTAAATTGTTCCGGGATCAGCCTGACTACATGCGGCAACGTTCCTTTCGCCCCTTTGTATCGTCGGCAGACCAAGAGAGCTTTTAACCGCAAAGATCGCAGAGGCCTACGAGGAGAACGCGAAGAAACCCGTAAGGCGTCTATTTCCATCTCCTGCTTTCCCGCATCCATGACAATATGAGAATTGGTTCTGGATCGCACGAAATGCAAATCAAATTTTTGAACCTTTTACTTGCTCCCCTTCTGATTCTTCTTTCCCTCCAGTTTTCCGCGCAAGCACAGGAAGCTCAGGCTCCTCCCGGCCAACGCCCGCGAGTGGGCCTGGTTCTGGGTGGTGGAGGTGCGCTTGGACTGGCCCATGTCGGGGTGCTTCGATTTCTGGAAGAACACCATATTCCGGTGGATCGTGTCACCGGGACGAGCATGGGCGGTCTGGTCGGGGGCATCTATGCCACCGGGCGCAGCGCGGCGGACCTGGAGAAGATTGCGAACGACGCGCCCTGGGAGGATTTCCTGCGTTCGTCTCCCAAGTTTGCAGATCGCCCTGCGGTGGAGAAGCAGGATTGGAACCGGATCACAGGAGAATATACCTTTCGTTTTGGCAAGCGGCTTTCTCTTCCTGCCGGGATCAATCCAGGTCAGCAGCTGGCTTTGCTACTGAGCCGCGAGACGGTTGGCTATTCCGCTCTTCACAGTTTCGACGATCTCCCGATTCCCTTCCGCTGCGTTGCCACTGACCTGGTGTCCGCAGATCCTTTCGTGTTGCAGGACGGATCTTTGGCGAAAGCGATGCGCGCAACCATGGCGCTGCCCGCCATTTTCACTCCGGTAGATTGGAAAGGGCATGTGCTGATTGACGGCGGTCTGGTCAATAACCTGCCCACGGATGTGGTGCGTGAAATTGGCGCGGACGTGGTGATTGCCGTGGTGCTCCAAGGAGCAGCCATCGATGCGAAGCAGCTGACCACCATTGCAAACATCCTGAAGCAATCGGTGAGCGTTGCGGTGCAGCAAAACGAACGCCGCAACGTCAAGCTGGCCGATGTGGTCGTAGAAATTCCCGCGCGGAATGTGGGGCTGCTGGACTTCGACGAGACCGAGAACGTGATTCAAAGCGGATACCAGGCGGCAGAACGGAATGCGCAGGCGCTGGAGCGACTGGCGGTTTCACCGCAGGAGTGGGACGAATACGTCCGCGCCAAGAATGCCCGGAGGCACGCGGTTCCAGATTCAGGCAGTGTGGTTGCAGTGCGGTCTCCCCAGCCATTCATCCAGCAAAATGCGAGCCACGAACTCGCACACAAACTTTCAGGCGACCCGGTGTCGGAACAAACACTTGAGACCAGTCTGACCGGGCTGACGGCTGCCACCAGCCTGCCGGGCGCGTTTTACACATGGCAGAATGAAGCGGACAAGCCACAGGGGTATCGCATCGAACTCCAGCGCCGGCCTGACCGTGAGTTACTGCTTCGGCCCTCGGCGTTCTACCAGATTTCGCAGGGAGAGCCGGGTCGAGCCACACTTCAACTCAGCAGCACGAGCATTTCAAAGGACGCCTACAAGTCCCGGTTTCTAACCAATCTCTCTGTGGGATACGACCCCGGGGCCCGCTTCGAGTACTATCACTCCTTCGACGGCACTTCTTTTTTTGTAGCTCCGGGCTTCCTGGTGCAGCGCCAACACGATTCGATTTACGAAGGTCCGGTCCGAGCTGATTTCGCGCGCGACCGAGTGGCAGGCTCGTTCTACATGGGCACCGGGACCTGGCGCTACGTGCAGGCGCGTGTCGGCTTGCAGACCGGTTTTGACAGTTACAGCAAGCAATTGACTGTCGACAATGTGACGTCGCAAAATACGCCGTTCATCAACCCCGAGGCGGTCTTGACATTCAACACGCAGGACTCAGGGCAGCTTCCAAATCGAGGCACACGAATCAACGGATCAATGGGATGGAGCTTCCGCAACCATTCCTATCCTTATCTGCAAACTAACTTCGACCACTTCCAGCCGGTTACGACAAAGTTTTCCGTGTTTGCTCTCGGAGTAGCAGACAGCAGTTTTGGACGGAAACTCACTTTCTACGACCAGTTCACCCTGGGAGGACTTGGCCAGCTGGATGCTTATCGCTATCAGGAATTTCACGCGAACTCTGCCCTGGCTGGCGGAGGCGGATTGATCTATCGCGGACTGAATCCTTTAAATGTCGCGTTTCGCCCGCTTCTGGCGAGCTGGTATGAAGGAGCTCGCCTCGATCTCGGCTCCCAGGGCTGGCAGACTCATCAGAGCACCTCGGTTGGCGTTCTGATGCCGACTCCTCTGGGCTTGACCGGCCTGATTCTTGCCTTTGACGAAAAAGGCGGTGTGAGGCTGCGGCTTTCCCTGGGCAGTTTTTGGAACCGCCCCTGACGTTTTCGTGCGTTCTTGACCAGAAAAGCGATTGGATTGATTATCTTTGTGGCCAACATCGGCAATAACAAAATTCAGGAGACCAAATAATGCACCGCACTCTCCGCAGCCGCGACTCGCAGACCAGCTTTTGTTTTCGAATGCCTGTAGCGGGATGGAGCCTTTGCGTGGTTCTTTGCTTGCTGACCACGGCCTGGGCTGCACCGGCATCACCGGACCGTAAGGCGCTGCAGGTTTATTTCATCGATGTCGAAGGCGGGCAGGCCACGTTGTTCGTAACCCCGGCGCATCAATCGCTGCTGATCGACACCGGCTGGCCGGGCAATGATGCCCGCGACGCAGAGCGCATCGCCGCGGCGGCGAAGCTGGCGGGGATCACCCAGATCGACTACGTGCTGATCACGCATTTTCATGAGGATCATGGCGGCGGCGTGCCCCAGCTCACGGCGCGAATCCCAGTGGGAACGCTTATCGACCATGGTCCCAACCGTGAAACGACAGATGCGCCGACGGTAGCGGTCTGGGAGGCCTATCAGAAGGTTCTGGCAACCGGAAAATTCAAGCACCTGATCGCGAAACCGGGAGACGTTCTCCCCATTCGCGGCATGCGTGTCGAGGTCATCAGTTCGGACGGCGAACTAATCAATCATCCGCTGCCCGGAGCTGGACAGGACAACGCAAGCTGCAAGGACGTTGAGCAATATCCAGTGGATAAAACAGAAAACTTCCGTTCGCTGGGGACGCTCATTACCTTCGATAAGGTGCGTCTGCTGGACCTGGGAGACCTGACCCACGATCAGGAATTGAAGTTAATGTGTCCGGTCAATAAACTCGGCAAGATCGATATTTACATTGTTTCGCACCACGGATGGTCGCAGAGCAGCAGCCCGCCTCTGGTTTACGGAATCAAACCGCGGGTGGCCATCATGGACAATGGAGCGAAAAAAGGCGGGACCCCCTCGATCTGGGATGTTATTCGCAAGTCTCCCGGTCTTGAAGATCTTTGGCAGTTGCATTTTTCTGACGAAGGCGGCGCCGCGCACAACGTAGCTGCTGAATTCATTGCTAATCCGGAAGGTCCTGATGCGGCGAACTATCTGAAACTAACCGTGCAACGCAACGGGAGTTTCGAGGTGTTCAATTCCCGCACGGGGAACACGAAAGAATATCCGGGGCGGTAGCATCTCGGGATGATTTATTACAGGTTTGGAGCGGTTCACGGCGTCTCTTAATGGATTGTGCGCTAAACAGCGAACCGCAGCGGCTAAAGCCGCCAATATTTCGGATGGATTTGCGGCACGACTGAAGTCGTCCCTTCCCCGACGTGTACCCTGGGCGTGTACTCTGGGTATCGGCGTGCTTCGGCTATTTGGCTGTGCCGAGCGCACTCTCAATTCTTGCCAGTCCTTCGCGGAACATTTCGGTGTCTACGCCCATGCCGATACGAAAATGGTTGGGCAAGCCGAAAAAGTGTCCCGGCACCGCCGTAGTTTCGTATTCCACGCGCAATCGGGCAAGAAACTGCTCGACGTTGCCATGATTCAGACGCAGAATCGCAGTCGTACCAAATCCGGTGCGCGGCGCTGAAACCGCATTCTGACGGGAAAGAAATCCGCCCAGCAAGGCTCGGTCAGCATCTACCACCTTGCGGGCCCGCTCGCGAATCGCATCAAGATGTTCGAAGGCGATGACGCTTAGCAGTTCGGCGGGGTGAGCGGGGATGGACGCAAACAGGTCATTCAGCCGCCACATGGCGCGGGCGAGATCAGGCTCTGCCAGAACCCATCCACAACGAAGGCCGCTCAAGCCGTACACCTTGGTCAAACTGCTGGTGACGATGAACTCAGGGCCCAGAAGGAACGACGGCTTTGGCGTGTTGACGTAAACAGCATCAAGATACACTTCGTCCACCAGCACACGCGCTCCCACGCTGCGCGCCAGATCACCAACCTCGCGCATCACGGAATCGGGAGCCAGGACGCTACTCGGATTGTGCAGGTTGGTCAGGACAATCAGTTTGGTCTTCGGTGTAATCACACGACGGATTTGAGCGGGATCGAGCGCGAATCCGCTTTCTTCAGTCCGCGCAAAGTGCTTTACTGCCGCGCCCAGGTATAGGGCGGTGGAAGTGATCAATTCATATGTAGGCTGCTCGATCAGCACTTCGTCACCCGGGTCGATAAGAGTCGCCATGGCAAGATGATTGGCCATCGAGGTGCCTGCAGCCGCGACCACGCAGTCCGGATCCACACCGCTTTTCTTGGCGATGGCATTCTGCAGTGGGGCGTAGCCGTAAGTGCTGTCGCCGTTGATCTCCAACTGATCGATCGTGATGGGAAGATCGCGCAAGGGAAACGCGCCCACGCCGCTGGTCGCAAGATTGAACCGGGCGCGGCCCTGCGTCTTGGCCCACAGCATGTAGTCGGAATGTCGCTGTCTCATAGGTCGGCTTGAGGTGGAACCGGCCGCGCACTGCGGCTCCAGTACAAATATACCGGGATGCCTGCCAGCAGAATAATCAGGCCAAAGGCCGAGTTTGCAGGAAACGTGGCGATCGTAGTGATCACGATAGCGGCACAGGCTGCTACAAATAAAGCTGTGGTGTAGGGATGACCCGGCGTCAGATAAAGCGCGTGCGACGACGAATCTTTCCGCCGGAAGACAAAAAGCGATGCCGCAGTCAAGCCAAAAGAGATGAAATCTACGGAAATGACGTAGTTCAGAATCTGCTCGTAGCGTCCCGAAAGCGCAATCACGGTGGCGGTCACGCCTTGCAACACGATGGCCACTACTGGGACTCCGGTTTTCGGAGACAGCCAGCCAACGCTCTTAAAGAAGAGTCCGTCGCGGGCCATGGCGTAGTATACCCGTGGCGCGGTCAGAATTCCCTGGCTCAGAAAACCCAGCGTGGAGACTGCAATGCCGAACGCGATCCATTGCGCGCCCCGTTCACCCAGAGCTTTGCGCATCACCGCGGATGCAGGAATACGGGTCGCAGCCAGTCCGTCGGCGCCGAGCACGCGCAGGCAAACAAAATTGACAGCGAGATAGAGCGCCACCACCCCGATCACACCCACAACCAATCCGCGGGAAAGATCGCGTCGAGGATCACGCATCTCGCCGGCCACAAAGCTCGCGGTCTGCCATCCGCCATAGGCGAATGCGACCGGAATCATGGCCGCGCCAATGGCACTTCCAAGTCCCAGCGAAATCGGGCGATCGAGCAAGGGCAAAGGGTGGACCGAGCCCCCACCCCACAGAATTCCTGCCACAACCATGGCTGCGATTGCAGCGGCTTTGAGAAGCATCAGAGCGCTTTGCACATTGCTTCCCGCGCGAACTCCAAAGCAGTTGATCGCGGTCAATCGCCATCAACGTCGCGGCTGCAATCGGCCCATCTCCTGCGGAGAATCCCGTGATCTCGCGATAGTACCGGCTGAACGTGACTGCTACGGCCGCCATGCCTCCGGTCTGCGTCACCAGCAGCAAGACCCATCCGTAGATGAAAGCCACTGACGGGTGGTAGGCTTCACGCAGATAAAGGTACTGCCCCCCGGCTCCCGGCAAACGTGACGCTAGTTCTGCCCAGATGAAGGCGCCCAGCAGGGCAAGGCCACCGCCGAGAAGCCACACCCCGAGGATCAGAAAAGGAGTGTGGACTCGCAGCGCGACCACGTAGGGATTAATGAAGATGCCGGAACCAACAATGCCGCCCATCACGATCATGGTGGCGTCGAACATGCCGAGCAGTTGCCGAGGTTTGACAGGATCCAAAAGATCAGCTTTCAATGAGAATTGCCGCCTGACGGCGATCACCTTACCATAACTCCGACGGTCCGCAGCATCATAGGCTGGGAGCAAATCACTGCGAAGCGCAGTTGGTGCGCCGAATCTCTCAGTCGCAGATGTTAGGCTCTCACAGCCACATTTCACTATTGCTTTCGCCAACCGGAGGCTCATGAAGGACGATCATCTCCCGCACGTTGATCTGCAAGCTGCGGCAAAACAAATCATGCTGGAACACGGATTCGAACCGGATTTCCCTGCTGCGGTCGCGCCGCAGCTTGCGGAACTGAAGGCACATCCGCCGCAAGTGGCGCCCGGCGGTGATATCCGAGATCTGCGGCAACTGCTCTGGTCTTCGATTGATAATGACACCTCGCGCGATCTTGACCAGATCGAAGTGGCAGAGCGTCTGCCTGCGGGTGGAATCAAGGTGTTCGTGGGAATCGCCGACGTGGACGTCTTTGTGCCCGAGCATTCGCCCATTGACCAGCACGCCGCGAAAGAGACCACTACCGTCTACACCGGCATCAGGAACTTTCCGATGCTGCCAGAGGAACTGAGCACCGGCGCTTCCTCACTGCTGGAAAATCAGGACAGGCTGGCGGTCATGATCGAGTTCGTCGTGGACTCAGACGGCGGCGTGAGTTCCAGCAATGTTTATCGGGCGGTAGTCCGCAACCAGGCTCAGCTTGCCTATAACCCCGTCGGAGCCTGGCTTGAGAATAAGGGCACGGCTCCACCGAAAGTGGGGGCTTCAACCGGGTTGCAAGCCCAGCTCAGGTTACAGGATGAGGCGGCACAGGCGCTCAGGAACCAGCGTTATCGGCAGGGAGCGTTGAACATTGATACCAGCGAAGTACATCCGGTTGTGCTCAATCAGCAAGTCGTAGACATCGTGAATCAGGAGAAGAACCGGGCGACCGAACTGATCGAGGACTTCATGATCGCCGCGAATGGCGTGGTGGCACGGACGCTCGAGGCAGTCTCGTCCCTGCGTCGCGTGGTGAAGACTCCCGAGCGCTGGGACCGAATCGTGCAACTTGCAGCCGCGCAAAACGAAAAGCTCCCTCCGCAGCCCGACTCCAAGGCACTGAACGACTTTCTGCTCAGGCGCAAGGCCGCCGATCCGGATCACTTTGCCGATCTGTCCCTGGCGGTGATCAAGCTGATCGGGCCGGGCGAATACGTATTGGAACGTCCCGGAGACCCGGAGCAGGGGCACTTCGGCCTGGCGGTTCAGGATTACACACACTCCACTGCTCCCAATCGCCGCTTCGCGGACATCGTGACGCAAAGGTTGATCAAGACGCACCTTGCCGGCATGCCCGCTCCCTATTCCGACGACGAACTGGCGGCCATCGCCAGCAACTGCACCCTGAAAGAAGATGCTGCCCGCAAGGTGGAGCGAGAGATGTCGAAGCGGCTGGCGGCAGTTGCGATGAGCAGCAGGGTTGGAGAAACATTTGACGCGATCGTCACCGGCGTGACGCCGCGTGGAACGTTTGTGCGGGTGATGACACCGCACATCGAAGGCTTGCTGCTCCAGAGCCAAGGCGTCGACGTTGGAGACAAATTGCGAGTCAAGCTGACGCGAACCGATGTCCAGCGCGGGTACATCGACTTCGCGCGCGCCTAGCGAGCTGCGGAAAGATGTATCTGGTCGAGGCTGATGAGGGTGGTGTTCGGATAGTAATGATTGAGAATTGCATGAAAGCCGGATCCCGCTTGTGCCATGGCCCTCGCTCCTGCCTGGCAAAGACCAATCCCGTGTCCCTGGCCGGCCCCTTCCAAAACTGTACCCTGCTCGTCGTTGCGCGTGGTGAAGTTGTTGCTGGGAACCGCGTCCCAGCCGAGGCGGCGATCAATTTCCAGGCGGGAAGGCTCTCCGCGTTTGAGCAAATCACCAGCTTCGGATTCCGACACCCGGCGGCTCCAACGCGATGGATGTCGCAGACAATATTCGCAGACCACGGCGAAATAGGGATAGCCTTGGCCAGGCAGGCCGATTTCTTGCGGTGTCCGCGTGCGTCCTCCGCAGCTTCGACCAAACATCGCAGCCACCGTCTGGTCTCGATAAGCCAGCACAAGACCCCGGGTGTCGACTGTCGCGCGGGAGGCATTGCTGTCTGGAGCCGGCGGCTCGCGGAGAAACTGGCAATGCGTAGTGTCGCAAAAATCGAAGTCGTGATGACGTCCCCGTGCCGCAACGAAGTACGAACGGGTGGCCACTGCCTGAGCCTTCAGTGCTTCGAACGGAGTATCAGGCGCGCTCTCCGCTTGGACGGCAGAGGCGACCGCGGTCTCCAGATCCATGGTGACAACTGAAGCCAGAACGCCCGAGAAAGATTTCACTTCCACCAATCCCCGGTACCGCCGGTTGATTTTCCCAGGGATGGAGAGGGTAAAATCAGTGACCCCATCACTGCGGCTCGCAGCGCGAATTGCAGACGCACGGACAGACTGATTGCCGACTTGCAGTATCAGTTCATTCCCGGACGCTGTAATGGTTGCAGCGTCCTTCCCGTTGCTTCTTTCCAGGACGAAACTGGCTTTGCTATCTCTGCCTTCGCCCGCTCGAACGACCAATGCTTGTGTGGGCGAGGTTCGCAACGTGAGCTGACGAGCCCGGAAGAGTCCAAGCACTCCAATGCGAACCTCTTGTGCGCAGACCACCTGGGTTACCAGCAGTACGCACGTCAGCCACTTGAGTTTGAGAGACAAGCGCTGTCACTCCTCGATCCGGCTCAACATGCGTCCGGCCGTCGTGGCTGCTTTTGCCCCGGGGACGCCATGTACCCGGACCATCAGCAGGAATTCGGGTTGCTCGGCTGGCACGAGTGCGACGACAAAGCCGTCTCCCGGAGCATGCGCGCGATGTGTACAGGCCGCAGTCCCGGTCTTTACCAGGGCACTGGAGTGCCTCAAAGCTCGGTTGACCTCCAACCCCGTACCCTCTTGCGCGGATTGAGCCATTCCCGCGACCACTTCACGAGCTCCCGGCTGATCGCGACGGCGATTCAATTCCAGGTATGCACGCGCCATGTGAAGTGGCGAAATGAGCCAGCGATTCCCTAAACCTATCAAGTCCGTACCCGATAGATCCGGTACGGGAGGCTCTAATCCGAAACTGCTCGCAGCGGGGACGACCTCGGCGCTGCTCATACTTGCGGTCAGCATTCGGAAATACGAATTGCACGAGTTGGCGACGGCCGAAACGATGCCTATCTCTCCGTGTCCACGAAGCAGCCAGCAGCCGCCGGATTTGCCTTTGCAGTCATGAGTCGGAAAGCGGAATTGATGTTCTTCTGCGTAAGCAAGAGCGATGAAAGGTTTAGTCAGCGAACCCAGCGGGATCGGCTGATTCGGGTCATCCCAACGAGAGGCCAGAACGGTTCCAGCGTGCGCATCCAAGAAGAGAAAAGAGACGTCCCGGCTCCGGAAGTCACGTTGTAATATTTGCGCCGCCGATTGCGCAAACAACGGATTCTTGGCGACTCCGTTCTCTGCGTCGGTAGCGGGAACAGGCTGGCTGCCGGCTGAAGCCAGGGCCAGCGTCACAAGAAACATCGAAGCCGTGACCTTTCTCAGTGGGCCCATTGATAGGTAACCGTCTGTAATACCTTGTCGCCCGCCTCGCGAACCACAATGTTCTCCGACGATACTTCGGCCAGCGTTTGACTCAAGCTGGAAACATTCTCCGAAAAGAACTGCGGCTGTCGCTGGTTTCCCGAACCGCCGAAAGGGTTCGCGTCAGGTCGATCCACCACCGCGGCGAAACGGTTAAAGTTCTCTCTCTCGAGTTGGTGATTGAATCCCGCGGCAAAAACGGCGGCTTGTGCGTTAGGTTTCCGATTCACATTGGCCAACATGCCGCTGATCAGCGTAGGATCGTCAGAAACTATCAGATACTTTCCGCGCACTGCCGCCAGCAGCGGTTGCAGGCCGTCGAACTCGTAGTAGCCGGTCACCTGCCGCCAGCCCACCCCCAGCTGGCTGGCGGTCAGGTTTGGCCGCACGAAATTGGTCAGCGCAAGACGCAGGGCGGGTTCGTTCCAATTGGACTCTCCCGCCAGGGCAACGGCCGAGTGAATTTTTACAAATACCCCGCCGCCGCTCCGCTCGGTTGACTGCACCTGAAGAACGGCGCGAACCTGGTTCTTTTGCAGAATCTGCTTCAACAGCGAAGACCCATCATCACCGAGCGAGCGGCGCGTGGGAGGTTCGTCAATTCGTGTCTCCAGGTCCGAACTTGAGCCTGTCACACCCGACGTCAGCGGCGCCTGTGGTGCGAGCTGGTCCCGGAGAGCGGGGCCGAGGTGCGGTGCCAGAATCTTGGTCTCCAGAGGGTCAAAACACGATTCAATCGACGGGCAGTTTTCCGCCTGGTAAGAGCCGGCTTTCTCCGGAACCAAGCGGATGAGATCGCTAATGTCATCGGGCGCACTCGCGGACGTGACGCCGGTGGCAGCCTTCTTCAGCAGCACGCGTTCCTCGCGATACTCTGGGCTGGAGCGGAAAAGATCAGAAACTGACGCGGCGTACTGCTTCATGTCCGTAATATTCTGTTGTACCCAGTAGGAACGGAAATATGGGCTCGGTACAATCTTCTCGAGATTCAGCACCATGCGCAGATCGCCAACGGCACCAGCCGAAGCTACCGACTGCGACCACCAGGACTCGGCTTCGATGCTGCGGGCCGTGTCCTTGTTTCCCGCGTCTTTGCTTCCCGCCAGCAACTGAAGGGCGCCGGCCATCAGGTCTTCGCGCGTTGCCAGTAAGAGATAGTCTCCGCTGACGGCAAATTCCACTTCCCGTTCTGATTCTGGATCGTGTCGCAGATAAAACGTTGCGTTCCCCACGTTCCGAGTTTCGAATTTCGCACGCGTTTGCCAGAGCTGGCTCTGCATCGAATTCGCAGACGGCAAGCGCGTGATGTAGAGGAACTGCAGTTTGCCAATGTCGTAGAGCGCGAGCGCACTCTGGCTCCCCGCCACTTGAGAAAGAAAATTCATATCCGGCGGGAGCCCGGCGGCGGTGGCGAATTGTATGCCGGCATCTCGCAAGCGGAGAAAGAGCCGGGAGCGGGAAAACACCTCATAGTTGCTGCTTCCCAACCACTCCCGCTTCTGCGGTGATCGGTTCCAGTCAGCAAGTAATGATGAAAAGTCTTTCGCCTGAAGATATAGAAGCGACCCGGATGGCACATACCTGGAAAGCGGCGGCGGCTCAGAGGCAGCGGTTGCCTGATAGGCCGTCCAGCCCAGACCCACGCTGACTGCGGCAATCAGAGCAATCAGAAGGAGAATCACTATTGTTTTTTTCATTGCTTCACTCCTTCCTTAGCCGGGTTAGCGTTCGCCGTTTTAGCTGAAGGTCTGGCCGGAGGTGCAGCGCGGGCCAGCAATCGCGGACGAACCGGGCGGTCCTGCTCCAGCGCTTCGTGCAGAATCGGCTGGCGAGCTGCATTGAGCTGCTGGCGGCGCAGGCGCGCACGGACGTCCGTGATCGTCCGGCTGATCTGTTCGCGTCGGGCCGACGTTTTGTCCAGCCGTCGCGCCGTTTGCAGGTAGAGGAGCGCTTCCTCCAGGCGGTCAAGCCTGATCAGCACATCACTCAGAGTCCAGGCCACCTGCGCCTGTTGAGCAATCGGCAGCTTGAATCGGGCGTATGTCTGGCCGGGCTGTTCGGCTTCTTCGGCGTCGCCTTCATCAGCACCGATGATCTCTTCGTCGTCGTGGGCTACCGGTGCAACCCGACTGAAAAACTGCTGGCCGAGTAGAGGCTCGACCACGCCGCGGGCGAATTCATCAGACCTTGCGCCGGCTGCAGCGAGAAACAATGGGATACGGGCATCGTCGCGAGCTGGAGTATCCGCCAGCCCGTTCGCGAGCAGTTGTACTTTAACGCGCGTGTCGGAGGCAATCTGTGCGGCCCTTAGCCGAGCTTCGTAGAAGAACGGTTGGTCCGCAGCGGAAGCAGACATTTCACTCTCGCCTCTTGCCAGAAGGTTTAATTCCTTGCTGCCCAGCTCAACCTGATGATGAATCCCAATCAATGCCATCGCCGCTTGCGTCCGAATGCTGTAGGAACTTTCGGCACTCGAGGCAATGGCGGCGAGTGCGTCCTGGGCTGCGCTCGCATCCTGGCCCGCCGCAATTTTCGCCTTCGCCAGACGTAACTTGTAGGCGGCATCCCATGGCGACGACTTGACCAGTTGCTCAAGAAACTCAACGGCCTCGGCGTTGTGTCCTGTCTTCTCCAGCAGGGTAGCCGCAGGATCCAGGTTTTCAAATGGATTGCCAACGACTACAACCAGGCGGCGGAGCAGTTCCACAGCACCGGGGGTGTCTCCGGCTGCGATGCGGATTTCGGCCAGGCCCAGGAAATTGGCGGCCACCAGCTTGTGCTCATCAATCTCCCGCGCGAAGACATACTCCAGCACCTTGCGCGCGGATTGCTTGTCTCCGGCCTCGAACAGCTGCCGGGCAGCCGCCCGCATTACGTCTGAAGCAGGCGCAGCCTGGGGGTCGGCACGATAGCCGTCGATCTTCGAATCGACACTTCCAACCTGGGCCGCAACCTGCAGTTCGAGGGGAACAATTGCCGTCGCTTCCATGGTTCGAGTCTCATTGGAAAGTGAAGTTATGGCGTCGCCCGCCAGCGGATATTGCCTGGTGACGACCAGGTACTTGATCCATCGCACCTGCCAGGAACGGAGAGTTTGTTGCGCGTTTTCTTTCTCAATTCCTTCCGCCTTCAAAAGTGCTTCCTGCTTTGCCTCCAAGATGCGTTGATAGATCGGCGCACGCTGTGCCAGTGGAATCCATGGCGCCTCGACAACATCGGCTAGCACGGCGCTGGGATCATGGGCCGCTGCAGCCATGTCCAGAAGCCAAGCCGTCGCGGCCGCAGGATCACCAATCGCAATGTAAGCGCTGTGTAGCAGCGCGTTGGAGCGATAGTTGCCGTTGCGCTGCAGATAGCTGCGCAGCAGTGCATCGACGTCAGGCCTCAGCTCGCCAAACAGGCGCCGGGTGTGCAAGTGATCGCATGCTCGCGAAAAATCCGACCAGAAGCTCTCCGGGACCCGTGCGGTGTTTACCTGTTGCGTCAGAATCGCAAAGACCTGTCTCCATTGAGCGACGGCTTCGGCACGCACACCTTGTCTGTAATAGGCCAACGCCAGACGATCGTGAATATCGGCTCGTTTCGGCGCCAATTCCAACGTGTGCTGATAATCGGCAATGGCGTGCGCAGCGTCTCCGCTGTCCACGTAGTAGTCGGCGACTTCCAGATATCCCGAGGCGGTTGCCGGGCTCTGCTCCAGGATGGCGGGAATGAAATCTTCCGGATTGCCCTGTTTGGTCGCGCCGATGTATTCACCGTAGCGCGATCCGTAGTAAAACCAGGTGTTCCCGGCAAGTTGTTGCGTCCGGTCTACAGGTTTCGCCAGGCGCTCGCCGATGTTGTCATCTCCGAGAGCGGCGAGAAAAGCGCCGTTCACCTCAGGTGTTCGTTCCGCGAAGTAAAGCCCGACCAGGGCGTTGTATGACTTGGACCAAACCGGCGGACGAATACGGCCGCGAGATGAAACCAACGAATGCGCCAACGCTACGTCGCCATTGCCTACCAGATAGTCGGCAGCGTCTTGCCCGAGGCTGGTCCAACTTGAAGCCCGCCGCAACAGTTCCTGCGGATTGCGGGCCAATAGCAGCTGGTAAAGGCGAATCTGCTGCTCACGTCCCCCGGTGCCAAACGGCATGCTGGCGCGAACCCGCAACTCATTTGCCGGATCGCCGGCAGAGCGATAAGCTTCGGCAGTGGCGATCCAGACTGAATCACGCATTGGCGGCTCGACCCTGGGCAGGAATTGATCTAGCTGAGACCCCAACTCTGCGAATTTCAAACGCCGCCGCTGCAGTTCCACAAATGGCTGCATAGCCGCAAGCCGGACCCCGGAATTCAGTCCCGGCTCCATCATCAACTCATATCGCCAGCGAGCTTCCAGGTCAGCCAGCCCCGCACTTTGCGCCAGCGGAACAGCGAAAACCCCTGTATCCGCCAGACTCATACCGGCCCGCGTCGTTTCGGCGAACTTGGCGAAGACAACTTTCTCCTCGGGCGTAAAGTACGCGGCCACCGTATTTCCCATTTCGCTCAGAGCGGCACGCATGCCATCGCGGGCGGTCCTGACACGGTTTTCCTGGGTCCGCTCACGCCACTCTCTGTCCGTGATAGCGGCGATGCCCTCTCTAGCCACTTGCTCCTTGATCACGGGCAGAGCCGACGATGCTTCCGACAGTGCGGTCTGCAATGTGGCGTAAGCTTTCTCCTGCTGCCGGAGACGGGTCATGACGCGGGCGTAAAGCTTCGCTCCCGATTGCTGCTCCGCCGTCGCCAGGAAATCAGCTCCGGCAGTGGTGATCCCCTGTTCGGCGAATGTCCGTGACTGGTTCAACATTTCCCACGATTCGAGACGCCGCGCAACCTCGAAGTATTTCCCCGCGTTCTCGGGGGTCCCATCGATCAGCGCGGCCTTCAGCGCGGCGACCACGTCATCTGCCCGACCTTGGCGTGCCCGAACTTCCGCTACCTTCTCCATCCACTTCGGATCCTTGTAGGCCAATTGATAGACGCGCTCATAGTCAGCAGCCGCATCATCGAAGCGCATCAGTCGCTCTTCGAGTCCGGCACGCGCCACCCGCAAGTCAACCCGGTCAGGCCGAACAGCAATCCCCTTACCGTAACTTTCGATTGCTTCAGGATACTGTTCCAGGTTGGTTTGGACCTGAGCAAGCACCGTTGGCCAGCGATAATCGCGCGGCGACTGAACAACAGTTTTTGCGTAGAAGTCCAGCAATTGCTGCTGCCGCTGGTAACGCAGAGCATAAAGAGCCGCCTCGGTCACCAGGCCTTCGTCCTCGGGAAAATTGTTGATCAGTTCGATGTACTGGTCCACAGCTCCGGCGTAGTCTTTCATGCGGGTCAGCGCAGGAATCAATCCACGACGCAGAGTGGCAATTCGCGTTTTACGTTCGTCGCCGGAGAACGGCGCGTTGCGGAAGAGCGCGATCTTGTCCAGATAGAACTGACGCAAACCGCGATCGTCGCCGGCCTGGGCGTAGGTGTCCGCCATCGCAGCCAGATATTGGCCATCGTAGGGGGAATCGTTCAGAAGCCTGGTCAACAGATCCCGTGCCTGTTGGTACTGGCCCGCTTCGGTGGACTTACGCGCCGCCTCAAAGGCAAACTGCTTGCCCAATTCTGGATAGGCGTCTTTCGACGCTTGCAGCAGCACGGTGATCGCTTGCGGGTACATTTTCATTCGCCAATAGAAGTCCACAGTAGAGCGGACAACTCCCAGGATTTTGGGGTTCTCGTGGTACAGGGCTTCGATGTTTCGTTGCGCGGACTGGAAATCCTTACGGCTTTCATACAACTGAACCAGCCGGTAGCGCAGTTGCATGCGGTTCACCGGGTCAACGGTAAGGGCGGCCTGTTTTTCCAGCGCGCGCTGGCGAACCGATTCCAGCGACTTCTGCTCAGCCAGAGCTTCGATCTCCTCCGCCTGCCCGATCGAAGTAGTGTTGCTGATCACCGAGTCCAGGAAGCTCTCCATCTCCTGTGTGCGGTCCTGCGCTTCCAGCACCCTGACCCGCAGATTTACGACGGGCATGGGAGGACTGGTCGAAGTGATGAGTTTGGAAGTTTCCTGATCGACCAGATCGCGGAGCTTTGGCCTGCGGGCCAGTTCGAGCAGTCTTATGTCGGCAAGGGAACCTGCCCCCCCAGCCAGCGCACCCTTTTCGTATTCATCGATTGCGCGAGGATAGTCACGCTGGTTTTCGTATATGGCGCCTGCTTCGTAGCTGTAGAGATTGTCGTCACCAAGTTTTTTTCTGCCCTCATTCAGCAGGCGGAGGGCGTTGTCAAAGTCGAAGTAGTCCCAATAAATGCTGGCCGCCTCCAGATATCCGCTGGACTGGCCAGGAGCGACCTGCGGAATACGGTCCCAGTAGGGAGCGGCGTTGGCGAACAGATCGCGGTCAGCATAAATGTCGCCGATACGGGACATGACTTCCGTGTTGCCCGGACTTGCTTGCAGCAGATTGTTTTCAATCTTGACTGCGATATTCGTGTCTTCCGGCTCGAAGTAAGCCAGTGACCGAAATACAGCGGAAGCGGTACGCCCGGTCTCAAAGTCGGCCGGATATTGTTCTGCCAGAGCCCGAAGCACGGGTGCGCTGTCTTCAAGATGCGACCGCCACAGGTCGGCCTGCGCCAGAAATTCTCCCGCAGCCGGATTCGCACCAACGACCCCGTCCCACCCCTTGTCCGCAGGCGAGGCATTTTGCCGCAGCCCGCTCATTTCGGATTCCAGTTGTCCACGTGACGACAGATATTCGAAGAACTCGCTGCGCAGGTCGGCTTCCTCAAACCAGTGCTGGCGCAAGACCGATTGCCAGGCGGCATCGTTATAAGTGTGGGAGTCGTGATACGCGCTCAGCAGATTACGCACGAAAACCGGATTGTGAGGGAACCGGTGATTCGCATACTGGTTCAATCTCAAATACAGGGTCGGGGTGCCGCCATACCCGGCGCTCTCAAAATACTGCTCCAGTTCGGTGCCGCTGAAAGTCTTCACCGCCTCCTGCGTCAGACTCTCGAACTCGGCATCCTTCTTATAGCGCAGGTAGAAGCGCGCCAGTTTGTCGTACCAGGAGCGATCGGGAAAGTGCGCCAGCGCTCGCTTATAAATTTCTTCCTGTTCAGCACCCAGTCTGTTCTGGTCCAGAAATACCGCCAGGCGTTCGTACAGGCCGGGATCATCCGGATTCCGATCAATCTCACGACGAAGCACGGCCAGCGCTTCGGGGATCCGCTTCAACTGCACCAGCCGGGCCAGGTAGCGCTCCAGCACTCGCGAATATTCCGGTGACCGCGCCGCGCCGTGGGTCGTAGCTGCGGCTCGTCCCACCTGAAATGCTTCGCTACCCGACTGCCCCGCGAGCCTGCGCGCGTCCGCGAGTTCTTCCTCTGTTTCGCCGTTCGAAGCGTTCTGGAAGGCTGCGCGTTGATATTCTCCCGCCCCATCGGCGCCCGCGACGCCATTTCCTAACGGCACATTCTGTGCTTTGGCCGCCAGTTCCTGCAGAACGGAATCGTAAATGGCAAATTCTTCCTGCGATTTTCCGGTACGCGCGTATGCGTCGGCCATGAGCAACGCAACCTCGGTACGCTGAGCAGCGCTTGGGAAGCTTGAGAGAAAATCATGCCCGCCCTGAATCACCGCGTCACTCTCGCTGGAGTTTGCGTAGAACTCCAGCAGTTTGGCATGCAATTCCGCACGACTGGTTGAGCTCGGGAATTTCGCGTCCAGCAGAGTCAACAACTCGGCCGCGCGCGCGCGATGGAAATACGGAACTGCGCGCTGCTCCTCCTCCGAAAACCTCGCGGCCGGGGCGGTCGTGTTCAGGATCAGAGAAAGGATGCCGTTCAGATAGCCGGGGCCCTGGTCCATGGTGGCAATGTCGCGATACATGGAGAGCTCTCCGCTGCCCAGGCGAATCGGGCTTTCAGGGGCGGTGAGCAGCAAGTTGGTGAGTGCGGCGAGAGCGCGCTCCTGCGCGTCATTCATGCCCTTGCTGTTGTAGAGCGCAAAGTAATAGCGGGCCGATTCCGGGTAAGCGTGAATGTCTTCCAGCAGACGCGCACAGACAAAAAGCTCCTGACCGGTCCACTCCGATTTGCTAGCTTCTTTGTGTAGGCGAAACGCGGTGACAGTTTGCTGCGCCGCCTCGAGGTTGCCCTGCTGCTGGTAGTAATAGAAAAGTCGGGCCATCGCGTTCAGGTCTTCGGGATTGGCGTTCAGGGCGGCGCGGGCCTGGTCAAGAAACTTGCGCAGGCTCTGGGTCTGCGCCAGCAGATCAAAATAGCTTTTGACCAGTTGCGGATCCCAAAGCGGCTGGAAACTCTGCTCGTACACAGCCAATCCCTGTTGAACCGAGCCGCGCTGGTACTCGAGCATGGCTTTCGCTTTTACCGGGAAGATTTCGTCACGCGGAAATTGCGTTTGATACTCCGCTACCAGTTGGGCAGCGGCCGCATAATCTTTCTGCGCCACCAGAAACTGAAGGAAACGCGCATAGAGGGACTCCTCATGCGGATAGCGAATCAGCCACGCCCGATATTGGATAACAGAGAACTCTTTACCCAGACCCTGGTCTTGAATGATCCCGAAGATGCGCTCAAAGGCGCGCCAGGACTGCTGTCCGGTCGTATTTCACCAGAGTCTCCGAAGCGTCCGAAGGCGCGTTCGCCACCACTGACAGCGCTTTGATTTCATCCAGAGGGCGGACCCGCCGGTGATAAAAGTCGGCAAGAGTAATCTGAGCACTGAGCTTGGCGTCGGTGCTTTCCACACACTTCTTCCAATCCGCCTCGGCCGCGTTGAAGTCGAGTTGCTGCTCGTCTTCGAGGGCTCGCAGCGAATACAAGTTGGCGTCCTTGGGCTGTGCTGTGATCAACGCGCCAAGTGCCGTGCGGGTCTCGCCGGGTGGCCTGCGAAACAGCACATCGCCCCCCGGCAGAGACATTGCACGAAAGAACGCGGCTTCAATCGACGTTCCGGCTTCGATATTGCGAATCCACGATGGGAGCGCGGCTCGCACAGAAATCATCCACCCGGTTGTAACCACCAGCACAGCGATGCCGCAGGCGCGCAGGAGCCGACCTCGCCGGGAAATATGCAGCAGAACTCGGGACATCCTAGGGAAGGACTTCAATTTGCACCTCCTGCGTCCCGATGTTGTGGGCGATATCTTCGGCTGTGACTGTAAGCTTGTAGGTCCCCGGTATCGCTTGCTCGGGAATGAGTAATCGACCCGAGTTGACTCCCGCGCGCGCGTCCCAGTTGAGCGCCACTGGCGATGCCCCTTCCAGCCTGGCGACCAGCGTGCGCGTGCTTTGAGAAGCGCTGACCTTCAGCTCGACCGACTGGCCTCTGTGATAACGTCGGGTGTCGAGCCTGATCTGCACCGTGGGTGGCCTGCTGGCAATGACAAACGTCTTGAACTCGCGATAGGTGTGGCCGAGGCGGTCGCGTAAAACCAGGCGAACCGTGTAGGTTCCGTCCTGCATGTCATCCGGAGCGAGAAATCGCGTCTGCCACACATCCTCGCCAGACAGGTAGCGCAGCCGTTGCACCAGCCCAAACGGAAACAGCGCGGTCACAGAAGTAATCGATTCGTCCGTCTTGACTCGCAGCACGGGGTCTCCCGGGACGGATGACCCGCGGACGCAGCAGAGCGCGTGGCACTGCGAGGAATGACGTGTAGGGCGTTACAAATTTGTACTGACGCGCCAGGCGGATGATTTCGTCGACGGTAGCCTGGTCTTCTCCTTCGCGCTGGATCTTTTCCAGCAATGCATTCACCCGCGCCCGGGCCCACAATCTCGGAAGTTGTGGATGGTTGCGGTCGTCCGCCGGCAAGCTCGTCTTGCTGAGCATCTCCAAGGCCGCACCGTCCCGCACGCCGTGCACGGTAAAGGCGACGCTCTGTTTCGGGCTTTGATATCGACCTACCCAGGATGCAAGTGAACCCGAAAACGCCGAATCCTGCAGCGGGTAAACTGCGTCCACTGCCGCGTCCGGAGCCACTGTCAACTGCAACTGTCCAACCGGGCTGCGACCGATTTTTGAAAGGAAGGAATTCAGCTTGAACTCGGCAGGCTCGGTCGAAAGCACATTTTCAAGCACTCCGTCCTGACGTGCCAGCACGCTTAGCAGCGGCAGATTGGCGTCATCGCCGACCGCATACACGTAAGTACGAGGCCGGTCAGCCGGCCGCATACGCTGCCAGTTATCTCCATACCACTTGGCGAGCGTTCCATTCAGGATGGGTCCGCGAGTAGCGCCCCCATCGCTGATCACTATGAGATACGGGTTGCTGCCGCCAGGCTTTTCGCACTGCAGCAACCCAGCTTTCAGCGCTCCCTCCAGATCCGTGCCGCTCCTTAGCTTGCTGGAGCGGACAAAATCCAACGCGTGTTGCACGCTGGCGGCGTCCGCAGCAACTGCGGCTGGCTGGAACGCTTGCACCTGAGTGTTGAAAAGCAACAGGCTGAAACGGTCCACCGGCCGCAACCTGTGCAGCAGGGTTTCCAGGGCTTGATAGCTGCGTTCCAGCTTTTCCCACTGCATGGACAAAGACGTGTCGAACAGGATGACCAGGTTTCTTGGAAGACCCGACTCTTCACTTCCAGCCGCGTCCGGGCTCGAACTCTTTCCATAACCCAACAGCGCTTCTGCTTCGAAAAAGCCGGGCTCATTCGTGCTCCGAACCGGGGCAGTCTCAGTGGGAGAGGGTTGTCCACTCACCGGATTTCGATAGGTCAACACCTGCAGGGTGTCGGCGGCCGACAGGTCGAGACTGTAGGTCACAGCGAAGTCCTCGGCCAGGTTGATGTTTTCGCCTTCGAAGTGTCCCTTCACCAAGTGTGGAGTGTTTTCGTCGAGTTGCAGCGGAAATGTCTTCGCAGCCGCCTGAAAGTTCGAGGTTGAATGGGCCGAGTGCAGTTCGAAGTTGATGCGCAAGTGCCTCGCCATCTGGGCCTGGTACGCGTCCGGACGCAGTGGAATGGCAAAATAAGATTTCAAATTCTCTACCGGAATGAACTGGTGATATTCGATTTCGAGCCGTTTCGTTCCATGGGCAGGAATGGGCACGATGCGCGCGCTGAAGACCCCACTGCGCTTGGCCTCTTCCGATCCACGCTCTCCCATCTGCAACAATCCCGGATCGATTGCCTGCTGTTTGAGCTGCGCGTAGATTTCTTCCGCGCGCTTGCGTTCCAGAACTACGGCCGGAATACGGGTCGGTCCATCCCACACTGCGAAATCAGAAACTGTGGCCTGGCTGGGCAGCGCAAAAATGTAATTCCCTTCCTCGATCTTGCCGGTGTGGTTGGCGAAAATCTGGCGTATGAACACGCGAGCATCGCCGTTGTCGATGCGGATTGTGATCTCCATCTCTTCGAGCGAGAGAATTGCCGGATCCGGTTGGGCCTTGTCGCGCGGAATCAGGATGCCCGCATCCGCGTGCAAGAGCGAAGCCGCGAACAGCAAGACGAGAAGATTGAGAATTACGTTCTTCATGGATGCAGCTTCTGCTCGGATACGCGCACCAGACCGTTATCCGTACCAACGTAGAGGTAGCCGCTGGCGGCGGCGAGCGCGGTCACGTTCAACGAGGGCAGACCCTCCTCGATCGCGAACCAGCGCCCGGATTGCTTCTCGTACACGTACAAGCCCTTGCCCAGGGTTCCGGCGAACACGTGGTCTTTGGTCACCAGCATGGCGTTGGGATTGATTTCAAATTGCCCGGTCGCGTTCTCAAAGGAGTGGAAGTGTCCTGAACGGTCCAGGCCAAGGACGCCCGCACCATAAGTTCCGACCATCCATTCGTCGCCGATCGGAACTACGGCAGTGATCCAGCTATGTTTCAATCCCGACGTGGCGGTGGTGTAATTCACTCGCACGTCACCTTTTTCGAGAAGTGAAAGTCCGCCCAGCGTGCCTGCCATCAACTGATCGCCGGAGACGCCGAGCGCATACACGTGGTTGTTCACCAGCCCCTGGAACGCATACATGCTGCGTGCTCCGGTCGCGTCGAGAAATGTCAGCCCGGCTGGCGTGGCCAGGGCCAGGCCGTCCTGGTACGCAACAATGTCGGTCACGTGGTCAGCTATGAGGCCATCAGCACGCGTGAGCACTTGCTCCTGACCTCCAGCCGCATTGAAGCGAACCAGGCCGTTCGCGGTGGCGACGTCAACTGTCCCATCCTTGGGATTGGGGGCGATGCGGTTCACACAGAACACGTGCTCGTTCTCGATATGTGTGGCCGGCCCGCGATCAGACTGCAGCAGGTCGAGGCCGCGATCGAAATAGCCAACCCAGAGTCGGCCATTGCTGTCGGTGGCCAGCGCGGAAACGTTGCGGTCAATCAGTATCGCTGCGCCCGGACGCAGAACCGGCTGCCACCCGAAACCATGGGCCCCCATTCGGTAAAGACCGCTTCGGGTCAGCGCAAACACTGCCTGACCCTCACTGAACAACTGGTGGACCTCAGAGAGGTCTGCCGGGACGGCCGGGCGGGAATTGGGTCGCCGTCCCTCCAGGGGAATTGCGATCACGCCCTGATCTTCGGACCCAACCAGCAGTTGAGTCGGACTCGGCAGCAACGCAGTGGCGAGCACTCCGGCAGCTAAAGTGCGAGAGAAACTTCCGCGATCGAATTCCGCTACCCCCAGCACCGTGCCAACGTAGGTCTTGTCACCCAACACAGCGATGGATTGAACCTGGGGATCGGGCAGCCCCTGCGCTTCGCCGAAGGACTCGGTCTCACCGGCGTGCCAGTGCAGCACGCCGCGGTCGAGCGTTCCTATCCACAAGTCCGATTCCGTTCCGGCAATCGTTGTCACATAAAGGCCGCTCAGGGTGGGGTGCAGGACGGTTATTTTCTTTCCGTCGTAGAGCAGCACGCCGCGTTTTTTCGTCCCGATCAGGAGATGTCCGGAAGCTACGGGCAAAATAGAGGTGACGGCGCGCGCGTCTGCATCCTGCGGAAAGATTTGTCGAAAGACACTCCCGTTGAAGACCAGCAAGCCAGCCTGCGCGGTGGCGATGACGAGTTCCTGCTCGTGCGAGTCGGAGAGTATCGCGGGAGCGATTGCGATTAGCGGCGAAGACGGTAGCTCTTGCCCGACCGCGTAGTGTTTGAGCAGAGTCCCACCCGCGTTGTATCGCGAGAGCCCGGCCGGGCCGGCTACGTACAGGTCACCATGAAACTGTGCTGCCTGAAAGAATACGGCTGGAGGGCTGATCGACTCAAAGACCTGCTCCTGCTGGTCTGGAAGCGAACGGACGGTGAAGCGTATCTCCCGCTCCGATCGGACTTCTTCAGTGGCCGTACGCAGGGCCCGGGATGCGCGCCAGCCTACAACAGCGGCGAGCAAGATGAGGAGGGCTGCTCCGGTTGCCGCTATCGCACGCCACGACTTTCTGAATCTCCGGCGCATAGGTTCCCAAGTCTCTTCCCAAGTCCGTGGGAAGTTGAACTATAAACCCGAGGACAAATCCATTGAGCACTTTGCAGCGGGGTGGCCAAACCGATCTTAACTGAAGCAGAATAAGTTACGGGAGGCGTGTGGAGGAAGTTCGTGTCAATCCGAACATGCTGTGTGTCCAGAGAGACACCCGGCAAGACTCAGCCATTGATTTGGGGCAGTGGAGCAAACAGTCGAGCTTCGCTCGGCCTGGACGGGTCTGAGACCCGTCCCTACACGGGCGCCGGGGCTAGGACCTCCCACGCGCTACCCACTCGGCGTCGAATCGTGCGCGGTCATAGAAGGACTTCTGCGTTCCCACGCCAGTGGTGGAAAGTCCCGCATAAAGGTTGGCGCGCCGCACGGCGTCGCGCTCGGCCAGTCCTTCTCCGAGGAATACCGCAAAGCTGCCGATGAAAGCATCTCCCGCGCCAGTGCTGTCGACGCTCTTTACCGGGAATGCCGGCAGGTGCTCCATACCGTCCTTCCCCGCCAGCAACGAACCGTTGGAGCCCAGCGTAATAATGACGCGGCGGATGCCGTAGCCCAACAGCTTCTCCGCGCACTTCTTTGCCTCATCAATATTCTTTACCGGCATTCCGGTGATGGTCTCAGCTTCACTCTCATTGGGGACGAGGTAATCCAAACCCGCGACGGATTTGAAGTCGATCGGCTGGGCGGGGGCCGGATTTACGATGCAGCGAATGCTGTGCGTTCCTGCAAATGCAACGGTGTGATAGACGGTCTCAAGCGGAATTTCGAACTGGAGCACGATGCAATCGACGGCTTTGAGCAAGTCAGAGGCAGCATCCACGTCGGCGGGCTTCAACTCGTCGTTCGCACCCTTCACCACGAAAATCCGGTTTTGTCCGTTGGACTCGACGAAGATCGGCGCTACGCCGCTGGACACGCCTTCGACCTGTTTTACGTGGGTTGCGTCGATGCCCAACTTCTTGAAGTTCTCGATGGTCGCCGGACCGAACAGATCGCTTCCAACTCGCGCCACCATGAAAACACTCGCTCCGCAGAGCTTGGCTGCTACCGCCTGATTGGCGCCCTTGCCTCCGAATCCCAGGTCGAACTTCTGCCCGAAGATGGTTTCACCGGGCTTGGGAAAGCGGTCGGTGAAAGTGGTCAGATCAATGTTCGCGCTGCCGATGACCGCGATTCGAGGAATTTTCGCCATGGATTAGGAGACCCGCGATAATTTTGATACTAGCTACGAAACGCAAAGGTGAAGAAGGGCGAGTCTATTCAGTGGCGAAGCGTGTGTCAACGCGATGCGGCGAATGGTAGTGCCTGAATTGTTAGGACGCTACCAGGCGCTTCATTCCCCGTACGGCACCCAAATATTCTTCACCTGGGTAGCATGCTGGAGGAACCAACGTCCTTCGCCCTGCTTCGCATCGAACCAGTCGATTGAGCGGCCTTCGTTGGTAAACACCTGCTTCAGATTTCCGACCGAGTAAGCCTTGGCGGCAGCCGCGCTGGCTTCGTCTGCGAAAGCACCAGATGGCGTCCACATCGTCGTGTTCCGCCAATAGCTTTCAGAAGCTGGGAGCTGTAGCCGGTGACGATGTTGACCGCTCCGCCGGGCAAATCGCTGGTATCGAAGACCTGATACAGATCAGCGGTGATCAGGGGATAAGTCTCTGAGGGAACTACGACGGCGGTGTTACCCGTAGCGAGCACGGGCATGACCAGGGACAAGAAGCCGAGCAGAGGCGCCTGATTCGGACAAATAATCCCGACCGTTCCGACAGCCTCGTTCATGGCCAGGGCGACGTTGCGGAACGGAGGATTGTGCACCGCGCCGTCGAACTTGTCCGCCCACGCGGCGTAGGAGAAGATGCGCTCGATGCCAAGCGACACCTCGGACTTGGCTTGAGTTTCACCCACCACCGACGCCAGACGGCGCGCAATTTCTTCGCCGCGCTGCGAAAGATTCTCGGCCATGTAGTAGAGAACCTGCGCGCGGGTGTGCGCCGTGCTTTTGGCCCAGGCGGAAGCTTTACGCGCTGCCTCGACCGCGTTGCGAATGTCTTTGCGATTGCCCAGCGGCGCTTCGCCCAGGAGCCGGCCATCGGCAGCTCGCACTTCCATGCTGTAGCCGGAGTCGGGACGAGCCTGTTTGCCCCCGATGTAGAGCTTTACGGTACGGTCGATGGCCGGTGTGGCTGAATCAGAATCGTCAGCCGATTTCTCTGCGGGAGCTGGTTTCAGAGCCGGGAGTGAAGGAGCACTCTTGAACCAGACCGGCTCCAGAGTATTCAAGCAGGCCTTCCCTCCCGCCTTCACGGCCGTAGCCGCTTTCGCGGTAGCCGCCAAATCCGCAGGACGCGTCAAAGAGGTTCGTGCAGTTCACCCACACCACTCCAGCCTTGAGCTGCGAGGCCACGTGAAGCGCAACATTAATGCTCTCGCTCCACACGCATGCGGCGAGACCGTACACGGTGTTGTTCGCCAGCTCGACCGCCTCGCTGGGCGTGCGGAATGTCATCGAGGCCAGCACCGGACCAAAAATTTCCTGCTGGGCGACGATCGACGTGGGATGCACATTACTGAGAAGCGTCGGCGGATAGTAGAGCCCCCGCGAAGGCATCTCGATTTGCGGCTGCCAGCAGGTTGCGCCCTCCGCAACCCCTTGATCCACCATCCGCTTGATGCGGTCGAGCTGCACCCTTGCGACGATTGCGCCAATGTCGATGGACTTGTCGAGGGGCGCGCCGGCACGAAGGGTGCTCATGCGATCGCGCACTTTCGCGATGAGTGGTTCAGCGATGCTCTCCTGCATCAGCAGACGGGAGCCGGCACAACAAACTTGTCCCTGGTTGAACCAGATGCCGTCGACCAGGCCCTCGACCGCGCTATCCAGATCAGCGTCTTCAAAAATGATGAAAGGCGATTTGCCGCCCAGTTCGAGCGAGAGACGTTTGTGGCTGGTCGCGGTGGCGCTGCGGATGGCGCGTCCTACTTCTGTCGAGCCGGTGAATGCGATCTTGGCTACGTCAGGATGCTTTACGAGAGCTTCGCCGGTAGAGCCATCGCCGGTGACAATGTTGACCACGCCCGGCGGCAGCCCAACTTCCTCGCAGATTTCAGCGAACGCAAGCGCGGTCAGCGGAGTGAATTCCGCGGGCTTGAGTACGACCGTGTTTCCCGTAGCGAGGGCTGGAGCAATCTTCCACGCCAGCATGAGTAAGGGAAAATTCCACGGAATAATCTGCCCAACTACACCGCACGCTGTGTAGCCGGGAAACTCCTGCTCCAGCAATTGCGCCCATCCAGCGTGGTGATAGAAATGGCGAACTACCAGGGGAATATCGATATCGCGGCTCTCGCGAATAGGCTTGCCGTTGTCCATCGTCTCCAGGACTGCAAGGCGACGGGAATGCTTCTGAACGGTTCGTGCCAGCGCGTAGAGGTATCGAGCTCTCGTGTGAGGAGTGAGGGCCTGCCACTTCGGTAGAGCAGCACCTGCGGCGCGGACCGCTGCATCGACGTCCGCCGCCGATCCTTGGGCTACATCGGCGAGCTTCTCGCCCGTGGATGGATCTGTGGTTTCGAAATAGGTGCCCGCAACCGGCTGCTGCCAGGCGCCCGCGATGAAATGTCCAAAGCGGCGCCCATGATGATCGAGCCAGGAGAGCGCTTCTTTCGGGTCCTCGGGCGCTGGGCCGTACTCCATGGCGACGAATTTTTCAGCAATGCTCATAGCAGCTCAGTGGGCGATCGATTCTGCTGGCTCGGTCATCGCCGATCGCCGCTTATGCGATGGGATGGCGATAATCCGCCGAATATCGCCCGGTCACGTGGTGCTCCAGTTGGCGTTCAATGTCGTTCAACAGGCCGCTGGCTCCGAAGCGGAACAGTTCTGCTCTCATCCACGAGGGACCGAGCTCTTCTTTCATCAGCGCCAGCCATTCGATTGATTGCTTCGCCGTCCGAATTCCGCCTGCCGGTTTGAAGCCGACCGCCATGCCAGTTTCTTGCGCGTATTCGCGAATCGCCCGGGTCATGACAAAGCCGACCGGCAGGGTTGCGTTCGTCGGCTCCTTACCCGTAGAGGTTTTGATGAAATCTGCACCGGCCATCATGGCCACGAAGCTGGCGCGGGCGACGTTGCGCAGCGTGAGCAGATCACCGGCGCCCAGAATGACCTTCATGTGAGCAGATCCACAAGCCTGTTTGAAAGCAGCGATCTCGTCGTAGAGCGCCTGCCACCTGCCGCCGAAAACATGGGCGCGGGTGATGACAACGTCGATATCGTTGGCCCCGGCTTCCACCGAGCGATGAATCTCAGCCACCCGTTCGGTAAGGGGAGAGAGCCCAGCGGGAAAACCGGTGGAAACAGCCGCCACCCGCACCCCGCTGCCTTCGAGCGCCCGCACCGCCGTTTCTACAAAGGTGTGATAGACACAAACCGCGGCAACTTTTATGTGCAGCTCTTCGATTCCCAGGCGCTTGACCAAATCTTCCTGAAGCGGTTGGCGGGCCTTCGCGCACAGGCGGCGCACACGCTCTTCGGTGTCGTCGCCGGAGAGCGTCGTGAGATCCATACAGGAGACGGCGCGCAGCAGCCATGCCGCCTGCCAGTCTTTTTTTACCGTGCGCCGGGCCACGTGACTTTGCGCCCGGCGTTCGACCGCGCTGGTATTGACGCGAGCCTGCTTCACCCAGTCCAGATTGAGGGGAATACCGCGATTCGAGATCAGGGGACGACCGGCAAGCGTGGCAATGGTGTCCACACGATTGCTCACCTCGCCTGCCAGTCCGTAATCCGCTTTGTTCTCGACCGACATAGTTGCGGTTGTAATTGTACGGCACAGCGTCATGCGGGCGCGAGCATCCCGTTCCTGCGCCACAGCCCATGTGGGCACAGGCCGCCGTGGACTGCGGCAAATCTGTCGAGCTGCGCTCGACTGGACGGCCGAGGACGGCCGTCCCCACGTGTGCTGTGGCGGGACTTTCCGCAGCGGGGGACCTACAATTAGCCTTGACTTCATTTCATTCCGAAAGCTAGGCTACGACGCTGCCTCGGGTCGGGAGAAAACCAATTCTGAAACGTTTGAATCACTTCATCTTTCAGTTAGTCATCTTCGCCACCCTGCTCGCCAACGCGGTGCCTGCACCGGCGGCTGCCAAAAAGATCATCTTCGACACCGACCCTGGAAGCGACGACGCCCTGGCGCTGATGCTGGCGCTTAACTCGACTGAACTGGATGTGCGCGCCATCACCGTGGTCCCCGGAAACGTGACTGCCAGTCAGGGCCTGGAAAATGCGTTGCGGATGGTTTCGCTTGCCAACCGTTGCGACATTCCAGTCGCGGCCGGGGCACAGCATCCGCTCTTCCAAAAACTCATCACGGCTGAGTTCTGGCACGGCAAGAATGGCCTGGCAAATGTTGAACTGCCGCCGAGCAAATGCAAAGTGGATTCACGTTTCGGGCCGGACCTGATCATCCAGCTGGTGCATGCGGCTCCTCACGAGATCACCCTGGTTCCAGTCGGACCACTGACCAACATCGCCCTTGCCCTCGAAAAAGATCCTTCTATTGTGCCTCTTGTGAAGGAGGTCGTCCTCATGGGAGGATCGCTCAAAGGTGGCAACGTGAATGCCGCGGCGGAAGCCAATATCTACAATGATCCCGAAGCCGCGCAGATCGTTTTCCAGGCAGGCTGGCCACTGACCATGGTCGGACTGGATGTGGGGGACAAAACCCTCTTCTCCCAAAAATATCTTGACCGGTTGGGCCAAACTCACGGTCCGGTGAACGACTTCGTCTTCGCGGTCGCCAAGTATCTCGTTGACCTGTCGGCTCAGTTCAACTCGCCGGGCACGCCTATGTACGATCCGCTCGCGGTCGGAGTAGCGATTGACGCGACGCTGGTCAAAGCGCCGGAGATGCACGTGGATGTCGAAACTCGAGGGTTGTTTACCCGTGGCGAAACAGTGGCCAATCGCAACGGCTACGTGGAGCGGAATGTGCTTCACGGCGACCGTTACATGATTGAGGGAGTGGACAAGGTCACGCCCAACGCGAGGGTTTGTGTCGATGTCGAGGCGGATCGCTTTCTGGAGCTTTTCGTATCCCGCATCAAGGGTAAATAACGGGAGGAAGCAAGATGCCAGCGGGCATTCCAGATCGACGCGAGTTTCTGCGGGCACTGGCAACGATTGGAGCTATGGCGGCCACCGGCAACGGCGAAGCACGTAACTCGGCATCCGGTAGTTCTGCTCTGCGCTGGCCCGTGCTCAAAGGCAGCCCGGTACTGGATAGCCTTCATCCCGTAATTGAGAATTCCAGCGACGTCCGCACCCATGTGGACAGGATCGTGGAGGTCGCCGCCTGGATGGCGTTCGAAGAACTCCCCATGCCGGACTATCAGATGCCTTTCGGCGTGGGCGAGGGCGGCGCCGATGACGTGATCGACTTTGTGCTGACGGCCGATTGCGTAGACACTGCCTTCACCGATTTTTCCAGTCACGTCAAGTTTCAGGTGGATTACGGCGGGCGGCACTGGTCGGATTCGGACGGACTCTTCGCCTGTATGAAACGGGCGATGGACAATGGCATCCCGATTCTCGATGGAAAGTTTCTGGCGCGAGTGACCCGTCCGGAGATGGAGCGTATTTTCGCCGCCAATATCGAACTGCCCATGCTCGACGAAAAGATGGAAATCTGGCGTCAGGTGGGCTCGGTGCTGGCCGAGAAATACGACAGCCGCTTTCACAATTTCGTCAAATCCTGCCCACCCCGGTTGTATGACAATGGCGCCGGAATCATTGATCGCATGGTGAAAGAATTTCCGCGCTTCAACGACATCAGCCAATACGATGGCGCCACCGTCAAGTTTTACAAGCTGCCGCAACTGGGAATCTGGTTCGTTTACTCGTCGCTGCGGAAGGGCGGCCAATTCACTCTCAACGACGTCGACAAGATGACGGCGTTCGCCGACTACATCGTTCCGGTAGCGCTGCGGCTCCTGCGAATCACGAGTTATTCGCCAGAACTTGAGCGTGCCATCAACACCTACCAGATGATCCCGCGCGACAGCCGCCAGGAAATTGAGATTCGAGCACACTGTATCTACGCCACCGCCCTGCTCTGCGAAGAGGTCAACAAACTCCGCCCCAATGACCAGCAGATCATCATTCCCCAGATCGACGCCCGCCTCTGGACCCACTATCACACCACCTGGTGGCCGCATCATCTGACCAGAACCACCATGTACTGACCACGCCAGTTTCTGGTTTCTAGTTTTGGGCGACAAAGAACTGAGAACTAGAAACTGAAAACTGAATATCAGGAGTCGGGTTAGGATAATCACACTGCTGCCGTCACCCCAGGAAGGGACTTCATGAAATCGACGATTCCATGCCGCATAAGACTCCACATGATTGGCGTCCTGCTCCTTCTCGTAGTGGTCCAATCTCCCTTCGGATTTGAATCCGCCGCCTGGGCAGCCGGCAAAGACCTGGTTTACATCGGGACCTACACCGACCACGGCAGCAAAGGAATCTATGTCTACCGCTTCGATGCAGCGACAGGTCAGGTGACAACCCTGGGAGTTGCCGCGGAATCGCCTCAGCCGTCATTTCTCACGGTTGATCCAACAGAGCATTTTCTTTACGCAGTCAACGAACTCGACACTTACAAGGGACAGCACACTGGCGCCGTGAGCGGATACTCGATTGATGCCGCAACCGGCAAGCTGTCTCTCTTGAACGAAGTGTCCTCGCGCGACGCAGGGCCGGCGCACATCACGTTGGACCAGACCGGCAAATACGCGTTGGTATCGAATTACACTCTGGGTAGCGTGGCCGTTTTCCCGGTGTTGCAGGATGGCCGGCTCGGCGACTTCACCGATTTCGTGCGGCACAAAGGATCGAGCGTGAACGTGGAGCGGCAGGAAGGACCGCATGCGCACGCGGTGGCGCTCTCGGCCGACAACCGTTTCGCGCTGGTGGCAGATCTCGGACTCGATCAGATCCTCGTCTACCCCTTTGACGCAGTGGCGGGAACATTGGGACACGAACCGCATATCACCAAAACACACCTCGGCGCTGGGCCAAGGCACCTGGTGTTTGATCCGAGCGGCAAGTTTCTATACGTAATCAACGAAATGCAGTCCACGGTCGTAAGCTATTCTTATGACGCCGCGCGGGGCGAACTGCACGAACTGAAAACCATCTCTACCCTTCCCGAGAAATTTGCCGGCAACAGCGACGCCGCCGAGGTCGCGGTTCACCCTTCTGGCAAATTCCTTTACGCTTCGAATCGCGGACATGACAGCATCGCCGTATTTTCTATCGATCCTGTGAAGGGTGCGCTGACTCGTGTTGAATTCGTCCCCACCAAGGGAAAAACGCCGCGCAACTTCGCCATCGACCCCACCGGCTCATGGCTGTTCGTGGCCAACCAGGCTTCAGACGATGTCGTAGTCTTTCGCATCGACGGCAAGACCGGCCACCTCACCCCTACGGGACAGGTGCTTAATGTAGCTTCCCCTGCATGTGTGACCTTTGTGCCGTTGCCCTGAAACGCTGCCGCACCGGCGAAACAGCAAAAATGACAAATTTGTTTTGGGTCGACGGCAACGAGGTGTTCCGCTGTACAAACCCGTCCGTTCGTATAAGAATGAACGGCGAAACCTCACTCTATCGCGGGTTTTGTGACTTGCCAGGGGGAGCATCAGCTTGTATTTCAGGCCCAGAACACTGAGCGAAGCGGTTGATGTGCTGGGTACTCACGGTGGCCAAATCTTGTCGGGCGGCACCGACTTTTTCCCCGCGCTGGGCGATCGGCCCATGGTCGGGCCGGTGGTTGACGTCTCCGGTGTTTCTGAAATCAAGGGCATCGCCATCACACCAGATCACGTCCGCATTGGCGGGCTGACCACGTGGAGTGAAGTCGTCACCACTCCCTTGCCCCGCTGCTTCGACGCGCTGAAGAGCGCAGCCCGGGAAATCGGCGGGATCCAGATCCAGAATCGCGGCACCGTAGCGGGTAATCTTTGCAACGCGTCCCCCGCTGCGGATGGCGTTCCACCGCTGCTAGCTCTCGATGCCGAAATCGAACTTCATTCCTGCGCCGGAGCGCGACGTTTACCTCTTGCTGGTTTCATCGTGGGTAACCGAAGAACCCTTCGTCGTCCCGACGAGATTCTCACCGGCGTGATCGTTCCCCGCAGGCTCGACGATGCCAGATCCACTTTTCTGAAACTGGGAGCCCGGCGCTACCTGGTGATTTCCATCGTCATGGTGGCGGCGGTGGTGAAGACGGACGACTCGGGTCATGTCGCGGAAGCTCGCGTCGCGGTCGGATCGTGCTCGGCAACCGCACAGAGACTCTTCGCTCTGGAGCGTGCCCTGGTGGGTGCGCCGGCACGCACCGGGCTGTACGCAAACGCATCGCCACAACATCTCTCGCCGCTCTCGCCGATTGATGACGTGCGCGCCACCGCAAGCTATAGAAGCGATACCGCGCTCACCCTGATTCAACGAGCGCTCGACGCCTGCGTGGGGAATAACTGACATGGCCACGACGATTTCTCCCCGTTCGAGTGCACAGACTTCGATTGCGTTTTCGGTAAACGGCCGCCGGATGACCGCGCTGGTTTCGCCGATCGAGCGGCTCTCCAAGGTACTGCGCGAGCGCCTCGGGTTGACTGGAACCAAGGTTGGCTGCGACGCCGGCGACTGCGGTGCCTGCACGGTCCTGATCGACGGAAGGCCAGTCTGCTCCTGCCTGGTCGCGGCCGGACAGATCGAGGGGCGCGCAATCACCACGGTCGAGGGATTGCCCACGCGTATCCCGATTTATGACCGCCTGCAAAAGTCGTTTCTGCGACACGGCGCTGCTCAATGCGGCGCATGCACGCCAGGCATGCTGGTATCGGCGACGGCCCTGCTGGAACGAAACCCAGCACCCAGTGAAAACGAGGTCATGGATGCAATCGGCGGCGTGCTCTGCCGCTGCACCGGCTATCGCAAGATTATTACTGCTGTCATGGAGGCTCGCTCCGGCAAGAATGATGAGCAAGCTCCTGTCGCTGGAAACGCTGTGGGCCAGAGACTGGTCCGTCTCGACGGCAAGGGCAAAGTCGATGGCACGGAGATTTTCGGTGCCGATGAAAGTCCGGCGGGAGCGCTCGTTGTCCGGGCCATTCGTTGCCCGTACCATCGCGCGCGGTTCCACTTCGGCGATCTTGAAGCCTTCGTTCGCGAACACCCCGGAATCCTCCGCGTCCTCACTGCGAAGGACATTCCCGGCGAGAATCGCTACGGCGTGATTCCGCGGTTCGCGGACCAGCCGGTGTTCGCCGATACCGAGGCCAGATTCAGGGGCGAAGCCGTCGCCGCGGTAGTTGGAGAAGCCGAGCCCATCGAGGCTCTGGACCTCACAAAATTCCCTGTCACCTGGGATCCCCTGCCTGCACTGACCACGATTGCAGCCGCCCTCGTCCCAGACGCCCCACGCATCCACGCCAACCGCGAAGGCAATGTGCTGGTGCGAGGCCGCGTGGTGCGTGGCGACGTAGAGAAGGCTTTGGCGGAAGCGGATGTGGTGCTCGAAGGCGAATACGAGACCGGCTTTGTCGAACATGCTTACATCGAACCGGAAGCTGGCTTTGCCCGACGGATAAACGACCAGATCGAGATTCAGGCCTGTACCCAGTCTCCCTACATGGATCGGGCGGATATCGCAAAAATTCTCGGGATCGTTCCCGAGGCTGTGCGCATTATTCCGACTGCGGTCGGCGGCGGCTTCGGCGCGAAGTTGGATTTATCCGTCCAACCGTTTATTGCGCTGGCTGCCTGGATTCTGCGGCAACCGGTGCGCATGGTCTATTCGCGTACAGAATCGATTATCTCGACCACCAAGCGTCACCCCGCCAGCATTCGTATTCGCGCGGGCGCGACCCGCGACGGCAAATTAACCGCGATGGACTTCTCCGCCGATTTCAACACCGGGGCCTATTCGTCGTGGGGGCCGACGGTTGCGGCGCGCGTCCCTGTCCACGCGTCTGGGCCTTATTACGTTCCGCACTACCGGGCACTGACCAGGGCGGTGCATACCCATCTGGTTCCAGCGGGAGCTTTTCGCGGTTTCGGCGTGCCGCAAACCGCCATCGCGCAGGAACAGCTCTACGATGACCTTGCTGACCAGCTCGAGATAGACCGCCTGGAATTCCGCATCATTAACGCGCTGGACGACGAAACTCCCACCGTCACCGGCCAGGTACTCGGCAAGGGAACTGGGATCCGCGCCTGCTTCGAAGCTTTGCGTCCAAGATGGACAAGCGCACGCGCCGAAGCTGCGGAGTTCAACGCGCACGCCACAGGCCCGTTGCGTCGGGGCGTGGGGGTTGCCGGCATGTGGTACGGCTGTGGCAACACTTCCCTGCCGAATCCCTCAACCATTCGGGTGGGATTAAAAACCGATGGCCGGATCGCGCTTCACCAGGGCGCAGTGGATATCGGACAGGGCTCTAACACCATCGTTACGCAGATCTGTGCCGATGCGCTGGGCGCGCCCATCGATCGCTTCGACCTGGTGTCCGGCGACACGTCGATCACGCCCGATTGTGGTAAGACTTCCGCGTCCCGTCAGACGTTCGTTACCGGCAAAGCGGCTCACATGGCGGGAACGGAACTGCGTCACGCCATCCTGCGCCTGGCTGACTCCTGCGAATGTGCGGTCATTACTTTCGAGAATGGTTCCGTCGCAGTCAAAGAAGGAGAAAAGCGGCACACCATCGCTCTGCGCGACTTGCCACTCGACCAGTACGGCTACGTGTTCACCGGCGAGGCCACGTTCGATCCGCCCACGAGCGCGCTCAACGAAAATGGTCAAGGCGTTCCCTATGCGGTTTTCGGGTTTGGCGCGCACCTGGCGGAGATTGCCGTCGATACTGAACTGGGCACGGTGCGCGTCTTGAAGATCACCGCCGCCCATGATGTTGGCCGCGCCATCAATCCCACGCTTATCGAGGGACAAATCGAAGGCGGCGCCGCGCAAGGCCTGGGGATGGCGCTCTTGGAAGAGTTCTTCCCTGGCAAGGGTGAGAATCTTCACGACTACCTGATTCCTTCCGCTGGTGATATGCCGCCGGTGGACTCGATCCTCATTGAGGATCCCTCGCCGATCGGCCCGTTCGGCGCCAAAGGAATTGGCGAGCAGGCGGTGATTCCAACCGCGCCAGCAATCCTGAACGCCATCCACGATGCGATTGGCGTCCGTATGCACCGTGTGCCGGCGACGCCGGACCGCATCCGCGCCGCGATTCGAGATTTTGTAGCGCCGGCGTCCCGCCGGCCCGATGGGCGGGCAGGATGCCCGCCAGACAGCCGGCGGGACGCCGGCGCTACTGAAAACCATGCCTGAAGACGACGCCATCCGATGCGATGCCTGCCCAGTGCTCTGCTACATCAAGCCGGGAAGGACGGGTGCGTGCGATCGCTACGGCAACGACAATGGACAATTGGTGCGGATCGATCCCCATGTGGTACTCGACCGCGCCAAGTCGCGCGGTGATTCCGTGGTCCCTTTCCTCGACCGCGATCGGGAATGGGATGGCAGCATCGTGGCCGGCCCGGAAACCTTTGTCACTGCGATTGGCGCGGGCACCACTTATCCCGATTACAAGCCCGCCCCGTTCATCATCTCCTCTGAGGTCCAGGGTGTGGACATGGTCACGGTGGTCACCGAGGGCATCTTCAGCTACTGCGGCGTCAAGGTAAAGATCGACACAGACCGACACCTGGGGCCGGAGACCAATACAGTGCGGGCTCAGGGAGAACCGGTTGGACACGTCACTACCAGCGAATACGGTTCACAGATGCTCTCGCTCGGTGGCGTCCGCCATCTTACCGGCGGCAGCCGTCGGGAAGGCACGGTCACTTGTGAGACCTTGCTGAACCTGTGTGATCGGAAGCCGGTAGAACTCACCGTCGACGAAGGCGCCACCGTGATCGTCCAGGCGGGCAAGCCTCCTGTGGTTGATGGCACGCAGGAAGAACGCATGCGGGTGGGCTGCGGCTCGGCCACCATCGGGATGTTCGCCAAGCAATGGTTTGGCAAAGTCGATGAGGTGGTTGTAGTCGACGACCACATCACCGGCGTTCTTTCCGAGCATCAGGCAGGAAAGTTGCTCGGCGTCCCCGAGACTGGCATCAAGATGAAGGGACATCGCTCCACTCCAGGTCGCTACTTTCGGGTGGCTGAGCCGGGAACGGCATGGGGCGGGACGAATATCGAAGACCCGCTATCGATTCTCCAGAATTTCAATTCGAAGATCGCCTGGCCCCAACTCCGATTGCTGATGGTCAGCACTACGGGGGAACACTACGCATACTTCGAATTGGATGAGACTCTGCGGCCGGTGGAAAAGGAACTACCCAGTGTGCTCGGTGAATCAGTCGCACGAATCAAGGAAAATTGCGAGCCCGCGTTATCTACCGTCCTCTTTATGGGCGGTGCGGGTGGTTCGCTGCGCGCCGGGGTAACCGAAAATCCGGTACGGCTTACCCATTCCGTGAGAGATGCGCTGACACGCGTCACCTGCGGGGGGGCACCCGTGTACGTCTGGCCAGGCGGTGGCATCACTTTCATGGTCGACGTCACTCGCATGCCCGAGCATGCGTTTGGCTATGTGCCTACGCCGGCACTGGTTGCCCCGATAGAGTTCACGTTGAAGGTTAAGGATTACGCTGCTCTGGGCGGATACATGGATCACGTCCGTCCGCTGGATTCCATCGTGGACCGCGGAGGACACCGTCGTGTCTCCTCCCGCCCGGAGAATCCCTGGCCGCTGGCCCCAGAAAAGGCATCGAAGTCTCACCCGAGGTCCAATCGATGAGGTCTAATCGATGAGGGATGCAGCCCAGATCCGACTTTTGGCCGACGGTCACCGACTCCATCTGCACGACGGACCCATCGATCTGATTGTCGGGGTATTTGGGTCGGTTCAGGAGATCAACACCGCGTATCAAGCGGCTGCGGCACGTTTCGTCACTGTGCTCGATGAGCTCTGCAGCGAACTGGCGCTTCTGCGTCAGCCCGCAGGAAAAATACCGGTCGGGGCGATCGCGAATCGCATGGCGGCGGCGGTTGCGCCTTACGCCCAGCGGACCTTCATTACGCCGATGGCGGCTGTGGCGGGCGCGGTGGCCGAGGAAATTCTGGGCGCCATGACGTCTGCGGCGAATCTTTCCAGAGCCTACGTCAACAACGGTGGGGACATCGCGCTGCATCTCGCGCCTGGAGAGAAATTTGTGGTGGGCATGATTGAGCGCCCCGATCGTCCTTCGCTTTTCGGCACGGCAACGCTTGATTCATCCCAGCCGGTGAGGGGTATCGCAACCAGCGGCTGGCGCGGTCGCAGCTTCTCGCTCGGTATTGCCGACGCGGTTACCGTCCTTGCTGACCGCGCGGCTATGGCGGATGCCGCCGCAACCATCATTGCCAATGCTGTGGACTTGCCGGGTCACCCATGCGTCGTCCGAGTCCCCGCCCGCGAGCTGGCTCCCGACAGCGATCTCGGCGAACTGCTCGTGACCCAGGGAGTCGGGGAGTTATCGCCGCACGAGATTGCAACAGCGCTCGAAGCCGGGGTCGCTGTCGCCGACTCGCTTCAATCCGAAGGATTGATTCGATCCGCAGCGCTGCATCTGCGGGGGGAGACTCGGATCGTCGGTCTAGAGCCCTCTTCGCTTTTCATTACGCCGAAGAATTTGGAGTTAGGGTGGAGCAGCGCTTCAGCGCTGCATTAGAGATTTACTATTGAGGGCGGCTTCAGCCGCTGCGGTTCTTACATTACAGTTTCCGCAGCCAGTTCATCTCGTAGGTACCTCGAGGCTTAAGCCCCAGCCATTTTGTAGTTCGTGTTGCAGGGCCGAGACCCTGCTCCACCCAAACCAGAATTTTTCAAAACGTGTAGAGCCATTTAGGGGGTCTCGTTCATGCCTGAAGTTCAGGTTCGAAAGAAGTTCACGGCAGTCGAAGAAATCTTCCACGAAGGCGGCCCGGCCTCGCTGGTGCCGCTGCGCCGTGCCGCCGCGCTCGCGGTCATCCATAACCCCTTCGCGGGCGCGTACGTGAAAGAAATAGCCGGCTTCATGGACGATCTGAAACCGCTAGGCCTTGAAATGGCGCGCTCCCTGGTTGCCGCGCTGGGCGGGGATCCTAAAGTCGTCGAAGGCTACGGCAAAGGTGCCATTATCGGCTCGGCCGGCGAACTCGAGCATGGCGCCCTCTGGCACGTACCCGGTGGCTACGCTATGCGCGAGATTCTGGGGGACGCGAAAGCCATCGTGGCGTCTACCAAAAAGGTAGGCGGCCCCGGCGTCCGGCTCGACGTTCCCATTACGCACATCAATGCTTCCTACGTAAGAAGTCATTTTGACGCTATGGAAATCGGCATCCCCGACGCACCCCGCGCCGATGAGATTCTGCTCGCACTGGTGATGACCACCGGCCCCCGCGTTCATGCCCGTGTCGGTGGGTTGAAAGCTTCAGAGATCAAAGGAGAGGACGGACTGCGATGAAAGCCAGTATTCGCAAGATTGCGACTTTCGTGGAAGAAACGCGCACCGAAATGGGTCGTACCATCGATCCACCGACTCGACGCGCCGCGGCAGTCGCGGTAATTGAAAATCCTTGCGCCGGAAAGTACGTCGAAGACTTGTCTGAACTGATGGCGATCGGCGAAGAGCTAGGCGAACTGCTGACACTCCGCGCTGTCGCGGCATTGGGAATCCCTGCGACTACTGTCGAGAGCTATGGCAAGGCCGCGGCTGTTGGAGAAAATGGCGAACTCGAACACGCGGCGGCAATTCTTCATCCCAAGCTGGGTGCGCCGGTGCGCAAAGTGCTCGGCAAAGGCGCGGCGCTGATTCCGTCCTCAAAGAAGCGCGGAGGGCTGGGGGTTCCACTCGACATCCCCCTGGGCCACAAGGACGCCGCGTTCGTCCGCAGTCACTTCGATGGCATGGAAGTGCGAATCAACGACGCTCCCCGAGCCAACGAGATCGTGGTCGCAGTCGCGGTGACGGATAGCGGACGCCCGCTCCCACGTGTAGGAGGACTAACTAAAGATCAGATCAAAGGCGAAGACGGCCTGCGCTAGCGGCCTGAACGGTGCCGAGGGCAAGATGCCCTCGGGACAAGCCGGCAGGATGCCAGCGATACGAAAAGCGAAAGCATCGAGAGCACCTCGGATTCATCGAAGAGAAAAGCCGCCGGCAAGCGCCAGCGGCCTCGAGCAATCCCCCTTCCCCTAGAAACTCAGCTTCAGCGAGAACTCAACCACGCGGGGCGAACCGAGCGCGTTCACGCCGGAGCCGAGACCTAACCGTAAATCGTTAGGTTGAGGATTGGTCGTTCCGTTTGGCGAACCTGGCGTACCGTCCAGAATCGAACTGAAGGGGGCCGCCGGGCCGTCGAAGTTGGCGAAGTTGAACAGGTTGAAGATGGAGACACCGGGTCGCAGCTCAAGCCGGTCTCTGAACTTGTAAGCCCAACTCAAGCTCAGGTCGAAGGTTTTGAGCCATGCCTGTCCAATTACGCCCGCCGGCGCCAGTGGCAACAAGCCCAAACGTAATAACCGACAAACCTGTGTCAAGAAACTTGCGTAAAGAAAGCTAAACATGGCCCCAAAGACAATTAATTGTTATGCAAACACCGCGCCAAACAAGGGTTGTAGCGGGCCGTGATAGTCTTCAACAGTTTAGCGAGACAGGTCGCTGCGCGATCTGTTTTATTGAGCGAATACTACAAAAAGTGGAATGTAAACGTTCCGTGAAACCGCATATTCGTTTTCGAGCGGTCACCGCGAAGCAAAAACTGTAAAGAAGTGTCCAAGTGTAAAGCAATATTTACGATGTCGCATTCGGATTCATTCGTTGAACATTTCGGCCTTCGCCCCCGGAGCTCCCTGATGAATGCTCGCCGCTGCACCATTCTTCTACTCGCGCTCTCGCTTCTCGTGTCCGGGTCGCTGGTTGCTCAAACCCGCAAAGCGAACATTGACCTGCTGGTGTCCGGCGGCACGATTGTCACCATGGACGCCACCCGTACTCTGCTCGAAAACGGCGCGGTTGCGGTGCAGGGAGACACGATCCTCGCAGTCGGTCCAAGTACCGAGCTGGCGGCGAAGTATTCTGCCACACTGACGATCGACGCGAAGGGCAAGCTAGTCCTGCCCGGCTTCATCAATGGCCACACTCACGTGCCCATGACCCTGTTTCGCGGCCTGCACGACGATGTCACTCTCAACGATTGGCTCTACAAATATATTTTCCCCGCCGAAGCCAAAAACGTGAACGAAGAATTCGTCCGCTGGGGAACGCGCCTGGCGGCAGCGGAACAGATTCGCGGGGGTGTTACCACTTTCGCCGATATGTACTACTTCGAAGATGCTGTGGCGGAGGAAACCAAAGCCGCGGGCATGCGCGGTGTGCTGGGTGAAACGTTCATTGACTTTCCCGCTCCCGACAATAAGAACGAAGCCGAGATGCTCGCCTACACTGAGAAATTCCTGAAAAAATGGCAAGGCGATCCGATGATCCACGCCGCGGTCGCGCCACACTCGATCTACACCTGCTCCCAGAAGACGATTCAGGATGCGGCGGCGCTGGCTCGCAAATATCACTCGCCCATCCTGATTCACACCGCTGAAATGAAGAAGGAATGGGAGGACAGCCTGAAGCAGAACGGAATGTCGCCGGTGCAATATCTGGACAAGATCGGCGTGCTCGGTTCCGACGTCGTGTCCGCGCATTGTATTTTCGTGGACGAGGCCGATCGCAAGACCCTGGCCCAGCGGCAAGTGGGCTGCATACACAACCCGTCGAGCAACATGATGATCGCCAGCGGAGTTTCTCCGGTAGCAGAGATGCGTGCCGCGGGAGTGGCGGTTGGACTCGGAACCGATGGTCCCGCCGGCAGCAACAATGATCTCGACCTGATGGAAGAGATGGACCTGGCAGCAAAGCTGGCGAAGATCACGAAGATGGACCCGCTGGCGATGAAAGCAAAATCCGTCGTGGAGATGGCCACTATCGATGGCGCCCGGGCGCTCCACATGGAGAAAGAAATTGGTTCATTGGAGCCCGGAAAGAAAGCTGACCTGATCCTGATCAGTCTGGACGAGCCAAACGCGGTTCCAATGTACGACATCTATGCCCAACTAGCCTACGCGCTGAAAGGCAGTGATGTGGAAACAGTAGTCATCGGCGGGCGCGTGGTCATGCGGGATCGGAAATTGCTCACGGTGAACGAAGAGGCGGCGATAGCAAAGGCGCGCGAGTACAAAAAGACCATAGCCGCGTCACTAGGTTTCGACCACTGAGAAGCTCTCGACCACTGAGGCCAATGTAGGGGTGGGCGACCTCGCTCAGAGCGAAGCTCCGCAGTTCTCGTCCCGCCGGCGCTACTTTTTAAGGTGCAGGTCAATGTCTGATTACTTCCGGCGCCATCGTAGCCGGCGGCGTATTCCGGCTTCTCCCCGAGCTCACCAGGCCATCAATAATCACCATCCCGATCCCCGGCAAATCTCCCTTTTGTACGCTATCCAGCAAGTTCTTTCCCGCCGAATGCTGAGCTTTATCCATCAGCACAAAGGTGGCGGCGCGACCGGCAGACACCAATCCACAATCCAGCTTTCGAATCTTGGCCGTGTTTCCGGTTGCGAAGCAGAAAGCAATCTCCGCTGGAACATCGCCCAGGGACGACAGCATTGAAACCATCCGCACGATGCCCAGCGGCTGCACTCCCGATCCCGCTGGTGAATCAGTCCCCAGAATCACTCGATCAAGTTGCTTCAACTCTTTTGCCGTGCGTAAGGTCAGCAGTGCCGCTCGCTCATTTCCGTTGTGAACAACCTCCAACGCCCGCGTGGACTTTTCGCACAGCGTGACGATCTGCTCGTCGGGCAGCGCAGTATGGCCCCCGTTAATATGACCAATGACATCAGCGTCGGCCGCGAGCACGATGTCTTTATCAATCAGACTGGAACCAGGAATCGACGGGCCGCCGGTGTGAATCGTGCTTTGAATCCCGTATTTGCGCGCCCATGCGACCATCTGCCGGGCCGTAGCTCCGTCTTTCACGCTGCCCAAGCCAACCTCTCCGAGCATGGTGACGCCGGCGTTGGCCAGGTCTTTGAAATCTTCCTCGACCATTCCGTGCTCGATCACCGGCGCTCCTGCGTGAATCCTCACACCGCCGGGACGAAACACCGAAAATGCCCGCTGGGCAAAGATTGCCATGGCCTTCAGGCCAACCACATCTTTCGGACGACCGGGCGTGTGCACTTCGCCGGCGGAAATCATGGTCGTAACTCCACCGTGAAGGTAACTGTCGATCCAGCCAATCTGGTTCTGACGCGGCGTCCAGTCACCGGCCACTGGATGCACATGACTGTCGATCAATCCAGGCGCCAGAGTTGTGCCTTTGGCATCGATGACGAGGGTCGCGCCTTCGCTGTCGATGTTCTTCTCTTTGCCCACCGCCACGATCTTTCCATCGACCGCAACTACGGTATCCGCATCGAGAATTGGATTCTCCAGATCGCCGCTCAGCACAAGACCAATATTCCGGATCACAAGCCGCGCTGGCGTCTTGCTCTTGGCGGGCTCATCGTGGGCCATCGGTTATACCTCTTTCCGCTGAGTGTTTCTCCGAGTTTGGCTGCCCGCAGACAGTGTTATAAGCTGGCTCTTGAGTTTCTAGTTTGAAAGCGGAACCGTCATGTTATCCCGCAAACTCATTTTCTGGGAAGTCGACACGCAAACTGATTTCATGCTGCCGGGCGGCAAACTTTATGTGCCGGGCGCAGAAAAATTATTGCCGAACCTTCGCAGGCTGACAGATGCTGCCCGCCAAGGCCGCGTTTTCCTGGTCTCGCATGGCTGCTATCACGCGCCGGATGATCCTGAGTTCGCGACCTTCGCTCCCCATTGCATCAAGGGAACAGTGGGTGCCGCGGTAGTCCCGGAGGCGCTCGCCGAGCGGGTGATCACCGTCCCCAACGAACCCACCGTGACGTTGCCGGAGGATCTTTCTGCGTACCAGCAAATTCACCTTGAAAAACAAACCCTCGACATCTTCGCAAGCCGGCACGCAGACAACCTCATCGAGCGTCTGGATCCTGATGCCGAATTTGTTGTGTTTGGAGTGGTCACCGAATACTGCGTTCGTTTCGCGGCCAAGGGTTTGCTGGAGCGCCACAGACGGGTTTCAGTAGTCGGCGACGCCATCGAAACACTGAAGTCCGAAGACGGGAAACGTACCATTTCAGAACTTCAGACCCTCGGAGCGAACTTCATCACTACAGACCAGGCACTTACGCGACTCAACAACGTTCAATAAACATTCTTTGTGGGACAGCCAAACCGGTGTGAATCGAACCCAGCGGCGATCGGAGCTAGGCGTCGTTGCTTGCGGTTGACACTTGAGGGCGAATGGCAGTATCGTTTTGCGCACAGATCGTTAGATTGAAATCGGAAATCCTAGCCGATCAGTTGTCCGCGATGACAGCGCAATACCGAAATCAATTGTTTTGCTGGAGTTCTTGAACCCTGAGCGCAAAAAGTCTTGAAAGGACTTCGTGTTCAGGCGCATAGTCGCGTGGGGATTAAAGATTTCCAGACTTCCGTGGGGGAACGGCGAGCCCGATCGCCACTCGATCAGGGCAGCCCAGGGGGATATTAATGCTTACCAGAAAGTCTCTGCTCGTTGCGTTGTGTTCACTGGTGTTTCCCATCTGTCCACTTCTGTATGGCCAAGCAACTGGAAGCTTCTCGGGGACGGTCTTAGATAAGACTGGATCTGTGGTGGTAGGCGCCAATGTAAAGGCCACCGCTCAAGCCACGGGCGTTTCTCGCGACTCGAAAACCGATGATAGCGGGCACTACCTGATGCCTTTGCTTCCCATCGGAGACTACACGGTTCGAGTGGAGTCTCAGGGCTTTGCGCCGGCCGAGCAGAAAGACCTGCGGCTGCAGGTAGACGAGCATCGCGAACTGGATTTCACGCTCGCGCCCGCATCGGTCACTGCGGCGGTCGAAGTCAGTGCGACCGAAGTGTCGGTGCAGACCTCGAATCCGACCCTGGGCCAGGTAATCACCTCGCAAGAAGTCGCAGACCTTCCCTTGAATGGCCGCGATTTCGTTCAGTTGGCTACCTTGACGCCGGGGACGGTGCAGGAAACCAATCCCAACAGCTTCTTTAATGGTGGCCCCAGCAGCGAAGTCTCCACGCGCGGCTCCTATTCACTTTCTGTCGGAGGTTCGCGCGCCCAAAGCACGGACTGGCTATTCGATGGTAACGACAATAACGAGCTGACGGCTGGTGGTATTGCGATTTTGCCCTCGATTGACGCCATCCAGGAGTTTAAAGTTCTCACCTACAACTACTCCGCGGAATATGGCACACGCGCGGGTCCGACTGTGCTGGTGACGACAAAATCAGGCTCCAATCAACTGCATGGATCACTCTTTGAGTTCTTCCGTAACACTTCGCTGGACGCTTCCAGTTTCTTTGCCGCGACCAAGGACAAGTTCAATCTGAATCAGTTTGGCGGCGCGCTGGGCGGTCCCATCAAGAAGGACAAGACTTTCTTCTTCATCGACTATCAGGGTAGGAGGCAACGAAAGGGAGTTGTTTTTAACGGCTTCGTACCCACTCAGGCGATGCGAACCGGTGACTTCTCGTCGGATTTATACGGCGTTCCCCTTCCGGCCGGTACTCAAGTTCTCTTCAACCCTTACAGTGTGATTGGCCCGAATGGGCGCGATCCTTTCAAGTGCGACGGCGCCGGAAACCCATCACCGGTCGCGGCTAATGGAACCCAGGCGACGGGCACGCCTTGCAATAAGCTCCCGGCGGCGCTGACAAACTCGATCACGCAGCAGATGATCAATCTGTTCCCGTTGCCCACACCGGGCATTGCGGAAGGCACGGGCTTCAATTTCTCCAACGTGCCGGTACGGAAACTCGACGAAGGCGAATTCGACGTCCGCCTGGATCACAACTTCTCCAGCAAGGACACTATTTTTGCGCGCTTCAGCTACGATCAGGCGACCAACTTCGTGCCCGGCGGCTCGCCGGGTTTCGCCGAGCCCAGCCCTTTTGCCAGCTCCCAGAACATCACCAACCATGGGCGTAACGTAGCGCTTTCGGAGACCCACATTTTCTCCGATCGCACCGTCAACCAGATCAGTGGCGGCTTTAATCGCATTTTCAACCACATTCTGTCCTTCGGCGACCGCTCCTGCGAATCCGCGAAGCTGGGTATTCCGGGGGCCAACCTGGACGGCAGTTGCCCGGGCGCTCCCGCGGGCCTCTCGCAGTCAACCACAGACTGCGTCAGTTGTGGACTGAGTGCGACTGAGTTGGGTGGTCCGTACTGGGGTCTGGGTGATCGCGGCTTCGCGCCTTTCCAGGGCGGGACCAACGTTTTCATGATCTCCGACTCGCTCGACATGATCCGCGGCAAACACGACATCCGGGTGGGCGGCCAGGTTCGCGCCCAGCAGATGAATGTGCTCACCAACGCCTTCCAGGATGGCTTCTTCGTCTTCACCAACTTGTGGACTAACAGTGGTCCCAACTTCGTGGGCGGGGATAACGCAGCCGACTTCCTCCTCGGCCTGAACAGTCTGGCGATCCATGATCAAACATTCAAGGGAGCTACCACCGGACGCCGCTGGAAACTGTTCCGCCCATACGTCCAGGACGATTGGAGAGTGACACCTAACTTGACCTTGAACCTGGGACTGGCCTGGGCGTTCGTCACGCCCATCACCGAGGCCCAGAATCGCCAGGCGAACTTTGATTTCAATAGCAACTGCGGAACGCCTCCTGGCTGTAATTATCTGATTCCGGGAGTGAACTCGGACAGCCGCGTCGGGATCGAGCTCGACAAGACTGCCTTGGAGCCGCGTATTGGATTCGCGTGGAAGCCATTCGGGAGCGGCAAGACCGCAGTGCGCGGCGGCTACGCTATTTTCCACGATTCCTCCTGGAACCAGGGTGGACAGGGCTTGTGGGAGAACCCGCCATTCTTCGCTGAGAGCGGCGCGTTTGCGTTCACGGTGGGGGGCTGTGCCTCGCCTACCGCGGCGTGTGCCGCCACTGCGGGGCCGTTCGACTTCGGGTTGAACGTTTCAAATGGATTCCCTCTTTTCACCCAGGAACCAGATCCAGCAACATTCGAGGGGACCATTCAGTCGCAGAACCGCAATTTCAAGCAAGGGAGAGTACAGCAATTCAACCTGAACATCGAACGTGAACTCCCGGGCAACGTTGTGGCAACCGTGGGCTATGCGGGTTCGCGAAGCCATCACATCCTGGTAGACGGCGGTAACCTGAATGTGTCGTCTCCCACCGCATGCGGAGTGGTGCCTGGCTATACGCTCGGCTGCGGGGTTCCGACTGCGCCGTTCGGCCCATTTACTACGATCGCAGCCAACGCCGACGCAGGCAATGCCCGTTACGATTCTCTGCAAGTGAAGGTCGAAACCAAGAGCGCCAGACACGGCATTTACCTCCTTATGGGCTATACCTATGCTCGCAACTTCGATTCCGGATTCAACGACGGCCTGGGTTCGAGTGCAGGCGTAACCTACTGGCCCCTGCCGGGAACCCAGCGCGCGGATTGGAGTTTGTCCCAAATCCAGCTCAACCACAACTTCACTGCCAGCGTGCTTTATGACCTGCCTTTCGGCAAGGGCAAACGGTTCGGCAGCAATTGGGGCGCGGCGACCAATGCGATCCTGGGAAGCTGGCAGGTCAACGTAATCGAGAAGATCACCTCAGGATTCCCCATTTTCGCCATCGACAGCGGCAACCTCTCTGGCGTACCCCTGACAAACAATGGGAACAACTTCAACCGCCCCAACCAAGTCTGCGGCGTTAAGGCCTCCAGCCCGAGCTTGAGCAAGTGGTTTAACACCCAATGCTTGGTCGACGCCCCCGACGGAGAGTTGGGAAATGCCCCCCGCGCTCCCGTCTACGGACCCGACTTTGTCAATACAGATTTCTCGATCATCAAACGCATCCCTCTGGCATTCCGCGAGGGGACGGATCTGGATTTTCGGGCTGAGTTCTTCAATCTGTTCAATCACCCGCAATTCGGATTGCCCGGGAGTGATACTGACTCAACGACCAATTTCGGGGTAATTACATCTACAGTCAACAATCCGCGCCTGATTCAGTTTGCCGTTAAGCTTCGTTTCTAGGACAGGCGGGTTGGACGACGTCAACTTCGGGCAGACCGGGCAGACTTGGGATATTCCAGACTTGGATATCCCAGGATTGCGCAGTCTGCCCTCAAATTTGTAAACAGCAGAGTCTTGCCGGGGGCACAATGGGTGTGTGCGGACGAAAACTTGCGATCCTAGCCATTCTTGTCGCCGTCCTGGGAACCACAGCCACTGCCCAGAAAATCAAAGTCATCGTCGACCAGGACGCTCGCGGTCCGGGCACCAGCGATCAGCAAGCCATTCTGGTCTTCCTGCAGTCAGAAAAGTTCGACCTCCTGGGCATCACCACCGTCAGCGGCGACCAGTGGGTAAGAGAAGAAACCCAGCACGTCCTGCGCCTGGAAGAAATTGCCGGCCGCGCGGACGTCCCGGTGATCCAGGGAGCCGAATTTCCCTTGCTTAATTCCAAGGAGGAAACAGAGCGCTGGGAGGCTCTCTACGGGAAGCTGGAATACAAAGGATGCTGGACCGACCGCTTCGAAGCCAACCGTTCGACCATCTACGACGAGCCCTATCATGCGCCCGATGTCGTTCCTCCAATGAAGGAAGGCCCGCCGCATATTCAAGCCGCTCCCGGCACCGCGGCAGAATTTATCGTGAAGATGGTGCACAAGTATCCTGGGGAGGTAGTCCTTTGGGCGGGCGGTCCGTTGACCAATTACGCCCTCGCCCTGAAGCTCGACCCTGAAGTAGCGACGCTGGCGAAAGAGTTCGTCATGATGGGCGGAGGATTGTACGCGGACAAGGGCGCCATTGATCCCGGCGCCATCGATGCCCGCCGTGAATTCAACTGGTGGTTTGATCCCGAAGCCACCCGCATCGTGCTGCGCGCGCCCTGGAAAAAAGTTACCATCACGCCGATCGATATTTCGGTCAAGACCCGCTTTACCGCGGAAATGAAAGCCACCATCTCCAGGGCAAACACTCCGGTCACGCAATATCTCGATAAGTATTCTCTGCCGGGCTATATGTGGGACGAGATTGCGGGCGTGGCGCTGATCGATCCGTCCGTCATCACTGGGCAAAAACAGCTATACATGGACATCGATGTCGATCATGGCGCGAGTTACGGCAAAACAATTTTCTGGGATGCCAAAGCCAAGGTTCCGCCTTACCTGCGCCTGGCCAATGTTCAATTCGATATTGACGCAGAAAAATTCTACAAGCTCTACATCGATTTGATGACCCGGCCTCCACGTCAATGAACCACGTAGGGGCAGAGCCTGTCCTGAGCGAAGTCGAAGGATGTCCTCACCTGCCCAGCCGGGCATAGCCCGGCGGTCGGGGCAAGCTGGCGCCCCAGGTGAGGACAGCTGGGCTTGGGTGATCAGTTGTGCTTTACAAATGATGAAACCACACAGATTTCGTTTTCCACTTATCGTCGTCCTGCTGGCGGCCTCTTTCACTCAAGCCCAACCGCGGCGGAAGGTCATCATCAATCAGGATGGTTCCGGACCCGGCGGGAGCAATATGCAGACCCTGCTGGTCCTGATCCAATCTCCCGAGGTCGAGGTCCTGGGGATCACGGTGGTCAGCGGGAACCAGTGGCGCGACGAAGAAGTGGCGCACACCTTGCGCTTGCTCGAAATCATCGGCCGCACGGACATCCCCGTGGTACCGGGCGCCGTTTTCCCGCTGGTGCGCCGGCGCGAAGAAGCCCAACTTTGGCAGCAGCGCTATGGAAGAGTGGCCTTTGCGGGCGCCTGGGACGACCGCTGGTGGCACCAGCCTTTTGTCGTCCCAACCCTTCCGGAAGGGCTACCCACCACCAAGCCAGCGACTGAAGATGCCGCTCACTTCTTGATCCGAAAGGTGCGCGAGTTTCCGCACCAGGTAACGATCTACGAAGGCGGCCCCATGACCAACCTCGCCCTGGCAACCTCAATCGATCCGCAGTTCCCCGAACTGGCGCAGGAACTCGTGTTCATGGGCGGAAGTCTGAGTCCTCAGTCCGACGATCCCGAGTGGATCAGCAATCCCCGCCACGAGTTTAATTTCTGGTTCGACCCCGAAGCCGCGCAGATCGTGTTGCGCGCACCGTGGAAGAAGATCACCTGCACGCCCGTGGATATCTCGATCAAGACCCGCATCACGCCGGCCATGATCAAGCAGATTGAAGCCAGTGGAACGCCGCTGGCGAAGTATGTCGCGCGTTTCTTCCAGACAGGTCAGGGTGGCGAATATATGTGGGATGAGCTGGCGGCGGCCGCCTGGATCGATCCCACGCTGATCACAAAAAGCGAGACTCGTTACATGAGTGTGGACCTGGACCGAGGCGCCGGATACGGCAACACCCTAACCTGGACGGAGAAAGATGGGTCGAGGCTCGGCGTGAGACCGGTTGAAGTCCAGGTGGATCTAAACAACGACAAATTCGATCGGATGTTTGTGGGATTGATGAGCGCGAGTACGCCTGGCCCTCACTGAAAGTCAAAAGCCTTTAACCGCAAAGGACGCAGAGAAAAACGCCAAGATCGCTGAGAATTTCTCTGCGTCCTTTGCGGTTAAGAGCTTTTACTCAGGCGAGTGCGATGCAGAGGTCGAATCCCGCAGGGTATATACAAACTGCTGGATCTCATGCCGCTGCCGCTCGACCTCTTCCTCTTTTTTCTTCGATATCTGCTGGTAAAGCTCAAGCTCCCGTTGCGCCTTCAATTTCTCCCCAGTCCGCCGGTAAACCTGCGCCAGGCGATAGTGAGCTTCTTCCGACCCGGGACTGGCGTCAATCGCCTTTTGATAAGAAGAGATTGCCTGCGGAAACTCTTTCCGATCGGAATAGAGAACTCCCAATTGCACATACGCGGCACCGAGTTTGGGATCGAGGCGGATCGCCTTTTCCAAATGAGACTCGACCTGCGCCATGCTTTGTGTGTCTTCCGGGCCCTGGAGTCGCTTTGAAAGGCTGAGGGCGTAATAATAATTCGCCAGGGCATTGTCGGGCTGGAGGCCGGCAAATCGTTTCAGCCGGTCAGTTACGCAGTCTGGCTGCGAAGTGCCCGTGCTTTGACCTCCTGGACTCTGCGCCCCCATAATTTGCGCCCCCGTCACCTGCATTTTGCCCATAAACAGATAGGGATTCGCATCGTCCGGGTTCAGATCGGAGGCCTGGCAAAGATTCTGAGCAGCCTGCTCATAGGATCCGCGAGCATACCAGGCCACGCCGAGCCCAACCAGCATTCGTCCTGAGCGCGGATGCAGCCGACTGCCTTTGGTGAAGACTTCAACCGCCGGTTCGGCTGCGTGATGCAGCAGCAACTCGGCGCCCCAGTCAAAAAGGTTCGATTCACTCGGGTTCAGCTCTGCCGCGCGCTGATAGTCTCGCACCGCTTCGAGAGGGTTCCCCTGTTTCTCCGCGACATCGCCCAGCAGATGATAAATCTCGGCTTCTTGCTGCACGGATTTACCCGGAACACTCAGGAGAGTTCGAGCCGTCGAGCGCGCGTCGTCGTACCTGGCCGCGTCCGTGTAGGCACGGGCCAACAAGTAGGTGTTTTCATAATCCCCGGCATGTAGCCGGGCGGCCCGCTGAAGATACGGGATCGCTTCGCTGCTCTTGCTCTCGCTCACCAGCAACTTTCCGAGGCGTCGATTGGCTTCGAAGTTTTCTGGCTTGCGTTCCGCGGCATCCCGCAAACTCTTTTCCGTTTCAGCGACCGATGATGGGGATGGCGTCGATTCCTTGCTGAGCGCGGCGGCTTCTCTTGCGAGCGACTCTTTGCTTCGCACGATGGTATTGGAACCGTGTCCGCCAAGGTTCGTGGTATCTGTGACTCCCGCAACCGTGAATGCGGGTTCGTCAAAGAACTCTGGCTTGCCTGTCGTTGAAGTTCTTGCGGCCGAACTCTGCGCACCCTTTGCTCTTGCGGAACCAAGGGTCAGATCGATCCTTTTCGTGTCTTTTGGCCCCAGGGAGATCGGATCGTGAGTTGCGTTTTCGTATCCGCTCATTTCCGCGTGGAGTGTGTAAACCCCGGCGCGAAGCCCAGGGAAGCGATAGTTCCCGGTTGAGTCCGCAATCGCAGTCAGAGTCTGGGTTTCGTCCTTCAACTGGACGTAAACAGTGGCGCCGGCCACCGGACGGCCCCGCGAATCGAATACCGACCCTTGCAGCGTACCCAAGTCCGGCTGCGCCTGAACCACGGAGGCAGTGAATAGCACCATGATCAGCAGGGCTGGGAAACCAGTGCCAGGGTATTCGGATCGGCGTGCGGTCACGCGGAAACGGCACATAGGAAAGGGGTGCAGCCCACGATCAAAAACTGCAGCGACGGCTGCATTTCGCGATTTGCTGTAAGTGGATCGTAGATTGTATCACGCTCATTTGCCAGATTGTTTGTTGCAAATGCCGCGGCCATAATGCGCCTCATGAAAGCCGGAATTGTGGGAATCAATGGCTTCGAAATGTACTACCAGCAGGACGGGCAGGGAGAACCGCTGGTCTTGTTACACGGTTTTACCGGCTGCGGCGATGACTGGTTCCCATTCGTGGACCGGTTCTTGGATGGTCATAGGTTGATCATTCCCGACCTTCGGGGCCACGGACACTCTACCAATCCCGAAACGAGTTTCACCCACCGGCAGTGCGCAGTTGACGTATGCGCGTTGCTGGACAGCCTGGGTGTTGATCGCTGCGACGCCATCGGGACAAGCACGGGCGCCAAGACTCTGCTCCACGTTGCAACCCGGCAGCCCTCGCGCCTACGGCGGATGGTTCTGGTCAGCGGCGCACCTTACTTTCCCGCACAAGCGCGCGCACTGATGGCCGAGTTCAGCGCGGTCCAGCGCAGCGAAGACGAATGGAATTTCATGCGCAGCCGCCACAAACGCGGCGACGACCAGATTCGCGCCCTGTGGGCGCAGGGCAATATCTTTGCCAAGAATTACGACGACATGAATTTCACTCCACCGCACCTGGCGACGATTACGGCAGAGACCCTGGTGGTGCACGGGGACCGTGATCTGTTTTATCCAGCCAGCCTGGCGCTGGAGATGTACACGGCCATTCCGCGCGCCCAGCTGTGGATCATCCCCAACGGCGGCCACGTTCCCATTTCCGGCGACCAGGCCCTGGAGTTCGCAGCTACCGCGGCGGCCTTCCTGCGCTAGAGCGTTTTCGTCCCACTGCCGGCCGCTTTACAAAGCTGGTCAACCCTGCCTCCAGGCACTACAATGCAAAGTCCTTCCCGACCGGGTCATTTGGAAATCCAGGCAGTCTTCCGATCAATCCTGCGAGGCAAGGTCAACAGAACCTAGGGAGAAATTTCGTAATGAAGCCACGAAGCTTCGTTATTCTGTTCGCCGCTTTGGTCGTGCTGACCACAGCCAGCCAACTGGAGGCACAAAAGATCAAGGTCATCGTCGATCAGGACGCCCGCGGTCCAGCCACGACCGACATGCAGTCCATCCTCATTTTTCTGCAATCAGACAAGTTCGACGTCTTGGGCATCACCACCGTCAGCGGCGATCAGTGGGTAAAAGAAGAAACCCAGCGGACGTTGCGCTTACTGGAGATCGCCGGACGAACCGACATTCCTGTGATCCAGGGCGCCGAGTTTCCGCTGCTTAATTCCAAAGAAGAGAGCGAGCGATGGGAGGCCCTGTACGGCAAGTTTCGTTACAAAGGGTGCTGGAGCGACTTTTCCAACCGCCCGGCGAACACTCCGCCCGCCTTCCGAGCCGGATATCACGAACCCGACATCGTTCCCCCGCTGGTTGAAGGCACGCCCCACACCAAACCGCTGGATGAAACCGTGGCGCATTTCATCGTTCGCATCGTGCATCAATATCCCGGCGAGGTCGTGGTATGGGCCGGCGGTCCCTTGACCAACATCGCACTCGCGCTGCGCCTGGATCCGGAGGTGGCGACGCTGGCGAAGGCACTTGTCCTGATGGGTAGCGGAATGTACGCCAATAATGGCGGGATCAACGGCATTGACGGTCGCCGCGAGTTCAACTGGTGGTTTGATCCTGAAGCCGTGCGCATCACCATGCGCGCGCCCTGGAAGAAAATAACCATCACTCCCATCGACATCTCGGTCAAGACTACGGTGAATCCGGAACTCAAGGCTGCCATTGCCAAAGCGGATACGCCGGTGGCGCGCTACCTCACCGAATATTCCGTGGAGAGCTTTATGTGGGACGAACTTTCCGCCGCCGCTATGATCGACCCGTCAATCATCATTGGACAGAAAGAGCTGTACGTTGATATCGATGTCGACCACGGGCCAAGTTATGGCGAAACACTGTTCTGGCAACCGGGAACCGTGCTTCCTCCGTACGAGCGTAAGGCGACGGTGCAGTTCGATGTGGACACGAAGAAGCTGTACGACCTCTACATCAAATTGATGACTCAACCGCCGCAGGCGAAACCGTAGCGCAATCGTCCCAGCGGCTGTCCGGTAGGCGTCCCGCCCGCCGCCGAGGGCGAGACGCCCTCGAGACAGCCGGCGGGACGCCGGCGCTACTCAAGGACAACACCGCATGGAATCAAATCTCTCCTCTCGAATCACACGGCGTCAGTTTGTGGCCACTTCCGCCGCCACCTTGGCAGCGAGCGCTTTCGCGCGCGAAGCGCTCGCAATGGGCCCGCATCCCGCGGGTGTTGCTACTTCTTCCCGAGTCATCATCGACACTGACCCGGGCGTGGACGACGCTCTGGCTTTGTTGCTCGCCATGCGCTCGCCGGAGTTGAAGATCGAAGCTATCACTCCGGTCGCGGGAAATGTGCCGCTGGAACTAACCCTGCCCAACGCCCTCCGCATGGTGGAAATCTCCGGCCGCACGGATATTCGTGTCGCCGCCGGCGCCAAGGCACCGCTCCTGCGCCGTCTGGTAACAGCGGCTTACGCACACGGCGAGAACGGATTGGGAGGAGCAATCTTTCCCGATCCGAAAATCAAACCCGTGGCCGAGCCCGCCGAAGAACTCATTCGCCAGATAGTCCGCAAATATCCGGGCGAAGTGACGTTGATACCCGTCGGCCCACTGACTAATATCGCGACCGCGCTCAATACCGATTCAGAGCTCGCCGGCATGGTAAAAGGCATCGTCATGATGGGTGGATCGCTGTCAGGAGGAAACATCACGCCTGCGGCCGAGTTCAACGTGTACGTGGACCCGGAAGCCGCGCGTATCGTTTTTCAATCTGGAATTCCCATTACGATGGTCGGGCTCGACGCCACGCGCAAGACCTCTCTCACCGAGGAACATGTGCGCGTGCTCGAAGCTGCGCAAAATCCTGTCAGCCAGGCGGCGGCGAAGATCGGCCGCAACGCCATCAACCACAATCGCGAGCGGGGCTTTCTGGTTGGACCAAACATGCATGACTCGCTGGCGGTGGCTGGATTTCTCGACCCGTCACTCCTCACCTTGAAGGACTACTATGTCGATGTCGAGACCACAGGCGAGCTGACCGCCGGCGAAACCCTGGGCTACAGTCCGGTTGCAGGCGACCTGAGACGTAAACCGGATGCGGAAAAACAGGGGAACATGAACATGCCGATCCGTGGATCAGCGCCCACTCTGGCGGGCACGAGAACATCTCCGGTCCTGCGCGACAAATTTGTGCCTAACGCCAAAGTCGCCGTGGACGTGGATTCCCCACGCTTCTTCGAGTTATTGATCGGACGCCTATCGGGAATGAAGTAGAGGTGAAGTAATAAACGCCAATGTAGAGGCGGGCGTCCCCGCCCGCCCAGCCGAACGAAGTCCGGCAGTTGTGGTCGCCGGCTAACTCTTGAGGTGATTGATGAAACTCGGCCGCGTCAGGTTGTTAGCAGTAGCAATACTTGTGACGTGCCTCACATCCTGGAGTCAAGAAAAGCGCAAAATCATCATCGATCAGGACGCGGCCGGACCCGCCGGCACCGACCAGCAGTCGATCGTTCTCCTGATCCAGTCTCCGCAAACGGAAGTCCTGGGCGTCACTGTGGTAACGGGAGACGCATGGCTCAAATCCGAAGTAGCCCACACTCTGCGCATGCTCGAACTGATCGGACGTACCGACATTCCGGTCGTGCCGGGAGCCGAGTATCCCCTGGTGAGAACGAAAGAAGAGACCGAGCTCTGGCAGCAACGCTATGGTTCCATAACCTGGCTGGGCGCCTGGACTCCAAGGTTTTATCACCCGCCCGATCAACTGGGTGAGATGCCGGAAGGAAAGCCCACGACCAAACCGTCGGACGAAGACGCCGCCCATTTTCTGGTTCGCATGGTGCATAAGTATCCCAACGAGATCACACTTTACGCCGGCGGCCCCATGACCAACCTGGCACTTGCCATTTCTATCGATCCGGAATTCCCCCGGTTGGTCAAGGAACTGGTATTCATGGGGGCCAGCCTGAATCCGCAGACCAGCGATCCTGAATTTCTCAACACGCCGCGGCACGAATTTAATTTGTGGTTCGATCCCGAGGCGGCGCATATCATGCTGCGGGCACCTTGGAAGAAGATTGTCTGCACTACAGTGGATGTGTCAGTGAAGACCAGAATGACTCAGGCCCTGATCGATAAGATCAAGACTGGCGACTCGCCCGCGGCCCGCTACGTCGGCAAGTACGCCCGCCTGTGGGGCGAATACAACTATCTGTGGGATGAACTGGCCGCAGCGGCGTGGCTCGATCCCAGCCTGATCACGAAAAAGAGAAACGCGCTACATGGATATCGATCTCGACCGCGGCGCCGACTATGGCAATATCCTGACCTGGACGGACCGGGATAAACCGAAGATCGACGTCCAGCCGGTCGAGATTCAGGTTGATCTGGATACGGAAAGGTTTTACCAGATGTTTGTGGACCTACTGAAAGCACCCACGCCGGCGAAGTATTAAGCTCTGCTGATTTCCGAGTAAGTGAGGTGTCACGCTGTCGGTCAGCACGACAACCAGCTGTTCCAAGGAGAAACGATGTTCACACCGCACAGTTTGAGTATTGCGCTGTTGATGATGATTACGAGCGCGGTCTGCTGGGGATCATGGGCCAATACCTTCAAGGGGGTGAAGAACTACCGTTTCGAGCTGTTCTACTGGGACTATGCGATCGGCATCTTCCTGATTTCCCTGGTGCTGGGGCACACCATGGGGAGCACCGGCAACGATGCGTCCAGCCTGATGAACAATGTCCACTCGGCCGATCTCTCGAACGTCGTCTCTATCCTGATCGGCGGGGCAATCTTCAATCTGGCCAACCTGCTGTTGGTGGCTGCCATTGACATGGCAGGCCTGGCCATCGCCTTTCCGGTGTCGATCGGAATCGCGCTGGTGGTGGGTGTGATTTCCAGCTATGTGCTCGAGCCGAGGGGAAACGCGGTTCTGCTCGGGGCTGGGGTTGTTTGCGCCGTAATCGCCGTGGTTCTGGATGGCAAGGCGTATGGCAGCCTGGCCAGCGCAGGTCGCTCGGTTTCAAAAAAGAGCATCGTCACCTGCATTGTTTCTGGCGTGCTTATGGGCCTCTGGGCGCCCTTCGTCGCACACGCCATGACTACGGGCCACGCGCTGGGCCCCTACAGCACCGCTGTTTTCCTGACTCTTGGGGCGCTGCTCTCGTGTTCCATCTGGAATGTCTATTTCATGAAGAAGCCCCTGGTGGGAGAGCCGGTGAATTTCGCCGACTACTTCCGCGGACCGGCCTCCGGTCACATTCTTGGACTCCTGGGCGGCGTGATCTGGGGCACCGGGATGGTCTTCAATCTGGTGGCCGCCAGTTTCACTGGGGTCGCGATTTCCTACGCCATCGGACAGTCCGCCCCCATGGTCGCTGCTCTCTGGGGGGTTCTTGCGTGGAAGGAATTCAAGGGTGCGGGCAGCAAGGCGTATGTGTACCTGATCCTGATGTTCGTCTTTTATTGCCTGGCGATTGCCCTGGTAGCGCGAGCCAACGGGTAGCCTGTGCGGCGATGCGCGGCAGAAAACGGCTGATTGCCGTCCACTCGTTGTCATTCCGACAAGTGCTCGATCATCTTCTGCTCAATCATTCCGCGCCTGCTCGTGATCAGGATGCGGTTTGAGATGGCAGTGCCACTCTCACTTCTACGGATCGTAGATCGTGCCGCCATAGCCCTGCTGGCGGGCCGATTCCTGCATGCTCTGTAAACGTTTCTTTTGCGTTTCCAGTTGCGACCGCATCCGGTCTACTTCCTGCTGTTTCTGCTTTTGTCGTTCGTTCCACTGCACACAGCCCGCGACGCAGTTGCCGGGAGCGAACTGGATCGAGTCATTGAGCTTGTTCATGTTGCTCTGCAACGAATTCACTGTGGCTTTTTGCGCCAGAATCTGAGACTTCCACTGCTCGGCCGACTGCTTCGCTCCCCCGGATGTCGACGGTGCGGAAGTTTCCGCGTGACCTTCGTCCTCGGAGGTGGACGACCCGTCCGCAGCTTCCGGGGATTCCGGAATCTCGTCGTTGGTGATGACCTTGGATGTCTTGGATGCCGGCGCAGCCTTGCTTTGAGCGTCTTTGCTCTGTTTCTGCTGGCGCGCCTGGCGAGCTACGTCGCCCATGGATTGCGAATCCTGTCCAGACGCGAAAAGCACAGACAGAGCAGCGGCGGCTGAAACTAAGAGACAACGTTGGAACGTCTGGAACATGGGACACCTCCCGTAGCAACCCGTCGAGGGAGGAACGGTCTGCTCAGGCGATGATATCGCCGCGGGAATATCAAGCCGAGATTACGTTAGTGTAGTTCCAAGCATGCAGTCCGCCAGCCTCCCGGGCGGCTGTCCAGGTGGCCCAGCAAATTCCTCCGTGTCTGACCGCCTTCCCCGAGACCTGTGTTAGGCTTACGCGTTTCAAGCTATCCAAAGCGCAGGGCTCGGAGACTTTTCGTTGGCCATTCCTCGAATTACAGTCGTCGGCAGCTACGCAACCGGACTGACCATGAAGGTCGACCGCCTGCCTAGCACAGGCGAGACCCTCTTGGGTACAGGCTATCGGGTGGATTATGGCGGCAAAGGGTCCAATCAAGCGGTGGGTTGCGCCCGGCTCGGGGCTCAAGTCAGCTTCATCGCGAGAATTGGAAACGATGCTTTCGCCGAAATGGCGATGAGCCTCTATTGCGATGAGAAGATTGACGTCACTCACGTAAGACAGACTGCCGGACGCGACCACCGGCGTAGGCTTCATCGTGGTCGAGGCGGCGAGCGGCAAGAATTGCATCGTCCTTGATCCGGGAGCCAATGAACTGCTTACTGCCGAAGACGTTTCCCAGTCGGAATCGGCTTTCAATTCGTCAGCGGTGGTGCTTACCCAGCTTGAAATTCCCGTAGCGGCGGCGGCAGCGGCGTTGTCGCGCGGGCGCGCCGGAAGAGCAATAACCATTCTGAATCCCGCTCCCGTCCGGTCCTTACCTTCCTCGATCCTGAAGATGGTTGATGTTCTTACCCCGAACGAAACTGAGGCCAAAGTGCTTGCCGGGCGCAGTCCTGATGCGGCCCTGCATCGCGAAGAAGATGCCGTTGGCCTGGCACGCGAGTTGATTGGCAGAGGCGTAAAACAGGTCGTGATGACTATGGGTGAAAAGGGCGCGCTGATCGTAACCGCGTCGTCTGTCATGCATATTGCCGCCGTAGAGATGTCTGCAGTGGACACGACCGGGGCAGGGGACGCTTTCAATGCTGGTCTGGCCACGGCTCTCGCTCGCGGCACGAGTCTGGAAGCGGCGGTGGAGTTTGCCGTCGTCACTGGAGGGCTGGCGGTAACGAAGGAAGGCGTGATCCCTTCCCTGCCCAGCCGCGATGAGGTCCTGGGCTTCTATCGACACCGCGGCCTGACACCTCCAAACTGGTTCTCCGAGAATCTGACTAGCCTCTGAAACATCGTGCAAGACTGATTGTCTGAGCCAGCAGGGAGAGCGCACTGGATGTCCAATGGTTTTACAAAATTCCTGAGGCGTTGCCGCGACAGCTACTATCTGAGCACATTGCTCGCGTATTCTGCGAAGCCCCTGCATTTCGTTTCGCGTCGTCTCGCGGTGCGAATCGAGCGCAGCATCCGCAAGAACGGCGTCACCATTCGGCTGCCCAACGGTAAGGACTTGACGATCGGGAGGGATGCAGGAATCGCAATAGGCTCTCTTCTTTTCTGGCACGGACTCGAAGGGTACGAGCCCGAAACTTCGCGCACCCTGCGATTCTTGTTTGAGCGTGCCGCAACCTTTATTGACGTCGGCGCGAACTGCGGCTTGTACTCTGTCGTGGGGCCGCTTTGGAATCCAAATCTCCAGGTCATCGCTTTTGAGCCGGTTCCTGAGATATTTGAAGGCCTTAGGAGAAACGTGCGGCTGAATCGATTAGAGAGCCGCGTTCATTGCGAAAATATTGCGCTGTCGAGCCAATCCGGACGCGCGACATTCTTCCTTCCGACGCCTGAAAGCCTGGACTCGGAAAGCACAGGGACCCTGGCCACCGAGAGCTGGCAGGCAAGAAAAGGCTCGCCCAGGCTTGAAGTCCAGACAATGAAATTCGACGAGTACGAAGGGCTACATCCGATATATGTCGATCTGGTGAAAATCGACGTTGAGGATTTCGAGGCCGATGTGCTCCAGGGCATGCAAGCAACCATCATGCGAGATCGACCTTTCATCGTCTGTGAAGCTCTACCCCGCCCTCATCGGAACCAGCGCACCCGGGAGATCGTGGAAGCTCTGAACTACCACATTTATTGGATCACACCCACCGGGTATGTCCGGGTTCCACATTTCAATTTCAATCGCGGGTCTTTTACTGATTTTTTGCTGTCGCCGGTGTCGACACCCGATACGGTTATCGACAATCTCAGTGTTCTGTGCGAGCTGAAGCGGAATGCGCGTTGAATGCGATGTGTGGTAGAGGTGCTGGGTTTATCCGGCCCGAATTTACAGCTATGATGTCCGCCTATGCCTGACAAAGTTCGCTGGGGAGTTCTGAGCACGGCTGCTATCGGAGTCAAGAAAGTCATCCCTGGAATGCAGAAGGGTGAGTGGAGCGAGGTAACTGCGATTGCCTCGCGCGACCCGCGCAAGGCTGAAGAAACCGCTCGCACACTCGGCATCACCAGGGCCTATGGATCGTACGAAGAGCTTCTGGCCGATCCGCAAATCGAGGCCATCTACAATCCGCTCCCCAATCAGCTTCACGTGCCCTGGTCGATCAAGGCGGCGGAGGCCGGCAAGCATGTTTTATGCGAAAAACCGCTGAGCCTGACGGTTGCGGAAGCCAAGACGCTCATAGCGGCGCGGGACCGTACCAAGGTGAAGATAGGTGAAGCGTTCATGGTGCGGACTCATCCGCAGTGGCTGCGGGCGCGCGACCTGATAACCTCGGGCCGCATCGGTCGGCTGCGTTCGGTGATCGGGTTTTTCAGCTATTTCAATCGCGACGCCGCGAACATTCGCAACATCGCAGAATACGGCGGCGGGGCGCTGATGGACATCGGATGTTACCCCATCACTACCTCGCGCTTCATGTTCGGTGAGGAGCCGAACCGGGTGCAGGCGCTGGTGGAAAGAGACCCGGAAATGAGGATTGACCGCCTCACTTCCGCCATCCTCGATTTCCCCTCAGGGCATGCCATCTTTACCTGCAGCACGCAGCTCGTGCCTTACCAGCGGATGCATTTCCTGGGGACAAAAGGCCGCATTGAGATTGAAATTCCGTTCAACGCTCCCCCCGACCGGCCATGCCGCATCTTCATCGACGACGGGAGCAATCTGTTCGGTAGCAACATCGTTACCGAGACCCTCCCTATATGTGACCAGTACACGATTCAAGGTGACGTTTTCTCCCGGGCAGTGCGGGAAAATACCGAGGTTCCAGTTTCACTCGAAGATGCGGTCGAGAACATGGCAGTGATCGAAGCCGTTTTCCGCTCTGCAGAATCAGGCGGGTGGGAAAGGCCGTAAGCAATTCTCAGATGACGGAAGATCAGGATCCACGGTCGATGTTTGAGAAACCTACATGCTCCTGCTGACGGGCTTTCTTCTGGTGCTGCTGGCGGGCTTGCTGCAGGGCACCTTCGTTCTTCCCATGACCCTGGTGCGGCACTGGTCCTGGGAGCATACCTGGGCGACGTTTTCGCTGCTGGGAATGTTGGTCTTCAACTGGATCATCACGCTTCTGCTCGTTCCAAATATTTTTTCTGTGTATGCCGCGTCGCCAGTCCGAGACCTCGCCATTCTGGCGCTGTTCGGGCTGGGCTGGGGAGTGGGTGCCCTCCTGTTCGGCCTGGGAATGGACAGACTTGGAATGGCCCTGGGATATCCCATCATCATGGGACTTATCGCAAGCCTGGGTGCACTGATTCCGTTGCTGGTCTTTTTTCCTCAAACGCTCTTAACAACAAAGGGACTGGTTCTGCTCACGGGAACAGCACTGGTTATTTTCGGTATCGTGCTGTGCTCGCTCGGGGGTTCACGCAGAGCGCCATCGGCAGGCAATTCGATGGCACCGGTTCGAGCGCTTTCAAAGTTGGACTCGTGATCGCTATCCTGGCGGGCGTTGCTTTCCTGCTTGCCCAATGTTGGGATGGCATTCAGTTCAAACGTGACCAGCGCCGCGGAAAAAGTGGGCGTTTCACAGGCTTCGTCAGGAAATACGGTGTGGGCGCTGCTGTTCACATTGGGGTGTGTCGCGAACCTCGCATACTGCCTGTACCTGATGGTCGTTCGGAAAACTCTTGGCCGATATTGGGTGACTGAGACGCCGCGAAATCTGGGCCTGAGCGCCTTGATGGCCTTGATGTGGATTGGAAGTTTTTATCTGTACGGAGCCGGTGCCACAAAACTGGGGCACTGGGGAGTAGTGGTGGGCTGGCCACTGTTCATTTCAGTGTCCATCATTGTAGGCAACCTCTGGGGATTGTGGCGAGGCGAGTGGAAAGGCGCCCCAGCCGTCGCGCGGCGATTGCTGACTCAAGGACTGCTGGTCCTGATTGTGGCGGTGATTGTGGTGGCGATCAGCAACTCCTTCTAGAAACGGCCGTTCTCCAAGGCCAGGAAAGGTTTCTACCACGGGGCACAGAGACACCGAAAAACCTAAACGAGCAATTCTTCTCGTGCCTCTGTGCCTCTGTGGTTGATCTTAGTGGGGCCTCGATAAATGAGAAAGCGAAGAGACTCCGCTAAAGCAGCGGTATAGCCTTAGAATTGGTGACTGGGAGGACTGGACCGCTCACGGCGAAGAAGGAGACCATGTCGCAACCCCAGGCTTTTTTGTCGAGTCCGCAGCCTCGCGCCCGCTGGATGCGGCTGGATACAGCCCAACTGCTCAAGCGTTTTTTCTTTTGTGAGCGCTCGCTGCTGGTCAGCCAGGCGGCGTGGATTCCCACGATTGCTCCCCTCGATATCAAGATCGGCCTGGCGCGCTTCATCTGGCAAAGCGCTGAGACCGCACACGCCCTGCGCAATCGGGTGTTCGAGCTTCGTTTCCCCAGCCGCCTGCTGGAGGAGGAAGGAGCGGATCGCGCGCTGGTCGAACTCTTCGGCGCTGTAAAGAACTCCCCTTCGGTTCCAGCGTTTCTATTAAGCGTGGGCAAGGTTCTTCTGCCCGCCTTGCGTGATTCCTTCCGCGAATATCTCGAAGCCTCGGACGCCATCGCCGACGGCCCCACTCACCGGTTTCTGTCTCTGGCGCTTTCCGAAAAGGCGGAACAGATCAGCGCATTCGAGCAGTGGGCCGAGTCCGAACTCTCGCGAAATCCGGAGTTGCGCGAGTCCGCCAACGCCTGGACCGAAGCGGTCGCGAATCGGCTCTCTGAGGTAGGTGGGGTAGGAGTGGGGCCATCACCATCTGCCAATGCCACGGGGCCTCTAGCAGGAGCGAAGACCTACGCCGTTCCCGGCCAGCCTGCCCGCGATCCCCGTTTTTGGCCCTGCCGCTTCTACTGGCCTGACGTGGTTGATCCCACGTTTCCCTATGGCGAAGGGATGCAATTGCAGTTGCGCTCGGCCATCAGTCACCTGAATGAAGTGTGGGCGATCGAAGCCGGCGGCGTAATTCTGAGCGCATTTGCTGACGTCCTGCCCTGGGAGTGGATTCACAATTCCGCACGGTGGACTTACGACGAATCGCGCCACTGCCGCATGGGCTACGAGCGCCTGATGACCTGGGGCCTCGATCCGGCGGAAATTCCACTGGGGACATATATCTACGAGTGCGCTTCGGGCGAAGATCCCATTTACCGCCTGGGTATGCTGTACTTTTTCGAGACCAAAAATATCAAGCACAAACCGGCCCGCGCCCAACTATTTCACGCCTACGGTGACACGGTGAGCGAACACGACATGGACTTCGACTGGGCCGACGAAACCATGCACGCCGGATACGGTAAGCACTGGCTCAAAGAGTTGCTGGCCATCAGAGGGCAGGACCCCGCGGCTTACGATCAAGTTCGGGAACGCTGCGAGAAGCTGGTAAGCGACTACGTGGGTACCGCGACCGCCCAGGAAGTTGCGGACATCAAGAAAGTAGCCAGTGCCCTGCTGGCGAAGGCCGCACAAAAACCTTTGAGGTGACAAAATCTCGGGTGGGCCGTCTACGTATCGGGCTTCTGCTCTGCCGGAGATTTTCGCCTTGTCCAGTGAACGTTGGAGCTGCAGGTTTCTTCTATTTCTGGTTTCCGCGCTGATCGTGTCCCCGATCACGGTGTTGCAGGCAGCGCCTCCTGCCAAAAGCCAATCCGACCAGAAGGCGCATCCTCCTTACGATGTCGGCGGCAAGGTTTCCGAGCCGCGTCTCTTTGCCGAAGGAACCATCTCGACCGTGGATGACGAAATTGGAGGCGCTTTCAGCCCTGACGGCACCGAATTCTATTTTTCACGGCTGGTGCCGTATACAACATTCCCCCGCTTAGGAGTGATGTGTGTTTCTCACTACCGCGATGGACACTGGGGTGCCGTCGAGGTTCTGCCGTTTTCGGGAAAGTATCTCGACTTTCCTCCCAAGTTCGATCCCGGCGGAACCCGGATGTTCTTTGCTTCTTCCCGGCCGCTGGCTGACGGCAAGCGCGGCAGCATAAGAATCTGGGAGGTTGAGCGCACTTCGGCCGGTTGGAGCGAGCCGCAACCTTTACCCCCGCCGGTGAATCCGGTGGGCAGCTCCTGGAACGCCGACCCATCCGTAACCCGTGACGGCACGCTGTATTTCAGTTCGGACCGTGGTGGTCCCGGGACGTTGCACATCTACCGCTCCCATCTGGTGGCCGGCAAATACACTGAACCGGAAAACCTGGGCCCGGAAATTAATTCTGACTTTAATGACTACCAACCCTATGTCTCACCTGACGAGAAGATTCTGATCTTCAGCTCGTCCGGCTCCGGCGAGCCTCCATACCGACACCGGCCCGGAGAACTGAGTTCGGGGGGCAAGCCTTATCCTCGCGCAGATCTCTACGTCAGCTTCAACCGCAACGGAAAATGGACGCCGGCGCGGCATCTGGAGCACGGCATCAACTCCTTTGCCGAAGAAGAGTTTCCCTTCCTGACTCCTGACGGCCGCTATTTGTTCTTCAGCAGCGAGCGCAGCCCGTTCACTGTGCCCACCGCGCAGCGGCTGACTTACGACCAGCTGGAACGCAACCTGCACTCCATTTTCAACGGGCACGGAAACGTGTTTTTCATAGGAGTAGAAGCGCTGGAACTACCAAAGTGAATTCGCCAATGAAGAAGAAAAACAAGCTGTTCGCTTTCGGTTGCCTGCTGATTCTTGGCGCGACTCTCTTCGGCATCAGCGCTGCCCAGGTTGCGCCACAATCCGCAGATGACACTCCCAAGCCTGAACTCATAGGCGAAGGCGTCATCTCCACGTCGGACGACGAATTTGGAGGGTCGCTTTCCCCAGATGGCTCGACGCTCTACTACGACGTCACCGTTCCAGCCCACTATTTGTACGTAATTTGCGAGTCGCATCTGGTGAACGGGAAATGGCAGAGGCCGGAGGTGCTGCCCTTCTCCGGTGTGTATCGAGACTCTGATCCGGTGCTCACACCGGATGGAAATACGCTGCTGTTTGCGTCCGACCGGCCGCGCAATGGAGTAGACAGTCAAAGCTTCTATATCTGGTCGACTGAGAAGACCGCCCACGGCTGGAGTGAACCACACGCGCTCGATGGACCGGTAAACAGCGATGGCAGCCAGGTGTTCGCCTCCAGGGCCAACAATGGCAACCTCTACTTCACCTCGGACCGCAACAAGGGGAAATTTGACATTTACCGCTCGCGGCTGGTGGATGGAAAATATCAGCCCGCCGAAGACCTGGGTCCAAACATCAACGGAGACGGGATTTTCAGCCTGGAAGCTCTCATCGCGCCAGACGAGAGTTATCTGCTGATTGGGAGCTTCGGCCGCCAGCCCAGTTTTGGCAATTCAGATCTGTTCATCAGCTACAACCAGAGTGGCACATGGTCCAAGCCAAAAAATCTCGGACCGGTGATCAATACAGCGGCTCGCGAATACAGCCCCAGAATCAGTCCGGATGGCAAATGGTTCATATTTACCAGCGAGCGAGGCATGCAGACCGAGAAACGAGACCAACCATTTAGCAGCGAAGAATTCAGTTCCAAAGCGAGCAGCGTCTTCAATGGCCTGGGGAATCTGTACCGCATCCCGATGGAGTACGTCCTGCGCAACGCGGCCCCGTAGAACCCAAGACCTGGAGGAGAGAAACACGAGTCATCGCCAACTAGCCGCCCAAAACCCGCAGCTATAATAGTGCGGGACCGCCACTTCCCATCCCAAACGTCATGGGCGCTCGACTTGATCACCGATTGACCCTGGTGCTGACCGCATCGCTGCTGCTCTCCCTGAGCGTTGGCAAAGCTGCGAGTCAAGCGACTCCCTCTCCGGGGAGCGCGCCGGAAGCCCACCTCGGCAAGGGTTACGACGCTTTAAGGCAGGACCAGTATGACGTGGCGGTCAGTGAATTCCGGGCTGCGCTGGAAGCCGATCCCAAGCTCACACTGCGGGCGCGATTTCCTCTGGCGGTCGCGCTGTTCGAGTTGCACAAAGGCGATGAGGCTCGGCGCGAGCTTGAACTCGTGCGCGGCGAGGTTGGGGACCATCCCAACGTACTGTATTACCTGGGAAGGCTGGACTTGGACGACCACAACTTCGAAGACGCAATCCGGAATCTGAACCAGGCTGTGATAAAACCACCATTTCCCGATACCGCTTATTATCTCGGTTACGCATACTTCAAACAGGGTGATCTGGAAAACGCAGCAAAGTGGTTGAAGGACGCGGCCCAGACGAATCCACGGGACGCGCGCATTCCCTATCAATTGGGGCTGGTGTATCGCAAACAGGGCCTGGCGGACGAAGCCACCAAAGCCCTGGCACTGTCCGAGCAAATGCGCCAGCGTGACGATAACGAAAGCAAGCTGAGAATGGAATGCGCGCAAAAGCTGGACCAGGGTTTGCGGGAGGAAGCGCACACCGTCTGTGAGCAACTGTACGATCCCGACAATGCAGAAAAACTCACCGCTCTGGGTACGATCTACGCCCAGCACGGCGACCTGGAAGCCGCGATCAAACCCTTCCGCCGGGCCGCGGAGCTGGCCCCGCAATCGCCGCAGATGCAATACAACCTGGCGCTGGCCTACTCTCAGCTCAAGCAGTTCGAGGCAGCGCGCGCCCCGCTTGCCGACTCTCTCAAACGCTGGCCGGATTTATTTCAACTGAATGCGCTTTACGGGGTCGTCCTGGTGAAGCTGGGTGACGAACTTGGCGCCTATCAGGCGCTTCACCACGCGCACCAGCTCAATCCGCAGGACGCCAGAACCTCAGACCTGCTCTACAGCACCGTCCTCAGGCTGGCGCAGAAAGGTACTACGGCGAAACCCTCGGCGCAGAAAAGCCTGGGCACCACGCAATACTCGGATTCGCTTCGGTATCTGCAGGAAGCAGCCGAGCTACGGCCTCAGGAGCCCGAACCTCACCGCCGCATGGCGGAAATCTATAGTCGCGCGGGACGTCCAGCGCAGGCTACCGCCGAACGGCAAAAAGCCGATCGCTTAAGCAAGAGTATGGGCGGACTCCAGTAAGGGATCAGCGCGCCGGATCCGGTGCCGTTCTTTCTGCCCGCGGCTGGCGTCCCCGGGAACGCAGCCAGACCTCGACTACCAGGGTATTGATGGAAAAACCGATCCAGAACGCGATGCCGAAGAACTGACTAGGCTCGAGATGTGTCAGGCGGCTGGTGGCAAAGAAGATTCCCATCACTGGACGGGTGGTCGCAATGCCAAGAAGGATCACAATTGCCCGGATCATCCATCGTCGCTTCAGAAGCGACTCGCCCTGTCTCATATGCCGGTACGCCGAGAACAACGAGAACAAAAAGAGGGTATTGAAAAAGAGGACCGCAGAGCGTTCCAACCATCCCCCGACGGAATAGACGCTCATCGCGTAGGCGGTAATTCCGACCACTGCGCCGAGGGGAAAAAGCAGGCGCTCGGGCCAGGCCCTGCCGGCATGAGGGCTCAAAACAAAAAAGGGCGCTACCCCGACAAAAGCTAACGCAGGGAGAATATGCGCCAGGGTGAGCGTCGCGTGCGAGGCGAATACTGCATCGAGCGCAGCCAACTGGGGTGGGGCCGAGTGCGGAGGATGCGCCAGGGCGACTATTCGCCTCAGGACCACCGCAACGGAAATGATAATGCACGCCCAGAACCCCGCGCGCAACCAGCGTGACGAAGGCCGATTCGCGGATGACTCCTGGATTTCTTCTTGTGTTTGCAGATTAGCCAAATCTTCGGTCCCTGTCGTCGTAAAAAATGATCCTACCATTTAACTTTACACTATGTATACTTAATAGGTTAACATCCGAGTGTGATGTTAAAAGAGCCCACCCTTGGCAAGCGCCCCTACTCCCTGGGGATAAGGCAGGAATTGTCCGAGCGCAAGCGGAAGAACATCCTCGCTGCCGCCCGCGCGCGACTTGAATCAAATGGCTTTCTTGGCCTGACGCTGGACGGACTTGCACGCGAAAGCGGAGTCACACGTCAAACCATCCACAACCTCTTCGGCACCAAGTCCGGACTTATAGAAGCGCTTTTCGATCAACTCGCGTTGGATGGCGGTATGCGCCGGATGCGCAAGGTGATGCAGCAAACCGATGCCGAAGCCTTGCTACCGGCCTTCGTGAAAGTCTTCACCGACTTCTGGAGCAAGGATCGGCTCTTCATCCGCAGGATCCATGGCATCGCTGCCATCGATCCCGAACTCGGCGCGGCGGTCGAGGCCAGAAACCGGCGCCGGCAAGGGGCCGCGGCCCGGGTGGTTGACCGACTGACCTCGAAAGACGGCGAGACAGATATGCAGAACAGGGCGCAGCGAAGCGCTGTGCTTTATGCACTCACGTCCTTCGAATTTTTCGATGCGTTGGCCGAAAGCCGCGGCAACGCGAATCAGGCGGCAGAAACGGTGCTCTCGCTGGCGACGAAGGCAGTCGTCTCAACCTCCCCGGAAACCGCTCGGCATGTTGGCGGATAGGCGGCCAATCGTTGACTTGGCGCGATTCTGCCCATAACATGGTCGGTCCTGGGACAGACCTCTCTGCGTGATCGGACAAACCATATCGCATTACCGCGTCGTTGAAAAAATTGGTGGTGGAGGCATGGGTGTCGTCTACAAGGCGGAAGACACCCGGCTGCACCGTTTCGTTGCCCTGAAGTTTCTGCCCGATGAGGTAGCCAAAGACCCCCAGGCCCTCAGCCGTTTCCAGCGTGAGGCCCAGGCCGCTTCTGCCCTGAACCATCCCAATATCTGCACCATTTATGACATCGGCGAGCAGGAGGGTCAGGCTTTTATCGCCATGGAGTACCTGGAAGGCACCACCCTCAAACACAAGGTCGAGGGTCGGCCGCTCAAGATGGAGCAGTTGCTGGACTTGGGGATCCAGATAGCGGACGCTCTTGATGCAGCGCACTCCAGTGGAATCGTGCACCGCGACATCAAGCCGGCGAATATCTTTGTCACCCAGCGGGGGCAAACCAAGATCCTCGACTTTGGCCTGGCGAAACTTACTCCTCAGGGGAGCCGGGTTGACGACGTTGCGGCGGGGGCAACGCGCACTGCTTTCAGTGTGGACCAGCTCACCACCCCGGGGACGGCGATGGGAACCATTGCCTACATGTCACCCGAGCAGGCCCGCGGAGAGACGCTGGACCATCGCACCGATCTGTTTTCCTTCGGGGTAGTGCTCTATGAAATGGCAACCGGCCGGCAGCCTTTCCTGGGAACAACTTCGGCGGTCATCTTTGAAGCGATCCTCAACAAAGTGCCTACCTCGCCGGTCCAGCTAAATCCGGGGCTGCCGCCGCAGCTGGAACCCATCCTGAACAAGGCGCTGGAGAAGGACCGGGAGCTGCGCTGCCAGAGCGCGGCCGAGCTTCGCGCCGACCTGAAGCGCCTGAAACGTGACACGGATTCCTCGCGCAGCGGCTTAAGCAGCGCTGCATCGCCGACCTCGGCCAGCAGAGTGGCACCAGTTCGAGCCCAGACATCGCCCGCCCGGCGCCTGCTGCCCGTGTTGGTCGGCCTCGGCCTTCTGGTTGCCCTTGCCGTCGGATTAATCACAGGCAAGCGTATTTGGGGATCATCCGTAGCCACCGCGCCGCTGTATCACGAGCTGACCTTCCGGCTGGGTGAAATCCGCTCTGCCCGATTTGCGCCGGACGGCCAGACCATCCTCTACAGCGCTGCCTGGCAAGGCAACCCCGTGGAAGTATTTTCCGCGCATCAGGGCTCGGTGGAATCGCGCTCCCTCGGGCTGGGCCGCGCCGAGCTCTTAGGAGTTTCATCGACAGGTGAGATGGCGCTTTCTCTGGGCAGCCATTCCGCCGGAGCCCTGGTAAACGTCGGTACGTTGGCCAGGGCGCCATTGGCAGGCGGCGCGCCGCGACCGGTTCTCGAGGATGTCGAATGGGCAGATTGGGCCCCGGACGGAACCAGCTTAGCCGTAGTGCACAATGTGAGCGGCCGCGACCGGTTGGAATATCCCATCGGCAAGGTCCTGTACGAGACCAGCGGCGGCTGGATCAGCTATCCGCGGGTTTCTCCGAAAGGAAACTTCGTAGCTTTCGTGGACCACCCTAACCAGGGAGACGACAGCGGCTCCGTGGCTGTCGTCGATCTGTCCGGTAAGGAGAGAAAAAGCTGACCCGCGACTGGTACGGCACTGGAGGGCTTGCCTGGTCGCCGGACGGCGAGGAAGTCTGGTTTACAGCCAGCGAATTGGGCGTCGATCACTATCTCTCCGCCGTCAGCCTGGCGGGAAAAGAACGCCTAGTGACGCGCATACCCGGCACGCTGGTTCTGTTCGACATCTGGCACGATGGACGAGTGCTTTTGGCCCGCGCTGGCCGCGGCGCGAGGTCATGGCTCTGTACCAGGGCCAGACCAAGGAGCGCGACCTTTCCTGGCTCGACTACTCCTATCCCGCCGACCTGTCTGCCGACGGCAAGACCGTCCTTTTTGACGAGGAAGGAGTTGGTGGCGGGGTGCAGTACGGGGATGCAAAAGAACTGACTTATGCGGTTTACGTTCGCAACACCGACGGCTCTCCGGCCATCCGACTCGGCGAAGGGGCGGCGAACGCCCTCTCGCCCGACCAGAAATCGGTCATCGTTCAGAGTCCGGGCTCGCCCGAACAACTCCGGCTGCTGCCAACCGGGGCAGGTGAAGCCAGGCCGTTGACCAACGACACCATTAACCACCAGTGGGCACGATGGTTCCCGGACGGCAAGCGCTTTGTCTTCTCGGGTAACGAACCGGGACGCGGAGTCCGGCTCTATACCCAGGATGTTTCTGGTGGAAAACCGACAGCGATTTCCCCGGAAGGTGTCGACGCCCAGGCTTTCGCGATTTCACCCGATGGCCAGTCGGTCGTTGGCATCGGCCCCGATCAAAAAGGCTACTACTATCCGCCTGCGGGAGGCGATCCTCGAGCCGTCAACGGCCTGGAGCCGGGTGATCTGCCCATCACCTGGAATCAGGACGGCCGTTCCATTTATCTGTACCGCACCGGCGAAATACCCGCCAAGGTTTACCAGTTGGAGTTGGCCACGGGAAAGAAAACCGTCTGGAAGCAGATTGTCCCTCTCGATCCCACCGGGGTTTCCACCATCGGGCCCATTCTGATGACGCCGGACGGGAAGTCGTACGTTTACGGTTTCCACCGCACCCTCGGAGACCTTTACCTGGTCGAGGGCCTGAAGTAGCCGTCCCACTTCGTGGACCGATCCTTCTATCCCCCTGTCATCGTGAGAGGAGTAGCTGCTTCGCTTCGCGAAGCAGCCTCGGAGTCGAAGAGCCTGCCCCGAGCGAAGTCGAGGGGATCCCTACCTCTCCGCCGCAGCGTATTGACAGTGGAACGCTCTTGCCCTCTCGAAGTGGGCGTCTCGCGGCCAGAGCAATGAACGCTCGGGCTATCAAACTGCTACCTTTGTCGCACTTCCAACTGCACCGGGCGTGCTACTGAGTTCACTTCAGGGTCATAGTATTCGTAGACTCGCGACTGGAGCGTCCGGGCGCGAATGGGATACTTGGCGCGCAGCCGGAACGGCAATGTGACTGTGTCACCCGGAGCGATGGAATCGAAGTAGAGAATGGCCTGGGTTGCCGTCATGCTGAACTTTTCCAGACGGCCACTCTTCTGGCCCGCACTCTTTTCCACGTAGGTCTGCAAATCTTCGCTGAGCAGATCGAATCCGGGAGGAATGCCGAGGTCAACCATGACCATGTTCGCGGCCTTGTTCAGATTGTTCTTCACAGTTGTGGTCACCGTGGCCATGTCATCCTGAACCAGGTGAGTACGATCGTAGGCTACGTTGATGAAAAGCGCCTCGTTCTGCGGCATAAGACCCCAGGGAAGGAAGTATTTCCCCACCACCTGGTACGCCAGGCCGCCCTTGCCTTCGAAGCGGATCTCAACCGTGTTGGCTCCCTTCGAATCGACACCTTTGAACACGAACTGATGTAGCAGGTCGTTGTTCTCCGCCGTCAGCGCAAGCTTCTCGACCACCTCGCCGTTGAGCAGGACTTGCAGGGTGCCGCGAACGTCCGCCGCGCCTTTTTCCGTGGCGAGCAACAATGCTCGCAGGGCCATGATGGTGGCTTGCGTTGTGCCCCAGGTTCCGGAAGCGTCTTTTTTCGCCGCAATGTAGCTCATCGCTTTCCGCGCCGTACCCGAAGCCTCGCCCCATTTGAGCAATGCCTGCACCGCCAGCCCAGTGGTTTCGACGCTCGCGCTCGTACCGGTCGCATAGATTCCGGTTTCCTCCGAGTTCCACCATGCTTGCTCATCTTTTTCGGTGCGTTCGTCAAGCAAAAGTTGCATGGCCTGGCGCGTAAAGTCGCGGTCTTTTCCATAGTCGGCGGCGAAATTTGCGACCACGGCGAGAGTGTAAGCGTCCATCTTTGTGTTCATATGGCTCTCGACATACTGCCTGGCTTTCTCGACCGTGGGACCCTGGTAGCCCGTATTCTCCAGCGACCAGGCGATGTAAGCGGTGATGCGCAGCACGTCCGAGTTAAACCGGTTGGTTGCTCCTTCGTTGATGAACGACGCGTCCGGTTTCCAGCTTCCGTCCGGCTGCTGCTGGCTAGCAAGCCACTGCTGCGTACGCGCGATCAGTTTGGGGTCCACGTCATAGACTTTCGACATGTCGTAAAACTCCATCAAGCCATACGCGGTCAAAATCTTGTTGGCAGGGGCGCTGCCGAACCAGGAGAATCCGCCACCGGGAACTTCAAAGGTCAGCAAACGCTGATAGCCGTTGGCGATGTATCCCTCCGCCTTGGCGTGCACTTCGGGGGTCAGCTTTTTCGTGCGCTTCATGTAATCGAGTGCCAGGACGTTGGGGTAAGTGCTTGAGGAAGTCTGCTCGAAACAGCCGCCCGGCATGCTCAGAATGCTGTCCATGCCTTCGATGACCTGGCTCAACGGGCCGGGATACAGCCGGACGAAGATCTTGCTGGCATCCGGGATGGAGGTCGTGGGGAAATCGAGTTCATGCTGGACAGTATTTTCCAGGCGCCCGTTAAACACGAGGTTCTGCTCGCGCCCGTTGGGAATGACTTCGATTTCACGCACCACAATATCTGCGCGATTGGCTTCGCCGTTCATGCGGGCAGAAAGCGTCAGCTTGAACTTCCCGATTCTTTTCGCTTCCAGCGTGAACTGGGATCCACCCACCCGGGCCGAATCGACCGAGACCGATTTGTCGGACACGTCGTCCACCAGGGAGAACCAGTCGTCCGCTTGCAGTTTCAGGCTGACGTCTCCGCGAGCGCCCGAGTAGTTGTACACGGCAACCGGAATCGAAATCCGTCACCTTGCGTTAAGCGTGACCGGCAGATCGAGGTCGACAAAGAAATCCTGAAAAACCTTCAGGCTCGACGTGGCGCTGCCCAGCGCGCCGTGGGTCGTGGAAGCGAGCATCGCCATGCGCCACGTCGTAATGGAATCGGCCAGCGGAATGGTAATGCTGGCATCACCATTCTGGTCGGTAATGATTTCGGGATTGATGTAGAGCGCCTCCGGGAAATACGAGCGCACGTGCGCCGCCGGAGAACCAGAATCTTTCTTGTCTGCGTCTGTAACAAGAGTTGCGCTATTGACGCTGATCGCTTTAGAAACCCTGAGAGGCCCGGGGACAGCCGGTGCCATCAACATCATGACCTCGCGGCCTTCGACGGGCGCATTTACAACGCCTCCCATGACACCGGCCCCGACCCCGCCCGCGACGCCCCCAACCACGCCAGCAAGGGCGACACCCTGCCCGTTGATGACGACCATTTCGATTCGCTTCGTTTACCGCCACCGCGGTTCCCGCCGGCTCATTTCTCAGAAAAACCGAAAGCAGTCGCACTGTCGCGCGCTTCAAGCTTGAACTTTTTCGAGACCGTCCCTGCTCCGCCGTAAGCCTTGACCTCGTATTCGCCAGCCGGGACAGCCGCCAACCTGAAGTGTCCATCGGCGTTAGCCCGTGCGGTTCGTATCCTGCCGGTGGCGACTTCGCGCACCGTGACCGTCGTCCCTTCCAGTGCTCCGCCCCGTTGGTCGACCACGGTTCCCACGACCTCGGCACGACCGTTGAAGGGTCCGCGCCCGCTTTCCACGTTGAAGTCGATTGCGCTCGCGCCTGAAGTCGGGCGACCGACAATTTTTCTGCGCTGAACTTCCAGGTAAACGACGATGTCATCGACGGTACCGAACTGTTTGTCCGGGCCCGCACTGCGCGCCCAATAGTGGCTCTTCTGCTGGATACCATGTGACTGGTTCGATCCGAAGGTTCGTATCCCAGGCATCGCGAAGTTCCTGCTGACCGGCTCGGGCCATCTGCTTGACGACATCGGTCAAATCAATTTTGGTTTGTCCCTGCGCATAGGCCTGATTGAGATTGGTCGCGAGCTGGCGCACCTGGGCCAGAAAGCGTGCGCGGTAACGCGTGGCGTAGTCGGCATATTTCGTCATCGGCACGGTGCGGCCGAATTCGATTTCAAACTTGTTCGTGCTCACCATTTCAGTGGCCGAGAACAATGCTCGTGCCGCCCGGTCCCGCTGCTCGACCTGCGACTCCTCCACTGGCTCAACGATCTGCGGCATTCCAATGGAATGGATCTCGTAGCGAGGCTTCATCACTTCCTGTTCCAGATAGAAAAAGACTTTCGCAAAGCCTGGCTGTTTTTCAGCCAGAGCGAAGACGGCCTCATCCACTACCTGCACACCCAGGGCAGCGCGAACGCCTTCGCCCCTTGCGTTGGTCACGCGGAAGCGGATGCGCGCTTCGTCGCCAGGTTTGTAAACCGGAGCGTCCGCCGCGGCTTCGATCTTGAGCTCGTCTGCCGGTTGCACAAACACGAGCCGATGATCGCCAACCGGTCGCGCGTCACTGCCGAAAAGATATGCGTTGAAGTCCACCGTTCCTGCCAATTCCGGCGTGACCGCCAAAGAGAGCTCCGCCCGTCCATTTTCAATTTCGAGGTCGCGGGTCAGCACGGTCTGTCCTTCCTTGACGATGTCCAGGTATGCAGTGCCTCGCTTTTTCGTGGAGAAGACACTGAGGGCTATACGGTCCCCGGCGCGGTAGACGGCGCGGTCGGTTCGCAGCAGAATCTGGTCTTCGCCTTCGCGGGTTTGCAGTTGAATTGTGCTAGATGCGTGGTTTCCGTCTTTGTCGTCCGCATCGATTTTCAGGGTCTGGACTCCTGCCCCCGAGCTGATTCGAATTACCGCGACTCCGCCATCATCGGCAGTCGCATATTGATCTTTAGTTCCTTCCGCGTGGATCCTAAGTTTGGCGGCGGCCGGCGTCCCGTCGGGATAAGAGGCGAGTAGGAACACCTGGTTTTCGAGATCAGGAACCAGCGTGCCTCCCTCCGGCACCGCAGTGATAAGTAGAGACGATTCGCTGACCGTGATAGGCTCGCCGCGGGTCTCTGCGTGACCGGCCGAGTCTTTTACCGTAGCCTCAATCAACACGCGGGCGGCGCCCTGGGTCAGAGGACGGCCGGCGAAATAATTGGGCAGTGTCAGGTCAAAATGATAAGTGCCGTCGCGATCTGTCTTGCCTTGAACTGAGCCCACCTCAAACACCGCGACATCCATGCCCGAGGCTTTTACGGTGATCTCAGCTCCGTCCACGGGCTTTCCGAAGAAATAGTTGGCGTGGACGCTTCCCGTGACGTGATCGCCGGGGCGGTAGCCGCGCTTGGCCTTGTTGTCCTTGCCCGCAAGATCCACCGCAACCTTGAATTTCGGGAGCACATATTTTTCGACATTCAAGGCGATCTCGGCTGTGTTGGTGGGGGCTTCACCTTCGCCCATCAGAGCGCGCAGATGATACGTGCCCAGAATTACTTCGTCCGCGAGCGCAAACTCCGCCGACCCAATTCCGAATTTGTCCGTCGCAGTGACCTTTTTGAAAACCTTGTTGCCGCGGGAATCTTCCAGTTCGAAAGTCAGACGATGGTCGGCGGCGGCTTCGTGGTTGGAGCGATCCAGTGCCAGCGCCCGCACATGAATGGTCTGACCGGGCTGGTAGATGGGCTTTTCGGTGGTCAGAAGAATCGATACCTTGTCTTCCAGCCGAACCGGCTGCGTAAATTCTGTCGAACCGATGGGCGTGTCCACAACGTAGCGCAGCTGATAGCTGCCAACCAGTCCGGCGGGAAACCGGAACTGCGCTTCAGCAGTCCCTGCATGATTGAGTTCACCACTAAAAAGCACGCGGGATTTCTGATCGGGCGCCAGCAATTCGATCTGTACAGATCCTCTGCCAGCAATGACCTCGTTCTTCGAGTCCGTGACGATTACGCGGACCGCTGCCTGGCCACCGGTCAAATACGATTGCTGGCCCAGGATATGAAGCACAGGGGTACGGAGAATCTGCGAAATGGAATCCACGCCTTCGATCGCCGCACTCTTCCCATCGCCGTATTCAAAGCGATAGCGCACCCGATGCCACACCAGTTCATCCAGGGAGACTGATTTCTTCAGCTTGATGTCTTCCCGCCACAGTCCCGTGCCACGGGCTGCATCGACATGCCGCTGCGCTCGACCGAGGATCTGATCTTCCGGATCCAGTACCTCCATCGTCAGTTGCCCCGTGCCGGAGTCATTCGCATGGTAAGGAATGGCCAGGTGAAGGGTGCCGTTGGAGTAAGTCGCGCTGCGCAGTTCTCCGCTACCGGCCGCTTCGAATGACTCAACCACCACCAAGCCGGCGATGATCAGTACTAGGGGAACCAGGAGTAACCAGAATCTGGCTGGGTTGATCTGTGAATTAGCGTCTTTCATGGCGTCTCCGTGGAACTCGCTGCGATGCAGCTTTCTTGCTCTCAGGAGGAGAACGCGCCGGTTGCCGGTTCTTGCATTGAAACTGTGGACCCGGTGGTCATCCCTGCTGGAGAAATAGACACCGGAAAATGAAGTGAGGGCGATCACCTTAGGTCAGAGAGACTTACGGAGTGGCCGGGCAATGCGCAAGGGGTTTGTGGTCGGGAGAAATTGGAAGAGCTTTTAACCGCAAAGGTCGCAGAGGTAATGCGGAAGACGCAAAGAAAGACCGGGTTTCTTTGCGTTCTCTCGGTTGGGCTTTGCGATCTCTGCGGTTAAAAGCTTTCCGGAAGACCTGGATCACGGTTGAGGGAGGTGCAGCGCCTTCGAACGGTCAATCACCCATTGTGGAAACACTGGTGCTCCCTGTGGAGGTTTACCCAGTGTGACCGCCCAATGATCGATCCAACCAGAGCCTTCTTCTCCGATGAAAGTGTCGGGCAGACCATACGCCTGGTCGCTCAGTGCATCTTCCAGGGTGATGAAGTGGTAGCCTCGCTTGCGCATCACTTCGAGCAGCTCGCCGATATGATCGGCCTCCAGTTGGTTGGCGTGCAGCAGCAGAATCTGTTTCGGTTCGTAGCCGATGGTTTGTTTGGCCAGCTGTTCGGTGTAGGCAAACATTTCGTCGCTGTATGAGAGATAGCTGCGCGTAAGTTCCTGCTGCAGCGACGTGTCTCCGCGCTTTCTGGCATCTTCGTAGACCCCGGCGTACATCCAGTCCCAAGCGTCCAGCGTGACCGGGGCGATCCGGTAGCCTCTCGCTACAAGAAACGCTTCGGCTTCCCGCCGGGTTTGAAGGTCACGTCCCGTGTCCAGAAACGGATGGCGAAAATATCTCAGCTTCTGGTTGTGCTCAGCCAGCAGCATGCGGGTCACGCTTTCGCCCTGGACCACATCGTCTTCCCACGCCTTCAATCCCGCCTTATTCAGCGACATGTGACTGAAGGTGTGATTGCCAAGCTCAAAACCGTAGTCCAGCCACATGCGGAGAACTTTGATCCGGTCATCTATTTCTCCCCACTTGTAAAGCTTTTTTTCATTGATAAACCCCACCGCCGGAACCTTCTGATCGCGCAGTGTGCCCAGCAGCTTCGAAGTCATTTCGCTGATAGTCGCTGCCGTCATCGAGTTGGCGGCACCGGCAGGCAAGTCGTCAATCGTGATCGCGACCTGGCGTTCGGGCTGCTTCTGTGCCTGTAAAACCAACGGCCCCGCACTGAAAGTACAAAGAGCAATGACGAGAAACTCCAGCAGCGGTTTCATGAAATCGGCCTCCACAGTCGTAAACGCGACTATTTCACAATCGGCGAACAACAGGGCTCGCGAACCGGAGTCGGTTCCATGAGTTCGACCCGCGTGAAGTTGGGATCATAGAGATTGAGTTGCCATTTCCCGTCGCGTCCAATCTTCGGCTGCTCCGGCTTCAAATCACGCTTCAACACGGTCTCATAACCAGCTTTCACGCTGGGGACGCCCAGCGCGAAGTGGTGCATCACGCCCAGTTGCTTCGGAGAGGGATCGTGCACATTCAGCATGTACTCCAGCCAGTCGGTTCCCTCGGGCACCTGCATGTCGACCCAATCGGTCTCCGTGTCGGTCATGCCGCCATGCCAGGTTTCGCGAAAGCCCAAAATGTCTCTGTAAAAAGTGTCCGCCTTGGCCTGGTCTTGAACCACAACTCCGACGTGAATGATGCGCTGTGATATGCGGGTGTCCGGAAGAAACTTGCCGAAATTGCGGCTGTGCAGCGAGCCCGCCATGTATTGCACGAACTCCACATCGTGGCCGTCCGGATCGGTGACATCAAAGCCCCGATTTCCATCCAGCCTGGGCTCCAGTTTTTCCGGGACTTTAACGCCGCGGCTGGCAAGGTAGGCGCGCATCTGCTCCGCGTCGGTGGTTTCAAAAGAAATATGGGACAGGCGGTCCTGCTTGGGATCCTTCAGCTCAGGGAAAACTTCGACGTACTGATGATCGTTCACCTTGAAGTAAGTCAGCAGCAGCTTGCCGGGAAGATTGTCTACGGTGAAAGGTTCCTGGAAGCCAAGAACTCCCGAATAGAACCTCCTGGCCGCGGCAAGATCATCCGTTCGCAAACCGATGTGAGACACGCCGATGATCGGCGGACGCACCACAGCTTGCGGCTTTTCAGGCATAGCTGACGCGGACGCTGGTTGGGCGGTAGATCCTGCACCATTGCAGCTAATGCATGCGCTACCCAGCAACACAGCCAGGACAAATCCAAGGGTTGATCTCATAGGCTCCTCCCGATGATTTTCGTTCAACCGCAAATGATACATCCGGCTTCGCTATCCTCGATCGGCTTGTAACGTGAGGCTCTTGCCGGGATCGACCAGAAGCCAAGCCGCCGCTCCCAATCCACACAAGGCCGCGGCAACCAAAAAAGAAGTAGTCCAGCCAAAGTGGCTTGCAATCCACGGCGTGAGCGAAGCGGTGACGGCACCGCCGATCTGTGCTCCCGTGTTCATGAAGCCGGAAACCGAGCCCGACGAACGGCCCGCGATGTCGGCAGTCACCGACCAGAACGAACTTTGCGCCAGATACAGAGCGCCCGCCCCTCCGGCAAGGACGACGCTGGCCAGTCTCGCGCTCTCCACTTGCGATCCCAGAACCAGAAAAACACCGGCGCCCAGCATGACGATGGCAGCCAGCAGGCAGCGGCCAAGCCGCGGCCCGCGCAAGCGAGTGAGCCGGTCACTGATGGCACCACCGGCAGTGCAGCAAATAGCCATCGCCAGAAAAGGCAGCATGGCATAGAACGCGCTGGCCTTCAGATTCAGTCCTCGCACCTGGGCCAGGTAAATGTAAAACCAGCTGAAGAAAATCCAGGCGACATAGCCAAAACAGAAATAGCTGAGCGTGACCGCGATCACTTCTTTGCTGGCGAACACTCTACTCCAGGGTATAAGGTCGCGCCCGTGACCGGCGGGTGGGTCTACAATCTCGGTATCAGCTGTCAGACCCGCGTTGATGTGAGCCAGCTCCATAGCGGAGACGCCCGGATGCTCCGCGGGCGTATCTCGTGCCAGCAGATACCACGCTCCTCCTGCAATCAATCCGATTCCGGCACACACCCAGAACGAGGCGCGCCAGCCATGGTGCAGCATGATAAGAGTAATCAGTGGAGGCGAAAGACCCGCGCCCGCGCCTACGCCGGCAAAGATCCAGCCATTGGCGACGCCACGCTCCTGGGTTGGAATCCAGCGTGCCACGAACTGATTGGAGGCAGGAAAGACCACTGCCTCGCCCACCCCAAGCAAGAATCGGATGGCGACGAAGAAGACGAGCGCATTTGCAAGGCCCTGCCGGAACCGCGGCAGTCAAAGCGGTGAAGACGCCCCACCAGATAACCCCGAAAGCGAGCACGCGCCGCGGTCCGATGCGGTCGGCAAGACGTCCTCCCAGCGTCTGAAAAAACGCATATCCCCACAGCAGCGCGCTGAACACCGAACCGAGTTGCACATTGCTGAGGTGATAGTCGGCGGCAATCGAGCTTCCGGCGATCGATATGTTTACCCGATCCAGAAACGCCACAGCGCTCAGAATGAAAATCAAAAAGACAAGTGACCAGCGCACATGACTATGCTCCGGCCGCGTCACAGTTCTGTGACTTCCGGGTTTGAAGAAGCGTGAGTCATCAGTCTCTGCATCCGGGGAGGCGTCGGGCGTCAGGCGTCGGACTCCGGACCCCAAACCCACGAAGATAGATCGAAACATCCGTTTTCGCCGCGGTTTGACGTCCGACGTCTGACGCCCGAGGTCTGACGCCCGAAGTCTGACGCCCGAAGTCTACTTTCCACCCGCAGAGTGTTCGCGGAAAATCCGCGTCAGTTGCTCCGCCACAATCTTGGCTTCTCCTGGTTGCAGCATGAACGAGTTCATGGAGAGTCCGGGATGTTCTTCGCCAACTCCCATTACGATCGACGGTGTAGAATCCCCCAACAGCTTGGAAACCTCCGTGGGCGTGAGCGCGATGCGGTTGGAATCCCACGTGATCGCCATGTGGGGCACGTGGTTCGCGATGTCTGGAACGAAGAACGCGGTGCTGACCCCGTCCACACGCGTGATCTGACGCGAGATGTAATCCAGCTGGTCCTGCCATTCCTTCCACAGGGCCTCGTGATCTTCTTTGAGATACAGCTCCAGCGCCTTGACCATGCCTACAATTTCTTCCTTGCCCACTTTCTGACTGCGGCCGATCGTGTCCTCGTGTGGACTGTTGTTGAGCAGCGCGTTCGCGACCAGCTCTTTTCTCCCGATCAACAGGCCCGCACACTGCGGTCCGCGCATGGCTTTGCCGCCGCTGAAGGTGATCAGGTCATAGCCCATGTTTGCGTAGTCCCAAAGATGCGAAACCGGCGGGGTATCGGCGGCAGCGTCGTTCATGCACGGAACTTTGTATTCCTTCGCCAGCTTCACCCACTCGTCCACTTTGATTTGCCCGGCTGCATTGGCAAAGTTGGTGAAGTGCATCATGGCGGTCTTTTCGTTAACCGCCTGGCGCAATTCATCACGTGTTTCGATCACGATCAGCTTGATTCCGGTGGTCCGCAGCTGATGATCGAACGGGTTGCGGTGGGACTTCTGAATGATGACTTCAGACTTCATCCCGGTCAGGTCCGGAATCTGTTTGATGAACTGTTCGTTGCTACCGGTAAGGATGCCCGCCAGGCCGGACTGCATAGCCGCGGCGGCGCCCGAGGTAACCAGCGCAGTGTATCCCTCCGGTAACTTCAGCATTTCAGCGATGCGCTTCCCGGCCGCGACTTCCAGATCGGCGATGTGCACGAAGTGGCGGCCGGCCTGGGCCATCACGGCCTCGAGTTCTGGACGAAGGATGGAACCACCCAGCACAGTCATGGTTCCTTGGCAATTGATGACAGTCTTTACCCCAAGCTCGTCATAGGGGTTGCCCGACTGCCCGAACCCGCCGATCTTGCTGCCGCCCTTCCCGGCAAAAAGCTTGCGCGGCGTCATCAACGATCCCGCAGCCACGGTCAAGCTTCCAAGAAATGTCCGTCGATTCCAACTCGAACTGAGTCGCATGGTTTTTGCTCCTGCGCACGTACGGGTACTTATTTACGGACTATCGCCGCGATGCAATTGATTTCCAGCTTGGAGTTACCCGGAAGCGCGGCTACTGCGACTGTGGTTCTCGCCGGCCCGCCGTTGGGGAAATAGGTTTTGAAGATCTTGTTCATCGGCTCGTAGTTGGCTATGTCCGCGAGGTAAACCGTAAGCTGCAAGATACTGTCCATCGTGGCGCCGCCAGTAATGACCAACTCTTTTACGTTCTCCAACACTTTCGTTGTGTGACTGTCAATGTCGTCCTTCCCGACCGGCCCATTGGAGTTGGCTCCCTGTCCCGCAATGTAGAGCAGGCCATTGTGTGTGATGACGGCAGTGATCATCTGCGTTCCATCCGCCGGCTTGCCGTCACGATTGAGTTTCCGCACACCTGAATCCCGGCTCTTCGCCTCAGCCCTTGTAGCCAACAAACTGCTCACGCCCAAGGCGGACAGTCCGGCAGCCAGACGACTCATCAGCATCCTGCGATTAAAGAATGGCGAAGTCATTGTTAGCCTCCTTAGAATTGTTTCTTCTATCGATACCAGTCTCAATCGAATTTCTCTGCGACCTCAGCCGTAGACTTTGCGCGCAGCGGTTAAAATCTTAAGCTTGAAATCTCGACGGAGCCGCCGAAGCCACAAGCAGTGTCACTTCCCGCTGGTTCGAAATGCCGGGATGGAATACCCACTGCGCTTGTAACCGTCCGACGTTGCCGGGGTCGCTGCGGGGTATTATCACTTTTAAAAATTGCAATACCATCCCCGCGCTTATTGCTTTATCCTCATTGAATCGATTTAATCGAGGCGAATTATCCAATGAATGCCACCGGATTGCAATGATATAAGAGCCACATGCCAAACGATTAGCAGGCCCACGATTTTACAGGGCGGAACTGATTTTCTGTTTGCCTTACCCAAGGCCTCTCTCAACGTGGTTCGTGGCGAGATCGAAGGCATGAGCCATTAAGGAGTGACGAAATGATTCGCAGTCAACGCGTGAACTTGCCTAGTCTAAGATCGACAATAAGGATTGTGCTTACGATGATTCTTTTTCTCGCTCCGCCGGCGGCGTTGTCCCAAACGTTCTCGGTCAAGTGGGAAGAATTGACCTCGGTCGAGTTCGTGAAGGCGATCCAGCAGGCCCACGGAACTTGCCTGCTGCCGGTCGGCATCATGGAGAAACATGGACTGCACCTGCCGCTCGGCAATGACCTGATCAATGTGCGCTACGCTTCCCTGCACGCGGCAGAACAGGAATACACGCTTGTCTTTCCTGAGTACTATGTTTCGCAGATTTTCGAAGCCCGCCACCAGCCTGGGACTGTGGCCTACAGCGCCCATCTGCAACTCGACTTGCTTCAGGAAACCACCGACGAGATGGGGCGCAACGGCTGCAAGAAAATCATCATCGTGAATGGTCATGGCGGGAACGAGCACCTGCTGCCGTTCTTTGCGCAGTCTCAACTGGCGTCACCGCACGATTACATTGTCTACATCTTCAACCGGCCTTCACATAACGACATGGCCGGACGTCCTCCCATGAAATCTTCCAGCTATGCCACTGACTTTCACGCCGGCGAGGGTGAAACCTCTCGCACCATGGTGACGCGTCCAGACCTGGTCCATCTCGATCGTGCAAAGGATGAATCCGGCGCGGACCAGGCCAGACAGAAACTCCCCGACAGCTTGTACACCGGAATCTGGTGGTACGCGCGTTTTCCGAACCACTATGCCGGCGATGGTTCGGTTGCCCGCAAGGATCTGGGCGAATTCGATACCAGGATGGCAATTTCCGATCTGGTCACCGCGATCCGCGCTGTGAAGGCCGACAGCGAGGGCCTGAGGCTGCAGAAGCAATTCTTTGAAGAAGCCACTCATCCGCTGGACACAAAGCAATAGCGGAAGCAGGCAATCATGCGATCATTTTCGAGGGGAGGGTTAATGCGTCCAAACGCGCACGCCAGGTTGGGATGGTCTAATCTGCGAATGTCAGGATGGATTCCTGCCGTCCTCCCGGTATGTTTGCTGCTCACTTCCCTAGCCTTGTCGCAAACAGTGCGAGTCGACATCACTCCTGGTCACGCTGTGAATTCTTTCGTTCCCACGGAAGCGTTGGGAGCGGGCATCGATCGCATCGACACCGTCTCCACCGACAAGGTTTTCGCCGAGCCGGTGATGCGACAGGTCCTCTCCGCCGGTTGGAACAGTGTCACCTATCGCCAGAACACCGAACTCCACGTGGAGGCCTGGCATTGGAACCCGCAGGGTGCATGGAGCGATCCCGCCGGAAAAGGCTACTTCGTAGGGAACGCCAAGCCCAGCGAGTTCATTCGTCACTCATTCGGTTATGGGCTTCCTCATCGCGGCTTCACCCGCAACGAAGGCACCGATGCCAACGGATTTTCCCGGATCACCGATGGCGACGAGAAGACTTACTGGAAGAGCAATCCGTATCTGACCAAAATGTTCACCGGCGAAGATGACGCGAACTATCCCCAATGGGTGGTTATCGACCTGGCAAACAATCATCCCGTGAATGCCATTCGAATCTCCTGGGCCGAGCCCTACGCGAAGCGCTACCTGGTGCAGTACTGGACGGGCGCAGATCCGATCAAGCAATCAACAAAGGGAGCTTGGGTCACGTTCCGCGGCGGCGCTGAAATAAACGGCTCGGGCGGATTGAAAACGCTGCGGCTCGACCCTTCTGCCCTGTCGGTGCGTTACCTGCGCATCCTGATGTCGGAGTCTTCCAACACCTGCGACAGCCACGGCTCGGCTGATCGCCGCAACTGTGTTGGCTACGCCATCAATGAAATCTATCTGGGAACGGTTTCGGCCGGTGGAGAATTCCATGACCTCGTGCGCCATACTGCCGATCCCGACCAGACCACGACCTATTGCTCTTCTGTCGATCCCTGGCACGAACCCAGCGGCATTGACGACAAGGGCGACCAGGTAGGGATGGATCTTTTCTATACCAGCGGCTACACTCGCGGGCTCCCTGCGATGATCCCAGTTGCAATGCTCTATGGAACGCCGGAGGATTCGGCAAACCAGATTGCGTACTTGAAGGCGCGCGGGTATCCCATCTCTTACGTCGAAATGGGGGAAGAGCCCGATGGGCAGTACATGCTTCCTGAGGATTACGGCGCGCTGTACTTGCAGTGGGCCGCCGCGCTGCACAAAGTGGACCCTGGGTTGAAGCTGGGCGGACCAATTTTTGAAGGAGTCAACGAAGACATACAGGTCTGGCCGGACGCGGGGGGCGAAACTTCATGGCTGGGACGCTTTATTGCCTATCTCAAGGCCCGCAATCGGCTGCAGGATTTGGCCTTCATGTCCTTCGAGCACTACCCGTTCGAGCCCTGCAAGATTCAGTGGAGTAATCTCTATGATGAACCGGCCCTGATTAGCCACATTCTCCAGGTGTGGCGTGATGACGGTCTGCCGTCAAACGTTCCCATGTTCGTCACTGAACTCAATATTTCGTGGAACACGGGCGAATCGTTCCCGGACAATTTCGGGTCGTTATGGCTGGCCGACTTCGTAGGCTCGTTTCTGACTTCGGGCGGAAACGCACTCTATTACTTCCACTATATTCCCGAGATGCTTTCGCATGGGTGTGGCAGCTCGATTGGCACCTTCAGCATGTTGACGGTGGATAAGAACTATCAGATCCAGCAGCCGTTATCGCAGTTTTTCGCCAGCCAATTGATCAATCTGGAGTGGGTGCAACCAGGAAATGGCAAACACCAGTTATTCCCTGCAGATTCGGACATCGAGGACACGGCCGGGCACAAACTGGTGACCGCTTACGCGGTGCAGCGCCCTGATGGCCAGTGGGCGCTTATGATCATCAATAAAGACCAGGAAAATCCGCATTCCATTCGTTTCGCATTTCGTGATGCGAGCACGAACACTGAAAGCGGGTTCGCCGGCCCAGTCGATATGATCACATTTGGCAGTGCCCAGTATCACTGGAACCCGGAGCCGAACGGCGGCACTGCGGATCCTGACGGGCCAGCCGCGAAATCCCGTATCAGCGCGGGCCCGGCGACAACCTACACCCTGCCGAAGGCGTCCGTCACGGTGCTGCGCGGACAGATTGCCAGAAACAACACATCACAGCCATGAAAATCCTTTTCGTTTTCTCCATGCTGGCTTGTTGCGCATTCGGGCAGGCGCGCTACGATCTGCTGTTAAAAGGCGGCCATGTCGTCGATGCTGCCAACAAATTGGATGCCGTGCGCGATGTTGCCATCCAGGCAGGAAAGATCGCCGCCGTCGCAGCCGATATTCCAAGCTCAGAAGCGCGCAAGACCATCGACGTTCACGGCCTCTACGTCACGCCCGGGCTGGTAGACATCCATGTGCATGTCTACGCTGGCACCGGCATGCGGGACGCTTACTCCGGCGACCACAGCGTCTACCCCGATGGCTTCACCTTCCGCTCCGGAGTTACCACAGTGGTGGACGCCGGTAGCTCGGGCTGGCGCAACTTTCCCGATTTCAAAGACCGCGTCATTGATCGCTCGAAAACCCGCGTACTGGCCATGTTGAACATTGTCGGCCACGGCATGGGAGGCGGCGCCATCGAGCAGAATCTCGACGACATGGACGCCAAAGCAACGGCTGAGCAGGCCGAGAAATACAAAGGACTCGTCGTCGGAATCAAGACCGCGCATTACGCCGGACCGGAGTGGACGCCGGTGGAAAGGGCGGTCGAAGCTGGCACGTTGGCAGATATTCCGGTCATGGTGGACTTTGGAACATTCCGTCCCGAGCGTCCTTTTCAGGATCTGGTGCTCAAAAAGTTGCGTCCCGGCGATATTTACACCCACACTTACCTGGTCGACGTGCCCATGCTCGACGCCGATGGGCATGTCATGCCTTACCTTTTCGAAGCCAGAAAACGTGGAGTCATCTTCGATCTGGGCCACGGTGGAGGCAGCTTCCTGTTCCGGCAAGCGGTTCCCGCGTTCCATCAAGGGTTTATGCCTGACTCGATATCGACCGACCTGCACATCGACAGCATGAATTCCGGCATGAAGGACATGCTGAACCTGATGTCAAAAGTCCTCGGCCGTGGGGATGCCTCTGGAAGAAGTGATTGCCCGCTCCACCTTTTATCCGGCGAAGGAAATCAAGCGTGAAGACCTGGGCCGTCTTTCTGTAGGCGCGCCCGCGGATGTTGCGGTTTTGCGGCTGGAGAACGGTGATTTCGGTTTCGTGGACGTTTTTGGCGCGCGCCTGTCAGGGCACCAGAAGCTGGTTTGCGAACTCACCGTACGCAACGGCCTGGTCGTCTACGATCTTAACGGGATCTCACGGACCAACTGGGACGAATTGGGAAAATATAAGGCACAGGGAGACGCAAGCTGGGACGGCACCATCCCTGCCGGCTTGCGCTCCGACCAGAAGTAACTGACGGCTCACTTCCCTGTGTAACTGACTCGCCAGATACTGTTCGAGCCATCGTCAGTAACCAGCAGTGAGCCATCGGGAGCGACCGCGACCGCAACCGGGCGTCCCCACACATGTTCGTTGTCAACTACAAACCCGGTCATGAAGTCCTCATATTCGCCGGTCGCATGCCCGGTCTGGTGCAGAGGCACTCGAATCAGCTCGTAGCCCACCCGAACCGCGCGGTTCCACGACCCATGCTCGGACGCAAAAAGATCCCCTTGATATTCCGCCGGGAATTGTTTGCCATCGTAGAACGTGATTCCCAGCGACGCATTGTGCGGGTTCAATAGGACGTCCGGCGTAATTACCCTGTCCTTAAGCTCCGGATGCTTGCCGTTGTGCCTGGGGTCCTGGTGACCGCCCAGGTACCACCACGGCCAGCCATAGAAGCCGCCGTCCTGCACGTGTGTGATGTAGTCTGGAACCAGATTGTCGCCCAACCCGTCGCGCTCGTTGACCGAACACCACAACTCGCCCGTCTTCGGATTCATGCCGAGTCCGACGCAGTTGCGAATGCCGTAAGCGAAAATCCGCATGCCTGATCCGTCGGGGTTGAACTCCAGAACGTCAGCGCGGTTCTTCTCGGCGGGAGTCACATCGGGATCGTCCACGTTGGAGCCGGAACCGACGGAGACAAACATTTTCTTGCCGTCGAGCGAGAACTGAATGTCGCGCGTCGTGTGACCACTGCTGCCTCCGGGGACATCCGCGATGTGCTCTGCCGGACCACGTGCCTTCAAGTCACCGTTCTGGTACGGGAAGCGCACGACCGAGTCGAGGTTCCCCACATAGACCCACTGCGGATTCGGTCCCGGAGGATAAAAACTGATGCCGAACGGCTGGTCCAGCCCACTGGCAAACACAGCCACCTGTTCGGGCTTGCCGTTGCTGGTGATGCCGCGAAAAACCCTGATGTCGCCAGCCCTGGTCTCGGCTACGAATGCGTCGCCGTTGGGAGCGGTGCGAATCATGCGCGGATTTTCCAGTCCGGCTGCATATTGCTCGACCTTGAACCCCGGCAGAACCTGCGGCCACGCACCTTCGGGACGCGCCACTACCGTGGGACCATTGCCCGCCGACTCAGTGGCGAAGGGAGCAGGAAGGTCTTTCAAGGTGATCTTGCGAACCTCTCCTGGCTTCTCGAAGCGGTAGTCGGTGAACGGAGCTTTCGGAGGCGGCGCATTTAGGTGGACGGCCTTTTCGGGCACCGCGGCTTTGGCGCTCGCATGATTTTCCTGCGGCGTCCCGAGCGTTTTCGCATAGTTCACGATCAGCCAACGCTGCCGCTGCGGCAGCTTCGCCCACGAGGGCATTCCGTTCTTCTCGTCGCCTTTGGTGATGAACCAGAAAATCTCGCCCGGCGTCGCCGCTTTGATCTTTTGCTCCGCCAGTGGAGGAATATTCCCCGAACCCTCTCCATTTTCGCCGTGGCAGCGGGCGCAGCGGAGATGATAGAGAGACTTCCCCGCCGCTGGCGGTTGATCGGCGTATGGGTTTTTGAGTTGCCTGGCCGATGCGGGAGCGTCGTGGAAATTCGAGCTCTGTGCCCTTGCCAGGGGAACCAAAAGAAAAGCACTGACGGTAATTACAGCAATAAACCTTTCTATGGTGCGTACGCCAGCTTTCAAAACTCTCCTCCGTTACTGACCTCAATGGGCTAGGCGGCCTGACCCACCTTATTCCCGTCAAATCGTCTCAATATCCCTTTATCTTGATCACGAAATAATTGAATTCCGGGGAGCCATCAAGCAGCAGTTGATGCGGCACCTTAGCAGGAATGTGGATAATGTCTCCGGCAGAGAGCTTCCGACGCAGGCCGCCTTGTATGGTGCCGTTGCGCTTTTCGTGCGGAGACACTGTCTCGCCATTCACCAGAGTGCCGCCCACCACCAGTGTCGCCGAGCCGGATTGTACGAAGAAGACGTCCGCCTGGGTTTCATGCCACTCAGCCTGGCCGTCAGACTCCCGGTGAACCAGCATCGCGCTTTCATTGGGAAAATCAGCAAGCAACTCGACGGCGAAATGGTGCGGATCGGTGGTGGCATCAGTGTGCAGTTTTTGCCCATCCTGCTTGAGTGACGCAGCGGTCCACTGTTCGAACCCGGGCGGCGCTCCCTCTTGTGCCACGACAACGAGCAGCGGAACCGCAAGTATGCACAGGAGCCAGAGTGTTTTCATTGGATTCTCGTCCTGGAATCGTCTTCTTTGGTCTCACTTTGCCGGCGCGATTTGTGATGCTGGCTGCGGAAAAGCTTCTGGGGACTCTAAGATCTCCGTAGCCGATTAGAAAGCGCCACTGCGTCAAAACGGTGTTTCCTTTAGATTTGCTAAAGTAACGCTGCCAGCATTTCAAAAGATAGGCAGCCGTGCGTCGCGTGTCAAATTGAAAAAGCTAAAGCACGGTTTCAGGAAGACTAAAAAGATGATCGCATCAAAGACGTTTTTCTTTGTCTGACGACGAGGGGCCCGGACTGGAAAGAGTCTATGGACATTCACCAACTCGAGCTGTTCCTCGCGGTGATGGACTCTCCGAGTATGACTCGCGCCGCCGAGAAGGTTTTCTTGTCCCCGGGTGCGGTCAGCCTTCAGCTCCACAATCTGGCTGACGAACTGCACACCGAACTCTTCGTGCGCAGCGGGAAGAGGCTGGTTCCTACGCCCGCCGCGCTGCGTCTGGCGGAACATGCAAAAACTCTGGTTCATCTCACCCACCAGATCAAGCAGGAGTTTGAGAACGATCTGACCAAGGACGCGCGGCCCTTCCACTTCGCCACCGGCGTCACAACCCTGATCTACCAACTCGGTAAGCCGCTACGCCAGTTGCGAAAACGGTATCCCAAAGCCGAGATCCGCGTGACCGTTGCCGTGACCGAGGATATCGTTGCCGGCTTGCACGACCGCCGCTTCGATCTGGGCCTCATCTCGCTCCCGGTTGCCGAGGATAGCCTGAAGATCATTCCGCTCTTCGATGAGGAGTTGCTTATCGCGGCTCCGGCAAGCAAGGCCCGGCGAAGTCACGCGGGCTCGATACGACCTTCCGACCTGGCCCGAGTTCCGTTCCTGCTTTATCCCAAGGGGACGGTTCTGCGGGTACGGATCGATCGCTTTTTTGAGGACATCGGGGTAACGCCGCGGGTGGTGATGGAGGCGGAAGACACCGAGGCTATCAAGCGTCTAGTCGAATCAGGTTTCGGCTATTCCATACTTCCGGAACACGCTCTTCGCCGTCCGATGCGCTTCTTCCAAACCTTCCGGGTCGATGGACATCCAGTGGTTCGAAGTCTGGCGCTGGCCATGGCGCGAACCGAGTACCCACGCGAGCTGACACTGTCGATCGCGGAATTTCTGCGGGCGACCCTCACCGCGTGACCCTCGATCGTCAGCTCGAGTGCGTCCAGTGGGTGAAATTCGAACAGAACAGGCGCTGAACGTCACGTTGAATATCCTGCCGGGTCACGGGGCGGCCTTCTCGGGCCATCGCACGATAAGTCGCCGCCAGAACGGGAGCAAGGGTGATGCGCGTGTTGCGCCACTTGTAAATCACCTGTTCGAGAACTCGGGCGTCGGAGTGTTGCGGAATAAAGCTGGTACCGAGCATTTCCAGGCGCTCCCGCGTGATCTCCTCGACGATTGAAGGATTGTTGAGGAACCACCAGCATCCGAACGGCATGAGGTTGCTGAACTTCCGCGCATACACGCAGAGTTCATGCTGATTCTCGCGGCTGAGCACGCTCACCAGGAAGCGGTTATCGGGAAATTCCCGGCACAGATTCTCCAACGAACGCAGGTCCGCTCGGCCCACGGCGTCGCCTCCCAACCGAAGTCTGGGATTCACCTGGCGGCGTACTCCGATCATGAGAGACAGGGGCAAGTCCAATTCGCGGCACGACGGCAGAACTGCTTCCCGTAATATTTTGCTTCGCACGGTGTCTTCCGGAAACTGAAAGGTATCAGGCAGCGAGACCGCCATATACACACACCGCATGCGCCCATGCCAATCAGCAAGAAACCTGCGAATTTCGCCGATAGACTTTCCAGAAGCATGGCTGTCGACCTCATACCCCTGCTCGGCCAGTAAGGTCCAGGGTTCAGACCACTCGTGGAGGATCCGGTCCAGGCGCAGCACGGCTTGAAACTTTGGGTGGCGTGGGGCATTCTTCGTCCAGATCCCGGGTTCTACCGGATCGAGCGGATCGTTGGTCATCACCACTGAACTCACCCCGGCCATCTCCAGAACCTCGAGCACGTGCTCCTCGACGGAGCGGGTCTCGAAAAACGCCCGCGCCTCGCTCAAATCAGGACCGCGGGTGGGCAACCCGAACGCGTGCAGCACCGCGACAATTCCACGCGTGGCCTCCGAAACAGGATTGTTCTCGACGAACAGAGCTCGCCAGATCGCGTCGGCCTGGTTGCGCTTAGGGAGCGACCAGTAGTGCTCCGGCGTCATGTCGGAGAAGCGAAAGAATTCGGCCTCGAGATAGTGATACGTGAGCAGTTCGTCGATACCCCACAATCCCAGCTTGCCGAATGCAGGAGGAAAGAGATGGGTGTGCATGTCGATGAATTGGGTAGTCGCCAATACTTTTTCGACTGCGGAGAGAATCTGATCCGCCGCAAGCCCCTCTGGGGTATCGGGCTTTCCGGAGGGATCTGGATGTTTGGAGGACGTAAATTCCACGGATGTCGGGCAATATAGGGGTGAGTCGCGAGCGTGTCAAAGAAAAAAAACTGAGGACAACATTCAGCGCGACTAAACAAACCAGCCAAAGAAACCCAACCCGCAAAACTACTTCGCGCCCTTATAATTCACCTTTTGAAAATTGCGGCACGCAAGGATTCTCCTCATGGCTCATCCTCTTCTCGATCTCAGCAACAAGACCGCGGTTGTGATTGGCGGGACCAGCGGGATTGGGCTTGCGCTTACCAAGGCCCTGGCGCAAGCCGGGGCAGACGTAGTTCCAACGGGACGGCGCGCTCCCCAGGTCTCGGCCGCCGTCTCCGAGGTAAAAGCGCTGGGCCGGCGATCGTTGAATCAGCCGTGCGACGTCACCGAGGAAGCCAGCCTGGCGCAGTTGCTGCAATCCGTCTGCGCCGAATTCGGCAGCGTTCAGATCCTGGTGAACTGCGCCGGCCGCACCAAACGCATGCCCACGCTCGATTTTCCGGAGGCGGACTGGAATGCGATCATGGAAACCAACCTCACCGGAACCTTGCGCGCCTGTCGCGTGTTTGGCCGGCACATGATCGAGCGGCGCTACGGCCGCATCATCAATATCGCTTCGCTGTCTTCGTTCGTGGCTCTTTATGAGGTCGCCGCGTACGGCGCGAGCAAGGCGGCGGTTGCGTCCCTGACCAAGTCTCTCGCCATCGAATGGGCATCGTCGGGCGTTTGCGTAAATGCGATTGCTCCGGGGGTCTTCCGCACCGACCTGAACGCTGCCCTGCTTGACGGAACCGATCGCGGTCGCGAATTTCTCCTGCGCACGCCCATGCGAAGGTTTGGAAAGCTCGACGAACTCGGCGGCGCCGCTGTATTCCTGGCGTCCGATTCGGCCAGCTTCGTCACCGGTCACCTGCTTGCGGTGGACGGAGGCTTCCTCGCCAGCGGCGTAAACCAGTAGCACCACAAACCACGTAGGGAGAGGCGTCCCCGCCTGTCCAGTCGAGCGCAGCTCGACAGCTCTTCTTCGGAACGAAACAGCGGAGCTTCGCTCCGCCGGACGGGCGGGGACGCCCGTCCCTCCATGGTTCGTGGTTTTTTCTCTCAGCTGATCTGGGCCGGTTCCAGGTCAGGCATCAGAACCTGAATGACGCCAAGCGCCAATAGATAAGTGAAGCCGGCAATCAGGAAGGGAACCATATAACTGCCTGTCCACTGCAAGGTGTAGCCTACGATCTTTGCAATCAGAATTCCTCCGAGCGCGCCTGCCGTTCCCCCGATTCCGATGACCGAGCCTACGGCCTGGGTGGGAAACGTGTCGGAGATCAGGGTAAAAAGATTGGCGGAGAATCCCTGGTGGGCAGCGGCTGCGAGGCCGATCAGCAGGACCGCCCCCCACATGCTTTCCATGCGATAAACAAACACGATCGGAACTACACACAACGCGCAAATCAGCATGGTGCTTTTGCGAGCCATATTCACAGTCTTGCCGCGGTCGATCTGCCAGGACGAGAGCCAGCCCCCGGCGACGCTGCCCACATCAGAGATCACGTAGATCACCATGATAGGGAGTCCGACCTTCATCAGAACCAGGCCATGCTGGCGTTGCAGGAAATCAGGCACCCAAAACAGGTAGAACCACCAGATAGGATCGGTCATGAACTTGGCCACCGCAAACGCCCAGGTCTGACTATGCGGCAGCAGGTGAGACCATTTTGTTCTCGGCATCGGTGTCTGCGAATCGCTGCGGATGTATTCCATCTCCGCCTTAGAGAGCCGCGGATGCTCTTCCGGCTTGCGATACAGCGCCAACCAGAATATGAGCCAGACAAATCCAAGCCCGCCGGTGATCAGGAACGCCCAGCGCCAGCCCCAGTGAATCGTGATCCACGGCACCACCAAGGGAGTAATGATGGCCCCGACGTTGGCCCCAGCATTGAAGATTCCGGTCGCCAGCGCTCGTTCTCTCCTGGGAAACCATTCCGCCACGGTTTTGATGCTGGCCGGGAAAACTACTGACTCACCCAGGCCCAACGCCGACCGGGCAACCAGAAAGCTGGTGAAAGAGCTTGCCAGGGCGTGTCCCATGGAGGCCAGGCTCCAGAAAACCATGGCCAATGCATAGCCCAAGCGCGTGCCCAGGCGATCCACTAAACGTCCCACCGCCAACATACCAACCGCGTAGGCGGCCTGGAAGGCGAGCACCAGATTGCTGTAATCGATTTCGTTCCAGCCGAGATCGTGTTGCAGGGTGGTCTTGAGCACGCCCAGAACCTGGCGGTCCATGTAGTTCTTGGTGGTGCCAAACAGCAAGAGCGCACAAATGATCCAGCGGAAATATCCGGCGCGGGAACCGGTGGTTGCCATGCTGGAATCCGGCGCCGGGATCGCGGATTTCGTGGCAGAATCCATAGTCTGTGGCGGTGTTTGATAGCTACTTTTTTCGGCCAGCTTCCAGTCCGGAAGACCGTTGGACTGAACGCACCGCATCGCGAAGACGGTCGCCGGCTCCGGATACTCGGTCTGGTTATACACCAGTTGAATGCCAAACGCTGGCGCGGGATATTGATTCAGTTTTTACGGATTGACCGGCAAACTTGGTTTCTGTAGTCTGCGGCCCTCACGACGGACAACCGATGAACAGACGACTCCACGACACTCTCGCCCTGTTACTGGGAATCTGGATGACGGCGCTGGCGTTGCCGCTCCATGCCACGCAACAACCGGACACATTCAAGAAGTGGCCCGCCGGCAGTTCACCCCAGGAAATTGGCAAGCGTGTAGCGGAGCGTTTGGCGTCAACTCCGCACTCGAACTTCAGCCGGCCCGGCCCTCCGCCGTTCATCACCTATCCGGAGGTCGCGACCTGGTGTGGAGCGCTGACCTTTGCCCAGCTGTCCGGCGATAAGGATCTTGACTCGCGCCTCATCCAGCGCTTCGAGCCCCTGTTCGGTGAAGAATCCAGGCTCGTTCCCGACCCGGACCACGTGGACAAGACGGTTTTCGGCGCAGTGCCGCTCGAGATTTACATTCAGACCAGGCAGCAGAAGTATCTGGACCTCGGTAAGAGCATCGCGGACAAGCAGTGGGAAAGTCCCACTTCGGAAGGACTGACCCCGCAGACCCGCCTCTGGATCGACGACATGTACATGATCACCATCGTGCAGTTGCAGGCGTATCGCGCGACTGGGGATGCCGGGTACCTTGACCGGGCTGCGCTGGAGATGTCGGTTTACCTGGACAAGCTGCAACAGGCCAACGGACTTTTCTACCACGCGCCCGATGTTCCCTTCTTCTGGGGGCGCGGTGATGGCTGGGTGGCCGCGGGCATGACGGAAATATTGCGTTCGCTGCCGCAGAATCATCCCCGGCGCGCCCGTATCATGGAAGGCTACCTCAAGATGATGAAAGCCCTGCTGCAGTATCAGGGCAAAGATGGCGTGTGGCACCAGTTGATAGACCATCCTGAGTCTTATCCGGAAACCTCCTGCACCGGCATGTTTTCTTTTGCGATGATCACCGGGGTTAAGAACGGCTGGCTGGACAAGAAAATCTACGGGCGGGCGGCGCGCAAGGGTTGGTTGGGGCTGGTCAGCTATATCGAGCCGAACGGCGATATCCGCAACGTGTGTGAAGGCACAGGTAAAAAGAATGACTTGCAATACTACCTGAACCGGCAACGCTTCACCGGTGACCTTCACGGGCAAGCACCGATTTTATGGTGCGCCTCGGCACTATTGCGTTAGCCGATCGACCCAATGTCTCGCGGAACCCCGTGCCTGACGGCCGCGACGCCAGTCTGTTCTGTCCCGCAGCTGAGCTAGTCAGTGCATGCGACCCTGGTGTAGGCTGCTTTTCGGATTGCCAACCGGAGCAAGTCGTTGCTGATTCCCTTGACCCCACGATCAACCCGGATATTCAGAATCGGCCTGGCAACTGTACTCGCGCTCTGTTGCGTGCGACTCTACCCGCAATCCACGGACCTGACCGGTATTGCCCATGTGGCTCTGCGGGTAAACGATCTGCAGAAGTCGCGCGAGTTCTACCACACACTGGGATTCGAGCAAGCTTTCGACTTTACTGATGGCGGCAAGACCTCGGTCGCATACATCAAGGTTGATGATCGCCAGTTCATCGAATTGATCCCGCGCACCGACGATTCCCAGGCGGGTGGCATCCTGCACACATGTTTCGAGACCGCCGACATCGAATCACTGCACAAAGCCTATCTGGAAAGAGGATTGCAACCGACGGACGTCCAAAAAGGAAGGGCCGGCAACATTCTATTTTCTGTTCGTGGTCCGGATGGGCAGGTGCTCGAGTACACGCAGTACCTGCCGGGTTCGCTGCATTCCCTGGATCACGGTAAGCATTTAGGAGAGCGCCGGGTCGCGGAACACCTGTTCGAAGCAAGCACCCCGGTTCGGGACATCGCGGCGGAACGCGCGTTCTACACCGGCAGACTCGCATTCAGCGAGGTCTCTCAGGACGAAACCGGCGGAACCAACAGCCTCGAGTTGTTAATCGCCGGGAACTCGGGCGACCGAGTAGCACTTCAGGCAGGAGTAGAGGCAACAAAGCCCCGCGTCGTATTCTCGGTCGGAAGTATTCAGCAGGTTGCAAGAGAGTTGCGGAGCCGGGGTTTCAAAGTGCAAAAGGGGCACGACACCCTCTCCATCACTGACCCAGACGGTGCGGTCATTGTATTTGCTCGCCGACGCAGCTCTTAGCGGATAATCTCTGATGGAGATGAAAACCATGCGCTCGGACTTTTCGCGTCGCGAGTTCATTGCGGGCGTGGGAGCGCTCGCAGCCGTTCATACGGGCCTCTCTGCCACTGCGCTTCCTTCTTCCTCTGGTTCCAGTTCGACCCAGTCCTCGTCGACCAGTCTGCCAAAGTCTCAGTTCAAGGTCGCGGTAATTAATGACGAGATTTCGCAGGATTTCGGCCACGCCTGCGAAATCGCTTCGCAGCAGTTCGGCATGGAATGGATGGAACTGCGGAGCATGTGGGACAAGAATGTAATTAATCTGGATTCCCACGAAATTGTGGAGGCCCAACGCATTCTGAAGAAAAACAATCTGCGCGTCACCGACATCGCCAGCCCCTTGTTCAAAGCTGATTGGCCGGGTGCGCCGAAATCAAAATTCAGCCCGAAGCACGATCAGTTCGGCGCCAACTTTACTTATGAGCAGCAGGGTGAAGTTCTCGACCGCGCGATTGCGTTAGCGAAGGCGTTTTCCACCGATCGCATCCGCTGCTTCGATTTCTGGCGGCTCGATGACCAGGCGCCGTATCGCCAGGCCATCAACGACACCTTGCAACAGGCCGCTGAAAAGCTAGGCAAGAGTGGGCTGATCCTGATTCTGGAGAACGAAATCGCGTGCAACACCGCCACCGGAGCAGAAGCAGCCAAAGTCCTCCGCGCGGTGCCGTTTCCCTCATTCATGCTGAATTGGGATCCCGGCAACGCGGCTGCGCTTGGAGAAAAGCCCTACCCCGATGGCTACAATCTTTTACCCAAGGATCGAATTGGCCACTGCCATTGCAAAGATGCAATCAAGACAGCGGATGGTTATGGCTGGGCCCCGATGGGCAAGGGTCTGATCGACTGGGTGGGTCAATACGAGGCGCTAAAGCGTGATGGCTATCGCCATGCGGTAAGCCTGGAGACGCATTGGCGCGGCGCCGGCACGCCCGAAGCCTCGACCATACAAAGCTGGGCCGGGATGAAAGACGCGCTGAAAAAGGCGGGGGCACTCTAGAGGTTCTGGTCATTCTGCGGAGAGAATTCAAAATGCCGGAGCACACACGACGTACCTTCATCAAGCAAGCTGCTGTGGGCGCAGCCGCACTCCTGGCCCATCCGACCGCTCGAGTGCTGGGCGCCAATGATCGCGTTCGCGTAGCAATGATCGGTGCAGGCGCGCGGGGTCAGGAACTGCTGCGCCAGGCGGTAGAGATTCCGAGTCTCCAGGTGGTCGCCGTAGCGGATGTCTATACCCGGCGGTTCGATGAGGCCAGAAAGATTGTGCCCGGCGTTGAGACCGTTGGCGACTACCGACGCGTTCTTGACCGGAAGGATATCGACGGCATCCTGGTCGCCAGCCCGCTGCACATTCACGCCCGGCATTTCATGGACACCCTGGCGGCGGGCAAAGATCTCTACTCGGAAAAAACTCTCACCTGGTCAATCCCGGAAGCTGAACAATGTCTGGCCGCGTCCAGGCAATCCGGGCGGGTGATTCAAATCGGCTTGCAGCATGAGAGTGATGGATCGTTTGCCGACGCCAGGAAGTGGGTTGCCGGTGGCATGGCGGGCAAAGTAACGCAGGTAGAGTCCTGGATGAGCCGCAACACTCCTCACGGACAAGGCCAGTGGGTTCGGCCCGTCCCGTCCGATTGCACCGCACAAAATGTCGACTGGAAGGCATTCCTCAACGGAAGGCCAGACTCGCCCTTCGATGCTTTCAAGTTTCTCAACTGGCGGCTGTATTGGATGTTCTCCGGTGGAAATGTTACCGAAAACATGATTCATCAGATCGCATGGATCATGAGTGTGCTGGATCTTCCCCTCCCCAGCGCCGCCTACATGTCAGGTGGCGTCTTCTCCGAGAAAGACGGCCGCGAGGTTCCGGACACGATCGTCGCGACCATGGATTTCCCCAATGACCTGGTTGTGACCTGGCAATCCACTTTCAGCAACCGTCGCTACGGATTGGGCCAGCGGATACTGGGCAGCGACGGCACGATTGAATATGTGGCCGGCGCCAACGACATGGTCAGTGGCAAATCCGAGGAGAGCCTTCGATACTATCCCGAAGAAGTAAATCGTCCGAAGGGGGTCGCGCTTACCGGAGAAGCGCCGTCGCAGAATCACATTGCCAACTGGATTGACTGCATGCGCAGCCGCAAAACTCCCAATGCCCCGGTCGAGCTCGGATATCGCTCCGCAGTTGCCGCGCATATGTGTAACCTGTCGTATCGTCAAAAGCGTCGCATTACTTTGGAGGAGGCAAAAGCGGCTCAACCGGAATTCTAGCCGGGCGTTGTGAAAAAGCACGTGTGCTGGAGGGTACCTCGGATTGTGTAGGGGCGGGTATCTGACCCGCCCAGGCCGGGCGCAGCCCGGCAGCCTGCCGTCGGATGCGAGAAAATCCCACCCGTCAAGGCAAGCTGGGCCCATAGAACGCAGGCGCATGTCGAGACCCAGTGGCTATCAGCTTCTCGATGTTCTCCACGGTCTGGATGCCGCCGCGGGCGCCTATGCCCGTGCAGTTCAGCGCCGCCGCTGCGCAAGCGAAATCAAGCTGACGTGCAAGCGGCCATCCCTGCAGGAGTCCATAGATAAAACCAGCATGAAAAATATCGCCGGCGCCGGTGGTATCGGTAGTTTCCACGCGAAAGGCGGGTGCGTACTGGAACTGCGCGCCGTCCCATGCCAGGACGCCTTCCTGACCCAGGGTGGCAGCCGTGAGACGGCAGCCATAACGGCTGCGAAGTGCGGGCAGCGACTTGCGCAAATCCTGCTCGCCCACCAATCGGCAGGGGATGTCTCTGCTGGTGATGAGGTAGTCCAGGTTGGGCAAGAGTGCTTCGATGCCCGGATAGAGTTCATCCAGATCGGCGATCACCGGGATACCCGCTGCCCGCGCCCATCCCGATGCTGCAACCGCCGCGACGGTATCGTGTCCGTCCACGTGAAGAGCACGGGAATCGGTGATCCATTCGCGCTGGAGTTCTTCCGGCCGAAGGGTCAGGCGGTGATCTCGTTTCCAAAGAACGGTGCGTTCGCCGGCATCATCGACAAGGATAAACGCCTGCTGGCTGGCGCATCCCGGAGCTGCAATCAGATGCGCTTCCACCCCCAGCCGCTCAAATTCTGCGCGGTGAATCTTTGCCGCAAGGTCATCGCCCACCTTGCCGACGTATCGGGTTCGCAGGCCCCACTGCTGGCAGGCGACCATCGCGGACGCGACCTGCCCGCCCGGCAGGACATTCGCAGAATGAAATTCGACCTTCGAGCCCAGCGCCGGGTAGCGCGGCAGAGGAATGAGCGTATCCGTGGCATTAAGCCCTACGCCGACAACATCCACCTTGGGTAATTGGGTCATTGCTTCAGTGAAAACGCGTTGTTCGCCAGAGCGTAAGTCCGCAAACCAAAAGAAGGGCCAACATCGCAGCGATCAAGAACAGGGCAGGCACCCAGCGGAATGCCATCGCCGGAGCCCGCGCCATGGTCGCGCAAATCACAAATATGCTGGTGGCGCCCGCAACTAATATCCAGTCGAAAAGACTGCGCGAGGGCTTGGCTTCCCCTTCGACTTCGGTTCCCTGCATGCGGGCTTCGACGTACTCTGCGGCGATGTTGTAGCGCTGAGACTCGCGTTGCGCCGCTTCTTTCCACTGCACCTGCTCTTCGCCGCTGGCCGAAGAAAAGGCAATCGCTCCGACTCCCAGCAGCATCAGCAGCGAGCCGCCTACGACTTGCATGTAGGTTGAAGCAGCACTGCCGTGCAATTCGTGGAAGACGAAAATCCCCCACAGCAAGCCCCAGAGCTGATTGGAATTCGAGAGCGGAATCCCTCGACTGATGCCCACATACTTCGCCGCATATTGCTGAAACAGGTCGCCAATGACCCAAATGAAACCGCCCAGCATCAGCCAGAAGACAACCCCTCGCGCCCTGGTCAATTCCTGCCGGAGCGGGGTCAGACCAAGATAACTCACAGCCAGCCCGGCCATCATGCCAAGTTCTCCGAAAGTGAAGAACGTGACAAAAGAAAGCGGATTCATTCCCGACAAATAGGCTTTGCGGTAGGGAATGTACATCGTGCCCCAGAGGATTCCGGCACCCAGAGCGGCCCAAACCCCGCGCATGGAATGGGCCGCCGGAGCCTGGGTGGAAGACGCGACCGCCAGCAGCGCCGCACCCACCGACATGACTAATGCTCCGCCCAGCACACCGGTCCAGCGCCGCCAGCCCGCCTGGCGCAGTTCGTTGAAAAAGACGAATCCCCAGACGATGCCAAGAAGGCTATTTGAATTCCACAACGGAAAGGCGATGCTCAGACCGATATCACGAATGGCCACAATCGTCATCGTGTTCGCCACCGCCCAGATACATCCTGCGAGAACGCCCCAGATGATGAGATGAGGCGCACGACGAACGTCATCGCGAATAGACGACGTGCCCAAAACCAGTGCTGGCACGCTCCAGCGCGCCAGAAACACGCCAACCACCATGATCAGTGAAACTACGATGGGCGAGATGCCGACGGTGACGAGTTTGGTTGGGGCTTCAGCGGCGCCGAGCCAGGCGCCCGCAGTGATTCCGGAAAGTACGCCTAGCGCCTGCAGTTTGCGCGCACGCGATTTCTCGAACCGATGATTCATTCTGTGGCGCCAGGACGGAATGCATATCCGCCAATCCCTGCTCAACGAACGGATTCTAGAAGAATCAATCCCCCGATCAAAACTGCGAGCGGAACCCAAAAATGAATATCGGTAAGCACACTCGTCAACCAACTTCGGCGCTCATTACCACTGACGATTGGTTGCATATCTTCTTTCTCAGCATTCCTCAGCAAAAAAGAAAGTCTCCCTCGTTCTCGCGGCCACAATGCTCGGGCCGCAATGCATATTTCAGGCGGAGCCAGAGGCTCAACCTAGTCGGTCAACGGCCGGTCCCACACAGCAAGTCAGTATCCTACTCTTTGGGAACGTGTTGTACATGCGTGTGAGGCTTCCCGGGAGAGTTCAGAAAAAAGTCTGGAGAAACGGGAAACAGCTCCGAAGTCCTTTGCGTCCTTTGCATCGTTTGGGGTATAAGACTTTGACTGCAAAGCCGAGCAATACGACGGGCCCCGAATGGATCTGACCAACGTTTCCAACCAGCGCCGTTGGGCCATTGTCGGCCTGCTCTTTTCCGCATCGTTAATTAACTATCTCGACCGTGCCGCGATTTCGTTCGCGCTGCCCCAGCTTTCCAGGGACTTTCATCTCACTCCAGAAAGCAAGGGTCTGCTGCTTTCTTCTTTTTTCTGGTCGTACGCGCTGATGCAGGTTCCCATTGGCTGGTGCGCCGACCGCTTCAACTTGCGCTGGCTTTACGCTGGCGCCTTCGCCGTATGGTCCCTGGCGCAGGGACTTACAGGCCTGGCGGAGAGTCTCACCGTCCTGATTGGCTTCCGCATTCTTCTTGGTGTCGGCGAATCCATTTACCTGCCCGGCGGGACCAAGATTGTGACCACGCTCTTTACCGCGGAAGAGCGCGGCCTGCCCTCGGGACTTTTCGATTTCGGTACTCGAACCGGATTAGTCCTCGAAGGCATTCTGGTCCCGTGGCTCCTGGTGCGTCATGGATGGCGCTACACTTTTCTTCTCCTGGGCTTCACTGGTCTGCTATGGGTGATCCCCTGGCTTTTGATCTTTCCTCGCCACATGCGACCGGTGAGCAACGCCGTGGCTTCCACGCCCTCCGTGACGCCTTCCCCAATTCACTGGAGCGCGCTGCTCAACCGCAACCTGCTGGGCATCTGCCTGGGATTCTTCTGCTTTGATTACTACTGGTATGTGCTGGTCACATGGTTGCCCGACTACCTCGTCACTGTCCGCCATCTCACCATCGTTCAGGCCGGCTTTTACGCTTCCGTGGCCTTCTTCACCTTCGGCGTCTCGGAACCGATTGGGGGATGGATCGCAGACAGCCTGATCCGCCGGGGCTGGAATGAAACCCGCACCCGGAAAGGAATCGTCACCGGAGCGTTCTTCATGAGCCTGTTCCTGGTTGCTGCCATGCGGACTTCGGACACACCAATCGCGATCGCACTCTTGATCGGAGCCTCTCTGGTCGGGCTTGCCACCGGCAATCTGCTCACAATTCTCCAATGCTGCGCCCCGTTCGAAAAAGTCGGGATCTGGACCGGCGCCGAAAATTTCGCCGGCAACCTCGCGGGAATCGTGGCCCCGCTGGCGGTTGGTCTATTGATCAAGCGCAACGGTTCGTACGTCCCGGGCTTTGAATTGGGAGTGATTGTCCTTTTGCTGGGACTGTTGGCGTATTGGTTTGTAGTCGGTGAGTTACGACACCGTTAGCTCGAAGTGCTAGGCACCTCCTGGGAGCGGCGCATGTCATCACCTGCCTCGACGGTCATGTCCCGCATTCCAAATCCGACTCCAATTTTCCTGAGGAATTCATAGGGCGGAGCGCCCCCGGCAAAGATCCAGACAAAATCATTGGGCAAGATCTGCAACTTTCCTCCTGCGACGAGAAGAATCCGATCGGATCTGAACTCGAGCGGCATTGAGTCAAAGATGACTTTTATCTTGCCCGCACGGATGCACTCTTTCATGCGCTGCGCATTTCGTTCCTTGATACGGATAAACTCGTGTCGCCGATATGAGAGTGTTACCTGGTTGCCCGCCTGCTCAGCCAAACCCATGGCCGCCTCGATCGCACTGTCGCCACCGCCCACAACCAGTATTCGCTTGTTTCGATAGTGATCCGCTTCGATCAAACGGTACATGACCTTGGGAAGGTGTTCTCCTTTCACCCCCAGCTTCCGCGGAGTGCCGGACCGGCCAATCGCCAGGACTACTGCACGCGCCCGGTATCGCTGAGTCGCAGTCATGACCGTGAAGATGCCATCCGGGCCCTTCCGGATGTCATCCACGTTCGCGTCGGCACAAACATTGAACTCGACCCGATTCAGAACCATGTCAAAGAATGCGAGCAGGTGCTCCTTGGTGAGTTCTGTCTTTTTGAGCTTTCCGTACATGGGAAACTCAAGGGGCGTCGTGGTCACGACTTTCTGGCGCGGAAACTTTGCTATCGTTCCACCAACCTCATCTCGTTCGATGGTGATGTAGCTGAGCTTGTTCTCGATGGCACGGAGTGAGGCAGTGATACCGGCCGGACCTGCTCCTACGATCAACACATCGTAAACACCTGGGATCGACCCGGCGCGTTGTTTGCCTCTCATCCTTCTGGTGATCATGTCGATGCAATCGCGTCCCTGGTTTATCGCATTCTTGATCAATGCCAACCCGCCCAGCTCTCCGACGATGAATAGGTTTTCGATGGTGGTCTCGTATTCCGGCGTGAGGTAAGGCATATCGACGCCTATACTCGGACTGGCCGTGACCATCGTAATCGCGCCCACCGGGCAAGCCTCGGCGCACAGCCCGTGGCCAATACACTTATGCCCGTTGGCAATCACTGCCTTGCCGCCTAACATCGCAAGCACATCGCCCTCTGGACAGACTGCAGTACAAGTCGCGCAGCCAATGCAGTAGTTGGCATCGATGTGCGGATGTAGTCCCTTCGGTGGCTCGGCAGCAAACATCGCTTTCTCCGCCATCCGCTGTGCCAGTTGCTCATTCTTCTTCAAATTCCTTAGATAGCGGCGTACGAAGAAGATCGCGACTGTAACGGCAACAATGATGGTAAGAAGAGTATCCATAGGATCAGCCCGGAATTAGAAGAACCCCATCAACATCGCCACAACAATGTGGACCAACGCCAGTACAGCGAAGGCGTAGCTAAAGGGCTTATGCACCACGTGCCACAGCTTGAACACCCGCTGGGCATGAGAGAGAAATATGACACGCCGGGACAGCAAAGCCTGTTTTCGGGCCAGGCTAATCACTCCTTCGAGCTGGGGGTTCTTCGGCAGCATTCCACTGAAAGAACGAAGCGCAGGCTCAACGCCCATCACCCGTATTCGAAGGCTTGCGACGCGAAATGGGCGCGCCAGGTCAGACATCACCATGTAGCCCAGAGCAGCGAGAGCAGACCATCGTGGCACCTGCTTCGGCGCCGGCAAATGAAACAGCCGACGCAAATCAGCCTGAGGAATGATCTTTTGACGCTCCAGCACTGCCTGAAATACCCTCAGCGACGATTCAGCCGCGGCGACGTGGCGTGGAATCTGGGCGTAGAGATATCGTCCGATCAACCCGCTGAGCGCGACCGCCAGCATGACCCAGAACGCAATCCCCGCCAGCCCGCGAAACTTGAACGAGGAGTGAAACGCAATGCAAACCGGAGCAGCGATTCCCAGAACAACGTGATGATCGAGCCAGTGTTTCGAGTTCCCCCGCTTCTGCAGCCACGCCCAGCGCTTTCGCAGGGGATAGAGGAAGATGCCGCACAGCATCAGCACTCCCAGCAGACCCAGATTAATCCCGACAACGCCGCTGGGCTTCAGCAGATGATGCTTCGGAGAAAAGGGACGATCCGCCTGGCTGAGCCGGTAATAGTCCTCGCCATAAAGCACCAGTGCGACGATCGCTGCGACGGCCAGTGCCGATATCAGGAGAACCAGCCGACGATGCTGTCTTTCGGCGTCAGGAATTTCTACCGCCGTCGGCGCAAAGGTGGTGTGTGCGGTCATTTCACCGGCCCTTTCACGTCGAAGCGATATCCCAGGCTCAGGTACCACTGGTTGTAATTCAGTTGGTCGCCACGTGAGATGGTGTAACCGCTTTGCAGAAACGTATGACTACCGAGGTTGGTGTCAAATGAAGTATTTGCGAACAACGACCGTTGATTGACGGTGAAAGGTGAGTTGAGATTCTGGCTCCCAACCTGAGCGTCCCACATCATACGGTTTCCTAAATGGCGTGACAGCGACAGAACCTTGTAGTTCCCGCGCGCAAAAGAGCTGTCGAATTTCGAGTAATGGACGTCGGCACGAATGCCGGTGCGCCAGATTTCACTCCATGTAACCCCGTACATCTGGTTCAGGCTTCGCCTTTCATCGCCGGTCTTGTCACTCTGTCCAACCGTGGTGTAAACCGCGAAGTGCTTTACCGGTTCCACTCGCACACCGACGTTCACGCCCTGGTAGAGCAGCTTGTCTACCAGCCCGGTCCCAATCAACGCAGTGGCAGCGGTGGGAACATCGCGAAAGTAGTTATGAGAGACATCAAATGACAACCATTCTTTCGGCTGAATACGGAACGTAAGATAGCTGCGGCTGATGCCCGCTCCCGGCTTGATCCCGTCCGTACTGATGCCTTGCGGGGAGTCAACAATAAATGAGTGATAGACGGAAATGAATTTCCGGTACGACACGCCATTTTCCAGAAACAGGTACGGACGATCGAGTTGCCACTTGATCATGTCCAGGGCAACCCCCGCAGTGCTGGTGTAGTGGAAGTCGTCGTAACTGCCGCCTTCAAAATTGACGAACGATCCTCCGATTTGCTGGTTCGGACTGTAGTGCCACGAAGCTGGATCCGGAGTCGATCCCAGAAAGACTCCCGCGATAATTCCCTTCGCCACTTTGCGTCCCACATATCCGCCGTCAATCGTATCCAGGCTGACTGCCCACGGCAGGTAGAGACGCCCGAATCCGGCCACCCACTTGGAATTGGGATTGTCGTAGTACAACTGGATGGTGTAAGTCCGGTCGAGATAGTCTTGCAGCGTGTCCTCATCGGGCTGCGAATTGCTGGCCAGGCGGCCCCGCCAGTAGCCCTGCATGTTCCAGTAGGTTCCGGCGATCCGCGTCATGTCAGTCCGAAGCGCCAAGCCAACAGTGCTGCTGCGCCCAGGCGTCGAACCGCTGCTGCTGATCCCGCTGTAATCGATTCCGATTCGAGCTCGAATCCTGCTCTCCTCGGCCGAGGCCGCGTCTCCCGGAGCAGCTTCGTGCGTCTTGCTTTGCGGGATCACGGCCGCAGAATTATTTACAGCGGTGGTCACAGGCCGTTCCTCTCCAAGCCTGGCGGAGTCCTCGGCGGAGAGATCAGCCCAGTCACCCGGCTTTACATCACGCTTGGGATTGTGAATCTCCGTCACCGCCGATGTTTCTGCAACCGAGACGATTTGCAATTCCGCAACCACCGGTCCTGATGGCGCCGCGGAGTCTGTCGCCGACGGATCGGTATCGCGCACTACCAATTTCATGCCTTGCGCCAACCCCGAACTGCGTCCGCCAGTGAGATAGGCCGCGCCTTCCGCCACGTACTTCACTTTGAAACTGACGTGCAGCCTTGCATCCGCTGGTTGCGCCGCCGAACCTCGCATTGAGGATTTGACATTGACGCCACGGTCTCCGATTGGCGAATGGTCCACTCGGAGACTCGTGATTGTTGCCGGCTGGGGCTTGTGTTGCCGGCGCCATATCTTCGCCAGCAGCGCGCCGTCGGTTGGGGGGATCGCCCCGCCGGATCCCGCGATCGCAGCCGCAGGCAGCAAGGTCACGATGATTGTGTTGCCCGCTGTCGCCACTTGGTACTGGCGGGCGGAATCGAGATCTACGACCGCCCGGGTGACCAGCGGATCGGTACTGTTCAGGCCGACGCGCACCCGTTTTACTCCGTATCGATTCACCGTAATGCGCCGCTGCCTGGCGTTAGCCTTCGTGTCGGGCAGATCCAGAACCAGCCGGTCAGGATCGCTCGCAACTGTGACCTCAGGAACTACCGGGCTGGGTGAGAGTGACCTCAAGCCTCGTGTTGTTACCGTTGCGCGCCACCTTCACCTTGCGAATTTCAGCGATCCTCCCGACTGACTGCGCCGCGCACGCGGACGTCAAGAGCAGAAGGATGGTGAGGTCTGCGATCAATCTCACTTGTGGCGGCTCCTACGATTCGTGTTTTGCGTTTCTTTCTTTTTCATGACTTCGGACGTCATCTCTATCTCTTCGATTTGGTTCACTTTCGCGCTCTCACATGCGGAAAAGCCGCGACCATCCAACTATCCATGCTGGTGTGGCATTGGCGGCAATCGGTCGAATACCCCAGCGCCTGATGATTCGGCGAAGCGGCCCTCTGAAACGCCCGCAGATGACAACTCACACAGTCGGTCGACAGCCCTTGACGGTTGAATTGCCCCACTGCGCCGACCCGGTGGCACGAATAGCAGTCGACCGCGGCGTGCGCACCGATCAGAGGAAAGCGGTCCTGATGCTCATTAATCGAATGGATCGAGACTTGCCAGCCATTGACCCGGTGGCAAGAGTCGCACTGCGCCCCGTTTTTTCGTCGATGAAGGTCGGCATGACAGTCCTGGCAGTTGCTGCCCACGTCCGCGAACACCGGATTGACGTGGCATTCCTGGCAAGGCACTCCCACATGCATACCGCGCAGCGGGTAGCCAGTTTTCCCGTGATCAAACTCAGGCTTGCTCCGGATCGGTTTCCACGACGAGGAGGTGTGGCAGTTCTCACAGGCAACCTGCATCGGGCCGTGGGGACTGACACTTGACGCAGCGGGGGTGGCCGACTTCCCAGGAGGCGCGCTTGCGGCCATCTGGAACAGCAAGAACGCGTGGACTAGAAGCGTATTCCCCAGCAAACCTCATCTCCTCCGTTTTTCATGCAGCGATCGTTCACGCGGCGACCCCGCCGCCCGCTGTTTCAGTTCCCCGCCCCACCTGGTTTTAGAGCGTCGCGTCCGTGGCACGACGCACATGCTTTCGGCGTAGGTTTGTAGAAAACGACCGCTCTTCCGTTGAGCGTTCGCGTCAACGTATGGCAACTCTCGCAGCGCAAGTTGCGATGCGCACCCTGCAGAGCAAAATCAGTTTGCTTGTCGTGATCAAACAATGACGGCTTCCATTTCGAACTATCGTGACAGCCGTTGCACGCCGTCACTCCGGCCTTCGCAAATTGCATACCATGGACATCTGCGTGGCATGCTTCGCACTTCACTGGTGCAGCTTTGAAATCGACGTTGATGAAGCCGAGACTGGGATTCTGTGGTTTGTGGCAATCGATGCACTTCGCAGCCGCGTGAGCGCCTGTCAGCGCGAAGACCGTCTTGGTATGGTCGAACCGTGAAAAGTCTTTCCATGACTCCGCCGAATGACAAATCTCACATCCCAGCGGCTTTCCATTCGGTCCCGCCTGCCGCATGAGCCCTGCGAATCCTCCCCGGTGCGGGTCGGCATGGCAACTGGTGCAAGCCAGGCCTGACCAGTGATAGACCGCGGTCGGCTTCGGTCTGAAATTTGTGGACACCTTATGACAGTCGCCGCACGGAACCGCCACGTGACTTCCACTCAGCCCGAAGGGTGTTTCGTTGTGCCGCCGCAGGCTGAATGTGGATGGCAGAAAGCGCTCCAGGCTGTGGCAGCGCTCGCAGGTGTTGAAGTGGGGCGCAGCGGCAAACTGCCCGGCATGCTCGTCGCGGTGGCAGTCGGTGCAGCGCTGGAACTTCATCCTGAATAGCGTGTCTTTTCCTTTCGGAATATGACACTGGCCGCACTGCAGGGTGGCATGCCTGCCTTGCAACGGATACGCGGTCGCCGAGTGCTCCTTTAATCCGAACATTGATGGCTTGAAACCATCGACGGTGTGGCAGGATGAGCACTGGCTCCCGCCTGCACGCGCGGCAAACTGCCCGCCATGCGGATCGGGCCGGTGACAATCCGAGCATTTGTTAAATGCCCGCGCCTTTTTGAAATCGCCTCCGGTGTGGCATTGCACGCAATCCACCTCAGCGTGTCGGCCAAGAAGGGGAAATTTCGTCTGGGAATGGTCGAACGTGCGATTCAGCGCAGGTGCCGAGATCTTCTTCCATCCGGCGGTGCTGTGACAGGACTGGCAGGTTTGGGAAAAACCACCACGGTGAGGATCGGCATGGCAATCCGTGCAACTGCCGAATGCAATTCCAGTGTACCGCGGTTGTTTGTCCTGCCCGGGCGTGTGGCACTGCTGGCACGCGACCTGGGTGTGCAGACCGGTCAGCGGATACCGAGTAACCGAATGGTCGAACGTGCTGAAGCTGATCGTCTTCCAGTCGCTGTAATTGTGACATTGCAGGCAGTTGGGTCCGAGCTGACCCTTGTGTTCGTCCTGATGGCAGTTGCTGCAGCTTGGTGAGAGGCCCAGAAATGTTCTGCTCAGATCTTTTGCTTTGATGACCGCGCGTTCGCGCGGCGACACACGCTCCGGCTTGTGACACCGGTTACATTCCAAACCTGAGTGTTTGCCCTCGAGCCCGTAGCCGGTCTGGGCGTGATCGAAAGTCTTGAGGTCCCACTTGACAAGGGGGAAATCTTCTCCGTTGTGCTCAGAGTGGCACTTCGTGCATTCCAGACTCGAACCCGGCTTGATATTGAAGGCGGCGTGCAGCCCTCTTCGAGCCGCAATGCGCCGCGCAATTTCGCTGTGACAATCCAGACATTTGAAGGTGGGTTTTCCGGTCGAGAGCTCGTGGCAGGTGGTGCACTCGGTCATGCCACTAATGGACTGGTGCGCGCGCGAAAGCGAGCCGGGAGAGATCTGGGCTGCAACCGGATTCGAGGTCCACAAGATACTCAGCACAATCCACCCCAGAAGTACCGGCTTCGCGAGAGTGCCAACACTCCTCGCGAAGCGCGTTTCGAAAATCGTGATGTTCGCTTCGACGTAACGGCTGCCCGCTGACTTTCGCAACAACTCGACCCTTTGTTGACAGAAATTTCGGGATCGGGTCCTCCAGGAACGTTTTCGTCCCCGGAGGATGCCCCGGATCACCGTCGTTCATGTGTAGCCTGGACCCCTTACTGTGTCGCCGCTTCAGCTTTGGCGGCGTCGTCGGCCGCAACGTCCTGCGACTCAAGAGGAGCAAGCCTCCGCCAGCATCTGTCATAGACTCGCCTGTCGATCTTGGCGCTGATGGCGACGCCGTTTTTATCCTGAGTGAAAGAGACGGGGTCAGGGATGTTCACCAGGTCCGCGCAGCCCAGAGTGTCGTAGCTGGCTGCGAAGCGTTGCGCCAGAAATGTAAACATCGAATTCGCGTCATCGGCGACGGGCGAGGGCTTGGAAAGCAGAAGAGCCTGATCCAGCAAGAGTCTGGCTGGCGCGATCCTCAGCATTTGCCGGCAATAACGCGCTGTGTCGGCTTGCCAGTTGTAATGCACTTCGGGTTGGTCAACGCCGCGACGGTAGGCATTTACCTTCGCAAGATCAACCGAGCCGTCGCCATCGAGCACCATGGGGTCGCCCGCGGGAATCAACGCTGCCGGTGATCTTTGGTGAGCTCGCGCTTGCAGTTCGTTCAGCGCCAGGCCGGGGACCAGTTTCCCAGGATCGGCCAGATCCGCCACCTTCCACGGAGTGCAATTCAAGTCGGGATCCAGAAATCTGTCGACCAAACCGTTGTCACTAGGATTGCCCAGTACGGTGGCGCCGGGCACAGCCTGGACATTCGCCGCAGTGTTCTGCGCGAGCAATCCGCCCGGGCTGATCAGATAAGTCACGGGCAAGTTGTCGCTCTGATCCTGATCGACGACAAAGAAATCTCGCACTGACGGACAACGCCCGCCATCGTTTGCCATCCCCAAGTGCGGAACACGCAACTGTCCTCTGCGGATTGCGCGGTTTGCGGCCTTGAAGAAAGGTGGAGCATTACAATACGAGAACTGTCCGAAAACGTTGTCGGGCAGTCCGTTCACGCAACCATTCGCCTCCAGGGTGCCCGGGGTGGCGGCTTGTTGCACCAGGTTGTTTCCATTAAATCCAAACCAAAGCGCTACGATCGCGTTATCCGGAAGCGTCGGGGGGACGGGCGCCGCCCCGGCCGCGGGCATGGAGTTCTGGTCAATCACCAAGGGGTTGTAGATCGAAATCTGGCCGGTCGCGGGATCGAAGATCGCCGCCTGCACAAACGCCGAAGAATTTGTGTTGGTTTCGTGACACTCACCGTCGGCCGCATTGGTAGCAGTGAGCTGATAAGGCGTTGCCAGACCCGCGGCGGTAAGCGGCGCATCCGGCACGATAATGGTGCAGTTAGGATTTTGGGCGAAAAGCACTCCCGGTGTGATCAGGAAAAATACCAGATACAAAGCCTCCAGCAGATTGCGATGCTTCATGACACACTCCTCCTGCGCGGGTTTCGGACGCACTCCGGAGTAAGACGGATTCGTCTTAATGGGAGAGAGGGGAGGTTCGTCCCAATAGTCAAGTTGGCTTAAGCGTGGACGGTTCAACCCGTCAACGTGAGTAACAGCCCGGCGGACACTGCGAGGACTGTGGCCGTCCGACTTACCGACCACCACACTGGGAAGTTATCTGCAATGTAGAGTCGATCTAACGTACGGTCAAGATGTCAGTAAGTACATACCGGGAAGTACAGCATGCAGACGGATAGATGTCAGTGACGCACGCGCATTAGGACACTACAAAACACCGAAAAATCTGGTTACCCCCTCAGCCGCTTGTCATACTCATCGTGATTTTACGCACCCAGAATGCGCTGCTGCGCGTCCTGTATAATTCGCGCATTCCCAACCGAACGACGAACGGAGCGTCTGCCCATGCGGCAGCGGGGGAAGAGTCCGCCAACGAAAAACCAGTCCCAGAATTTCATTCCTGAGCCGTTAATCAGGCAGTTCATGCCGGAACTGGACACGTTGCGCGGGATTGCCGTGCTCACTGTAGTATTTTTTCACGGATTCGCCCGCCAATATGAAACCCTGTCCTTCCAGGGCGCGGCCCGGTTGTGGCTGTCGGTGACTGCACCGGGATGGCTTGGCGTAAATCTTTTTTTCGTGCTGTCTGGATTCTTGATTACAGGCATTCTCCTGGAGTCCCGGCGCAAACCCCGCTATTACAGCCGTTTTTACACTCGACGTGCGCTGCGAATCTTGCCCGCCTATTACTCGCTTCTCATTCTCCTGGCTGTGCTACACGAGTCCTCGGCTGCATTTCTCGGCCTGAGTTTCGTCTATCTTTCCAACCTGGCAAGCCTGTTTGGCGCCTCGATGGGCTATGGGCCACTCTGGTCGCTGTCCGTCGAGGAACACTACTACATACTTTGGCCAACCGTGGTGCACAAAGTCCACACTCGATATTTGGTCGTCATCCTGGCCTTGATATGCACGACTGTCCCAATCGCACGAGCGATATCGTTTCATAGCGGCCACTACCAGGGTTTGGATTCCTACACCTGGTTTGTCGCCGATGGTCTCGCAATTGGAAGCCTCCTCGCAATTCTCCTGCGAACCCCGGTCAGTCGCAACCAAGTGGTTGCGTTGAGTAGTCTTCTGCTTGCTCTCATCCCTATCGTCGCAATTGCCGGAAGTTCTTTTGGCATCCTCGATCGCCAGCAACTGCTTGGTGCGACTTTCCTGTACACCCTGGCCAATCTGTTCTTTTCGGGAATGCTGCTTCTTTTCCTCTTGCTCGGTACCGGTTCGCGAAAACGTTGGGTCAACAGCTCGCTCCTGCGATTCTTCGGATACATCAGCTATGGCCTGTATTTAATTCACATGCTGGTATTCCGAGTTTATGACCGGGTGGCGCATCGCTATTGGCCCCAGTTGCTGCCTTCGGTAGGCCACTTCGACCTGGTGGTCCTCCGGTTTTTACTTGCCGGCGGAGCTGCGATCCTGCTGGCTTATCTTTCCAGACGGTATTTTGAGGACAGATTCCTGCGCCTGAAGGACCGGGCCGGGGCGGCACCCAAACCCGCTGGCGACAATGCGGTCCCCTAAATTTCAGTTGCCCAACGGCGAATAGCGGCGTAGATTTTGTGGTCGCAATTCGAGGCAGGCTAATCCGATGCACATATCTTGTCAGCCGTGGCGGAGGTTTATCGCAGCCGCGCTCGTTTGTTTGAGCAGTTCGTTTTTTGTCCGAGCCGATGATCAACCCGCTCTCACCAAGGAACAGATTAAGAACTTTCTTCTCACCGCCAAAGTGGTGAAGAGCGAGCACTCCAAAAAAGGCGTCACTGCTCCCTGGAAGCTTACCCTGAGTGACGGCACCCTGACCCACGATGCTTCCTTTCAAGCGGTCGACGAGCACCGGTCCATGGCCAGGCTGGCGAATGGAGAACTGGAGCCGAGCTTCGTGGATTCCTACAAATACAACATTGCGGCCTACGCGATGGCGGAAATGCTTGGCCTGGACGACATGCTGCCGGTATATGTCGAACGTAAGTGGCACGGCGACGCAGGCTCGTTGAGCTGGTGGTTACCCGTAAAGATGGACGAAGAACAACGCGTGAAGGATAAGATTTCCGCACCAGACGTTCACGCGTGGAACGAACAGATGTACCGGATTCGGGTATTCGATCAGCTGATTTATGACACCGATCCCAACCTCACGAACTTTCTTATCAGTGACAACTGGAAACTCTGGAGGATCGACTTTACTCGCGCGTTCAGAGTCTCGAACGACCTGCGTGCCCCTTCCGAACTGATGCGTTGTGATCGGCAGTTATTCGAAAAGATGAAAGCCCTGAATGCAGACGAGGTAACGGAAAAAACCAAACACTACCTCAATAAAGACGAAGTGAAAGCCGTGATGGTTCGACGCGACAAGATCGTGACGATTTTCCAGAAACTCATCTCTGAAAAGGGTGAGAGCGAAGTGTTGTACTGAACTGCCGCAGCGCAGACGCTACTCAGACTATTTCGAAGTAAGATCGGGTGGAGGAGGCAGATTGCGGTTTTTGAGCCACTCCAGACCAATGCTCTGGCCCCCTTTATTTCGTTGACGCATCTCGTCCAGATCAGGCATGAATATCTGCAGCCCGGCCTGGGGAGTCATGCGGGTATAGCCGTTCACCAGCTGGTCCTGATAGTGGTTCAGATCGAGATCGAACCAGGCGTCATTGGAGAGGTCCACCATGATGAGATCGACGTGACGCATGGTGAGTTTTCCGAAGTCGAGTGTACCGTCGCTGAGCCGCAAGAAGTTTCTCCACTGCTCTACCCTGGTTACAGCCTCTTGCGCGTTTCCGTAAATTTCCTCGAGATCAGGGTTAACAATACGCACGCTGGTCAAATCCCCTTTGATGTGCGGTGGCGGAACCAGCTTCTGCGTGTCGAAAACGATGTCGTTGCCCGAGACCTGCATGCCGGAGGCGCCCTGGGGGTGAAACAGATCGGAGACGGTCAGGTGGAAGCTGCCGAGAACCGGAATTTTCAGAACGCTGAGTTTCGTGATGTGGAGCTGAATCCGGTTCTCTGGGACCGCCTTGATTGTGCCGGTCAGTTCAATGGGCAGAGAGACCACCTTGTGGATATTTCCGTGAAGCTTGACCTGATCTCCGTCGCCGGAAAGAATTATGTTTTTTAGCGGAGAGTCCAGGATCGCGTTCGCGTTGAGGAAGTTATTGATGTCTCCGACGTTGGCGCGAATCACGCCGCTTTTGACATCCAGCGAAAAGGACTCGGGATCGTCGAAGGATGGATTGACATCGCGGCTGGTCCGAACCATTTGTCCCCGCAACCAGCGAATGTAGATTCGGAAGTCCGGACCTTTTCGCAACATCAGGTTATGCGCGTAGACGTTCGTGGGAGCGGTTTCGGGAGAATTGGCCGGTGGTTTAGCGCCCAACAAAATTGCGCTCGTCGTCGTTGGACCGTTTATGGGTGAAGCTCCGGCAGGTTGCTTGGTCGACCGAAAGTGCCACGCAAGCGAGAGCAGGCAGAGAACCAGGACAGCCGCGAGAACCGCAAGACGGATGCGCATACTAGCACTATTTTAGAGGGAATACAGTCCCGCGACGACCGCCAGCGACGTTCGGTCGGCTTCAGGCTCCAACCGGCATGGTCGGCTTGAATTCGATCGTCGCGGCGACGTCCGCCACCCGCTGATACGACTCCAGCCGGTCTGCATGTTCATAGGTGTCCGTCACGACAATAACTTCGTCGGCGCCGGTGTCCTCCACCAGCTTTTCCAGCCCTGTTTTTACAGTAGCATTCGATCCCACAATCGCCGCACCCAGTCTGCTCTCCACCGCCGCACGCTCCTCGCTCTGCCAGAGGGGTTCCATCGAATCTACCGGAGGCAACAGCTCCACCGGCTGGTTTCGGATCAGTCGCAGAAAACGTTGCTGTGGTGTGGTGAACAACCGCCGGGCCGCCGCATCCGTCGCCGCCGCAATCACCTGCACCGCCACCATCAGATGTGGCTTGCGCAGGACTTCACTTGGACGAAATTGGTCGCGATAGAGTTGCACCGCTACATGCAGATATTCGGGAGCAAAGTGCGCCGCGAACGCAAACGGCAACCCGAGCGTCCCTGCCAGTTGCGCGCTGAAGCCACTCGATCCCAGCAGTGTGATCGGCACATTGCTTCCCTGTCCCGGAAACGCTCTCACCACTTGCCCCGGCGTCTCCGGGCCCAGATAGCCCTGCAACTCCTCCAGCAGGTCCGGAAAATCCTCCCCAGTCTGCCGTAAATCCCGTCGCAGCGCACGCATGGTGTGAGAGTCACTGCCCGGAGCCCTTCCCAGACCCAGATCGATTCGCCCGGGATACATCGCCTCCAGCGTTCCAAACTGTTCTGCCACCACTAGGGGTGCGTGATTCGGCAGCATCACTCCACCGCTGCCCACTCGAATCGTCCCGGTCGCTCCCGCCACATGCCCAATCAGTACCGCCGTAGCCGAGCATGCCAGGCCAGAAATGGCATGATGTTCCGCCAGCCAGAAGCGTGTGTATCCCAACCGCTCCACATGCTGTGCCAGGTCCACCGACCGCGCAATCGCACTGCCCGCGGGCTCGCCCGCCCGCATGCCCACCAGATCCAAGACCGAGACTGCTAATCCCTTAGCCATGGTGGATTAGATGAGCCAGGCGGAAAAGTGATGCGGACTTGCCTGAGACGAAGCCCGAGCGCGGCGGTTGATTGAGCTGACGAGAGTCCTGTAGGGTTGTGCAGGAGTTGCGCCTTGGACATCTATCTGGTCGACGGCACCTACGAGTTGTTCCGCCACTACTATGCGCTTCCCTTCGCGCGGGATTCAGACGGGAAGGAAGTAGCAGCGGTCCGAGGCGTGCTCGCATCGGTGCTGGGAATGATCAAAGGCGGCGCCACCCACATCGCGGTTGCGACCGACCACGTGATCGAATCTTTTCGCAACCAGTTGTGGCCGGGTTACAAAACCGGCGAAGGCGTCGAGCCCGATCTGCTGGCGCAATTTCCGTTGCTCGAAGATGTTCTCTCGGCGGCTGGTATCGTTGTCTGGCCGATGGTGGAGTTTGAGGCGGACGACGCGCTGGCCGCCGCTGCGGTCGCGGCCGCAGAGGACAAACGCGTCGAACGTGTGATCATCTGCACTCCGGACAAAGATCTCGCCCAATGTGTGCGAGGTACGCGCATTGTCCAGTTGAATCGCAGGACGCGTGTTACCCTCGACCAGGCGGGAGTGGTGCAGAAATTTGGCGTCACCCCGGCATCGATCCCGGACTATCTGGCGCTGGTGGGCGATACGGCAGACGGCTATCCGGGACTGAAAGGATGGGGTGCGAAGTCGTCGGCTGCCGTGCTGGCCAAGTTTGTCCATCTCGAAGCAATTCCCTTGGACAGTCGCGAGTGGCGAGTGAACGCTGCCAACTCCAGCGCCCTCGCGGAAACTCTCTCCCGCGAACTGGACCGCGCTCTGCTCTTTCGCACGCTCGCCACGCTCCGCACCGACATCCCGCTCTTCGACAACGTTGACCAGTTACGCTGGAACGGCCACACGCCCGACTTTCCTGCTCTAGCCGCCAAACTTGACGCGGCGCGGACCGAAGCCCGGCGATGAGAGGCGACATCTGTCGAAGAGAGAGTTGCCCAGGAATTTGACTTCTGGATTACGCGCGGACCAGGTCGGCGTCAAGCCGAGCCCTGGTTTTGAGGGTGGTTTCGAGCTGTAGCACTCGCGAAGTATGGGTTTCAGTGTCGCGAGAAACGCAGTGCGGTGACGAATCCAGCGGCCAGGATATGGCAGTTCAATGTGCCGGCCTGACCATGCCGCCTGGGATTCGGATCGCCTCACGTTGGCGGCAATGGACCGAACTACGGTGATCACGATTTTGGGTCGAAGCTGTTTCAGGATCTTGGCCAGACGAACTTCGCCATCCCGGCATGCTCTCCTTCGCTGCACGCTACTCATACGATCAACTGGCGTCCCGCACAGGTCGACCAGGTAACAGCCGAGCTCTTGAAACGACTTGAGAAAATTGCCCTCAGCGATGTGAGGGCAGGCGTCAACGAACGCGTCGCGAATTGCCCGGTAGAGCCCTGAGTCCGCCTGGTAGAAGAACCGGCCAGAGGCAGGCGGCGCCTCTCCTACAAATAGCATCCGCACCCGGGCCGGACGGTAGCGTCTGCGCAAGCGTTCTCTGCCTGGTGGGTTTTTACTGGTGGCTGGCACTGATCTCTTCAGACTGATGCGCCTCCAGCAATTCGACGGGATCCCCGATTCGAATCTCGCCGCCTTGAATTACATAGCAATTCAGAGCGAGCTTGCCGCCGAATCTTTGTACGATGCCCCTAAGCACCTGGCGATCCTGTTCCAGAGTATCGGGATCAAACGTGGTCATCACACAACGACCGCGAAGACTCTCAATGCCGATCAGCACCTCGCCGATGCGCAACCGCCGTCCTGGCCATGCGCGTTCCGCCAAACCGGCGACGCCCCCGACGACGATGTTGGGCCTGAGCCTCCGACCACCGCGACCGAAGGCAGCGATCGCGCCATCAGTCGCGACCAGCAGCGGCAACACGTCAAACCGATCTGCACTGTCATCGTAAGCCAGACGTGCCGCCGGCCCGACAATTTCAACCACCTGTTGCAGCACCCGCGGGTCCGTCCATGACAATCCATCGACCGTGGGCTGGCCTGAGGAATCGAGCTTGGCGTGATGACCGAGCAGCCGCGGATGAGTTCTGGCGGTTATCAAGTGTCCATGAGCATCTTCCACGTGGACCACGCGATCTCCCGCAATGCCGAGATCGTCCAAGGTTGCGCGGTCCAGCTTCTCGCCGCCCATGGACTTGACCGGATAGCGCCAGAGTTCGGCGACTTTCATGGCTGCCCGTTTAGCGTTTATGGTGTTCTCCGAACCGGGCGCGGCGGGACGTGCCACCCGCGAGTAGCCGCGGCACTGCCGGAAACAGCTCCAGGTTCACCCCGGATGTGGCGGCTCAGTATCGAACTTTTTCACCGCGCTCTTTCCTTGACTGGGAGCAAGAATACCCCGAAGTAAGGCGGAGGTTTTCAAGCTCCAAGATCGGGCACCAACGGCACCCCCTGAACACCCCACGAAAGATGATGCACCGCGCTGGTGGTCGCCAGCACGGCGGACCGTCCGGGAGCAAAGGCGAGGCCCACTAGTCCCGGGCCGGCCACTTCCAACGCAGCCTTGGCGTCAGGGGAGATCCTGACAATACCGCGCTTGCCGGAAAGCGAAGCCGCCACGTAGAGATTACCGGCCGCGTCGAATGCCAGTCCCTGCGGACGTCCCAGGCCCCGGAAGAACGTCGACACGCTGCCGTGCGGATCAATCTTGTACACGGAATCAAAGCTCGAGGTCGTGGGTCCGGTAACAAACAGGTCTCCGTGGGGGCCGAATGCGAGGTGATAGGCGGAGACGCTGGGCTCGATGGTGGCAAAAACAAAAATCTGACGGTCTTTGCCAATCTTGAAAATGGTGCCGCTGCGATCGCCCACATAGAGATTTTCCGCAGCGTCGAATGCAATCCCTGTCGCCACCCCCATGCCCTCAGCATAGGTGGACATGGTACCGTTCGGCGCTACCCGGTATACCGTGCCATCGAAGCGGGAGGAGACGTACATCTGTCCGACGCGGTCGAATGTAATCGCCGTGGCATTGGTCATATCCGCCAGAAACGGCTTGACGTTGTAATTGGTATCGATTTTGTAGATGGCGACGGGAACTTTTTGCCCGCGCGATCCCGAGAAGGTGACGTAAATGTTGCCTTCGGCATCGAGTGCCGGATTGGTTACCGGATGCAGGTTTTCCGCAATGAGGGCTGCGACTTTGATCTCGTGTGGATTGCTGGCGGTGCCATTGGTTGAAACGATTACCGGCCCCGAGGCGGCGCCGGGAGGCACGCGAGCGACCAGAAAGTCGTCAGAGCTGATGACCACCGCGCCTTCGACTTCCCCAAAACGAACCTGGGGACGGCGCAACTCCACGGGCCGCAAACTGCGGCCGATGATGCGTACCTCTCCTCCGGGCAACGCGGCGCTGGGATGCACAGCCTCGATGTGCGGATGGCCATTGACGTTCTTCTTGCCCAGCAGTCTGTCGGAAATTCCCATGGGCTCCAGTTTCCAGATGCGTGTGACCAGCGGCTATCGCGGCAGCAGGCCGAAGTGCAACACGATCTGCATCACAGCCAGGGCGTAAAGACCCGCAGCCACATCGTCGATCACTATGCCCGTTCCCTCCGGGAGGCGTTCAAGGCTGCGCACCGGCGGCGGCTTCACAATATCGAATCCTCGAAAAAGTATAAAGCCCAGCAGCAGAGATTTCCACGCCATCGGCGCCGCGATCAGCGTAATGAGCTGGCCCGCGACTTCGTCGATCACCACAAATTGCGGATCTTTAACGCCGCTGGCCCGGGCCACGCGAGTGGCGGCAGGAATGCCAACCAGCACGGCTGTCGCAGCTAGAAGGACCGCCGCCCAGGGCTGCCACGCGGGAACGATCCACCGCCCCAGGAACCACCAAAGCAGGACCGTTGCGGCCGACCCCCAGGTACCGGGTCCAGGCCGCAAGCGCCCGATGCCGAAAAATGTAGCCACCAGCGTGGCCCATAGAGAAGCGCGGGGGCGGGATGCCGTCGGGACAGTGGCGCTACGGTCGGGAGTCGGGGCGGAAGAGCGTTTAGCTTTAGCCACGGTTTTAGTAGCGCCGGCGTCTTGCCCACCCTCATGAGTCTTCATCGGACTCTCCCGAGGGGCCTTCATCCTGCAGAGGTGACGAAATCACGTACGCGCCGCTGGCCCACTTGCCCAGATCGATCAGTCGGCAACGGTCACTGCAGAATGGAAAGTCCTCGTCCGTGCTTCTCACCGGATTCCTGCAGGTGGGACAACGCAGCTTGAGAGTGCGTTTGCGAGCCATTCCCTTCCTATACGATTCGGGCTACCAAGTCGTAATCGTGAGCTTCGGTGACCTGGCAGCGGTAGAATTCTCCCGGCTTAGGATCCAGTCCCTCGGGAACGTCATTGATGAACACCTTGCCATCGATCTCCGGGGCGTGCATCGGGGTTCGTCCTTCGAGCAGCAGTTCGCTTTCCTCGGACACGCCCTCCAGCACAAGGTCAAACTCTTTTCCGACGTGCGCCTTTTTCCTGCGCTTGCTGATTTTGCGCTGAATCTGCATCAGATGTTTGCGGCGGCGCTCGATTTCACGCTCTGATAGTTTCTTCTCCTCGGAAAATGCGCTGGCTCCTTCCTGATCGGAGTAGCCGAACGCTCCCATCCAGTCGAACTCAGAGTCACGCACGAACTGGCAGAGTTCTTCAAACTCGGTCTCCGTTTCACCGGGAAAGCCAACGATGAACGACGTGCGCAGGGTTACTCCGGGAATCGTGCGCCGCATCTTCTCAATCGAGCGCAAGAAAATATCGGCGCCTCCGCCACGCTTCATGCGCTTGAGAACACCGGGCGATGCGTGCTGAAGCGGGACATCGATGTAGGAACAAATCTTGTCGTGAGCCGCGATGGTTTCGAGGAGCCGTCCCGTGATCTTGTTGGGGTAGGCGTAGAGAAAACGAATCCAGCGCAAGTCTTCAATCCCCGCGAGTTTTTCCAGCAAAAGAGCCAACCCATCTTTGAGGCCGAAATCCTCGCCGTAGCAGGTCGTATCCTGGCCGATCAGAGTGATTTCGCGAACCCCGGAAACCGCCAGACGCTCCGCTTCTGCGACGACGGACTCAAACCGCCGCGACCGAAACTTGCCGCGCAACTGGGGAATGATGCAGAAGCTGCAAGGATGATCGCAACCCTCCGCAATCTTGATGTAGGCGGTGTGCCGCGGCGTGGCCAGCACGCGGGGTGTGGCTTCGTCGTAGAGATAGTTGGGCAAGTCGGCAATGGCGCCGTCCCAGGTCTCGCGCGAGAAACGGCCCTGCGCGGCGCGAGCATCGCCTTCGGGTCGCGACTGCAGGATATTAAACGGCGAATTCGAAGCTGGCGCCGTAGCCACTCCAGTCGCCGCCAGAATGCTTTCCAACTCACCCGTGCCAAGCACAGCATCGACTTCCGGAATGTTCTGGCGAATTTCATTGCGGAAACGTTCCACCAGACAGCCCGCCACCACCAGTTTCCGTGCGCGCCCGCCGGTCTTCTGTTTTGCCATCTCAAGAATCGTATTGACCGATTCCTGCTGGGCGCTGGCGATGAACGAGCAGGTATTGACCACGATCACGTCGGCGTCTTCGGCGCTCGAGACCAGTTGGGCACCCGCCCCGGCCAGCATGCCCATCATCACTTCGCTGTCCACCAGATTCTTGGGACACCCCAGACTTACGAAGCCAACCTTGGTGGGCTCCGGCCTTGGGTTTTCAGCAGTGTCCAGGAACGGAATTGGTAAGGCTTTTGTAGTCATGCAATCTATTGATTCTAACACCCTTGCCGGGTATGTACTTCGGTGCTGGCGCGCACCAAGTGAGCCATCCCTTTTCTTGATCCGGCGCGTGCTAACCTACCAGAACACGTTCAAGCCGCTTCGCTGGGAGGAAAGCCAGTGCGCACACTGTTTTCAGTCACAGTTCTGACGTTAGTGATGGTCCTTGCCTCGAGCGCAGCAGCCCAGAAAAGCGAGCTCTCCGTAATCGTCGGGCGCACCTTCATCAGCGACAAGGGAGTCACGGGCATAGTCTCAGCCGACAACATTCTGCACTCCGGTAAGGGCCTGACTTTAGAAGCGGACTATGGACGGCGGCTGATCAACCTGGGAATCGCGGGACTGACCTTCGAAGTGCCCTTTGCCGTGAACTTCAACGAAAAACCGCATTTCGACGTGAATCTTGTGCCTAAAGACTACAAGGCGTTCTTCGTCACCCCCTCGCTTCGCGCCAATATCTTCCCGGAAGCCGGGCTTTCTCCCTGGGTTAGTGTGGGTGGAGGTTTTGGCCATTTCATGGAAAGTTCCACGCTCGAGTTCGGCGGAACCAACCCGGGCAAAACCGGGACCACAAGCGGAGTGCTCCAGGTCGGCGGAGGCATCGATGTAAAAGTGTGGCGAATCTTCACCGTGCGCGGCGAACTGCGGGATTTTTTCTCCGGCGCGCCCCAGCTGAACGTGGATACCGGAAAAACACGTCAGCATAATCTTTTCGTAGGCGGCGGAATCGTCTGGCATTTCTAGTTTTTGGATGGAGCAGGGTCCTGGCCCTGCTATGAGCGCAATTCCACGAATGCGGGCTTCAGCCCCTCCGGCGGGCCGCCGAAATCTCCTCGTACAACTCCGGCAAGCGCCGCACATCCTCGACCGAGTCGTCGAAGCGAGCGCTTTCATAATGCCGGGTAAACTCCGCAACCCGCTCGCGGATATTGGCATCGTCAATCCGAGCGACGAATTCGTTCGGAGTCTGAGTGGGAGACTTATGCCAGCCCCGGCGGGCAACGATCTTGGTCATCCGCTCGTACCAGATGGTGGCTGCCTGTCGTGGAGACCTCTCCGGACGTGCCGCCAGACGGCGCTTGCCTAGCGCACGCAAGAGCTGCCGTGCATTGACCGCGAACAGCAGCAGGGCTGCGATCAGCCCCGCCCCCAGGCCCCATCGTAGCGGCGACCCGGCCACAACATTCCCGATCCGGCGAGCTTTGGCCAGCAGAGCCTCATAATGCCGTCGCCACCAATGCCGAATCGTCACGACCAGTTGCTGGCTGCCGCTGCGGGCGCTCACGGCCAGAGTCTGCTGGTGCCCGGCGTCATAGTTGACGACCCAGTCCCGCCAGAACGAGGCCAGCGCGTCGAGGTACAGAGTCGCCCGGCTCCAACCGGTGCGGACCGGCATCAGGGAGCCGGGAGTGGGATCAAAAGCCACCCAGCCGTAACCCGGAAAGTACGCTTCCACCCAGGAGTGCGCGTTGCTTGCGCGGACTACGTATTGCGAGGTCAAATCGTTGAACTCGCCGGTCCGAAATCCATTTACCACCCGGGATGGAATCCCCAGCGTCCGCAGCATCACCGCCATCGAGGAAGCAAAGTATTCGCAGTGTCCCTGTTTGCGTTCGAAGAGGAAATTGGCCAGCGGATCGTGGGGCACGGTGCGCGGCAGCTTCAGGCTGTATCCGAAGTGGGTGCGAAGATAAGTTTCCAGCGCGATCGCCTTGTCATAGTTATTGTCAGCTGAAGCTGTAATCTGCTGCGCGAGTCGCGGGATGCGCGCATCGACCGAGCGCAATCCCAGGTTGCTCGCAGCCACGTCTGGCGGATACACATTTCCGGCCGTGCGCAACTCGCGGGCTCCGGCTTGCGAAATATCGGAGGCCGCCTGGTAGCGGTTCACCGGATGCTCGGGATCGAGGTCGAAGACCGCGCCTCCGTCGTCCACGGCAAGCATCCTGTAGTTCCCTTCCAGGCTCTCAGGCACGCTGGCGAGGAAGAACAGGTTCATTCCCACCGGCTCCATCAGGACTCGATAGTTAACCATATGGGACGAGCGCTCCAGGACATTGCGGTTCGGCTGCAAAAATACGAAACGCCCGTAGAGCGAAGGTGACAGCACGCGCTGCTCCCGATTGTTCGACCAGGTTCGGCCGTCGAAGTTGCTGAGCGACACTCCGCGCCACTTCAGGTCGAAGCGACCGCCCTCATCCCCGTCAATCTGAATATGCATCACCACTGAGCTGGATTGCTGGATCTCGCCGATGCGTCCCAGTTGTACGGTGTCGCTGAAGCCACTGGTAATTTCGCCACCGGGAGCATACGCACTCAGATAGCCGGCGGAGACTCGGGGCAGCAGGAAGAAAATCGCGGTCGCGCCCACTAGAATGCACACCACCAGGACGGGCGAAGCGATGGCCAGAGAGGTCGCCATGTTCCGGTAGATCAGTCCGCCATGCGATTCCCGCGAATGGACTGCGCTCTTGGCGGAAAAGTGGCGCATCTCCATCAGAATGAAGGCAGCCACAGCAGTCAGCATGAATCCCGCGAAGCCCAGCAGGAAAATACTGTCAACGGTCAGCAGCGCGGCAGCCAGCACCATGAGAAATGCGATCACAGACAGGAAGTAATAATCGCGGTCCCGCTGCGCCGAGAACAACCGCACGACCATCACAAACAACACCAGATGGATGGTGGCGTTAAGGAATCCACGTGAGATCAGGAAATAGTCCACCACGTAGAAGGCCACGTAACCCAGAGTAAGAACGGCGGTCCAGTGCTCGGGAACCAGCCAAGTCTCGCCGCGAATCAGCAAGTACCCACGAAACAGAAGCGCCGCACCGACTAGGAGCACCGTCAGGAAGGTCAGGCCGCCGGTCGAAGCCAGCGTTCCAAACCCTGTAAGCACCAGAAGATAGAGCGCGACCTCAAAGTAGCGCTGGAGCGCAGCTCGCAGCGGAGTCGTAGCAGGTTCTGTTTGGACCGCGGATGGCATGGAGCTCGTCCCATTGTTAGCCATATCGGCCAGGAATGGAAGGGTACTTCAGTCGTCAGTCGTCGGTCGTCGGCCGATGGTCGTTAGCCGTTAGTCCTCAGCCTCAGTCTTCAGCGCTACTCACCCGCCGTTCCAGCTAGATGAGGCCGATTGACAACTGCTAAGTCCTAATTGCCAAGTGAAGACTGAAGACTGACGACCAACGACTAACAACCACACCCCTGTTAGAATTGAAACTGGTCAGGCATCGGTCCCGCGCGACGCATTCCCGCCAACCCCGCCAGGTCCGGAAGGAAGCAACGGTAACGGGCTCTTGTGTGTGCAGTGGGCCTCCGGTGCCTGGCTTTTCGTCCCAAGCTTGGTTCTATGTACCTTTCCCGCTTCGCAGTTTTGTGCAACCTCGTCGTTCTACCAGTTGCGCTCACGATGAGCGCGCAGGACCTTCCACCCCAACCAAAGAGTGGAGCCAAGGTTTGTGTCGCAATTGTAGGAAATGCGAGTACAACCCCCGCCTATGTCGAACGCCTGACGGAGCGTCTGACGAAGAACCTGACACAGAACAAAATCAATGCTGTGGCTATGGATTCGGCGACGACCGATAAACATCCATTAGAGCTGAGCACCGATAACGGCGAGGAGGCGAAGCAGAAGGACTGCGATTACGTTCTCCTCTCGCAGATCCGCAACCCGCGGCAACATCCGCTCGAACCGCAGGTGCCAGAGATTTCAATCGGCGGTCGTGTTCCCAGTGTGGATGCAAGTGACCCAATGGGAGGATCGTCAGGTCCGGTTTATCGCGAAAATCTGAACGTGGCGTTTGCGCTATTTCAAATCGGGCGATTCAAACCGGTTTTGGACACCTATGTCCTGGAGCGGCCTTCCGCCAATGTCTCAGACACGCTCGTGCCGGCAATGGATCATGAAGCCAACCGCGTGGGCCACGAGTTGAAGAAACACTAGCCCAGAGTGTGAACTCAGCCTCGCAGCGCTGAGACACGCATAGGCACGCGTTTACTCCTCTCCCGCTTCCGCTCACCCCACAAAGTTCAGCACCGGCGTGGTGAAGTTTGCCAGATTCGGAAAAATCGTCGGCAAGTCGGCTGTCGGCACTCCAAACCAGTTTGCCAGCGTTCCCGCGTATTGGTCCAGCGAAGTAGTCGGAATCCAGCGGCCTTCGTTGGTGGCGTCGTCGGGTCCGCCCAGAGCCAGGGTTGGGAAGGTGCCGTAGAAATTGCCGCCGTGTACCGCTCCTCCCATGATCATGTGGTGGCTGCCCCACGCGTGGTCGGTGCCGGAGGTGCTATCGGGGATGTAGGTCCGGCTGAAGTCTGACAAGGTGAAGGCGGTGACTTGCGAGGCCGCACCGATTTCCACGGTAGCCTGGTAGAACGCGCTCATTGCGCCATTGAGCTGGGTAAACAGGTTGTCCTGCGAATTCAGCTGGTCGCTGTGAGTGTCAAAGCCGCCGATCGAAACGAAGAAAATCTGCCGTTGTAACCCCAGCGCCGAGCGTACGGAAATGATCTGCGCCACCTGCTTGAGCTGGTTGGCAAGACCGGTATTGGGGAAGGCTGTAGCCAGGGCTGGGCTGGCCGCCAGGGCATCCGCCAGCGACTTGCTGTCCTGGAGCGCATTGGTGGTCGTGTTGCTGGCAGACTGGATCAACGAGACGCCGGTGTCGAACGTGAGCAGGTTCTGCAGCGCGGACAAGCGACTCTGCGACTCGGCCGAACTGCCGAAGCCTGAGAGCAATTTGGTGGGGTCGCCGCTGGATTCGATGGAGCGAGCGACTAACCCTTCACAAAAAATATTGGTGCCCGCCAGGGAAATGATAATGGGGAAATTCCCGCCGTAGATGGATTGGATCTTGTCCGCGGTCCTTCCCGCCCAGCCGGTTTGTCCGTTGCCATCGAGCGCAGCGGTTTGCATCTGCGCCTGCTGATCCTCGTGCGAAAAAAGGTTCTGGGGGATGGTCTGCCGTTGCTGATACTGTGCCCGGGTGGTGGGGCGAACCAGCGTCCCCACATTCGCCAGCACCGCCAGGTGCTGCTGGTTGAACAGGCCCTGCAATTGCGTAAAGCGGGGATGAAAGCCAAAGGGCGAGCCGATGCTGGGCGGAGTAACGGGCAGCAAGCTGCCCTGCGCCAGCGCCAGCGCCGAACGGACCTGCGCATACGACGCGTATCCGCTGCTGCTCAGGGGAACAATCATGTTGTTGCTGTCATTGCCGCCAAACAGAAAAATGCAGACCAGGGCTTTATAGTCCTGGGCGGTCTGCGCCAGCGCGTTAACCATCCCAAACCGGCTGAAGCTGGCGGCAGCGAATCCGGCGGCCGCGGTGCAGCACGTCCTTTTCAGGAAATCTCTTCGTGAAAATGCCATGACGGTTCTCCCCTTTAGTGTTCGACCTGGAACTGAGATGAGCTGCCAATCAGATAGAAAGCGGCCTTGGTGCGCCGAGTGTTGTCCGTAATGCCCGTAAGTGTCGTGACCAGTGTGTTCCGCATATCGTCGGATACCTGGCCGTGCAACATTACGGCTGCGACCGCGGTGACCAGTTGATCCGGGGTCGCGGCCAGCGGAACGTATCCGGAAATATCCACAGTGGTCGTGTTATTCAGCTGCCCATAGACCAGAGTGTTCGCAAAATTGATTCGGGAAATGGTGGTGCTGGTGTTGAAAATCTCGAATTCCGGACCAATCAGCGTGGTGCCCTCGATCACATGATCCGGATGATAGAAGTTGAATACCGTAGGCGAGAAGAACGGCGGCTGCTTCATGTCGGAAGCAACGTCCGCCAGGTTCGAACCATCAGACGTGCCGTTCATCCCACGCAGCAGGTTGGTGATGAACAGGACGGGTTCCTTGAGGTGACCGTCGCTGGGTTGCGCCTGCGCCGGATCATCGCCCCGGCGAGCCTCTGGATCCAGCAGGATCGCGGTCACCACTGCCTTCAGGTCACCTCGCACCCCGCTGCCATTGTCGGCGAATACCGCCGCCACGCGGCCCACGTAATCCGGGCTGGGATTGCTTGACACCAGCCGCTCGATAAGCTGTCTGGAAATAAAAGGCCCAACGTTGGGATGATTGAAAATGTTCTGCAGCGCCGCCGTCAGATCGGCCTGCGTGGTTCCACCAGCCGGCAGCGTGACCCCATTCAACAGGATTTTAGCGCCGGTATCATGATGGGCGTCGAAGGGAATCATCGGCCCGCCGTAGTATTCGGGGTTGTTGAAGCGGGCGGTCGCGCCCGGCTTGGTGGGATAGGTCCATCCGGTGAAGGTATGGGCAAAACCCAGGATCGCGGTCTGGTCATAGGTCGGGATGCTGTTGCCTGAGCTATCCAGTTGCTTGGTGCCGTCGGGATTCAGCTCTTCCAGCCCGATTGAGAACAACTGAAGTACTTCGCGGGCGTAGTTTTCGTTGGGGTCTACACCGTTGCTCGGTTTGTCATTGTTCACCATGTCCAGATAGTGGCCCATCACTGGACTCAGAGTGACGTCGGTCAGCAGGGTGGAGAAATTGCCGAAGGCGTCGTTCTGAAACATGTTCTGCCAGAGCACAAACGCGCTGGGGTTATTGATTTTGACCGCCGAGGCCACCATGATCTGCGAGAGACCCCAGGCGACCCGCTGCCGCAATTGATCCTGTCCGGTAAGTGCATTGGTGAAGAATCGCTTCTGCACCACTGACATATCGTCATTCGCTCCCGGCGCGGGATAGGTGGACGGGGCCATGGCAAACTGCTCGTTCAGGAAGGCTTGCATACCCACGGCTTGAACATGGGAGAGTGACAGCGGATTCACGCCCCACGTGGACTGCTCAAGCAAACGCGCGGCCGCCGTCGGCGTGAGCTCATTGGCCGGTGTTCCCACTTCCAGGGCGAAGGCGTTCGAGGTCGCCGAACCAGGATCGGGATTGATTACGGTGATTTGGACTGTACCGGTCTGCGCCGCGGTCGCAGTTCCGGTCGCGGTGAGCTGCTTGGAGGAGACAAACGTCGTCGGCAGGAACGTGCCGCCGAACGAAACTACCGCGCCGCTGACAAAGTTTTGGCCGCTTACAACCAGGGTGAAGTCGCCCACGGGAATGTTGCTGGGCAGGACCTGAGTCACCACCGGCTGCGGATTGCTGATGGTCACCGTGCCCGTAGAGGTGGCGGTCGTATCCGCCAGGCTGATTGCCTGGACCTGAATCATGTTGGGGTTCGGAATAGTGAGCGGTGCGGTATAGGCTCCGCCGGCACTAATCGTGCCTACAGTTGCATTGCCGTTAGGAATTCCGTTCACCGTCCACTTCACTGCAGTCAGGGTGCCAGCGCCATCTACGGCTGTGCGGAAGTTAAAGGTCGCTCCGACGTGGACCTGGGCCGTGGCCGGAATCACCAGCACTGAAACTTTCCCGGCGGTGCCCACCTGTACGTTTAATGAAGCTGCCGACGTGGATTTGCCGGGGTCAGGATTCGTTACCGTGACCGCGACCGTGCCTTTTTGTGCGGTGGTAGAGGTTCCGGTGGCAGTCAGTTGGGTGCGCGAGACGTACGTCGTAGTCAGCGCTGTCCCGCCAAACATCACCGTCGAGCCAGGTACGAAGTTCGCACCTCCCACGGTCAGCGAAAAGCTTCCCACCGGAAGCAAGGTCGGACTTACCGTCTGAGCCACCGGAATCGGATTCTCCAGAGTCACCGGGGTAGTGGCGGAAAGGGTTTTGTCGGCTGCGCTTACGGCTCCCACGGTCACCGAATTCGGCATCGGAGCGCTAGGCGGCGCCTGATAATTGCCCAACATGTCGATGGTGCCGACGGTCGCGTTGCCGTTTGCGACTCCATTCACCGACCACGCAACCGACTGGTTCGTACTACCAGTAACGGTTGCCGAGAACTGCACCGTGTCTCCCCCACGGAGGGTGGGGCTGGAAGGAGCGATGCTTATCCCATTGGAGGTGGGTTTCGTGGTTGGGCTCGAAGAACCTCCAACCTTCATGCCGCCGCCGCAGCCCGACCATAGGGCAATCGCGAAGGATAAAGCCAGTGCGCTGGCGAATCTGGTGCGAGAAGACGTTGCGATTCCGATCATCTCTGATCCCCTTTCCCGAAGATCCGAGGTACTGAGAAATTTTCGCTTGGCGCGTCGAAACCGGCGCGCCGCAAGGTTTTCGAGTGGCTGGTGAAGCGTAATGAAACGTTGCCCACAAGCGAAGGTCACCGTGGTTCCATTCCGGGACTAGTGCCAATTCGGTCCACTCACTACTTTTCGGGCACCGTGGCGGGGCAGTTCAGTCCAGACATTTCTTCCCCAGGTACATGTACCCGGGTAACCCCATGTGGCGCGGACCTGCCCTGAGCGAAGTCGAAGGGGCCCCCGCCCGCGAGGGGTTGAAGGCAACATTCAGAGGCTGCGGGCTCACTGCGGCTGGCCTTTGAAATCAACGTCAAGGACCGCGGGCGAGGGCCCCTTCGACTTCGCTCAGGGCAGGTCCGCGCCACACCACAATTTCCACAAACCTCTGCGGCACATGCAGTTGGACATTGCGGCGTGGGTGCGGCAGAATAGTCGGTTCAGCTTCGAACCCGGAGAACCGATCGAGTGAACCAACTCGTGCGCGCCAAGATTACCGCCCTGGGAACATACGTCCCGTCTCGCCTGTTGACCAATGACGACCTGGAAAAGATGGTAGAGACGTCCAATGAGTGGATCATTGAGCGCACCGGCATCCGGGAGCGCCACATCGCCGGCAAGGGTGAAGCTACCAGTGACCTCGCCGCCGAGGCTGCCAGGCGGGCTCTGGCGGAGCGTGGCCTGGAGCCCTCCGAGCTGGACGTGATCATTGTGGCCACCGTCACGCCGGACATGTTTTTTCCGTCCACCGCCTGCGTGGTGCAGCACAAGCTGGGGGCAAAAGGAGCCTGGGGATTCGATCTCTCAGCCGCCTGCTCGGCGTTTGTCTACGGCCTGCAGACGGGCGCCCAGTTCATCGCGACCGGCGCCCACAAGAGAGTCATGGTGATCGGTGCGGACGTGATGTCTTCCATCATCGACTACACCGACCGCGCGACTTGTGTGATCTTCGGCGACGGAGCCGGCGCGGTCATTTTGGAGCCGACGGAGGACGATTCCGAGGGCCTGATCGATTTTATTCACGAGGTCGACGGCTCTGGCGGATGTTCGCTCTATATGCCGGGCGGCGGAAGCCTTCACCCCTCCACCCAGGAAACCGTGGACAAGCGCATGCACTATGTTCACCAGGACGGGCAGGCGGTGTTCAAGTTCGCTGTCCGCAAGCAGACCGAACTGTGCGAGAAAATCCTCACCCGCAACGGCCTTAAGGGAAGCGACATTGACACTTTCATTCCCCACCAGGCGAATCTGCGGATCATCAGCGCCACCGCGGACCGCATGGGATTGAAACCGGAGAGTGTGATCGTCAACATCGACCGCTACGGCAATACCACCGCCGGAACCATTCCCCTGGCGATGGATACGGCGCGGCAGGAGGGCAAACTGAAAAAAGGTAACCTGGTGCTGTTGGCGTCGGTAGGCGCCGGATTCACCGCGGGAGTCGCATTGCTGCGCTGGGCTTTCTAGGCCGCTTAACGATTCACTCCGGGTAAAGCAGGGTCTTACCCCTGACGCACAACGCACGACGAACAACGAACTCAGATGGATGAATACCGACGAAGCCCAGGTGCGCCACATCTTTGATAGTGCTAATTTCGTTCGCGACCTGGGCATGCAACTCACCCGGATCGAAGACGATTATTGCGAAACCATGCTGATTGCGGCCGAACGTCACCGCCAGCAGCACGGTCTGATTCACGCCGGCGTACTGGCCACCATGGCCGACCACACTTCGGGCTGCGCCGCTCGCAGCGTAGTGGAGGATGACCGCGATGTGATCAGCGTGGAGTTCAAAATCAACTTCCTGCGTCCCGCGATGGCCGATCGGCTGTGGTGCCGCGGGCGGGTATTGCGCGCGGGCAAAATGCTGGTCATTTGCGAGGCCGAGATTTTCGCGGAAAAGGATACAGAAGAGAAGCTGGTCTCCAAGGCCATGGTGACCTTAGCGGTAAAGCGAACCTGACCCGAGATCTTGTAGGGACGGGTCTCTGACCCGTCCGGGCCGAGCGAAGCTCGGCAGGTTCTTGTCCTGATTGAGAAATCCGGTGGAGAAGTACTGATCGTTAGGCTCGGAGTTCAGAGCAGCAACATGCCCCTGCCGAGCTTCGCTCGGCAGGACGGGTCGGAGACCCGTCCCTACACAGTCCCAGAAGCTACACGCGTTCTTACGCGTTGCTCTTCTGCTGCTCGAACGCCTTTTGCAAATACTTGCGGGCTTCATCGAGCGCGCCCTGGGTGTTGTCGTTGGTCTGCAGCGCCTGCCGGTACTCGTTGGTGGCACGCTCCCGCTGTCCCGTGACGTCAAAGATCTTACCCAGCTGAATGTGGCTCCAGACTTCGGTCCAGCGTGGTTCGCCATCGCCATTGAGGCAGTCGCGATACGCGTTCGCCGCCGCCTGGTAGTTGCGTTGCAGGAAGAACACTTCGGCGATGCGGTAGTGCGCCAGCGAACTGTTCTTGTTCACGTCCAGCGCTTTATTGAACTCGAGCAAAGCCCCCGCAAGGTCGCCCTGCTGGGTCAGTCCCTGGCCGCGCTGAATGGAAGCCCGCAAACGAATCTCCGAGGAATTTTTCAGTACCCGGTCATCGGGATCCACTACGATGCGGCGCGGCTTGCCATAGGTCTCTACGGTGAAGGCCGAATTGGTGCCTACCACTTCGATCCGCTTGGCTTCAGTTTTTCCATCCGTATCGATTTTCAGCTCCACCGGCATGCGGAAAAGATCGAGGTCCTGCGAGATCTGTCCCACTACACGGAACCCCTTATTGTTTCCCAGCCGATAGATCGTGTACTTGGTCTTGAATTCGGGGGCCCCGGTGGAATCGAGCCACTGGGAGAAGAACCAGGTGAGCTGGTCGCCATAGTTCTGTTCGGCCAGAGCGCGGAAGTCATCGAGCGACGCCGATTTACCCGCGTACTTAGCCGCAAACGAGCGCATGGTCTGATCGAACTTCTGGTCGCCCAACACCCAGCGCAACATGTGCAGAATCATGGCGCCTTTGTCGGTCACCAGGGACTGGAATTCGGGAGAAAAAATGTCGAGCTTTCCGGCACTGGATAACGGAACCGTGTCGTAGGCAAGCGCGCCAACGGACATGTCCTTGACCGTCTCTTCCAGACCCGCTTCCCCGGCAGCCTGCTCCACGTAGCGGGCCTCGGAGTATCGAGCAAAGCCATCATTGAGCCACCAGGCATCCCGCGACGCAGGGCTTACCGACGCGCCCCACCACTGGTGAGCGACGGTATTGGCCAGCAAGCGGTAGTTGACCTTCTCGGTGACGGCGCGGCTGGAGATGAGAGCCATCTCGGGCGCCCAGGCCGCAGGCACAGTGTCATCCGGAATCTCGACTACTTTCAGGGTGGTGGAAGGCGCCGGACCGTACAGGGTCACGTAATACGTGAACTCTTTGACCGCGGTGCTGGCGTAAGTCGCTCCCTGATTTTGATGCGCCGGCTTGAAGAAGACATGCAGATCCAGTCCCGCTTCATCACTCTTGAATTCCTGAAAGCTTCCGGCCACGATGGTGCCGGGAAAGCTGGGCTTTTCCCAGGCAAAAACGTAAGTCTTGGTCGGCAAGGCGCCGGCAACCGGCCGTTTCGTGGCTGGATTGCTGCCGATGGTTTCTTTCCCGCTGCCGATGACCGTCATGTGTGCGGGAACTGTAATGTTCATCGTGGCGGTGAAGCGATTGATGCCGTAAGCATTCACCGGAAACCAGCGACCGGCATAGAGCAGGTAGCTGGTGTCGTCGCCCACATAAGCCAGCTTCAAGCCCTGCACCGGACTGTCATCCGCGGAATCGAGCGTACCTTCGTATTCGAAGGTCAGGGTGGTCGAACTGTCCTTGGCCAGCGGAGTGGTGAGTGCCACGCGGACCGTCGAGTCTTGCGTGACCCGTTCGGCGCTCAGCAGCTTGCCTGCCGTATCCAACACCTTGGTCACGCGCAGGCCATTGTGGAGTTCAAACGTAGCGACGCTCAGATCTTCCAGTGCTGTAAACCTCACCTTGGCCCGAGCCACAAGCTTATGGACGTGCGGACTGAGTTCGGCGTCGATCTGGTAATCGTCGACCTGCAGGCGCATCTTGTCGGCTGCCCACGTAGGTAACGGCATCAAAAGCAATAAGCAAGCGAGACCGAGCAAAAAGACCCGACGCTGGCGCCGAGTTTGAAAAGGCATCAAAAGCATTCTCCTAACGCTTATTCCCTAAGATGAAGATTGTTACGCAAAAGATGCTGGTAGGACAAGGTTTAGGCTGTTTTTAGTGATTTGGTCGTGTAGGGACGGCTAGAACAGCCTCGGCGGCACGATCGACTGGGTGAAGGCCTCCTTCGGCTACCCCTCCGAGGTGGTCTTGCACGCCTCGCAGGCCGGCGATCATCTTTTGCCGGGCAGGACCCTCGGGAATGATTTCATTCAGTCTGGCAACTACGTTCCCCGCGGTGAAATCGTACTGGACCAATTCCGGGACAATCCGTTCTCCCGCAATCAAATTCACCATGGCGAAGTATGGGACCTTCACCCGCGAGCGTCCCAGCAGGTACGTCAGGTCCGACACCCGGTACACCATCACAAAAGGCGTCCCCATCAGGGCCGCTTCGACCGTTGCCGTGCCGCTGGCGATGATTCCGGCGCGGGAGTGCGCCAGCGCGGGCAGGGCGTCGGAGACCAGGTGAATGGAGGAATTGTCTGCGACCAGTGCTTGCAGGAAACTCCCATCCAACGTGGGAGCGACTGGAAGCAGGAATTCGTAAGTCGAGCCCAATTTCTTCAATGACTGCAGAATCCCCGGCAGATTCATACGCACTTCTTTTACCCGGCTGCCAGGCATCAGGGCGATCCAGGGTTTTGAGGGGTCCAACTGGTGCTCAGCGGCGTAGGCTGCGCGATCGATTTCGGGCCGGGGAAGATCGGCCAGCGGGTGACCGACGAAAGTAGCGTCCACGCCGCGATCCCGGTAGAACTTTTCTTCAAACGGGAAAATCACCAGCGCCTTGTCGACGTACTTGCGCAACAGACGGACGCGCCCCTGACGCCAGGCCCAGAACTGCGGACAAACGTAGTAGACGACTGGAATACCACGCTTCTTCATCTGGCGAGCCACTCGCCAGTTGAACGCAGGCGAATCGATAACGATGGCGAGGTCAGGCTTGCGTTTATCCGCCTCCGCGATCAGCTGATGAAACAGCCTCCAGATTTTGGGCAAATGGCTGAGAATTTCGGAGATGCCGACGACAGCCAGGTCTTTGGAGTCGACCACCGTGTCACAGCCAGCGGCACGCATGCGATCTCCGCCCACACCGAAAAACTCCAGTGGGTCTAGTGTGGCGCGGGCGCCCTCGCCCGCGAGCCGTCGCAACGCCTCGATCAGCTGCGCGCCGTACATTTCGCCAGAAGCTTCTCCGGCAGAGATGAGGATTCGCACGGAGCACATTGTAAAGGACGAACACGCGGACAGCCGCTCCAGGCTGTCCGTCGACTCTAAGAGTCAACAGTTCTGAGTAGGAAGTTCAGTTGTCAGAGGTCAGTTATCAGTTGTCAGTGCTGAGAACTGAAATCTAGAAACTGATAACTGGGATTTCAACAAAAGCCCGATTCGACCGGGAGCCGTCGTCTCCAGTTGATTCGAGATTAGTCATCCGCGCGAGCGGTGACCTGGCCTCCCGCGCCGACCGGAATTTCCTGATCTTTATATTGCAACTGGTAGAGCTTGTAGTAGATTCCGCGGTGCGCCAGCAACTGCTGGTGCGTACCCACTTCCCGGACCTGGCCCTTGTGCATCACGATGATCTTATCAGCGCGCTGTATGGTTGAAAGCCGGTGGGCAATGACCACGGACGTGCGGCCTTCGACCATTCGGTTGAGCGCGTCGCGCACCCGCAACTCGGTTTCGGTGTCCACGCTCGATGTCGCTTCATCAAGGATCAGTATCTTCGGGTCGTGGGCCAGCGCACGTGCAAACGAGATGAGCTGCTTCTGCCCGGTTGAGAGCGTCGAACCGCGCTCGCGGACTTCTTCTTTGAAACCTTGGGGAAGCGCGCGAATGAAGTCGGCAAGATTCACATCTTCGGCAGCCTTCTCGACATCGGCGTCAGTGATCCAACCCGTGCCCAGGCGGATGTTGCCCTCGACGGTTCCGGTAAACAGAAACGGGTCTTGAAGAACCACACCGTAACGACGACGGAGCTCGGGCAAGTCCATTTCCTTCACGTCCACGCCGTCGATTTTGACCGCTCCCTTTTGTACATCGTAGAAGCGCATCAGAAGCGAGATGATGGTGGTCTTGCCGGCACCAGTGTGGCCGACGATGGCGACGGTTTCGCCGGGTTCGATGGCAAAGGAAACGTCGCGGAGAATCCAGTCAGGCTCGGCGGATTGGGTGTGAACTGCCGAGCTTTGCTCGGCATGGACGGGTCGAAGACCCGTCCCCACACGGCCATTGCCAGGAACTAGTTCTTGTGTGGCGCGGGCCCCTTCGCCCGCGTTCTTGCCGCTGTCTTCTACCGGTGTGTTCCGATACGCGAACCACACATGATCGAACTCAATCCGCCCCGGTCCGGCCGGCATCTTCGTAACTGCGGGCGACGTGATTTCGGTCGGAGTATCCAGCAGCTTGAACACGCGTTCGCTGGCCGCCATCGCCGACTGCAGGATGTTGTATTTCTCGCTGAAATCCTGGATCGGCCGAAAGAAACGCTGGGCGTACTGTATAAAGGCCGCCAGAACGCCGATGGTGGTCGCACCGCGGATTACGTCATTGCCGCCAAACCAGATCACACATGCGATCGCCGTGGCCGAAAGAATTTCCACCACCGGGTAATAGACGGCGTGCGCCATGATCGCGTCTTTGAACGCCTCCATGTGGATCGCATTCACGTCGGAAAACTTGTCGAAGGCGCGCTTCTCGCGATTAAAGAGTTGCAGCACCACCATGCCGCTCACGTGCTCCTGCATGTAGGAGTTGATGCGGGCGATGGCGGTGCGAATACGGCGGTAAGAGTCGCGCACTTTGTCGCGAAAAATCTTGGTGGCGATAGCGATCAAGGGCAGGACCGCGAAGGTGATCAGGGCCAGATTCCGGTTCATCCGCAGCATGAACCACACAATTCCGGCCAGCACGAAAACGTCTTCGAAGATCGAGACCACGCCAGAAGTAAACATCTCGTTCAGGGCATCGACGTCGGAGGTCGTGCGCGTGACCAGGCGGCCGACCGGGTTCTTGTCGTAAAAGCCGATGTGCATGCGCTGCAGATGGCGGAAAATCTGGCTGCGCAGATCGAACATCACCATCTGACCCGCCCACTGCATGAAATAAATCTGGAGATAATCCAGCAGAAAACTGAAGACCAGCAGGCCCACTCCGATGGCCGCGACCTGGGCGATGCCGACCATGGGCTGACGGCTCAGGAAGCGATCAAGCGGCGTGTGCGCGCCCGGAACGGGCGCCAGGTAACGATCGATGACAACCTTAGTCAGATAAGGCCCCAGGACATCGGCCCCGACTTTGAGCAGAATCGAGCCCAGGGCAATCCCCGTCTGCCATTTGTAGGGACGTAAATACTGGAGCAGCCGCTTCATCAGGCGGCTGTCATAGGCTTTCCCTAGTACCTCTTCTTCTTGAGCCATCGGATATAGCTAAAGATTACCCTAAATAGATTAGAAACGAAGGCGCCAGGATGGAAAAGCTTTAGGATCAGCACGAACTACGTAGGCCCGGACGCCCCCGTCCGGGAGGGCCAGCAAAGCTCGCCAGTGCCAGTAGAAGGACCCAACCCATTGCAGGGTGATGGGTCCGCCAGGTTTAGCGGGGTGTTTCCCTGCCACAATCCTGCGGAGCTTCGCTCCGCCCGGCGGGTGAGGACACCCACCCGTCCATTTCGTTTTCTTGTTACGCGATCTTCTTCAGTACCAACGCGGAGTTCTTCGAGCCAAACCCCACGCAATTGCAGATCGCGTGCTCGATCTGGGCCCCGCGGCCGACGTCTGGAACGTAGTCCAGATCACACTCGGGATCGGGCCGTTCAAGATTGATGGTGGGCGGAATCTTGCGGTGTTCCATCGCGATCAGAGTGGCGGCCAGGCTAGCCGAGCCGCAGGCCCCCTGGGCATGGCCGATCTGCGATTTCAGGCCGGACATCGGGATTTTTCGAGCATGCTTGCCCAGGGCCAGCTTCAGCGCCCGGGTTTCGACCCGGTCATTCATTTCGGTCGACGTACCGTGCAGATTGACGTACTGGATGTCTTCCGGCTGGAGTCCCGCCTCTTCGACCGCCAGGGTGATGGCACGGGCGGGCTCTTCCGGCGATTCGCTCATGCGCACCCGGTGAAAAGCTTCGCAAGTGGAACCGTATCCGGCAATCTCAGCGTAGATTCGCGCGCCACGAGCGCGGGCATGCTCGTAGTCCTCAAGGATAAACATCCACGAGCCTTCGGCCATGACAAAGCCGTCGCGGTCGGCAGAGAACGGCCGCGAGGCACACTCGGGAGCATGGTTCCACGACTGCGTGAGCGCCCGCAGCAAAGAATACCCCTTGATGATTCCCGGAGTGATGGCCGAATCCACGCCGCCCACCAGAAACATGGGCAGCGCACCGGCCTGGATATGCTGGTAGGCGTAACCGATGGCATCGGTCGACGAAGTACAGCCCGCGGTGACTACGTGGCTGTAGCCACGAAATCCGAAACGCATGCTGATCTCGCTGGGGATCGTGCCCATGGTGCCGCTGGGGATGCAGAAGAGGCTGACCTGCTTCACGTGCCCGCTGTGCCAGAGCCGGTATTGCTCCTCGGAAAATTCCTGAGCGCCGCCTCCCGTGCCCAGGATCACCCCAATCTCGCGCTTTTCGTCCATCGACATGGCGCCTGGGTCGAGGCCCGCATCTTTGATCGCTTCCGTGGACGCGGCGACTGCCAGCGGTACCACGCGCGAAACGTGTTTGCGTTCGCGCGCGTCCACCCAAGCCAGTTCGTCGAATTCAGGAATCTCACCGGCGATGTGTACCGGCAGCGATGAAGGGTCGAAGCGGGAAATGCGTTTCACTCCTGATTTTCCCGCTAGCACGGAGAGACAAAAAGCTTCTTTGCCAATGCCATTGGGGCTGACCACGCCCAGTCCGGTGATAACGACGCGAGGAATCATGTTTTCCTGGTTGTCTTATTAGAATGACAGAAAAATGACATTTTCAAACAGCTCGATCGGTTGACGCTTGCGCCACATTGTCCCAGAACATCCCATGAGATGCCAGCTACCCCTTCCGTGTCATTGCAACATGGGATAATAGACGCAATGCCGCTGGGCCTCTACATCTCTGTGCCGTTCTGCCGCACCAAGTGCAGCTATTGCAACTTCGCCTCAGACGTTTTTTCCCGCACCGTTTTTGAGCGCTACGTAGGCCGCGTGTGTTCGGACATCGAGCGCGCCAGAGAGACCACGAAACGGATGGGCGGACGGCTCGAACCTGCCGTTGACTCCATCTTTCTGGGCGGCGGTACTCCTACCATACTCGATATAGCCCAACTGGAACGGCTATTTGTCACGGTCTCGCAAAATTTTGAGGTCCAGAGCGACGCTGAAATCACTGTCGAATGCGCCCCTGGCACGCTGACCCCGGCGGTGCTGGAAGCCTTCCAGCGCTGCGCAGTCAACCGCGTCAGCCTGGGAGTGCAGTCGTTCGTGGACACCGAAGCTGCGGCTGTAGGACGTCTGCACAAGCGCGCCACGGTGAAGGATGATATCGCGCGGCTGCGAGCCTGCTGGAATAGAAAATATCAACATTGATCTGATTGCCGGACTGCCACATCAGACCGCCCAGAGCTGGGAGTTTTCCCTCACGGAAGCGATTGCTTCCGGCGCGCCTCACGTCAGCGTCTACATGCTGGAGGTGGACGACGATTCCCGGCTGGGCCGCGAGCTGATGGCGGGCGGTACAAGATACCACGCCCACTTCGTTCCTGACGAAGATCTCACCGCTGACCTATACGAGACGGCGTGCGGGCGGCTGGAGGCCGCCGGTGTGCAGCAGTACGAGATCTCAAACTTCGCGCGGCCGGGGCACGAGTCACGTCACAATCTCAAATACTGGACGCGACAGCCCTACCTGGGATTTGGCGTAGATGCGCACTCGATGCTGGCTTCCCCGGGCAGGCCTGGTGAGGCTGTTCGCTTCTCTTCTCCGAATGCGCTCGAGGAGTACGTTGCCGACGCCGCACCCAGTAGAGTCTCGATCAACTCCCAGACCGCGCTCGAGGAAGCCTTCTTCCTCGGATTACGTCTTACCCGAGGGGTAAATCTGGAATGCGTCGCAACCGAGTTCGGCGAATCCGCAGTCCGAAACTCACTCAGATACGATTTCGGAGTGCGTGGAGCTGGGGCTGCTCGAACGTGAAGGTGAACGGATTCGCCTCACGGCGCGTGGAAGGTTGTTGTCGAATGAAGTATTCGAGCGATTTATTGTGGCCCCGAGCACGGTTTGAATATGCGTACCCCTACTAAGGCACAAGCGCTCAGCTTCGGGGCGAGCCGCCCGCGGCCACACGAGCCATGAGTTCGGGGAGGGCATGACTTTAGTCGTGCCGTACGTTGTGGAACCAGAATCGGCTTTAGCCGCTGCGGTCCGCTTCCGACGGTAACTTTTCCTGATGAAACTGCCTGTGTTCTAATCCAAAAAGGTCCGCGCGGCTATATCGCGGATGGAGACGTTATCTTGGATTTCCAACTCAATGAAGAACAGCTCCAACTAAAGAAATCCGTGCGCGAGTTCGCCGAACGCGAAATCGCGCCCAATGTGATGAAGTGGGACGAGGCCGGAGATTTCCCGCTGGCGACGGTAAAGGAACTGGGCAAACTCGGTTTGCTGGGCACAGTTTTTCCATCCGAGTACGGCGGCGCCGGGATGGGGTATGTGGAGTACGTCACGGCCATCGAAGAACTCTCGCGGGTGGATGGCTCCGTGGGCATCATCGTGGCGGCGCACACTTCCCTGTGCTCGAACCACATCTTTCTTGCCGGCAACGAAGCTCAGAAGAAGAAATACGTCACCCCGCTCGCATCTGGCGAGTCGATCGGAGCCTGGGGATTGACCGAGCCTTCGTCCGGATCGGATGCCGGCAGCGCGCGCATGACAGCGGTACGCAAGGGAAACAACTGGGTGCTGAACGGCACCAAGACTTTCTGCACCAATGGCCACTACGCCGATGTTCTGGTTGTAGTCGCCGTGACCGACCGCGCCGCCCACACCCACGGGCTCTCGGCGTTCATTGTGGAGAAAGGAACCAAGGGTTTCCGCCCGGGGAAAAAAGAAAACAAGCTGGGCTTGCGCGCCAGCGACACCGCCGAATTGATCTTTGAAGATTGCGTCATTCCCGCCGACAACCTTTGCGGCAAGGAAGGCGACGGGTTCATCGACGCCATGCGAGTGCTCGATGGCGGCCGCATCTCCATTGCCGCCTTGTCACTGGGCATGGCGGAAGGCGCCTACGAGGCGGCGCTGAAATATTCCAAACAGCGCAAGCAGTTCGGCAAGGCGATCAGCGATTTTCAAGCTATCCAGTGGAAGCTGGCCGACATGGCAACCGAAATTGAAGCAGCCAAGCTGCTGACTTTTCGCGCGGCCGCCATGAAAGATGCCGGGATGAAAACGACTCTGGAGTCGTCCATGGCCAAGCTCTATGCCAGCGAAGTGGCGGTGCGCTGCGCCAACGAAGGGGTTCAGATTCACGGCGGCTACGGGTTCATCAAAGATTATCCCGCGGAAAAGTTTTATCGCGACGTGAAGCTGTGCACCATCGGCGAAGGGACAAGCGAAATACAGCGGCTGGTGATTGCCCGGCAGTTGCTGAAAGACTAGCACATGGATGAAACATTGCAACCTGGCGCAGTTCAGCCCATTCAAACTCCGCCGACCCAAACTCAGCCGACCCAAGATGAGCGTACGATGGCTCTTCTGGCCCAGGTGCTGCAGATCGTAGGTTGGTGGATCGCTCCTCTTGTGATTTTCCTGATCAAGCGGGAATCGAAGTTTGTTTCCTTCCATGCGCTGCAGGCGCTGTTCTTGCAGGTACTGCAAATGTTTTTCATGGGGATCATTATGGTTGGCTGGTTCGGTACGTTCTTTTTTATGGTCCCCAATGCCCCGGCCACAAAGAACACTCCTCCGCCACCAGCATTTTTCATTTTGATGCCGCTAATGTGGCTATGCTGGATGGGTATTTGGGTGGCCGTACTTTTGATAGCGATCATATACGGCATCAAAGCAGCTCGGGGTGAATGGGCTGAGTATCCGGTTTTGGGAAAACTGGCCATGAAGATCCTCAAACTCGGGCCTGGAGGCGTGCCGCTATAACTCGGCGGTTCTTTAGATCCGCAATTCTTCATTTATCCCGCCTCTGCTTTACACTGGTCAACTTGGACCCGAGCATTCAACCCTTGGTTTATCAACTTCGCTCCGGCGATCCTCGCGCCCTGGCCCGTGCCATCAGCACCGTCGAGAACCGTTCGCCCGGCTGGTCGGAGCTGCTCAAGGCCCTGTTTCCCCACAGCGGGCACGCGCGGATACTCGGGCTGACCGGGCCACCGGGCGCGGGCAAGAGCACGCTGGTCGATCACCTTGCCCGCCACTATCGCAAGCAGAACCAGACAGTCGGCATCATCGCGGTGGATCCTACAAGTCCCTACACGGGGGGCGCGATCCTGGGCGATCGCATTCGCATGCAGGAACATTTTTCTGACCCGGGGATTTACATTCGCAGCATGGCGACACGTGGCTCGCTGGGTGGGCTGGCGCGCACCACAGCGGATGTGGCCACGGTGCTCGACGCCGCCGGTCGCGACCTGATCATGATCGAAACCGTGGGCGTAGGCCAGGATGAAGTCGACATCGTGCGCCTGGCGGATATCACGATCGTGATTCTGGTGCCCGGCATGGGCGACGATGTGCAGACCATCAAAGCGGGCATCATGGAGATCGCCGACATCTTTGTCATCAACAAGAGCGATCGCGAAGGCGCGGAGCGGGTGGAGCGGGAAATTCGCGCTCTGCAGTCGCTGGCCGTACGCAGCGACAAGTGGACTCCGCCGATTGTGAAAACCGTGGCCAGCCAAGGTGTCGGCGTTGACGACCTGGCTGCAGCCATCCGCGACTACGAGGCATTCCTGCAGAGAGAAAATCTGATCCTGCAAAAGAAAGCTCAGAACTGGCAGGACCGGCTGGTCGAGATGTTGCGCGATGCGTTTTTGGAAAAGGCGCGCGCGCAGCTGGGCAACGGTGCCGTGGCCGGCTACGCCGCCGAAATCGCCGAGCACAAGCGTGATCCTTATGAGCTGGTGGAAGAAATTGTGGGTAGGCTGGGGAAAGGCTGACGCTCCTTAGCGCCCGCCGCAGTCAAAGACTTTAACCGCAAAGTTCGCAGAGGAAACGCAAAGAACGCAGAGAAAACCAACGTCAACACTTTCCCGAACACAATTGCGAAAAGGGACGAGGCAACGGTATGCTCTCCTCCCATGCCCAAGTTAACTTCTCCCAATCGATGGTTTATCTGTCTCGCTGTTTTGTTTACCGCCACTCTCGCCCTTTCCCAGCAGCCGTTTTTTTCCTCTGAACAATGGGTCAAGCTGCGTGACGAGGCCAGCGGGGCAGCTCCTTATGAAAACCTGCGCTACCTTACTCGCCTGCATCGCGTACCCGCAACCGCGGAGTTCGACCAGGCAGCGCAGTTTGTCCTGGAGCGAGCGCGCGAATACGGACTGGCTGAAGTTCAGAGTGAGCAGTTCCCTGTCGACGGAAAAACCTCTTACGGACTGATGCGCTCATACCTGGGCTGGACTGTCGAAAGCGGTCGACTGTGGGAGGTGCGACCCCAGCACTTGTTGCTGGGAGATTGGGCCACGGACCCGATCCGGCTGGCCGATTACAGTCACGATGCCGACGTGGAAACCGCCCTGGTGGATGTCGGCGACGGTTCCCATGAAGCCGATTACAGTGGCAAAGACGTGCGCGGAAAGATTGTCCTGGCCGACGGCGTGCTGGCGCGAGTGCAGCAACTGGCGGTCGCCAAATATGGAGCGGCTGGCATCGTGAGTGACATGCCGAACCAGACCACGGCATGGTCTGGTCTCGATCGCACCATTGTGCGTTGGGGCCACCTGGAGGCGCGAGCGCCGGCGGGTTTCGCTTTCATGATTTCGCGGGATACTGCGGACTCATTGCGTGCGCGTTTGCGGGCGGGAGAACAGATCGTTCTATCTGCCAAAGTAAAAGCCTCAGTCGGCCCTGGGCACTGGACCGTGGTTAGTGGCGTAATTCCGGGCACAGACCCGGCCAGCGGCGAGATCATTTACAGCTGCCATCTGGATCACGAGCGCCCCGGAGCCAACGACAACGGGAGCGGCTGCGTGACGATTCTGGAGTCTGCCCGGATTCTTGCACACCTGATCAAAACTGGGGCCCTGCCGCGCCCAAAACGCACTTTGCGCTTCGTCTGGGGCCCGGAAGTCGAAGGTACGATGGCCAATCTCAGCCGGCATCCCGAGATCCGGACCCGGCTGCGCGCCAACATCCACATGGATATGGTGGGTGGCGATCCGTTCAAGAACAAATCTATCCTGCATGTGACCGCTACCCCCTGGTCGCTGCCGAGTTTTGTCACTGACGTTGGGGCAGCGCTAGCCGAGGTGATCCGTGCCGGGGCGGCGGACTATGCCGAGAGCGGCGCCTCGCCGGAAGCGGCTGTGGTCGAGACCCGCGCCGGGGAGCAGGGCACGCGCAACCAGTTTCTGGCGGACGTCACTCCTTACGCTGCCGGCAGCGATCACGACGACTACGATTCGTCCACCATTGCCGTTCCCTCGCTCTATCTGCGCGACTGGCCGGATATCTACATTCATACCGACCATGACACCCTGCAACAGATCGACGCCACGAAACTGCGCCGGGTAGCCCTTCTGGGTGCGGCGGCAGGATACGTTTATGCGACCCTGGACGCAGAGCGGGCGCGAAATCTGCTTCCCTTCTACACTGCGCAATCTGAAATGCGCCTGGCAAAAACATTCGAACAAGGACGCATTCTGGTGGAGGACCCGAAGCTCGATCCCGGGGCCGCGTGGTACGAAGCGCGGAACCTGATGATGCAGGCCCTTCACCGCGAGATCGCAACGCTGCATTCGCTCTCTGAATTTAGCAGTTCCGCTGCGCCCGAGATGGCACACGACAAGATTCTTTCCGGCCAGGTCGCAACTTTCAACGGATGGATCGACAACCAAGCCAAAGCACGTGGAGCACAGGGTCAGGAACCGAAGGCTCCATGGGCAGGTGACGCGGCAGCGCGGAAGGTCCCAGTCCGGGTCCGCGACTTCGGGCCGCTTACCTACCAGAACGACAACGTTCTTCTGGCACGCCTCGGCGCGGAACGTCTGGCGAAAGTCAGGCTGCTGAACAGCGAAGCCACGCCGCTGCTCAACACACAAGATCTTTCGGAGCTCTACGCGTACGAGATCGTAAACTTCGTCGATGGCAAACGCAGCGTGGGAGAAATACGGGATGCGGTCTCGGCCGAGTATGGTCCGTTAGCTGTCGATCTTGTTGACGACTATCTCGAAGCTTGCCGGGAGGCCGGGATCGTGCAGTGGAAGTGACATAAGGCACTGTGGCTGGCCGTGACAGGGTTACTCTCCCATTATCCGCGGCAGCGCAAGGCTGTCATCCTGAGTGCAGTCTTTCGTCCCGCGAAGCGGAATGAAACCAAGCGAAGGACCTGTGCATTCCGCGCCGCCATCACATGCTGTGTCGGCACGAGTCCAGCGCGAAAGCGCATCACCGGATCGGGCAGGGCTTAGGCGCTGCTATCGTCCCGCAATACACAGGTCCTTCGTCGGGAGCCCTTCGCCTTGCGAAGGACTCCGCTTCCTGGATGACAGGGTGTGAAAGTTGAAACTGACCCACTGCCTAGTTCACCGAGGTCGTTTGCTCCAGCGGAGCCGAGTGCGCTCCATGCTTCCGGCAGTTTGAGGTGCGGCATGGGAGGAGCGGCGAACAGGCGTTGACACGGCTTGGCCAGCCAGCGGGCCCAACGGGCGGATTTCGAGATACGCGCACTGTCGGTGGCAATGCCGGTATCGGCATACATCTGCCGGTAGATTTTCGAGATCAGAACGAAACACAGACGGGCACGCATGGATTTTATGAATCCGGACCGCGCCCAGATGTATTTGAGGCTGTAGAAGGTGTCCCAAACCGATTGCGTCCGCCGGCGAACCTCCTCGGAGGACATGGTGGGGTGGGGCCAGTAGAGTTTGGGCCGAAGCGCCGGCGGAATGAGCCAGCGCCGGGTAATCGGAATTCCGGCAATTGTCACCGGAGACGCTTCCATGTTCTTTTCCCAGCGGATAAAGTCCACGGTGCCGGGATAGGGAGTCAGCATCACAAACTGCGCAAAAGCCACTTCCGCCTGGGCCGCGGCCGTGGCGGTGGCATCAAAAGTCTCCGGGCGGTCGCTGGGCAGGCCAAAAATGAAAGACCCGAGCACGTAAACGCCGTGGCGGCGGAATGTCCGCAACCGCTCCACCAGGTCTGCTCCGGCGGCGTTGAATTCCTTGTAAACGTCCTTCAAACCCTCCGGAGTCACGGACTCAACTCCCACCAGCGCGCCCTTGATGTTGGCCGCGCGCATGGCATCGAGAAATTCGGTGTCTTCCGCCGCTTCCATGGTGATCTGGGTAAAGAAAATGGTGTCGGACGGAAGCTGTGCCAGGCGTGCCATGAGCTCGAAGCGCTCCGCCCGGATGGCCTTGAGTTCGTTGAGACGGTGGGTATTGTGCTGCTCCGCGGCCAGCCGCAGGTCGGTAAGCGTCACGGGATAGAAATTGTCGTCAGCAAGTGCGATGAAGCGAAAGCCCAGCCTTCGCAGCTGGACGATCTCCTCCACCACCACATCGGAGGCACGCTGCCGGGGACGCTGCCCGTCGGTCCGCCAGACCGAGCAGAAAGAGCAATGCTTGGGACAGCCGCGGACAGTCTGCACCGAGGCCCACATATAGCTCTTACGTGGCACCAGATCCCAGCGTGCGGGCAGGAATTCCGTGGCCTCAATCCGTCCCCCTTCGTAGATCAACTGCGGAGTTCCGTGGCAGCAATCCGACAAAACCCTGGCCCACACAACATCTCCGTCGCCTTTGACGACCGCATGGGCGCCACCCAGCTCGTGCGCCTCCGCCGGATAGAGGGTTGCGTGAATGCCTCCAAAAACGACGTACGCGCCGCGAGCCCGAGCCATCTTCCCGATTTCGTAGCCGCGAAGCGCATTCGCTGTGTGGATGCCGATGCCGACGATGTCTCCCGCCTGAATCTCAAGGGGGTCGACGGCATCCAAGGTTTCATCGACCAGACAGGGGTCGCCGAAGCTTGCAGGTGTGGCTGCGGCCAGGACATAAAGCCAGCGAGGAGTAATGACGGCTGTACCGAAAGATACTTCGCTCGGATTAACGAGATGAACGCGCACTCGGTTGCGCCTCCTTAGGCGGTTTGGCATAAGCAGGGCGGGGGTCGAACGCCCGGAACTGCCATTTTTAAATTTCCTGGTTCTGCGAAGCTCGCTCGCGAAGCTCGGTTACGAAGTGCTGCCTGCCACTAGGATCGCCCCAAATCGGCGAAGTTGGTCAAATTGTTATCTCTCCGGGAAGGAGAAAACTGGTCAAAATTGACCACTTATACACAGGCGGGGACATTATTCTGAAACAACAGTCAATGAAAGGGCGTCTTCATACCGCTGCATTGGGTGTGCCCGTGCTGCCCATCCTGCTTTGCCTCGGTGCATGGCAGCTGGCCTGTGCTCAACCCTCGGATCCTTTAGTGCTCGAACCTCCAGTCGGGCTGAGCACGGCCGAGGTGGTAAACAACCTGATCCGAAGAAATCTGGAACGGGCGCGGGCATTGAGCTCTTACCATGGGACGCGAACCTATCGGGTGGACTATCACGGCTTCCCCGGTTCGCGTGCCGCCGAGATGGTCGTGGACGTGAATTACAAGGCTCCAGCGACGAAAGAGTTTACCGTCCTGTCTGAGAGCGGCTCCAAGCTGCTGGTTGAGAGAGTATTCAAGAAGATGCTGCAGAGCGAGAAAGAAGCGCTCGCGGAAGAGAACCAGCGGGAGGTTGCGCTCAACAACGACAACTACCGTTTTGCCCTTCTGGGGCAAGAGAAAACGCCGGGCGGTTTGGCCTATATCCTTTCCGTTGAACCCAGGACGCAGAACAAGCTCTTATACCGCGGTCGAGTCTGGGTAGATGCCGAAGACTTTGCCGTGGTGCGTATCGAAGGAGAGCCTGCGAAAAATCCCTCCTTCTGGATAAAAGACACGAAGATCGAACAGGTCTACAGCAAGGTGGGCAATTTCTGGCTTCCCCGATCGAATCGCAGCACCACCATGATTCGACTCGGTGGCCGCGCGCTTTTCACGATTGACTACGCGGACTACCAGGTTACCGCTGCCACTTCTGCCAATCAGATCGATGCCGATGCCGCTGGGTCCAGGTAGCCTTCCAATCCACACGTAGGGGCGGACGCTCATTCGAGTTCGCTCAGGGCAAGCTCTCGTCCGCCCGGCGGAGCGAAGCTCGGCAGTTTCCCGGCGAGCTGCGCTCGCCCACCCGGACGGGGGCGTCCGGGTCTACGCGATTTTTGGCAACCTCACGCGTTTGCGTTGCCGCCAGATTCTGCGGGCGTTGAAAGTCAGGCTGCGGCTTGCGAGGCTTGCCGGCGGGCTCGCGTTCACTAGATGTTCGACCAGTTTGCGTGCCTGTTCGCGGATTTCCGGGACCGCGGTACTCTCCCAAAGATTGCCCTTCCTTGCGGGCCCAATTGCATAAAGCGATTCGGAAATCACTCCATCCTGATCGATGAGTGCGCCCTCGGCAGCGACGTCCAAGCCAAGAAAAAGCGGATCGGGGCGCACGATACCTCTGGTAAGGAGGTTAGTGAGCAAGGAGTCTTGCAGGCGCCGGCAGTCAGTTTCGGGCGCAGTGCAATTAATCACGCGGTCAACCGGTAAGCGGTACTCCCCACCACTTCTGCGCTGCCGGTAGGTAATTTCAACCGCATGCCCATCTTCCCGGTAGTTCGTGATGCGGCCAGCGTGAAGTTGAATTTGGCGGCTTAACATCTCATCCGCGATAAGTTGAGCAACCTCGGGCGCGGCGCGATGACGGTGGACTTCCCAGTACGGCCGCAGATGGCGGAGGAAGCGGCGTTGTTCCCCCTCGGGCAGCGATTGCCATATCCGCGGCGTGACCGCGCGCAAACTATTGATCACGCCCCGCCAGTCAATGCCCTGCCGCCGGGCTTCGCGCACCTGTTCACGCACCAAACGCAGCAAGCCACGCGCGCTTTTGGGAGAATGCTCATTCCAGAATATCGGCCAGGGAGAATGCTCCCGGTGTGAATGCGGCAACAGCCCGTGTCGGGACAGGAAGTGGATCGTTCCCGTAAACCCTCGCCGCCGGAGTTCGACCGCCGCATCGACCGCAGTGAGACCGGAGCCGAGCACAAGGACAGAGTTGAGACGCTCCACCCCTGCACAACTGGCATCCGACCACGGACTTGCAAAGTATAGCTCAGGAAGATCATGGGGGCGAGTTGTCGCATTCCGCCCGGGAAGAATTGGATCGCGGGAGGGAAAGTTTCCCAAAGCCAGCACGACTTTGTCCGCAAGGATTCGGTCGCCGCTTCGCAACTCCATTTCAATCTCGCTGTCGCTGGTTAAAGAGATGGCCCGGGCCTCATCCCTCTTCCAGTGTAGCCGCCGTTCCCTATCCGAGAGGATCGCGTCGCTCACCACGCTCCCGAGATAGCGTCCATACACCCGACGCGGAAGAAAACTGCCAGGTTCGGTGTCCCAATCGAAATTCGATTTTGCCCAGCGCAGAAAATGCTTCGGGTCTTCTGGAAACGCGCTCATGTCTTCGGCAGGGACGTTCAATAGATGGGCATCGGACTCAGTGCCGTAAGCCAGGCCGCGGCCCGGCAAGCCCGCCCGCTCTATGACGACGATGGAAAACGATGGTTCGCTATTGCGAAGCAGCTGCGCCGCCAGGGTTGTGCCGGAAAAGCCGCCGCCGATGATTGCGACGTTGTATTTCTGAGCCGGAGGGTTGCGCCCGGTCTTCATGCAGGTCCTCTACCGGGCATAATACTATAATGTCTATCGCATTAGTAGACTTTTGTGAATTAATCGAGCGCCGGGCGTCCTCGCCCGGCCCGACGGGGGGACGCCCGTCTCTCCATCAGATCAACAGTGCGGCAATCCCCGCTACGAACAAAGCGATCAGGGTGGAGCAGGCCTTCAGGCCTGCATGATCTGCCGTCTTGTGATGGGCTTCAGCCTTGAGGTACCTCGGCGGCTGCCGCTTTGCTGCAGCGCTGAAGCGCTGCTCCACCCAGAATCAAAAACTAACCTTCGCACCTTTTGGATCAAAAACTGCGATGGCCGTGTCCGGCCTGGATGCGCAACAGCGCGGCAATCAGTGCGTCAATGTCTTCGCAGGTGTTGTAGAGCGCCAGTGACGGTCGCACCGTGCTTTCAAGCCCGAAGCGGCGCAGGATAGGTTGCGCGCAGTGGTGTCCGGCACGCACCGCGATTCCCTCCTGGTTAAGCGCCTTGCCTATGTCCTCGGTGCGAAACCCGTCGAGCACGAAGGAAAGGACGCCAGCCTTCTCCCGGGCCGTGCCAATGAGGTGAAGCCCCGGAACCGTGAGCAGCTTCTCGGTCGCGTAAGTCAACAGGTCGTGCTCGTAGCGGGCAATGTTCTCCATCCCGATCTGTTCGAGATAGTCGAGCGCGGCGCCGAGACCCACCGCGTCAGCGATGTTGCCAGTACCGGCTTCAAATCGCGCCGGTGGGACGTTGTAGACTGTCTTTTCAAAAGTCACATCCAGAATCATGCTGCCCCCGCCCTGCCACGGCGGCGTGTGATCGAGGATGTCGCCCTTTCCGAAGACGACGCCGATCCCGGTAGGCGCGAAGATCTTGTGGCCGGAGAACACGAAGAAATCGCAATCGAGGAGCTGCACATCCACTCCCATGTGCGCGATGGACTGCGCGCCGTCCACCAGCACCTTGGCACCGTGGCGGTGCGCCATCTCCACCATCTCCCGCGCCGGGGTGATGGTTCCAAGCGCGTTCGACACCTGGCTGAAAGCCACGATCCGCGTACGCGGGCCCAGCAGGTTTTCGTATTCTTCGAGGATCACCTCGCCCCGATCATTGACGGGCGCTACCCGCAGGTGCGCACCTTTTTCCGAGCACAACTGCTGCCAGGGAACAATATTGGCATGATGCTCGAGCCAGGTGATGACGATCTCATCGTCCTTCTGAACGTTGCGCTGGCCCCAGCTTTTGGCGACCAGATTGATGCCCTCCGTGGCGCCGCGAACAAAAACAATCTCCCGAGTGGATGGCGCATTCAGAAAACGGCGCACCTTTTCCCGCGCCCCTTCATATGCATCCGTGGCCCGCGCCGCCAGGGTGTGCGCCGCGCGATGAATATTCGAGTTCTCGTGCCGGTAAAAATAAGACACGCGGTCGATGACCGCGTTGGGTTTCTGCGTGGTGGCCGCATTATCCAGCCATACCAGCGGGCGCCCGTTCACCCGTTCCTGGAGGATAGGGAAATCGCGGCGGACAATATGTGGATCAAACGGTCGCGCCGGCAAACCCATGTCCGGCACGACATCTGGACGAAACTCGAGTGACTCGACGCGCGGTGGCGGCGCAGCCGTCGTCGGAGCGTTCTCTGTTCCTGGAAAGTAGGCAGACGAACCGGGGACTGCTGGAGTCGAGGCCGCATCGGGGAGGTTTTTAAAATCGGTAGGCGGAGATGACGGCATCCCCGGAACTCCCGGTACCGACTGCACGCCAGGCACGCCGGGAAAGGAAAACATTCCTGCAACGTCTGGAAATGTTGGCACGGCCGCGAGCGGGGCGGATTTCTCCAGATCAAGAAAGTATGCTGGAGAATTCTCCGTGGGCAGCGACGAGACGGCCGGAAGGCCAGGCGCGAATGCCGGCACATTTCCCAGCGACGCCGGAATTGCCCGCAGATCGGCTTCGGTCAACGGCGCACCCGGCCCGGAAGCGGGCAGCATCTCAGGAATACCAGGAATACGAGAAACCACCTGCGCGCCCGGCACACCAGGAAAAGAAAATGCCTCGTTCACTGAAGGAAACGAAGGGGCAACGTTGAGCGGTGAAGTCCGATCGATAAAATAAGCAAGCGAGCCAGGCACGGCCGACACTGGTGTAGTGGGAAATTCCTGAGCGAGCGTTGGCGGGTTCACCGGAATCCCGGTTGGCCCTGACGGAAGTGACGGCGGAACGGGAAGAGGACTCGCGGTGAAACCGGAAGGCGGGTTCGGGCTCACACCAACCGGAGCGGTCGCAATCGCCGGGAGCGCTGCAAAGAACTCATTGGCCAGCCTGGCAATCACGGCCGGATCAGGCAGAGAAACCATCGCCGCCGACAGATTGTCAGGCGTTGCCGCAGCAGAATCCTGATTCGAATCCAGTGACGGCCGCTCCGCCGATGCCGGATCACTTGTACTCATGATATTGATCCACGCTGACGTTTTCGAGCACGCCCAGGGCATCTTCAGTGAGGATCGCCAGCGAGCAATACAGCGAGATCAGGTACGAGGCGATGGCCTTGTGATTGATGCCCATGAAACGGACTGACAAGCTGGGCGACACTTCACCCGGAATCCCGGGCTGGAACAGTCCGACCACGCCCTGCTTTTTCTCGCCCGTGCGCAGCAACAGAATGTTGGTCTTGTCGCCCTTGATCGCGACTTTGTCGGAAGGAATGAGCGGCAGCCCGCGCCAGGTCAGAAAAGGAGAACCGAACATGGTCACTGTCGGTGGCGGCACACCGCGGCGCGTGCACTCGCGCCCGAACGCTGCAATCGCTCGCGGATGCGCCAGGAAAAACGCCGGCTCCTTCCAGACTCTCGCTATCAGTTCGTCCAAATCGTCGGGTGTGGGCGCGCCCTTTCTCGTCTTTACTTTCATCGATTCATCGACGTTATTAAGCAGACCGTACTCTGTGTTGTTGATGAGCTCGCTCTCCTGGCGCTCCTTGACCTTTTCGATGATCAGCCGCAACTGCTCTTTGATCTGATCGTGCGGGCTGCGGTACATGTCAGAGATACGCGTCTGCAGGTCGAGCACGGTAGTCACCGCGCTCAGAGTGTACTCGCGCGGCTTTTCGTCGTAGTCGACGTAGATCTCAGGCAGATCAACATCCTCGCCCGGACTGCACTCGACGGTGCGCGTCCCCGGCCGCGTGGGAACTACTTTGTTCACCCGATACGTGCCGGCTTCCACGGGGACCCATTGCAGGAAGTTGACCAGCCAGCGCGGCGTGATCGCCTGCATCATGGGGACCGTCTTGGTGACGGTCGCGAGCTGGCGCGCCTGCCTCTCGTTCAAGGTGTGACGGACTTCGGCTTTCTCGGCCATACGATTCGCTCCTGGGATGGAAACTAAAGAGTGTAACACCGCCACCCGCGGCGCCGAGAGTGCAGCCGCCGGGGAGGCCGAAAGCTTATTTTGCGCGTGCAGTTGTCGTCTAAACCGCGCACGTAGGCCCGGACGCCCCGTCCGGGTGGGCGAGCACAGCTCGCCAGACTTGGGTAGCGGATTAAGACCTGCCGGGCCGCGCCCGGCTGGGCGGGCGAGAGTCTGCTCTGAGCGAAGTCGAAGGGGCGCCCGCCCCTACGTGGTCATAGCTTCTCCAGGCGATGGCTATCTACGTACGCCGAGCCAAAGTGGATTTGCCCCAGCGGCAAATTAGCAATGAAATCCGAATTCAGAACCGGTCCGTAATGTAAGGGAGCGTCAAACAATTCAACTCCCGAAAGGAATTCACGAAAATGAACCGGAAATTTGCAATTCTGATGGCAGTAGTCGCAATCGCGGTCACTTCAGCCGTGGCCGGGATGAACAATCCCGTAGTCGGCGGCCAGGAAATGTATCCCACCAAGAACATCATCGAGAACGCGGTGAACTCCGCCGATCACACCACTCTGGTGACCGCGGTGAAGGCTGCCGGACTGGTCGAAACCCTGGAGGGTCCGGGACCGTTCACCGTCTTCGCGCCTACCAACGAAGCCTTCGCCAAGCTGCCGGCCGGCACCGTCGAGACGCTGGTCAAGCCGGAAAACAAAGCCACATTGACCAAGGTGCTCACCTATCACGTAGTTGCGGGAAGGTTGAGCGCCTCCGATCTCAAGAAGCAGATCAAGGCTGGCAACGGCACTGCCGAACTCACCACGGTGGAAGGCGGCAAGCTGTGGGCATCGCAGGATGGCAACCACATCATGTTGAAGGATGAAAAGGGCGGCACTGCAACCGTGACCATCCCCAACGTCTTTCAGTCGAACGGCGTGATCCATGTGATCGACACCGTCGTCATGCCCAACTAAACAATTCGCACGAAATAAAAGAGCCGGACGAGTTCCGTCCGGCTTTTTTTCAACCATGACCGGTCATGAGGATCTCCCCACGCTTTATGCTGCTTCGGTTGCGGGGCGGGGCGGTTGCTGCCCCATCTGCTCCATCATTTTCTTTTTCATCTCCCGCGTCGTGGGTTCAGCCTTGTGCGTACCCAGCATCCAGTTGTATCCATCCGGGTCCACCAAAAATCCGCAGCGGTCGCCCCAAAACATGTCCATGACCTCGCCCTGGGCGGTCGCGCCCAGACCTACGGCCTTGGCGAACACTTTGTCGACGTTTTCCACATAGACAAACAGGCCGGCTGGTGACGCGCCGACCGACTTGGCGTTGCGCCTGCCCATCGCGGCATTTTCCGGCCCAAGCATCAGTGTCGTGCCGCGCAGGGTCAGTTCCGCGTGCATGGGCTTGCCATCGGGACCGTTCATGATGCCACGCTTCGCAAAACCGAACGCCTTCTGATAAAAAGCGACGGCAGCGGGTACGTCGGAAACCGTGAGCATGGCCGAAACTGCGCCATAGTGTTTCTTGTTGAGGGGATCAATTTTCTTTGCCATGGAGCTCCTTTCGCGAAACCGGCGACATTCTAACAGAGCCGATCAAGCCCGCACAGGGGTATTAAATCGAGCTGACAACCCCCCTGATTCGGATCAGGGCTGCTTCAGGAATTTGCCCTGTTCGAGCTCGGCGAATGCCTGCCGGAGCTGTTCCTGGGTGTTCATCACGATCGGGCCATACCAGGCCACCGGCTCCTCGAGAGGCTTTCCCGAGACCAGCAGGAACCGGATCCCGTCGTCTCCCGCCTGGACGGTCACCTCGTCGCCCCGATCGAATACTATGAGCGAGCGGTTGTCGGCCTCCACCGGAGGCGCGGTATCCAACCATTTCACGGATTCGGTCGGCACAGTGAGCGGACCCGATGCATTGCAGAACTTTCCACTTCCCGCAAAAACGTAGGCAAAGGCATGGCGAGTGGTTTCCACCGGAAGCATTTTTCTCCTGCCGGACGAAACCGACACGTCGAGATAGATCGGTTCAGCCGCGATTCCGTCCACCGGGCCGGTCTTCCCCCAGAAACTTCCGCAGACCACCCGCACATGGGTACCATCGTCGTCAGTGATTTCCGGGATATCCAACGCTTTCACTTCCTGATAGCGCGGCGCGGTCATTTTGAGCGACGCGGGAAGATTCGCCCACAACTGGAAGCCGTGCATCCGCCCAGCCTGATCGCCCTTCGGCATTTCCTGGTGGATAATTCCGCTCCCGGCAGTCATCCATTGCACATCACCGGCCGCGATCGCCCCGCGATTGCCCATGCTATCGCCGTGCTCCACGGTTCCGGCCAGCACATAGGTGATGGTCTCGATCCCGCGATGTGGATGCCATGGGAAGCCGGCCAGATAATCCTCCGGGACGTCATTGCGAAAGTCGTCCAGCAGGAGAAACGGGTCGAATTCCTTCGTGTTTCCGAAGCCAAACGCACGGCGAAGATGCACGCCCGCACCTTCCAGAGTTGGCTTCGATTTGATGAGCCGCTTCACCGGTCGAATTGACATATGGCCCTCCGATGCAAAAGGCATTCTCCTGAATGCGGGGATTTGAGGCTGACTTGAGGCGATCGCGGCCTGGCAGCCAATCAAAAATCCGGGCTAAGAATCCCTGATGCCGGCCTCTAAGTCGATCAGGATGTCATCAGTCTTTGTCCAGATATTCGCCGGGCACGTCATCTTCCGGCACTTCATGGGTGTGGACTTCCTTCTCACTGTCTCCTGCATCTTCCACGCCGGCTATGACTTCAGCTTCGAACGAGTTTCCTTCCTCGAGTAACTCGTCGACACTCTCCGAGTCCGCGCCTTCAACGTTGGATAGTCCCTGCAAATCTCCGGATTGCCCAGCCGAGTCCGATCCCGGGCCCACGGGCAAGAATACCGCCGACTCCTTGGGCTGGCTGGCCTTGCGTGTGCGTTTTTTAGTTGTGCCCGGGCTTTTCCCGCCGACTGTCTTTTGAGCAGCGACCTTCTTCGCGAGCACCTTTTTCGGAACCGGTTTCTTCTTCACTACCTTCCGAGCGGGCTTCGCTTTCTTCGCCTGCTTCCTCGGTGGCGCCGCTTTTTTGACCGCAGTTCTCTTTGACTTCTTTGCCTTCTTTTTAGTTTTCTTCTTGGTTGCCATTCGCGCAGTCTAGCACCGTCACATGTGGGTCTCAAAACCGGCGGGTGCTATCGACAATCCAGGTTCCCGCTATCGCGCCTAGGTTTCTTTCGGGTAGGCGTAGATCAGGTGGTGCACCTTGGGGTCCCCGCCCAGACAACCGCGCAGGGCTTGCTCCAGCTGATGATCTGCTTGTGTCTGCCGTTCGTGCTGGCGCAGGTGTTCCGCCCAGGAATTCACCAGGAATATCTCCAGATAGCGGTCGGCGACTTCGGTGTCATGAAAGATTCCCCATCGATACGCGCCATTGCGGCGTCGCACGCGCCCGTATTTTTCGATTTCTTTCGCAAACTTGGCCTGACGATCGAGGCTCACACTGTATTCGACCGTCACCAGCACCGGCCCGTGCTGAAGGTCAGCCTCGTCGCCCTTGACCAGAACAGGCATGCGCCAGTGGTTCCATGGACTCAGGTCTGACGTCGAATCGGGGAGCCTCGCGAACAGCACGAGTGCCGTGGTGCCGATGGTTCCGATTCCGGCGCAGAACAGAGCAGCGCGGATACCTGCCCGCTGGGCAACGACTCCCCAAGCCGCGCTCCCGATAGCCATGCTTCCCTGAGAAATTAGTATGTAGACGGCCAGGACGCGGGCACGGACCCAGTCGGGGGCCAGGTTCTGGATCAGGGCGCTGATCAGGGAAATAAAGACAATCCACGCCGCGCCTCCCACCAGCATGACCGGCCCGAGGGTGCTCAAACGATGCAGACCGGCGGCCAGTACGATGGCCACCCCTAGGATTGCCACGCCGGCAGAAACAACTACTTCGGTCGACCACCTGGCCCGCGCGGGCTGCAATATCAGGGCTCCGAGGATTGCGCCCAGCCCAAAGCACCCGAGCAAGAGTCCGTAGCCGATTGCGCTCGGGCTGACGCTTCGGGCAAGTGTGGGCAATAACGCAAAAAGGCCGCTCCCGAACAGCATGACCGCACCCACCCGAACCAGTATGGCGCGCACCGGAGGCGAATAGCGGACGTAGCGCACGGCGGCAACTGTGGCCCCTGCCAGGGTCTCAGGCGGTGCCGTCCGCTTGTGAATGGGCCTTTTCCATCGTGCAACTACCAGGATGACTCCGAAGAACGACAGCACATTCGCCACGAATGCCGCGGCGACGCCGGCGCTGGCGATGACCAGCCCCGCGAGTGCCGGTCCAATCGCCCGGGCAAGGTTGAATTCGATCCCGTTGAGTGCGGACGCTGCTTCCAGGTCGTCCTTGGACACCAGTTCCGGAAGAATCGCACGCCAGCTCGGTGTCTCAAACGCATCTCCTGCCGACAGCGCAAACGTCAGCACCAGCAACAGCCAGGGCGACATAAAGCCGGCGATGGTCAGGACCGCGAGAAGTAACGCAATCCCGGCCATCCAGCTCTCGGTGTAGAGAATGAGCTTACGGCGATCGACGATGTCGCCGGCGGAACCGGCTGGAAGCGCCAGCAGAAAGAACGGCAGGGATGAAGCGGTTTGCGTGAGTGCGACATACATTGGCCCGGCGCCGAGCGATACCATCAGCCAGGCAGCGCCCACGCTCTGCATGAAGGTTCCGATATCGGAAACGACGTCTGCCACCAACAGATTGCGGAAGGTGGGCACACGTAGCGGGCGCAACAAACTCGAGGAGGGCCGCGGATTCAGGTCCTTCGCAGCAGTGTCGGTCAATTCGCGGTTTCCGGCGACGGCTTAGCGGTCAATCGCCTTCATATTTGCGGGCGTGTAGCGATACCCTACGATCTCGCTTTGCGGAACCGCCCCCTCAAGTTCCGCCACCTCGTCCGGAGTCAACTTGATCTCGACAGCGGCCGCGTTCTCTTCCAGATACTTCCTGCGAGACGGGGGCTTCCCGGACGGGCGGGGACGCCCGTCACTCCATCGAGGATGGTTGATGGAAAGACGGGCGTCCCCGCCCGTCCGGAATGAGTCGCCCATCCCCACACAGCAAGGATCACAGTTTGGTGGACGGGCCGCCACCTAGGCCGCCACCTGACTACTGCGCTTGACAAACGCGAGCAGGTCGGCATTGATCTGGTCCGCGTTGGTTGTGGGCATCCCGTGCGGAAAGCCTGGATAGATCTTCAGCGTGGCGTTCTTCACCAGCTTCGCGGAGAGCGGGGCCGCAGCCGCGATGGGCACAATCTGGTCGTCGTCGCCATGGAGGATCAAGGTCGGCACATCGAACTTCTTAAGGTCCTCCGTGAAATCCGTCTCCGAGAAAGCCTTGATGCAGTCGTAGCCGGCCTTCATTCCTCCCAGCATTCCCTGCAACCACCACTTCTCCCGTATGCCTTCCGAAATCTTGGCACCGGGACGGTTGTAGCCATAGAACGGAAGCGTGAGGTCCTTGTAAAACTGCGGGCGATTTTTCACATATTGGGCTCGCAGGTCATCGAACACCTCGATGGGCGCGCCGGTGGGATTCTTGTCCGTCTTCAGCATGAGCGGTGGCACCGCGCTGATAAGCACGGCCATGCCCACGCGTTTTGAGCCATGGCGTCCGATGTAACGGGCAACTTCTCCGCCGCCGGTGGAGTGGCCGACATGAATTGCGTTTTTCAGATCAAGTTTTTCAGTGAGGACTGCGAGATCGTCAGCGTAGGTGTCCATGTCGTTGCCGTCCCACGTCTGGGTGGAACGGCCGTGCCCGCGCCGGTCATGCGCGATGACTCGGAAACCCTGCTGGCCGAAGAACAACATCTGTCCATCCCAGTCGTCCGCGGTGAGCGGCCAACCATGACTGAACACTATGGGCTGGCCCTTTCCCCAGTCCTTGTAGTAAATCTGTGTACCGTCTTTTGTTGTGATAGTTGGCATGAATTGTTCTCCTTGCGTGTAATTTTCTTTGCAAACTGGATGGGACAAACAGGATATATCTTGATCAAGCCGCATGCGCGAGCTCGACAAGCAACCTTTTCGCCGCCAGAATGTTTCTCTAAAAACGTCGGCTCAACAGCCAGCTAGGCTGCTACGCTTCCTGCCGCCGCGCGATCCGCAACAATCACCGCCCGGTCCTGACGAACCCGGCCTGCCGGGATCGACGGATCGCCTTTGCGCAAGCGGGACAACGCTTCAACTTTCTCGCCGCCGGTGACCAACCACAGAATGCGCCGGGCGCGATTGATGACCGGGTAGGTCAAAGTCATTCGTCTTCGTCCCTGATAGACACCGGTGAGGGCCACGTCCACGTCAGTGACGTTGAGCACCGGATCTCCCGGTATCAAAGAAGCCGTGTGCCCGTCCGGGCCAAGGCCCAGGTGGACAAGGTCGAGAGTCGGCGGCGAGCCGGCGATCTCGCACAGAGCCGACGCATACTGGCTGGCTGCGGCTTCGAGGTCCGGCAATTCCACCGGCATGGCAAGAATTTGTTCGGGGCGCATCGGCGAGTGCTCAAGTAGGCTTTCCTGAAGATGCGTGAGGTTCCTGTCCGGGCTCCCCGCCGGCGCCACGCGTTCGTCCACCTGCACGATGTGAACGCTCTCCCATGGGATCTTTTCCGTGGCCAACGCTCGCAGCATGATCCAGGGGCTGCGGCCGCCGCTGACGGCCATTACGAAACGGCCGCGAGCGGCAACCGCAGCAGTAGCTTCGGCGGCGATAAGCTTGGCCGCCGCTCGCGCGGTAGATTCGTCGTCGGCAAACACTTCCATCTTCATCCGGCTTCCCTCAAGCCACTTTGGATTTGTCGTCGGATTTTTCCAGGTGCCCACCGAATTGAAAGCGCATCGCGGACAACACTTTGTTGGCGAAGTCGGCCTCGCCCCGCGAACTGAATCGTTCATAAAGCGCGCTGGTCAGGACCGGAACCGGCACGGCTTCATCAATCGCCGCTTTGATGGTCCAGCGCCCTTCCCCGGAGTCAGACACCCGGCCTGCAAATTTGGAAAGATTCGGGTCCTGCAGCAGCGCGCTCGCCGTGAGGTCGAGCAACCAGGACGCAATTACGCTTCCGCGACGCCATACTTCCGCGATGTCGCGCAGGTTCAGGTCGTACTGGTAATGCTCGGGATCGCGCAATGGCGTGGTTTCCGCATCGGCCGCGCCGCCTGCCTGCTTGCCGACGTTCGCGGCCCGCAGAACGCCCAGGCCTTCGGCATACGCCGCCATGATTCCGTATTCGATTCCGTTGTGCACCATTTTGACGAAGTGGCCGGCGCCATTTTGTCCGCAGTGCAGGTAACCCTCTTCGGCGGTGCCGCCGATCTTGTCCCGGCCCACGGTGCGCGGGATGTCGCCGATTCCGGGCGCGAGCGCTTCGAAGATCGGGTCGAGATGCTTGACCACCTCGTTCTCGCCGCCAATCATCATGCAGTAGCCTCGTTCCAGACCCCATACCCCGCCGCTGGTGCCGACATCCACATAGTGGATCTTCCGGGGAGCAAGTTCCTGGGCCCGCCGGATATCGTCGATGTAGTAGGAGTTGCCGCCGTCGATAAGGATGTCTCCCTCTTCGAGGTGAGGCAGAAGATCGGCAATCGTGCTGTCGACCACCGCTGCCGGGACCATCAGCCAGATCGCTCGTGGCTTGGTCATGTTTTTCACCAGTTCTGCGAGCGAGCCGGAGCCGGTCGCCTTCTCCTTGACCAACTCGCCCACCGCGTTCGCCGACCGGTCGAAGACTACGCAGCTGTGGCCCTTATTGATGAGCCTCCGCACCATGTTGGCTCCCATTCTTCCCAGTCCGATCATTCCAAGTTGCATATTGATCTCCTCTTCATCTTTGTCTTTCTCAGCGGATTAGACACTGTAGCAATGCACTCCGGTGATCGAATGACAGAACGTACAGGGGTTCGTCAGTGCCAACAGGGTCAGGCGGTGTCCCTGGATTTCCTGTAATAACGGATCAGTCGATTGGTAGAGCTGTCATGCATAAGCGTGGGTTCGGTCTTGCTCTCAAGTTCAGGGATGATGCGCTGCGCCAAAACCTTACCCAGCTCCACGCCCCACTGGTCGAATGAATCGATGTGCCAGATTGCGCCCTGGGTGAAAGTGGAGTGTTCGTACAACGCCACCAGTTTGCCCAGAGCTTCGGGCGTCAGGCGTTCCGCGAAAATCGTGTTTGAGGGACGATTGCCCTCAAATATGCGGTGCGGGACGAGCCACTTCGGGGTGCCTTCCGCCGCTACCTCCTCCGCAGTTTTTCCGAATGCCAGCGCTTCAGTCTGCGCGCAGACGTTGGCGATCAGCATGTCGTGGTGTCGGCCCAGCGGGTTGAGCGGCTTAGAAAACGCAATGAAGTCGCAGGGGATGAGCCTGGTCCCCTGATGAATCAACTGGTAGAACGAGTGTTGACCATTGGTCCCGGGTTCGCCCCAGTAAATTGGACCAGTCTCGTGGGCTACCTTCCTCCCCTCGAGGGTTACGTGCTTGCCGTTGCTCTCCATGGTCAATTGCTGCAGGTAGGCTGGAAATCGTTTCAGGTATTGCTCATAGGGCAGGACTGCCACCGTCTGCGCCTCAAAGAAATCGTTGTACCAGACCGCCAGAAGGCCCATCAGCACGGGCAAATTCCGCTCGAAGGGCGTGGTGCGGAAGTGCTCGTCCATCTGGTGGAGTCCGCTTAACATCGCGCGAAAATTATCCGGGCCGATGGCGATCATGGTCGAAAGGCCGATGGCCGACGACATCGAATAGCGGCCGCCTACCCAGTCCCAGAACTCAAACATGTTGGCGGTATCGATACCGAATTTCTCGACTTCCTTCGTATTCGTTGAAACCGCGACGAAATGTTTCGCAACCGCCTTTTCGTCCCCCTGCAGGCCGGCCAGTGTCCAGGCTCGGGCAGTCTGGGCATTGGTCATGGTCTCCAGGGTGGTGAATGTTTTCGAAGAGATGATGAAGAGAGTCTCCGAGGCATCGAGATCGCGAACGGCCTCCGCGAAATCAGTGCCGTCGACGTTCGATACAAAGCGAAACGTCATGTCCCGGTCGGAGTAGAACTTCAGGGCCTCGTAGGCCATAACCGGTCCCAGGTCGGAGCCCCCGATACCCACGTTGATCACGTTACGAATTCGCTTGCCCGTGTGCCCCTTCCACTCGCCGCTGCGCAGCCGGTTGGAGAAATCCGTCATCCGGTCGAGCACGGCGTGCACCTTGGGTACTACGTCCTCACCATCCACGAAAATGGACTCGCCTCGCGGTGCGCGCAGGGCAACGTGCAAGACTGCGCGTTTCTCTGTGACATTAATTTTCTCGCCGCGAAACATGGCATCGATTCGTTCACGCAGGCGGGATTCCTCCGCCAGCCGGATCAATAGCCCGAGGGTCTCGTCGGTGACCCGATTCTTCGAGTAGTCGAGATAAAGGCCCAGAGCTTCGACCGTAAGGCGCTCGCCGCGGTTGGGATCGTCGGCAAATAGCTGCCGCAGGTGCTGGTTGCGCACCTTTTTATAGTGCGCTCCCAGGTCCTTCCATGCCTGGCGCTTGAGCGATGGGCGCTTAGCGATTGCTTCGACGCGTGCTGCCATTTCCTTTATCCTTTCGTCTCTTGTGTTTCATGACGGTGAATGCTGTGGAAGCCTGCGAGTGCGGTCCGCTGGTTTCGCTCCACAAACGAAAGCCTCCCCGAAACGCATTGCTGTTTTCGCCGATTCGGCATCCCGGCGGCACCTTTTTCAGTTGCTTGGCGTTACCACCTCCGAGAACTACCTCTTCAGGTTCAAGAGCAGCCGTGAGCCGCTCCACTACGTCCGCGACGTTGCGGCACCATTTCTTCTTGCCTTGCTTCACCAGCGCCTCGTTTCCTACATAGCTCTCGTAGGTTCCCTTCTTGTAGGGAAGATGGCCCAGTTCCATCGGCTCCACGATGCCGTCCACGATCAGGCAGGAACCGAGGCCGGTTCCCAGTCCCAGGAACAGCATTTTCCCATGTCGATAGCTGCCCAACGCCTGCATGGCAGCATCATTGACCAGTTTCACATGACACCCGAACGCAGACTTGAAGTCAAAACCAACCCACCCGCCTCCCAGATTTACGGGCTCCGCGACCGGCCGATTCCGCAGCACCGGACCTGGAAAGCCAATCGACACTACATCGTATTTCCAGTCCCCGATGATTCCCTTCACTCCCGAGACCATTTGCTTGGCAGTCATTTTCGGCCCAGAGACAAACTTCCGCGGCACGCGCTGGCCGGTGACAAGAACTTTGACGTGGGACCCGCCTATATCAATGACCAGAACTTTCATGCGTATCTTTCTGTGGCGGGACTCACTAAACACCCAGCGCGTTGTTGACCATCTCCTGGGCTTCACTCACGATCGCCTTCAGATGGTCTTGGCCCTTGAAGCTCTCAGCGTAGATTTTATAAATATTTTCTGTACCTGAGGGCCGGGCTGCAAACCACCCGTTTTCCGCTACAACCTTCAGGCCGCCGATGGGAGCATCGTTGCCGGGAGCTTTGGTCAGCTTGTCGGTGATCGGTTCGCCCGCCAGATCCGATTCCCTTACCGCATCCGGTGACAGTTTTTGCAACTTTGCTTTCTGTTCGGGTGTGGCGGGCGCATCGATGCGTGTGTAGTACGGGCTGCCGAACTCCGCTGTCATTTCACGGTAGTGCTCTCCGGGATTCTTGCCGGTGCGCGCTGTAATCTCAGCCGCCAGCAGGTCCATGATGAGCCCGTCTTTATCGGTCGTCCACACCGTGCCATCAAGGCGCAGGAAACTCGCTCCCGCGCTCTCTTCTCCGCCAAAACAGTACGAACCGTCGACCAGACCTGCCACAAACCACTTGAATCCCACTGGCACTTCGCGCAGTTCGCGGCCGAGTTTCTTTACGACACGGTCAATCATGCTGCTGCTCACCAGCGTCTTTCCCACCGCGGATCGGTGGGTCCACTGCGGACGGTGGTTCAGCAAGTATTGAATCGCCACCGCAAGATAATGGTTCGGGTTCATCAACCCCGCAACCGGGGTAACAATCCCGTGCCGGTCCGAGTCTGGATCGTTGGCGAAAGCCACCTGGTACTGATCTTTCAGCCCCACCAGCCCGGCCATCGCATATGGGCTTGAACAATCCATGCGGATCTTGCCGTCGTGATCCACGCTCATGAAGGAAAACGTCGGGTCAATCTCTGGATTGACGACGGCGATGTCCAAACCGTAAACGGAGTTGATCGGCTCCCAGTAAGGCCGGGCGGCTCCGCCCAGGGGATCCACTCCCAGTTTGAGTTTGGCGACGCGAATCGCATCAATGTCCACCACGTTCTTGAGATCACGAACGTAGGGGAGGATGAAATCTTCCTGATGGGTGGACGCGACCTGCAGTGCTTTGGCAAACGAAGTTCGCTTGATCCCGGCGTTTCCTGCTCGCAAGTATTCGTTCGCCCGATCCTCGACCCAGCGCGTCACGTCGGTATCGGCCGGACCGCCGTTGGGCGGGTTGTACTTGAAGCCTCCATCCTCCGGTGGGTTGTGGGACGGCGTAACCACAATGCCGTCCGCCAGATGTTCCTTGCGGCCGCGGTTGTAAACCAGAATGGCGCGTGAGATGACGGGCGTCGGCGTTACACCATCATTTTCCTGGATGATCGTTTCGACGTTGTTCGCCGCCAGCACCTCAAGCGCAGTGCGCTGCGCGGGCCCCGACAAGGCGTGAGTGTCTTTCCCCATGTAAAGCGGGCCGTCGGTTCCCTGCTTTCGGCGATAGTCGCAGATCGCCTGAGTGATCGCCACGATGTGCGCTTCAGTAAACGTGCCCTGCAGCGGCGTGCCCCGGTGTCCGCTGGTGCCGAAGCTGACCAGCTGGTTGCGATCCTGGACGTCGGGACGGTGCTCAAAATATTCCATCTCCAGGCGAGCGACGTCGATCAGCATTTCCTTGGGAGCAGGTTTGCCGGCGAGCGGCGAGATGCGGGGTCCGCTGCTGGTTGACTGCTTTTCTAAGGCAATGGGCATAGTTTCACCTTCCCAAACGTCCCGTCAGCGAAACATTGTACTCCGGCAGAAAGACGGCCTTATCCCCACCACGCAGAGGGTGCGGTCAACCTTCCCGCCACAATCCCTTGACGATCCTTCATGCTGGTCCGGCCCTGCGCGCGAGCTTCCAGCACTCGGTCGCTATGGCCCAGTCTTCCTGCGCCCGAATTACCAGCACGCGCACCCGGGAATCGGAGGCTGAGATGTCCGCGTCCAGGGACGGCCGAGCATTCTTATCGCTGTCAAGCTTCACACCCAGGAATTCCAGCGTGCTGCACGCAGCGGCCCGGACGTCGGCGGAGTTCTCGCCCACACCCGCGGTAAACACCAGCCCGTCCATTCCTCCCAGCCCGGCTGCCAGGGCACCGATCGCCGTCCGGAGGCGGTGTACGTAGATGTCGAACGCCAACTTCGCCCTCTCGTGGCCATGTTGAATGGCCGCGAGGATTTCACGCATGTCGCCCGAAACGCCCGATATTCCCAGCAGGCCAGAGTTTTGATTGAGCTCCTGGTCGATCTGGTCGACCTCAACGTGTCTCTGCTGCATAAGGAAAATTAAAATACCGGGATCCACAGAGCCCGACCGCGTACCCATCATCAAGCCTTCCAGCGGAGTAAAGCCCATCGTGGTATCAACACTGCGGCCGCCCTGAATCGCCGCCATGGAACATCCGTTGCCAAGGTGGCATGTCACCAGCCTGAGCGAATTCAAATCTTTCCCGAGCAGCTGGGCGGCGCGTCCGGCGCAATACTGATGATTGATGCCGTGAAAGCCGAAACGGCGAATGCCGTTTTCAAACCATTTATAGGGACCTGGATAAACCGCCGCTGAGAGCGGCATATGGCGATGAAAGCCGGTGTCGAAAACCGCGACCTGCGGAACCGTGCCCAGCAGGCTCTTAACAATATCCATACCCTCCAGTTCGGCGGGAAGGTGCAGTGGCGCGAGCGGGATAACGCGGGCAATTGCCGAGCGCACCTCGGGCGTGACCAACACCGGAACCTCGAACTCCGCGCCACCGTGGACAATCCGGTGCCCCACGACATCAATCTCGGAAACGGAAGCAACCGCGGGGGCTTTCCCGCTAGTTAAGGTACTCAACAAATGACTGACTACCTGTTGCCGCGAGGAAAACTGCAGTTGTTCTTTCTGAACGTCGCCCCGCGAATTCTTCACCGCTACTACCGCAATGCCGTTGCCCCACTCGATGCTCCCCTCCCACAGACAAGCCGGCGGATGATCCGGAAGGGTCTTGCCAATTTCATAAAGGCAGGCCTTTTGGCTGCTGGAGCCGGAGTTGAGCACGAGAATTTTCATGCAGGGCGGTCAGTCTGTTGCTGGTGTTCACAAGCAAGCGCGATTTCGAATTCGCGATCTCGAAATTATAGAGCGGAAATGGACGGCAGTCCTGTATTGGGAGGGTAGCGACATGACGTGACGGCTGCCTCGGCCCAAGCAGATCCACCGGAGCGGAGGGCAAGATGCCCTCCGGACAGCCGGCGGGACGCCGGCGCTACGGGTTCGGTTCAGCGTATGGCTGACAAATCAGTCGGCGCCTATTTCTTGTACCTCCGTCTGCATCTGTCCGCGCAGTTGGTTTTCGTACGCCGCGAGCTGCGCCTCGATGTCCTCCGCCGCTGCCTTGCGCTTGCGGATGACCTCCTCGCGATACCGCCGCAGAAAGTAATCGATGGTCTCGACCCGAATCCTGATCGAGCCCGATGGTTTGTTCTCGTCCAGGTCCTTGAAGCAGAAGTATGGCGTACCCGACTGCTCGATGATTCCCTCGATCACACCGTAGATGGGCGCATCGTGGCCGCACTTGAAACTCGAGATCTCCAGGGCTACGAGATTCGGATGCCGCGCCGTGAACTTCGCCGCCCACACCTTGTGGTTGGTGCTACACGAATATGAATTTTTCCACGCGTCGCCGATGTCCAGTGCGTGACTGATCACCCCGGCCCGGACTTCGTCCCCGAACAGACGCTCCAGCATGTCTTCGTCCAGAGGCAGCGTGTTCTGAGAGAAGATCGGGTAGCCCAGTTTCTGGAACTCTTCAAGGATCTCGTGATTCAGACCGGGATCGTGGTGATAAGGCCGGCCCAGCATCACGATGCCGATACGGTCTTCGCGCTCCAGCTGGTCCATCACCTGGCGCGCGCGCCTGCGGATACTGCTCTCGTAATCAGCCAGCGCCTTGTAGCCGACCTCAACCGCGCGATCGTTTTCTTCCTGCGACAGTCCGAGAATCGGCTGCCACGCCTGCAGCATCTGGTGCGCGAACAGCTTGCGATCGGCGAAGTTCAGGACCGGATCAACGTACTTCACGTTGTGCTCGGCAAACACGTCATTTTCCTTGGTGAAGGCGGCCTTCACCGTTTCCGGTGTTGCGGTCACCGTCGGACAGGCATTCGCCGCCACGATCTTCACCAGCGGCGAGGTCAACACGTCATACATCGGGAAGAAGATGACATTCAGGGGCTTCTTGCGATGCTTCTCCTGGATCAGGTTGTAGACGTGCGAAATCCCGATCTTCGCGGGGAAGCACGGATCAATGGCGCCGCGGCTGGCGCCCGCTCGGTACAAGTCCGAACTGGTGTAGTCGGAGTAGATGATGTTTTCCGGCTGGACGCCCAGGCTTTCCAGATATCCGTTGAACAGCGGCGCGTAGCTATAGATGTTGAGCACGCGTGGAATGCCGACGCGAAGCTTCTTGCGGCCTTCCATCAACGGAATACGCTCTTTCGCCGCCTTGTTCCAGAATTTCGCCGGCGGAATCGGATCGGCCACGCTCTTCGGATTGACCGGCCGGAAAACCTCGTGGGCAGCCATGTCCACGAAGTTGGGATGCTTCTCTTTGATCTCGTCGAGGCCGGCCTTGATGTCCTTCATGTCGTTGACATCTTCGACCAAGCCTTTTTCGCAGGTCGCAATGATGAGCCGCTGCTCCCCATGCATTAACGGAACTTTAGTGACCTTCTGAATGGGCACGAAGCTCATCTCGTCCTTGGGCACGGTGCGGATGTCGATAAACGTGCGCAGGCAATTGTTTTTGCAGAAATTGCAGCGTGTGGATTCGTTGCGCGTCGTCCGGTATTCGATTTTCCGGACCGCATCCAGTCCAACAAATGTGGTCTGCTGGCCATTGCGCCACAGCCGCAGAGATTCCGCCGCCGCCCCGATGGCTCCTGATTCGCCGCAGAATTCGTGAACGATAATCTCCGGTTTCTTGCCCGCCGCACGAAAACTGTTGTGGATGAAATCCACTTCGGCTTTCACCACTGCCATGTTGTTCTGGGTTCCACCCTGCAGCACGAAGCGCGTTCCCAGCGCCGCAAGATTCGGAATACTGGCCACGTAGAGGAACACGTTCTTGGGAAGCACGGCCGCAAGGCCAGCGAGGATTTCTTCCGCCCGCCAACCCTGGCGCTGGAAATTCACAATATCCGACTGCATGAAGACGGCGCAGCCATAACCGAAAACCGGCATGGACTGGGCTGAGAACGCCAGATCGGCATATTGTTCGACGCCTAACCCAAAGCCTTCAGCGGTCGATTGCAGGAAATATCCGTTGCCAGCGGAGCATTGGGTATTCAGCTTGAAATCCTTCACCCGCCCGTTGTGCAGAATAATAATCTTGATATCCTGGCCGCCCACGTCGACGATAACGTGCGGATCCTCATAAAACTTGAGCGCCGACTCGGTGTGAGCCACGGTTTCCACCAGCGCGACGTCGGCGTGCAGGACGTCTTTCAGGATGTCCTTTGCGTACCCTGTGGTTGCGACACCCAGCACTTCCAGCTTCGCATTCTGGCCTTCTACCTGTCCGCGCAAATTCTCGAACATCTCAATCGTGTCCTGAATCGGGTTTCCGTTCGAGAGCTGATAGGCCTTGCACAGAATGTCGCCCCGGTCGTCCAGCAAAACAGCCTTGGTTGAAGTCGAGCCACCGTCGATGCCGATGAAGCCGCCGACAGTCTGGCCTTTCCGAAACGTCGCAGGGGTAAACTTCTTTCGGCGGTATGCTTCCTTGAACCCGTCGAGTTCCCCGTCCTTCGAAACCAGGCCCCTGGCGCCAGACTTCGCTTTTTCCTCCTGTCGTCCGAACTCGATGTAGTAGACCAGCTTGTCGTAGCCCTGATAGCAACCGACGCACTCGTCTTCGCTCTTGCCGAATTCGATTGCTCCCAACGCGGCGAAGTACTGCGCGTTATTCGGGACCTTGATCAGATCTTCCGGCTTGGAGCCATCCGGGACCGCGACTTTGCGCTCCTGCCACATGCGCGGAATGTTCGCCTGCCACGCCTCCCGCATGCCTTTAATGAAGCTGTTTGGCCCACCCAGGAGCAGAACGTGTGGCCGCAGGGTGTGGCCTCGGGTTAGAACGCTCAGGTTCTGCAGCACAATCGCCTCAAACAGCGAGGCCATTAGCTCATCCGGCGGTGTTCCCACTTTCTGCAGGCTGTTGATGTCGGTCTCGGCGAACACACCGCACTTGCCGGCCACCTTGTGCAGTTTGATCCCGCGGTAGCCCTGCACCGCGAGTTCGGCGGTGGGAATCTTCAGCTTCGCATTGATCTTGTCGATGACGGCGCCCGTCCCCCCGGCGCACTTGTCATTCATCGAAGGGATTTTCTTCTTACGACCCGTCTCATCATCGTCCTTGAAGACGATGATCTTCGCGTCCTGACCGCCCAGTTCAATCACCGAATACACTTCGGGATGAAGCTTCTCCACCGCCAGGGACACGGCCGTCACTTCCTGCACAAACTTCGCGCCGATCTGCTCTGCGATCCCACCGCCCCCGGACCCGGTCATGAACATCCGCGTGTTGTGCCGGTTGATGCCGACTTCCGCATCCATCCGGCGCAGAAATTCCAGAGTCTTCTCCGGTTGCTTGGTCTCGTGGCGCTGGTAGTCCTGCCAGAGAATCTGGTCGGTCGCAGCATCCACTACGGTGGCTTTTACCGTGGTCGAACCAACGTCGAGCCCTACCAGGAATTGAGTATGGTGGTCATGCGGCTTCTGCAACGGGGCCGCTGCGATCTGGAATAACTGCGGAGGTTTCTGTTCGTGTCCTGCAAGGTGGTCGTGCATCGATTTCTCCGATCGGACAAAGAAAAGAAAGAGAGGGCCGGAGGACCTTGAGACCGCCGGCCCGATCGGTTAAGCAGCATTCGGAAGAGCGACCCCTGGAACCCGCGCACGACGCCAGAGGTGCGTGCTCTTGTCCATGCGATCGCTCACATGCAGGATGAACTGTGCGGCCGTCCCGGCAACGCCTTCGCGGTGGGGCACGTGGTAGAAGGGCCGCTTTAGCTCGGGATATTTCGCGATGTATTCCCGAATCTCCTCAAGGCTCTTGCCCGTAGACTTCAAGCATTGCTCGAACTCCGTCTTGGCCTTGACCTTGGCTTCGCCGAGCGCCATCTGCACCCGGCTGTGGGCGTTGACTTCGCCTTCGCCCGAGGTCTCAATCGGCAGGAAGATCATGTCTTTGAACTTGTTGATCACCGCCGACTGCACCCCGTCCGACTGCGAGGAGGGCATGCACCCAAACGGCTTCAGCGCCAGCACCATGTGGCAAAGGTGGTGGACCGTGTAATACACGTTCTTGCCCACCTCGAGGTGCCCTTCTCCACCGCGCGCAAACTGGTTGTAGAACGGGTGAGCCATCTCGGCCAGCTCGGTCTGCGGAACCAGGTGATGCGTGATCCCGCCCAGATTCTTGATGGTCCGGTGATACAGGTAGTTCCACATCTTCTCCCCAGCCCCGATCCCCATCAGTTTCTTGCGCAACCCCAAATCGTTGGCGAGGTGTTTCTTCACTTCCCACCATTGCGGATTCCGGTGCGGACGGTTTACCGGCCACTTGGCTTTGGCGTGCGCCTTGGCCTGGTACATCAGGTATGCAACCCAGGTCGCAATCGGCTCGACCGTCACTTGGGCGCCTTCCCGCTCCAGGAACTCGAACATGTGGAAATTGCCATCGCCCTCGGTGATCTGCGCCCAGAATTCGCCTGTGATCTTGACCACCGGCTTCACCTTGGTGCGATCCACCTCGATGCGGTTCATCTTGTCGCGCGCCGTGGCCAGAGCGTTCAGATAATCCTTGCCCCACAAATGTTCGTGCATTTTGCCGAATACGTTAAAGGTGTTCCGCAAAATCTTATTGTTCTTGAACTTAGGCTTGGCCCAGTCCGGCGCTCGCTCTTCAATTTCGAACGAATCGCGATTCCTGAGGTCATCGCACAGACCATCCACGGTCTCGCGGAACACACGATCGGTTTCGCCTTTTTTCACTTCAAAAGGACGAATCTGGTAAATCAAATCATTGAATACATCGCCCATGTGCATGGCGTTCAGCATGCCGAATCCGAAGTCGATGGTGAACTTCAGACCCGGTTCTCCCGAGGCTGCCTTGATTCCATCGCTGTCCTTGAACAGCAGGACGCGGAAACCGTCAAAGCCCGCATTCTTCAACGCGAACCGGTATTCTGCTTCGTACATGCCAAAGCGGCACGGACCGCATGAACCTGCTGTAAAGAAAACGTAATTGTCCAGGATATCCTTGCGGGGAATGCCTTCCTTCTCCAGGAACTGCAGATACTGCACCAGGTTTCCAACTGTGAAGTACGTCGGATTGCACTGCCCGTTGTTGCCATATTCCTTGCCAATCTGGAAGGCAGGCACGTCCGGCACCGGCAGTTTCTCACAACGATAGCCACAGCCCTGAAACACCGCGCGAATCAGATCCTCATGCTTCCAGGTGAAGCCGCCGAACAGGATGGTTACCTTGCTGCGCTCCTCGGCCGTAAACGCGCGCTCTACTGGCCGGTGGAAATGCGTAGGCCGGTCCAGGCCGGCAATCTTGCGCAGGCGCATGCGCTCTGCTTCCAGACGCTGTTGGATGTCGAGGTCGTTTTCAATCTGGACGTACTTGGTCGCCATACACTCCTCCTGAGCATGTTCTGTACATTCCTCAAAAGCAGCTTCCTGCCAAGGAGTTTCTAGGTTTTATGCCATAACCCTCGTTGCCCGGGCAAGTGGGAATATTTATCCACAAACACGTGTCAAAAATTACGCAGGTTCTGTAGGGGAGCATCCGGTCTTAACCTGAGGAAATCCTGGCTGTGCAGACACTCGAAATGAGCCACGTAGGCCCAGACGCCCCCGTCCGGGTGGACGAGCAAGGCTCGCCTGGGCGCACAGCTAGCGGAAACAATCGCGACCAAATCTAATCGCACCCTGCTTCCTAGGGGAACCCTCATCCGCCCACCGGGGAATCATGGGCTATTGTTGTGTGTAGCACGATTACGAACTTCGGGATTACAGCCGCGTGCACGCTTGAAGGCCTGCTCCAATTCGATTCCTCAGCTGAGCGCCAGGTCGTGCGGCTTTGATCCTAGTGAGGAATAGAACGCGATATAAATGTAAGCCAGAAGTGGGACTGAATAGGCTAGCGCAATGCTGCCGGACTTCTCCGAGATCAGTCCCATGATCGGGGTGAGCACCGCCCCGCCGACGATTGCCATCACCAGCAGCGATCCACCAATTTTCGTGTTTGGGCCGAGCCCCTTGAGTCCGAGAGCGAATATGGTTGGGAACATCAGCGACATGAAGAAACTGGTGAGGAAAAGGCACCACAAGCCAACCCAGCCCGGCGCCAAAACTCCGATCGCCACCAGAAGGATGTTGGCCACGCTATAGGCACTCATGAGTTTATTGGGCGCGATGAAACGCATCAGGTAGGCCGACGCAAATCTTCCCACGCCAAAGGCAACCAGAGTACCGGTCAAAAAATAGCCCGCGACTTTTTCCGGCTGATGCGCGTATTCCTGGACGTACTGGATGAAATAACTCCAGGTCCCAACCTGGGCTCCGACGTAGAAAAACTGCGCCACCACCGCCAGCAGGAAGTGTCGATAACGAAACAGGTCGCGGAAGTGTCCGTGGTCGGCATCACTGTTTTCATGTTCGCTCTGGATGCTGGGGAATTTTGTACGCAGAATCAGAACGGCCCAGATCAACGCAATCACGCCAATGACAAGATACGGCTTCACCACCCGCAGCGTCTCCGTGCGCAGGTAAGCGTCGTAGACGTGTTGGGCTTTTCTGGCGGCGACTTGATCCGGCGTCAATTCCACACCGGAAAAAATGAAGATGGTTCCGATCAAGACCCCGGTAATCGCGCCCAGCGGATTGAACGCCTGCGAGAAATTCAGACGCCGTTCCGAACTGTCGGGATCTCCCAGTTGCGCAATAAAAGGGTTCGAAGCAGTCTCCAGAAACGAAAGCCCGCTGGCGATTACAAACAAAGCCAGCAAAAAGAACTCATAACGCCCAGCCAGGGCAGCAGGCCAAAACAGGAAAGTACCTAACGCGTACAAGATGAGTCCCGTGACAAATCCCGCCTTATATCCCGCTCTTCTCATCAGCAGGGCGGCGGGCATGGCCAGCAAAAAGTAACCCATGTAAAACGCAGACTGCACCAGGCCGGCCTGAAAGCGTGAGATCGCAAATGATTTCATGAACTGGCGAATCAGCACGTCATTCAGATTGTTGGGAATGCCCCAAAGGAAGAAGAGGGCGGTTACCAGCACGAAAGGAAGCAGGTGTCCTACGGGAAAAAGCCCATGCCCGGGAGCAGTTGAACTCCTGGATTCTGAGACCGGCATCCTAGCCTCTTTCTCGAACCGCAAAAGTCATCACTTTCGCGGTCTCTGCGGTGCGCCAGCGAGGTAGAGTGCAAAAGCTTTTAACCGCACAGAGCGCAAAGAAAATCGTGGAGGACGCAGAGTCGCACCAGATCCTAATCCAGCCGGACCATGATCTTGGTGACCCGCACCGGATTATCGCTCCAGGCACGCAGGGCATCCGGAGCTTCTTCGATCGGGACAATGGAACTGACGGCGTCATCCACCGGGAACCGGTGCTCCTCCAGCATCCGAATCACTTGGTGGAAATCTTCCGGTAGAGCGTTCCTCGAACCCAGTATGTCGAGTTCTTTCTGGACGAAGATCCGAGTCTCATAAGCCACCGGCTCTTTGGCATAACCAATGTAGACGACGCGCCCGGTAAAGGCGACTTCTTCGACAGCTGCGCGAAAAGTCTGGGGCAGGCCGATGGCCTCGATGGTAACATCGGGACCCAAGCCGCCTGTCAACTCAAGAAGTCGCGAGTGCAACGACTCCCGGCTGGTGTTGATCACATGGTTGGCGCCGGCTTTTTTGGCGAGAGCCAATTTTTCGTCGTCCACATCGATGCCAATGGTGTTGGCGCGGCGAAAATGCGAAGCTGCGATGGCCCCCAGACCCACACCGCCGCAGCCAAACACCGCCACCGAATCGTTCTCCACAATTCGGCCGCGCGCCGCTGCATGGAACCCAACCGTCAGCGGTTCCACCAGGCACAGCTCCTTGATGCTCAGGGCGGCGGCGGTGTAAAGCTTGTCCGCGGGCATCGCGATGTACTCGGTCAAAGCACCATCTCGCTGTACGCCGAGCGTTTCGTTGAACTGGCAGGCATTCGGCCGATGGCGCAGGCAGGACGCACATTTGCCGCAACTGGTGTACGGCGACATGGTGACGTCCACGCCCGCCCCCAGAGCCGGGTTCTCTTTGCTTCCCTCGACGATGGTTGCGGCCACCTCATGGCCGGGAATGCGCGGGAAGGTCACCAGAGGATTTTTGCCGCGAAAAGAATTCAGGTCGCTGCCGCAAAGTCCAATCATGCGGACCTTCAGCAGGAGATGTTCCTGGGATGCAACCGGCTCAGGAATCACACCTACTTCGGCTTCGCCTGGCTGTCTTATGATGAGGGCTTTCATCGTTGTTCAGGGGTGATGTAAGGAGAAGACGTTCAGGGCGCAACTCCGACCGAAGAGACCCCGTACAGCACAGTTCCGTGCGGCGGCAAGGTTACAGTCACCGTGGACGATTCACTCAGATCTTTTCGTTCCCAGAGATCTCGCAATTTGTATTTCGTGCCTGGAAAGCCCAAGTCCTTCCATGAATACTGCAACGTCTGGCTGGATTCTCCCAAGTTAAAGATTGCCAGATAGCGACTGTCTCCCGTGGACGATTTTGCCACCCACGCGACGGATTTGTCCGTCGCCATCACCGGATGATTCCCGGTTGAATGCTGGTCCATTTCAATGACGTCCGGATTCGTCAGTAATGAGGTGGTCCATGCGTCGGCTTCGGGCAAGTCGCCGCCGACCATCAGAGGTGAAGGGAAGATGCACCAGAGCGTGACGAACGTTCGCTGCTCGTCGTGAGTGAGTTGAGTGTAACGCGGCTTGCCCCACCCGGGCGCCGGCCCGAGATATCCCAGCGGCAGCATGTCAGCATCCGGCCAGTGTCCGGGTTGCGACTTCCCTGCCCAGTTTGCGACGTTGGCGAACTGGTCGCCCAATCCCTGCGGATATTCAACCGTGCTGTGCCACAGGTCCCAAATATCGTTGGAGATGCGCCACATCTGAGCGTATTTGCGCATCTCTTCCGTTTTGTCGAGCGGCGCTGGCCCGGGAGAAAGACTCAGAGCAACCGGCCTCCCGGCCTTTGCGAGGGCCGTGCTAAGCATTCGGATCTCATCGCCCTTGTAGGGGCGACTGCTGATGCAGTCGACCTTGATCAGGTCGACCTCCCAACTGGCATAGAGCCTGGCAATCGAATCGTAGTAGGCTTGCGCTGCCGGCTTGGCCGCGTCGAGGCCGTAGTTGTCCGGATTCCAGGGGCACGAGTCGGAAGTATCTGCGGCGTCCGAGGCCCGGTAATTGGATCCGGTAATAGGCAGGTTCCTCTCCACCGCCTGCTTCGGAATGCCCCTCAGAATGTGGATACCAAATTTGAGCCCCAACGAGTGCACATAGTCGGCCAGAGGCTTGAATCCGGCGTCATTCGCCGAGGTGGGGAACCGGTTCAGAGCCGGCGTGTATCGCCCGTTGCCATCGATACTGAACTGCGAGGTCTTGGAGTTGCCTTCCGGAATAGGATTGGTTACAAACCATTCCATATCCACGACTACATACTGCCAGCCGAAGGGCTTCAGGTGCTCGGCGAACCACTGAGCATTGGCTTTTACGTCGGCTTCCTTGACTGTCGTTCCGTAGCCATCCCAACTGTTCCAACCCATGGGGGGCGTCGACGCCAATAACTCTTGCGTGGTGCCGGCAGAAACTTGCGAGAAGGCTGTCGTTACCGGCCATGGGCTGCTCAAGCACAAAACAAACACCAGGCCAAACCACAAGGCACTTCTTCTCATTCGTATTTTTCCTTGCGCTCTATGACTTCAAAATACTAAGCGCGCTGGTGAGGTGAAGGTGACGGCCGCCCGGGCAAATTCGCAACTTGATCGTACTCTTTCCACGAAGATCAAACGTGGCCATCCTTTCACCGCTGCCCAGATTCGAAATGCCCGGTGTGACCGTTTACTTTACCGCATGTTAGTGGTTCAGTGGTATAGCGTGACTCTGCACGATTGCTTCCGTAACATCGCGGTTACGCCAATAATTCCGCACATTCCGCACACATCGGCCTTGCGGTGGGAACTTTTCCTTTCACCCCACGAAAGGCATCCAGGGCGTTAAGTAGTGGTGGGAAACGAAGCGGCGAGACTAAGCTGTCGAAGCATAGAGCGCTTTTTCTCCTGGTGAGCTTGCATGCGCTTGAGGATGTCCGCAAGAACGCTGACAGTGGTGACGGCATAAGGCCCTTTGTTCAGCATGACGCATTCGGCGCGCTCACCCATGGCGGCATCCGTAATTTCCGACCGCGAAGGCATGCCTTTCTTTGCCAGACTTTCCAGAACTTGCGTGGCCCAAATCACGGGAACGTGAGCAGCCTCGCAGATCCAAAGGATTTCCTCCTGAACCTCTGCCAAACGCTGATAGCCGCACTCCACCGCGAGATCTCCGCGCGCAATCATGATGCCGAAGGAACGCGTGCGCATGGCGGCCAGAATGAGTTTGGGCAGATTGTCGAAGCTCTTGCGAGTTTCAATCTTGAGAATCACCCCGAGATGTTGACCGCCCAGCTCTTCCAGGCGATCCAGAAGCTGGCGAACGTCAGATTCAGTGCGCACAAACGAATAGCCGACCAGGTCTGCGTGCGGGACGATGAACTTCAGCGCCTCCAGATCGTCGGGAGTAAGTGCGGGAATGTCGATGCGCGTCTCTGGCAGGTTGATGCCCTTCTCGGCGCCAAGGTTCTCCCCTTCAGGACGCGCTTGAGTGATTTCAACGGTCGCAGAATCCGAGTCTACCGAGCGAAAGACTCCGCCGATCTTCCCGTCGTCAAACCAGATAGGTTCGCCGGGTTTGGCGTGATCGAGCATTTGTGGCAGCGAGACGCCAATGCGGGCGGGCGCGATCAGTTCACCCGACTTGCGATAGGTTGCGGGCCGCCCCAAGTGCTCGCCCGGGACAGGATAAGCGTGTCGCCCGGCTTCAGAAGTAGCGTCTGCGGAAGTGCGGGAAGCTTACCGATACGAGTTTGGATGTTCTTCGAAACACTACGCGATTTTCCCGGTCTGAGGGCGCAGACTTTTAGTCCGGGCATGAAATAAACTGTTTGCTTCACCTCAGCCCAACAACTCGCGCCCAAAACCTGAGACACATGCAGTGTACGCTGCGCTCCGCGGGCATCGCGAAGGCGGATCTTGTAACCCTCCCGGAGTTGCTTCAGAAAGCCGGCCGAGAGTGGAACGCACGCAGTGGCTACACCGGGAGGCGGTGCCGGATTATCGTCAGGTGTAAGCCAGATGCGAGCCGGAGTCACAACGCGACCCCGGATATCACGCTTGGGCCGGCACTTGATCACCGGGGGACCTGGTTCGATCGGGCCCGTGCGCAGCTTGGGACCAGCGACATCCATCAGGATGCGGCAGTTGCGCCGGGTCTCTTCCCGAGCTTTCTTGAGATTGCGGATCATGCCAAGCCAGGCTTCCGGACTGTCATGGGCGCAGTTGATACGCATGCAATCCATGCCACTCCGGACGAGGTCTCGCACCAGTTCGTAGTCGGTGGCCGCGTCCGAGGACATGGTGACCATGATACGGACCTTCCTGCCGGGTGGAGGGGGACCCAGGAGGGCGTCGGCGTTGGCTTCCAGCAGTTCGGTTCCCTCGCCCATCTCGACGGGCGGCACTTCGGGGCTTGGCAGCGAGCCGTTAGTCCCCAGCAAAGCATTCAGTACGCGGTGAACGCTCTGGACCGCGGTAAACACGTGACTCTCCGTTCGGCCGAGAGAGGAGAGACCGAGAAGAGCAAGCTGGGATTGCAATTGACGGACATCATGCCGGCGCAACGCAAGATAGTGGGCAAGATTTCGGGCACTGCGACGATGCGCTTCATGAAGGGCCAAGGGCCGTTTGAGCAGGGAAGCTTCCAGCTCCAGCATGTCCGAGCAAAGCGCGGCCAGCTCCGCGGCGAGCTGTTCAAGCAGATGCTTATCCAGGATTCGCATAGGGGACCGGCACCAGTCCAGGACACAAAGGTGGCCACGATCCTACGCTTCGCATATTACTGCCAGATGAAAAGTGCCCGGGTCTGGGTCACTGACCACCCTGGATCGCCTCAAAATCACAATAGCCGCCTCATTTTTCCTGGAGCTTTTCCTCTCCGATCATGCTTTTGACCTTTGATAACGTTGCGGCCGCGTCGTGTCCCTCTTGCATGACGATCGAACAGGGCTGAATGGGCAGGCCACGTAGTCTCGCAAGAAAGTCCCCTATATAGAGATCGGGCAGGTAACTACTTACCAGAAGGACGTCAATGTTCTGCGACTTCAAAAGATCAAGCGCTTCAAGTCCACTCCACGTGGTGATGGTGTTGTACCCGGCACCCCGCACCACAGCCTCAAGTCGCTTTGATTCCTTTTCATCGTTCTCGACGATGAGGATCATTGGGTTTCGTGATTCTGCCATAGCAAGCTCCTGTAGCTTCAGAGTGACGCGACAGAGTTATGGACATCGGTCATGCGAGTCGCTGGTCGTTCCACCCTTTGGCAAGCCAAGTGGCGACATCGTCGTCGTCAAGGATGGTGTCCCGCTTTCGCACTAATAATCCTTTTACCTGTTGGGGTTCAGAACAGCGGTGGTTGGCGTCACTGAGGGAAGTGATTGGGGTCACTGCCGGGTTTTCCGAGGCTGGTTATAAATGGGTTGTGGCAGAAGCACAGCCAGCCTGGGAGGAGGCAGCCCATGGAAGCCCTTCATATTAAAGCACCTATTTCGCTCAGCAAGATCCTGGTCACTACCGATTTCTCGCAGGTTTCCAGGACCTCCCTGCCCTATGCCACCGCACTGGCCCGCCAATATGAGGCCAAGATTGTTGTGGCGCACGCGCTCAGCCCGGAACCGCACCTCAGTGTGCCGGTGGATCCGCTGCCGCATGAAGACGATCCGATCTGGCTGGAAGCGGATACGAAACTTGCGGAATATGTTCTGAGCAACTGTCGCGGGATGAGGCCCGCCAAGGTGCTGTTGGAGCGCGGCGATTTTTGGAGCGTGATCTCCCGCATTATTCAGAAGCACGAGATCGACCTTGTGGTCACGGGCACGCATGGACATCAGGGACTGAAGAAGCTGGTGTTGGGATCGGCGGCGGAGAAGATTTATCGCAGAGCAGCTTGCCCGGTGCTGACCATCGGCCCCCAGGTGCCTGCACTTCGCGGCAGTGATTGGAAGCTCAGGACCATTCTCTTCCCCACCGACGGCTCGGAAGTCTCCCGGAAAGCTCTTCCCTACGCTTTATCCCTGGCCGAAGAGAATCAGGCCACCCTGATTTTCCTGCAGCTGATGCCTCTGGTTTCTTACCAGTTCCAGGAATCTGAGGGAGCCAGCGCTCGGGAGTCGCTGCGGATGCTGGTGCCGGAAGAAGCCGAAGCCTGGTGCAAACCGGAGTTTGTCGCGCGCTTCGAGTTCCCGGTGGAAGGCATCCTGCACCTTGCCCGGGAACGGGACGTCGATCTGATCGTGATGGGAGTCACGAAATCGCGCGACACCGCCTTACAGGAGCATCTGCCCTGGCCCATCGCTTCCCGGGTGGTTGCTCAAGCGCATTGCCCGGTGCTGACCGTGCGCGGATAAGATTCGGTCGCGAGCCGGGCGACTTATGCTAGCGAGGCTGTTTCGTCGAAAGGAAGGCGTTTATGAATGTTGCATACAACAATCGGTCGCTCTTCCAAGACATGCAGACCAAGGACGCGAAGCTTTCCCGAATCACTCCCGCGAAGCGGCTGGCTTATGCTTTAGTGGGCCTTCTGGCGGGCGATTTGATGTTGTTTTTTTTCCTCCTGCAACACGCACTCCACGCGACGCTGCTTGCAGGAGAACCAGCGCACTTGATTTCAGATGCGGTTCAGATGTTCATTCTTTATATGATCTTCTCATTTGTGGGTTGGCTGTTTGTAGGTATGCCTACGGCGCTTCTCGTCCCCGCCACATCTATCACCCGCCTGTCGTGGCCTCTCGCACTCCTGGTGGGCCTGGTGCTTGGCCTACCCGCACTGTTTGTGATCTTGGCACTGCTCGGTAGCAGCCATATTTACTTCTACAACTTTGTCGAAGTGGGTACGCTTTTGGCTTACTCAATCCTGGTTTCCACCGTTTCTTTTGTGGTGTACCTGGCTCTGCTACGCAAAGAGATGATGAAGAGCAGAATGGTCTCATCACCAAGATTCGTCCATTAGGCGCAGCGGGATATCAGCGGTCACTCTCACCTGAACACCGTTGCTCGTGGCTAGAAGATCGGAGGAGAGTCGTAGTTTGTGATCCACAATGGCTCAATCGTAGCCCACGCGTTCCGTCGGGAAAGGTTGGACGCCTACACCGCCGCATGGCTTTGCCGCTGGGCGACGAGTTTCGCCGGCTCTGGGTGCGCCCGCCCGTCGAGTCGGCTGGAGGCCAGCCCTTCCAACCCCTTTTCTACAGAGACCTATATTGCTGTTCTGACCGCAGCTGGAATTGCATTGCACCTGGGACTGCGCTACCTGACGCACGCTCCTCGACTGGCCTGGCTTGCTCCACTATTTGTCGCACTGTCCGTCGGAGGAGTGCCAATTTTGGCCACCCTGGTGAGAAAACTGTGGGCGCGACAATTTGGCTCCGACTTGCTCGCCGGGATCTCAATCATCTCCTCCGTTCTGCTGGGTCAATACCTGGTAGGAACGATCATTGTGTTGATGCTTTCAGGTGGAGCGGCCTTGGAACAATTCGCCACCCGCCGGGCATCGTCAGTCCTGGATGCTCTGGCCAAGCGCATGCCGCAGGTTGCACACCGCAAGCTGGGAGCCACACTGGAGCACGTACAGTTGGATGATGTGCAGGTGGGCGATCGTCTGATCGTCTTCCCTCACGAGATATGTCCGGTAGACGGAGTGGTGGTCGAAGGCCGAGGGGTCATGGATGAGTCCTACCTGACCGGGGAGCCGTTTGAGAATTCGAAGACTCCTGGCTCGAAGGTTCTCTCGGGTGCGATTAATGGTGAAATGGCGTTGACGGTGGAGGCCGAGAAGCTCGCCGTGGATTCGCGCTACGCCAAGATTATGCAGGTGATGGAACAGACGCAGGAGAAACGTCCTCATCTCCGGCGGATCGGCGACCGCCTCGGCGCCTGGTACACCCCGATCGCAGTTGGGCTTGCGGGGCTGACCTGGCTGGTTACCGGAGATGCAGTACGATTTTTGGCAGTGCTGGTAATTGCCACGCCTTGCCCGTTGATTCTGGCAATTCCAGTGGCAGTGATCGGGGCGATTTCCCTCTCCGCGAAGCACGGCATAATCATCAAGAATCCAGCGGCGCTTGAGCAGATCACCACCTGTAGCACACTAATCTTCGACAAAACCGGAACTCTGACCTACGGAAAACCCAAGGTGACGGAAGTCCTGTGCGCAGCCGGATTCACGCGCGAAACACTGTTGCAGGCAACCGCAAGCCTGGAGCAATTCTCCAAACATCCGCTCGCGGCTGCGGTAACCCAGGCAGGGCGCGACGAACAATTGCCCTTGATGGAAGTCACCGGGATACGGGAAATCCCAGGAGAAGGTCTGCAAGGAATGGTCGGAGGGCGCAAGGTACGAATCACCGGACGCGGCAAAGTCGATCCGAAGCTACCCGGGTTGCCACCGCCCGCCTTGGGACTGGAATGTCTGGTCTTCGTGGACGATCAGTACGCGGGGACGTTGCGGTTCCACGATGCTCCTCGGCATGACACCAGGCCCTTTGTTCATCATCTGGCACCCCAACACCACGTGAACCGCGTGATGTTGGTCTCGGGCGACCGGGAATCGGAGGTGCGTTATCTCGCAGAACAGGTCGGGATTACCGAGGTGCATGCCGGCCAGACTCCTGAGCAGAAGGTCGAGATTGTCGAGCGTGAGACCAGGCATGCCAGAACGTTGTTCATTGGTGATGGAATCAACGATGCCCCGGCACTGATGACCGCAACGGTCGGGGTGGCGTTCGGTCCGAACAGCGACATCACCTCCGAGGCTGCTGATGCGGTTATCCTGACGCAGTCTCTGGAAAAGGTGGATGAACTGATCCACGTGAGCCATCGCATGCGCTCGATCGCGCTGCAAAGCGCCGTAGGCGGGATGGCAGCCAGCATGGTCGGCATGGTAGCGGCCGCCGCTGGGTATCTGCCTCCACTGGAAGGCGCGGTACTGCAGGAAATCATTGACTTGGTGGCGGTCGTAAATGCGGTTCGAGTTGCGCTGCCCACCCAAACCTTGGCTGACTTCTGAGCCGGCCACACCTTTTTGCCATTCCGGGCGTTCGGCCGCGAAGTATTCGCCGGAAATTGCCCCGTCCCCTGGGTTCCGTGGTTATGCCGGGCTAGACCGCAGACACTGTACTGGCAACCCTGATAGGCCGACGTTCCGAAGCGGTTTTCCACGCCCGTGCCTGGGCGATGCAGATCACGTGAAAGATAAAGAACAACGGCACCAGGAACGTCGGCACCAGGCTTAACGGCAGCACGGTCATCGCCTCCATCGAAGGGCCGTGCGGGCTGAGCAGGCGGGCGGTTGTGCCGAGGCTTACAGCCGTGATCAGGTCTGTGATGCCGAGCAGTTGCCAAGTAATGAAGCTGTTGCAACGGGCGGGATTGGCCAGCTTCCAGGCTGCGAACGTGGCCGTCATCCCGATGGCCATGTCGCCGTATCCTGCGGGCAGGGCAAAGATGGCGGGGAGGATCCCACGAGCCTCCAGCAGAAGGAAGGTGAATCCGACAATTCTCCAGCTTTGTGCAAGGGTCAGAATTTGCGGGTTCAAAGACAAGGCGAACTGGCGGAATTTGTCTGAGGTGGCAAACCACAGTGCGAACAGGAAAATCGGCGTCACGGCGGCGAATGCGACCGCGATGCCGATACGACTCGCGTCATTCCTGAACCACTGCAAGGCCGAGGCGGATAGGGCAAAAAGGAACCAGGCGGCGATTAATCCTGTGGTGAGTTTTCTGTAGTTCTTCATAGCGAGGTCTCCTTAAATTGACGGTCAGGGAGTCATGACCAGGTCTGTGACCTGATGTGTTATGTCCAGAAGGTCTTTCCAGGTCTGCTCCCCCAGTTGACGGCGCAATCGCGCTTGCACTTCCTCCCAGGCCGGCAGAGCGCGCTTGAATTGGGTTTCACCGCCTTTGGCCAGGCGGAGCCGCCGTTCTCGCCGGTCCTGGCCGCGGCGTTCTGCGATCCAACCCTGCTTATCCATGATTTGGAGAGTGCGGGTGAGAGTCGTACTGTCTATGGCGAGTATTTCGCCCAACTGGCTCTGAGTAACCTCTCCAGCGAGCGAGAGCGATTGCAGGATGGTGAACTGGGTGGCCCGCAGCCCCAGAGGGCGCAGCGCATTTTCATAAAGCTGGCTCAGTGCCCGTGAAGCGCGGCGAACGCTGCCGCACATGCACGGGAGTTTCGGTATCGGGGAGCGTTCCATGGGATGATAGATGTATATACATGTAATCGGATGCAGGAAATCTTTCGAGTGGCCCACCCTTCTTCCTAACACAGATTCTCCAAGAAATGCCACCGCGCCTGTCGATCTCACTACCCCTCGTTCGACATACAGGTAGAGGCAAAACAAAAGGAAAGCGGCATTCAGGAGGCGGACATGGCAAGACCCTACGGACCCTCGGAGAGACTCAGATCAATTGCCGGAGGAGCCCTCATCGGACTCGGCCTTCATATACTGTTTGGGAACCTGGATAGGGGCGCAGTCCAGGTGAGGCAGCTTTTTGGCACTACCGCGGGAGACGCGCTCGGGGCGATGCCCACGGCCGTTCTGGCGACCTCGCAAGCTGTGCAGGCCTATGCCTTGGATCACCAGGCGTTCCTGCTGGGTCTCGGCCGGCTATTGATATCATTCTGGCCGCTGCTTTTGGTTATGGTCGGAACGATTTTGTTGCAGGACGCTCTCACGGATAAAATTAAAGCATCGCCGGCGCCTGCCAACTATTTTCAAAATACTATTTTTAAAAATAAAAACACGGGATGTCGATTTCGCTGCCCCTCGTTCGACGCATAGATAGAGCCAGACTTTCAGCCGGTCGAGACCGTCCGGAACCTCGGCTCCCAACTCAACACTAATACCAAGGAGATTTAACAATGAAATTCATGATGATCGTCAAGCACGCCGAGAAGCAGGGCCCTCCGCCGAAGCCGCTTATGGACGCCATTGCGAAGCTCGCTGAAGAAGAGGCCAAAGCTGGCACAATGCTCGGTAGCGGAGGGCTGGGGCCGACTGCGCTGGGCGCCCGCGTCCGGCTTTCCGGGGGGCAGATCAATGTCATCGACGGGCCGTTCACCGAGGCCAAGGAAGTGGTAGGAGGCTACGCGCAATTTGAATTGAAATCGAAGGAAGTGGCGGTGGAATCGGCCGTGCGCTTCATGGAACTTCACAAGAAATATTGGCCGGGATGGGAGGGCGAGACCGAGGTTCGCCAGATGTTCGGGCCGGAAGACTTCCCTCCGAGGGCATAGAAGCCGGTTTCAGCGTGCCCCACCCTTGATGGAGGACGGGCGCCTCGCCCGTCCAGCCGGGCGGGGGACGCCCGGTCTTCCTTCTTTAGGGGGAATCAACAAATGCTCGGCTTGGAATTTTCTCTCGGCTCCGAGATGACCGCCGACACCCACCCTTACTCAAGGAACGCGCAAGGATGGGGGAGCCAGCTATAGATCCCTCGCTTTGCTCAGGATTTCGGCAGCGGGCTTCCGCTTCGCTCACGCCCGCTAGGCGCCTTAACTTGCGCTGGTGAACTAAAAATGATGTGATCGGTAGCAGTGACAACTACCGATACACATCGCACGATTGACGCAGTCTGGAGAATCGAGTCGCCGAGACTTATTGCCGGGCTGACGCGCATCGTGCGCGATGTCGGCGTGGCCGAGGATCTGGCACAGGATGCTCTTGTTGCCGCACTCGAGCAGTGGCCGCAGTCGGGGATCCCAGACAATCCCGGCGCCTGGCTGATGGCCGCCGCCAAGCATCGCGCCATCGACTACTTCCGCCGCAACACGCGCCTCGAGCGCAAGCATGAGGAGCTCGGCCGCGAAGGCGTGGTTCAGAAGATCGGAGCCCGCGAGGTTCGGGATGGCGAGGCTCAGATGGAAAACTTCGAGGCTGCTCTCGACGATGACGTTGGTGACGACCTGCTGCGCCTCGTGTTCATCTCCTGTCATCCGGTGCTTTCGACCGAGGCGCGGGTGGCGCTCACGCTCCGTCTGCTCGGAGGCCTGACGACCGACGAGATCGCGCGCGCGTTCCTGGTCCCGGAGCCGACCATCGCCCAGCGCATCGTTCGAGCCAAGCGTACCCTTGCCGAAAAGCGCGTGCCCTTCGAAGTGCCCCGCGGTGCCGAGCTTGCCGCAAGGTTATCGTCGGTGCTCGAGGTGATCTACCTCGTCTTCAATGAAGGCTACTCGGCCACCGCCGGAGACGACTGGATGCGCCCCGCGCTTTGCGAAGACGCGCTGCGGCTTGGGCGCGTTCTGGCTGAGCTCGCCCCCCGGGAGCCGGAGGTCCACGGGCTGGTCGCACTGATGGAAATTCAGGCGTCGCGCTCGCGGGCGCGCGTCGGCCCGTCGGGTGCGCCCATCCTGCTGTTCGATCAAAATCGCGCGCTGTGGGACCAACTGCTCATCCGGCGCGGTCTGGCCGCGCTTGATCGTTCCGAAAAGCTCGGCCGAGATCGTGGTCCGTACACTCTTCAGGCTGCGATCGCCGCCTGTCATGCGCGCGCGCGTGCGCCGGAGGAAACCGACTGGGCGCGGATTGTGGCGCTCTACGAGGCACTGGCCCGCGTCTCGCCTTCTCCTGTCGTGGAACTGAATCGCGCGGTGGCGGTGGGCATGGCGTTCGGTCCCGCAGCGAGTCTGGAACTCGTAGACGTGCTGACTACGGAACCATCGCTTCGGAACTATCATCTCTTGCCCAGCGTGCGCGGCGATCTTCTGGTCAAGCTTGGCCGCCTCGACGAAGCTTGCGCGGAGTTCGAACGGGCTGCAGCGCTAACGCGCAACGCCCGCGAGCGCGAGTTACTGCTCGAACGTGCCCGAGCGTGTGCATCCAGTTGACGTCGGTTGTTTTCTAGATTGTCTTCTACTTCTGAAGGAATCCTCGCCCCTCCAACGCCCACCCTTTTCGCTAAGGACGCGAAATGGGATGAAGCACATGCACGGCGCTATGGGGCAGGAGTTGGCAGCACGTGGATGGTTTGCAGCCAGATTTCTACCAGATGTGGCCAGTCCGTTACTGGAAGTCCGTTGCGCCTGAGTCCGTAGCCGTGGCCGCCTTCGGCATAAACGTGCAGTTCAGCCGGTACTTTCGCGTTCTTGAGTGACAGAAAATATAGGGTGGCGTTTTCGACATGCACCGGATCGTCCTCGGCCTGGACAATGAACGAAGGCGGGGTCTGGCCAGTGACCTGGATCTCGGGATTGGGTGCGAAGTTCTGCTCGGCCAACGCGAGGTAGCCGGGATAGACGATCACAGCGAAGTCGGGCCGGCAACTGACCTGGTCGGTGGCATCGATCGGATCGTAGAGACGTCTATCGAAGTGGGTACTGAGTGCGGCCGAAAGGTGAGCTCCGGCAGAGAATCCGAGTACGCCGATGCGTTGCGCGTCGATGTGCCAGTCGGCGGCATGAGAGCGGACGATCCCGAAAGCACGCTGGGCGTCCTGCAGCGCGGCAGAGGACTTGGGATAAGGCCCGGAGTCGGGCACGCGGTACTTGACCAGAACGCAGGTGACGCCCTTCGAGGTCAGCCAGGCGCACACCTCGGTCCCTTCGAGGTCAATGGCCAGGATGCGGTAACCGCCTCCGGGAAAAACTACGACGGCGGCACCGGTGTTCTTGCCCTGAGGCGTGTACAGAGTGAGGGTCGGCGTGGACACATTGCCCAGACGGATTATCGGCTTGCCCGCGATAAGAGGCTCTTTGGCAGTTGTTGTATCCATCTCTGGACCGGCGTTCGGCTGGGCGCCGGGCGCCCCATGGGGCCAGAGGGCGATGGTAATGTGTCCGGGCGGAGCCGACCATGCAGGGTTCTGGGCAAACAGAACGGTTGAAACGGCAGCAACGGTGACGAGAAGAAGCAGACGCTTATGCATGATGGAGCCTTTGGATGTGAATCCGGGGGCAATGCGCAATGATGATCGCAGCCGAAGGGGCTCGCAGGCAAGCCCGGCGGCTACTCACAACGCGGTTGATGTTCAGGTATAAAGCTGGTCAATCTTGGCTGCCATGATGAAATCACTTTGAGTCAGACCATCAATCTTGTGGGTCCACAAGGTTATTTCCGCTTTCCCCCAGGTCAGCAGGATGTCAGGATGATGTCCCTGATGTTCCGCAGTCTCTCCCACGCGGTTTACAAAGTCCAGCGCCTGCTTGAAATCCGCAAAGGTAAAGGTCCGCGAAATATGGTGCTCGTTGACCGCTTTCCACTGTGGGACCAGTTGCAGAATCCGTTGCAGGTCCTCACCTTTCATGGGAGGCACACCCCCGCGGCAAGGAACACAGGTTTGGCTGGCAAGATCTTCCGCCATCGTGATTTCCTCCTCTACTGTGGTGGGCGCATGTCCACCTGATTCACCGGACATTCGCGAACGCTTTCAGTGCAGCTCCGATACTGAAGATTCTTGTCCACGCAGACCTCCAGGCTGACCAGCTCTCCGGCATGACAGGAAACGCGGAAGGCCTCCAACGGGGCGTGGTTCGCTTGGGCAAAACTTTTTTCGACGTCGGGCACGCGGAACTGCTGCTCATGCTCCAGACTTCGATACTGCGGCGGCACCTGCACGTGTGTATACGCCTGCTCCGCCTGGGCGAAATAATCCTGTGCCGAAAGCCCGGTACAGGTGCCGTGCTTTTGCCATTCGTGCTGAATCAGGCTGCGGCTGGGCATAAAGTTCAGCATGTGGTCCACGGTATCGGCCGCCACTGGGCTTCCGTTCGAACACGACATCGGCGGTTGTCCACTGCTGGCTTGTGGCCAGAGGCCGTGAAGAACGAAAGCCTGGTGTCCGCCAATTCTGCACTCACTGGAATGGTCGCTGGGATGACCTGCGCAGTAGTTCGGCGCCCAGGAGAGTGAAAGCAGGTAGTAGTCAAACTGGCCTGTCCCTTCTGAGTCGTTGTGGCGATGGTGATGCTTGGCAAAGGCCGAAGGAGCGAGGGAAAGAAAAAGGCAAAGTGCAACTGAGGTAATGGAACGCTTCATATTTTTAGTGCCGGACCGCTCCCATCTTTGCGCAAAAGACTCGCAAAGATGGGGCACCCAGATGTATGGGATAGCTGATAGCCGAGAGCAGACAGCTGCCTTAGAACGGAATGTCCTCGTCGCTGATCGGCGTCGCTGCCGCGGCTGGTTCCGCATCCGGCATGCGCTGGTCAAAATTATTTCCGGAGGAAGTCCCGCGCGAGCTGCCCGAGAAGTCGCCACCGCCGCCACCTTCGCCGCGGCCGCCCAGCAGGACCAGGTCGCTGGCCACGACTTCGGTCATGTACTTCTTTTGGCCGCTCTGCTTGTCGTCCCAGGAGTGGGTCTGGAGACGCCCTTCGATGTACACCTTCGCGCCCTTTCTTGAAATACTCGCCGACAATTTCCGCCAGCCGCTGCCATGCACGACGTTGTGCCACTCCGTGCGGTCCTGCCATTCTCCGTTCTTGTCTTTGTAGCGCTCGTTGGTCGCCAGCGCTAACTTCGCCACCGGAGTGCCGCTGGGAGTGGACTCTGATTTCTGGGTCTTTTCCAAGATTGCCAATAAGAATCACTTTATTAACGCTTTTACCTGCCATGAGTGCTGCTCCTTCCGCCCCTTCGCGTGGGTGTTGCACCAGGGAGCCGGGGAATGAAACGGATTTCGAGGGGCTGGAAGGCCACTATACCAGAATCCCGGACTTCGAGCGCCGGGCCTCGACGCCTGACGTCCGACGCCCGCTATTGCGTTATAATGCTGTCGATGCCTGCAGAACCCCTAAGGGGACTCGTCGGGATGGTGCCCGACGAGCTCAAACACGAACCCAGGTCCAAGGGTCTTCTGACTCCCCGCAAGAAAAAACCCAAAGAACTGGCCGTAATCACCGAGTGCTGCACCGGCTGCGCTGGTTCACCCGCATGCGTAGAGTATTGCCCGGTGGAAGACTGCATGTTCTGGGTTCCGGACGAAGACCATCCACCCTTCGGCCGCATCCAGGTCGACCCGATTCTTTGCATCGGCTGTAACAAGTGCACCAGCAAGGGCCCGGACGGATCTTTCCTCGATGGCTGCCCCTGGGATGCGATCGTGATGGTGGACACGGTCGAAGTGGAAAAAGAAGTCGGCGTCATGCCCTTCTGAGCCACTGAGAACCGGGAACTGAAAACTAACAACTGAAGGTTTATCACTAGGCGAGACTGTCGGCGACGCCGGGCAATCAATCCTACTTCGCCCTCTCGCGAATCGCCCGCTCCGTCTCCACCGCCTGCTTGCGGACGTGATCCGGAATCTCCGGGAGCTCATGCTCGTAAGGCTGGATGGCGGGGATGTCCACCGGCTGGCCAACCAGGTACAGTGCCCGCAGCGCTTCCCACACCTGATCGGTTCCAGGATCAAGCGAAGCGATCTCTTCTCCGGAAGCAACGGTTTGTCCGGTTCTCACAGACAGCTCGCGCAAGCGGCCGCTGATGGGCGAACGCGCCTCTGTGATCTGGCCGCCCGACTCTATTTTTGCCACGATCCCACCCTGATGAATCACAGTGCCCACTGTGCTCGCATCGCTTAGCCTGCCCGCTCGGGGTGCCAGCACTTTCGCAGATTGCAGCAACGCGACGATCTGCGGTCTTCCCGTGGCGTCGCCGAAGCGCACCAGAGAAAGCGCCGCATTCCCGCGCACCATCACGGAAGGGTCGTTCAGCATTTTCAAAAGCGCTTCGTGGAATCCCGCATTGGAAGCGTCTTTGCCGGTGGCGTCCTGGCCCATGACCCAGGCGTCTGTGTTGCGAACCTCCTCAACCGGGTAGGACGCGAGCCGGACTACATCGGGATACCAGCGGGTGGCGCTGGCATCATGCCGCGTCACCCGTTCGCCGATCTGCACCAGGGCGTGCTGGATGTGGCGCGGCTTCTTGTCGTCCTGCAGGTATTCGGCCAGTTGCTTGTCCGAGAGTTGACGGCCAAACCACGTATTCCACCAGAACAGAAACGGCATGAGCACGATCAGCCACGCGGTGAAGAAAAACAGCAGGCGGTTGCGCGTGGACATCCGGGGCTTGGCAGGGGGAGCAGCGGACTCCGTGCCCGGCGAGGTTTGCTGAGGAGCGTCTGGGAGGGCCGACATGTTTTTCGATTCTATTCCACTACATCTGCATCCAGCACGCGTTCCTGCTCCAGATAATGCGAAACCGCGTACTGGGCGAGAAGCGGTGTCTGTAGCGTGATTTCAGCTCCGATCCACTCGCCCTTGGCATGGGGCAGGTTGGCGGCGTGTTTGCAGACTCCACTTGATCCGAATTTCGGCCCGAACGCCGCGCTTTGAATTTCGTCAAACTGCCGAAGGTTGCGCCAGGCCTGATCTCCCACCGTACCGGAGACATCGATCTTCAGTTTCACGATGGCCATGAATTCATTCCACCACCGAGGCACGGAGACACGGGGAAAACAATTGCCTGCTTTTCTCTGTGTCTCTCTTCTCCGTGTCTCTGGGTCTCCGTGGTAAAGCGGGCCTAAGCGGCAAACAAGTGATACAGCATCACGTAAATTACCACTCCCGTAACCGACACATAGAGCCACAAGGGAAACGTCCAGCGGGCGATCTTGCGATGCTGATCGAACCGCTCGCGTAGCGCGCGGCTGAGAGTAATAATCACCAGCGGCACAATCACCACCGCCAGTATGGTATGTGAAATCAGGATCGTGAAATACACCGGGCGGGACCAGCCTTGTCCCTGAAAATGCACCGAGCCGACGTGGGCGTGATAGTACAGGTACGAAGTCAGAAACAGCGCAGAAGAAATCAGCGCCGTGATCATCACGGCGCGATGCGCGGCCATGCGTCCACGCTTGATGTAGCTGCGTCCCACCAGAAGCAGGGCGGCACTGGTGGCATTGAGGGCGGCATCGATAACAGGGTAGATGGCGTATTGGCCGGGCACTTGCATCATGCGGCCGGCTTGGTGGTCCGTCGGTTGACCATGATGAATGAGAGGCCAAACATGAGCCCGGAAAACAGCACCAGCGTGGCCAGCGACGAGGCCAAAGGAAACGCCGCCGCATTACCCGGATACAGCAGGTCGCGCAATGCCTCCACTCCGTACGTCAGCGGATTGATTCTGATCAGGAATCGAATCCAGCCGGACGCGCCCGCCAGCGGGAACAACGCTCCTGAGAGGAGCCACAAGGGTATGAGAAACAGGTTGATGATCGCGTGGAAGGCCTGCGTGGAATCCATCGACCAGGCGATGGTAAATCCCAGAGCGGTGAGTGCGAACGAAACTAGAAACACGGTGAGCACCACCAGCAGTAACTCGGTCAGCCCCAGATGCACGCCGACCAGAGGCGCAAATGCAAGAAAGATCAGGCCCTGAATGGCCGACAGGGTGGTTCCACCCAGCACCTTGCCCAGCACAATCGCAGAGCGCGGAACCGGAGCCACCAGCACCGACAGAAGAAAGCCTTCCTTGCGGTCTTCGATCACAGACATCATGGTGAAGATCGAGGTAAACAGAACGATCATGATCAGCGCGCCAGGATAGAAATAGTCCAGATAGTGCTGCTGCCCGGCGGCATCGCCGGAACGGAAAGAACTGCCGAATCCGGAGCCGATGACCACCCAGAACAACAGCGGTGAGGCGATGACTCCCACTACGCGAGCGCGCTGGCGGTAAAAGCGAACCAGTTCCCGCCACCACAGCGTAAACGCGGGCAGCAGGATGCCGGTAGTGGAGGTGGCGTGAGTCGGAAGGGTTGCGCTTTGCGTGGCCACGTTAGCTCGTTTTCCGCGCTGGTGGCGCCTTTTTGAGGACGAATTTCTTGCGTGCCTCCAGATAAACGTTCAGGAAAAGTATGCCGGAGAGGGCAAGCAGGATGATGCTCATGAACAGGCCGTCCACGGTGGTAATCGTTCCGTTCAAAATCGTCCACGCGATACCAGCCAGGGGAATCAGACCGAGGACAACCGAAAGCACAACCATCATAGGCTCGCTCCTAGTAGCGTCGGCGTCCCGCCGGCTGCCCGGCAGGCTTCACGCCCGCCGCGAAGATGGGCTGGCAAAGTCTCGTCGCGCCAAGCTGAAATCGTTTTTGTCCAACTCACGTTCGTATCCAGCGTGAGGAGGCGGGACGCCGCCTCGACAGCCGGCGAGCCTGTCCTGAGCGAAGTCGAAGGAACGCCCGCGCTACGAAGTTTTTTCGTCATCTTCCTCCGTCCAGAATTTGTGCCCGGTGCGGTGGATGAAAACATCTTCCAGCGCCGGCTTGCTGACCGAAATCGCCTGAATCTCGCCAGGGAAGGCTTCGACCACATCGGTAATAAAGCGATGGCCGTTCTCCCGCTCCAGGCGCACCTGCCCGCCCAACACCTGCGCATTCACGTTGAAGCGCCCTCGAATTTGCTCCGCCAGCGACTCTGCGTCCCGCGCGTCGAGTAGAATCACGTCGCCGCCGATTTCGCGTTTCAATTCGGCGGGAGTTCCAAGCGCAACCAGCTTGCCTTCATTGAGGATGGCGAGACGATCGCAACGCTCTGCCTCTTCCATCAGGTGTGTGGTCACGATCACGGTCACTTTTTCTTCGTCGCGCAAAATCTGCAGATATTGCCAGAGATCGCGGCGCGCGCCAGGATCCAGCCCCGTGGTAGGTTCATCAAGCAGCAGCACCGCGGGATGGTGAAGCAGTCCTTTGGCCAGTTCCAGACGGCGCTGCATCCCGCCGGAAAACGTTTCGGCCTTTTCGTGGGCACGGTCCGCCAGCCCCACTCGCGACAACATCTCCGCAATGCGCGATTTCAATACCCCCCCGCGCAATCCGTACAGATGACCCTGATGCCACAGATTTTCGGCCGCAGTCAGTTTTACGTCGATGCTCTGGGCCTGGAAGACCACGCCGATTTGGCGGCGCAGCTTGTTAGGTTCTTTCGCCGCGTCAAATCCCATGATGACGGCGCGGCCGCCGCTCGGAACCATCAGGGTCGAGAGGATTCGGAACATCGTAGTCTTGCCGCTGCCGTTGGGTCCCAGCAGTCCGAAAAGTTCGGCGTGGCGGACGTCGAATGAAACCCCGTTCAGCGCAGTCCGGCCGTCATAACGGTGGACCAGATCCTGAACCGAGATCACAACCGGAGTGGCAAGAGCGGCGCTACTTTGGGGGTCAAGCGCGACGTAAGCGGGGGCTTTGGAGACCACAGGGTATTTTATCTTAAGCGGACCGCCGGGCTACGCTCGGTTGGGCCAGCGAGCCTTAACTTTCCCAACATGCCGGCGAGACGCCGGCGCTCCGAAAACCGGCCTACAGATGCGTGTTCAGCATCATCAGCGCGAACAGCAGCGGCAGGTAAAATACCGTTGCCTGCAGAAGCTGACGTGCCCGCTGTTTCGAACGAGGCGTGTCAGGCGCCATCTTGAACGTAGCCAGCCGGACCCCGACATAGAACAGGCACACCCCGAGCAGCAGCGCCCCGCTGAAATAAAGCCAGCCCGACATGCCTAGAAACGTCGGCAGCAGGCTGACCGGAATCAGCGCCAGCGAGTACAGCAGGATCTGGCGGGCGGTGGACTTCCCATCCGGCTCCACCACTGGCAACATGCGGATGCCACCATCCTCGTAATCCTGGCGGTAAAGCCAGGCGATGGAAAAGAAGTGCGGAAATTGCCAGAAAAATACGATGGCAAACATCACCAGCGCACCCCACTCCAGGCGGCCGCGGGCGGCCGTCCAGCCCAGCACGCCCGGCATGGCTCCGGGAAAAGCGCCCACGAAGGTGCAGATGGGGTGAATCTTCTTCAACGGAGTGTAGGCGGCAAGGTAGACCGCGGAGGTAGCCAGCGCCAGCCATCCGGTCAGAGGATTGAGCGCAACAGCAAGATAGAGTGCGCCGCCCAGCATCATCAGTACGCCCACGATCGTAGCGTGGGGCAAGCCGAATCGTCCCGCCGGAATGGGGCGCTGAGCGGTGCGGCGCATGTTGGCGTCCGTCCGCCACTCCATCACTTCGTTCAGCGCGGCGGTCCCGCCCGAAACCAGGCCGATCCCCAGAAGCGCGTGCAGCAGACCCCAGGACAGAGATGAGACTCCCGACTTCAATGCCCCGAAATAATAGCCGCACCACGCGGTCATGATAATCAGCGTGGTCACGCGCAGCTTGGTCAATTCCGCATAGTCGCGAACCAGCGTCATAGCGCCGTTTCGCGGAACCACCAGCGTTTGTGTCGCAGTGCTCATGCAGCCACCGGCTTTCCTTCCCGGCCCGGAACCCGCTCCGCCAGCGCCACGGGCACATGGCGCCACACCTGAACTGCCAGGACCACAGTGGTGGCCAGCAGCAAAGCACCTACCGCAACGTGTGCGACGGTTGACATCACCATGGGCAGTTCGGGCTGGACCGCATCATGACCCCAGGCTATCCGGGTGAGAAAAGCAACAAAACCCAGACAGAGTTGTGCGATCAGCAGCGAGAGCATAGTAACAGCAGGCCGTCTGATTTCGTCAATCCCGGAATATTGTGACAAGGCTCGAATCGCCGTCCACGTCAACATGACCGCGACGGTCACCGCATTCACGACGTGCGGCCACCAGCTCAGGCCGTGGTGACGGAACATCGCCCCGAAAATGAGTTGCACATAGAGCACGAAAATCGAAAGCAACACCAGCGTGAACAGGCTCGGGCGGCGCTCATCAAATTCAGCTCGCGGTGGTTCCTCCACCCATGTTCGACCAGTGAATACGGCGATCAGGACGGTGACACAAAAGAAGGTTTGCGCCAGCGCGGCATGCGCCGAAGAGATGGCCGGGGGCAAGTAGAACAGCACTGTAAGGCCGCCCAGCACTCCCTGCGCGATCACCAGGCCAAGCGCCGTGACGCCCAAATATTTCATCCAGCGGCGGCGGTCAGCTCGCCAGGTCCAGATAGCGAGAATGATGGTCAGGAATCCGACAAACTGCGCAATCATGCGATGCGTGTGCTCGAATCTCACGCCACCGACCAGGTGAGGAATTTTGTAGAGCGATCCAAACGAAGTCGGCCAGTCGGGGACGGATAGACCGGCGTCATTACTGGTCACCAGCGCCCCGGCGATGATCAGTAGAAAAGTCATGCCCGCGGCAAACACCGCAAACCGGTGATGCGCGCGATTGTAGGGTAAGGCAACGGCCTGCAGAAATGGCTCCTTGGAGAACTGTTAGCGCCGCGTCCCGGCGGCCTCGCTCAGGCAGGTTCTGCGGCTGTCTCAGGGGGTCTTTAGTCTTGCCCCCAACGGCGGGCGAGACGCCCGCTTGACAGCCGCCGAGACGGCGGCGCTACGAAAAGCAACTACTGTTTGAACGCCTGGTCTACGGTCTTGCTGTCCTTGGCGGCCAGCGTAACCTTCTGTGTCTGCTCACCCAGCTTTTCCTGCACAAACGCCAGCGTGTAGTCGCCCGGCGGCAGGCCCTTGATCTCGTACTTGCCGTCGGCCCCGGTAACTGCAAAGAACGGCGTCTTCACCACATTGACATACATCTTCATCCAGGGATGCTGGTTACACTTCACCGGCAACATCACTTCTTCGCGGGCAAAGCTTTTTTCCAGCGCTGCCGCCTTCGGAGGCTGGGATTCGTTCCACTCGCGGTTGTCCTTCGGAGTGGGGTGGATGTTGTGAGTGGTTTCGTCGTCGTTGCGGATCTCGATGTTCTGTCCGGTCATCACGCCTAAAACGTGAGGATGGTACTGGCATCCCTTTTGGTCGATGGTGACTGAGTCCTTGGGAACGTCGAAGGTGCGATCACCCACGCCCTCTTTCACGTAAACAAAGACGTTGGCCAGCTTGCCGCCGTCGGCCACGATCGTCTCAGCCATGTTGTTGCCCTTGCAGGCCGCGTCCTGGCTCATGTCAATCTTCTGCCCTTTTGGAGCCGCGCCACCGAAGGTCACGGTACCGCTCACGCTGGCGGCCGTCGCCGGATCAATTGGAGTCGAGGTGGCCGCCGGCTTTACTTCTGAAGTCGGCGAAGTGCCCTGTTCCTCATTGGTGTTTTCTTTCTTGCTACAGCCCGCCAGTAATCCCAGCAGGCAGAGCACGAACAATGCTGCCCATATTTTCCTATTCATTATGTCGCCCTTTCGTCAGATTCAAGCTGATGTATTTGAAATGCTCGTGTGGGCGCGGGCGACTCACCCGCGCATCTGAACCCGCGCCTCTCTACGGCATCCGCGCAGCACAACATTCTACCGCGAACCACCGCTCCCCGCCGCCGAACTCGCACCCGCAGCCTGCTTCCTCTTTTCTCGCGGCTGAACTGAAGCCTGGGCATGTGCCCTGGATGCCGCCACCCGCCGCTGTTCTTCGGGCGTGAGCTGGAATATGTAGTCCACCAGAAGCCTGCTTTGGTCTTTGTCATACCCCTGGAAAGAAGATGGCGTCGGACCAGCGAAGACCCAGTGATTATTTTCCCGTCTGAACAACCCCGAAGGCATGGAGGTTCCCGGGCTGATGGCCTGTGGATCCAGAATCCAGCGCTCGGCCCAGTCTGGTTTTAGACGCTCTTTTGCCAGCAGGAAGTTGGGTGCAGTAGCAATCTTGTCATGCTGCGGATCGCCGGTAGCATGGCACTTCAGGCAAGGCGCCGCCGTGCTCGAGAACAGGCTTCGCGCCATGTCGGTTTCCTTGGTGGTCAGCACGGGCACCTGTTCCGGAATGTAGGGCATGGGTTGCTGCGACAGCGCCTGGAAGAACCTGACCAGCTTGCGCAGTTCGTTATCAGAGAAAGAGAACGTCGGCATGCGCACCTGCAGGTATGGCCGCACACCGTTGCGGTTCGTGTCCGTAGTGCTGAGCGACGGATTGGAAAGGAAACGCCGCAGCCATTCCGGATCAACCCGCGCTCCCTCGGTCAGGAGTTTGGGAGGCAGTTGTTCTTGGATGTCCTGATAATGCTTCATGCCCATCAGCACCGTGCCCTGATCGGGCGTGAACTGGTGGCAGCCTACACAGTTGTACTTTCGAACCACCCACCAGCCTTCCTGGATATCGCGGCGCGAGTCGCCGGGCTTGTACTGGTAGCCGGGGGGCAGTGAGCTCTCTTCGCTTCCCAGCAGGAATGTCGTGAGATCCTGAATCTCTGCCTTGGAGAGATGCAGGTTGGGCATACGGAGCACTTCCGTCTCCGACTTGACCTTACCCTTGTCATAGACGTTCGGCTCCGCCAGCTTGTGCTCGAAGAAGCCTTTGTGGTCGTACCACGATTCTTTCGCCGGACCTTCTGGCAGGCGCGCCAGATCTTCCGGGTCGGTGATCGGTTCGGAGCCCTTGCCACCGCGCTGTGCAACCTCTGTGAACAACGCGAAATCGAGACGCTCGATGGGCTTGCTGCCTTCGTAGGTCAGTTCGGTGCCGATGCGGCCTTCGTCTTCGAAGCCGGAAATTTCATGGCACCCAGCGCAGCCGTAGTGCCGAATCCATTTCTTGCCTTCTTCCTTCAGTTCCGGATCTTCCATGAAGGGCGCTGCAGCATAGGCCGAAGGCTCCTGTTTCTTCTGCGTCATCAGATACGACGCGATATCCTGCGCGTCTTCCGGGCTCAGGCGCAGGCTAGGCATCACGGTCATGTTCTGCACCTGCAGTTCGTGACCATCATTGGGGCACTGGCTGTGCTGCAGGTCAAACACGTATGGCAAGCCCTTCTTGGCGTAATCCTCGGGACCAATATCTTTCTTCTCGTACGGACAATAAGGACGCGTACGCTCACGCGCGTTGTGCACCCAGCGAACCAGGTAGTCGTAGTTGGCTTTCTCGCCTACGCGAGTGAGATTGGCGGCAAACGTTCCACCTTGCAGTTCATCGCCTTCGCCGATGGAGTGACACGCCAGGCAGCCTCGGCTCTCAAACAACTCCTTGCCGTGCGCAGCATTCCCCGGCTTCTGCTTGGGAAGAGCGTCGGTGAATCCTGATTGCCACAAGTATGCAGAGATCGTCTGGATCTGATGATCGGACAGGCGGAAGTTCGGCATCTTGGTGGTGGGCCGGAAGTCGCTTGGCTTTTTCAACCACACCGGAATCCAGTCGCGATTCAGCTTGAGCCGGACGTCTTTCAGGTTCGGCCCAATCTTCTTTACGTCCTGCATCAGGCTGTGGGTCTGGAAATCCAGCTGCTGGATGCGGCCATCGATCTTGCTGTTGGCAACTCTGAGAGCCACAGCTTTCTGGTTCAGAGTGTTGGCTTCCTCGTTGCTGGTGGCGGTGTCGGCCTGCTTCATCAGGTCGGCCGATGTCTTCGCATTGTCAGTCTTCTGCTGCTCAAACAGCTTGAGCTGCTGCGCGATCGAGGTCAGATCCTCTGGCTCTTTGTCGTAACCTTCGTAGCGATGGCAGCCCATGCAACCACGTTGGCGGAAGAGAAACTTGCCATTGGAAATGTGGGCGCCGACATCGCCCACGGCCAGCTGCATATCCGCAGCGTGACACGTCTGGCAACCCGCCTCGGCGTTCTGCTTGGGAAACAGTGGCCACAACCAGTGCTCATAGTTGCCGTGAGCTTTCTCTACGCTGGTCGTTGCCCGGCCATTTCCCTGGTGACACGGGGAGCAACCGAATTTGTCGGGATCGTGTGTCTGCAGCAATTCCGGCTCGGGGTGGCTGGTGAAGGCGCGGGCGTATTCGTCGGGCTTCTTTTCGCCCCTGGCCTCCATCACCGCAGGCGTGATCCTCAGCGGCTCTCTCGCGTTCATGTGGCAGGATTCGCAGCGGTCCACGATGTTGGCTTCCGCCACGTTGATCTGCACGATCTTTCGGATCCCACTCTGCGGTCTTCTTCTTCAAGCCGTCGATCTGGGAAGGCGTAAGGTCCACCATGTGATCGGTGACGAAGCCCGTCATCTTGTTGCTGGCCTCGGTCACCGGCTTCAGCACGTCTCCCAGTTCAGCACTCAGCTTGGTGCGTTGATCTTTGAGTGAGTTGTAGGTTTCTTCCAGTTCCGAGAAGTTGTATTGTTGCCGGTGGCCGTCGGGAAATTCGACGGTAGCCTTCCTCTTCTTGTAGTCGTCAATGTCTTCCTGCCTGCTCTTCTTGCCCGAGGCGCTGGTTTCAGTCTCGAGTTCGTAGGTAAGAGCATTGACGTAGGCGCGGCGGTCGGTAAAAACATTCTGGACGGCCAGAATCTTCGCGCTCAGGTCCGTAATCTGCTTTTGCAGTTCATCCCGCCGCGGCTTGGCGGTCTCGTAGGCGTCTTTATAGGCTTGCTCGAGTTGCTGGTACTGTGGGTTTTTCTCGACTTCGTTCTGTGACTGCGAGGATTTCGAGCGCGCGCTGTTCAGGAAAGCGCTGTAGCGTTGCTTCCATGCCTGTTGAAAGGCCTTCCATGGCCGCTGTCCGAAGGACTCATCCCACAGCGCCCAAAACAGCGTCACCATGAGGATCAACATGGCGATGACGTAATGCGCCGCGTAAGACTTGCTTACAATCGGATCATTCTCGGGGACAGGTGGCACCAAATCCTCCAAACCGTCGTTGGTTCTCAGCCGTTGGTCGTTGGCTTAGACCGGAAGCCGTTGGTTCTGGCCAACGACCAAAGGCCAACGGCCAACGACGGGTTCTAAACGTTAAACCACGGCGTTATCCACACGTACTTGATATGCCATGCCAGTCGCAGCAGCATCTTCGCCGGCAGCGCCACCATGCTGAGCAGGAAAAACATCATGATGGAGTACTGCAGCAGGCTCATGCGCTTGTAATCTTTCGGGTTGTAGCGCCGGAACAGGGCGTGGGTAATGAACCCGCCGACCACATAAAATCCTCCCACCACGAGGCCGCCGAAAATCGCTTTGCCCAGATTCGAAGTGATCCCGAAAATGTCCGGCAGATCGCGGTTCACCTCATAAATGAGGCGATTGTGGTCCCAGGTTTGCCCCGGCCAGAACCATTGCCACCCAGGGCCGCGGATGAACGTTCCAATAATGATCATCGCGACCCAAAGAACAATGAAACCGAACAGAAACGTGCCAATCGAAAACTTGCGCTGCTTCCAGGTGTAGTAACCGCTGCCCAGCGGGTTGGTATCGATGTAAGGGATCACCATCAGTCCAATGATGATCAGTGTGGGCATGACTACGCCCGCGATCCACGGATCGAAATACACCAGCATTTCCTGCAAGCCCAGAAAGTACCAGGGCGCCTTGGCCGGATTCATGGTCAGGTTGGGATTCGCCGGCTCTTCCAAAGGCGCGTTCAAGGTGATCGACCAGACCATCAGAATGATGGTGACGATCATGGCGGCAAGAAACTCGATGCGCAGCAGGAAGGGCCACACATGAATTTCCTTCTGCCAGCCGGGGCGGAAAGGCCACGACTTGCGATGATGGGTCTTGGCCATCGCAGGATTGGTTTCCAGTTCGCCAATCAATGCATCATTGGCCTTGGCCTGCTTCCACGCCAGGTAAATGTAAAAAATGAGCAGAGGAATCAGCCCCACGATGGGCACATTGTCAGGCGCCGAACAGATCTCCCAAAGTTGTCGCCAATCCATAAAGTCGCTCCACAGCCCGTGTGGGGACGGCGTCTCTCGACCCGTCCAAGTCGAGCGAAGCTCGACCTGTTCTTGCGTAGCGCCGGCGTCTCGCCGGCTGTCCCGTGGCATCCTGCCCTCGGAGGTGCAAGCCAGAAACCCATCCCCGGAAACTGCCGAGCGTCGCTCGGCCTGACGGGTCATGACCCGTCCTCACCCGATTCTATTTCTTCGGCTCTTTCACTTCCGAAGCCAGCATCACCGGAGCCGGTCCCGAAATTCCGCCGTCTTTTCGCACGCGCCAGAAATGCACAATCATCAGCACCGATGCTACGATCGGAATCCCGATGCAATGCCAGATGTACGACCGCAACAACGCGTTCGCATCCACGATCGATCCACCCAGCAGTCCGAAGCGCACGTCATTGTAGGGAGTCATCTTGAACATCGCACCGAACGGACCTTCGTGTCCCAGCATCGGCGTGGCCCGTGCCATGTTCGTTCCCACGGTCACAGCCCAGAACCCCAGTTGGTCGTCCGGGAGCAGGTAACCGGTAAACGAAAGCAGAAGCGTGAACACCAGCAGCAGCACACCGATATTCCAGTTGAATTCGCGCGGCTTCTTATACGACCCGGTGAGAAAGACGCGGAACATGTGCAGCCAGACGGCAATCACCATCAGGTGTGCTGCCCATCGGTGCATGTTGCGCAGCAGCTTGCCGAAGGGCACGTCGTGTTCGAGATACAGTACGTCGCGAAACGCCTGCACCTTGCTGGGATGGTAGTAAAACATGAGCATCACCCCGGTCAGAGTGAGCACAATAAAGAGGTAGAACGTGATCCCGCCCATGCCCCAGGTGTAGCTGTAGCGCACGGCGTCACGATTGATTTTCGCCGGATGCAGGTGGAGGAACACGTTCGAAAGCACGCCCAGAGCGCGATTGCGCGGCGTGTCATCGTGCTTGTGGCGGAAGATCGAAGTATAGACCTGGGTCTTGGTCGGATCTTTGAGACCCTCGATCTGGTCCTTGGCCTTCGCCGGCAGATCCGTTTTGAGCGACTGGACGTCTTCCTTGACGCCCGCCTTCACCCGTTCCAGCAGGCCGACCCGGTTCCCGTTCTTCCCGTTGCCGCTTCCGTTTTCTTCAGGCATCGAAACCTCTTCCCATCCCGTGTGGGGCCGGGTCTATGACCCGGCCAGGTCGAGCGAAGCTCACAAATTTCTAAGTCGGCAAAAACGCCCCGGGATCATTGAACGCGCTGGGCTGTCCCTTGGGCCACTGGTAAAGCTTGGAAACATCCACCAGAATCTGACCGTCAGGCGCGATCTCAACCTTGGCCCGATCCATTGGCCGCGGCGCCGGTCCTTCGAAATTGATGCCTTCGCTGTCGTATCCACTACCGTGGCAGGGGCATTTGAACTTGTTCTCGGCCGGTTTCCAGTCGGGAGTGCAGCCGAGGTGCGTGCAACGCGCATAAATCACGAAGATCCGGTCCGGCGTGCGGTCTACCCAGATGCGGTATTTCTGCTGAAACTTGGTGTCCACCCCCAAGCCAAAGTCCGCCGGGTATCCGATCTTGAATGATGTGGCTGGCTCGAAAAGCGTGCGGGGCAGAAAGAAGCGGAAGAAGGCGATGAACCATGCGGTCATGAACGCGGCAAACGCGGCCCAGGCAAAACGCCGGCGACCCTGGTTGAGTTCGTTGTCTTCCGGTCCCACCGACGCCACACCCGCGGATGCAGCTGCTCGGGAAGTTCCCACCGCAGGAGTTCCGACGTAGGTCGTTGACTCTCCGGACTGAGACACCGAAGCCGCCGCCGATGGAGGACCAAGCGGCGCACGAGCCGCTGCGGCGACTGGTTTAGCCGTAGCCGCTGGGGATGCAACCGCCGCTGGTGCGGGTGCCTCCGCTGCCGCCGGCTCACCCAGCAGAGCAGTTACCTCTGCGGGATTCAGCGTGGGCAGGCCCTTGCGGCCGCGCCGCGCCTGTTCGGCTGCAATAGTTGACTTGCTCCACTTCTTTCCTTCCGCGACCCACTTCGCGACTTCAGGACTGATCGTGCCGCTCGCAGCGGCAGGAACCGGCGCTGCCGCGGCAGGCCCGGGCGCCGGGGGAGCAGCTGCGGGCGGCGCGCTCGCCTCAAAAGGTTCTCCCAGAAGGGCGGAAGCCTCGGCGTTATTCAGAGCAGGCAGACCTTTGCGCGCGCGACGCGCCTGTTCGGCGGCGATGGTGGATTTGCTCCACTTGTTTCCTTGGGCCACCCACTTGGCCACTTCCTCGCTGATTCCTCCTGGCGCCGCGGCCGGAGGTGCCGCCACCGCAGTCGTGGGGGCGGGTGCAGCAGGCGCGGCTGGAGTGCTTGCCGGAGCAGCGGACACCCCGGCGCCACCCTCCTCCCACGGCATAGGCTGGCCTGCTTTGAGGGCTTCGATGTCAGCGTCGGTCAGCAGCGGCAAAGCCTTGCGCTGGCGATACGCCTGCTCCATGCCAATCACGGAGTTGTTGAGAGGCTCCCGCGGCAAGGGCGGTAGCCGCCCGAGAATTCCGCTCTTGGACTCGTCTGCCATCCGTTCCTTCACTCCTTAAAGAACTCAATGACCCGAATCTGACAACCGCAAACACGACCCACGTATAACCCGAACCCACGTAGGCCCGGACGCCCTCGTCCGGGTGGGCGAGCAACGCTCGCCTGCTTTATGGAACTCACCTGCGGAGCTTCGCTCCGCCCGGCGGGCGAGGACGCCCGCCGCTACATCGTTTCCGCTAATCGGCCGCAACCATACGCTCTGCGTCGCGTTGCCGCTCCGGACCCATACCCACGGCGTTCTCTACCAAATCCGCCAGCGCCGCAATGAACGTCGGAGAATCATTCAAGCCCGACGTCATCTCAAACTGTCTGATCCCCAGCGCCGCAGCTTCCGTGCGCGCCTCCCGGTCGATCTCCCCTAGAGTCTCCACGTGATCTGAAACGAATGCGACAGGAACCACGCAAACCTCGCTCACCCGCTCCGCCGCCAGGTCGCGGATCGTCCGGTGCAGCGAAGGTTGCAGCCACTTGCTGGCTCCCACCTTGCTCTGGTAGCAGAGCTGGTGGCGGTTCCGCCATCCTCCGCGCCGCATGAGCAGTTTGACCGTCTCTTCTATGTGACGCTGATAGGGGTCTCCCCGCTCAATCACGGACAGCGGCACGCTGTGCGCGCTGAACACAATCTCCGCGCGTTCGGCGTCGGGGAAGCGGGCCATGGCCTCATCCACCTTCTCGACCAGGGCATCCAGGTAAAGAGGGTGGTCATAAAATGTTTCGATCGAATGCACCGGGATGCCGTTATCGGACATGCGGCGCCATTCGTTGAGGCTGCTCCCGGTTGTAGTGCTCGAATATTGAGGATACAGAGGCAGCAGCACGACCTCGTCGCACCCGGCACGGCGCAACTGCTCAACCGCTTCGCGCGTAAAGGGATGCCAGTAGCGCATGGCCACAAAACAGCGCGCGTCCACGCCATCGAAGGTCAGCTTCTGCTCGAGCGCGCGCGCCTGCTGTTCGGTAAAGCGCCGGATCGGCGACGCCCCGCCGATCGCCGCATAGTGGTGCTGCACTTTCTTGGCCCGGGTGGTGGAAATCAGTTTGGCCAGGGGTTTCCGCCCAATGCGGGCAAAGGGAAAATCAATAATGTCAGGGTCGCAAAACAGATTAAAAAGAAACGGCTGGATCGCTTCCGGCGTGTCGGGGCCGCCGAGCTGGAACAGGACTACGCCTACTCGCCGTGTTGGGTTAGCCATCCCCCGGGGTTCCTTGAAGAAAAAGGATGTTACTCAAAATCTGTAGGCGGCGTCAATGTACAGTACGGCCCAACCGCTATTTCGGCGCCCGGTGAACCTCGATCTTCTCGCCGATTTCAATGCTCATCAGGTCTTCGCCGACTTCCAGCGGCCCAGCATAGGTCTTTCGCGTATGAGCCACCAGGTCCTGCGCACTGACATTGAAGGGCACCACATGGGAATAGACCGCGAGCTTCGGCTTCACCCGGCTGAAAACCGTTCCCGCCTGCTCCGGCGTGGTGTGGTGATTGATCACTCTTTGTTTTTGCTCAGCGCTGTACATCTGGTCGCTGGCCCAGTAAGCCTCCGGATCCAGCACTTCGTGAATTAAGACGTCCGTCCCCTGGGCGAACTGGATCAGGTTCTCATTGAATCGCGTGTCTCCGGAGAGCACCACGGAGTGCCCGGCATAATCCACGCGGTAGCCGAGCGCCGGCTTGATCGGCGCGTGATCCACGGTAAAGGCCGTCACCTTCAAATCGCCGTTCTGGTAAACCACGCCCTGCTCGATGTCCTTGGCCACGACGACCGCGCCTTGCGGGGGAAGCTTCTCATCCACATCGCGCCGCATGTGGATGTCGAACTGATATGCCTGCTCCAGATGCGACATCATCTCCGATGTTCCCGCCGGTCCCCAGACGCGCAGCGGCGTTCTCCTGCCAAAAATCCAGCCGGTCAAATAGAAATCGGGAATGCCAACGATGTGGTCGGAATGCAGATGAGTCAGAAACAGGGTCACATCGTCAAAAGGAACTTTGAGCTGATAAAAACGTTGAGTCGCGCCGCGGCCGCAATCGAACAGCAGCTTTTCTTTTCCGGCTTCGACCAGGATGCTGGGGCCCAAGCGCTCCATCACCGGGCGCGGAGAACCCGTCCCCAGGAGTGTGACCTTAAGATTCTGTGGGAATGCGGCTCCGGCAAAACTGATCACTGCTATCCAAAGCAAAACAGACTTCCGCCACCAGCCTGGGCACGGGCTCGATATGAAGCTCATAGATCTATGCGTGAGATGACTCGGCCTGTGTGGGAACATCCGCGCCGGATTCCATGTATTGGATGATCGAATCCGCGAACTCCGAGGTCCCGGCCTTCCCGCCCACATCGCGAGTGAGTTTGTCCTTGGTGCGATAAACCTTTTCCAATCCACCACGGATCTTATCCGCCGCAGCATTCTCTCCCAGGTGGCGCAGCATGAGTTGCGCCGAGCGGATCACCGCCGTCGGATTGGCGATGTTCTTGCCCGCGATGTCAGGAGCTGACCCGTGGACCGCCTCGAAGATTGCGCAGCTGTCACCCAGGTTGGCGCTGGGCACGAATCCCAATCCCCCGACGAAAGCAGCACAGAGGTCGGAAATAATGTCGCCGTAGAGATTCTCCATCACCAACACGTCGTACTGATAGGGATTCATCACCAACTGCATGCAGGTGTTGTCCACGATGTGCTCGCCGTAGACAATCTCGGGATATTTCTTGGCTACCTCGCGGCAGCAGCGCAGGAACAGGCCATCGGAAAGCTTCATGATGTTGGCTTTGTGAATTGCATGAATCTTCTTGCGCTGGTTCTTGCGGGAATATTCAAAAGCAAAGCGCGCAATCCGCGTGGACGCCTTTTCGGTAATGATCTTCAGGCTTTCGACTACACCCGGCACCACTTCGTGCTCCAGACCGGAATACAGACTCTCGGTGTTTTCCCGGACGATAATCAGGTCCACACCGGGGTAGCGCGTCGGAATATGGGGCAGGTTCTTGATGGGACGGAAGTTGGCGTAGAGTTCGAATTTCTTTCGCAGGGCAACGTTGATGCTGGGAAAACCTTCTCCCACGGGAGTGGTGACCGGCCCCTTCAGCCCGACCCGGGTGCGTTCAATCGATTCGATCAGCTCTTTTGGAATGTATTCCTGAAACTTCTCGAACGCCTCGGCCCCTACCTGAAACGTTTCCCACTCGAATTTGACCCCGGTGGCTTCCAGAATGCGCACCGCCGCCTGGGTCACCTCGGGACCGATGCCGTCGCCAGGGATAAGCGTGATCTTGTAAGCCATAGTGGTTCTGTTTCGTGTGGCGCGGACCTGTCCTGAGCGAAGTCGAAGGAGCCCCCGCCCGCGGCTTTTTACTTTGACTTAAACTTCTCGCGGGCGTGTCGCCCGCGACCACACACAAACCTAACTTTTTACCGCGCCCTTGCTGCGAGCCTCGGCCGCGTCCTTCGTCTTTAACAAATCCTTCAACTCGGTCATGAACTCCTGTACGTCTTTGAAGTCCAGATAAACCGACGCAAACCGCACGTAGGCCACTTTGTCATAACGCCGCAGGCGATTCATGATCAGCTCTCCCACCTCGCTGGTCTTGCGCTCCCGCTCCGGGGACTCGATGACAAAGGCTTCCGCCTCGTTGACAATCTGTTCCAGCCGGCTGATGGGTACGGGGCGCTTTTCGCAAGCCCGCAACAGCCCATTCAGCACTTTCTGGCGGTCGAATTTTTCCCGGCGGCCGTCCTTCTTGACCACCATGTAAGGGATTTCGTCGATCCGCTCGTAAGTGGTAAAGCGCTTGCCGCACTTCAGACACTCGCGGCGACGCCGGATCGAATCGGCTTCCTTGCTCTCGCGCGAATCCACCACTTTGTCATTTTCAAAACCGCAGAAGGGACACTTCATGTCGCATCGGATGACGCTTCGATTGCATTGTAACAGGCGAAAGAGAAGGCCGACGTGAGCTGCACACCATCCTGCAAGGCGGTGCCTCATATCGGGAAGTTGCGGGAAATAGTCCGCTCGCCCGTCAAACCACCGGTGGCCCGGGAGTGAGCTCTTCGCTGGCCTCTTCCTGCTGGCTCTCCTGGGACAGCTTGCGCAACGACAGCCGCTCGTGATGAGCCAGCAGCAGGCCCGCCGGTATGACTGCCACGAACGTCGTCAGCCACAACATGATGCCGCAACTCGCGGCCAGTTCCCTGGGCACGTCGAAAATATGCTCCAGCGCGGCGATGGTGGCCAATTGCGACCCTCCGCCCACTCCGGGCAGTTGCAGTACCGATCCCAGCATGCTCGAGCCCATGAGCAGAAGCACCTGCACCAGCCGGATGTCGAGCGGGTCGTCTCCGAATACATGCGCTGTCTGGTGATATGCGATAGTGACTTCGTGGTAGGCGACGGCGATGATCCACCACATGCCGATCGAAACCACGATCAGGAGGATCAGGGAAACCGGGCCGTGAATCGTGTTCAGGCCCTGGCCAAATTCACGAATCTTCTGCGCAATGCGATGGCTTAACTTCGATCCCCAGTGTGCGAAACGATGTTCCACCCAGTCGGCCACGGCGTTTCCCTTGCGGCTGACCACCACCGCCCCCAACGCAAGCCCCATCACCATTGCAAAAAACAGTAAGCCACCATCACGAAATCGGCTGAAATACTCGGGGTGCGGGAGTGACCGTCTCGAACTTGGCAGAAATATCCCCACGGCCATGAGGACGGCAAAGGCGCCAATGTCGAAGATCCGCTCCACCGCCCAGACTGCCACCTGGGAAGAAACCGGCAAGTTCTGCCGGCGGGCGATGAGATAAGGCCGGATGAATTCTCCCGGCCGCCCGAGCACCGCCAGCCCGGTAAACCCGATCAAAGTGGGCGGCACCAACTGCAACCACGACGCCTGGGGACGAACCGGGCGCAGAAAAATCTTCCAGCGAATCGCCCGGAAAATGTAGGCGAGATAAATAAGACCGACGGCGTGCGCGATATGCCACGGCCTGATCTGTTCCGTCTCCGCCCAAAAGGTAGCCCAGTCAAAGCTTCGCCAGTGACGGAACTGTAGATATACCAGTACGGCGAAAACGATCAGTATTCCGCCGGTTATGAAGATTCGCTTTCTATCCATGTTTTAGGGGAGGACCCGAGCCACTCCGCAGCGCCGAGCAAGGCGCCGACCCAAGGTAAAGGACCCAAGGTAGCTGATCCAAGGTAAATGAGGTGAGGGCGGGGGTCAACGCAGCGAAGGGGCTCACAATGAAGACGCAGATTTCCCAGCTGGGCGGATAGCTCAGCGCGAAGCCTGGGAAGCGAGATTGGGAATCGCCGCCTGCTTGACGGTCGCGGGTGGCTGGGTGGCCTTTTTATTTCCGTTTAGCCTTGCACTTGCCGCTGCGGCTTTGCGCTCGGCCAGTTTCTTGCGATTGTAGTCGCGCACGATTCGCGCCACGTAGGCGCGCGTCTCGTAGTAAGGCGGAACGCCACGATATTGTTCGACGCGGTGCGGTCCGGCGTTGTATGCGGCCAGCGCTTTGACCACGTCGAAGTTGTAGCGCTCCAACAGTTCGCTCAGATAGCGGGTTCCGCCCTCAACGTTTGCCCGCGGATCAAAAGCGTTGGAGACTCCCAGTTTCGAGGCGGTCTGCGGCATCAGTTGCATCAGTCCCTGCGCCCCTTTGGGCGACACCGCGCGGGGATTGAAGCCGCTTTCTGCATGAATCACGCTGCTGATGAAATCAGGATCGAGGTGATGCCGATCGCTGATGGTATTGATGACCTCGTTCAGGGTTTGCGGCTTGGGCGGAGGCGCAGCTACAGCCGCCAGCGCCGGCGGCAGTGCGGGCGACTGATCCTTCTCGAAGCGTTCGATCTGGTCTGTCGCAATGTCTACGTACCCGCCCTTGTCAGCCTCCAGGTAAAGGCGAGTGACCGGGCCGAGGGTCTCCCGTCGCTCATGGCGAATGGAAAAACCGTTGTGCAGTATGGCCAGATCGGCGCCAAAAGCAGACAGGCTCAACAGGAGTAGTCCCAGCCCAGCCGCGAATTTTGTAACGGGAAACATACTCGTTTGATGCGCCGCTATATTTCTAGCGCCGGCGGCGCTACGAAAAACTTGCCCCCAACACCTGCTCGATCGCTGCAGCCACGCCGTTCTGGTCGTTGGCCAAAGTCACCGCCCAGCCGTTCCGGCGCAACTCCTCAGCCGCGTTTCCCATGATAAATGGCCGTCCGGCGAAGGCAAGCATTTCTATATCGTTGTAATTGTCACCAATGGCCATGACCTGTTCGCGAGGGATGCCACGGTAGTTGGCCCATCGCTCGAGCGCGTGCCCCTTGGAGCATCCCTGGTTCAGCACATCCACAATGGAGAGGTCGCGAACCGGGTACTCGGTGCGAAGCACAGTAATGTCCTTTGCCAGGTTACTGGCCGACAGCAGACCTAACGCCTCCTGCATGCGTCCGATCGGACCGCAGAACATGGCCTGCACGGGATCGCGGGTCAGCGAGTCTTCAATCGGGATGACGAAGTCGATGTATTGCAGATTCTTCTCCAGCCAGCGCTGGATGCTCACATTCAGTTCGTTCATGTGCTCCAGCACGATCGCGCCTTTGGCGTCGGTATCGAAGGTCAGCACCGTATTTCCACGAAATTCCCGCATGTCGCCGCACAGCCTGCGACAGGTTTCAACCGGGAGCAGGTCGCGATGAAAGGTCTCGCCGGCCAGCGACCGCGTGATCGCGCCGTTCGAACTGATGATCCACAAGTCGAAGCCAAGCTGCTGCACAATCGGCAGGGCAAAAGTATGGCGCCGTCCCGTAACCACCACTACCTCGACGCCTTCGGCATGGGCACGCCGCAACGCCGACAGGTCAGCCGTGGAGATCTGAAATTCAGGATTCAGAAGGGTGCCGTCAATATCTACACCGAGGAGGCGAACTGAGGGCTTCACTAAGAGATTCTAGCAGGCCACACCCGTGGGGACAGCCGCCCTCGGCTGTCCGGCGGAGCGAAGCTCCGCAGCCTCAGCTAACCCGCGTAATATACTGCTGCATCACGACATGGGATCGCTGCTACTATTCGCGTTTTCGTGGTGGGGCATTCTGCTGCAGGCCTTCGCCATCATTCACTTTATCCGCCGCCGCCCCGACACCTTCTGGCTATGGATCATCCTTATCGGCGGCTGGCTTGGAGCTCTCGTCTACATCGCGGTTGAGGCGATTCCCGACGCCGGCCTGTTGCGCCAGTCGTTCAAAGTCTTTCCCCGGCGCAAGCGAATCCGCGAACTGGAGGCCGCCATTCTGGACAACCCCTCCGCGGGCAACTATGAAGAACTTGCCGACCTGTATCTTGAGGAAGGCCAGTTCGCGCGCGCCCGCCAAGCCTACGACAAGTCGATCTCCTCCCGCACCGACTCCCCCGACCCGTTTTACCGGCGTGCTGTCGCCGCCATTGAGATGGCCGACTTCGCTGCCGCCCTGCCCGACCTGGAACGCGTGGTGTCCCAGGATCCCACCTACGACTTCCATCGCGCCGCCGGATTGCTGGCCCACGCCTACGCCAACACCGGCTCAGCCGGAGAAGGCTGCGGCGCTATTCCAGGCAGTGACCAGGATTTCCACCTCGTCGGAGACCTACTACAACTACGCCTGCTTTCTCGCCTCCCAGAACCGCAACCCAGAAGCGCGAGAGTGGGCCCAGCAAATCCTGGCAAAAAAACCCAGCATGCCAGGATATTTGCGACGCCGCGAACGACCCTGGTTCCGCAAAGCCAACGCCCTGCTAAATCACCTGCCCCCATCTGGGAACTGAGAACCGACAACTGAAAACTGAAATGCTAAACTCCCCACGTGGCCCGCATCGCCTATCTGGAGTGCACCAAATGTGGTGCACACCTCAGCCCCGACCATCCTCAGACCACGTGTCCCACAGACGGCGGCGTGCTGTTCGTTCGCTATAACCTGCAAAACTTAAAGCAAGACTTTAATCGCGCTTCTCTCCCGGCAACCTTGTGGCGCTATGCCCAGGTGCTGCCCGATGCCCCACCCGTCTCTCTGGGTGAAGGCTTCACCCCAGTCCTGCCCAGTCGCGAATTTGCCAACGTCTACATAAAAGATGAGGGCCTGAATCCGACTGGATCTTTCAAGGCGCGCGGAATGTCAGTGGCCGTAACCATGGCGAAGGCATACGGGCTGAAAAAGTTGGCCGCGCCTTCCGCAGGAAACGCCGCCAGCGCCCTGGCTGCCTACGCCGCTGCCGCTGGTCTCGAGGCCCACATTTTCATGCCCCGCGATGTCCCTCTGGCGAACCGTGTGGAATGCGAAACCTACGGCGCGCAGGTCACACTGGTTGACGGCCTGATCAGCGATTGTGCCCGCATGCTAACCGAGCGCAAGGACAAAGAAGGATGGTTTGACGTCTCCACCTTGAAAGAACCTTTCCGGCTCGAAGGCAAAAAGACCATGGGATACGAAGTCGCCGAACAGCTTGATTGGAAGATGCCGCAAGGCATTATCTATCCCACGGGCGGCGGAGTCGGCTTGATCGGCATGTGGAAGGCATTCGATGAGATGGAAACGATGGGCTGGATTGGCCCAGCACGGCCAAAGATGGTTGCTGTCCAGTCCTCCGGTTGCGCTCCAATTGTTAAAGCATGGGATGAAGGTAAGCCCGGCTCTGAATTCTGGCCCAATGCTTCCACCCTGGCCGCAGGCTTGCGTGTGCCTAAGGCCTACGGTGACTACCTCATCCTCGACATTCTCAGGAAAAGTGCGGGCGTAGCATTGGCGGTGTCCGACATAGAGATAATGGATGCCCTGCGGCATTGGGGACGAGTGGAAGGAATCTTCGCCGCGCCCGAAGGTGCGGCGTCGCTGGCTGCGTATCGCAAGTTGCGTGATCGTGGCTTCTTCAGCTCAGACGATAGGGTGGTGCTGTTCAATACCGGATCAGGTCTGAAATATCTGGATGTCATCGAAGAAGAAAAAAGGAAGAGTGGAAAACCGCCGGCCTCGCGCCAGATCGGTGGCATCATCGGGCCTTACTGAGTAGAGCCGGCGTCTCGCCGGCTGTCGCGAGGACATCCCTTCAACTTCGCTCAGGGCAAGCTTTGCACTCGCTGCTGCGGGTGGGACGCCGAAGGACAGCCGCCGGGACGGCGGCGCTACATAAGAACATGACCGAACGACTCTACTACCGCGATTCTCTCCTCTATGAATTCGACGCCGAGGTCCTGGACACGATCTCCGCATCGGACTTGCGGACTGCGATCATCCTCGACCGGACCGCTTTCTATCCCACTAGCGGCGGCCAGGTTTTTGATACCGGGGCGATTTTCCCTGTCGGGACCGCTGCTCCGCAATTGCGCGTTGCTGAAGTGGCGCAACGCGAAGACGGAACCATCCTCCACATCCTGCACGACTCCACTCCGCTCCCAAAAGGAACCCGCGTCCGCGGCCTGATTGACCCCGAGCGCCGCCGTGACCACATGCAGCAGCACTCCGGCCAGCACATTCTTTCCGCCGCATTTGTGCGTTTGTTCGACACGCCCACAGTGTCGTTTCACATGGGCGCTGACTACTGTTCGATTGACCTGGACACAAAGGGCCTGAATCCCCAGCAAATCGAAGCCGCCGAAGCGCTGGCCAACGCGGTTGTGCAGGAGAATCGTCCGGTGGAAATTCGCTTCGTCACACAAGAGGAGGCTCGGGGACTGGGCCTCCGCAAACTGCCGCCCATTGAAAAAGACGAACTGCGGCTGATCGACATTCGCGATTTCGACCTTACGGCTTGCGGCGGGACGCACGTTCAGAGCACGGCGCAAATTGGCTGCATTCTGCTCCGGAAAACCGAAAAGGTCCGACAGGGATGGCGCGTGGAATTCGTCTGCGGAAAGCGCGCGATCTCGACCGCTCGCCGGGATTACACTACCCTGTCCGACGCGGCGGCCGCTCTCTCCGCCCAACTCTGGGACGTTCCCCAGCAGATTCAGAAGTTGCAGGAGGAGTCACGGGCTTCGCGAAAATCCCGCGAACTGTTGCACGAAGAGATGGCCGGGCTCCACGCGGAGCGCATGCTCTCCGAAACGCAAAGTATCGGTGAACGAAAGATCATCACGGGTACGTTTCCGGATCGCGATCTGAGTTTCATCAAACTGCTGGCGCAAAAGCTGACTCGCCAGAATCCCTCCGCAGTCGCTCTTCTAAGCGTGACTTCAGCCCAGCCTGCGCTGGTTTTCGCTCAATCTCCTGGCCAACCATTCGATATGGGAACGTTGATGAAAGAAGCGCTGGCCAAACTAGGCGGACGCGGCGGCGGAACCAAAGATATGGCGCAGGGCGGACCGGCGCAAGTGGACGCAATCGAAACCACGCTCCGCGAAATTGCGGAACGCCTGCGCACACACGCTCTGTGATTGCCGTCTTCCCCGCCCTCTTCGTGCTACATTTCCCTCAGCGGCTTCCGCGATTTAACGAAGCCGATTTTAACGAATCCGATTTAGCGAACCATGGAACAGCGACTCATCCTCATCAATCTTCTGATCAAGCTGGGCGTAGCCGCCTCCGCTGCCAGCATTCTGGGTCGCTCGGTGGAGTTCAAGTCGCTGCTGTTTCGCGATGAACGCAGCGTGAAACAGAAAATCTATCTGGTCCTGTGGATCGGCATTCCGCTTGCCTTGGGGGTCTGGATCCGCTTCAGCGCCAGAAGTTTTGTTGCCGGTGATTTGTCTTTCGAGACCACGGTCCTGCTGGGCGTAATCGGCGGACGGTTCACCGGGGTGCTGGGCGGAGTCCTGCTTGCCCTTCCTGCCCTCCGGCACGGGGAGTGGGCGACCTTGCCCTTCAACGCGTTGTGCGGTTTCGTAGCCGGACAACTGCGAAACTTCGCTCCCAATCGCGAAGACATCTGGTCATTTTCCCCGTTCGTCGATCTCAGCATCTACCGCTGGATCCGGCGCAACCTGCCCACACCTCACCCCTTTGAATGGCAGACCATGTTTTTCGTCACCATCGTGGCGCTGCGCTTTGTGCAAACCGAACTCTCGCGCTTTGCGCCCAACGCCACGTTTAGCTTGGAAAGCCCCACCTGGTGGGTCGAGGCCCTGATTTACGCCACCTCCGTCACCGTGATCGGCACCGAACTCAAGATCTGGAACAGCGTCCGCATTCAGATCAAGCTGGAAGAACAGGAGCGCTTGCTGCTTCACTCCCGCATGGAGGCGCTACAGAACCAGATCAATCCCCACTTCCTCTTTAATACTCTGAACTCAGTCTCCTCGCTGGTGCGCTTTGATCCGGACACCGCCCGCCAACTAATCCTCAAGCTGGCCAACATTCTGCGCCGCCTGCTCAACAGCAGCGACGCCTTCGTGCCCCTGCGTGAAGAACTGGAATTTATCGACAACTATCTCGACATTGAAGTCGTCCGCTTCGGACGCGACAAGTTGCGGGTGGTGAAGGAACTCGAGACCTCGTCCCTGGACACGATGGTTCCGAGCATGTTGCTGCAGCCACTGGTGGAGAACTCGATCAAGCACGGTTTATCGTCGAAGATTGACGGCGGCAGCATTTACCTGCGCAGCCGGCTTACCGACTCGCACCTGATCATTGAAGTTGAGGACGACGGCGTGGGCATGGCTTCGGCCAATCTGCTGGAGCGGCCTACGGGCTTAGGTGGAACCGGAATCGGAATGGCCAACGTGGCGGAGCGGCTGAAAGTCCTCTACGGCGACACGGCGCGAATGACCATCGACAGCCGCGAAGGGAAAGGGACCTTGGTCAGGCTGCGCCTGCCGGTGCTGCAAGGATCGGGCGCGATTCCGGAAGCCTTCTATGAAGCCCGCTCCAGCACGCGCCGGTAAAACTCTTCGTACTGCGGAATGATCCGGCTGGCACAGAAGCGTGATTGCGCTACCGACCGACTGGCCTTGCCCATTGCTCGCAGGGCCTCTTCGTTGCCCAGCAGTTCGATGGCGTAACGCGCCATGGTGTCCACGTCGCCGACATCGGCCAGGTACCCGCTCTTGCCGTGCTCGATTAACTCCGGGATACCGCCCACTTTCGTGGCGATGGGCACGACCTCGCATGCCATGCCCTCCAGCGCCGCCAGCCCGAACGATTCCAGTTCGCTGGGCAAGAGCAGGATGTCGGCAATCGCCAGTTTCTCCTGCACCAGTTCCTGCTTGCCCAGAAAGATCACGTCGTTGTGAATTCCCTTCTGCACCGCCAGCCATTCGGCGCGCGAGCGGTCGGGACCGTCGCCGATCATGAGCAGCTTGGCGGGGATTTGCTTGCGCACTCGGTCAAAGACCTCAATACAATCGGTCACGCGCTTTACCGGACGAAAATTCGACAAATGCAGCAGCACACGTTCCCCGTTGGGCGCATATTCCTTCCTGGCCTCTGCAGCGTTCTCGCTCCGAACATAGACATCGCAATTGACGAAGTTGTAAATCACCTGAATGTTGTTGCGGATATCGAATTCGCGCAGCGTACGCTCCCGCAAATATTGCGAGATAGCTGTTACCCCGTCGCTCTGCTCGATGGAAAACCGGGTGATGGGAAGATAAGAACGGTCGAGACCCACCAGCGTGATGTCGGTTCCGTGCAGCGTGGTGACGAAGGGGAGTTTGCGTCCGCGGGGCTTCGCCGCCATCATCTGGCGCGCCAGCAGCGCGCTCACCGAATGCGGAATGGCATAGTGCACGTGCAGCAGATCGAGGTCGTAAAGTTCCGCCACCTCCGCCATCCGCGAAGCCAGTGCCAGATCGTAAGGAGGATATTCGAACAGGGGATACCGGGAGACTTCCACTTCATGATAGTGAATGTTGGGATGGGGACCGCTTAACCGGATGGGCTGCGCGTAGGAAATGAAGTGGACTTCGTGACCGCGCTCGGCCAGCTCCAGCCCCAGTTCGGTCGCGACCACGCCGCTGCCGCCGTAGGTCGGATAGCACGTGATGCCGATTTTCATGCCCGTCCCTTCTGGATCAGCCGTCAGGCCCTTCACATTCGATGGCAGGGGGGCGACAGGGATTCAGATTTTGCCCCGTCGGGAAGGCAAAGGGAATGCCAAAAAGTGGAGGGCACGGAAACCAAAGGGTGGAGCAAGCGCCTTAGCTGGGTCGAGCAGCACCCTAGCCGGGTGGAGCAGCGCTTTAGCACTGCATTTAGGAGCGGCAAATTAGCGGCTTCAGCCGCCGACGTAGCTACACAGCCCCCTGGACGTTCTTGGAAGGCTCCTCCTCGGCCGCCATCGTCTCGACTTGCTGCTGCAACCGCTCCTGAGTCTTTTCGTCGAGGCCGGTAAACTCGATGCCCATGCCCACTCCGCCATCACAGGCCCTGACAATCGCCGGCGTATCGACTCTCTCTGTATCCAGCCAGAATGTGATGTCCAGAACTTTTCCCTTGGGGAGAGGAAGCAGCGTCTCCACATAACAACCACGGCCGTTAATGTCTGCCGCGTTCGTCCTCATCTGCATGCCTGCCGCGTCACGGATTTCAATCGGAAGGCGCACCCGTCGCCGGGGGAACCTTCTCTTGTCCTGGGTAGATGGTTCTTTGCCCGGAACATCTCTGCGCGCAACATCTTCGCTCGGAACAGACGCTTCGACCGGTGGCGCCTGCATTTCTTTTCGCCAGGGGCTTTCCTGCCCCTCCAACATTTTCACTCCCACTTCGATCTTCTGCAGCTGCCCGGCGTCGACCACCCATACCACCTTGCAGCGGGCTTTCTTGTCCCCGACTTGTACCCCGATAATGTCTCCCGGCTTAAGTTGGTTCTCCAGCCCGGAAAGCTTCGCCCCATGATCGCTGATATTCCGGGCACGGGCGTTCTGGAAGAATGGCCGACCGTCCGTGTCCATCCCAAACACTCGGACCGGAAGATCGACGTCGACTCGGAGCTCGGGTTCGTCGGGCATACGATTGCGAGCGTGCTACCTGGATAAACTCATTTGCGACAAATTCGTTAGCATTAGATCATAGTCCAGCAGTTTCGGCTCTTCGGTTACCAAAGATCGTTACGCAGGTTGTGGCCGGTTCCCTTCCGCAAAATCGCTCGCAAAATCACGATAAGACACCACCTCAACCCCGTTTGCCGCCAGCAATTCGCGCGTTGCCGGCGAAGTCAGGATACGTAATTCCTGCTCGCGACTTTCCCGAAGCCGTGTATGAATGCCGCGCAAATCGCCGTCGTTGTATCCTGGGTGACAAACCAGTTCCCAGACTCCGTCCGGAATTTTCTCCACCATCATGCGCAGCAGACGCTCATCCAGCGCGCCGGTAGCCACGATGGCGAAGGTTCCGTCGGGCGTGATCATCCCGGCCTGACGCACGGCTGCGCGAAACTGGTTCGCCAGGCTCCGCAAAATTCCGGCCTCAGTCCAGCGCCGCCACAAGCTCGGGCGCGCCGCCAGCTGAGACCCGCGGATGCGCTCGAACGGATTCCGCACCGCCCGCACCCCACAAGCCCGGGCCGCGCGCAACAGCGGTTTGAAGACTTGCGGAAACATGTGAGTGTGCTTGTGCGAATCCAGATGAGTAACTGCGATCCCGGAGGATTGCAGTTTGCCAATTTGAGCCTTGGCCTCGGCTTCGATCTCATCCGCGTCCAGACGGCCTAGCAAGGCAAGCGCCGCAAATTTGCCGATTCCCTCGCGGAAACGGGAGTTCCCTGCGGCCTTGCCGCCGCCATCGCTATCCAGCAGACTGCGGACCTGTGTTGTGTCAAGCATGGGAGCGCCGTCCACCAGGACGATATGACAACCCACACCGAGTCGAGGCCGGGACCGTGCCAAAGCCACCGCCTCGTCAAACGCCCGCCCCTTCGCCATCAACGTGGCTGAGGTCACCACCCCGCGCTCGTGCGCTTCCACAATGGCGCGATTCACTCCGGACGTAAGCCCGAAATCGTCAGCGTTGATGATCAGGCGGCGCACCGCCCAGTCTAGCAAGGAAAGGATAGGCGAGGTTAGGCTCCACGTCGCGTTCAACAACGCAAAGACGGAATTCCGACGATCGAGCGCTGCGTCGTGTCAGTTTGAAATTGTTGCCTTTTATTTGGGTGTCATCCTGAACGGCCTTCACGCCGTGAAGAGCCTGCGCTGAGCTTACGAATGGACCTGGCGTGGAGCAGAGATGCACTTAGCGTCGTTAATGGTACCGGTGCGCGCCAGATCCTTCGGGACTGAAGTCCCTCAGGATGACGCCGTTGTAAGGAATTGCTTCCAACCTGGGTACCGAGCGCAGTCGAGGTTTGACCGCTTTTTCCGCCCTCACATATACTCAAAGTCAAGTCGTTTCCGGATGTTCATGCCCCGCAAGATTCAAACAGCCGCCATCCCATCCTGGCGACAAGGGGCGGTTAGCTCAGCTGGTTAGAGCGCCTGCCTTACAAGCAGGAGGTCGCAGGTTCGAGTCCTGCACTGCCCACCATATAAATCAACTACTTACCAAGTTTGCTATTTGGTTACTGTGTCGTAAATGTGCCATAGCTTCCACGTTCTGGATCGTGGTTGCTGTTTGTCCCGTTCAAGACGCGTCTTACCTGCTCGAGTTCGGGGTGTTGATATTTCATTGCTGTTGTCGGACTGCTGTGCCCCATGGCGCGCATGACGACCGCAAGATTGCCGGTGCCCTGCAGCACCCTGGTTCCATAGTCGTGGCGTCCACAGTACAGGACCAGCTTTTCCGGAAGTTCGGCCTCACGTCTGGCGTCCCGGAATTTCCTGTCCACGGTTATCAAATGTCCGGAAGCTGAGAAGGCCGGGAAGATCCAGCCCTCGCGCCGTTCCCCGCAGCGACCCTTCAGCAAATCCAGAACGCGATCACTGAGTGGAACGAACCTGCGGCCGTTTTCGGTCTTGCTATCGGGAATGAAAAACACACGGTTGTTCCAATCCACGTCCTCGATGCGTGCACAAAAGAGCTCTTTCTTGTTGCGCATCCCGGTATCCCGGACGAGAACAACCACGTCGCGGAAAGTGGCGTGCATTTTGGGAGTCCACTTGCCGCTCTCTAGCAAACGGTCGGCAGCAGCCAACAGCTTGCGTTCCGCCTCTTGATCCAGCCTGAGAGTGCGGCCGAGTTCTTTCATCAACTTCAGTTTGGGGGCCTTCGCAATCAACCCCCATTCTTCTGCCTTGTGCAGCATCCGGCGTAGGGTCTTCAGGGCACAGTTGATGTTATACGGGCCGCCAGGGAAGGCCAGCGCGTCCACGTCTTCTGCAGTGATGCGATCCATCTTCATGCTCGCAATGCCTGTCTGCTCCAAGAGACGCCATCCGTTCCGGAGATAGCTCTTGGACTTCGCCGCAAGCTTCGCATTGTCAACATAAGACATGAATCGCACAACGAACACCGACAGCACCGGGGCTCTTTTGCTAGTTTGTGTTTTGCCTTCAGCAACTGCTGCCAAAAGCCTTGCCGCCCTCTCCGAGGCGGCAGTTTTGCGGGTTTCTTTGGTTGATCCGCGAAAACGTTCCCCGCGGATCGTGAAGTCATACCACCAGTAAGGGTGGCCAGGTCTCTTAAAAAGGTCCACGCTTGGTCTCCACGAGCGCTCGCACGGAAGATGTCCGCGTGTTTCTGCGAATGTATTCCCGCAGATGGTCCTGATAGTATCGCACTCCTCCCTCTTCTTTCACGTAATCGGGCCCTCTGCCTTCACAGCGCCAGCGCTCGAGTGTCGATGATGGTCGACCCAGGAGTGCAGCGGCCTCCTTGGTGGTTAACATCTTGGTGACCTGCATTCTTGCCGGTTGTGGCGGCTCTGTTGCCGCGATCGGTTGTCTTTGTTGATCTCTGATCACGGGCTGGGTCGAAGACTGGCTGGACATGCATGAACTCCAAGATTGAAATCCGGCAGTTAGCCTCAAATCGGCTCCCCTAGTCGAACGGGCTGATCAGGCGGCTCGGCGCCTGGCTAGCGGAAGGAATTGAGCAGCAACGGCTGCATCAACGTAAGGTTCGAAATTCCAGTGTTGTTGGTGTTAGGGGTCGGACGACCGGCCCCTGCTGGGTTGCCATTGGATCCTCGTCAGATACCTCACGGAATCTCTTCTCCGCGGGGGCGCTCGTCAAACTCGGCAAATTCCGTTGCGACAACCTACGCCGCACGCACATTTTTCCAAGCTTTAGCACCGCGGGCAGAAAAACTACTCTCTGCTCATCGATTTCTCGTGTTTCATTCGCGCGCCATGCGCACCGCCTGCCGGTGATGCTGGCTAGGCTGAGCGTACGTGCAATCGAGTTCGGTTTCTTTCACATTCCTATCAGAAGTGTCGGATTCTGCCGAAATCCCACAGCTGCCGTGTGACGGCCACGGGCGGCCGAACGCCTGAAGAAATCGTGCCGAACTGAACGTTCTGTTGGAGAGCTTGGAGGTTCTCCAGCTCAGCTCTTCATGATCTTTGGGTCGAGTACCCTCCGAGCCTAGCCTCGGCACAAGAACAGTGTTCCGGCCTTTCGCAAAATGCCAAGCCTAAGTCTGAGAGTAGTCGAGGAGGATTCCGCTGGCCCGATCTCCGAATCGAGTATGAGACGGCGGAAGGCGATCTTGCCAAAGTCGACCTAGGGCTCGCGACCGAACACGATCGCGGTGCGCACGCCGTCAATACAACCGCTTTTTGGGCCAGGAGCGGGGCGGGAATGCGGAGCGTTTCATCGAAAATGCGATTCCCAAAGCCACGTTCCGGCGCATGAATCGGCCAATCGCACCGTCGTTGATCACATCGGTGCCAAGCCCTTCTTCGAAGCAATCGGAGAGCAGGACAATCGCAACCGGCGATGGCGACAACCATACTCCGTCAAGATCAAACTCATGGGTTTCGACTACGTGTTTGCCGATCGCGGGCATCAGTACCTGGCCATGGAAACCGAGAAACTGGACTACTTTTCAGGCAACCAGGGAATCGATCGCAGCTACTCGCCTGGGCGCGTCTACCGCTCGAAAGAACGGCCGGACCGAGACGGCCCCATCCCGCTCTTCCTCTCGGGCGCGCCTGGCGCGGCGCCTCCTGTGGTCTGTTCTTGCTACATCGACCGGGAGGTCAGAAAGCCCTCGTGCTTCGACACTTACTTGCTGCACAGTACAGAGATCTGTTCGCTCGGCTGGACTCGTTCCGGGTGGTATACGTCACGGCGGACCAGTCTATGTTTCCGAAGGCGGAGAGCATTTTCTCGCGCTTGTGTGGGGGGGCCGGCAGAGGACCGAATGGCATGCCCCTCGATCCGGAAGTCCGGTGACTGCTGGATCATGTTTCACGATTCGCGATCTGTTAGAACGACGGCAGACGGCCTCGTTCGACAAGCGCCAACTGGACCAACTCAGCGATGAGTTAAGGGAGTTCCGAGGGCCGAAGTACGAGGTTCTGTTCTGCCATTGGCAGCAGCAGGGCGAGGGGCTGTTCTCAATGCAATGGACGGCGGAGGACGACTGTCGGGCTCGTGCACAACCTAACTGCTGACTACTGACCATAGGCTCTTTGGAGACCTCTGGCGAATGACGCCAACATGAAAACGTGCCGGATCAGCGGACCATTCCCATAGTTGGTTTGGTCCGGATGCGGTCCGGGGAACGGTCCGCCGATTGTCGTCGGTAACCAGAGGCGAAAAAACGACTTCCACAAGGAGCCGCGGTCTGCAAAGTACAGCCCGCGGGGTCATGAAAAGGGCGGGAGCGACCCCGGTTTGTGGGCGGTCGAGCCGCCACAAACCCGCTTCGCTCGTATCCTCGCTACGGGGGTCGCTCCCGCCCTCGATGGAAATGAAATCTATACGTGTTCTTCATGCTAAACACCATCAATTCTTGAAGCGGCTGGACAAGAAGAATCCAGAATGGCAGGATCGCCACGATTTGCAGACACGACAGACCACGCAGGTAAAGTCCCTATCAAGGCAGCACTGGTAGGACAGCTTCAAACGCAACTAGGTTACGAGAGGATCAGGGCGACGCCCGGGTGCGGCGTCTTTCCAGAGGGCAAAGAAGTCTTGGTATTTAGTGCGGCTCTTGGTGGTATCGCTCTGGAGCGCGTAGGCGCATGCGGTGGTGTCGGAAGGCGGTGATCGTGATCGCTCGGAACCGTCCCGAACCAGGGACAACTGGTATTCGATTCAGAACACAGTTAATCTATTGTATAGGGGCAAAACACAATGACGATCCAGGTCGAACTCAACGCGGAAATAGAAGCGCAACTCATGGCCGAAGCCCGCGTCCAGGGCATACCTCTGGAAAAAGTAGCGGAACGTCTCTTGCGGGAAGCTCTGGCTTCTCGCTCTGTGCCTCAAGGGAGTCTGACTGTTGAAGAGTTCCATGCGATGCTCAATGCGCTGTCAGTAGGTTCCGAGGGATTGCCCAAGCTGCCGACTGAGAGCTTCACCCGCGAGAGTTTCTATGAGGACCGCGCCTAAATGGTGGGCACGGCATACCTAGTTGACAGCAACGTCCTTCTTCGCTGGGTAAAGCCAGATGATCGTGACTATCCCCTCGTGGTTTCGGCGATTGATGCGACTCTCAAGGGCGGCGCAGTGTTCTGCTACACGTCACAGAACGTTGCTGAATTCTGGAACACTTGTACTCGTCCACTTGACCACAATGGGTACGGGCTTTCTCCCCAGGAAGCTGATCGTCGGGCGCGGTGTTTTGAAGACAAGTTGCGGCTGCTGCCGGACAGTTTGGCCGTACACCACGAATGGCGCAAACTGCTTGTTGCGAATAACGTCTCCGGGGTTCAGGTTCACGATGCGCGATTGGTGGCCGCAATGCGAGTACACGGCGTCGGCAAGATTCTGACGTTCAACGAAAAGGACTTCGCTCGTTACACAGATATCGAAGCCATCAATCCTCGAACCATTTCAGCGAAGCATCCATGAGCATCTGAGTGCGGAACTGCTCGTCGAGATCTGCAATCAGTCTGCAATCACTTAACCCTGCGTGCCGACAGAAAGCGACGATCTTGAGCGGTCGCGCTCAGCCCGCTCTTCGGACAGATTCCACCACGTCCTTACTCGACTCCAAATTACTGTGCCGTAAATGTGCCGCGAGTGGTCTAAAGCAATGAGGTTTTCGAGGTTTTTGAGGCCACCTCGGGACCTTCCGTGCGAGCTGATGTTGGGGGTAAGCGATTGATTCATTTAGGCGGACGACACTTTGTCCAGTCCTGTGAAGTCCGCCTTACAAGCAGGAGGTCGCAGGTTCGAGTCCTGCACTGCCCA